>CAVTIX010000014.1:0-335554 GCA_963734725.1 uncultured Actinomycetes bacterium
GTGCCGGAGGCACGCAAATCGGCAGGGCGGGAGGCTGGGTCCTCCGCGCGGGAGACGTCGCGAAGCGGCGTTCGGCCCGGCGCCTGCGGCGTGCCGCCGTCCGTTGTTTATATGCGGTCCCATCCGTCTGCCCCTCATTCGCCCACCCGCAGGGCCTGGGTCGTGCCGCGGCCGCGGGCCAGCCTGCTCTGCGCGGCCAGGGTCACCCAGGCGAGCACGATCAGCCCGGCCGCGGTTGCCGCGATCGCCGCCAGGTTCGCGTGCAGCGGGACCACCACCGGCGTGCCGGTGAACGCCGCGAGGTTCACCGACGGGCCGACCAGCGGCACCAGGGCGAGCGCGCAGGCCGCCCCGCCCACGGCGACGGCGAGGATCGCCGGCAGGGCCTCCACGACGGTGATGCGGCGCGACTGGGCCGGTCCGAGGCCCATGGTGGCCAGCCGGGCCAGCGTCAGCTCCCGGGACCGCGGCGCTGAGCACCAGCGTGAGCGCGAGCACCAGCAGGCTGAGGCCCGCCGCGGCGGCGGCGCCCTGGGCGAACGTGACGAACCCGCCGTGCGGCAGCGGCGCGCCGGCGATCCCGGCCAGCACCTGCGAGCGCAGGGTGACCTGCGAGCCGGGCACGGCCCGGTGGCGCCGTGGCGACGAGCGCCGCGGTGTCCAGGTGCTGGCCGACCACCGCCATCGCGGTCGCCGGCGGCGCCTGCGCGCCCAGCGCCCACCGCGGCAGCACGGCGAACCCGCCGTTGGACGGCACGCCCAGGAAGCTGTCCGGGCGGCCGGCCACCTGGACCCGCATCGTCCGGCCCGCCGCATACAGGCTCGACCCGTTGCGCACGATGTCCCTCGACGGCGGGCGAGACCAGCACGGGCACGCGGAGCGGCGGTGCGGGCGCGGCCGGCCGGGCCAGCGCGGCGGCGGGGAAGCGGGGCAGCGGCGTGGCGGCGATCAGCGCGGCGTAGCTGCGCGGATCGACGATCACCACCGGCAGGTTCAGGCCCTGGCCGGACGTTCCCGTGGTCACCGCGACCGCGGCGGTGCGCTGGACCCCCGGCACGCCGGCGATGGCCCGCTGCGCGGCCGGGGTGATCCCGGGACCGACCTCGGGCGCGGTGATGGTCGCGTCCGCCCCCGCGGTCTGCCAGGACGCCGCCACGTTGGCGGCCGCGACGGCACTGCGGGCCATCCCGGCGAACGCGGCCACGGCGAACGCGAGCACCAGGGCGAACGCGGGCAGCACCCCCGCCTGCGCCGCCGCGCTGCCGCGGGCCAGGCCCACGATCATCACGACGCCGCGCCGCCGCCCGGTCATGCGCGTGAGCAGGCGCAGCACGAGGGGATACCCGCGCATCACCAGCAGGGCCGCCGGTATCGCCACGAGCACCGGCGCCGCGGCGGTGAACAGGTCGATGCTGCCGGGCGGTGGCAGGCCCTGCTGGCGCAGGATGACCAGCCCGCCGACCGCGGCGCAGACCAGCGTGACGTCGGCCACCCACCGGCGCGCCGCGGCCAGCCGGCGGCGCGACTGCGGCGCGGACCCGGCGCGGGCGGCGTCGCGGCGGGTCCGGTGCCGCCATGCGGCCAGCACCGGAGGCCCGGCCAGCGCGACCGCGGTGATCGCGCCCGCCAGCCACCAGGACAGCCCGGACGCGGGCCCCGGGGTCACCGCGACCGCGGCGGCGACCGCGACGGCCGCGGCCGGCAGCACCACCACGGCACCGCCGCGCAGCGCCACCAGGGCGAGCTGCCGCAGCGAGGCCCCGCGCGCCCGCATCATGGTGAACTCCCGGTCCCGGTGCACGGTGACCAGGCGCGCGCCGAGCAGCACCACCACCGCCGCGATCACGGCGAGGCTGACGAACAGCAGCGACAGCGCCCGCTGCACGGCGTCGTCGGTCGCCACGAACGGCGGGGAGGATGACGGTCAGGCCGTTGCTCAGGCCGACCGCGAACGGGGCGAGCCGGTCCGTCGAGGATGCCGAGGCTGGAGCGGACCGAGCTGAGCTCACGGGCAGGTAGGACACGGCCTGGAGTTCCCGCTGCAGCCCGGCGGCCTGGTCGGCGGTCACCGACCGCAGATCGAGCGGGAAGCTCCACAGGGCGTGCAGCGGTTCCGTGCTCAGATGCGCCTGCACGGCCTGCACCTCGGCCGGGCCGACGAACGCGGCGGTGCTCAGGAACGGCGTGGCGTCCACGCCGAGCTGGGTCAGCCGCGGCGCGGCGGCGACCGGGTCGACGGTCCAGAACGCCGACGCCGGGCCGACCGGCCGGACGATCCCGGTCACGACCAGCGTCTGGCCCGCCGTCCGGAGCCGGGAGCCCACATGCACGCCGAGCCGGGCTGCGGTGGCCGTGGTGACCGCCACCTGGAACGTGGCGGAGCTGGCCCGCCGCTCCATCGTGGTGGGCAGGTGACCGGCTACCAGGGCGGACTGGCTGGCCAGCGTGCTGCGGTACAGCAGCTCCAGCTCGGGCTGCCCCAGGTGCCGCAGCGCCGGCGCGGTGGCCCCCGACAACAGGGTGGTGCCGGTGGCCAGCCCGGACCACTGCCATCGCGCCGTCGGCTCGGCGAGCGGCAGGCCGTCGCGGTGCAGCCCGGCCGCGAGCTGGACCCTGGCCTTCTCCAGCTGTGCGGCGTTCAGCGGTTGCTCACCGAACCCGGACAGGTCACCGTCGGCCAGCACCGTTTTCTGCGTCCGCGGACGCGCCGGCGAACGTCCGCTGCAGCACCGCGGTCCGGTAACCCAGGCTCGCCCGCGGCACGGCGACCGCGACGAACGTGCAGATCAGCACCAACAGGGCCAGCGTCGCGCTGGCGGCGGCCCCGGTACCGGTCACGGCCGGCCAGGCGGCACGAGCCCGGCTCCGCAGCCCGGCGTGCGGGCGCGGCTGCCCGGCGGGCGGGGGCGGCGGCTGCCCGGCGGGCGGGGGCCGTCCGGCGCGCGGGCGTCGTCCGGCGTGCGCCGCCGGCTGCGGCGGCTCATGCGGAGTCCCCGAGGCGAAGCTGGGCGGCCGGGTCGGGCCGGTGCGCGGCGGCCACCACGGCGGTGAGCACCGGCACGGCCGCCACCACCAGCGCCAGTACCGCCGTCCAGCCCAGCGGGATCAGCACGTGCACCGGCGGGAACGGTGCGGCGGCCCCGCCGGTGAGGGTGACCGCGGGGACCAGCAGCCGGGCCAGGCCGACGCCGATCAGCGCGCCCGCGATCGCGGCGGGCACGCTGAGCATGAGCTGTTCCAGGCAGAGCTGGCTGGTCCGGGCGCCGCGGCCAACGCCCAAGCGCGGCGAGCAGCGCATCCTGGAGGCGGCGTTCGGTGACGGCAGCCACCACGCAGACGACGAACCCGATGATCGCCAGCAGCGCGGCCGCCAGCGCGATCACCAGCAGGGCGAGCTGGGGCACGTTCGGCAGCGGGTCACCGAGCAGCACGGCCGCCGTCCCGGCCGAGGTCGCCGCGGTGGCACCCGCGGGCAGGCGCGGCGTGCTGCCGTGCTCGGTGTGCAGCCACCACCCGGTCACCGGCACCGGCGGCTGCGACTGCGCGGCGAGCGCGCCCTCCAGCGAGCTGAGGTTGACGATGACCGCGGCGCGCGGTGCCCCCGGCGGACGGGAACGCGCGGATCGCGGCGACCAGCCGCACCGGCACGGTGGCGTTCCCCACCGGCAGCGGGATGACCTGGCCGAGGCGGGCGTTCGCGCTGCCGTAGAACGCGCGGGTCGCGATGGCGGGCAGTGGGCTGGCCGGGTACCCGGCGGTGAGCGCGAGTTGCCCGGCGACCGGCACCGGCACCGCCCCGGACTTCTGAATGAGGAGCCCGGTGCCGACGCTGAACGTCAGCGAAGCGGTGCCCGGCCGCCACGCCTTGACGGCCGGTTTGATCCCGAACGCGCGCGGATCGGCGAGGCCCGCGGCGCCCGCCGCGGCGTGCCATCCGGCGAGCCCGCCGCGCCCCGGCCCGCGGGCCGGTGCCGGGGTGCTGGCCGGCTTCGGCGAACGGCGCCGCGAAGCCGCCGGAGGGGCGGGCGGAGACCGCCAGGTCGCGCACGTCCAGCGTGGCGCGGGCCGCCGCGATCCGCGCCTCCGTCAGCGTGGTCCTCGCCGTGGGCCCCGACGGCGGCACCGGGAACCCGGGCAGCTGGTAGCTCAGCGACAGGCCGAGCAGCCGCAGCGGGTAGCGCGCCCCGCCGCGCCCGCGCCGGGCCTGGCCGGCAGCGGCCTGGCCGGCCGCAGGCTGGCCGGGACCGGTGAGATCCGCGGCCAGACGGTGGTAGCGGCCATCGGCGGGCAGGCTGCCCGCCGGGACCGAGTACACGATGCCCCAGCCGTCCTGGACCGACAGGCTCACCGGCAGGGTGCCGAGATGGACGCCGCGCGGCGGGCGGACCGCGGCGGTCACCGCCAGCCGGGCCGGCCGGCCCGGCAGGACCAGGCCGGGGCTGGGGCGGGCCGGGGTGATCCGCCGCCACAGCACGGCCGGCGGGAGCGTCGCCAGATCCGGCCGGAGCAGCACCGTGTCCGGTGCCGCCCGGGCGTCCAGCGCGTAGACGTCGAACCCGCTGTTGAAGTTGCTGACCGGCATCGCGCCGAGGACGCCGTGGGCCTGGGCGATCAGGGTCGGCCCGGCCCAGCGGGAGCGGTGCCGCCAGGCCCGCCCGGACATCGGCCCCGGTCGCGAAGGCCGCCTGGTCGAGCTGGGACTGCCGCCAGCTCTGGTGCTGGGCAAGCACCAGCGTGCCGGTGCCCACGGCGAGCACGACGAGCAGGATCGGGCCGCCCTGCCGCACCGGGCGCCTGGCCACCTGCCAGCTCGCGAGGGCAGCGGTGAGGCGCCTGCCACGGGCGCTCAGCCGGTCCAGCAGCCGGGCCGCGGCCGGCAGCGCGCGCAGCGGCAGCAGCGCCAGCCCGGCCAGGGCAAGCACCGGCGCCACCGCGAGCACCGGGTCGATGCCGAGGCTGCCACCGGACAGCCGGGGCACCGCCGAGTACCTGCGCAGCTCCCAGAACGCCACCACGCCCAGGGCCAGCAGGGCCACGTCGAGCCCGGCCCGGGCGGCGGTGGCGAGCGTGGCCTGCCTGCCCCGCCGCAGCCGGGCGGCACCGGGCGTGACCGGCCGCAGCGCCGGCCGGACCACCACGGCGATGACCAGCACGGCGATCACGGCGGCGGGCCACCACGCGCCACCGGACAGGCCGCGGCCGAGCAGGCCGATCCGCCCCGCCACTGGCGGAGTACGGGAGGCCGCTGACCGACATCAGCAGGGCCGCGAGGTAGCTACCGAGAATCGTCCCGGCCAGCACGCCGGCCACGGTGAGCAGGGATGCCTCGGCAAACGAGGCGAAGGCGAGCTGGCTGCGCGCCACGCCGCGCGCGGACAGCAGCGAGTTCTCCTCCTTCGCGCTGGGTGGCCAGCAGCCGGGCGGCCAGGGCGGCCGCGGCGACCGCCAGCAAGATCAGCTGCAGCGAGCCGATCAGCAGCAGCGACCTGGCCACGACCAGGCCGCTGCCCAGGGCGGTCAAGGTCTGCGGCAGGGTGGTGGCCGCCTGCAGGGTGCCCAGGTCCTGCCGGGTTTGCAGGCTAGTGACCACCGCGCCGAGGCGCTGGCCCAGCGCGGCGGTGACGCCCGGTGCGATCTGCCCGGTGTTAACGGTGACGAGCCAGGACGCCTCGCCCTGCCGTCAGCCCGCCCGGCCCGAGGGCCGACGGGGCCACCAGCATGGGCCCGTAGGTGACGAACGAGCCCTGCACCAGCCGGCCCGAGGCGCCGAGCAGGCTGAGCCGCCAGTACGGCGCCGCCGGGTCCTTCGGCCGGTACAGCCCGGTGACCCGGAGCCGGGCCCGCGACACCGGTGAGGCTGTCGGGCAGCGTGAGCACCTGCCCCACGGCGAAGTGCAGCATGGCCGCGGTGCCGGCCGGCAACGCCACCTGGATCGGCTGCCCTGGCCGCGGGGGCCCGGCCAGTGCCCGGAGGTCAGCTGCACGTGGGCGGCGACATCGTCGAGGACGGCGGCCTGGATCAGCGGCGCCTGGATCTGGCCGCGGGACTTGGGCAGCGTGAGCTGGTCGGACCAGCGGCCGCTGAGCATCCCGAAGCCGACCCCGCCCAGGGCCGAGGCGATCGAGGAGCGAATGACGCGGGCGTCGGCATCGGCCCGGGCGGTGCCGACCTGGCCGCTGAGTTCGATCGTCGCGTCCGACACGTTGGCCAGACGCCGGTGCTCGGCGGCGGGCAGCGCTCTGGCGCCGAAGCTGGCCAGCCCGACGGTGACCATCGTCGAGGTCAGGATGGCCAGCAGTAGGCTGGCGGGCAGCAGGCGGGCCGACCGGAGCCGTCGCAGCACGAACGACGCCCGGGCGCCGCGGCGCCTTAGCGGCGGATTCCGGCCCGGGCAGCGGACGGTCGGTGCGCTCGCCCAGGCTCCTGCTCATGTTGCAGACGCTACGCACCGATGGCTGGATCACCAGCGCGGGGCGGGAATGGTTACGCGTTTGGCGCGCAATCGTTGCCGGGACGAAGGGACGGCGCTGATCACGTCCGGCGCTCGCAGCGTAACGCCGCGGTTGCAGGCGCGAGCGGGTCACCCGATGGCCGACCTGGCGACCGCGACGCGGGGGCTGATGACCGGTGGCCCGGTGGCCGAGGCCGCCCTCAAGTCGTGCTGTGGGAGATCGGCATCGTCGTGGTGTTCGCGCTCCTCGCGGTGCGCGTGTACCGGCGCAGACTGACCGGCCGGCCCGGTGAGGCGGGGAAGCGTGGCCCGCCGGGGGCCTCGGCTTGCCCTAGACTTGGCCCGCCGTAGCTGCTAGACGCGCGGCCTGCGGCGCACCGCCGGGCGTGCGCAGCCGACACCACCGCCGACGTGCCGCGCAGGCGACCAGGGAGTGACGCCGCCGTGAAGACCGATGTCGAGGAGCTCAGCCCGACCCGGGTCAAGATGACCATCGAGGTTCCCTTCGAGGAGCTGAAGCCCAGCCTCGACAAGGCGTACCGCGAGGTGGGCAGGCAGGTCCGGATCCCCGGGTTCCGGCCCGGCCACGTCCCGCCACGGATCATCGACCAGCGGCTGGGCCGCGGTGCGGTGCTCGAGCAGGCGATCAACGACGCGGTCCCGCAGCTGTACGGCAAGGCGCTGGAGGACAGCGAGATCCGCGCCCTCGGCCAGCCGGACCTGGAGATCACCAAGCTGGACGACGGGCAGCAGCTCGCCTTCACCGCCGAGGTGGACGTGCGGCCCAGGTTCGAGCTGCCGGACCTGTCCGCGATCTCGGTCACCGTGGAGAACGCCGAGGTCGGCCCGGACGAGGTGGAGGAGTACCTGGGCGACCTGCGGGAGCGTTTCGCCTCGCTCAAGGGCGTGGACCGGCCCGCCGCCGAGGGTGACTACGTGTCCATCGACCTGTCCGCGTCGGTCGGCGGCAAGCTGGTCGAGGACGCGCAGGCCAGCGGCGTCTCCTACCAGGTGGGCAGCGGGACGCTGCTGGACGGCCTGGATGAGACCCTGACCGGGATGTCCGCGGGCGACTCGACCAACTTCACCGCGGAACTGGCTGGCGGTGACCACGCTGGCCAGCAGGCCGACGTCTCTGTCACCGTGCACAGCGTCAAGGTCAAGGAACTCCCCGAGCTTGACGACGAGTTCGCCCAGTCGGCGAGCGAGTACGACACGCTCGGCGAGTTCCGGGCCGGCACCCGGACGCGGCTGGAGAGCGTCAAGCGCCTCGGGCAGGTCGGCCAGGCCCGGGACCGGGCGCTGGATGCCGTGCTGTCGCGGCTGGACATCCCGCTACCGGACCGGCTGGTGGAGTCGGAGATCGAGAGCCGGCAGCGGTCGCTGGACGAGCAGCTGGAGCAGTCCGGCACCACCAGGGAGGCCTATCTGGAGGCGCGCGGCATCACCGACCTGACTTGCAGGCGGAGATCACCGCCGACGCGCGCCGGTCGGTGAAGGCCAGCTTCGTGCTCGACGAGCTGGCCAGCGCCGAAGACCTGCGGGTGGGGCAGGACGAGCTGAACGCCTACATCGTGGAACAGGCTTACCGTCTCGGCGTGCCGCCGGACCGGCTGGCCAAGGAGATCGTGGACCGGGGCCAGCTGCCCATGGCCATGTCGGAGGTGCTGCGCGGCAAAGCGCTGCGGCTGCTCACCGAGCAGGTGACGGTCACCGACGAGGCCGGGCAGCCGGTGGACATCAAGGCCGCGGCCGCCACGGGTGACGACGGCAGCCGCGAGGACGGCGACGGCGAGGACGCCGGGGAGACCGGCGACACGCGGGAGAGCGCCGAGGACTAGCCGCCGCGGACTGAATCCCTCGCGCGGCCCGTGCGCCGACAGCGAACAGGCCGTCACCGGGGACGATTGACGTTCGCACCGGCGTTAAGGTCACTGTCAACGGCCCAGTGGAAAACCGGGCGGCGGCCGAGCGGCGACACCCGGGCGAAACGGCGCCAGCGGCGGACGACATGGTCGGGAGAGGACTGTGGGCACAGCGCGGCAGAGCGCAGAGACGAGGAGGGGCACCGTGAGCGACGCGGCGCGGCACGCGGAGGCGGTCAGGGACGGCATCGCTGGCGTGACGCCCAGCGACGGGCAGGTCGCGCGAGATCCTCGCGCGCACGGCGGAGGCCCCGCTGCTGCCGCTGGGCGACCAGCTTTTCCAGCGGCTGCTCCGGCACCGGATCGTGTTCCTCGGCCAGCAGGTGGACGACGACATCGCCAACCGGATCTGCGCGGAGTTGATCCTGCTCGCCGCCGAGGACGCGCACTCCGACATCAGCCTGTATATCAACTCACCGGGCGGTTCGGTCAGCGCGGGCCTGGCCATCTACGACGTGATGCAGTACGTGCCCAACGACGTGGCCACCTACGCGATGGGCATGGCCGCGTCCATGGGCCAGTTCCTGCTCTGCGCCGGCGCCGCGAAGAAGCGCTACGCCCTGCCGCACGCGCAGATCCTGATGCACCAGCCCTCCGGCGGCATCGGCGGCACCGCCTCCGACATCAGGATCCAGGCCGAGCAGATGATCTACGTCAAGCGCACACTGGCCGAGCGCATCGCCTTCCACACCGGGCAGACCGTCGAGCAGATCGAGGCCGACTCCGACCGTGACCGCTGGTTCACCGCCGACGAGGCCAAGGACTACGGCTTCGTGGACCAGGTGGTCCGCAGTGCGGTCGAGGTCCCCTCGGCCGGGCCAGTCTCCTGAAGCATCCGGACCGGAGCGGAGGAACCTACCGTGAGCACAACCCACCGGCCGCTGGCCCAGGCCCGCCTGACCGGAACCGCCGGAGACGGCCTGGCAGAGGCGCGCTACGTGCTGCCCTCGTTCATCGAGCGCACCTCGTACGGGATCAAGGAGATGAACCCGTACAACAAGCTGTTCGAGGAGCGGATCATCTTCCTCGGCGTGCAGATCGACGACGCTTCGGCGAACGACGTCATCGCGCAGCTCATCGCGCTGGAGTCGATGGACCCCGATCGCGACATCACGATGTACATCAACTCGCCCGGCGGCTCGGTGACGTCGATGATGGCGATCTACGACACCATGCAGTTCGTCCAGCCGGAGATCCAGACGGTCTGCATCGGGCAGGCCGCCTCGGCCGCCGCGGTGCTGCTGGCCGCGGGCAGCAAGGACAAGCGGATGGCGCTGCCGAACGCCCGCATCCTGCTGCACCAGCCCGCCACCGAAGGCGGCTACGGGCAGTCCAGTGACCTGGAGATCCAGGCCAGGGAGATCCTGCGGATGCGCACCTCGATGGAACGGATCATCGCCAGGCACAGCGGCCGGGACGAGGAGCAGGTCCGCCGTGATGTCGAGCGGGACAAGTTCTTCTCGGCCGAAGAAGCCAAAGAGTATGGCCTCGTAGACGACGTTCTGACGAACCTAAAACGCCGCGCCGAGGTAGGGTCGTCCTAGGCAGTACCGGAGTACTGCCCGGGCTGAGTTTCCCTTGTGCGTCCGCCGCGCCGGTAACGGGTGGCTTCGCATGAGGGGCCTTCGGCAGGTACCGTTCCATTACGGACTGAATTGACCGCGGTGGACCGCGGCCCGCCGACGGCGGCCGGGCCTCCCTGGTGGTGACCGGGCCGCTGTGGCGGTCCCCGCATGAAGGAGTTACTGGGTGGCACGCATCGGTGACGGCGGTGACTTGCTCAAATGCTCGTTCTGCGGGAAGAGCCAGAAGCAGGTCAAGAAGCTCATCGCCGGCCCCGGCGTGTACATCTGCGACGAGTGCATCGACCTCTGTAACGAGATCATCGAGGAAGAGCTCGCCGAGCCCACCGAGCTTCAGTGGGACAGCCTGCCGAAGCCGCGCGAGATTTACGAGTTCCTCGACGCCTACGTGATCGGCCAGGAAAAGGCGAAGAAGGCGCTGTCGGTCGCGGTCTACAACCACTACAAGCGGATCCAGTCCGGCGGCGAGACCAGGGCCGGCGACGAGGGCGTGGAGCTGGCCAAGTCCAACATCCTGCTGCTCGGCCCGACCGGCTCCGGGAAGACGCTGCTCGCCCAGACCCTGGCCCGGCTGCTGAACGTGCCGTTCGCCATCGCCGACGCGACGGCCCTCACCGAGGCGGGCTACGTGGGGGAGGATGTCGAGAACATCCTGCTCAAGCTCATCCAAGCGGCCGAGTACGACGTCAAGAAGGCCGAGACGGGCATCATCTACATCGACGAGATCGACAAGATCGCCCGCAAGAGCGAGAACCCGTCAATCACCCGCGACGTCTCTGGAGAAGGCGTGCAGCAGGCCCTCCTTAAGATCCTGGAGGGCACCACGGCGTCCGTGCCGCCGCAGGGCGGGCGCAAGCACCCGCACCAGGAGTTCATCCAGATCGACACCACCAACGTGCTGTTCATCTGCGGCGGGTCGTTCTCCGGGCTGGAACGGATCATCGAGCAGCGGGTCGGCAAGAGCGGCATGGGCTTCGGCGCGGTGCTGCGGGTCAAGAACGACACCGCCACGGCGGACGCGTTCGCCGAGGTGATGCCCGAGGACCTGCTGAAGTTCGGCATGATCCCCGAGTTCGTCGGCCGCCTGCCGGTCATCACCAGCGTGCACAACCTGGACAGGGAAGCACTCATCCGCATCCTCACCGAGCCGAGGAACGCGCTGGTCAAGCAGTACCGGCGGCTGTTCGAGCTGGACGGCGTGGACCTGGAGTTCACCACGGACGCGCTGGAGGCCGTCGCCGACCAGGCGATCCTGCGCGGGACCGGCGCCCGCGGGCTGCGGGCAATCCTGGAAGAAGTGCTGTTGTCGGTCATGTACGAAGTGCCCAGCCGCAAGGACGTGGAGCGGGTGGTCATCACCGGCCCGGTGGTGCTGGAGCACGTGAACCCCACCCTGGTGCCCCGCGGCGTCACCAACCGCCGCACCCCCCGCGAGAAGTCCGCCTGATCGGGCCGGGCGCCTCAGGCTGCTCGCCGCCTTCGGCGGCTTCGCCCCAGCCCGGCCCTCGTGCTAGTCCGGGGGGACGACCCCCCGGAGCCCCCCGCTGCGGCTGCGCCGCATTGCGGTTCCGCTGAGCTCATTCCACCAGCTGCCCGTCCCTGATGTGTGCTCCCCCCTCCGTTGTCTTGGCGCGATGACGGTCCCTACCGCTCCACGGCGTCGTCCCGGCGCCACGGGCTCTAGACTCACCTGACGTGACCGAAGACCAGCGAACCGAGCTACCGCCGCAGTACGCGCCGGGCGAGGTGGAGACGCGGCGTTACGACGAGTGGGTGGCAAGGGGCCTGTTCGCCGCGGACGCAGGCGCGCCCGCACCCGCGTATTGCATCGTGATCCCGCCACCGAATGTGACCGGGTCCCTGCACATGGGCCATGCGCTCGACCACACGTTCATGGACGCGCTGATCCGGCGGCGGCGCATGCAGGGCTACACCACGCTGTGGCTGCCCGGCATGGACCACGCTGGCATCGCCACCCAGAACGTCGTCGAGCGGGAACTGGCCAAGGACGGCCTGTCCCGGCACGACCTGGGCCGTGAGGCGTTCGTGGCGCGGGTGTGGCAGTGGAAGGCCGAGTCGGGCGGGAAGATCCTCGGCCAGATGCGCAGGCTCGGCGACAGCGTGGACTGGTCCCGCGAGCGCTTCACCATGGACCAGGGCCTGTCCCGCGCGGTGCAGACGATCTTCAAGCGGCTGTACGACGACGGGCTCATCTACCGGGCCGAGCGCATCATCAACTGGTGCCCGCGCTGCCTGACCGCGCTGTCCGACATCGAGGTGGACCACGACGAGGTCGACGGCGAACTGGTCTCGCTGCGGTACGGGAATGGCGCCGATTCGGTCGTGGTCGCCACCACCCGGGCGGAGACCATGCTCGGCGACACCGCGGTCGCCGTCCACCCCGACGACCAGCGGTACGCCCACCTGGTCGGGCGGGACATCGGACTGCCGCTGTCCGGGCGGCGCATCCCGGTGGTCGCCGACCCGCACGTGGACCCGGAGTTCGGCACCGGCGCGGTCAAGGTCACGCCGGCGCACGACCCCGACGACTTCGAAATCGGCCGCCGCCACGGGCTGCCCAGCCGCACCATCATGGATGAGCGCGGCGTCATCACCGCACCGGGACCGTTCCAGCGCCTGGACCGGTTCGAGGCCCGGCCTGCGGTCGTGGCCGCGCTGCGCGAGGAAGGCAGGGTCGTCGCCGAGGTCCGCCCCTACCTTCATGCGGTCGGGCATTGCAGCCGATGCGGCACGGTCGTGGAGCCGCGGCTGTCCCTGCAGTGGTTCGTGAAGGTCGAGCCGCTGGCCAAAGCGGCCGGGGACGCGGTCAGGGACGGCCGGGTGCGCATCCACCCCGGCGACCTGGCCGCCCGCTACTTCGACTGGGTTGACGACATGCACGACTGGTGCATCAGCCGCCAGCTCTGGTGGGGGCACCGGATCCCGGTCTGGTACTCCGCGGACGGGCAGGTCCGGTGCGTGGGCCCCGGCGAGGAACCGCCGGCCGGGGAGGACTGGCAGCAGGACCCGGATGTGCTGGACACCTGGTTCTCCTCGGCGCTGTGGCCGTTCTCCACGCTGGGCTGGCCCGACGACACCGACGACCTGCGCCGCTTCTACCCGACCAGCGTCCTGGTGACCGGCTACGACATCCTGTTCTTCTGGGTCGCGCGGATGATGATGTTCGGCCTGTATGCGATGAGGGACGCCGAGCCGTCGCAGGCCGTGCCGTTCCGCGTGGTCGCACTGCACGGCCTGGTCCGCGACCAGTACGGCCGCAAGATGTCCAAGTCGCGGGGCAACACCGTGGACCCGCTCGACTGGATCGACCGGTTCGGCGCCGACGCCACCAGGTTCACCCTCGCCCGCGGGGCCAGCCCCGGCGGCGACGTCGCGGTGAGCGAGGAATGGGTCACCGGCGCGCGGAACTTCTGCAACAAGCTCTGGAACGCGACCCGTTTCGCCTTGCTCAACGGCGCCCGGGTGCCGCCAGGGCGCCCCGGCGCCGCCACCCTGACCGTTGCCGACCGGTGGATCTTGTCCCGGCTCGGCACGGTGACCGCCCAGGTGGACGCCCTGTTCGAGGACTATGAGTTCGGCAAGCTCTGCGAGACGCTGTACCACTTCGCCTGGGACGAGGTGTGCGACTGGTACCTGGAACTGGCCAAGGCGGCCCTGCCCGGCCCGGCCGGGCAGGCCACCCGCGAGGTGCTCGGCTACGTGCTCGATGCGCTGCTGCGGCTGCTGCACCCGGTCATCCCGTTCGTCACCGAGGAACTGTGGACCGCACTGACCGGCGGCGACACGGTGGTGACCGCGCCGTGGCCGGGGCAGCGGCTCGCCGCGGCGACTGGCCCGGACTACCATGATCGGGCCGCGGAGGCCGAGATCGCCGCGCTGATGCGGCTGGTGACCGAGGTCCGCAGGTTCCGGTCCGACCAGGGCCTGCGCCCCGGGCAGCAGGTTCCCGCCGCGCTCGCCGGCCTGGCCGCCAGCGCCTTGGCCGGCCACGAGGCGGGCATCCGCGCCCTGCTGCGGCTCAGCGCCCCCGGGCCAGACTTCCGCCCGACCGCGTCGGTCGCGGCCGAGGGCGTGACCGTGGACCTGGACACCGCGGACGTGATCGACGTTGCCGCCGAGCGGCGCCGGGTGGAGAAGGACCTCGCCGCTGCCCGCGCCGAGGCTGCGCAGGCGCAGCGCAAGCTGGCCAACGACTCGTTCCTGGCCAGGGCGCCCGGTGAGGTGGTGGCGAAGACCCGGGACCGGCTCGCTGCGGCCGAGGCCGACATCGCCCGCCTCACCGCCCGCCTGACCACGCTGCCGGGGGGATAACGCTTGAGCCAACCTGTCGCACGCCCGCCGCAGCCGCCGGGCCGAACGCCGCATCGCTCCGCGCTGCGGCTTCCCGGCGGCGAGACTCTGCTGGCCCGGGGGGGACCCCCGGGCCCCCATGCCTCCCGAAGCCAGCGCGCTGCTGGCCCGCGCGCCTCCGGCACGACGTCCCGCGAGGGAGGCCAGCTAGCTGCTGTGGAACGGGACCTGCTCTCCCGCCGCCCGGAGCACGCCATCGTGCCAACGCTCGACCGCATCGCGGCACTGGCCACGCTGCTCGGTGACCCGCAGCGGGCCTGCCCGGTGATCCACGTCACCGGCACCAACGGCAAGACCTCTACCGCGCGGATGGCCGAGACCCTGCTGCGGGCCCGCGGACTGCGGACCGGCCTGTACACCAGCCCGCACCTCTCGTCGCTGCGGGAGCGGATCAGCATCGACGGTGAGCCGCTCTCCGCGGAGAACTTCGCCGCCGCCTACGAAGACGTCGCGCCCTACGCGGCGATGGTCAACGGGCAGCAGGCGGCGCGCCTGTCCTTCTTCGAGATGCTCACCGCGATGGCGTTCGCCGCTTTCGCCGACGCGCCCGTCAACGTCGCCGTGATCGAGGTCGGGCTGGGCGGGACCTGGGACGCCACCAACATCGCCGACGGCCAGGTCGCGGTGGTCACACCGGTCGCCCTCGACCACACCGCCTACCTGGGCGACACCGTCGAGGCGATCGCCACCGAGAAGGCGGGCATCATCAAGCCAGGCGCGGTCGCCGTGCTGGCCCGGCAGCCGGACGCGGCGGCCCGGGCGCTGGCGCGGCGGGCCGCCGAGGTGTCGGCGCCGGTGCGCGCCGAGGGCACGGATTTCGGCGTGACCAGCCGGGAACTGGCCGTCGGCGGGCAGCAGCTGGAAATCTCGGGCCTGAACGGCAGCTACCCGGACCTGTTGCTGCCGCTGTTCGGCGCGTACCAGGCGCAGAACGCGGCGTGCGCCCTGGCCGCCGTGGAGGCCTTCACCGGGACCGGGCCGCTGGATGACGAACTGGTCCGGCAGGCGTTCGCGGCCATGACGGCCCCCGGGCGGCTGGAGGTTGTGCGGCGAAGCCCGGTGGTGATCGTGGACTCCGCGCACAACCCGGCCGGCATGGCCGTCAGCGTGGACGCGGTGACCGAGGCGTTCGGTTTCAGCGCCCTGGTGGCCGTGCTGGCGGTCAGCGCCGACAAGGACGTGACCGGGATGCTCGAGCAGCTCGAACCGGCCGCGGACCGCCTTGTGGTGACCCGCAGCTCCGCGTCCCGGTCCATGGACGCGCAGGAGCTGCAGCGGCTGGCGGCCGGCGTGTTCGGCCCGGAGCGGGTGGTGGCGGCGCCCAGGCTCGACGATGCGATCGAGGCCGCCACCACACTGGCCGACGAGGCCTCGGACGGGCCCGGCCCCGGCGGCGCGGGGATTCTCATCACCGGCTCCACGACCACCGCCGGTGAGGCGCGCTTGCTGCTCGGCGCCGCGGGCGCGCTGGCCGGGGGGGCGCCCGACGGTTCCACCGGGGGGACCGTGCCGTGAGGCGCCTGTGCGCGACCGTGCTGATCTTCGAGGTGGTGGTGATCGGGCTCGCCATCCCGGTGGCCATCACCATCGCGCACGCCAGGCCGGCGGCGGCGGGCGTGACCGGCGGCGTCCTGGCCGCGGCGGCCCTGGTGATCGCAGGCGCGGTGGGACGGCCGGGACAGGGCTGGGCGCTCGTCGCCGGGACCGTGCTCCAGGCGGCCGTGATCGCGACCGGAGTCGTGGTCCCGGCGATGTACGCGCTCGGCGCGATATTTGGCGCGCTCTGGCTGACGGCCATCTGGCTCGGCCGCCGCTACCAGGTCCCCTGAGTGCGGGCCGCCCGCCCACACTGCACGGCGATGATGATGAGGATCTGGCCGCGGGGCGGGCCACTTTCCCATGATCACCAGCCAGTAAGGTTGGCGGTTTGCCGGGATATGCGGCATCTGTGTTGGTTAAGGGTCCCGCGGCGGGGATTGCCAGCGGCCCAGACGGGGTGGCAGGCAGCCGGCGGGGCGCCGCGCCGGTAGGATTGACGCCGAAACCGCTGCAAGTAAATCCGCGCTTCTCGTGGCCGATGCTGCCTGTCAATGCCCCCGCTGAGGAGGAAGCACGTTGTCTGAACGCACCCTGGTCCTGATCAAGCCAGACGGAGTGCGCCGAGGCCTGGCCGGAGAGGTCCTGTCCAGGATCGAGCGCAAGGGGCTGCGGATCGTGGCCATGGATATGCGGGTTGTCGGCAAGGACCTGGCCGAGACCCACTATGCGGAACACGCCGGGAAGCCGTTCTACGGCTCGCTGGTCGAGTTCATCACATCCGGGCCGCTCATGGCCATGGTGGTGGAAGGACCGCGGGCGATCGAAGCATTCCGGGGGCTGGCCGGCGCGACCGATCCGGTCAAGGCCGCGCCGGGCACCATCCGCGGCGACTATGCGTTGGAGGTGCAGGACAATATCGTGCACGGATCGGACTCGCCTGACTCGGCCGAGCGGGAGATCAAGATCTTCTTCCCGGACGTTGTTTAGGCCGCCCGGCCCTTGACGATGAAGGACTCATAGCCCGCGTCGCCGGCCGGAATGCCGTGAGGCGCGGCGCAGAACCCCACAGCCCCGGCACCACCCTCATTGGAAGGTCTCGTACCACATGAGCAACGCGCTGGCGTTTCTGGGCCGTGACATGGCGGTCGATCTCGGCACCGCGAACACCCTCGTCTACGTGCGAGGGCGCGGCATCGTGCTGAACGAGCCGTCCGTGGTGGCCCTGAACACGAACAACGGCCAGATCGTCGCGGTGGGAGTCGAGGCCAAACGGATGATCGGCAGGACGCCCGGCAACATCGTGGCGGTCCGGCCGCTGAAGGACGGCGTCATAGCCGACTTCGACGTGACGGAACGGATGCTGCGCTACTTCATCCAGAAGGTGCACCGGCGCAGCCACCTGGCCAAACCACGGGTAGTGGTCGCCGTGCCCAGCGGCATCACCGGCGTGGAGCAAAGCGCGGTGAAAGAAGCCGGTCACCAGGCGGGCGCGCGGCGGGTGTACATCATCGAGGAGCCGATGGCCGCGGCCATCGGCGCCGGGCTGCCGGTGAACGAGCCCACCGGCAACATGGTGGTGGACATCGGCGGCGGCACCACCGAGGTGGCCGTCATCTCCCTCGGCGGGATCGTGACCTCGCAATCCATCCGGATCGGCGGTGATGAGCTGGACCAGGCCATCATCACCTTCGGCAAGAAGGAGTACTCCCTCATGCTCGGCGAGCGGACCGCCGAGGAGATCAAGATGGCGCTCGGGTCGGCGTATCCCTCCTCCGACGAGCCGAACGCCGAGATCCGCGGCCGGGACCTGGTCAGCGGCCTGCCCAAGACCATCGTGATCTCCGCCGAGGAGATCCGCCGGGCGATCGAGGAACCGCTGGCCCTCATCGTGGACGCGGTGAAGACCACGCTCGACAAGTGCCCGCCCGAACTGGCCGGTGACGTGATGGACCGTGGCATCGCGCTCACCGGTGGCGGCGCGCTCCTTCGCGGGCTGGACGAGCGCCTGCGCGAGGAAACAGGCATGCCCATCCACCTGGCCGACAACCCGCTTGATTCGGTGGTGCTGGGAACCGGGAAGTGCGTGGAGGATTTCGATACGCTCCGCCAGGTACTGGTCCCAGAGCACAGGCGCTGACCCGCGGCCTTCACACGGGGCAGCCGCGCACGCGTGCGGCATGATGAGGAGACCCGGTGCACGACACTCGGCGGACCCGCGTGGTTCTCGCTGTGCTGCTCGCCGCTGCCCTGGCCCTGATCACCTTTGACGCGCGGAACTCCTCGGCCGGGCCGGTGCGCGGCCTGCGCGCGCTCGGCGGCATCGTCTTCGGCTCCGCGGAGAATGTAGCCAGCGGCGTGACCCAGCCGGTGGCGGCCTTCCTGGGCAACATCGGCTCCGCGGCGACCGCGCAATCCACGATCAGCGGGCTGCAGCGCCAGGCGGTCCGGCTGCGTGCCGAGCTGAGCCAGGCCCAGCTCAGCAAGGCCGAGGCGGCGCAGTTGAGCAAGCTGCTCCAGCTCGCCGGGCGCGGCCGGTACCGGGTCGTGGCGGCCAACGTCACCGCGTCCGGCCCAGCGTACGAGAACACGGTCACGATCGACGCGGGCAGCGCCGACGGTATCAAGCCGGACGAGACGGTGCTGAACGGCGCCGGGCTGGTCGGCGTCGTGACATCGGTGAGCAGCCACGCCGCCACCGTGCTGCTCGACACCGACGCCGCATCCACCGTCGGGGTGCGGATCGCCGGCACCGGCGAGATCGGGGCGGTGACCGGTTTGGGCCACAGCCAGAACGGCCCGGCCGCGCTGCGCCTGCAGGTGTTCGACGCCAACGCCGTGCTGGCCACGGGCCAGCAACTGGTCACCTTCGGCTCGGTCGGCGGCCGGCCGTACGTGCCCGGGGTGCCGGTCGGCGTGATCACCCGCGTGGTGGCCAGCGTCGGCGCCCTGACGAAGATCGCTTACGTCCGGCCGTTCGCCGACGACGGCGCGCTGGGCGTCGTCGGGGTCGTGATCGCGCCGCCACGCCGTAACCCGCGGGACTCGGTGCTGCCGCCCCGCCCGACGCCGTCACCGACCCCTTCCGGCACGGCTGCGACGCCGAGCCCGGGCGCCACCCCGACGGGCGGCGCCACCCCGGCAAGCGGCGGGGCGGGGGGCTAGCATGCGGCGCGCGCTGCTCGCTGCCGTGGCCATCCTGGCTGCGGTGCTGCTCCAGGTGACGCTGCTGAACAACGTGCCGTTCCCCGGCGGCGCCGGGCCCGACCTGGTCCTGGTGGTCGTGGTGGCGCTGGCCTTGACCAGCGGCGCGCGCGACGGGGCGATCATCGGGTTCGCCGCTGGGCTCGCCCTCGATATAGCCCCGCCCGCCAGCAACCTGCTGGGGCAGAGCGCCTTGGTGTTCTGCCTGGTCGGCTACGGGTGCGGGCGGCTGCGGGTAGTCCTGGAGCGGTCCGCGTGGCTGCCGCTGGCCGGGGTGGCGCTCGGCGCCGCGGCAGGTGAGGCGCTGTACGCGCTGGTCGGGCTGATCTTCGGCGATCCAGACGTCACCTGGCAGGCGGTGCGCCAGGTGCTGCCCGCAGCGGTGTTCTACGACCTGCTGATCAGCCCGTTCGTGCTGTACGCAGTGGCCTGGCTCGGCGGGCACCCCCGGTGGGGGTCGGACACGGCCCCGGCGGGCCTGCTCACCGGGCGGGAACTGGCCGCGGTGGGCGGCGGCGCGCTGGCAGGCGCGGCCGCGGCCAGCGGCGCGGTCCGCGACACCGGAGCGGGCCGGTCGCCGCGGCTGCGGGCCGCTTCCGGGCACCGCACCGACGGCTGGATCGGCGCCCGCCGGGAGCGGTCCGGTCAGCCGGCGGGCGCCTGGCTGGATCAGCGCCGCCCGCCACGGCTGCGGCTGCGCGGCGGGGTGGCCGGCTCCGCGACCGCGGGCCAGGCGGCCAAGCCCAGGCGGCCGCCGGCCCCCGTGCACCTGCGGCTGGGCACGTCGCGGCGCCGCGACGGGACGATCGTGGCCCGGCGGCGCCTGGCCGGCGCGGGGCCGGGCGCCGCCTTCGACGGCCGCGCCTCGAACTGGGCCGGCCGTCCCGCCCGGCTGCGCGGCGGTGCGCTGTCCGGCGGCCCGTCGGCCCTGGGCCAGGGGCAGCCCCGCAAGCAGCGGCAGCCCCGGCTGAAGCTGGGCAGCAAGCGCGGCAGGGACGGGCTGGGCGGTGGCGGCAGGTTCAGCGCCCTGCGGTGGCCTGGCCGGCCGGGCCGGCGGCGGCAGATGGGCAAGGGCTCGTTCGCGAGCGGTTCGGCGGCGCGGGCGGGCAGCAGCGGCGCCGGCCGTAGCGCGGCCGCGCCACGGTTCCGGGCCAGCGCCCGGGCGCGCAAACCGGCCGCGGCGCTGCGCGCCTCCGCTCCGCGGTTCCGGCGGCCGAAGGCGCGGTGGCAGCGGGCCGGGCGCAGGCTCGGCTCTGGCGGGTCCCGGGGCGCCGGCCCCGGGATGGCGACCCGCTCATGGCGGCGCAGGTTCTCCAGGCTCGGCAAGGGGGTATGGCGATGATTCCGGCGGCACGACGGCGCCTGGTCATCTTGTACGCCGTGGTGGCCGCGCTGCTGCTCGCGCTGGGCGGGCGGCTGTGGTACCTGCAGGTGATGACCGTCGGGAGCTACGCGAGCGCGGCCACCCAGGACCAGGTCAGGACCGTGATCGTGCCGCCGGTGCGGGGCCAGATCCTGGACGACGTCGGCCAGCCGGTGGTGAACAACCGGACCGCGCTAGTCGTCTCGGTGAACCGGGCGCTGGTGTCGCAGCAGCCAGACGGGGGCATCGGCGAACTGCACCGGGTGGCCAAGTTGCTGGGCATGAAGTACAGGCTGCTCCAGGAGAAGATCCGGCTCTGCACCGCCGGGGTGTCCCAGCCGTGCTGGCAGGGCTCCCCGTACCAGCCGATCCCGGTGTCCGAGCAGGTGCCCGCGGCGGTGGCGCTGCAGATCATGGAGAACCAGAGCGACTACCCCGGAGTTTCCGCGCAGCCGCAGCCGGTCACCCACTACGCGCAGCCGTTCGCCACCCAAGCGGCGCAGATCCTGGGCTACCTGCAGCCGATCACGCCGCAAGAGGTGGCGCAGCGCCACCTTCCGGTGACCGGCTTCTCCGGTGTGGACCTGGTCGGCCAGGCGGGCCTGGAGCAGCAGTACGACCGGCAGCTCCGCGGCACCCCGGGCACGCAGACGCTGACCGTCAACGCAGCGGGCACGGTCACCGCGATCCGGCACCAGGCCAGCCCCAGGGCCGGCGACACCCTGGTGACCAGCCTCAGCTCCCAGCTCCAGGGAGACACCTACACCGCGCTGGCTCAGGCCCTCAAGCGCGCGCAGGCCGAGGGCAACGCCGGCGCCACCAGCGGCGCGGCCGTGGTGATGACCACCACCGGCCGGATCCTCGCCATGGCGAGCTACCCGACCTACAACCCCAGCATCTGGAACGGCGGCATCTCCCACCAGGAGTTCAAGAACCTGTTCGGCGCCGCCCACGGCGAGCCGATACTCAACCGGGCCACCCAGGGCGAGTACGGCCCCGGGTCCACCTGGAAGGTCACCTCCACGGCCGCCGCCCTCGCCCACGGATACTCCGCCGCGGGGCCCTACAGCTGCCCGGGATCGGTCACGTTCGCCCAGCACACGTTCCACAACTGGACCACATCCAACCTCGGGCCGATGTCGCTGCACGAGGCGCTGGTCATGTCCTGCGACACGGTGTTCTACCAGATCGCCTACCAGATGTACCTGCACGACCGCTACAACGCGAACTTCGTCAAGAACCCCCATGCGCCGGTGCAGAAGATGCAGAAGATGGAGGTGGCCTGGGGGTTCGGCCGCAACCCCGGGATCGACCTGCCGGAGCAGTCACCCGGCACCGTCCCCACCCGGCAGTGGCTGTACAACTACTGGAAGCAGTACAAGAACTACTGGTGCAAGCACGGCGACGCCAACGGCAGCTACGTCCAGCAGATCGCCTACGACGACTGCCGGACCGGGTACCAGTGGACGCCCGGCCAGGCCGCGATCGCCGCGATCGGCCAGGGCTACGTGACAGTCACCCCGCTCCAGCTGGCCCGGGCCTACGCGGCGCTGGCCAACGGCGGCACCTTGTACCGCCCGCGGATCGGCGCGGCGCTGCTGTCTCCCACGGGCCAGGTCGTGCAGCGGATCAAGCCCTCGGTGGCCGGACACCTGCCGGTGCCCCGGTGGGCCCTGGACTACATCAAGAACGCGCTGATCGACGTGGTCACCCAGGGCACCGCGGCCGGGGCGTTCGCCGGCTTCCCGCTGAACAAGGTGCAGGTCGCGGCGAAGACGGGAACCGCGGAGATCTTCGGCGGCCAGGCCACTTCGGTGTTCGCGTCGTTCGCGCCCGCCAGCGACCCCAAGTACGTGGTCGTGGTCATGGTGCCCAAGTCCGGTGAGGGCGCGGACGTCTCCGCGCCGTGCGCCAGGCAGATCTGGGACTCGATCTACGGGCTCGAAGGCCACCACGCCGCGTTCCCGGACGGCGTGGCCCCGGCCAAGCTGCCCGGGATCTCCGCCAGCGGCGCGATCACCGCTCCGCCGGGCTACGGGGGGACGCGGTAATGAGCGCTGGACGTGGCCGCGCCGCCGGCCTGCGGAGCCTGGATCCGGTCCGCCCAGGGCTCGGCTTCCGCGGCGGCAAGACCGCCGTGCCCGCACTGCGCTCGCCCAGCATGTGGCGCCGGGCGCTGGCCCGGGACTCGACGCTGCGGCACGTGGACTGGATCCTGGTCCTTGCCGTGCTCGCGCTCTCGCTCATCGGCACCCTGCTGATCTGGTCGGCGACCGCCCCGGGGCTGCGCCAGGCCGGCGCCGACCCGCGCGCCTACCTGGACAAGCAACTGCTGGTCGTGGCGATCGGCCTTGCCCTCATGGCCGGGGTGAGCCTGATCGACTACCAGGTCCTGCGTATGATCGCGCCGTTCGCCTACGCGGCGGGGTGCCTGAGCCTGCTGGTGGTGCTCAGCCCGGTGGGCGCCACGATCCTCGGCTCGCATTCCTGGATCCCGCTGCCCGGCGGGTTCCAGATCGAGCCCTCCGAGTATGCCAAGATCGGCCTGATCCTGATGATCGCGCTGATCTTCGGGTCGGCCGGGGAGCGCTCCTCGCGGCCGGACATGCGGTCGCTGGCCCTCGCGGTCGCCTGCAGCGTCCCGGTGATCGGCCTGGTCCTGGCGGAACCGGATCTCGGGGTCGTCGTGGTCCTGGTGGTCATCAGCGCCGGAATGATCGCCTTGTCCGGTGTCCGCCTGCGCTGGCTGGCGCTGCTCGGTGCGGCTGGGGCCCTTGCGCTGGTCGCGGTGCTGAAACTGCACCTGCTCAAGGCCTACCAAGCGGGGCGGCTGACCTCATTCCTGCACCCGTCCCCGAACGGGACCGGGTATCAGGCTTTCCAGGCGAAGGTCGCGATCGGCTCCGGCGGCATGTTCGGCCAGGGGCTGTTCCACGGCCAGCTCACCGCCGGCAGCTTCTTCGGGTCCTACAGCTTCCAGGGGACCGACTTCATCTTCGCCGTGGCCGGCGAGGAGCTCGGCTTCGTCGGGTGCGCCACGATCGTCGTGCTGCTGGGCCTGGTGATCTTCCGCGCGGTGCGGATCGCGGCCCGCGCCGACGACGCGTTCGGGCTGCTCGTCGCCGCGGGCGTGGCGATCTGGTTCGCGGTGCAGGCGTTCATCAACATCGGCATGACGATCGGGATCGCCCCGGTCACCGGGCTGCCGCTGCCGTTCGTGTCCTACGGCGGGTCCGCCTTGTTCGCCGACATGATCGCTATCGGGCTGCTGCAGTCCATCCACCGCCGGCACCGGGTGTTCAGCTAGCCCAGGGGCGCGCCCGGCTGCGGGCCGCGCCGGCCTGGGCCGCGGCGCGGTTCACCGCCACGGGCCCCAGCCGCGCGTTCGCCACAGGCTGACCGCCGCAAGCCATACCGCAGCATGTCAGGGCGCATACTAAAAACATGAAGCCTTGGCGCAGGGCCGGCCGCCTGCTCGCCTCGTGCGTGGTGACGCTGTTCGTCCTCGCGCTGGCGCCGGTGGTGCTGCTGGCCGGCGAGCTGGTGAACCGGCACTACATCGGACATCTGCCGGGCGGGCGGGACCGGATCCCGGTGCGCCGGCGCGGGCACGTGGTGCTCCGGCGCCTCGGTCCGGCCGGGGCCGCCTTCCCGGTGGCCTTCACCGGCCACCCGGTCGCCCGGCGGATCCTGGCCAACCCGCTGTGGATCGCGCTGACCGCGCCAGCCCGGTGGCTGCTCGACCGGATCAGGCCCCGCGCGGGCAGCCGCCGGGGCCGTGGCGGGAACGGGCCGCCCGGCGCCGGGGTGCGCGAGCCGCGCCGGCCGCTGCCCGACCTGCCCGCCGGGGCCATGGCGCTACCCGAGCCGGGGCCGTTCGACTGATCACGACCTGGCCCGGAGCACGGTGCGGGCCAGGGCCACGGCCGGCGCCAGCCCGGCCAGGGCCAGCAGCGCCAGCAGCGTCGCGGTGCCGGCCAGCGCGTTCCCAGAGGCCACCGCGTGCGCGCCTGCTCGCTGCGCCAGCGACAGGTACACGGCGCCGAAACCGGCGACCCCGATGACCTGGCTGAGCTGCGCGGCCGTGGTGACCAGGCCGCTGGCGTCGGCGGCCTGGGACAGCGGCACCCCAACCAGCGACTGGGTGAGCAGCGGGGGAATCGCGAGGCCCAGGCCCGCCCCGGCCACGGCGAGCGCCAGCCACAGCAGCGGGCCGCCGGCCGAACCGCCGCGCACCGCCGCCGCGACCCCCAGGTAGGCGGCCGCGACCAGCACCAGCCCCGTGGGCGCCAACACCGGGTGCAGCCGAGCGGGCAGCCGCCGCCAGAAATAGCCGACCAGGCCAAACATGCCCGCCATGGGGATGTAGGACAAGCCAGCCCGCAGCGCGCTTTGCCCCAGCCCCGCCTGCAGGTGCAGGGTGAACACGAACAGGAATCCGCCGTCAGCCGGCCATCACGGCCAACAGCGTGCCGAGCCCGGCGGCCAGGCCGGGGGCGCGCAGCACGCCCAGGTTCAGCAGCGGGTCGCCGCCCCGGGCCGCGACCGCCCGCTCGAAGCGGGCGAAGGCCACGGCGAGCAGCAAGCCCGCCGCGAGACAACCCAGCGTCCAGGCCGGCCAGCCCAGGTCGCGGCCCAGCACCAGGGGCAGCACGATCAGGCACACGGCCGGCACTGCGATCGCCAGGCCGCGCAGATCCAGGCGGCGCGAGCCGGGGCCGGTGTGCCGCGCCCGAGGCGGGTCGGCCGGCACCACCCTGGGCACCAGCACCGCGAGCAGGACGCCGAGCGGAACGTTGACGAGGAAGACCGGCCGCCACGTGGCGCCGAGCAGGTCCGCGCTGACCAGGATGCCGCCGAGGATGACACCGACGACCGCGCCGGTCGCCAGCACCACCCCCCACGCGGATAGCGCGGTGGCCCGTGCCGCGCCTTCGAACCGCATCTGGATGACGCTCATGATCTGCGGCACCATCACCGCTGCCGCCGCGCCCTGCGCGCACCTGGCGACGATCAGCGCCCCGCTGTCCGGGGCGAGGCCGCAGGCCAGCGACGCCACGGTGAACATCACGACACCGAGCAGGTACATGCGGCGGCGGCCGTAAAGGTCGCCCAGCCGCGCCCCGGTGATCAGCAGCATCGCGTAGGCGGCGGCGTACCCGCCGACCACCAGTTGCAGCGACGCGCCGGAGGCGTGCAAGCCGGCCCCGATCGACGGCAGCGCCACGTTGACGACGAAAGCGTCGAGCAGCGCCATGAACTGCCCGCCGAGCAGGACGGCCAGCATCATCCAGCGGTGGCCGGGCGGCGCTGCGGCTTGATCTGGCCGCCGGGCAAGGTCCAGCGTGGTCATGCGATCTCCGTTTCCCCGGGCACGCGGGTCGTGCCGTCACCGGTACATACCTGGCCCGCGGCCCCGGTTCATCGCGCTGGCGCCAGAACCGATGAATTCGCCCCCCGCAGCAGGTAGGTATGGGCAAAGGCCGACGGCGCCGCCGCCCGGCCACGCCGACGCGGCTTCGCGGCGGCGGATGCCGGATCGTGCAATACGAACTGCCGGGCTGGACAGTAGGGAGGCGCAGTGACAGATCGCGGTGCTGTCCCGCCGCAGCCGCCGGGCCGGACGCCGCATCGCTCCGCGCTGCGGCTCCCCCGCGGCGAGGACCCGGCCTCCCACGCTGTCGATTGCGCGCCTCCGGCGCGACCATGCGAAGTGTTGACTTGCGCGCCTCCGGCACGACGTCCCGCGAGGCAGGCCATGAAAGGGGAGGCGCAGTGACGGTTACCATCGGCGAGGAATTCGCCCGGCAGGCCGATCCGTACCGGCGTGAGTTGCTGGCGCACTGCTACCGGATGCTGGGCTCGGTGCACGACGCCGAGGACTTGGTACAGGAAACCTTGCTCCGCGCCTGGCGCGCGTCCGGCCGGTTCGACAGCGGCCGTGCCTCGCTGCGCACCTGGCTGTACCGGATCGCGACGAACGTGTGCCTCAGCGCGCTGGCGGGCCGCAGCCGCAGGCCGCTGCCGTCCGCGATTGCCGGGCCGAGTGAGGATATCGAGCAGCCGCTGGTCCGCACCGAGGCGCCGTGGCTCGAGCCGTTGCCCAACGCGATGGTGTGGGCCGAGCGGGCCGATCCCGCAGCGGTCGCGGTGTCCCGGTCCAGCCTGCGGCTGGCGTTCGTCGCGGCACTGCAGCTGCTGCCGCCGCGTCAGCGGGCGATCCTCATCCTGCGCGAGGTGCTGGAACTGCCAGCCTTGGAGGTGGCGGACATGCTGGGCACCACACAAGCGGCGGTGAACAGCGCCCTGCAGCGAGCCAGGGCCAGGCTCGCCGGGGTGGCCGAAGACCAGATCGATGAGCCCGCCGAGCCGGACCTGCGGGCTGCAGTGGACGCCTATGTCACGGCGTTCGAGAACGCCGACATCACCGCGCTGACCCGGCTGCTGACCAAGGACGCGGTCCTGGAGATGCCGCCGGTGGCCGCCTGGTACGCGGGCCGGGAGGACTACGGCCGGTTCATATCCCGGGTCTGGGCCCTGCGCGGCACGGACTGGCGCATGATGCGTGTTTCGGCGAATGGGCAGCCCGCGGTCGTCGCGTACGTGGGCGCGGGCTCGGGCGAATACCAGTTGCACTCGCTGCAGGTGCTCACGGTCACCCGCGCGGGCATCGCCCGCAACGTGGTGTGGGCCGAGCCTGGCGTGTTCGCTACGTTCGGCCTGGCGCCCCGGCTGGACGCTGCTGGTCCGGGCTGGGCGGCCGGTGCCCGGTGAAGAACTCGCGCGGGTGGCGGTCCTCCGTGGTCTCCTCGGTCACCGCCGCCGCCCGGAAACCAGCCTCGCGGAGCAGCCGGCGCCAGACGTCCCGGCCGAACAGGCCCAGCCGGTGGGTCTCGTGCACCACGCGGACCTCTCCGCCCGGCGCCCGGAGCAGGAACGCGTACTGGGTGAGGGTCCAGGTGTCGTCCGGGTCCGGGTCGTAGGACCAGTCGAGGTACCGCGCCGCCCGCCCGTCCGCGCCGTCGATGCCGCCGTAGCCCGTGCCGGGCTCGAAGTTCTCGGTGATGTTGTCCGGCACGAACACCGCGACACCGCCGGGGCGGCAGTGCGTGAACGCGGTCTCGATGACCAGCCGCAGGTCGTCCTCGGTGGTCATGTAGTCCACGGCATCGTGGACGAACACCGCGTCGAAGTTCCGGCCCAGGCGGACGGTGCGCATGTCGGCCTCGATGTGCTCGCAGTCCGGGTTGAGCCGCCGCGACACCGCCAGCATGCCGGGAGAGAGGTCCACCAGCGTCATGCTGAACCCCGCGGCGAGGTGGCTGGCGCAGTGGCCGCCGCCGCTGCCCAGTTCCAGCACCGCGCGCACCGGCAGGCCCGCCTCGCGGAGCAGCCGCCCCGCGAACGCGGCCTCCTCGGCGTACTCCTCCGGCGGCGAGATCAGCGGCCACCACGCCGCCAGGTCCTGGTAGAGCCGGTAACCGGCCTGATCCGAAGCCATGCCCCAATCCTCCACCCACGCGCCCGGCCGCTTCCGCGCCCAAACCAACCCGCGCCCCGCGCAATCCCGCCCCTCAACCCCCCGCAGTCGTTCGTGATCATGACTTTGGTGGCGCCATCACGCCCCTGAACTCATGATCACGAACAGGGCTGAGGTTTCAGGCCGGCTCGCCCCACCGCAACGCCAACATGGGCGTCATGTCTCCGCGTGCAGGGCGCGGGCGGTGGCGGCGAGGTCCTCGGTGGCGCGCTGGTGCAGCGAGCTGCCGAAGGTGATCCGGGCTGCCCCGGCCGCCGCCAGCTCCGCGAGCGACGGCCCGCCGGGCCGGCACATGGCGTTGACCGGGCCCCCGATGTCGGCGACCAGCCCGGGCAGCACCGCGAGCGGGGCCAGGATCGGATAGCAGCAGTCGGCGCCGGCCTCCAGGTAGCGCCGGCCCCGCTCGACGGCATCCTCGACCGGGTCGCCCGCCCCGGCCGGCCGGGGGCGGACGAACACGTCCACCCGGGCGTTGATCACCAGCGCGTCCCCGGCCGCCGCGTGCACGGCCGCCAGGTAGTCGGCCTGGCGGCCGGGGTCGGCCAGTTCCAGGGTGACCGGGTCGGAGTCTTCCAGGTTGCAGCCGACCACCTCGGCGCCGGCCAGCCGCCCGGCCAGCTCGCCCGGGGCCAGCCCGTACCCGGCCTCGATGTCCGCGGTCACCGGGACGTTGACGCTCCGGGTGATCCGGGCGATCGCCGCGAACATCTCGGCCGGCGGAGTTCGCTGGCCATCGGCGTAGCCCAGGGCCTCGGCGACGGCGCCGCTGGAGGTGGCGAGGGCGCCGAACCCGGCATCGGCGAACACCCGTGCGCTCACGGCGTCCCAGACGTTCGGCAGCACCAGCGGCCGCGGGCCATGATGGGCCGCGCGGAAGCGCCGGGCCGCCGCGGTCAGCGGGCCACTCATTTCATGGCCTCCCTCGCGGGCGCTTCGCTTGGTCGTGCCGGAGGCACGCAAGTCGGCGGAGTGGGAGGCATGTCCTCGCCGCCGGGGCACCGCAACGGCGCCTGGGGCTGCGTCGTGCCGGAGGCGCGCCGGCTAGCACTATGCGGCGTTCGGCCCGGCGGCTGCGGCGTGACGCTGCCTGTGGTCGACAGAGGACGTCTCACAGCTCGTACGTCCCGGGCACCCAGGTCCGGGTGCTGACCCCGACCGTGTTCCACGCGTTGATCGCCACCAGGAGGCTGACCAGCGCGGCGACCTCGTCCGGCTGGTACTGGGCGGCCACCTCGGCATACGCCTCGACCGGCACGTGGGTCTGGGCCACCAGCGTTACCGACTCGGTGAAGGCCAGCGCGGCGCGCTCCCGTGCGGTGAAGAACGGCGTCTCGCGCCAGGCGGGCAGCGCATAGATCCGCTGTTCGGTCTCCCCGGCGGCGCGGGCGTCCTTGGTATGCATGTCGATGCAGTAGGCGCACCCGTTGAGCTGGGACGCCCGGACCCGGACCAGCTCGCGCAGCCGGTGGTCGAAGTTCACCTGGTCGAGCTGCTTGGTCGCGGCGTTGTCGAGGTGGGCCAGCGCCCTGGCGAACGCGGGGGCATGCGCGTCGAAGTCCAGCCGAACGGGGACCTGCTCGGCGGTGGCGGTCATGGTGAGCTCCTTCGCTCTTGCTGTCTCGTGCTTCCGGAATCCACACTAGGGAAGAATCAGCCCAACAGTGAGGTCCACTTTCATGTCAGATTCATGGGCCATTTCTAGCCTGGACCTACACCTCGACCTGGCTGGCCCGCGGGTGCGGGCCAGCCTGGAGTCGGCGTTGCGCGAGGCGGTGCGCGGCGGCCGGTTGCTGCCAGGGACCCGGCTGCCGGCTTCCCGGTCGCTGGCCACCGACCTGGGCATTGCCAGGAACACGGTCGCCGACTGCTACGCGCAGCTTGTCGCGGAGGGCTGGCTGTCGGCCCGGCAGGGGTCGGGCACCTGGGTCGCCGAGCGGGCGCCTTCCCCGCCGCCGGGGGCGGGCGGGCGCGCTCCGGCCGTGGCCCGCCGGATCCGCTACGACCTGCGCACCGGTGTTCCCGACGTCACGGCGTTTCCCCGGCAGGCGTGGCTGGCCGCCGGGCGCAAGGCGCTGGGCGCGGCCCCGGCGCAGGCGCTCAGCTACACCGATCCACGAGGCCTCCCGCAACTGCGGGAGGCGCTGGCCGGGTACCTGGCTCGCGCCCGCGGCGTCGTCGTTGCCCCCGACCGCGTCGTGGTCTGCGCGGGCTTTGCCCAGGGCCTGGAACTGCTGTGCGAGGCACTGCGTGCCCGCGGGGCAACCACGCTGGCTGCCGAGGCGCTCGGGTATCCGCGGCACTGGCGTATTGCAGAAAAGAGCGGCTTGTCCGTGACGGCGGTGCCGGTGGACGACAGCGGCGCCGTGATCGCTGGCCTTGGCCCCGCAGATGCGCTGCTGCTCACTCCGACGCACCAGTTCCCGCTGGGTGTGCCGCTGGCGCCGGCCCGGCGCCGGCAGGCCGCCGACTGGGCGTCCTCGGCCGGCGCGGTGATCGTGGAAGACGACTACGACGGCGAACTGCGCTATGACCGGCCCGCGGTCGGCGCGCTGCAGGCGCTCGCGCCCGAGCATGTCGTCTACGCCGGCACGGCCAGCAAGAGCCTCGCGCCCGGTCTGCGCCTGGGCTGGCTGGTCGTGCCGGCCCGGCTGGTAGACGACGTCGTGGCGGTCAAGGACGCGGCCGGCTGGCCGAGCAGCAGCCTGGACCAGCTCACCCTGGCCGAGTTCCTCACTTCCGGAGCGTACGACCGGCAGGTGCGCCGGGTCCGGCTGGCCTACCGGCGGCGGCGGGACCGGCTGGTGGCCGCCGTGCACGCGGCGGCGCCGCAGGTCCGGGTCACCGGGATCGCGGCCGGCCTGCACGCGCTGCTGCGGCTGCCGCCGGGGCAGCACGAGGACGCCCTCGTCGCCCGGGCGGCCCGGCACGGCCTGGCCATCGAGGGCCTGAGCGCCTACCGCCTGGGCGGCGACGGGTCCAGGCAAGGCGGCGGGGCCGGCCGTGGCGGCGGGCCTGGCCGTGGCGGCGGGGCCAGCCAAAGCAGGGCCGGCGCGGACGGCGGCGTCGACGGCAAAGGGACCGGTGCGGATGGCGGCTGGGCCGGCCTGGAGGGCGGCCCAGCGCTGGTGGTCGGGTACGCCACGCCCCCGGGCCACGCCTACAGCACCGCGGTCGCCCGGCTCTGCGCGGTCCTGTCCGCCAACGGGTAGGCCCTCGGGCGCCGACCTGGGAAACCCACTCCGGGCAGAAGCTGTACCGGCACCGGCAACCCGGGCGTGGGGTCCGGGGCTCGTGCCGCCGGGCTAGCATCGCGGCCCCGGCGAAGCCGGCCGAAGGCCGGCGAGCAGGCAACGCCGGCTCGCGCAGCCGGGCGTGTCAGCGGCGGGCGCTGGGATCCCGTGCCGAGCGGGATGAACCGGTCCGCGACGCCGAGCGGACGAAGTCGAGCGCCTCGGTGGCCAGCGGCAGCCACGGCAGGCCGGAACCCGGATCGAGGCTCAGCCATTCCCGCATCGGCGTGCCCTTGTTCGCGTCGAAGTGGACCCCCTCACCGGCCCGGACCAGCGCCTCGACCCGCTCGGCCGGGAGCTTGAGCACCAGCGCGCCGCGCACGTGCATCGCGAAGATCTTGCCCTGGAACCGCAGTGCGGACCGGCCGAACCCGCTGCCGCCCCGCGGTGGGGTGACCCCCTCGGTGCCGACCATCTGGTCGACCAGGTCCTCGAAACGCTCTTGCGAGCCGGCGCTCGCGGCGTCCTCCTCAGTCACGGCGACAGGGTAAGCCCCGGCGCCGACAAACCGGTGGCGCGGGCCGGCTTCGCGGCGGCACGACCTGCCCGGGCGGCGCCGGACCGGAAGCGCCATGACAATTTCTTAGCTAGTTCTTTGCAGCAATGTGAACCGTCCACGCTCCCGCTACGTGAACTGGTCTGGGCGCGCCCTGCGTCATGGGCGCGCGGCTCGAGGCACAGGAAACCAGCAACCGGGGAATGAGGATGATCCTAATGACGCAATTCCGCCTGAAGCCTGCGCGCGTAACCCGGCGCGGGTTGTTCGTCGCCACGATCGTGTCAGCAGGCGCGCTGGCCGCCGGCGCGCTCGGCGCCGCACCGGCCGGCGCCGCCGCCCACGTCAGCGCCTACCGCCAGATCAACCTGGTATCCGACCAGGCGGGCAAGGCAAATCTGCACGACGCCGACCTGGTCAACGCCTGGGGCCTCGCCGCGTCCCCGGGCACAAACGCCTCGCCGGGCTCGCCGCTATGGGTGGCCGACAACGGCGCCGACGTAGCGACGCTCTACGCTGGCGCCAGCCCCACGACGGTGAGCAAGGTCCCCCTGACGGTGAGCGTCACCGGCGCCGCGCCGACCGGGCAGGTCTTTAACGGCGACGGGTCCGCGTTCACCGTCAAGGACGACCAGGGCAACTCGGGATCGGCGCTATTCATCTTCGACACCGAGAACGGCACGATCGACGGCTGGGCGCCGAACGTCGGCGGTCCCCCTCCCTCGACGGTGACCGAGGTGGCCAGGAACAACGGCGCCAACGCCGTGTACAAAGGCCTGGCCGAGGCCACGGTGAAGGGCAAGAGCTTCCTGTACGCCACCAACTTCCGATCCGGTCGGGTGGAGGCCTATGACAGCACCTTCACGCCGGTCCAGATGCCCGGCGGACTGTTCGTGGATCGAGGGCTCCCGGCCGGCTACGGTCCGTTCGGCATCGCCGAGATCAAGGGCATGCTGTACGTGACGTTCGCCAAGCAGGACGCCACCCTGCACGACGATGTCGCCGGCTCGGGCCACGGGTTCGTGGACGTATTCACCAACAACGGCAAGTTCGTCCGCCGGCTCGTCAGCCGCGGCGCGCTCGACTCACCGTGGGGCCTGGCCCTGGCGCCGAGCAGCTTCGGCAAGTTCGGCGGGGACCTGCTCGTCGGCAACTTCGGCAACGGCCTCATCAACGTCTACAACCCGGACAACGGCGCGCACCTGGGCGTGCTCCGGCGGTCGAACGGCGTGCCGATCCAGATCGATGGGCTGTGGGGCCTGATGTTCGGCAACGGCAACGCCGCCAAGACCGGCGAACTGGTCTTCTCGGCGGGGCCGTCCCATGAGTCGCACGGGCTGCTCGGCAAGATCGTCGTAGCGCCCTAGCGCTCGACGGGTAACGGCCGCTGGGTGACGGCGCTGACACCCGGCGGCCGTTGCCATGCCCACAGGCCCTGCAGGTGCAGGCTCAGCCGGGCGGGTCGCGGCTAGGCGAGGGCGCCAGTGGCGGCGCGGCTGGCCCGCCAGGCGGCCTCGGCTTCGCCCATCGGGGTGGACGCCGGGGCCCGGATGAACGGCCAGATCTCCTCGGCGATCTGCCGCCAATTCGCGGTGGCGTTCAGCTCGCCGAGCAGCGCGAACAGTCCCAGGTTGATGCGCTGCAAGATCACATAGGACCGGGGGATGGCCACGTAGGCGGCAACCGGGCTGCGCAGATCGAAGAAGCGGCGCACCACGGCCGATGCGTAATCGGGGGTGATGGTGAGCGGCGCCGATTCGCGGACCAGCTGGTAGAAGACGGCCATGTGGTCCACGATCACCTCGGTGCTCAGCGGAGCGTCCCTGACCAGGAAGCCCGCCTCTTCCATGGCCCGCCGGAACGCCTCGGGGTCGTTTTCCACGCACAGGTTGCGGACCATATGGATGAGCGGCCCGAGCTCGACGTCGGTGAACTGCTTGACCAGCCCGTAGTCGAGGAAGGTGACCCGGCCGTCGCCGTGGAACAGGTAGTTGCCGGGGTGCGGGTCGCCGTTGAACGCGTGCGCCTCGTACAGGCTGCGAAACACGAACCGGTAGATCGTCTCCCCGGCCAGGTCGCGCTCCTCCTGGGACCACGTGGCCAGCTCAGCGAACCGGGCCCCGGTGGACAGCTCGCTGGTCACCACCCGCCGCGTGGACAGTTCGCCGACGATCTCCGGCACCCTGATCGTGGGATGCCCGGCGTAGTACGCCGCGAACAGCCGCTGGTTCTCCGCCTCCCTGCGGTAGTCGAGCTCTTCGAGCACCCGGTCCCGCAGCTCGGCGACGAGGGCGTTGACGTCCTGGCTGGGCGCGGTCACCTTGAGCATCCGGCGCAGCAGCGCGACGTTGTCCAGGTCGGCCGCCATGCTCTCGGCGATGCCCGGGTACTGCGCCTTCACCGCGACCGCGCGCCCGTCGTGGGTGACGGCGCGGTGCACCTGCCCGATGGACGCGGCGGCGATCGGCTCGGGGTCCCAGCGGGCGAAGGCCCGCTCCGGTGGCAGGCCGAGTTCCTCGGTGATGACCCCGGCGGCCAGTTCCGGGCTCATCGGCGGGACGCTGTCTTGCAGCCGGGACAGCGTCCGCCGGACCGCGGGGGAGAGGCCGTCGTCCACGTAGCTGGCCATCTGGCCGAGCTTCATCAGCACGCCCTTCATGGCGCCCAGGGTGGCCGCGACGTCCTCGGCCGTCTGCAGGGCAAGGTCGGTGCGGAGCCGTTCCCGGTTCTCCCCGGCCGCGGCGAACAGCCGGGGCGCGTTGCTGGCGTAGCGCGCCCCGCCCCGGGCGGCCAGGCGCAGCGCGGCGATCCCGCGCCGCAGCCGCAGCCCGGCTCTCCCTCTCGACCGGCGGACCAGGATCAGGGCCGCGGCGCCGGCGGCGGCGATCGTGGCCCCGGCGAACGCCCTTCTCATCCGCGCGGTCCCCGGGCGCGGCGCTCCGGCTCCCTTCATCCGCGTGGTGTCACGCTTGCCGCGCGGCGCGGATCCGCAAGGTGATCCGCTGTCGCGCCTCGAGCACCCCGGGCTCGCCGAGGAACACGGCGTCGAGGACACCGAGCGCCTGCCGGATCTCGGTCTGCCTGGCCCGGGTCAGCGGCGCCGCCGGGTAGCCGTACATGTCCTGGGCCCAGGACGGGAGCGTGGCGACCACGCCCTCCCTGATGTCGGCCCAGATCTCCGCGATGTCTTCGTCGAGGCCGGGCGGGTCGAGCAGGTAGGCCATCGATTCGGCCGCTGCGGGCGTGCAGCGCAGTGCGGGACGGGACGCGGTGAGGTAGCTGCCCAGGTCACTCAGGCTGGCGGGCGCCTGGCCGGCGGGCACGCCGACGAGTTCTGCCGCGGTGACCATCTCCGCGACGTAGCGGTCGGCGTCCGGCGCGGGCAGCGGCGTGCCGAACATCCCGGCCGCCACGATTCCCGAGTCCACCAGGGTCGCGTGCACCCACAGCAGCAGCGCCGGGTCGCTCGCCTCGTACCGCTGGCCGGTGATCGTGTCGGTCCCGGTGATGTGCTCGTGGATCCGGCGCACCCTGGCCGCCGCCCGCTCGGCCGCGGCGCGGTCGCCGAAGGTGATCGTGGCGAGGTACCCGGACGTGGCGGCGAGCCTGCCCACCGGGTCCGAGCGCCAGTTGCTGTGCTGGTCCACGCCGGCCATCGCCAGCGGGTGCAGCGCTTGCAACATCAGCGCCCGCAGTCCCGCGACTGGCCTGCCCAGGTCTGTGCTCACCCGCCACGTGATGCTGCCCGGGCCGAACAACCCCGCGTCGGCCGGATTCTCGGGCACCCCCGACACGTATGCCGCCGCCGACCGTTCGACCAGGCCCGCGGCGGCGGCGTACGCCTCGGCCGTCACCGCGCCACCCCGGCCGGGGGAAAGCCACTGCTCAACCTCATACCAGCCAAACTACCCACTCGGCCGGCCGCTTCCCGCGCCGCCCTGCCCTGCGCCCAAGCCGCTTCGCGCGCCGGGCCGCTCCGTGCGCAAGGCCGTGTCATTCCCGGGATCCGGGGCGCCTGCTACCGCAGCCCGGCGAACAGGTCGTCCTCGGGCAAAGGCGCCCCGGTGGTGTCGCTGGCCCGGATGAAGCTTTCCCTGCCGAAGGCGGCCTCGGCGATGTCGGCGGGAATCTTGCTGAACCACGACTCCTCGATCTGGCTGGAATGCGCGAACAAGGCATCCCGCTTCCGTGGCAGCACCGCCCTGATGTTGACTGTGGTGGTGATCCGCCGCTCGGCCTCCTCCATCTGAGCGCGCATCTCCGGGGTGATCTCTCGCGGTCCGGGCACGTCTTCGCCGAGTTCTCGCAGCGCCGCCCATACCTTCTGCCAAGCGCTCGGGCGCATCGTGGTGAGGTAGAACTTGGCCGGGATGCCCGTGGCGCCCGCCGCCGCGGCGGCCGCGCGGGCCGCATGCACGTGATCGGGATGCTGGTAGGGGCCCTCGGGATCGTAGCTGACCACAACCTGCGGCCGGTACCGCTCGATCAGCCCGCTGATCCGAGCGGAGACCTCGTCGAGCGGGATGTTGCAGAATGCCTCCGGCTGATCCTTGTAGTCCCAGTCGGGCATCCCTGAGTCGTGGTACCCCAGCGTCTCCAGGTCGCTGACCCCGAGGATCTTGGCCGACTCACGCAACTCGGCCAGCCGCAACCCGGCCACCGTCTGGGCGTCGTGACCGTCCTGGCCCGGCTTCACTCCGCCCGGCGCGTCCCCGAACTCGCCATTGGTACAGGTCACCACGACCGTGCGAATGCCCTGCCCGGAGTAGATGGCGAGCACGCCGCCGGTGCTCGAGGCTTCGTCGTCGGGATGCGCGTGGACGGCCATCAGCGTCAGTTCATCTGCCATGTGCATAGCGTGCCTGATGGAAAGGTCCCGCGCGAACCAGCCCGGCGGGCCGCCGTGCTGGTAGGCAAGAGGAGTGCCGGATCCTGGAGATGCGCGCGCGGCGCTGGCCGCCGTGCGCGAGCGCGCCGTGGGCCGCCTGGCCTCGCTGGAGCGAGAGTTCGGCGGCATCGTCGAAGCGGCGCAGGGCGCGGGCGCCGACGACGAACACGACCCGGAGGGCGCCACGCTCGCGTTCGAGCGGCAGCACGTAGCCGCGCTGGCGCAGGCCGCCCGGGAGCACCTGGCCGACATCGACGCGGCCCTGGCCCGGGTGGCGGACGGCAGCTACGGCACGTGCCAGAACTGTGGCCAGCCGATCGGCGCAGAACGGCTCGCCGCCCGGCCGGCGGCACGGACCTGCATCGGCTGCACCCGGCATCGGTAAGATGTCGGGATGGGCGCAGAGTCGGTCTACGCGCGGCTGGAGCCGCTGCTTCCGCTGGTCAGCAAGCCCATCCAGTACGTCGGCGGCGAGCTGAACTCCGTCGTCAAGGACTGGGACGCCGCTGAGGTCCGCTGGGCGCTGATGTACCCGGACGCCTACGAGGTCGGCATCCCCAACCAGGGCGTGCAGATCCTGTATGAGGTGCTGAACGGCTGCGCCGGGGTGCTCGCCGAGCGCACCTACAGCGTGTGGCCGGACCTGGAGCGCTTGATGCGCGAGCACGGGGTGCCGCAGTTCACCCTGGAGGGGCACCGGCCGGTGCGCGCCTTCGACGTGCTCGGCGTGAGCTTCGCCACCGAGCTCGGCTACACGAACCTGCTGACCGCGCTGGACCTGGCCGGTATCCCGTTGTCGGCCGTCGACCGGGACGAGCACGACCCGGTCGTGCTGGCCGGCGGGCACGCTGCGTTCAACCCCGAGCCGATCGCGGACTTCATCGACGGCGCCGTGCTGGGGGACGGCGAGCAGGCGGTGCTGGCGATCACCGAGCTGATCAGGGGCTGGAAGCGGGCCGGGCGGCCCGGCGGCCGGGATGGGCTGCTGAGCGAACTGGCCACCAGGAGCGGGGTGTACGTGCCGCGCTTCTACGACGTTGACTACCTGCCCGACGGCCGGATCCGGCGAGTCGCGCCGAACCGGCCGGGGCGCCGCACACCGTGGCCAAGCACACGGTCATGGACCTCGACAACTGGGCCTACCCGCGCCGCCCGCTGGTCCCGGTGCACGAGTCGGTGCACGAGCGGTTCAGCGTCGAGATCTTCCGCGGCTGCACCCGGGGCTGCCGGTTCTGCCAGGCTGGCATGATCACCCGGCCGGTGCGCGAGCGGAGCATCAGCACGATCGGCGACATGGTAGAGCAGGGGGTTGCGGCCAGCGGATTCGGCGAGGTCGGCCTGCTGTCGCTGTCCAGCGCCGACCACAGCGAGATCAACGAGATCGCCAAGGGCCTGGCCGACCGGTACGAGGGCGCCAACCTCGGGCTGTCCCTGCCCTCCACCCGGGTGGACGCGTTCAACGTGACTCTCGCCAACGAGCTCAGCCGCGGCGGCCGCCGGTCCGGCCTCACCTTCGCCCCCGAGGGCGGGACCGAGCGGATGCGCAAGGTGATCAACAAGATGGTCACCGAGGACGACCTCATCCGGACCGTCACCACCGCCTATGCCAGCGGCTGGCGCCAGGTGAAGCTGTACTTCATGTGCGGCCTGCCCACCGAGACCGACGAGGACGTGGTCGCCATTGCGGACCTCGCCCGGAAAGTGATCAGGGCAGGGCGGGAGGCCACCGGCCGCCGGGACATCCGGTGCACCGTATCGATCGGCGCGTTCGTGCCCAAGCCGCACACCCCGTTCCAATGGGCAGGCCAGGCCCCGCACGAGACGGTGGACGCAAGGCTGCGCAGCCTCAGCGGCGCGCTGCGTGCGGCGCCCGGCTACGGGCGCGCGGTGGGGTACCGCTACCACGACGGCAAGCCCTCGATCGTGGAGGGCCTGCTGTCCCGCGGCGACCGGCGGGTGGCCGGAGTGATCAGGGCCGCCTGGGCGGACGGCGCACGGTTCGACGGGTGGAGCGAGCACTTCTCCTTCGAGCGCTGGGAGCGTTGCGCCCGCGAGGCGCTGGACGCCGAACCGGTGGACCTGGACTGGTACACCACCAGGGAGCGGGACTACAGCGAGGTCCTGCCCTGGGATCACCTAGACGCAGGCCTGGACCGCGACTGGCTCTGGCAGGACTGGCAGGACTCGATCGACCCGTCGGGCGCGCGGGAGGTGGAGGACTGCCGCTGGACGCCGTGCTTCGACTGCGGGGTCTGCCCGGCCATGGGCACCGAGATCCAGGCCGGGCCTACCGGGGTGACGCTGCTCCCGCTGCCGACGGTCCCGGCCCGGACAGACGCCTGACCGTGCCGGACGAAAGAGTGTCAGAGGCAGGCGCGCCCGCAGCGACCTGCCGCCTGATCGTCCGGTACGCTAAAAGAGGCAGGATGCGTTTCGCCAGTCACCGGGATATCGCGCGCGCCGTTGAACGGGGAGTTCGCCGGGCAGGGCTGCCCATCGCCTACTCCGCCGGATTCACGCCGCACCCGAAGATTTCCTACGCTGGCGCGGCCCCGACCGGCGCAGCGAGCGAGGCTGAGTACTTGGAGCTCTCTCTCACGAGAACCTGCGCCGCATCCGAGGTACGGGAACGGCTCGACGCAGCCCTGCCAGACGGGATTGACGTGATCGAGGTGATGCAGGCACCGCCCTCGCTGGGAGCGCTTCCGCTGGAGGCGTCCCTGTGGGAGGTGGTCCTTCCCGGCGTGGCGCCGGACGCCGCCGCCCGGGCCGTCGGCGAGTTTCTCGCCTGCGACGCCATAGAGGTCGAGCGCCTCACCAACAAGGGCACCCGGCGCATGGACGCCCGCGCCGCAGTGATCACGATGGAGACCGACCGGTGCGCCGCCACGGGCGGCGATGCCGGGAATGCGATACTTCGAATGGTTGTTCGGCATGTCATACCTGCCGTCCGGCCTGACGACATCTTGGCCGCGCTCCGCCGCCTGGCCGCTCTCGCGCCGTCGTCACCACCGCTGGTGACCCGGCTGGCGCAGGGCGCGCTCAGTGCGGAGGCTATCGGTGCCGCTGCCGCGGCTGTCGGGCTCACCTTGCCCGAGCCGCGGGAGCCTGGCCCGCAGCCGCACGGACGGGGCACGCCAGGAGGACCACAACTGGAGATAACGCGCACCGGCGGCGCTGCCACGACGGCAGCGGCCCGCCGGGATGTCGCGTGCGACCAGCTCCCGCGCGGAGCGGGGGGCCCGCTGCGGCCTGCCGCGCCCGGGAGCTTGACGGGAGATAGCCCGGATGCTCGACAACGAGCGACACGACACAGAGTCCAGCAGTGACGGGCGGGGCAGCGACGGCACGTCCGGCGTAAGCGACAAGCCCGCCGCTACGGCGGCGCCGCGCGCCCGCGCCACCCGGCGGCGGGCAGCCAAACCGGCTGCCGGGACTGCGCAGGCGGCCGACCCGCAGCCAGCGACGCCGCCCGCGGCTGCTGGCGATGCGCCGACGTCCGCCCCGGCGGCGGCCGAGCCTGCCGACGCATCCCCAGCGCCCGGCAATGACCAGGCGGAAGACGGCGCCGCCGCGCGCCGCCCGGCTCGGCGAACCCGCCGCAGCGCGAGCAAGGCCGCGGGTAAGGCGGCCGCGGAGAATGGCGAGGGCGGCGCGGCCGCACCCGCGCCGGGAACGGCGGACCCGGCCGATCAGTCCGCGCCGAAAACCAGGGCCCCGCGCGGCCAGTCCGCGCCGAAAACCAGGGCCTCGCGCGGCCAGTCCGGGCCGGAAGCCAAGGCCTCAGCCGACCGGCCCGCGTCCGCGGCAGCCGTGCCCGCGACCGCCCCGATGACTCCGTTCGCCGCGCCGTTCACCATCCCGGCCGATCCGTTCACAGGCGCGCCGGCCGCCGAGCAGGCGGCCGCGCCAGCTGAGCAGGCCGGCATACCGGCCGCCACGTTCCAGCCGCCCCAGGTGATCTTCCAGGCCCCGGCTGCGGCGTCGGCCGCGCCCGCCAAGGACGCGCCGGCCAAGGACGGGCCAGCCAAGGACGCGCCGGCCAAGGACGGGCCAGCCAAGGGCGCGCCGGCCAAGGACGGGCCAGCCAAGGACGCGCCGGCCAAGGACGCGCCGGCCAAGGATGGGCCAGCCAAGGACGCGCCGGCCAAGGCCGAAGACGCCGCCGGTGAGCAGGCAGAACCCGGCGAGGGCGAGACCGACGGCGCGGGCCGCCGCCGCCGTCGCCGCGGATCCCGGTCACGTGGCCGCGCCGCCGACGGCGAAGCCGCCCAGGAAGCCGCCCCGGCCGGGGATGGGGCCCAGGCCAGCGAGGACACCAAGGCCAGCGCCGACGAGCCCGGCCCGGCTCGCGCCGAGGACGTGCCCGCCGAGCCGGGCGACGAGGAAGGTTCCGGCAGCAGCCGGCGGCGCCGCCGCAAGCGCCGCCGCGGCGCTGCGGCCGACACGGATCAGACCGGCCCGGACGACCCGCCGAACACCGTGGTGCACGTGCGCCACGGTCGTTCCGCCGACGATGCCGCCAACGAGGTGCAGGTCGTCCGCGGCTCCACCCGGCTGGAGGCGAAACGCCAGCGGCGCAGGGAAGGGCGCGACTCTGGCCGGCGCCGCCCGCCGGTCATCACCGAGTCCGAGTTCCTGGCCCGGCGTGAGGCGGTGGACCGGGTCATGGTGGTCCGGCAGCGCGGGGACCGGACCCAGATCGCGGTGCTCGAGGACAAGGTGCTCGTGGAGCACTACGTGGACCGGGGCACCCACCAGTCCCTGGCCGGCAACGTGTACCTGGGCAAGGTGCAGAACGTCCTGCCCTCGATGGAGGCTGCCTTCGTCGACATCGGCAAGGGCCGCAACGCCGTTCTGTACGCCGGCGAGGTGAACTTCGACGCCAGCGGCTTGGAGGGCGAGGCCAAGCGGATCGAGCTGGCGCTCAAGTCCGGGCAGTCGGTGCTGGTCCAAGTGACCAAGGACCCGGTCGGGCACAAGGGGGCCAGGCTCACCAGCCAGGCCAGCCTGCCCGGGCGGTACCTGGTGTACGTGCCGGGCGGGTCGATGATGGGCATCAGCCGCAAGCTTCCGGACACCGAGCGCACCCGGCTCAAGCAGATCCTCAAGCAGGTGATGCCGGAGAACGCGGGCGTCATCGTGCGGACCGCGGCCGAGGGGGCGTCGGAGGAGGAGCTCGCGCACGACGTCGCCCGGCTGTCCGCGCAGTGGGAGAGCATCGAGCGGAAGGCGAAGTCGGCCAGCCCGCCCGAGCTTCTCTACAGCGAGCCGGACCTGACCATCCGGGTGATCCGGGACATCTTCAACGAGGACTTCAGCAAGCTGGTCGTGTCCGGCGACCAGGGCTGGGACCTGGTCAACGAGTACGTCCGCTACGTCGCGCCGCACCTGGCCGACCGGCTCGAGCACTGGCAGGGCGACACCGAAGCGTTCGCGCACTACCGGGTGGACGAGCACCTGGCCAAGGCGCTGGAGCGCAAGGTGTGGCTGCCCAGCGGCGGTTCCCTGGTGCTCGACAACACCGAGGCCATGACCGTCATCGATGTGAACACCGGGAAGTTCACCGGGCAGGGCGGCAACCTGGAGGAGACCGTCACCCGGAACAATCTGGAAGCCGCCGAGGAGATCGTGCGGCAACTACGGTTGCGCGACGTCGGCGGCATCATCGTGATCGACTTCATCGACATGGTGCTGGAGAGCAACCGGGAACTGGTGCTGCGGCGGCTGCTGGAGTGCCTGGCCAGGGACCGGACCAAGCATCAGGTGGCCGAGGTGACCTCGCTCGGGTTGGTGCAGATGACCCGCAAGCGAGTCGGTTCGGGGCTGCTCGAAGCGTTCTCCGAGACGTGCGAGTGCTGCAACGGCCGCGGGTTGCTGATCTTCATGGACGGGGTGGACCACAGCGGGAGCGGTCACCGTGCACGGTCCGACGGCGCGGCCGGCCGGGACAGTAAGACCCAGCGCGACGGCAGGGCGGGCAGGGACGGCAGGCGGCAGCGGCAGCCCAAGCCCGACAAGGACGCCCCGGCCGAAGACAAGCCCGCCGCCGCGGCCAGTTCCAGCCCGGCGGTCACCGGGGACGACACCACGGCCGAGGGCGCCGCGGCGCTCGACAGCGCCGCGTCGAGCCAGCCCGCAACGTCGAGCCAGCCTGCAGCGGGGAGCCAGCCCGAGGCGTCGAGCCAGCCCGAGGCGGCCGAGGCGTCGGGCAACGGCGCCGGGGGAGGCGAGCAGGCGGAGACCGGCGCGGCCCAGCCGTTCGGCGGGCGGCGCCGGCGGCGGGCCGCCACCCGGGAGCCGGGCCCGCCAGACGTGGCCACCGAGCCAGCAGGGCAGACGGCGACGGAGGCATCCGCGGCCTCCGGGGTCTGATAACCTGAAGACCCAGCGCACAGGACGAATCCAGGGCTGGGTTGCGAGGGTGCCCGGTGCAAGGCTGGCGAGCCCCCTTTTCGTGTCCTTGATCCGCAGCCGCGAATCAGCGCGACGGGCCCGCACAAGCAGAGAGAGAGTTCTTCGGTGTACGCGATCGTGCGCTGCGGTGGCAGGCAGGAGAAGGCGGCGGTGAACGACGTCCTGACCGTCAACACCCTCGCTGGCGAGGTCGGGTCCAGCGTGACGCTTCCGGCCGTGCTCGTGGTCGATGATGGCAAGGTCATCAGCGACCCGGACGAGCTTGGCCACTACCAGGTCACCGCGGAGATTATGGGGGCGGTAGCCGGCCCCAAAATCAACATCATTCAGTACAAGAACAAGACCGGCTACCGGCGACGGATGGGCCACCGCCAGCGCTACACCCAGGTGAAGATCACCGGGATCGCCGCTGAGCGGAAGGCCGCGGCGAGGAAGAAGAGCTGACGATGGCACACAAGAAGGGCGCGTCATCTAGCCGCAACGGCCGTGACTCGCACGCCCAGCGGCTGGGCGTCAAGCGCTTCGGCGGCCAGCTGGTCAACGCGGGCGAGATCATCGTGCGCCAGCGCGGCACCCACTTCCACCCCGGCCCTGGCGTCGGCCGCGGCAAGGACGACACCTTGTTCGCGCTCGTCACTGGGGTGGTCACGTTCGGCCGGGTGCGTAACCGCAGGGCCGTGAGCGTGCTCGAGGCGGCCGCGAGCGGCGCGCCGGCGGACTAGGTTCCGCCGCAAAGCTAGGCATACGTCGAGGGCGGACCGCAGGCCGGTCCGCCCTCGTAGCATGTGGCCACCGGGCCACCCAGGAGGCGATCAAGAAGTGGCCGAGTTCGCCGACCACGTCACCGTCACGGTGAAGGCGGGCGACGGCGGTCACGGCTGCGCGTCCGTGCACCGGGAGAAGTTCAAGCCGCTCGGCGGCCCGGACGGCGGCAACGGTGGCCGGGGCGGGGATGTCATCTTCGAGGTGGACCCGGGCATGGCGACGCTGCTCGACCTGCACCGGAGGCCACTGCGCCGGGCCGGCAACGGCAAGCAGGGCGCCGGCTCGCATCGCAGCGGCGCGAACGGGGGGGACCTGATCGTGGCCGTCCCGGACGGCACCGTGGTCAAGACCGAGGACGGCGAGGTGCTCGCCGACCTGATCGGCGCGCGCACCAGGTACGTAGCGGCGCAGGGCGGCCGGGGCGGCCTGGGCAACGCGGCGCTCGCCTCACCCCGGCGCCGGGCGCCGGGGTTCGCGCTGCGCGGCGAGCCGGGCGCCGGGCACACGCTGGTGCTGGAGCTGAAGACCGTGGCCGACGCGGGCCTGGTGGGCTTCCCCAACGCCGGCAAGTCCTCGCTGATCGCGGCGATATCCGCGGCCCGGCCCAAGATCGCGAATTACCCGTTCACCACGCTCACCCCGCACCTGGGCGTGGTGGAAGCGGGCGAAACCCAGTACGTGGTAGCTGACGTCCCCGGGCTGATCCCCGGCGCGAGCAGCGGCAAGGGGCTCGGCCTGGAGTTCTTGCGCCACGTGGAGCGGTGCGTGGTGCTGGTGCACGTGCTGGACTGCGCCGCTGGCCCGGCCGGGGAACCAGGCCGGGACCCGGTCGCCGACCTCGACACGATCGAGGCGGAACTGGCGGCCTACGCCGACGCCACCGGCACCGACCTTGGCGACCGTCCCCGGATCGTCGCGCTCAACAAGATCGACGTTCCGGCCGCCCGGGAGGCTGCCGGGCAAGCCCGGGCCGTCCTGGCCGGGCGCGGCCTGGAGGTTCATGAGATCTCCGCGGCCACGCACGAAGGGCTGCGGGAGTTCACCTTCGCCGTGGGCCGCGTGGTGGCAGCGGCCCGGGCGGCCGCGCCGCCGCCAGAGCCCACCCGGCAGGTGATCAGGCCGCCCGCGGCGGGCGGCCCCGAGTTCGAGATCGTCCGGGTCGGCGAAAACAGCTTCGTGGTGCGCGGGCACAAGCCTGCCCGCTGGGTACGGCAGACCGACTTCAGCAACGCCGAGGCGGTCGGCTACCTCGGTGACCGGCTAGCCCGGATCGGCGTGGAGAAGGCGCTCGCCGAGGCGGGCGCGCAGGCGGGCGCCGAGGTGGCCATCGGCGACGAGGACGACGCGGTCGTGTTCGACTGGGACCCGGATGTCCCGGCTGGCACGCCGCATGGTTTCGGGCCGCGCGGCAGCGACGAGAGGCTGACCTGGTGACCGCGGACCAGGACGGCGCCGACGACCTGGACGGCGAGGCCGACGACCGGGACGGCGAAGCCGGCGACCGGGACGACGTCGGCGCCGCGCGCCGGGTCGTGGTCAAGGTGGGCTCGTCCTCGATCACCGACGACGGGCGGATCGACGAGGGCCGGATCGCGGCGCTGGGCGGGGTGCTGGCCGGCCGGGTGCGCGCCGGCAGCCAGGTGGTGCTGGTGTCCTCGGGGGCGATCGCGGCGGGACTCGCGCCGCTGCGGCTGGCCCGCCGGCCCCGTGACCTGGCCACCCAGCAGGCGGCCGCGAGCGTCGGCCAGGGCCTGCTGGTCGCCGTGTACGCGGCCGCGTTCGCCCGGCACGGGATACAGGCCGGGCAGATCCTGCTGACCGCAGACGACCTCATGCGCCGCGCCCACTACCGCAACGCCCAGCGGACCCTCGACCGGCTGCTGGAACTGGGCGTGCTGCCCGTGGTGAACGAGAACGACACAGTTGCCACCGACGAGATCAGGTTCGGCGACAACGACCGGCTGGCCGCCCTGGTCGCGCACGTGGTCCGGGCGGGTGCGCTGATTCTGCTGTCGGACGTGGACGGGCTCTACGACCTCGACCCGCGCCACCCCGGCGCGAGGCGGATCAGCCGGGTGGGCAGCCGCGCGGAACTGGACAGGGTGACCCTGGGGCGGCCCAGCGGCCCCCGGCAGGAAGCCACAGGGCCGGGCCCCGTCACGCGACGGCCGGCCGGCTCGGTCCGGGTGGGCACCGGGGGGATGGCCACCAAGGTGGACGCGGCGCTCATCGCGACCGAGGCGGGCATTCCCACCGTGGTGGCCCGGGCTGACCAGGCAGCGGCGGCTCTGGCGGGCGAGCCGGTCGGCACCTACTTCGCCCCGCACGACCGGCGGCCCGCGACCCGGCAGCTCTGGCTGGCCCACGCCGCCTCGGCCCGCGGCACGCTGACGCTGGACGCGGGCGCGGTCCGGGCGGTCGTGGTCAGCCGGGCGTCCCTGCTGCCCGCGGGGATCACCGGGGTGGAGGGGAGTTTCGACGCCGGGGACCCGGTGGACCTGTCCGACCCCGGCGGCCACGTGGTCGCGCGCGGGCTGGTCAACTACGACGCGGCCGAGATTCCGGCGCTCATGGGCCGGTCCACCCGGTGGCTCGCGGCCAGAAAGGGACCCGGGTACGAGCGGGAGGTCGTGCACCGCGACGACCTCGTGATCCTCGGTCCCGCCCGCCGCCGCGCCCGTGCCTAGGCCCTGCGGGTGTGCGGCATGCGCGGCGTTCCGCGATGAGAATGCGCCCCGCGTGACGTCATACCCGGCATGGCGTACGCAGCGGTGAACGGCCTGGAGCTCTACTACGAGATCCACGGCAGAGGCAGGCCGCTCGTGCTGCTCCACGGCGGCCTGCTGACCATCGGCCTCAATTTCGGGCCGATGCTCGAACCCCTTGCGGCGAGCAGGCAGGTGATCGCCGTGGAACTCCAGGGCCACGGGCATACCGCCGACACCGGCCGCGCGCTGACGATCGAGGCGCTGGCCGGTGACATCGTCGCGCTGCTCGACAAGCTGGGGATCGCCGAGGCCGACCTGTTCGGGTTCAGCCTTGGCGGTCTCGTCGCGTGCGCGATCGCGCTCGGCGCGCCTGCCCGGGTCGGCAAGCTGATCGTCGCCTCGGCGGACCCGCACCGCCCGCCGGGCCGGGAGAGCGCGCCACTCGGTGCTGACCGCATGCCGACGCCGGCCGACTTCCAGGCGATGCGCGATGCCTACGAGGCGGTTGCTCCCGACCCCGCGCACTTCGACGAGTTCGCGGCCAAGAACTCGGCCTTGGTGCACGAGTTCCCGGGGTGGACCGACGAGCTGCGATCACTGCAGGCGCCAACCCTGCTGATCTTCGGCGACCGCGATTTCTCGCCGCTGCCCGACGTGGTAGAGCTGTTCGAACTCCTGCCGAATGCGCAGCTCGCGGTGCTCCCCGGTGCCACGCACGTCGGTCTGACCCGGCGCCCCGGCGAGATGCTCGCGGTGATCACGCCGTTCCTCGACGCGCACTGAGCGCGGTTCCCGGCGCGCGCGGCGGTCACGCACGCGCCGCCGCGGGCGGTCAGCCGGAGCCCGAGCCCCCTGAGCCCCCGGAGCCCGATCCTGAGCCCCCGGAGCCCGATCCTGAGCCTCCGGAGCCCGATCCTGAGCCCCCGGATCCTCCCGAGCCCCCGGATCCGCCGTTGCCCGGACGGCCGAACAGCCCGCTGAACAGCTGCTGGCCCGCCCCGGCCGCGGTCTCCGCGAAGCCCTTGACCAGCCCCACGAACGGGTCCGACGTCCGGTTCCACGAGTCCTGGTAGGACTTCGCCGCCGCCTTCATCTCCTCGCTCACCGAGACCTGCGGGTCGTCCTCGCGGCGCGGGTACTCGCCGGACAGGATGGCCTCGTAGCCCTCCTCCCGCACCCACCGGTCCAGCTCGGCGAACCGCACCACGGCGAACGGGTGCGTGGTGCCCTGCATTTGCAGCAGCTTGATGAGCCCCTCGCGGACGTCGGGCACGGCGTCGTACTCGCGGGCCTGCTGCTGGAACGCGTCGTGGCTCAGCTCGGACATCTTGGCGCCACCGGCCAGCTTCATCAGCGCCCGGCGGCCCGCCGCCGGGTCCTGCCCGGCCAGCACGCCGGCCCGGTCACACGACAGCTCGGACTTGCGGTACCACTCCTCCAGGCCGGCGATGATCACGCGCAGCCCGATGTAGCCGATCGCGAACCAGGCCAGCCGGGTGGCGAGCCGGGTCAGGTGGTACAGCATGGTCCGGTACACGGCGTGCCCGGACAGCGCGTGCCCGAGCTCGTGGCCGATAGTGAACCGCATCTCCTCTTCGTCGAACAGGTTCACCAGGCCCGTGGTGAGCACGATGAACGGCTTGTCCGACCCGAGCGTCATCGCGTTGGGGATCGGGTCCTGGGAGATGAACAGCTCCGGGACCTCGGGCAGGTCAAGGATCGAGGAACCATCCAGCAGCAGCTCGTATAGGTGCGGGAACTGCTCCTGGGAGGCCCGCACCGAGCTGGCGAGGAACAGCAGCCGCAGGCTCCGGTCGGAGAACAGGCTGGCGAGCCGCCTGAGCAGCACGTCGAAGCCGGTCAGCTTGCGCATCGCCACCAGCGCCGAGCGGTCGGCGGGATGCTCGTAAGCGCGTGAAGAAATCCCGGGCAGGCGTACCCGGGCACGATCCGGCACCGTGGTCATACTCAGCATGCTATGCGCCTGGCGGACCACCCGAGCAGGGGATCCAGGCCCACCAGTGACCGGGGGCTCAGGCCCAGTCGGCGCGGCCAGATCATGGCAGGATGGCCCGGGAGCCAGGCGGGGAAGGTGAGGCGGATGTTCGAGCCCAGCGCGGAGGCCATGCCCGCCGAGGAACTCGCCAGCCTGCAATCCGAGCGGCTCCGGGCGCTGGTGGGCCGGCTCCTCACCGCCGGCGGGATCCAGGCCGAACGGCTCCGTGCGACCGGGGTCACCGCACCGGACGGCATCACCCTGGCGGATCTGCCCCGGCTCCCCATGGTCGCCAAGGCTGACCTTTGGGCGGCCTATCCGTTTGGCATGCTTCAAGTGCCAGCGGAAGACCTGGTGGCTGTGCACGGTTCCAGCGGCACCGGCGGCCGGCCCACGCTGGTCGGCTACACCCGCGCCGACCTGAAGCTGTGGGCGCGGATGTGCGCGCGGGCGCTGGCGGCGGCGGGCGCGACGCGCGGCAGCATCGTGCACAACGCCTACGGGTATGGCCTGTTCACCGGCGGCGTAGGCATCCACCAGGGCGCGGTCGAGCTGGGCGCCACCGTGGTCCCGGTGTCCGGCGGGATGACGGCGCGGCAGGTCACGCTGATCCGCGACCTACACCCCGACATCCTGACCTGCACCCCGTCGTACGCGATCCGGCTGGGCGAGGCGCTGGCCGAGGCGGGGGCCGGGCCGGGGCAGGGCCTGTCGCTGAAGGCGGGCCTGTTCGGCGCCGAACCCTGGTCCGGCGAGCTGCGCGCCCGCATCGAGGACCTGCTCGGCCTGCGCGCCCTGGATATTTACGGCTTGTCCGAGGTGATCGGGCCCGGGGTGGCGGCGGAGTGCCTGGAGGCGGCGGACGGCCTGCACGTCAACGAAGACCACTTCCTGGTGGAGGCGGTGGACCCGGCCAGCGGCGCGCCTGTGCCCGACGGCGCCCTCGGCGAACTGGTGTTCAGCACCGTGACCAGGGAGGCGCTGCCGCTGCTGCGCTACCGGACCGGGGATATCGCGTCGCTGCGCCGGGGGATCTGCGCGTGCGGGCGGACGCTGGTGCGGATGAGCAAGGTCACCGGCCGTAGGGACGACATGCTGGTCGTGCGCGGCGTCAACGTGTACCCCAGCGAGGTGGAACGCGTGCTTCTGGCCTCGCCGGCGCTCTGCCCCGACTATCTGCTGGTGGTCGATGAGCGCGAGGCTGCGGGCCGGCTGCTCGTGTGTTGTGAATACAAAACGACGGGCGCTGGTGAGCCGAATGCTGCTGGTTCTGCTGGCGCCGGGGCCGGTCAGCTGCCGGGTTCCGCGGATCTGGAGTCCCGGTTGCGCGCGGAACTCGGGGTCAGCGTGGCCGTCCGGGTGCTGCCCGCGGGCACCGTGCCGCGCAGCGAGGTCGGCAAGGCGGTCCGGGTCGTCCGGTGGCGCGATGGCGCCCCGCCCCTGCCCGGCCTGGACTGATCCCGGCAGGCCTGGACTGGTCCCGGGCGGGCCTGGACCGATCCCGGGCGGGCCTGGACTGATCCCGGGCGGGCCTGGTCACGGCCGGGGGGACGATCGCTAAAGTCTGGGGATGGGAACTCCCGGCAAGATCAGGATCGGCGTGATGGGCGGCACGTTCGACCCCATCCATCACGGCCACCTGGTCGCCGCCAGCGAGGTGGCACACATCTTCTCCCTGGACGAGGTCATTTTCGTGCCCACCGGCCAGCCGTGGCAGAAGCAGGGCAAGAACGTGTCGGCCGCCGAGGACCGTTACTTGATGACGGTGATCGCTACCGCCTCGAACCCGCGGTTCGCGGTCAGCAGGCTGGACATCGACCGCCCGGGACCCACGTACACCATCGACACGCTGCGTGACCTGCGCGCGGAGCGCGGGGGCGATGCGGACTTGTTCTTCATCACCGGCGCCGACGCCCTGTCGCGGATGCTGTCCTGGCAGGACGTGGATGAGTTGTTCACGCTGGCGCATTTCGTCGGCTGCACCCGCCCCGGTCACCGGCTGACCGGCCACGGCCTGCCTGAGGACAAGGTGAGCCTGGTGGAGATCCCGGCGCTGGCGATCTCCTCGACCGGCTGCCGCCAGCGGGTCGCCGAGGGACAGCCGATCTGGTACCTGGTCCCGGACGGGATCGTCCAGTACATCGCGAAGCGGAAGTTGTACCGCAACGACAACGGCTGACGCGTGCCTTCAGGAAACTGACGCCTGCCCGCAGGAGCTGGCGCGTGCCCGCAGGAACTGGAAACGCTGGGTCACCAGCGCGGAGACCCTTGAACCTGGCGCTGCGGGTTACCCTGGAAGGGCACCTGCATCCCATGTGCCCGCGAGGTCAACGTCGCGGGCCGGGGGAGAAGCGGGAAGGAACGCCTGAGGAGGCCGAGCGCAACACGTGACAGCTACCGCCAGGGCCGTCGAGCTTGCCAGGATCGCGGCCGAGGCCGCGGCTGAGAAGCTCGCATCGGACATCATCGCGTACGACGTCAGCGAGCAACTCGTCATCACGGATGTTTTCCTGCTTTGTTCTGCGGCGAACGACCGTCAGATCCGCGCGATCGTGGACGAGATCGAGGAGAAGATGCGCCAGGCCGGGGCCCGGCCGGTGCGCAGAGAAGGCGAGCGGGAGCGCCGCTGGGTGCTCCTGGACTACCTCGACGTCGTGATCCATGTCCAGCACGCGGAGGAGCGGGTCTACTACGCGCTGGAACGGCTCTGGAAGGACTGCCCGCGCGTGCCGCTGGCCGAGCCCGTGGGAGTGGCGCCCAGTGGGCCCAGCGCCCCGGGGCCTGACGGGGATGTCCAATAGGTTGTTTTGACCCGGGCTGGATCTCGGCCTGGCATGCGTTTCTGGACGGACACTTTCATGCGGGCTGGGCAGGCTCGACCGAGGAAGGAAGGTGCCCGTAGTGGGCCATGACGCGACGGGGCGCGCGTCTTCTGGGGCTTCTGGGGCGGGTGTGGCGCCTGTGCCTGGCAGCTCTGCCGGGCCAGGCGGGGCGGGTGCAGGGCCTTCCAGGGCTACTGTGCGGCCTCCCGAGGCCAGTGTGCAGCCCGCCGGGGCGACTGCGCCGCCAGCCGGGGCGACTGCCGGACCGACTGGGGCAACTGCGGGGCGGGCTGGAGCGAGCGCGCGTAGCCATGATCACTCCGTCCGGCTGGTGCTGTGGCGGCATGGGCAAACCCAGTGGAACGTCGAGGGCCGGTTCCAGGGCCAGAGCGACATCCCGCTGGACCCGGTCGGAGAACAGCAGGCCGAGCGTGCCGCCCGGCTCCTCGCCGCCTTGCAGCCGAGCGCGATCTACTCCTCCGACCTGGCCCGCGCCACCATGACCGCGGCGCCGCTGGCCCGGCTGACCGGGCTGACGGTGATTTCGGACAAGGACCTGCGGGAGCGATACGGCGGCCTCTGGGAAGGGCTCACCGACACCGAGATCCGCGCGCAGTACCCCGTAGAACATTCACAGTGGCGGCCGCCTGAGGGCGAAACCTCCGCCGCCGTCGCCGACCGCGCCTGCGCCGCGATGGAGCGGATCGCCGACACCCTGACTCCGGGGTCACTGGCCGTGGTGGTCAGCCACGGGGCAGCGTTGCGCCTGGGCGCCGCGCGCCTGCTCGGCCTCCCCGAGGAACTGTGGGGCGTGATCGGCCCACTGGCGAACTGCGCGTGGTCGGTCCTCGGTCGTCGGCGCAGCAGGTGGCGGCTCATTGAGCACAACGCCGGGACCCTGCCCGAGCCCGTGCTCAGCGACGACCGTTGAGACCTTCAGATCTTGTACACTGGCGTGGCTGTCGGCGGACCCGACACGACAGCCGAGGGGCTATAGCTCAGTTGGTAGAGCGCTTGCATGGCATGCAAGAGGCCAGGGGTTCGAGTCCCCTTAGCTCCACAGGTCAGACACTATATGGATCTTGATGAAGATCATCGGACAGCCAAACTGACTGCCAAGTTCATGATCGCTGGCTGAAGATCCGGCCCATTCGCTCGGCGCCGGTCCTGAGAACCGGCCTCAGCTCGTGCCGGTAGACACGCTCGGTGGTGCGCGTGCTGGAGTGGCCGACTAGGTGCGAGATGTCCTCAGTCGCTACGCCGTCGGCCGACAGCATGCTCACGAACGAGTGCCGCAGTTCCCGCGGGCTCCACTCTTTCCCCAGCCCGGCTTTCTCGCAGATGACCCGGAAGTCGCGGCTGCTGACCTGGGGTGTCTCAGTTTGAGAGGCAAGGCTTTGGGTGGTTGCGGGCGCTGGCTTGCCAATGGATGTGAGGCATTTCGGTTTGGCGACACTGGCGGGTGTGTCATACCGCGGTGCGGTAGCTGGTGTCGGGCGCCTGAAATTCGTCGGCCACACTGAGTCCATGGATTACGTCGGCCGGGTGCCCGCCCCGCCGCTCGACCGGTTCATCGACGACATCTACTGCCTGACCGGGGTGCCGCGCCACCGCCGGATGAACGTCCCGCCGATGCCGTCGGCACACCTGTTCGTCAACCTGGGCGGACCCGTCCGCCTGTGGGATTCCGACCCTTCGGTGCCGCCGGCAGTGTTCACCGATGGGTGGTTCATGGGTGTATGGACCAGGCGTTTCCTCTTCGAGTACCCCACACGGGTGCGGCTGGTCGGGGTGCACTTCAAGCCTTGGGGGATTTCGCCGTTCGCCGACATGCCGGCGACCGAGCTGCGGGACCGATGGGTGCCGGTCGACGCCGTCTGGCAACGGTCTTTGGACCGGATTCGCAACCAGGTCGGCGACATCGCATCGGCCACCGAGACACTGCGGGTAGTGGAGGAGGAGCTGCGATCGCGGCTTGCCGAGGCACCGTCGCGCGGTCTCGGCCTGGTCCAGCACACAGGCGGGCGGTTGGAGGCTTCCCACGGCGCGGTCCCGGTCGGTGCGCTGGCCGATGCCGCCGGGGTGAGTGGCAATCACCTGGCCACGCAGTTCAAGTCTCATGTCGGGGTCACCCCGAAGCGGGTGGCGCGGATCTACCGCTTTGCGCGGCTGATCTTGTCCGTAGACGCCCTGCGTCCGGTCGACTGGCCGGAGCTCGCTCACACGGCGGGCTACTTCGACCAGGCCCACTTCAGCAGGGAGTTCAAGGACTTCACCGGCCACACCCCGACGCAATACCTGGCCCTGCGGCGCCGATTCCCCGCCGAGCAGGGGTTCCCGCCGGACAGCGGCCCGATGCCCGCTGATTGATTTCTTACAAGCCCAGTCGCCCCCGGGGGCGACAAGATCGGGGGCGAGTGCGCAAGGAGACCCGAGGAGAACCTGTGGGCACAGTAATCATGCACAACGTGGTGTCGGTGGACGGCTTCATCGCCGACGAGAACGACGACGTCGGGCCACTCCACGATTGGTACTTCAACGGGGACACCCCGATCACCGAAGGCGGCGACCAGCAGTACGACCATTCCGGCGCTGGAAGCGGCTTCAAGGTCTCACGCGCATCGGCGGAGTACGTCCGGCCGATGTGGGAGGCGATCGGCACGATCGTGATGGGCCGCACACCTGTTCGACCTGGTGAACGGCTGGGAGGGTCAGCCGCCCGCGGGCGACCACGTGGTCGTGGTGTCCCACCGGCCCAAGCCCGAGGGCTGGCACCCCGAGGCGTCGTACCATTTCGTCGATGGCGTGACGGCTGCGATCGACAAGGCCCAGGAGCTCGCCGGGGAGCGAACCGTCGGTGTGAACGCTGGCGACGTGGGCAGCCAGATCCTCGCGGCCGGCCTCGTGGACGAGGTGGCGATGGACGTGGTGCCGGTGGTGTTCGGGTCGGGCAAACGCTACTTCGGCAGCATCGATGGGCAGCATCTACTGGAGGATCCCCACGTGGTCATCCAGGGCGACCGGGTGCTGCACCTGAGGTTCAAGGTACGCCGCTAGACCCCGATGCGGGCTGGCAGCGATCCGCCCGATGCCCGAGACACGCTGGCAATGCCTCAACTTCTGTGGCAGGACACCGGCCGCGGGTGATCGCGCGGGCCGGGGGAGCAGGGTGCCTCAACATGGTGGCAGCACTCCGCCCAATGCCTCCGGCGCGATGGCAATGCCTCAAGATCTCTGGCAAAGGACATCAGACCCACCCTTAAAGATCTTGCAGTCTGCAAGCATCCACTGCTTCTGCCATCCTCAGCTTTGCCAGGTATCCGACTACACACCGGTGCATCATTTGATGATCATGGTCCGTGCTCGCGGCGCGCGTTATTGTCCACCGCACTTCGCCGATCACCGGGCTTCGTGGGTGGGTAGCCTGTATTCGCTGGGGATTCGGATATGGCGCCGGTTACGGCTGGGAGGGCTTCGGCCAATAGGCTCGGGCGAGGCCCTTTGCCGTCAAGGGAGCCGAAGGGGGTGATAACCGGGTACTCATGCAGGTCAGTGCCGTGTATCCGGGGACTGGCCGCTGGCCGACCAGTGCGGCCGGCAGGCCGGGCCTAGGGCGTCCGGGACGCCATCTACCTGCAGCAACAGCCACCGAGCGCAGCTTAAAGACCGGCAGGGTTTCCTGATCCGATCCGGGCAGAAGGCCCGGGGGACTCAGACCAACCGTGCGTTGTAACAGGCAGGCGCCGGAACTAAGCAATAGGAACAGAGCTAGGGCTAGGGCTAGGGCTAGGGCTAGGACTTGCATCGCAAATGCCGATGCTGACGTTAGTGCCTTGGGGGACGGATGAGCCTGCGGGCGGATCTTCGGTTACTACGTTGCCGTTGTTGGCGGGATCGCAGTTGCTGGTGGTCGTGGTTACCGCGGCCAGCCCATGGTTTTGCAAGATGCCCGTGGCGGCAGCCGCAGCGTCGCCGATGACGTCGGGCACTATCACCGGGGCGGGTGACGCGCTGCATACGCCGATGGTGACGCTGGTGCCCCTGGCGACGGATGTTCCGCCGCGCGGGTCCTGGGCTACCACCTTGCCGTTGTCTGCGGAGATGCAGTGCCTGAAGGTCGTGGGGGCCGCGGTCAGGCCCGCGCCTTCGAGGGCGCGGGTCGCCTGAGCCTGGGTCTGCCCGGTGACGTCGGGCACTATCACCGGGGCGGGTGACGCGCTGCATACGCCGATGGTGACGCTGGTGCCCCTGGCGACGGATGTTCCGCCGCGCGGGTCCTGGGCTACCACCTTGCCGTTGTCTGCGGAGATGCAGTGCCTGAAGGTCGTGGGGGCCGCGGTCAGGCCCGCGCCTTCGAGGGCGCGGGTCGCTTGAGCCTGGGTCTGCCCGATGATGTCGGGCACTATCACCGGGGCGGGTGACGCGCTTGGGTGCGTACTGTGCGGTGAACTTGTGCTGTGCGAAATAGAGGGGCTAGGGCCGGGGCTGGGTCCGCCGTGCCGGGCGGCACCTGCCATCGCAACCGCGCCGACGATGAGCCCCACCACGGTCAGGACGGTGCTCAGTGCAAGCACGATGGGCCGCAGCGAGCGCGGCCGGGGTGGTGGTAGCGGAGGAGGGGGCGGCTGGATCAACTGCAAATTGTGCCGGGTGAGGTCGGCGCCGTCATGGTCGCCGGCCTGTTCACGCAGGGTCAGCGCGTGCTGCAGTAGCTGCGACGCTTCCTCCAGGTGATCCAGGCAGAGCTCGAGGCTGCCGAGCTGATGGGAGAAGTACGCCTCCATCGCGCTGAGATGCGCTGCCTTGGCCGCTGTCAGTCCCTGGCTCAGCGCATGATGCCAGGCTTCCCACCGCGCGGCGATGAACAAGATCTGCTCGGTAATGCGCGCGAGCTGGGCGACGGTTGTCCACTCCTGGCGTTCGGCGGCGTACTCGATGACGGCAAGTGCTGCGTCTGCCGCGGGCAAAGAATCGCTTGCCGTCGGGTCCCTGGCAGTCAGCCAGCTGCTGAGCCCGCTCACCGACGCCCCGAGCTGGAGGTCGCTGAGCAGCATCTTGCGGTAGCTTTCGGCCTTGCAGATGGGCAGGCCGAACCGGTCGTGGCGCTGCTCAGCGAGCCCTCGCCGGTACAGCGATCCAAGGGACTCACCCAGCTGCGCGACCTGTCCGATGACATCTACGACTTCGGCCGGCAGCAGGACGCCGGCGGCGAAGGCCAAGACCGCGAGCGCGCGCCGCTCGTTGTTGGTCAGGGCGTTGATGCTGAGCCTGTCGAGAACCGTGGGATCAGCTGCCGCTTGCGAGGCCAGCGACGCAAGGGAGTGCGAGCCCTCCCGCACCAGGGCCGCCGCCTGCCTCAGGTGCAGCGGCTGGCCATCCACCGCAACAGCCAAGTCTTGTGCGACCGAGAGTTCTTGACTGGTCAGGGACCGGCCCAGCTCAGCTGCAAGCAGCGAAAGCGCGGCATCGGCCGGCAGCCCGGCCAGAGGATGTGAACTGCCGCCGTGAACCGCAACGCGGCGGGCAGACCCCAGGACCAGGCTGGATCCGGACAGAACCTCAAGCAAGTAGCCGACCTGCGCCGGATCAGCGGGGGCGTCATCGACAGCGATAATCAGGCCCGCCTGGCCCAGTAGCTGCGCGCACTCCCCGGGAGTGAGCTTGACCGGCTGCTCTGAGCTGTACAGCTGGGCTACCAGCTGCTGCAAGAGATCTTCGACGCGGCCCCGGTCCACTCGCAGATAGACAGAGCGGGATGCGCTGTACCACTCGGACGCACTGGCGGCGATGTGCTGAAGAAGCGTCGTCTTGCCGTAACCGCAGTCCGCGTAGAACTCGATGGGACGTCCCTGCTGGATGGCGCGGAAGGCATCAGCCGACTGCTGTTGCCGGCCGAGAACCAGCGGCCTGGCCAGCGCTTCAGGGTGCTGCGGGCGGAGCAGATCAAGCGGGTTTTGCCGCGCCGTCGTACGCGTAATGCGCGCTCCGTCGCGGCTGACGATCTCGATACTGAGATTGCCGTACAAGATGGCACTCATCGGCCACCTCCAGCCCGGGCAGGTGAGGCGACGGCGAGCGTCCCCGGAAGTGCGTCACCCACCGGTAATGCGAGAAAACTCTCCCCACTTCTACAGAGCGCCTCAATACCGCTCAGATACAGGCAGTCCCGCCCGTTCGGCCTGAACCGCCGCGTGGTGCCGCACCCAGACCGGTTGCTGTGCCGCGGCGACCGCCCAAGGCATCCAAGATCGCCCGCCCCCTAATGGCGGCCGTGCGCGCGAGGCGGCTGACGAGACCAGAAGACGCCCGCAACGCCAGCCCTTCTAGGCCGTGGCGCTTAGCGCACGCCATTCGATGCCGTTAGCGATCTTCCTTCCCCGACTCAGACCTCCCGACTTGGTGCCTTCGCGATCTTGGTCTTAGCGATCTTGGTTGCTTTGCTGCATCCTGATCCCAGCTGCCCATGATCGCGCTTGGACCCTTGCATTCAAATGATCATGGTCAGCTCAGTGATCTTGACCCGCCCGCTGGGGAGGCCGCGATGACGATGGTGACACCCCGGTCCGGGTTTGATCTTGAGTACTACCTGAACCGCACCGGCGGGGGAGAAGACCGCGGGCGGGTACTACCTGAACGCCGCCCAGCAGGGGGAGCCGACGGGCCGGTGGTTCGGCAAGGGCGCCGAGGCGCTCGGGTTCACCGACGGGCAGGTGGTGGAACGGGAGCCGTACCTGGCGGCCTACCAGCAGACCGACCCGGAGACGGGGGAGCAGCTGCGGGCCGGGCACCGACGGGTACAGGCGAGTTCGCCGAGATCTTCGCAGCGCAAGCTGGCGGCCGAGCCGCACGCCACCTGCGAGCGGTACCTGGAGCTGGAGCGGGAGGCGGGGCAGGAGACGCGCCGGTCGCCGGTGTACACCGACCTGACGGTGGCGCATAACAAGAGCGTGTCGGTGCTGCACGCCTCGTTCCGCGAGCAGGCCCGCCGGGCCCGGCTGGCCGGGGACACCGAGGCGGAGGCGGTGTGGCGGGCCCGGGAGGAACGGGTGCAGGAGATCTTGCAGGAGGCCAACCACGCCGCGCTGGAGTACCTGCAGGAGCACGCCGGGTTCACCCGCACCGGCTACCACGGCCGCCGGGTCGACGGGGTGGAGCCGGGCCGGTGGGCGCGGGCCGGCCTGGTGGTGACGACCTGGCTGCAGGGGACCAGCCGGGCCGGGGAGCCGCACGACCACTCCCACAACGTGATCGCGCGCATGGCGCTGACCGAATCCGATGGGGTGTGGCGCGCGGTGGACACGATGGCGCTGCGCGCCCAGCTGGGCGCGATGGGCGCCATCGTGGAGGCGCGCGTCCAGTCGGCGCTGGCGCGCGAGTTCGGCGTCACGCTGGGTGCCGCGCGCGGACGGGCATGGGCCACGAGATCGACGGCATTGCGCAAGAGACGCTGGACGCGTTTTCGACGCGGGCGCACACGGTGACGCGCAAGGCGCGCTGCGCTGGCGCGCCAGTGGGAGCGCAAGCACGGCCGGGCGCCGAACGCGCGGGAGATGCTGTTCATCACCGATGAGGCGAACAAGATCACCCGCAGGGCAAAGGACGGGCAGATCGACTGGGACGCGCTGACCGCCAGGTGGGACGCCACCCTCGGCGGCCAGCTCGCCGCCATCGCCGAGCAGGTCTGCGACTTCGACGCCACGCCGGACGAGGCGCCGCCGTCACCGGAGGTGCAGGAGCGGGCCATCGAGCAGGCTCTGGCCAGCGTGCAGGCCAGCAAGAGCACCTGGACCCGCTCGGATCTGATGAAGAATCTGGCCTGGGCGATGGGCCAGGAGTTCTGCCACCTGACCCCCGACGCCCGCCAGGACCTGCTGGAGCAGATGACCGACCAGGCCCTGGGCGTGGAGCACGGCGTGGTGTGCCTGGAGGCGCCGGAGTGGCCGCCCGTGCCGCGGTCGCTGATCCGGGACCTGGATGGGCGCAGCGTCTACACCCGGCCCGGCATCACCCGGTACGCCACCCGCGGGCAGCTGGCCATGGAGGAGCGCATGTGCCAGCAGGCGCAACGCCACGGCGCACCCGCGCTGACGCGCGAGTTCTGCGCGGCGCAACTCGGCGCAGACGCAGACGCCCTGGATGCGCAACTGGGCGCACGGGCGCAAGACGCAACCGCAGTTGACGCGAACCGGGCTGCGCATGGACCAGGCCGCCATGATCTACGAAGGCGCTCACCTCCACCCGCCGCGTCTCCGTCGGCGTCGGCCCGGCCGGGTCTGGCAAGACGCACACCGCCGCCGCCGGCGCCAACGCGTGGGAAGCCAACGGCGGCAAGGTGATCGGCCTGACCTGCGCGCAGGCCGCCCGCAACGTGCTGGCGCAGGCCGGGATCAAGGAGTGCTACAACACCAGCCAGTTCCTGCTGAAGATTGAGCAGCGGGCATGCCCATCAGGCCGGGGACGCTGTTCGTGGTCGATGAGGGCTCGATGGTGTCGATGAACCACCTGGCCCGGATCATCGACCTGGCCGAGAAGCACGACTGCAAGGTGTTCGTCACCGGCGACCACCAGCAGCTCGCGGCCGTGGAGTCCGGCGGCGGCATGACCATGCTCGCCAACCACCTCGGCTACACCCAGCTCGCGGTGCCGGTGCGGTTCGCCGCGGAGTGGGAGCGCGACGCCAGCCTGCGCCTGCGCGCAGGGGGACAAGACCGCCCTGGATGCCTACGCCGAGCACGGGCGGATCCTCGGCGCCAGCCGCGAGGAAGCCCTGGACATGCCTGCGGCAGCGGTATGTGGCCCGGCGGCTGGCGGGCGAGGACGCGCTGCTGATGGCCTACGAGCCGGGACGACTGCCGGGAACTGTCCCGGATGATCCGCGACGACCTGATCCACCTCGGCCTGGTCGATGACGGCCCGTCGGTCGAGATCAGCGAGGGTGAGCGGGCCTCGGCGGGGGATGTGATCGTGTGCCGGGAGAACGACAGCCGCGTGCGAGACCGACCCCGGGCACACGCTCACCAACGGCGACATCTTCCAGATCGAAAGCGTCGGCGGGAACGGGGCGTGGGTGCGGCGGGTCCTGGACGCCGACCGGCAGACCGGGGCGATGCGGCTTGCTGATCATGCTTTTTTCTACGGCGAATCCAAACTACGCACCGTCACCGACCTGGGGTACGCGGTGACCGGGCACAAGGGCATGGGCGGCACCGTCCGCGCCGGCACGGCGCTGGTCACCGGCCGCGAACCCGCGAGTGGCTGTATGTCGCGATGACCCGGGGCGTCGACGACAACACCGCGGTCGCCGTCACCCACGAAGGCGTCAAGGACACAGGACGGCGCGCACGGTGGCCATCCAGCCGAGAGAAGCCGACCCGCAGCCCGGCACCCGGCCCGACCCCGAACTGGCCCGCCGCGAGCGGATGGAACGGGAACGGGCTGGCCTGCCACCCGAACCCGCCGAGGAGCCCGAGCGATGAGGTGCGGGATCCGGTGGCGGTGCTGGCCGACTGCCTGGACCGCGAAGACGCCGAACTAGCCGCCAGCGACTACCGGCAGCGTGCCCTGGCCAACGCCGACCACCTCGGCGTCCTGTACGCGCGGTGGGCCGACCTGGCAGGCGCGGCCGACCGGCGAGCGCTACCACCAGCTCGTCGATGGACGCCCTGCCGGAGGAGTACCGGCACGACGACCTCGGCCCGAAGGCCACCTGGCTGTGGCGGGACCTGCGCGCCGCCGAGATGGCCGGGCTGGACGCGGGCGAGGTGGTCCGGGCCGCGGTCAACTCCCAGACCCTGGCCGATGCCCGCAGCGTCGCCGCCGTGCTGCGACAAGCGCGCATGCGCCAGATCGTGGACCCGCTGGTCCCGCTGCCGCAGAAGCCGTGGACCGACCGGCCACGCCAGTTCGATGACCCCGAGATCGCGCAGTACGAAGCCAGGCTGCGGCAGGCGATGGACGAGCGGGCCGAGCGCCTCGGCGAGCACGCCGTGGAAACCTCACCCGCGTGGGCGGTCCAGGCGCTGGGGCCGGTGCCGGACGACCCGGTGGAGCGGCTGGACTGGCAGCAGCGGGCCAGCAAGATCGCCACCTACCGGGAGCTGTACGGCATCGGCGACGACCGGGAGGTCATCGGCCACGAGCCCACCGGCAACGCCCCCGAGATGCGCGCCGCCTGGCACGACGCGTTCGCCGCCATCACCAGGACAGACGGTGTGGACGTGCGGGCCCTGCCCGACGGCAGCCTGATCCACATGCGCGACAGCTACCAGACCGAGACCGGCTGGGCACCACCCCACGTCGGCAAGCAGCTCCGCGACGTGCGCCTGGGCGCGGAAACCATGCGGCTCAAGGCGATCCGCGCCGAAGCCGAAGCCAGCACCGCCAAGGACCAGGCCGTCGCCGCCCGGCACGCCGGCATCGCCGCCAAGGCCCGCGCCCTCGAAGCCCAGCACCGCGAGCACGAGGCCACCCTGAGCGCGGTCATGGACGACCGCAACCTGTGGGACAAGCTCACCGAAGGCACCACGGCGCCTCGCCGTCCAGGCCGACAGCGAAATACCGCCGCCGCCACCCCGACCGCAAGATCCGGCCCCTGGAATCCGCCGAACCCAAGGCACCGGACGAGCTCCTGGCACGAGCCGGGCTGGCTGGCCGAACTGGACGAGCAGCGGCGCGTGTTCCGCGAGGAGCTGGAGGCCCGGCAGAACGTCATGGTCCCGAACGAAGACCCCGACTGGGAAGACGAAGGCCCCGCCTGGACCGTCTGGCAAGCCCAGCGCGACGCCATCCTGCAGCCACCCAAGCCCGAGATCCGGCCCGCCGACGGCGTGCTCGAAGCAGCCCGCGAGCGCGACACCGAGCACCAGGAAGCGTAGGCCGCAGCCGTACGGCGGTGCCGGCGCGGGCCAACACACTACCGCGGGCGCACTGACCCATGCATACTGCTGGGGGAGGTAAGACGTGACCCGGGTGACGGCGGCAGAGTTGGCTGCGATCGAGCCGTCGTGGCCCGAGAACGAGTACAACGTCTATGCTCCCCCAGGGTTCTGCGGTGACATCCATTGCACGTGCGCCCAAGACGCGTTGACGTTTATGACCCGTGAGCAATTCATGTTGGCGTTCACTGCTCGTCCTGAGGACCTTAACGATGACGATGTCGTCGCGGCCATGACCGAAGACTAATAGCAAACTCGGCTGTGATAGTCACAAACAAGGCATCCCGGTAACTACAGAGCGTGATCGGATACTTCGACCCCTACGCCGCCACTTCGCAGCAGAACCGCAGCCGCCCGGGGTGGTCCCCGGCGGCGATCAGGAGCATGGCGGCGGTGTCGGGGCCCACGCCGTAGAGGGCCAGCAGCCCGGGGGCGCGGGCGGTCACCAGCGGGACGATGAACTCATCCAGGCGGTCGAACTGGCCGCCGAGGAACTCGGCGCGGCGGCCGAGCTCACGCAGGGATAGCAGAGTGTGGTAGCGGACCATGCTGCCGGGGCGGGGCCGCAGCGAGGCCAGCTCGGCGACCAGGGCCGCGGGTGTGTGCTGGGTGAAGCGGGCGCGTATGTCGTCTGGGCCGGTCACGATCAGGGCGCGGGCCTGGTTGATGGTCTGGATCCGTGCCGAGCGGGCAGTGCGCTTGGCGACCATCAGCGCGCGGACCGCCTCCACTTGCCCGTCGCGGCCCTTCGGCGCGCCAGCTGCCCGGCCAGACTGGGCCGCCCGGGCCGCGCTGACCGCATCCAGCGGATCCGACTTGCCCTGACGGCGGCGGTCTTGCCGGTCGGCGCGGTCCACCTCGACGACCCGCACCCCCGCCGCAGTGATATGCCGGGCCAGGCAGGCGCCGTAACTGCCAGTCCCTTCGATCCCGACCAGGCACACCGTGCCGAATCCGCCCATCCAGCCCAGCAGCTGGGCATACCCAGCCGGGCTGGCCGGGAACTCGGCGACGCCGAGCAGCCCGCCGACCGGATCCAGCGCTGCCGCGACGTGCACCTCCGCATGGGTGTCCACGCCGCCGGTGATGGCACGAATTTCTGCACGTGTCTCTACGATGGTCACTGTCATCCCCTTCTCAGGTTGAGGGATGGCACGCACCCGCTGGCCGCCCGGACCTGTGAACCCCGGCCTCTTGCCCAGGCCAGGCAGATCAGACCGGCAGCGCCGGTGGGTGCCAGAAGACTGGGGCCCGGCCGACAGATCGTTATCAAGACAGCCCGAGAGCGGCGTCGGCCGATTCGGAGGTCAGGCCGGGACCCGGTCCCGACCCTACGCCCACGCTGAACCAAGACCTGGGAAGCAGGGCCGGAGCACTATTCACATCCTCCCTGCCGATTAGGCGCCTCGCGGTGATGGCGGATTCGCCTTGGCCACGTGCGCAGAATGACCGTTTCTGGCTTTAGCGGCGGGCTCTGAGCGCGAAGGCGTCCGGCTGGGCCGGACGCCTTCGCGTGGGGCGGTGGTGGGTGGCGTTCCTCGTCTCGGGGAGCGCTCCGCCTATGTCCGGAAGATGTCCCGCTTGATGTTGGCGAGGTCTTGCAGGTCGGTGACTGTTAGACCGTTTTGCGTCTGCTGCACCGTCTTGCTCTGGAAGAGGTGCCGCTTGATGTTGGCGAGGTCTTGCAGGTCGGTGACTGTCAGGCCGTTTTGCGCCTGCTGCACCACGGCGTGCGCCGGGTGGTGGTGCCGGTGGCTGGCCGCGGTGGCTGTGTTTTGGCAGGCGGGCAGTGCCAGGGCGGCGGCCGCGAGCCCGGCTAGGGTGACGGAAAGGCGGTGGGTGGCGTGGGTGGGGTTCATGACGGACCTCCTGTGATGTGGGATAGGCAGCAGCTGTCCGCGGGCGCGGGCCGCTGATGGGCAATGGGGCATCGGCCGGGCGGCGAAGGGATCGGCCGGGGGCGGGCTGGGTGGTGCCGGTGACGTTGAATGTCCGGGTCGGCGGGTTCAGCGAGGGCGGTCCCTGCGATCCAGGGCGCCTGGGGGTCGATGACCCGCCAGGTCGCGTAGTTCATCTGCGCCGCGGTCAGCCGGAGCCGGTACCACAGACAGCGCGGCCGTTCGGGGCCGGTCCAGGAGACCGTCTTTCCCGGCTGCCGCCCCCGGGCGAGGTCAGCCGGGCCGGGGGCAGGGCTCGGTATGGCCGCCCGCACCCGGTGGGGTCGGCGGTCTGGGTCTTGGTTATGTGGTGAGCGATGGGCCGGGTGCATCGTGGTTTCCTCGGTGGGGTAGCTGGGCTCGGCCGCGTTGCCTGGTATTGGCGCTGCTGGCCTCGGTGCCCGTGGGCGGGATGGCTGCGCTGGTGGGCTGGCGGGCGGCGGGCCTGGCTGGCGGTAGGGGCTGGTGCCTGGCTGTGGCCGGGGCGCGGGCCGGCGGCCGGGGCCCGGGCCGGGTGGCGGTGGGGTGCAGCGCCAGGGTGATGAGGGTGGTGGCGGCGGACAGGGTGATGGTGCCGCCCAGGATCACCAGCACGGCCCACAGCGGCAGCCCGGGGACTGGCACCGCCGGCGGCGGGGGCGGCGGGCCGGGCGGGGGTTCGGGCGGCGGGGGGGTGGCCGAGGCGGCCGGGGCCGCGGCCGTCGCGGCGGCCAGCGACAGCAGCAGCGCGCCGAGGACGGTCAGTGCCCGGCAGGCGGCAGGCGGCGGCCGCCGGGGGCGGCGGGCACCGGGGCGGGGGTGCGGGTGGCGGGGCTGGTCGGTCACGTGCGGTCACTCCTTGCCTGCTGTGGGCCGGGCGGCCGGGGGGCGGCTGGCCCGCCGGTCCGGGCTTGTGAGCAGGACAGCGCGGGGCGGTCGGAACGCCGGTGGGCGTGACGTGGAGGCTGGGTTGGAATTGGCGTGGACTGGTGGTGGAATGGGAAGGACCCGCCGTGGGGGGTGAGGCGCGTGGCCGTGACCTGGGCGGTGCGTGATGGCTGCTGACCCGCTGGCCGGCAAGACCGGGCCGGCCGCGTTCGGCGTGCTCGGGCCGCTGGAGGTGCTGCGGTCTGGGCGGGCGGTGCCGCTGGGCGGCCCGCGGCAGCGGGCGGTGCTGGCGCTGCTGCTGCTGGAGGCGGGCCGGGCCGTGTCGATGGACCGGCTGGGTGAGGACGTGTGGGGCGGGGACCCCCCCGACGAGTGGGCCAACACGCTGCAGACGTATGTGTTTCACCTGCGCCAGGCGCTGGAGCCGGACCGGGCCCGGGGTGCCGTGGGCGGGGTGCTGGTGACCAGCGGCCGCGGTTACCTGCTGCGGGCGGGCCGGGAGCAGCTTGACGCGGCGGTGTTTGAGGACGGGTTCACCGCGGGGCGGGCGGCGCTGGAGGCCGGCCGGTATGCCGAGGCGGCCGGGACGCTGCGCCACGGCGCTGGGCCTGTGGCGCGGCCCGGTGCTGGCCGACCTGGCTGATTATGCGTTCACCCGGCCGGAGGCGGCCCGGCTGGAGGAGCTGCGGCTGGCCGCGGTGGAGGCCCGGATCGACGCGGACCTGGGCGCTGGGCCGTCATGACGCGCTGACCGGCGAGCTGGAGCGGCTGGCCGCCGAGCACCCGCTGCGGGAGCGGCTGCACGCCCAGCTGATGCTGGCGCTGTACCGGTGCGGCCGGCAGGCCGACGCGCTGGCCGCCTACCGGCGGGCCCGCGACCTGCTCGCCGGCGAGCTGGGCATCGACCCCGCCGAGCCGCTGCAGCGCCTGCACGCCTCGGTTCTGGCCCACGACCCGGCGCTGGAGTGGGCCAGCCCCCAGGGCCCGGCCGACGGTGACCGCGCCGGCGCCCCGGCTGCTTCCCTGCCGCCGGAACCACCCGCTCTGCGGCCGGCCGACAGCGGCGGCGGGCCGGCCTGGGGGCGGCGGCGCGCCCGCCGCCTGCTGGCCGCCGGCTCGGCGCTGGCGGTCGCGGCGGCGGTGTGCATCGTGGTGGTGGCGCGGCCGTGGGCGGGCGAAGCACCGGCGCAGCTGCCGGCCAACACGGTGGGCCTGATCGACTCCGCCGGCGGGCTGGCCGGGGCGCCCGTGCCGGTGGGCAGCCCGGACGGCGTCGCCTACGGCGACGGGTCGGTCTGGGTGGTCGACGACAGCGCCGTGGGCAGGCTGGTCCGGATCAGCCCGGTAACCCATGCCGTGGTTGATCAAATCCTGGTCGGGTCGTTTCCGGCCGCGGTGACGGTGAGCCGGAACGGCGATCTGTGGGTCGCCAACAGCGGCGATGGCACGGTGGACCGGGTCAGCGCTGCGACCGATGCGGTGGTCGGCTCGCCGATTCCGGTGGGCAATGACCCGGTCGCGATCGCGTTCGGGGCGGGCGGCGTGTGGGTGGCCAACCAGGGCGACGACACGGTCGAGCGGATCAACCCGCTGACCGGCGCGGTGAGCAGGCCGGTGGGCGTCGGTGGCCAGCCCGATGGCATCGCGGCCGGACCGCGCGCGGTCTGGGTGGCCAACGGCGGGGATGGCACCGTCACCAAGATCGACCCGGTCACCGGCCAGCCCGCGAGCGCGCCCATACCGGTCGGCGCCGGGCCGGCGGGCATCGCGGTCACCCCGGCCGCGGTGTGGGTCGCTAACTCGCTCAGTCTCAATGTGTCGAAGATCGACCCGGTGACCGGTCAGGTGACCGCCACCATTCCCGTCGGTGACGGGCCCTCGGCCATCGTCGCCACCGGGGACTCGGTGTGGGTCAGCGACCAGTTCGCCGCCACGCTCGACCGGATCGACCCGCGGGCCGGCCGGGTTGCCCAGAGCTTCCCCGTGGGCAGTTCACCGCACGGCCTTGCCCTGACGAGCGGGGGCGTGTGGGTTGCGGCGCGCCCGTTCGCCGCGGCGAGCCACCGCGGCGGCACCCTGACCGAGGTCAGCAGGTCGCTGCCGGCGGTCGACCCCGCGCAGGCCTACGACTACATGACGCTCCCGGCGCTGGCCTCCGTCTACGACGGGCTGGTGGCCTTCCGCCGCTCCCCCGGCGCGGCGGGCCTCACCCTGGTCCCGGACCTGGCCGTGACCTTGCCGCAGCCCACCGGCGGCCGGACCACGTACACATTCACGCTCCGCCGTGGCATCCGCTATTCAACCGGGCGGCCGGTGCGCGCCTTGGACTTCCGCCGCGGCATCCAGCGCCAGCTCACCTCCGGCCAGGTTCCTGCCTACTACCGGGGCATCCTCGGCGCGCAGGCGTGCCAGCCGCCGCCGGGACGGTGCGACCTGTCCGCCGGGATCGCGGTTAATGACGCGGCGGGGACGGTCACCTTCCACCTGACCCACGCCGACCCCGACTTCCCCGATAAGCTCGCGCTGCTCCTGGCTACCCCCGCCCCGCCCGGCGCTCCCGGCCGCGTCATCAACCGCGCGCCGTTCTTGCCCGGAACCGGCCCGTACATGATCGCCAGCTACCGGCCGAACCGGTCGCTGACCCTGCAGCGCAACCCCTACTTCCGGCAGTGGTCGTTCGCGGCGCAGCCGCCGGCTACCCGGGGGTCATCCGGTTCGAGCAGATGGCCGATCGCGGCAAGCAGGTAGCCGCGGTCGCCGCCGGGCGCGCCGATCTGGTGGACACCAGCTTTAACGGCCTGTCGTACACCAGCCTGGCGATCCGGTACCCGGCCCGGGTGCACCCCGGGTACAAGGTCTTCACCAGGTTCGTCGTCCTGAACACCCGCCAGCCGCCGTTCAGCAACGTCAAGGCGCGGCAAGCAGTCAGCTATGCCATCGACCGCGCGCGCATCATCCAGCTGTCCGGTTCCGGGGCCGGCCAGGCCGCGGTGACCTGCCAGCTCCTGCCCGCCGACTTTCCCGGCTACCAGCCATACTGCCCCTACACGACCCCGCCGCACGACGGTGCCTGGCACGGCCCGGACCTGGCCACGGGCAGGCGCCTTGCCAGGGAGTCCGGCACCACCAATGTGCCGGTGACCGTCTGGAACGTCCACGGGCTGACCAACCGGAACGTCAGCTCCTACCTTGAGCAGCTGCTGAGGCAGCTTGGCTACCGGGCAACGTCGCGCAACATCTCCGCCACCAAGTTCTTTAAGGCGGCCGTCCTCAGCCCGCACGCGGTCCAGCTGAGCATAAATGGCTTTGGAGCAGATATCCCGACGGTGTCCAACTACTTCGTCCCGTTCCTCAGCTGCCAGTCCCTGCACCAGAGTGCAGCCAACAACCTCAGCTGGTACTGCAACCCGCACGCGGACCAGCTGGCCAGCCAGGCACAGTCCCTGCAGGTGACCGACCCGGCAGCTGCCCGCAGGGCATGGGCACAGCTGTACCGCCTGGTATCCAACCAGGCGCCGGTGGTCCCCATCTTCACCGGGTCTATCGCCGTCTTTGTCTCCGCCCGCGCCGCGAACTACCAGGAGCAGCCCATCTACGGGCCGCTGCTCGACCAGATCTGGGTGAAATAGCGGACCGCGGGACCAGCCGGCAGGCACGCTCCCGGTAACCACCAGGCGCCGGCTACCAGATCAACCTGTTCCGCGCGCTTCAACGAATAGGCCGGAATAACGACCAGGCATGCATAACGGCGGATACCGAACGTGAGGCGATCGGCCTTGCGAACGCGGAGTGTGACGGGCCTGGCCAGTGGCACTGCGCCGTTTCTATGGCTGCGCGCGGGCGATTCAGTCCGCGTGACGAAATTCGGTTGGCGGCCGCCACAGTTCGGAGGAGGCTGCTGCCCGTGGGGTCGATCACCTGGGGCCCGGAGATAGCCGAGGTCTACGACCAGACCTACGCGGCCCAGTCTGCCACGCCGGTGCTAGGCCCCATGGTGGATCTGCTCGCCGAGCTCGCGCGGGGCGGTCCCGTGCTGGAGTTCGCGGCCGGCACCGGGCGAGTGGCGCTGCCGCTGGCCGCGCGGGGCATCGCGGTGCACGGCATCGAGCTATCCCCGCACATGGCGGAACGGATGCTCGCCAAGCCCGGCGCCGGCGCGGTTCCGGTGACGATCGGCGACATGACCAGCACCCGCGTGCCGGGGACCTTCCGCCTGGTGTACCTGGTGGCGAACACGATCATGAATGTCACCACCCAAGACGATCAGCTGGCAGTGTTCGCCAACGCGGCCGCGCACCTGGAGCCCGGCGGGTGCTTTGTGGTGGAAGTGGAGGTCCCGCAGCTGCGCCGGGTCCCGCCTGGCGAGGCCGGGTGGGTGTTCACTCTCAGCCCGGATCACGTCGGGATCGAGACCTTCGACGACACCGCAGCCCAGATCGCGTGGTCACGCCACTGGATAGAGATGGAGGGGCGCCTGGTGCGCCACTCCGCGCCCTACCGGTACGTGTGGCCGTCAGAGCTGGACCTGATGGCCAAGATCACTGGTTTCCGGATCCGGGACCGCTGGGCGGGCTGGGACCGGGCGCCATTCACCTCCGCCAGCACCAGCCAGGTCGCGGTCTTCGAGAAACTGCCGCAGCCGCCGGCACCCGCAGAAGCGCCGGATCTGCGCGGCTGACTTGACCGGCCTACGATTGCTGATCCGCGACCAGAACGGCGGGAGTGTGCGCGCCCGCTGTGAAGGACTCCGCTACGGTCCGGAACCGTTCGGCGCACACTATTGAGGACGCGCAGCCGAGGTCACAGGCCGTCATGACCGACAGCGAACCCAGCCCGCAGGCTTGGGAAAGCATGCTGGAGGCAGCCCCTCAGGAGTTCGGATCTCCCATCCCGCGCTGCCTGCGGCTACTAGCGGATCACCTGGTGCAGCATCAAAGTCCGGTCAACGACCCTGGCTGACCTTCCCACGTGCTCAGATTCCTCTAGGCGATCTTGCCGCGAGCAGATGGCAGGCAAGCGGTCAGGGCCACGCCTGGCCCGCGCAAGTGGACTTTCACGCCGCCGAGACTGCGGCACGATTGCAGCAAACTCAGGGGGAACGGATAGACCCAGTCCGCGTTACCGTTGTAAGTGAGACGTATAGCGATCATGGCGGGTCGAGAGCGTCTGCCGAGAGAACCGGCGGGTCAGATGCGCGAATCTGGTGGAAGCAGCACAGGGCACAATCGCGAGACAACCGGCCGGGCAAACGACTACCCCGTCACCAAGGGCCGCAGCCCGGCGCCGCCGCCGTTGACCGACCACACCAAGGGCTGCAGCCCGGCGCCGCCGCCGTTGACCGACCACACCAAGGGCCGCAGCCCGGCGCCGCCGCCGTTGACCGACCACACCAAGGGCCGCAGCCCGGCGCCGCCGCCGTTGACCGACCACACCAAGGGCCGCAGCCCGGCGCCGCCGCCGTTGACCGACCACACCAAGGGCCGCAGCCCGGCGCCGCCGCCGTTGACCGACCACACCAAGGGCCGCAGCCCGGCGCCGCCGCCGTTGACCGACCACACCAAAGGCCGCAGCCCGGCGCCGCCGCCGTTGACCGACCACACCAAAGGCCGCAGCCCGGCGCCGCCGCCGTTGACCGACCACACCAAAGGCCGCAGTCCGGCGCCGCCTCACCCTCCGGAGGGTGCATCGAAGGTGAGGCAAATCGAGCCGGTCCCACTGCCGGGCCAGGGTCCGCCAGCTACCGGTTAGACGCGGCATAGGCGCGTGAGCTTGGCTGATAAGGAAGAGATCGCCGCGTTGGCTGCCTGGACCGTCCGTTGGCTACAACAACTCACCGGGGCACTCAGAAGGCTTCACACTCTATGGAGTTATCAGCGACCAGGCCACGCTAAGCATCATCGGTCAATCAGCGTGCACATGCCCGGTTGCGCTGCAATTGGGTATTTATCATCGTCTAGGCGGGCGCATAGGGCACTAAAACCCAACTGCGCGCGCAACTCCCGCGAGCTGCACGCCAGCAGCAGCATGCCAGGCAGGTGGCAGCTGTCACAGTCGGTGAGCGGTCACTGAGCGCCACCCGCCTGCGAGATCGCGCGGATCGCCGAATATTCGCTCGTCTGTGGTCGAGCAGGCTCAGCGCGACGCGAGCGCAGATCCGCCACTTCGGCGCGCGGGACTCCTTCCCAGGCTTGCCCGGGGAAGGTGTCCCACTGACCGCAAACCGGTGCCCGGCCCTTCTCCGCATGCTGTCACCACCTCGGGTGGTTTCCCGTTCGCTGGCCGGTTGGTGCCCGGGTTGGCCGTGGTTGCCACCGGCACGGCGCCTGCCCCCGGATCGTGGTCACCACCGTGTTCGTCCGCCCGCGGATCACCGGTACCGTGCCGTGCCCGCTGCCGAAGACGCCGACGGTGCCCCGGTCATGCTGGTGGCCGCGGGCGCAAGCCCGGCGATGGCCGCGGTATCAAGACCGCGGCGCGCTGAGTGAATATCATCCTGTCCTGCCTCTTCGCGCAGGTACTTGAGAAGCACCGCCCGCCGTTGCGGTGTCCGCCTGGCCGGTGCCTGGCCGGCCGGATGCCGGATTGGCGGTCATGATCTGGCCGGGTCGGTGAAACCGGTCTGCAGGACCGCGGTCACGTCGGAGGTCACCCAGGGCCGGCGCACGGAGTGCTGGGCTTGGCGCAGGCCTGGCGGCCACGTCTTACCGCGCGGGAGCCGGCAGCGGGTGTGGGGCGTCCACCTCAGGACATCCCGCTCGCCCAGGTACCGGTAGGTCACCGGGTCCAGGATGAATCCCTGGAATCCTGCTGCGGTGGCGCACGGGTCGTAACTCGTTTCATGGGTCGCTATCGCGACCTCCACGCCGCGGCGCCCGGCCGCGTCGGCGGCGTTGGGGATCAGCTCGACTCCGGGCAGCCGGGCCGTCGCCGCGAACAACGCCGATCGGAGCTGGCTGGATATGGGAGCCTGCAGGAGCCGGTCGGCGAGGACGAAGACGATGTCCGCCGGCAAGGGGTCCAGCGTGGGGTCGGTGCCCCAGAACGTCCCGCCGCCGGGCGGCGCTGGGTGGGCTGCCGCCTGGTAGAGCGCCGCCAACAGCGCCGCCGGCTCAGTCGGCAGGCTCTCGGGCGGGGGGTATCCGTTGTGATCCCAGGACGGGTAGCCGTGGTCTTTGAACCAGGGCTCGGGGTAGCCGGCCGGCGGGCCGGGCACACCGCTCGCGCAGAACTGCGGTGCGGGCCGGGTCGGGATGCTCGTGTCGTCCCCGCCGGCGGTGCCGCCGACGCTGGGCGGGGGATCCCAGGCAACCTGGCACGACTTGGTCGGAGGGTATCCCGGAAGCCCGGCGCTGATGTCTTCCAGAGTCTTGAGGTAGAAGACCTGCCCGGGACGGCCGAGCGGGCTGTCCTGGGTGCGGGCCACGGCGGCGGCGCGGCCGAGGAAGGCATCCAGCGCGATCCGGCCGGGTGCTCGCGGGGCGGGCCCGGTGCCGGTGATCGCGGCGGCAGCCAGCCCTGCGGCGAGTGCGCAGGTCGCCGTGACGGCGGCCGCGGCAACCGCGGCCCGCCCCCCTGGCCGCGGCAGCAACGCTCGCCCCCGCGGCGAGCTGGCCCGGGGCAGGCCGGGGAGGATCCTCCGCTGCCGCCGCCAGCAAGGCGGCCCGGCATGCGGCTGGCTGAAGACCGCCTGGCCCGAAACAATGCGCTGCCGCAGTTGTGCCAGCTCCGCCGCCGAGGCGGCGTCAAGGTCGCCCCGGCACGGGTTGACAGCGCCGAGAAGCTCCCGGAGATCCGCGGCGCCGCGGCCGGGGAGGCCATCCGGGCCGCGGTACCACCGGGTCATGATGCTTCTTGTCACCGAACGCATGTCACGCCTCCGAGGGACGGTTACTTGCGGCCGATGGCGCGGAAACCTCGGCCGCTCCGGCGGGCTCGGCCAGCAAAGCTTTGAGCCGGCGCCGGGCGCGATGTATCCGGGACCGGGCGGCCACCGGGCTCAGGCCGAGCACCAGGCCGATGGACCGCGCGTCGGTCAGCCCTTCCCAGCCGATGAGGCGAAGCACCTCGCGGTCGGTCTGCGAAAGCCTGGCGAGCGCGTCCTCCGTCGTCCGGCGCAAGACGACGCCGTCGGCCAGGTCCGGCGCCGGCGCCGGGTACCGGGCAGCTGAGAGCCGCACCGCGAGCCGGTCCCGCCGGCCTGCGGCGCGCCACTGATTGCGGACGGCGTTGGCCGCGATGGCGTAGAGCCACGGCCGTAGATCAGGGGTGACCGGGCGCCGTTCCCAGTGCCGCCATACCGCCAGGAACGTGTCGCTGACGACGTCCCACGCGGTGTCCTCGCTGTCTAGACGGCGCCGCGCATACCGCACAACACACAGCCGGGGCGTACTCATCGAAGACGGCGTCGAAGGTGTCCTGAGACCGCGGATCGCTCACGCTCTGGCTCCCTTCGCCGCTCGCCTGGTTAGGTCCGGCACTACCCCAAGCGTTGCGCGGCTGCCAGACAACACAAGGACCGGCCCATCCCCGCGCAGATCACCCACATCCAGCCACAATCAGGCGGATACTCGCGCACCGGACGCTAACCAGTGCCAGTCACTGAGCGTGATCTAATCTTGGGCATGGCGTGACGACGGATCCCTGCCGAGTCTGGGCCTCTGTCTGTGATCCGGGATCGCCGCCGCGTCGAGCACATATCAGTGTCAGTTCCGGCGTGCGGGGAGTGTCACCGTGTTTATCAGGCCGCTGGTGCCGGGAATCCATGACCGTGAGGGTCGGTGCGGATCTTGATGAAGGCCCAGACTCCGTAGCGGCTGACGGGGATGCGGTGGAGGCCGCCATCGAAGTTGATCGTGATCGACTGGCGTCCGGGCGCGGTGCCGTAGGCGGAGTAGGCGTTGCCGATCTGCTCGCCGGTTTGCAGGGGGCCGAGGTGGTCGAGTGGCCCTGCGCCGGAGGAGCCCGCGCTGGCCCAGTTCCCACCTTCCCATATCAGCGTTTCAGCTTCGGTTTCGGCTCCGTCGCCGTTCCCGTCGACGACCGCGAAGCCGTAATCACCGTCGCTGGCCATCGCCAGAACGCGGGTGTAGCGGGTATGCCAGCCACCGCTTGCGATGACCTGATCCTCGGTCAGGCGGGGGTGGTCAGTCGGCATCGGCAAGCTCGCGACGGGGGTGCTTGAGGAGCAGGATAGCGGGGCTGGCGCGGGCACGCGCCGCGCGTGGAGAGCTGCGGATTCGGTGGTCCCTGTCCCCCAGGCTGCGGACCGGGAGCGAGAGCACCTGGTGGCGGCCTGCTGGCGGGAACTGCTCCGGGCGGCGCCGTGCTGACATGGCTGTGCATCAGCAACCGCTGGAGGCCGAGCGCGGGCCCGGCGGCGGATCAGGCTGGTGCGGCGCACCGGGGCCAGGATCGCCGCGGCGGCGGTGGCGGCGGCGCGAGGCCAGGACGACCACAGACACCACGACCAGCGTCGGCAGGTAAATCAGGACGAGATCGCCGGTCGTTACCGGCCCGGCCGGCGTGAAATCGGACACTGCGATAGTGAGCGGCCAGGCGGGGATCGCGAGCAGCGCAAGGACACGCCGGCCTACCGCCGGGGACCTGATCGCGACCGCGGCGGCAGCAGCCGATCCCAGGACCACAGCCAGGTCCCTGATCACCGGCAGGGGCACCGTGGCGCTTGCCACGGCCGCGCCGAGCAGGGCTCCCGCCGCCAGGGCGGCAATGGCCATGGCCGCCGTTCGCCGCCGCCCCAGCAGTTCCAGCCCGCGCCTTGGGCCAGGAGAAGAGACCAGGGCCGCCGTCTCCAGCCCGCCGAGCACGACCCAGAACATGTACCCGGCCGAGCCGTAGGCCGACGCGCGGACCGCGTAGAGCAAAAGGCCGGCGGTCACCACCAGAGCCGCGAGCGCCGCCAAGCGCCGGAGCCGGAGCAGCACCAGGGCCAGGAGCACGACAGGGCCAAGCAGAACGGGCTCCGCCGGGATGATCGCCCACACGGCGACAATGAGGCCCGGGTGATCAGCGGCGAGGCTGAGCAGGGCTCCCGCAACCACGCCCAGCAGCAGCAACGGCGCCGCCACACTGCAGACCGCCAGCGCGTCCCGCCAGCGGGGATCAAGCGGCCCGGGCCCAGTGCGGACCCTGATCCGCAGCCCGCCCCCGATCAGGTTGACCGCGTCGGCCAGGCCCGGCCGGCGCTGCCCGCCGCGCGCGGCCGCGAGCAGGACCCCAAGCATCTCGTCCTCGTGATCGCGCCTGTGCTCGGCCGGGTACCAGGCAAGCAGGCGCCGGTAGCGGCGCTCCAGCTCGCTCCGGTCGCTCATGGTATCCCTGCGATGAGGCCAAGCCGCCGTGCCGCGGCGGTGGTGTTAGCTCGCAGCCGGTCAACCTCGGCCGCAAGCCGCTGGGCACCGGCCTCGGTGAGCCGGTAGTAGCGGCGCAGCCGGCCGTCCACGATCTCCTCGTGGTCCACCTCGACGAGCCCATCGCCCCCGAGCCGGTCCAGCGCCGCATACAGCGTCCCGGCGCGCAGCCGGACCCGGCCGCCGGAGATCTGCGCGGCGTCGGTCATGATCCCGTAGCCGTGCTGGGCCCCGCCAGCCAGCGCGGTGAGGATCATGAAGGCCGGCTCCTGCAGCGGACGTTGGCTCATGCCATCTTTATATACAGACAGACGGTACATTTCAAGGTGAAGGCTATTCCTGCCTCGCCTCTCATCCGGCACCGGAGGGACCCCGCGCGGCCAATGGCCTGGGCGGCCGCGCAGGCCATCTCCGGTACAGATCGACCAGTTCGGCACGGCGCTGAAAGCGTCCCAGCCGACAGAGGCTAGCGCCCATAACGGCGGGTATTCGCGCGGTTGACTTCGGGGGAGCCTGTCACGTTCCGTGGCGGCAACGCGCCAGCGGTTCTGGTGCCGAGGCGTTGCATGACACTGCCAGGCACGGTGGGGTGATGGTCGCCCGCGTTTCGTCTCTTCTTGCCAATCAGCTACTTGAGACGCCTGGATAGCGGGACTATCCGCGTCGTCCCGCGGGCAACCACGCGCGCGATCCACCGCTACCAGGCCTGCGCGACTAGGGCAGGCAGCACGCGGTGACCGGCTATCCCTAGCTTGCTTACCTTGCCCCGCCTGTGGACCGGCAACAAGGCAGCGGCTTACCGGCGCGCTAGAGGTGTTCTGCAAGCCAGGCATGCACCTGGGGCACACGATTTTGCAGGAGCGTCAGGTGGCCATCGTCGTCGAGCAGCCGGGCCTCGACGCCGGGAATGTGCGTGGCCAGCCATTCGCCGTGGCCGAACGGCACGAACATGTCCTGCCTGCCGTGCAGCAACAGGACCGGGACGGTGATGTCGGCCAGGTCGAATCCCCACGGCCTGAGGGTGCAGGTGTCGTCCCACCATCCCTGGCTGCCGGGCGCCAGAGCGTCGCGCTCGGCGCAGGTCAGGTAGCCGGCCAGCTCGCCGCTCAGGGCCGCGGCATCTGCCGGGGTGAGCAGTGACGCAATCGCCTGGGCTGCATCCTCTGGCGGCGTGGCCAGGATTTCCTCCCGGTCTTGGTCGATCTTTGCCCTGGCCGCAGCCTCGTCGGTGAGGACCAGGCGGTCGTCATCTGCGTTCTGCTGGCCCATGCCGGCGTAATAGTCAAGTCCCTCAGCGCCATACGGCGCGACCGATGCGAGCGAGGCAGCCGCGGTCACTAGGTCCGGGAGCAGCGCAGCGCACGCGAGCACGTGCGGGCCGCCGCCGGACATGCCCCACATCGCCAGCCGGCCGATGCCAAGCTCAGCGCAGATATCGCGCGGACATCCGCGGCGCAGCCGGCGACGGTGCGGCCCGGCTGGGGCGAGGACCTGCCGTAGCCCGGCCGGTCGTAGCTGATGAGCCGCAGGCCACGGGCCGCCGCATCGCGCACGACCGGGCCGTAAAGATGCCTGGAGCCTGGCGTGCCCGTGTGCACAAGGACCGGACGGCCAGCGGGATCACCGGACTCCTTGACGGCCAGCATCCGGCCGTCCGGGGCGCCAATCGTGGACTCCATGCTGTCTCCCGTGTCTTTTTGCCCAGCGCCGCGCCCGCCGCAGCCCTCAGCGCACGGGTCACGGTAGGGCAGGTAGCCAGCTGAGGAAAGCGATTTTCCGATGACCTTCGCCGGCTTGCCCAGCAGGTCGCGCAGCTGGCCGCTGGAGGTCGCCTCGGCCCAGCCACAGGACACGCCCGGCCCGTCCGAGGCCGAAATCGGCCTGAGCCACGAACTGGCGAGCCAGGCCCTGGCGGCAGCCCTCAAGCGTGCTGCCTGCGATGCGGTGATCTTCCTCATCAACCGGGTCACAGCATGCTGAGCCTGACCCGTGGCCCGCCCCTCAGCATCCCGGCGGCTTTCTAGCCCCGCAAACAGCCATCGGCAATCATCAGCAGCAGACGCCCGCCAACCTGCCAGCCAATGACAACCCGGCGCGGCCGTGTAGTGCTACCGGGGCCATATCCGCGCGCATGTTCTCCTGTTCTGGGCGCGGTTGAGGCAGTTATCTTGACAATGCGTCGCCGACCATAACGGCGGCGATGTGCGCCAGGGGCATGGCGGAGGCCGGTTACACAACGTGCGGTGCAACCTCTTCCGGGCTGGCTGCCCGCATAGATGCTGGGAGCTCATGTAAGGGACACCGGCGCCTGTGAATCCATCACAGGGCTGAGGTCCCAAGGGGTTGCATAGTCATCCCGGCTGGTCCGGGGGGTTGGCGTCGTGAAGCGCTCTGGGGAGGGCCTGCGTGGCCTTGCCCCGTCGGACTGATTGCCACTCCTGGCCGGCCACGGATGCCCCGGATAAGGGAAGTGGGCCGGCCCTCTTGAGGCCGGTCCCGGTTGCAGCACATGAGCAGGTGGCCGCGGCTGGCCGTGTCTCCTTGGGAACGTGGCCCGATGGTGCCGCTCCTTGCGGGCGAGCCGGTGTATTCCGGCATGCGACCCGAGGAGGCGGAATGAATCACCGGCGGCTGGTGGGCATCGACCTGGGCATCGCCACCGCTCACACGGTGCGGGTGCTCGATGGCAAGGGCACGATCGTGGCCAAGCGCAAGGCATGGCCCACTGTGGAGAGCCTGACTGCGGTGGCGGCGGCGGCGCTGGCCGGCTGCCCGGAAGGTACCCGGCTGGAGGTGGTGATCGAGCCGACCGGGCCGGCGTGGCTGCCGGTCGCGGTGTTCTTCTCCGCCCGCGGCCACCAGGTGTTCCGGGTGTCGTCGCAGAAGGCAGCCGACCTGCGCCGGTTCCTGTCCCGGCACGCCAAGTCCAACGGCATCGACGCCGACACCCTAGCCCGGCTGCCGCTGTTCGACCCGGCTGGCCTGCGGCCGCTGGTGCTGCCCGGCGCGGAGCAGGCGGCGCTGGACCGGCGGGTGCGCGCCACCGACCGGCTCATCCGCCAGGCCGCCGAGCGCAAGGCCCGGATCACAGACCTGGCCCGCCAGCTGCTGCCGGCCAGCCCACTGGCCGGCGACCTCGGCGCCGCCGACCTGGCCGTGCTGGAACGCTACGCCGACCCCCGCGCCCTGACCGGGGCGGGCCTGCCCCGGCTGACCGCGCTGATCGTCAAAGCATCCCGCAACCACCAGGGCGCCGAACGCGCCCGGCAGCGGCTCGATGCCGCCCGGGCATCGGTGGACCTCTACGCCGGCCACCCCGCCGTCAACCTCACCGGCCTGGCCGCCGAGATCGCCACCGAGATCCGGCTGCTGCGCGCCATCGCCGCCGAACTCACCGCCCACGCCGCCCATCGCGAGAACCACTACCAGCAGGCAGGCCCCGCCGGGCTCGCCCGGACCTTGCCCGGCCTGGCCGACGTCGGCGGCCCCGCACTGGCCGCGTGCATGGGCGACCCGGCCCGGTTCCGCCACGGTAAGCAGTTCCGCTCCTTCACCGGCCTGACCCCCAAGGCGTCAAAGACCGGGAAGACCGACCGCAAGGGCCAGGCCATGTCCAAGGCCGGATCCTCGCTGCTGCGCGCCACCATGGTCCGCGCCGCCGACACCGCCCGCAAGCAAGACCCCCAGCTCGCGGCCATCTACTACCAGCAGATGACCCAGCGCGGCAAAGACCACCTCGGCGCGTTGTGCGTGGTCGCCGCCCATCTCGCCGAGCGGGCCTGGACCGTCATGCGCCGCGGCGCCCCGTATGTCATCTGCGACACCGACGGCCGCCCCATCACCGCCCAACAGGCCAAAGCGATCATCGCCGAGCGCTGGACCGTGCCCGCCGAAGTCCGCGCCCGCCGGCGCAGCAAAAAGACGGGGAAGACCCCCCACAAAGTCCCCCAAGGACAGTGCACACGGGGCAACCTCCCCCGCAACACCACCTCATCCCGTGACAGGCAGCCCGTCAAGCCGACTCCTTGACAAACGATCTCCCATAGGGAATCAGTTCGCCTGGAACGGTCACCGATCGTGGCCGGCGGCTCAGGCGACGGTCGTCCGCCACTGCCGACGGCCACAGCCTGGGCGAGACCGTCTCGTCTTCCGGGCTGTCGCCCCAAAAGATGCAGCCAGCCGGGAGTACCGTCACTGCCGTGACCCGGCCAGCGAACATGGCGGGCTGGCGCGATCTTGAACAAGGCGCGCCGGAGATCGCGCGCCTGGGAATGGCACGGCTGGCGGCGGTCCCGGTGGCGATGCTGGGCACCGTGCGCCCGGATGGGTCCCCGCGGATCAGCCCGGTCGAGCCCTACCTGGTGGGCGGGCAGCTATTGATCGGTGCCATGGCCTGGTCCAGAAAAGCCGCCGACCTGCACCGTGATCCGCGCTATGCGCTGCACAGCGTGGTGACCGGCCCCGACACCGGCGAGGGTGAACTCAAGCTGCACGGATCCGCCGCCCCGGCAGGCCCGGAACTGCGCGCCACCGCCACCCGCGCCTGGTGGTCCGGGCACCCCGAACGGGCCGCCGTGTTCGCGCTGGGCATCGCGGCGGCGCTGTTCATCGAATGGGACCTCGAGCGCGGCGTGATGACCACCCACCATTGGAGCCCGCGAAACGGCTACCACCACACCACCCGCCGCTACCCGTGATCCGCGCCCGCTGCCCCGGCGGGCCGACCGGGCCGCTGCGGCCCCGGCTACGTACCGGCCTGGCACGTCCGCGCCGCGCTTGGCGACGCGCGGTGGCGCAGCCAAGACCGCGCCCCGCTACCCGGCGGAACGCTCGCCGGGTCCGGAATCCGGCTGCCTTTGCGTCGGCCGGCGGCCACGGTTCTGGGCCCCGGAGGGCCTCTCGACATCCTCGCCAAGAGCCGGATGACACTCATCGAGACCGCCGAGAGCGAGGAGGTGACCCTGACCGCCATCACCGCATAGAGTCCAACCCAAGATCACGCGGTGCCGTCTTCACACACCACGCGGCGGGACGTGACCGGAATCGCCGATCGGCAGCGGGTCCGAAGCCGTCTCGACCAGACCGGTGGCATACTCGGCCTCCGCGCGAAAGTGGGTCAGGTCTCCGGGTTCCTGGATCGACCGCTCGGCGGTCGCGACCGCCAGCGAGATCTGGTTGAGGACGTAGGCGCGCCGCTTGTCGGTGGTCACGACGCTGCCGACCTCGCGCAGCAGGCGGAGGAGGGCCCGCGAGATCATCGTCTCTCCGGCGCCGCGCCGGCGAATCTCACCGCACGCGAGATCGAGGTACTGCTCGAACGAAGGCGACGGGCAGATCACCCGCACCGCGCCGTCGCCGCTACGCAACGCCTCATCGCCCATGGCGTACTGGCTCAGCTTGCAGAGCAGCGTCGACAGCTCGTTGATGGCCTGGATCGCGGTCTGAAAGTCGAAGATGTGCAGCGACAGCAATGCGACGTTGACGATTTGGATGAAGCCGAGCCCGACATCCTGGCGCATGGTCCGCTCGGGGCCGATCGTGACTGCGGCGGCCAGCGCGCGCACAAGCTGGCCGTGCTCCGCGACGCGCTGCTCGGGCGAGGTTGGCCATACCCTGGCCAGCGGGGTTCCCTCGACGATGTGATCGCCGATGGTCGGGACCAAACGCACAGTGACCTGGGTGGCATCGGCGACGGCGACGAGCGTCTCCGGGTGAATCGTCTGTACATATCCGCTGTGTCTTGCGCGCACGGCGATAGCCCACGGCGGGGGCATGTCGAACTTCTGCTTGCCGCAGTTGCGTCCGACACCGGGCGGTTCGGTAGCCAGCGTCTGCATCGTGGATCGGCGGCACCTGGCGAGCACGGCGTCGATCTGGAGCTGATGCATCATGTGATCGACGAAGAAGACGAGCACGGCTATGCAGACGAACAACAGCCCGAGTCCGACGGTGACGGCGAGGCGCGGGTACTTGGTTTCCGCTGTCCCGGCCGGCTGTCCGACGATGTACACGCCGGCGCCGTTGTAGATGATCGCCGCGACGAACAGGCCCAGCACGATCTGCGCGGGACGATCGCGCAGGAAGTTGCGCATGAGCCGGGGCGAGTACCGGTTCGCCGCGACCTGCAGCGCGATCATGGTCAGCCCGATCACCAACGCCAACACGCCGACCAGCGTGCCGGCGACCGCGAGCAGCACCTTCTGAGCCTCGTCGGCGTGGCCGCGGAACAGCAGCGGGGCGATCGCCGAGTCCGGACCGATGTTGATCAGCGAGAGGAGGCCGCCGACGGCGATCGCGCCGGCCATGAACAACACCGGGATGACCCACAGTGCGCCGCTGAGCTTGTCTCGACGTTGTTCCCAAGGAACTCTCGGCATCTGAGCCTCCTTGCGGCGAGCGGAACGCGACGTTCACCTGTTGTTTTACTTCTGTTCACATTGTGGGGGCCTCGCGGGCAGGGTGTCACCCACGGCCGTTCAAGATCATGACGTGAGTCCGGACATGGTGAAGGGCTGGTCGATGTAGCGGGTGGTTTCGCTGGTGGTCGTGCCGTCCGGCCAAGGTTGGGTGCGCCAGTGGGGTGGGTCTGAAAGCGGAAGGTCAGCCGTGCCCGGCCGCCGCGAAGCTGCGGCTCATCGGGTCTGGCGGGCCTTGGCGCCGAGGCCTGGCTTTCTCCATCTGCCCGCCACGGGTGATGCGTCTGTTTTCCAACCGGGCTAGCTTCCATCGCAGGTGAGGGGCTCGTGGGTGGGCCCCGAATGGGCAGCCGGCCAGGTCCGCAGCGGCCTTGCTGGAGCGACTAGCCGAAGGAGGGCGAGATGCCGGCCTCACTCGTGGCGGCCTGCCCACTGTGTGGGCTCCGCTTCACTAACCGGGCGCTGGTGGAACTGCATCTGCGCGAGGACCATCCGCGCGCACAGCCCAAGGACGGCCGGAACGGCCTCGCGCGGGCTGCGGAGGCGGCAGCACCGCCGGCACCGGCCGACCCGGCCCCGGGCGGCAGGGGTCGCAGCGCTGATCAAGCGCGATCAGGAGGCATTAATGTCACCCGCGATGTCATGGGCGGAGCATCTCGTCATGGTCGCTGCCATCTCAGTCTCGCTGGCGGTGATGATAGCCGTGGTCTTCCTTGCTGAGCACCAGTCGGATAGCCGGCGCTCGCACACCGGCGGGGTTCACGTCCACGGGAGTGGTGTATGGGGTTGCTGCTCAGTTGTGACTGGTTCGCCCAGCTTGCGCGTGTCGGCGTGAACTGAGGCGGCCACCTCGCGATCCTTCGAAATGCCTAGTCGAGTCGAAGGAGAACAAGGTGGCCGTGAAGGACATTGTGCCGGTTCCGGGCGAGCGGTTCGAGGACGCGCTGGCAGCGGCGGGCCCGGACCTGCTCCGGGAGATGATCAAGGGGTTCGCGCAGCGGATGATGGACGCCGAGGTCGAGGCGTTGTGCGGGGCCGGATACGGGGAGGTCAGCCCGGAGCGGGTGAACTCCCGCGACGGGTACCGGCAGCGGGAGCAGGACACCCGGGCCGGGACGATCGAGCTGGCGATCCCGAAGCTGCGGCAGGGCTCGTATTACCCGGAGTGGCTGCTGGAGCGGCGCCGCCGCGCCGAGCGGGCGCTGGCCACGGTCGTGGCGACGTCGTATCTGCTGGGGGTCTCGACCCGGCGGGTGGAGAAGCTAGCGGAGTCGCTGGGTGTGACGAAGCTGTCGAAGTCCCAGGTCAGCGTGATGGCGGCGGAGCTGGATGAGATGGTGGCCGGCTTCCGGTCCCGGCCGCTGGACGCCGGGCCGTATGTGTTGGTGTGGATCGACGCGCTGACCCAGAAGGTCCGCGAGGGCGGCCGGACGGTGAACGTGCATGCGCTGATCGCGACCGGGGTGAACGCGGACGGCAAGCGGGAGATCCTCGGCCTGGACGTCGCCTCTTCCGAGGATGGCGCGGGCTGGCTGGCGTTCCTGCGCGGGCTGGCCGCCCGCGGCCTGTCCGGCGTGCAGCTGGTCACCTCCGACTGCCATCGCGGGCTGCGCGACGCGATCGCCGCAGCGCTGCCCGGCGCGTCCTGGCAGCGCTGTCGTGCGCACTACTCCCGGAATCTGGCCACCAGGGCGCCCAAGTCGGCGCAGCCCTGGGTATCGACGCTGGTCAGGACCATCTTCGAGCAGCCCGGCGCCGCGTCCGTCCGCGCCCAGCATGCCCAGGTCCTCACGGCCCTGGAGGCAAAGTTCCCCGCCGCGGCGGAGCACCTGGACGACGCCCGCGACGACATCCTGGCCTTCGCCGCGTTCCCCCGGGAAGTCTGGCGCCAGGTGTGGAGCAATAACCCCCAGGAGCGCCTGAATAAAGAAGTACGCAGGCGAACCGATGTCGTCGGGATCTTCCCCGGACGAGATGCCATCATCCGGCTTGCCGGCGCGGTCCTGGCCGAGCAGAACGACGAATGGACCGAGGCCCGCCGCTACATGGGCCCAGAAATCCTCGCCGCCTGCAGGAAAGCTCAAGGCAAGGCAGAAACTAATGAGAGCGAGGTGACAATTGAGGCCATTGGTGCTTAAATAGAAATCGATCGCGAGGTGGCTTTCTTATACACCACCCGCCGGGACGTGGCCCCGGCGAGCGCCGCGGCGGCAAGCGCCGCGGCCTTTCGAAGCGGTAAGTACCGTGATCTGCCACACGGCCATCACCTGGCCATCACGCCCCTGGCGAGATTCAGCTGCCACCCGCGGCGATAACGAGAGTCGCCGCCACCCCTTCTGGGCTGCCTGCGGACCCACGGTCAGCCGCAGTCACGTATGGCATGGCGCTGACCCGGGCGGGCTCCATGGGGGTTGATATGTGTGGCCACGGGCTGGTCAGTATCGACTACGCCCTACTCTGCCGCCAGATGCGCATAGGCGGCGATGTTTCGACGCTATCCAGGAAGCCTAGTTTCCGCGGGAATCTGTCCGTCGGGCTCCTCTGGGATGAGTTTCCGGGTCGCCGCGGGTCTCATTACGTGATCCCGGTAGCGTCCGATCCGACGACGGATTCCGGCGCGCGGGAGCGCATCGCGTCCAGCAGGAGGGAGATGAGATGCCCGAGCACAAGATCGGGACCCGCGAGGAGTGGCAGGCGGCCCGGGACGAGCTCGCCGGGCTCGAGGCCGAGCAGGCGGAGCGGAACGAGGAACTCACGCGCAAGCGCCTGGATCTGCCCTGGGTCCCGGTCGTGAAGGAGTACGAGTTCGACACCGAGGACGGCAAGAAGACCCTCGCCGGCCTGTTCGACGGGCGGTCCCAGTTGCTCGCCTACAACATCATGTTCGGCCCCGGCTACACGCTCGGCGCCTGCCCCGGCTGCACCGGCCTGGCCGACGGGCTCGACGGCGCGCTGGTCCACCTGAACCACCGCGACGTCACGCTGGTCTGCTTCTCACGGGCGCCGATCGAGCGGCTGACCGCCTACAAGCGGCGGATGGGCTGGCAGTTCCGCTACGTCTCCACCTACCACACCGACTTCGCCTTCGACTTCGGCCTCGCGCTAACCGAACAGCAGGCGCAGCAGCGTCCCGAGCTCACCGAGCTGACCGGCAACCCGCCCGGCTGGCTGCAGGAGTGGTCCGCCCAGATCGGGGCCGAGCTGACGGAGGGGCTGCGCGAAAACCCGGGCTGGATCGCCTTCGCGCGCGCGAACGGGACCGTCTACCACACCTACACGGTCACCGCGCCGGACCCGTTCGTCGCGCCCTACTTCAGCTTCCTGCTCGAGCGGACGCCGAAAGCGCAACCCGCCGAGCCCCGCAGCTGGCGCATGGACGAATACCCGCAGTAACCCCGCCCAGGCCAGTCCGCGGCCCATCACCGGCGCGAGGTGCAGGCGACGTAACGCTGGTGGACCGGTGGGCGCCCTTTGCAGCGAAGATGGGCAGGCGTCCTCCGGCGGCGCCGCAGAACGACCTCATCTGCGCGCACCGCTGACCTGCCGCCAGACAGCCGCTGGCGAGCAGATCGAACCCTCTTTGTTGTCAAGTGGTCTCACCGGGCCTTTTCAAGATCTTTTGGCCGCCGGGTTCGGGTCTGCTGGCGCGCGGGCCGGGCCGGGGGTCGTAGGGTGGTGGCGGGTCCGGGAGTGGCCTGTCCGAAGAGCCGGTGTTCGGGGTGTGAGCCGGCCGCGCTGGAGTCAGAGCCGTTCCCCGTTTGCCCTCCCGGGCCCTCGCCGACCGGCCTGGCTGCCATTCTGGCGTCGGCGCGGAGGCGGGCGTAGATAGCGTCGCTGATCTTCCGCTTAAGTCAGCGCATGGCTTCGTTGTGTATCTTCCCGGCGGCGATCGGCGCGCTGGTCGGCCTGTTTCATCGCAGCCGGGGCGTCGGTGAGCACAGCCCCGGCCTGAGCGCACGGTGCTGCATGGGCCAGAGGGGTATCTAGGCGCTATGGTGCTGGTTTTCTACAAGCCGCGAAGGCGGAAGCGGCGCACCGGTAGTGAAGATACTGCCGGCTGCGCTGGGGCTGTCTGTGTGGTGGCTCACCCGGACCAGGTCCTGGTGCTGGTGGCTCCAGTGACGAATGAGGGCACGGTCCTGGAAGCAGAGGGCCAGGGGTTCGCGCTTTGGGGCGGTGACGCCGGAGACTTCGGCGATCCGCCGGATATCGAGACGTTCCTGCTGCGCTGGGTGAAGGACATCCGGCCTGCTGGCGCCGAAGCGATCCGGGTGATCGACTTCCAGAGCGGCCAGCAAATAGGCGTGGCAGCCCGAGATGAGCGCGGCGGCTACGACATACGCGAGTTTGAGGGGCGTCTGTCCAGCGCGGTCAGGGGTGCGGTCATCGATACCGTGACCCGCGCGCTACTTGGCGGGGTCACTCCCGGGTCGGGTACCACTTCCCTGGACACCACGATCAGCGCGCTGGACAAGCTGGACAGGCTGTTTGAGCGGCGCGGGATCCTGCTCATCCTTGTCGAAGCTGCCGCGCGGGCGATCGCGATCCATGCAGGGCTCGGCGCCATCGCCCCGCAGATCGGCGAGTTCGCCGAGGATATGGTCAGTGGCCTGGCGGACCCGGAAGGTGCGCCAGACCATCCGGTGGCCGCCAAGCTGCTGGAGGGGGCCAAGATCGCGGCATACGCCGAGGCTGGTGCGGTCGCTGAGGGCATCACAGACCTCATCCTCACCCCCGTGGCTGAATCACAGATCCGGGAGGCAACCGCTCGTATTTACTGGGCCGCGGACGGAGACAACGACCTTGACTGGGCCACTGACAGGTACCACAAACGCGTAGCTGCCCAGCTGGGCTTCAGAGATACCGCGGCGGTCGGCCCTGACGCCCAGAACCCCAGCGCGGAAGAACTCTATGAACCGTCCATGCCCCCGGAAGGCGAGGCGGCAACCACAACGGATCCGGCCTTGGATGGGTGGTCGCCGATCTAGCCGAGGCCGCAGAGCCGGTGATCAGGGCCGATTAGCGTGGAGGCGCTCCCTCGTGCTGGGCCCCGGCCCGACGCATAGCGGGATGATCTGTGTGGCGCTGGGCCGCCCTAGCGCTCACTCATGGTTGATATGGAGGTGATCATGAGGCGCCAAGACCGAGAGCACTGCGCCTCGATCACCTGCATGATCAGGCATTATGTGGCCCGAAGGGCGAAGGTGATCGAAGATCACCCACATAATGCCGAGAAGCGGATGGGTAGCGTCAGGCAACCTACCCACGCTGACATGCCGAGTGACGATGCCGCAGTCACAGCCTTGTTCACCGTGACCGCGCGGTGGTATTGCGCGGAAGCACTGGGTGCGCCGCTGGAGGTGGTGATCTGTCGGGGTGATTGGGCTGCTGGCCTCCCGCTCTTTTACTGTTGCGGGCAGGAGCAAGGAGGCGCGCAGGGGTCGCTGATCGATGAACTGCTCGGGCGGGAGCTGTGCCGAGGCGTGCGCGGGCGGATCGCGGGAGCCGGCACGAGCGGACTGGCCTCAGGGCTGGACGCGAGCCGGATCGTCTGTCGCGTCTGAGTGATCACCCGGGAGACGGTGCGAAGAGACGTGCTGGTACAGCGCGGCTACGCCGAGATAGCTCGACCGGTATCGGTCCGGGCAGGACGGCGCTGCGAGCGCCGCGGTCGTTGCGCCGGTGATCGGGGTGGTGCGCGCGTGACGGGCTGGCGAGGTTTCGTGCTGCTGATCTGCGAGGTGGCCGAGGATACCGGGCGTCCGCGCGGGCGGGCCAGTCGCCGCGGCGGCGGGCGTCCGGACAGAGGTGGAGCGCTGCGGGAAGCTGAGCGGCTGGCGGCAGCGGAGGAGCGGGCTGTTCGCGCGACGGCACGGTGTGGGGAAGCGGCCGGGGGAGGCGCTGTCTGCACGATCGCACGAGCGGAACTGTCCGGAGCAGCGACTCGTCGCGGCTCAGCGGATTGTTCACGATGGTCGAGAGCTGCAGTCGCGCTGGGGCGGTCCCCGCCGCGGCAGCCGGGCTGGATCAGCGGCGGCCGCGCCGTGCCACCACTCGCCGCGATCAGCACCGCCCGGACGCGCCGCTGCTCAGGCGGCGCCGCAGGTGATCCGCCGCGCGCGCCCGGCCGCCGCCAGGCATGTCCGCGTGCCCGGGTCGGGACCAGACCGTGGCCCCGTCGCGGATACAGCCGGCGATGCTGGTCGGTGACCAGCCACGATCCGCCGAGCCGGGCACAGCGCGGCGAGCCGCGCTGGCGCCGGCGGCCACCACGCTGGACACTGGGAATCGCCGCTCTGACCTGACGCGCGCGCACCCGCAACCCGTACGCCGCTGGCCCTGGCTGCTCCGCAGCGGGACATCCACTGGCACCCGACATGACGATCACCACGCTCCCAAGCGCCCCTGGCCTGGACTCAGGCCGGGACCGCGGAGCCGGCAGCGCTCGGACCACGGTCAACGCTCGCCACACTGGCCGGTACCGCGCCGACGCAGCAGCCTCGCCGCGGACTCGGCCTGCATCCCCCTACATCCCGCAGCGTCCGGTCAGCTGGCCCGCGACATCCCGTACATCCCACCAGCGCGACAAGGCTCGAATCACCAGATGGGACCCCAAGTCGCCGAGCGATCCTCCGACCCGCGCGCCGTCATGCGCCAACGGCGACTACGAACGACTACTGCGCGGACACCACACTGGCCCGCGAACACCAGCGGCTCTACCCCGGCACAGCCCAAGGCCAATACACACTCAGTGCCTGACCCCCCTCACTCCAAACGAGCCGCGCCCAAAGCAACTTAGCGCATCCTGTGGGGCGTGAGACGATCATACCGTAAGTGGGGAACAGAACGGGATACTGGCCAACTGAAATACTCGCGTGCTCTTCCAATGGCACTCAAAAGTGACGCGAAGTCGGAGTCGGTTTCGGTATCTCAACACCGCCCCGGCGATCAAGAAGCCTCACGCCACTCCCTGTGACCAGCCGCCCTATCACGGTCAGCGGTGCTAGCCTCGGACTCCACTTGTGTACTAGGTCCGTTACGTTGGCATTAGAAGCAGCTACTAGAAGCTCGAAGTCTTCGCCTCCTGCCAAAGCAAGCGCGATCCATTCATCTGGAAAAGAATTCCGAAGACCAGGATCGACCGGAATCGCGTCGAGCCAAAGCTCAGCGGCGCAACCGGATGACTCTGCGGTTCGCTCTGAATCCACTAGGAGGCCGTCGCTAAGATCTCCGCAGCAGGTCACCCCGAATTCAGCCAGTGCAGTTCCTTCATCCAGCCGGGCAACCGGGTCTAGCTGTGAGGCGACCCAACGGTCATTACTCTTGCCTGGTTCTATCTGTCCATCTGCAAGCAACCGTAGCCCGGCTGCTGCCCTGCCGACCGTTCCAGTAACCAGCAACAGGTCGCCAGCACGTCCAGCGTCTCTTCGCAGAATTCTATCTTCCTGCACGCTTCCGCCCGCCGTCACGTTTACCACAAGGGGCCCGTCGATTCGACTCACGTCTCCACCTATAACCGCACAGCCGGACGCAGTAGCCACGTCACACAGCCCTTGTTGTATGGCAAGTAGGTCTTCGTAGCAAACATTCGGACTAGCGCAATATGTGACTACGCACCAGGTTGGCTTAGCGCCCATGGAAGCTATATCGGAAAGCGACATAGTCAGACTTCGTCGTCCGACGAGATGCGGAAATGCCCATTGAGGCATATAGTCTACGCCCTCTACGATTGCGTCTTGAGTGACGACTAGAAGGGCTTTGAGATCTGGACGCCAAACGGCAGCGTCATCGCCGCTTTCGACTACCACCGTGTTGTTACTCTCGACCAACGTTCGCTCCGCTTCATTAATGAGCGCACGTAGCAGAGCTGACTCCCCGACTTCGGACACGGCAGTGCCTTCGTCTCCGAAACGTCGAGCGCGAAGATGATCAGCTCCGAATCCCTTTTTGATGGGCATTTTGGTCACTGCGCCTCAGTCTACCGACCGGCGGAAGGGTCTGTCTTGGATCATGGAAGGTCAGCCATCTTATCGACCACTTCCAGCGTCACGTCAAGCTTCCCCCACCGTAAGGTACCAAGGTGACGAAGACCACCTCGACGGCCGCGCACCTGGAGCTGGTGGTCTGGGCGAACCGGTTCGGGCCAGTGCGGCGGTGCGCGGTGGAGGATTGTCGGCACTTGTCGCGGCGGCTGGAGGCCGGCGGGAGTGGATAGGTCGAAGGATTCGGACACGGACACCAGGATCTTGCCGTGCTTGTCGCAAAACTCGATCAAGTCGCACAGGTCAGGGACTGACTGACCTAGCGATGCGGTCCATCTTGGCCGCGACGAGCACGTCCCACTGGCTGCTGAGCGCGGAATTCGTCAGCCAGGGTCAGTGTCCTTTGGCAATCGCTGCGACAACACGACCGTGGAGCTGCCCAAGCCTCGACCTGTGCCCGCTGCCGCTCCGGCGACGTTGACTCGCCCCGCATCTTGGAAAGGCGTACTGCGGCGAGACCCGCACGTCAGCAGCGTAGCCAACTGGATGCCATTGGGTAGCTTCCTGCTCTGGGGCTGACAGGGGAAACCAGCTCATCGAGGGCCCATCGCACGGCGGGAATCAAGACTCTCTCCAATGCGGTCATCAAGAGCCGACTCAAGAGCATCCAGTAGCGGCCGTCCCCATCCTATCCTTCGTCGCCCAGACGGGGCTCATCTCGAAGCAGAACTGTCATAGACGCCAGCCCCTGACTTTTCAAGCTCTGTAACGGTTCTCATCACTTGTCACCCTCACTGGGTGGGAGTTCCCTCTTGTCTAGTCAATCAGTAGTCTGGGGACCACGACTCGTGATGCGAGGCTAACCAGGGGGTTAGCATGACGGCAGCTGATTGGGCGCCAGCGATCGGAGCCACGGTGGCGGCAGTGATCGCACTAGGTAGCGCCGTCTGGGTTCAGATTAGAACGTGGCGGCTACAGCAACGAAGTAGGTGGGACGAGCTAACGCTCAACACTTATGCGGCGTTCCTGCAGGAAGCTGGCGCTGCTTATGATGCAGCCATCCTGATTGCTAGTAATCCACTCTCGCCACCGCCTAAGTGCAGCAAGCAGTTCAAGATGCATTACTCGGCGATAGAGGAACAGTACGAGGCGTTGGTGTTGCTCGCGCCGTCCTCTCGTGAACATGCACGGAGGATGATGTGGACGCTTTGGAATGTTGGTAACAGACACGTCAGGAGTCGCAGGATAAATCGTTGGCAACTCGTACATATAGGGATATCCGTTACCATTTGCGCATGGCAGCTCAAAAACAGTTCAAACTTCAGATACCAGATCATGACCTTCTAAGCGAGCACGACTCAGATGCGCATAAATCGCCATTGGCGGAGCCTCCCGAATCGTCTGCCTGGCACCTCCGAGGAAATGACGCCTCGGTTGCCCCTAGAGCTGGTGACTAGTGCCGCATCAGGCAACGTTTGCCCGGTGGCGGAGCAGCTAGCTGTGGGCGCCAGTGTGGGTCGCGGGGATGCGGACCTGTGTCTCGCGGTGAGTTTCAGCCGACGCAGAACTCGTTGCCTTCCGGGTCGTGCATGAGCGCGAAGTAGGTCGGGTCCTTCGGGTCGTCGTGCCGGGTTCGGTGCTGCACGCTGGCGCCCAGCCCGGTCAGTTCGGCGACCTTCGCCTCGACGATCTCGATCCGCCGCTGCATGGGCAGCGCGTTATCGCGGCCGGTGGGGTAGAGGTCGAGATGGAGCCGGTTCTTCCCGGCCTTCGCCTCGGGCACCTGCTGAAACCAGATCGGCGGGCGCAGGCCGTCTGGGTCGAAGAGCCGGTCGTCGAAGGCTGCGTCCTCCCCCAGCCGGGCGTGGTAGAGCGCGTGCCAGGCCGTCGCTGGCGCCGTCGGCGGCACCGGCTGATAGCCCAGCGCTTGCGCCCAGAATCGCGCCAGCGCAGCGGGGTCATTCGCGTCGATGGTCAACTGCCAGAACACCATGTCCTGACGCTAGACCCGGCCGCTGACATCGGGCGGCTAGCGCCGTAGCAGGTCACGGTTGCCCCGCCGGCTGGACTGGTGCGGGACTTCTGCTGCCGGGTGCTGATCGCCGAGACTGGGCCGGTGAGCGAACGTGTGCGGGTGCGTGAGATCGATGATGACGAGGGCCGTCGGCTGGTGCGGATCGTGCGCCGGGGCAGCGGGTCGGTGGTGACCTGGCGGCGAGCGCAGATGGTGCTGCTGTCGGCGCAGGGGATGAATGTGGCCGCGATCGCAAGGGTCGCGTTCACCAGCGAGGACCGGGTCCGCGATGTGATCCGCAACTTCAACGCCGACGGGTTCGATTCCCTCTACCCGAGATACCGCGGCGGCCGGGCGCCGAAGTTCACCCTGGGCCAGCGGCGGGAGGCCAAGAAGATCGCCAAGTCCCGGCCTGCCGATTATGACCTGCCGTTCTCCACCTGGAGCCTGGCCAAGCTGGCGGACTTCCTGGTCGCTGAGGGCGTGGTCGACGATATCTCTCACGAGGGCCTGCGCGCCCTGCTGCGCGAGGAGGGCGTCACCTTCCAGCGGTTAAAGACCTGGAAGGCCTCCAAAGACCCGCGCTACCAGGCCAAGAAGGCCCGGGTCGAGCACCTGTACGCCATCGCCGACCGCGACGTGGCCCCAGGCCCGGGCGACCCGCAGGTGGTGATCTGCGTGGATGAGTTCGGGCCGCTCGGCCTTCAGCCACGGCCCGGCCGGCACTGGGCGCCGATCAGCGGCAAGGGCAAGGAACCCGGCCGCGCACCCCGGCGCCGGCTGCGCGCCACCTACACCCGCGCCCAGGGCGTGCGGCACCTGTTCGCCGCCTACGACCTGGGCGAAGACAAACTCTACGGGCACATCAAGCCACGCAAAACCCGGGCCCGGTTCCTGGAATTCTGCCGCTACCTGCGCTCCCTTTACCCGCCGCAAGTGCGGATCGCGATCATCTGCGACAACTTCTCACCCCACCTGACCACCCGCAAAGACAAGCGCGTCGGCCAGTGGGCAGCCGCGAATAATGCCGAGATCGCCTACACCCCGACCAACGCCTCTTGGCTGAACCGCATCGAGGCCCAGTTCACCGCGCTGCGGTACTTCGCGCTCGATGGCACCGACCACGCCAGCCACCACGAGCAGGCCAGCATGATCCGCCGCTACATCATCTGGCGCAACAACCACGCCTACGACGAACGACTACGGCGCATCATCGACCGGGCAAACGTAGCTTGATGCGGCACTAGGTAGCTGCAACTGCCCGGGGACACGCTATCCGCGTGAGGCGAACCCCGCTTCGACGCCCACGGCTCCGGAGGCGTTGACAAACGCCCGCACATGCCGCCGAGTGCGTGGTGTGCGGCATGGACGGCCTGCTGGTCAGAGGCGGTGGCGTGGCCCACCGGCCAGCTTTCGGCAAGCGGAGCATTCCGCCAGCGCGTCAGTCGGCGATGGGTTCCCAGATCAGTTCGGCGACGTCGATGACAAGATCCGGGCCGCCCTGGCCCGGATCGGCGGCGTCGCGGACCTCGCCAGCACAGACGCAGACAGCGTCGTTCAGCCGACGGTAGGGCTCGCGGTCGGCCTGGTGAAACACCGACCCGACGATCTGACGGCGTCCGGGCGGGTAGGCACGGCCATACCCGTGCCACTCAACCATGATCGCGGCCCCATCATCCGCCTCGATGACGGCCCGGAAGTCTGGCCGGAAAGGACCCTCCGCACCCTGCTTCTGGGGAAAGTTGGCGCCGCGGAAACGGCCGGTTACCCAGCCTTCACAGCGTCCTTCGGCGATAAAAAACATCTGTTGCCAGCCGCCGTCGAGGCCGACTGCCCAGCTTTCGGGATAGGTAAAGCGGATGCGATACAGCGGCTCCAGCCTCATCAGCTACTCCTGCATAAAGCCCTCGGAACAGTCTGCCGGCCCGGCAGGGCAATCGCAGCCGAACAGGCCACGCCAACGGCCGCCCACAGCAGTCACCACCATCCTGACCGCCAGCCACAGCCACCGGGCCACGAAGTGAGGTAGGACGCTGGCGAGGTGCCTGCCTGGACAGGTCCTTTTCCAGCGCCCTCCTCCCGAACTACGCATGCGGCTTTCACCGCACGTAGTGGGTTTCCCCTCCCAGCGTGGAGAGATCCTCTTAAGGGAGAGGAGTTCTCCGATGGGAGAGACGCGCAGGAAGTTCGATCGGGACTTCAGGGAGGGCGCGGTGCGGCTGGTCCGGGAGACCGGCAAGCCGATCGCGCAGGTGGCCCGGGATCTGGGGGTCAACGAGGGCACCCTGGGCAACTGGGGTGTGCCACGAACGCAGGAGGCCGCTGAGGGATAGCAGGTGGCCGATTGCGGTGCTGTGCAGAAGATGAAGGATTGATGGCCCTTCGGCGTCGCCCTGCGGGGGGAGGCGTCAAGCCGCCTCATGCTGCGTTGGCTGAAGACCGTCGTGGTGAGCGATGAGGAAAAGGCGCGCGTGATCGCGTCAGGTAGGGACCGGGAAGGCGAGCGCAAGCGAACCGCTGTTGATGTGTCGAGACCAGATAGGTGGCATCGGAACCGGGGCATCCCAGTAGCCCCGGGATGAGCCTGGCGGATACCCGTTTACTGGCCAGGTGGTGCCCGGCATGAAGGCGGCGCGAGCCCGGTCTGCGGCTTCTGCGCGGAACGTGGGAAGGCGGGTGCCGTTACTGCTGCCTGCGTGAGCGGGTAGTGAGAGGGAGCGCGCTGCACAGCGGAAACTGGAGGCGCTGAGTACCGTCGCGGCACGCGCTGGCGGACCGGCTCGTAGTAGTGGGGAAGCGCCTGTAATGGGCGTGGAGCGAAGGGGCCGGCTCATCTGTGGTTTGTTCGCACGAGCAACCGGGGTTTTCCCTGGGAGGAGACGCGTGGGCAAGTCAGGTCCAGAGGATAAGCCGTTTGATATTCCGAAGCAGCTCGTGTGGGAGGCGTATAAGAGGGTTGCGGCTAATAAGGGTGCGCCGGGGGTGGACAGTCAGTCGATCGCCGAGTTCGAGACAGATCTGAAGAACAATCTTTACCGGATCTGGAATCGGATGTCGTCGGGGACGTACTTCCCGCCGCCGGTGAAGGCCGTGGAAATCCCGAAGCCGAATGGCGGCGGGACGAGGGTCCTCGGGGTGCCCACTGTCGCGGATCGCATCGCGCAGACAGTAGCGGCGCTGGCGCTGGAGCCACGGACGGAGTCAATTTTCCATCCCGACTCCTATGGGTACCGGCCCCGGCGTTCGGCGCTGGACGCGGTCGCGGCATGCAGGCTGCGGTGCCAGAAGAAGAACTGGGTAATAGATCTGGATGTCCGGAAATTCTTCGACTCCGTGGATCATGATCTCATGGTCAGGGCGGTGGAGGCTAACGTCACTGCTGCCCAGCGCTGGGTAGTGCTGTATGTGAAACGGTGGCTGAAGGCGCCGATGGCGCTGCCCGGCGGCACCCTGGCCGGGCGGGAACGCGGAACCCCGCAAGGGTCAGCGGTTTCGCCTGTCCTCGCCAATTTGTTCATGCATTATGCGTTCGACACCTGGCTCGCCCGGGAGTACCCGGGGGTCGAATTCGAGCGTTATGCGGACGATGCGGTGGTGCATTGCGTGACTGAGCGGCAGGCCCGAGAGGTGCTTGCTGCGCTTGCCGGAAGGATGGAGGAGGTCGGGCTGAGCTTGCACCCGGCCAAGACCAAAATCGTGTTCTGCAGGGACGACAACAGGCGGGGCTCCTTCGGGTGCACGTCGTTCACGTTCCTGGGATACCGGTTCTGCCCCCGCAGCGTTCGCAGCAGGAACGGCGTGATGTTCACGGCGTTCACGCCCGCGATCAGCCCGGAGGCCCTGAAGGCGATCAGCCGCGAGGTCCGCGGCTGGCGGATCCACGCACACACCAGGCACACCCTCGATGACCTCGCCGGCCAGATCAACCCGGTCGTGCGGGGCTGGATGAACTACTACGGCCGGTTCTGCCGGTCGCGGCTGCATCCCCTCCTCAAGCGCATCAATGGGTACTTGGTGCGCTGGGCCCGCAAGAAGTACCGGCGGCTCGCCTCGTTCAAGCGCGTGAAGAAATGGTGGGACGGGCTGGTCGCCCGTGACCGTCGCCTCTTCGCGCACTGGAAGTGGACGGGCACGTTCGAATGGGTCAGATGAGAAGAGCGGAGTGAACCGAGAGGTTCACGCTCCGATCCGTGGGAGCCGGGGGCTGAAATGCCCCCGGCGACCCGACTCAACGCTGACCGGCGGCGCCGGGACGGCAGTGGTGGTGCGCTGAGCGAGGATGAGCGGGCCGAGCTGGCCCGGCTGCGCCGGGAGAACGCGGAGCTGGCGATGAGGTGCGACGTGCTCAAGCGCAGCGTGGCCCTCTGGGTCTCCGACGCGATGGGCAGCAGGTAGCCGTGGCCGTGTTCATCGCTTCCCAGAGGGCAGATCACGGCATCCCGCACGCGGTGTCGTGCCGGGCGCTGGGGGTCAGCCAGTCGTGGTTCTATAAGTGGCGGCACGGGGATGCCCCGCCGCGGCGGGCACGGCGGGAGCGGCTGAAAGCCGAGGTGAGGCGGCTGTTTGAGCGTCACGAGGGCAAGCGGGGGTCGCCGATGCTGACCGCGGATCTCAAAGACGCGGGCTGGAAGGTCAGCGAGAACACCGTCGCGGGCCTGATGCGGGAGATGGGCCTGGCCGCCCGGCGGAAGAAAAAGCGCAGGGGGACGACACGGCCGGGCAGGGGCCGGTGGCGGGCACCGGACCTGGTCGGGCGCAAATTCGCCGCGCCGGGGATCAACCGCCGGTGGTATGGCGACGGCACCGAGATCACCACAGGTGAGGGCAAGCTGTACCTGGATTCCGTGCTGGACATGGGCTCGCGCAGGATCGTCGGGTTCGCCCTTGGGGAGCATCACGACGCCGAGCTGGCTTACGGGGCGCTGGCGATGGCGGTGGCAGTGCGCGGCGGCGCGGTGCCCGGCGTCGTGTTCCACAGCGACCAGGGCAGCGAGGAGTACACCGCCGGGCGGTTCCGGCAGGCTTGCGAGCGGATGGGCATCTGCCAGTCCATGGGCCGTCCCGGGTCGGCCCTCGACAACGCCGTCATCGAGTCCTGGCACTCCACCCTGGAGTTCGAGTTGCGGTCGCTGCACACGTTCGCCACCAGGACCGCGGCGCGGGCCGCGGTGGCGGCCTGGATCGAGGACTACAACCACACCAGAAGGCACTCGGCGCTGGGCAGGCTGTCCCCGGCCGGGACCTGGATGCGGATCGGGGAGATCCACGATCTCGAGGACCTCCGGCCCCCCGAACTGGTCGAACCGGACCGCCTTCAACAATCACTCCGATCTCAACCCAGGATGCCGCGGTTGCCGCGCATGCGACAGCCTGCCAGCATCACGCGCCCGGCCGGGCACCGCCACAGGCACCTGCACACCTTCCCCGGCCGCTGACACCCGCCTCCAACGAGTCTGCCGCAAGGCCGGCTTCACGCTGCCCGGCAAAATCGTTCAGTGACGGGCACTTCGGCAGACGTGTTCAACTTCTGCCGCGCTGAATGCTTGGCTGCAGCTTGCCGCGGATACCGCCCGGGCGCTCAGATACGCACACGACCTTGAGAGCGTGGACATCAACCGCACGGTGCGCCGATCAAGCCGACCCGGCGAGGACGGTCGTCGCACCCGTCGCTTTGATTCGCAGATCGTGGAGGCCGAATCCCAGATACGCGAAGCCGAGCGGATTCTGCAACCGGAGAAGATTCACCCTTGCCTGCCTGAGCGCCTCGCCGAGAGTTGCCCCGCATGTGTAGGCGGCGAGCATCTGCTCGGCGAAGGTAATCGCCATGTCCACGAAGACCATGATCTCCGTTCCCACCGCACCGCCGGCGCCGCGCGGACCCACGCGTCGACGAGCCCGAGCAGCCGCAACGGCGTCATCGCCGCTGATGCACACGCATTCATGAACACCACCGGTTGGTGCATGCACAGGTGGAGCTGCGCCGAGTCGATGGTCGATGCGTTGATCGCGCCCCTCGGCTGGAGGTCGTCCATCACGATCCGGGGCACGCCGTTGTCGTACTCCACGTGCGCCAGGAAATAGACGAGAACCGAGGCATCGCGGTCGACCGAGGCGAAGACGTCGGTCGACGTGGTCGCGACCGCGGGTACGAACGCCAGCAGCGAGCGTAGCGCCTGCTCGTGCCCCGCCCACCGGACCGCCACGTCCGGGTCGGTGGACGTGGCGATCGTCGCCGGGGGCGGCGCCGACGACGACACCGTCGAGACCAGGTCGCACGGCCGATGCGCGAGGTTGAGGGTGATCGCGTGCCTAATCCCCCAGAACCCGGCGATGCACACGTACAGGTCGGGGTCCTTCTCGATCAGGCTTGGGCACGGTTGCGTCAGGCAGGGCAGGTCGCCCGCGGGCGCCGTCAGCCACGCCGCGCTCGCAGCGCACAGGTGCAGGAACTGCGGCTGCGACGTGTCGAGCTTGCGGTCGTACAGGAGCTGAAGCGGGACGATGAGGTCGGGCGAGTCCTTGATACCGAGCTGGACAGTCCCCATGCCCGCCATCCGTTCGCGCAGCTCGCCACGGAACGCCTGATCCGCCTCCATCCGGTCGGCGAACGCCAGCCACAGGTTGGCGCCGGCGACCGCCAGCCGGACGAGTTCCCGCCCTGTTTCAGCAGCCAAGCCGAACGTACCGTCGGCCTGTTGCGGGAACTTCGAATCCTTGCCCTCGCCGTCGCTGGCGTCGTCCCAGGACGCGATCCGCAACGCGTCGCGCGCTGCACCGGTGAGCGTGACGACCACGGTCGGGTCGAGCGCGACCTGCTTGGTCAACGCTGGCTCGTCGCCATTGGGGAGGTAGAAGGAGAAGTCGTGTGACGCTTCGCCGTTGTTGGCGTAGATCGTCAGGGACGGCGCCCGGAGGGACTCGAAGCGGTCGGGCGCCTGGAACTGCGACAGCAACCGGAACGTCGTCCGGCCCGACGGGGCCTCGCCCGTGCCCACCGGGAGGGTGAGTTCTTGAACGTGGACGAGGACACCATTGAGGAACACGCCACACCGGATCCGCCACATGCCCGGCGTCGATGGAACCTGCACCCGCGCGTACAACCGATGGTCAAGAAGCGAACCCGAATCCCCGAGCGTACGAAGCATCCGGCGGACAACCGGGAACGACTCGGTCGCCGCCACGACCAGCCGCCCTACAGCGGGCGCTGGCTCGAGCGAGAGTTCTGCGTCGGCGAACAACACGACCTCGAGTTCTTGCCCGACCGCGAGCAATTCCGGGTCAATCGGTTCGACCTCCCCAGCCACGGCGTCGGAGCTGCGGGGGCCGATCTCGACCCAGACCCACACAGCTTCACCGGGGGCGAGCGGTCGGCCAGAGCGGCTGCGACCGGGTTCAGCGATGTCGTCGAGCCCGACATTGACATACGCCCTGTCAGCAGGACGCTCCGCGGAGAGAATGCCGGACAGCTCGTCGGGGCTAAGCTGCAGGACCCGGTCCGCAACAGCGCCGGTGAGGTCCAACGACCCGATTCCTTGCTGTAGCCCCCACTGCCGCAACCCCAGGACCTCATGCAGCGGCCGCTCGGACGGCAGAGCCCCCTGGTCGACGAGCGCGATGGTCGCCGCCCGGACCTGCTCACGGAGCTCGCCGGTACGGTCGAGTGCCGCGAGCTTGCTGGGCAGGCCCACGACCGGCGCCATCCGGCCCTCGCGCACGCGCTCGCCGAGCAAACCGGCCGACTCCTCGACGATGCGTAGCACCCCCGACGTGACGTCGTCCCGGACCGACGGCGCCGCCTCGCCGGCGACGTCGATGAGCTGGATGGTGGTCTGCTCTATCCGGTCAGAGGGCATGGCGAGCAGGAACTGCGCTACCGCTCGACCAAAGGCGAGGGTCGGGTCCTCCTGATCCTCCTCGTGGACCGCGAGCGTGATGAGCGGCAGCGAGGCCCAGCGGGGGGCCCCGGCTCTCACCCGCAGCCCGGCGATCTCCCGACTCCACCGCTCGCTCACGTCGCCGACGCCGAACCGGCCCGTGTCGAGGCTCTCCCGTACGATGCGCACACTCGCATCGCCGAGCAAACGGATTGCGGCCTGTTGCGGTACAGCCATAAGCACCCCCGTACTGCAGCAACGGTTGCCCTACCCTAGCCTCGCAGGGGAGAACATGGAGGGGAGAACATGACTGTATCGATCACCTACCGTCTCCCGATCTCCTGGCTCGTGGTGACCGGGAACCGGCGGATCACGACCGACGAGCTCGCCCCGGCGGATAAGAAGCAGACCGCGTCGCTGGCCGGCGTCGAGTTCAAAGTCGTGACGACCGGCGACTCGACGGATCGCACCATCACACCGCCGACGGGCACCCTGATGACGTGCAAATGCAGCTTCGGCGTGGCGCCCGACGGCCGGCTGACGAGCGCGAGCTCCGACGTCACCGGGCAAGCGGGCGCGGCGCTGAAGTCGATCGCCTCGGTGGCGGGCACGGCGGCTGCACTCGCCCTGCTGGGAGCCGCCGCAGCACCGTCCGACGACGCCGACAAGCAGCAGATCACGGACGCCTACGGCGCTGCCTACCCAGACCAGCAGGCGACCCTCGTCGACCTGCGGGCCGCAAGGAAGCGGCTTCTCGACGACCTTCGCCGCGAACTGGCGGCTCAGGCCGCCGACCTGGGTGCCGTGTGGCGGCTGCGGACGCTGCTGGCCGTCGTCGACGAGCAGCTCGCGCCCGTGGACGCCCACTTCCGCGCCTGGCGGGCGTCCAAGCGGACCACGTCCGATGAGTACTTCGAGATCCGCATCACGGTCGACGAGCTCCCACAGCAGGTCGCCGGCCAGGGCGGTGGCACGCCTGCCCTCAACCCCCCCACCACCCTTCAGGAACTCTGGGAGCGGTTCGGCATGGGCGTCCGGGCCAGCTGGCCAGACGGCGCCGCGCAGGCCGGGGCCGTCGGCACCAACACCGGGACCGTCTACACCAGGCGCCCGAGGCTCCTGGCGCTCGACTTCGTCAAGCAAGTGGGCAACGCGGTCGTGGTCACCGACCGCCATTGGCAGTATGTCGCCAGCGCTGCGTCGGCGGTCGTGGCGTACCAGCTTGAGAAATCGTGGCTGGGCCACCGGAGCCTGTCGCTGACGTTCGACTCCGACGGCTTCGTGTCCAGCGTCAGCACCGAGGGCAGCTCCGACCTCGCTGCCGCGCTCGCGGCGGCCGAGTCGATCCCCACGTCCTTCACCAATGGGCTGGAGAGCGGGACGAAGGCCTACACCGACGTGCAAGCGGCCCGGCGGGCCTCGCTCGAGGCCGAACTGGCCCGCGTCAAAGACGAGGTCAACCTCCGGTCCCAGCAACTCCTCGCCGCCAAAGACCAGGCGACCGCCGCCGACGCGGTGCGGCTGGCCCGGTTGCAGCAGCTCCAGCAGATCCTCGACGCCCAGGCCAAGATCAGGGGCGCCGATCCGGCGCTCGTCGCGGAACTGGCCCGGCAGGCCGGTGGGGAGCTGGCGTGGTACACGCCGCCGGCGCGCGTGGAGCTCAATGGGCCGCCGCAGACGGTTCAAGGACCCGGCCAGGCACCCGCGCTACCGCCGAAGCCGCCGCCCCCCACCGGCCTTGGCCACGAGTGATCCGCTCAGCGCAGGCGCATCTGCGGCTCGCTGAGCGAGCTCAACCCGCTCAACAACCAAAAGAGCCAACAGCGACCGGCTTGAGGCCACAGCGGGGACTGCCAGCCTCCCTCGGTCCAGCTAGAGGGCGCACCAGGCCAGCAGCATCGTCCCGGTCCGGCGGGACGCGCCTTGGAGGGCGAGAGGGCGGCGACGTTCCCGGGGAGCAAGACGGGAGCAAGCGACAGGCGACTCAGGGCGCTTAACGAGTTGGTGCGCGATAGGACGTCCGGGACGTAGCGGATGATCTTGGCGTGTCGGTCCCGGGAACGTGAACGGCCGCGCGGAACGATCAAGGTGTGAAGTCAAGATGGGCCCGCGCGGCCTTGTCGCATCGTATCTGCACTGGAATCGGCGGCCGCAAGCTGGGCACGCTGATCGGGGAACTGGCGCCGCTGTGGCTGGCGCAGCAGGAGTCGCGGCTGCGGGCGCGGCGCGGGCGGGACCGGCTGCGCGCCGAAGGCGCCGGCCCGGACCGGGAACTGCCGTTCGCTGACCGGGTGATCGCCACCCTGGTGGTGCTGCGGTTCCAGCTGCCGCATGCCGCGCTGGCAGTGTTCTACGGGGTGCACCGCTCGACCGTTACCCGGGCTGTCGGGGAGATCCGGCCACTACTGGCCCAGCGGGGGTTCGCCGTGCCCGGCCAGCCCCGGCTGCGGCTGCGTACGCTGGCCGATGTATTCGCCTACGCCGCCGCCGAAGGCGTGAAGCTGCGGATCGACGGCACTGAAGTGCAGGTGCGCCGGCCCCAGCGGGCCGGCCTGGGCGGCGGGCGTTTGTGTCCGGCAAGAAGAAGCAGAACACCGGCAAGGCCACCGCCATCAGCGACGGAGCGGGCCGGCTGCTGTGGCTGGGCGCGTTCCGGCCCGGCCGGATGCACGATGTCACCGCGCTGCGCAGCGAAGGCATCGAAGACCTGCTGCGCCGCCATCCCGATGTCCAGGCTGAGGTCAACGCGGGCTACCGGGGCCTGGCACGTGACTTCCCTGCCCAGGTCAGCGGCCCACCCAAGAAGCCCGGCAAAGACGCCTCACCCGAACACGCCGCCCGCTGGGAACAGCAACGGCACCAGCAGTCCTCCCAGCGGATCTGCGTCGAGCATGCCATCGCCGAACCAAAGCAATGGCGGCCCCTGCAGCGCTACCTCGGACGCCGTGACCACTTCCAGGAAACCGCCCTGGCCATTGGCGGGCTGGTCTCCGACCGCGCCGCGGCGCGCTGATCACAGCTGGCTGGCCAGGCCAGCACCGCCTGGCCCTAATCGTGCACCTACTCGTAACAGCGACGTCCAGCCAGCGAAACTCCTGGTAGAGCCACGTCTGGCCACATGTAGCCACCGGCTTGACTTGTATGGCATGCAAGAGGCCAGGGGTTCGAGTCCCCTTAGCTCCACATTTCTCCAGGTCAAAGGTATATTGCGATCTTGGAAAATGACCTCGGAGTGCTTGCAACCCAGCAAGTTACCAGAAGCTAGAGTTCCTCGTCCGGCCCGAGGCCGATGCAGGTCAGGAGAGTGCTTCACGAGTGGCGCACGGCTGTTTCGCTGCTTTCGCTCTCGGACAGCCAAACTGACTGCCAATGGATCACCCGGGCGCCTGCTGGCGAGGATGGCACCCGCTCAACGCAGCGGTGCATTCGCTGCGTTAGGTGAGCCTGGAGGATCTCCAGAGCCGGTCGGCTGCGAGGCTGCCGAATAGGCGCGGCTGTCGGATATCGGTATGCGCCTTCTTGGCGGCAGCACGCCGTAGGGTGATCAGCGTGCAGGATCGGCTTGCGGACCGCGCGGTCCCGGCGCATGTGGCCAGAGAGCTGGCAGAGCTGCGGGCGGAGAATGCCCGGCTACGGCGGCTGCTGAAACTGACCCGGGCCGAGGCGGCTCCGCCGGGCCCAGCCCAGGCTGGCTTCTTTGACGCGCCGTCGGGATCAGTCCACGCGGAATCGCCGCCGGAGGCGAAGGTGGCGCTGTTCGGCGCGCTCTTCGCTGCGCGTACCGATATCTATGCGGTGCGCTGGGAGAACACGCGCACCGGGCGGGCCGGGTGGTTGCCTGCGGTGCGGGGCGGGTGGCGCAAAGGCGTCCCGCACGCAGAGCGGGAGTACCTGCCGCTGACCGCGGAGGTGCTGGCCGCCCACCTGTCTGGCAAGGCTCATGTTGGCTTGTACCCGCTGCAGGACGGGGACCGGTGCTGCTGGCTAGCTGCCGACTTCGACGGCCCGGCGGCGCTGCTGGACGCAATCAACTACATCAAAGCCGGCCGGTCGCTGAACGTGTCGGCGGCGCTCGAACTATCCCGGTCTGGCACCGGAGCGCACGCGTGGATCTTCTTCACTGCTCCGGTGACGGCGGATACCGCGCGCCGCCTCGGTACCGGGCTGTTGCGGGAGGCGATGGCGCTGCGCGGGCAGATGAGCCTGGCCAGCTATGACCGGCTATTCCCGTCTCAGGATGTGTTGCCTGCGGGTGGGGTCGGCAACCTGATCGCCGCCCCGCTGTACGGTAAGGCGCGTAAGAACAACACCACGGTTTCCTGGACCTAGCGACCCTGGAGCCGGCTGAGGACCAGTGGGCGTTCCTGTCCACGTTGGGGCGGATGAGTCCCCGGGAGGCCGCCCGTGCAGCTGACCGAGCCGGACAGGTCACCGTGGGCATGGCGACGAACCGGCTTAACGCGCCTGCGTCAACTAAGACACGTCCCCCAGCGCCCGCAGTGATCCATGCCGAACTGGGCGCGGGCGTCCGGCTGGATCAGGCCCAGCTGACCCCGGCGCTGCTGGCCACCTGCAAGCACGCCGCATCTATGCCGAACCCGTTGTTTTACGAGCGGCAGCGGCGGCGGATCTCCACCTGGGGTGTGCCCCGCTTCTTGCAGAGTTTCGATGAGACCCTGGATGGTGGGCTGATCTTGCCCCGCGGCCTGCGGGACACGGTGGCCTCACTGGCTGAGCAGGCTGGGAGCCGCCTGGAGGTCACTGACGGCCGCGCCACGGGCACGCCGCAGGAGTTCACGTTCGCGGCGACCCTGGCGGCCGAACAGGAGGAAGCCTTCGCCGAACTGACCCGTCACGACCTGGGTGTCCTGGTGGCGCCACCGGGAGCGGGCAAGACCGTGATCGCCTGCGCCGTGATGGCCACGCATAGCGTTTCGACGCTGGTGCTGGTCAACCGCAAGACGTTGGCGGACCAGTGGCGGGCTAGGATCCGAGATCATCTCGGCGTGACACCCGGCCAGCTCGGCGGTGGCCGCACCAAGATCGGTGGGGTCATTGACATCATCACCCTTCAGACCCTGGCCCGGCGGGATGACATCGCCGAGCTCACCGCCCCGTATGGACTGGTAGTCGCCGACGAATGCCACCACGTCCCGGCGGCGGCGTTCGAGCACGCGGTCAAGCAAATCCCGGCCAGGCGCTGGCTCGGCCTGACGGCCACTCCCTACCGGCGCGACAAGCTTGACGACCTGATCGCCTGGCAGGTCGGCCCGGTCCGGCACACCATCTCCCACCCCACCGGCGGCCGCGAATCGGCAACAGACGGCTCGGCAGCCAAATCACCGCAACTTGACCTGCCGGTCGGCGGCAGCAGTTCCCGGCCCGCACCGGTCCTTGCTGTGCACCCGACCAGCTTCTCCTATACCGGCGACGCCGACCCCTCGGCGCCGGGCGGGATCGCCGCGGTCTACCGGGACCTGGTTGCCGACGAGGCCCGCACCAGGCAGGTCGCCGACGATGTCACCGAAGCATTGCGGCGGGGGCGGCACTGCCTGGTCCTCACCAAATGGGTTGCCCACCTCGACCAGCTCGCCGGCGCGCTCCGCGAGCAGGGCTGGGATCCGGTGATCCTGTGCGGCGGGATGGGCGCCAAGGCCCGGAAAGCCGCACTGGCCCGCCTGGATCCCCAGCCGGGCAGCCCGCCGCTGCTGGTGGTCGCCACCGGGCCCTACATCGGGGAAGGCTTTGACTGCCCGGCCCTGGACACGCTGTTTCTGGCCGCGCCGGTCGGCTACAAGGGCAGCATCGTCCAGTGGGCCGGGCGGATCCTGCGCGTCTACCCGGGCAAGGCCACCGCGGAGATCCACGACTATCACGACGTCCGCACACCCGTGCTCGCCGCGAGCCTGGCCAGGCGCGCCCCCGGGTACACCCACCTCGGCTTCGCTGACCCCCGCCGGGCCGGTTCTGCGCCATCTCCAGATGTCTAACGCAGCGGTCCCAGTGTGCGCAGGCGCGCCCGCGGTGAGCCGCTTTCCACAGGTCTGGTGAATTGGCCGGCCGCCTGTCTCTGGCAGGCTGACCTCCCGGCGGGGGCGTTCCTCGCCCGGCGGTGGTGTGGGGGCGATTTTGATGAAGTGTCTTACCAGGTATTACACTGGGGCTGTGGCGAATGAGGAGTTCGGTGGCGGGTGAGGAGTTCGACGGCATTCCGGTTGGCGAGCTGCCCATTGATGAGGTGGTCTGGTCGGAGGAGCGGGCCAAGCACATCCGCACCCGCACTGAGCGGAAGGGCCCAGTGGAGATCAACATCGAGCCGCTGTGGGCCAGCGAGGCGGCCCTGGATCCGAACCGGTTGGTGCGCCGTGGCACCGGCCGAGAGTCAGTGGAGGTGCTTGGCTACTCGCCGTCGGCGCGGCGGGTGCTGCTGGTGTGGATCTACACGACCGAGCATCCGCCGACTGGAGTCTGGCACGGCGGCAGCGCGATAGTAGCGGGCCGCAGGTTGCGGGCCGCGTATTGGGAAGGGCGGGGCGATGAGCGGGAAGACTGAGCAGGAGATCGTTGAGGAAGCGGAGGAGGAGTTCGAGCGGCGGGCTGCCGCTGATGATCCGGCGGGGTTCGTCTCACACACCCAGCCGCCGCGTGGCCGGGCGCAGGTTTACAGCGTGCGGATCCCTGCTGATGCCCTGGCTTCGCTGCGGCGGCTTGCCGAGGCGCGCGGGCAGCTTCCGAGCGTGTTGATCCGCGGGTGGGTCCTGGAGCGGCTTAGGCAGGAGACCACTGGTGAGGAGCTGCTGGTCTCGCGGGACGAGTTGGCCCGGATCGTGCGGGAGCAGGTCGAGGCCGTGCTGCGGAAGGCCAGCTGACCAAACGAAGGCGGGCCAGCCGCACCGCGGCCGGGTGTTCCAAAGTGAACGTCTGGGCAGCCGCCATTACCTATCTTCGCTCTCGGACAGCCAAACTGGCAGCCATTCGGTGATCCGAGCGGCTCCTATCCCGAGTGGTAGCGATCTCTTCGGCGCAGTGGTGCCTCGCTACTTTCGGTGAATCTGGAGGATCTTCAGAGTCGGCAGACGTAGAGACAGATCGCAGCGCGCCGACCAGCATCGTCAGGCCGAGTCGCGGCTCGGCCAGCACCCGGGCCGCCCAGCTGTCCTTCTTCTCCTTCTCCGGTTTGCCCGGTTGGCCGTCCCCGGCCGGAACAGGTTACGGGCGCTGGCCGTGCAGGCGGTCGGCGGCGGCCAGCGCGCCAACCGCGGGCAGCAGCAGGCCCAGGGCCAGGTCGACGCCTGCGCTCGCCTTTTCTGCGCGTTGCCGGCGACCGGGTGATCGTGCTCACCCCCGGCACAGGGCCGGGCCCGCGCCGGCCTGCCGGTTTGACCTGCCCGCGCCACGGGACCAGATCACCACCAAGGAACTGCCCGCGTTCGTGCGCCTGCGGACCAGGTCAGCCGCTTGGTGCGGAGTAGCCAGGCGAGCCGGGCAGGCCAGGCGATTCGGGCGGGGCGGGCGCGATGGGCGGGGCGGAGTATCGGGGCCGGGACAAGAACCGCAGCCGTGCCGCCCGCGCGTCCCAGGAGTAGACGACTACCGTCCCCGCGATCAGGTCGTGCAGCGCCCGGCGCTGGTCGCCCCAGAGGATGCCCAGGAACCCCAGCCCGAGAATCAGGAAGCTCAGCGGGAATGCGAGCGTGCGCCCGATCCCCCGGCGCCCGCTGACGTCGCCGCCCTCACCCGTCAGGACCTGTATGCCGAACAGCGCCATGCCGGCGGTCCGGCCGTTCAGTCCCCAGAAATGGGCGAAGTAGATGAACCCCCAGACCAGATACGCGATGACCACCCAGAGGCTGCCCCTGTTAAAAGCGATGTCCTTGCCGGTCACGATGCTGGTTGCGAAATTGATGGCCGCAAGGACCAGCATGAAGATCCCGGTGAGTACGACCAGGTCCACCACGAACGCGCCGAACCGCGACGCGAAACCCGCGTAGTGCCCTTGCAGGCTCTCCCGGGCGACGGCCGGGGGAGGGGCGGGCATGCTCCCGCCCGTCCGCGCGGTCATGATGCTGCCGTGGCTCGCAGCCGGGCAGGCGGGCCGGGCGGGCCGGTGTAGGGGCGCCGACGAAGGCGCGCCACCACGCGGGCGATGGACTCGTCGACCCCGACGGTCCGGCTGCGGACCGCGTCGACTACACCGCTCGCGACCCCGCTGGAGGACTTGGCGATGATGGAGCCCAGGTCGGTCTGCTCGACGATCGCGTCGAGGTCGATGCGCTCGACGATGCCGTTCATGTCCACCCGGTCCACCACGGCGTCCACGTCGACCTTGCTCATCACCTCGTTCACGTCGACCTGCTGCACCATCTGGTTCACGTCCACCTGCGCGACGATCGCGGTGACGTCGACCTGGCCCACCAGCCGGTTCACATCGACCGTAGACAGCAGCTGGTTCACGTCCACCCGGGCGAGCAGGCGGTTCACGTCGACCCGGTCAAGAATTTCTTCGATATCGACCCGGTCCAGCACCGCGTTCACATCCACCGCGTCCAGGACCAGGCTGATGGCGCGGTCGGCGATGCCCTGGGCCATCGCCTCCATCGGCGGGGCAAGCCGCCCGCGCACCGAACGCAGCGGCGCAAACGGGTCCACGTCCCCAAGTATCGACGCAATACCGCCTCCGTGACCACCCACCACGGGTGCAGCCCGTGGCCACTGCGGCGCAGGGGCCGCCCGGGATACCCGAAACGGGCCGGAGGATGGGAGCTCGAACCCGCATGCAAAGAAGATCATTGGCTGGTTTTGCCGCGCTCGTCGCAGATTGCCACGCCTACGCGGGTGTCCCTCTCGCAGAACTCCAGTGCCCCAATCTCATAAGTCCGGCTGACCTGTACAACCGCATCGCGCAAACAGGGCTGATACTGCCGGCTCATCTGGTCGGTGCCGGTCACGGTGAACGACATGCTGCATGGGCATGTCACGCTCACAGGTACGGGGTAGGCCGGTTCAAACGCCGGGCGGGGACGGCCTTCAGGCGCCGATGTCACTTTCGGCGCCCGCCTGCCAGCGCAGCCACTCCGCGCAGGACCTGGAGTCGTCGGCGCTGAGTGGCACGCCAACCGGCCAGCGCCTGGGCGAAGGGTCAACACGGACAGGGACGCGGCGGTCGCGGATCAGGGCGCTGGTTGTTGTGCCACACGATGTCTCACCGGTGATACAGTAATGGCATGGCTGAGGTCACGATCCGCGAGTTGCGGAACCATGGCGGCGACGTGGTCGACCGGGCTGCCAGAGGCGAGCAGATAACCATCACACGGGCTGGCAAGCCGGTGGCCGAGCTGCGGCCGGTGCCGCGGCAGCCGCTGACCGCCGAGACGCTGCTGGCCCGCTGGCACCGGCTGCCGCCGGTGAACTACCGCGCCTTGCGGGCAGAACTCGACAAGATCATGGATCCCGCGCTGTGACCGATGCCGGTGACCGCCCGGCCCGGGGGATCTTGGACACCTCCACGGTGATCGCCCTGGCGCAGATCGCCGACCCCGCGGCCTTGCCGGCCGAACCGTTGATCACCACCGTGACGCTTGCCGAACTGTCGGCCGGGCCGCTGGTGGCCCGCAATGACCACGAGCGCGCGGCCCGGCAGGCGCATCTGCAGCAGGCGGAGGCCGACTTCGACCCACTGCCCTTTGACCGCGCTGCGGCCCGTGCGTTCGGACAGGTGGCTGCCTCGCTGCGCAAGACCGGCCGCAAGCCCGCCGCACGCGCCTATGACGCGCTGATCGCGGCGACGGCTCTGGCTAACCGTCTGCCCGTGTACACCTGCAACGCCGCGGACTTCGAGGGGATCGACGGCCTGGACGTCGTGCCCGTCGCGCTGCCACGGCAGGCACCGGGCTGACAAGCGACGACCGCGGCATTCGTTTGATCAAATAAGCAACGGACAGCCAAGTGGACAGCCATCCCAAGGCACAGCACACGATCTTCGTCGACAATGCCGGATAAAGGCTACCGACTTCGGCATCACGCCCGAGCAGCAGCAGACACTATTCGAGAACGCCAGAATGCGGCACGCAACTGGCTGAACCAGCGACCCTGAACGCCGGGCACCGCAGGCCGCTCAGCAATTGGCGGCCTGCGGTGATGCGGCTTGCCGGGGGACGGCACGGCGTGATGACGTGGTCGTTGCTTGCATCCTCTATCTCGTATTCGCCGTGACCGTGCCGAACCTGCCCCCGACTATTGTGATGAGCATCGCTGTGTCGTGCCCACGTACCTCGGGAGGTACCGGTCGGGGTTAGAGCAGTCGCACAGGCTGGACACGTACAACAGTTGTTTGCCGGCAACCAAATAGGGTCGGGCGCAAGACAACTGCTGGCTCACGGGCACCGACAACACAAGCTCGATCCAGTACTGCACGATCGGTAGCGCGCCGCTGTCGAGGTTGGATAATTGCTTCCTTGCTATGCCTCGACTCTATGTGGGTCGTAGGATTAGCGAGGAAGGGTTCCTTTCGCACGGCATTGCAGCAACCGCCCGGAGAGTAGGGGCCTGCTCGCAGCGGCGTGTCTGGCTGCATCTCTGACCACGCTGAGCGGCGGACGCGCGAGCGTGCTTGAGGGGGGAGGGCCGTAGGTTGAGGCTTTTGAGGGCACGTGTGTGGGTGGAGATGGCGGTGGCGTTGTCCGCGGGGGTGCTGGGAATTCTGACCATCTTCTGGCATGACTGGATCGAGCTTCTGACCGGCTGGGATCCAGATCATCACAACGGCAGCGTGGAGTGGATTCTGGTCGTGGGATTGGTGGCGGTTGCGGTCACGATGGGCCTTGCAGCCCGTCGCCACTGGCGGCTACTGACCGCATATCCAGGGCAATAGCAGCAGCATTTGGCGGCCAGGGCGGGGAGGCGTCATGACGGTTTCGGATGAGGGCCTGGCGCGGGCGAGGAACGTCAGCATCGGGCAGCTGCGGCGGCTGCGGGCAAGCCGGGGGACAACGAACGAGACCCTTGAGGCGCTGTCTGATGCTGGGTTCCGGCGGGCGTTGCAGCGGCTGGCTTACCCGGATCGTCCGGGGATGCGGACCGAGTTCCGGTACCGGCAGGCAGTTGGCGATGGTGGTGAGCGGCCGCCCCTCTGGGCCGCGGAGACGGCGGTCACTGAGCTTTACGTAGCCGGGGTGGCCGGTACGGCCGGGCGAACGGCCGGAGTGCCTACGAGTTCCGTGGGCGCGGCGCCAGCGCAGGCGGGGCTCAGTTTGGCGTCCTGGCAGTGGCTTGGCCCGGGAAACATCGGTGGCCGCATCAGGGGCATTGTGACCGACCCGGGTGACCCCAGCCGGATGTGGGCCGCCAGCGTCGGCGGCGGCGTCTGGCACACCCAGGATGGTGGCGCCAGCTGGGCGACGGTCGATGACTTCCTCGGCAATCTCGCCTGCTCGTGTCTCGCGATGGATCCTGCTAACCCTCTGACCATTTATGCAGGCACCGGTGAGGGCTTCTGGAATGGCGACGCCCTGCCAGGAAATGGAATCTTCACGACCACCGACGGGGTGACTTGGGCGGTGCTTCCGGCCACCAGGGTCCCGGAGTTCATGTACGTCAACCGCATCGCGGTCACGGGATCGGGGGTAGTGCTGGCTGCTACCAACAGCGGCTTGTTCCGGAGCGCCGACGCCGGGGCGAACTGGACGCAGGTCCTGCCTGGCCTCATTGCCGATGTGAAACTGGACCCGCGGGACAACGGGCACGCCGTGGCTGGCGAAAACAACGGCCCAGGTCAAGGGGGCGGCGGGGTGTGGTTCGCCACGGACGACGGTCTCACCTGGACTGAGGCCGGTCATCAGACAGCCTGGACTGGACGGGTGGAACTGGCCTATGCGGCCAAGGACCCCGGCGTCGTGTATGCCTCGGTGCAGATGACCTCCGGCGCCATCTGGCGCTCAGATGACGGCGGTGCGAGCTACCAGGCGAAGGCGACCCGTGGGCCGGATGGCAGCGCGGCGCCGTATCTGGGCGACCAGGGCTGGTACGGCAACGCGATCTGGGCCGGCGACCCCACCGATGAGAACCTGCTGATCGTCGGCGGAGTTGACTTGTGGCGCAGCACCGACGGCGGGGACACGCTGGCTGAGATCAGCACCTGGTGGGCTCACCCGCCGTCCCCGCACGCCGACCAGCATGCCATCGTCGCCCACCCGTCCTACGACGGCGCCAGCAACCGGACGGTGTTCTTCGGCAGCGACGGCGGGATCTGTGCCGCACCGGACCTTCAGGCGGTTGGCCAGGAGGCTAAGCCGCCCTACCTGGAGGGCTGGACTGGCCTGGATAACTCCTTCGGGGTCACGCAGTTCTACGCTGGCGCGGGCAACACCGGCACCGGGAAGATCATCGGCGGGGCACAGGACAACGGCACGCTCTCCTTCGACCCCCAGCAGGGCCCGCAGAAGTGGGGGACGGTCTTCGGGGGGGACGGCGGCTGGTGCGCATCAGATCCCACCGATGCCAACTTCTTCTACGGCGAGTACGTGTTCCTGAACATCTACCGGAACACCGACGGCGGCGGCAGCCAGACCGACTACATCAGCGGCCAGGTCTGGGATGAGGCCGCGCAGCAATGGGACTGGAAACCAGCGCCCTACAGCATTCCCGACGCCCAGTCGCAGAAGGCGCTTTTTATCGCGCCGTTCGTGCTGGATCCCAACCAGCCGGACCGGATACTCGCCGGCGGATTGTCGCTGTGGCGGACGAACGACGCCAAAACGCCCAATACACCTACCACCGGACCGAGGTGGCACTCGATCAAGAAATCGATCGCGCCCCCGGGGAACAACACATTCGGGTTCGAGGTCAGTGCCCTGGCTGTCGCCCCAGGGGACTCCGACACGATCTGGGTGGGTCACGCCAACGGAGCGCTCTTCCGGACCACTAACGGCACCGCCGGCTCTCCCACCTGGCAGCCGGTCCGATCGGGCCCCTTCCCGCCGCAGCGCTACTGCACATTCGTCACGATCGACCCAGCCCAGCAGGGCGTCGTCTACGTGGGGTTCGGCGGATACACCGGCGGCAACCTCTGGGTAACCCGCGACGGCGGGACAACATGGACCGACTTGTCGGCCACCTTGCCCACCTCGCCGGTGCGGGCATTGGCAGTGCATCCGCGGCGCCCCGGGTATATGTATGCGGGCACCGAGGTAGGCCTGTTCGCCAGCGAGGATTCCGGCGCGACCTGGTCACCCACGAACGAGGGGCCGACGAACTGCTCCGTCGACGACCTGTTCTGGATGGGCGAGACCCTCATCTCCGTGACGCACGGCCGTGGGATGTACAGCATCGACCTGGCCGGCATGTAGATCCTGCGCGTACAAGCGTGTGAGCCGGCTGCCGAGCACGCCGTCACGGATGGGCCACCTGTGGGACGCGTTCGCGCGTACCTACCACGGGGTGATCGCCGTGCGAGAGCGGCTTGCGGGCTGCGCGATCCCGGCGCACGTGGCCAGAGAGCTGGCGGAGCTGCGGCGGAGAATGCCCGGCTGCGACGGCTGCTGAAGCTTACCGGGGCTGAGGCGGCACAGCCGGGCCGCCGCGACGGCGGCCGCGCGCGGTGAAACGCGTGGTGCTCATGGAGAGTCCAGCCTTGGCCGGGAAAACCGGTGGTGCTCATGGGGAGCCCGGCCTTGGCCGGGAAAACCGGTCGCAATCGAGGCGCCCGGTCGGGCACCATAGCTAGGCGGTTGCCCGGAATGAGAACAAATGACTACCCCTGAACAGAGTCGCGGCTCACCGGCCCGGAAACGGACGGTGCTGCTCGCGCTGCGCTATTACGGCGGCCAGATGGCCAAGCTCTGGCGCTTCACGGTGCCCGCGATGTTGCTGCCCGCGCTGGGAAACACGTGCATCTTCTACATCGCGCCGCTGATTGTCGCTCACCTGGTCGGCCGCTTTGCCGACCACGGGCTGGCCGGAATCGGCGCGGCGATGCCGTATGTGCTCGGCTTCGCTGGGGTGCTGCTTTTCGCCGAGATCGTATGGCGGGGCGGCATCCACTGCCTGAACCGCCTCGACGGTCGCGGAATCGAGAACCTCTACGTGATCGGCATGGACGAATTGCTGGCGAGGGACGCGGCGTTCTTCCACGACAACTTCGCTGGTTCGCTAACCAAACGGGTGCTGAGCTTCGCTTCCCGGTTCGAGGACTTCACCGACAATCTGGTGTTCAACATCGTCGGCAGCCTCGTGCCGCTGGCATTCGCCTCGGTGGTGTTGTGGCGCTACGACCCGTTGCTCGTCGCCGGGCTCCTCGGCCTGATCGCGATCACCGGCGCCGGCATCGCACCGCTGATCCGCCGCCGGCAGAGGCTCGTCAACCAGCGCGAGGAAGCGATCGCGCGCGTGTCCGGGCACGTCGCCGACAGCCTGATGAACATGGACACGATCCGCGCGTTCGCTGCCGAGGACCGGGAGGCCGCCGAACACAGGTCGCGCGTGGCCGACCAGCGACGGAAGTCGCTGCGGTCGTGGGACTACGCAAACCTGCGCATCGACACGCTGGTCGCGCCGATGTCCGTGCTGACCAACGCGTTCGGTCTGCTGCTCGCGGTTGCGCTCGGTGCAAGCCAGCACGGAATCGAGGCGATCGTGGTGGCATTCACCTACTACGCCAACGCGACGCGGATCATGTTCGAGTTCAACCAGATCTACCGCCAGCTGGAGAGCTCGCTGACCGAAGCCGCGCAGTTCACCGAGTTGCTGCTGACACGGCCGACCGTGCTCGACCCGATCGCGCCCGAGCCGCTGCGGGCGCAGGCGAGCGACGTCCGGTTCGAGCGCGTGACGTTCGCGCACGCGGGCGGACTGCCGTTGTTCACCGGTCTCGACCTCGCCGTGCCGGGCGGGACCAAGCTTGGCCTGGTAGGCCGATCAGGCGGCGGCAAGACCACGCTGACCCGCCTGCTGCTGCGGATGATGGACGTCGACGAGGGCCGGATCCTGATCGGCGGGCAGGACATCAGCAAGCTGCGCCAGTCGGATCTGCGCAGCCTGATCGCCTACGTGCCGCAGGACCCGGCGATGTTCCACCGGACGCTGCGCGACAACATCGCGTTCGCGCGCCCGCACGTGAGCGACGCGGAGATCCACCAGGCGGCGCAGGCGGCGCACGTGACGGAGTTCGCCGACGCCCTGCCGGACGGATTCGACACGATGGTCGGCGAGCGTGGCGTGAAACTGTCCGGCGGGCAGCGGCAGCGAGTCGCGCTGGCGCGGGCGATCCTGCGTGACGCGCCGATCCTGCTGCTCGACGAGGCGACCAGCGCGCTGGACTCGGAGAGCGAAAACCTTGTCCAGCAGGCGTTGTGGCGACTCATGGAGGGCCGGACCGCGCTCGTGGTCGCGCATCGGCTGAGCACGGTCGCGCGCATGGACCAACTGGTCGTGCTCGACCGCGGCCAGATCGCCGAGAAGGGCACGCACCAGGAGTTGCTCCGTCTCAACGGAACCTACGCCCGGCTATGGCAACACCAGTCCGGCGGCTTCCTGGACGACGACGAGGCGACAACGATGCTTGCCGGGCCTCCGAGGCTTATCGCGTGAGCCCGCTATTTCTGAACTGAGCCGGCCTCGTATTCGTGGCTCGGGCGGAGCATCTGTTGGCCTGAAGTGTATACCGAGTATAATGCTCTGCATAATGTCTGCTCTGGTGGTGTCGTGAGTGCCCGGCACACACTGCTCGCGCTGCTGAGCGAGGGGCCGAAGCACGGGCCGCAGCTGCGCGAGGAGGTCGGGGCCAGGACTGGTGGGATGTGGCCGTTGAACGGGGGCCAGGTGCACGGGGCGCTGGCCCGGCTCGAGCGTGACGGGCTGGTGGACTCCGGCGGCACCCAAGCAGCGGGCCCGCGGAAGGGGTTCCGGATCACCGCCGACGGCGCCGCCGAGTTGGCCGCGTGGCTGGGCAGACCGCCCGGCTTTGCGTCCCCGCCCGATGACCAGATGACGGCGAAGCTTCTGGCTGCGCTGCGGGTGCCCGGCGCCGACGTTCATGAGGTGGTCCAGGTGCACCGCCGGTACCTGATGGAGCTGATGCAGCAGTGGACCCGGATCAAGCGGGACAAGGCCGATCACGATCTCGGCCTGGCACTGAGGATCGACGCCGAGCTGTTCCGGCTGGACTCGGTGATCAAGTGGCTCGACGCCGCCGACCGCCACCTCACCTGCGCCGCGGTCAGGCCGCCGCCCCCGCCAGTTCCGCCGACGTTGCCGCGGCTCGATGGGCGGGCGGGGGCCCCCACTGTCAGGGCGGATCACCAGAGGGCGAGCAGGGCAGCACAGGACCGTATCCGGATCTCCGACCATGACCGGGAGCACGCCACCGCCCGGCTAAGCGACCACTTCGCCGAGGGCTGGCTCACGCGCGAGGAACTGGACGAACGGATCACGGCGGCCCTAAACGCAAGGACCGCCGGCGACCTGCGACGAGTTATGGCCGACCTTCCTGAGCCAGCACCGGCCTTGCAGCATTGGCGGCGGCCACACCGCGAATAACAGTCCGGGCCACCAGCCACAACAATCCCGCGCCAGCCGATGGCACAAGGTCGTCATCGTGTCGCTTTCAGGGAATGCTCCATTGTGCGGTGGCGCCGGGGAACACCGTGTTGCGGTAGCTGGCCTGGATTACCTTCGAGCCTTTCGGCGCCTGGAATGTTACGCACCCGGCGCTGGTCGCGCCGTCCGCGCGGCCCGGAGGCACAGGTGTTCTTTCTTCGGTTCCGCGAGAGCGCTACAGGCGCGGACTGACCAACGCCGAGATCGCCGACCGGCTGTTCCGGTCCCCCCGCACCGTCGCCTCCCACCTGTACCGCTCCTACCCGAAGCTCGGCATAGCAGGCCGCCACCAGCTCCATGACCTCCTCGCCCAGGCCGGCAAGGCGCCGGAGGCCGAGCCGGGGGAGTGACCTGATCGCCGTCGTCCGGGCGCATCAGCTTGCGGATAGCCACGTAGTCCACGGCCACCGCCCGGGCTTGTGCTCCAACAACCACCTTCTTCGGGTGAGGCATCTGACCCCGCCGGGCTGGCAGGATAGGCCTGCCTGCGTCCGGCCAGACCGGTCGCACCTGGGATTGCTGAGGCCCGCTGGCCTGGCCGATCATGTCGGTTCCGGTGGGGGAAGGACGCTGGGTTACGGGGTGACGCCCGGGCAGGGTGGACCGGCCCCTGGCGGCAGGGCAAGCTCGCCGCCACGCCGGGACTGTCCGGGGCCGCCGGCCATCACGCCATGACGTACGGGAGGGGAAGACATATGATCCGGAAGCTCGCGGTCGAGTTCCTCGGCACGGCGATCTTGGTGTATGTGGCCTGCGGGGTGGCCACCCTGATGTTCGGCTTCAAGTTCGCCGGCGCCAGCGTGGCGGCCGGGGTGGTCGCCACTGCGCTGGCATTCGGCCTGACGCTGCTGGCGCTGGTGTACTTCATCGGGCCGGTGTCGGGCAGTCATGTCAACCCGGCAGTCACGGCCGGGGCCCTGCTGACCGGCCGCATCAGGCTGGCCGAGGCGGGTGGCTACTGGGCCGCCCAGTTTGCGGGCGGGATCGTCGGCGCGCTCGTGCTATGGGGCACGTTCAGCTCCTCCCCCCTCTACAGCCGGACGGTCACCGGCCTAGGCGCTGACGGCTATGGCCGCCTGTCGATGATCCGCATCGGCGTCGGCGGCGCCTTGGTCATCGAGGTCATCTTGACGGCCATCTTCGTCTTCATCGTCTTGCGGGTGACCTCTGCGACGGCCAACGCAGCAACGGCGGCCATCGCCATCGGGCTGACGCTGACCGTCGTCCATCTCGTCGGCATCCCTATCACCGGGACCTCGGTGAATCCGGCCCGCAGCCTCGGCCCGGCCCTGGTCGTCGGCGGCACAGCCCTGAGCCAGGTGTGGTTGTTTATCGTGGCGCCTCTTGCAGGAGGCGTGCTCGCGGCCGGACTGCACCGGCTGCTCTACCGCGAGGAGGGCATCCAGCTGGCCGCTGAAGCCCAGCAACCCGACCAGGAAGCCCAGCAACCCGGCCAGGCTGCCGCTTCGTAACCCACTGTTAGCCGCCTCACCTGGCCTTGCCGCTCAGTAGGCTGAGGGCTTGACCGCTACCATCCGCCGCTACCGTGACAGCGACCGGGCCGCCGTGTACGAGGTCTGTGTGGAGACCGCGGGCGCGGGCCGGGGCGTGCGCGGCCGGTACAGCACCGATGACCTGGTCCCCGATATCGTGGCTGGGCCTTACCTGTTCCTAGAACCCGAGCACGCCTACGTGCTGGACAATGGCGAGCGCGCCGTCGGCTACGTGATCGGCACGGCCAGCACCCCGGACTTCGTGGCCGCGTATCAGCAACGGTGGCTGCCGCGGCTGCGGGCCCGGTACCAGCCGCTGTCGGGCCTGCCGGCGACCGAGGAGGAGCACCGGCTCGATGTGATGTTCCACCCGGAGCGCTGGCTGCTGCCTGAGCTGGCGGCGCACCCGGCGCACCTGCACATCAACCTGCTGGCCGGTTACCGGGGGGCCGGTCACGGGCGGGAGCTGATCCGCACGTTCCTGGCCTCGGTGGCAGCCGCTGGGGCGGCGTCGTGCTATCTCGGCGTCCGCCCGGAGAACGTGCAGGCCAGGCGCTTTTACGCGAGGCTCGGCTGGCGCCCGGTGGAGGTCTGCGGCGCGGCGCCCGGGACCTACCTTGTCCACCCGACCGGCTAGCACGCAGCTTAAGATGCCCGTCTGGGCTTCCCAATTCCTTGTCACTCTTCCCCCGGGACCCCATAGCCCGGGGCGGCTGTGGGGTCGAGGGCGCGCTGCAGGTAGGCGGCTTCCTGCGGCCGCCAGACCGCCCACAGGCGCGCCAGTTGGGTGATCGGGTCGTCGTGCCAGTCGATTCGCAGATCGGTGACGGGCCAGGTGACCTTGTCAGTGACCAGTAGCCCGCCCGAGCGCACCGGCCCCTCCTCGCCGCCTGCTGCCGCACCGGCGCGCAAGGCGCCGAGGAGCCGGTCGGCGAGGTGGTCCTGAGGGCGCTGCCCGAAGGCGTGCACCATGGCCACGGTGACTTTCTCGTCGGCCAGCAGGTTGCCGGCCGCGAGGCAGTCCTTTCCACTGCTGCTGCTATGCCTGCCCAGCGTGCGGGCGCCGGAGTAGGAAGCTGCCCGCCCTGCCGCGTCGATGACAGCGAGCTGGCGGTACTCGGCAAAAGAGGCCCTCGCTATCACCTCGTTCAGTGCGCCGGCGGCCGACCGCCGGTGTTCCATGAGGTCGAGGACCCGCGGCCCCAGGGAGGGATCGGTGACGTTCTGGGTGGCCACAGCGCCCACGCCGCTGCGCGCCCAGGCGCAGCGCGCAGCTACGGCAGGACTGGAGGAGGTCACCACGAGGCCGAGCATCCCGGTCCGAGAGCAGCGGCCCACCAGCGAGAACGTCATGGCTTCACCGCGACCGCGGTCACCTCGACCAGCCACTCCGGCCGGGCGAGCGCCTGGACGACCAGGCCGGTGAAGCAGGGATGCACTCCCTTCAACCGCTCGCCGAGCACGCGGTAGACCGCCTCGCGGTGGCGGATGTCGGTCAGGTAGACGTCGCAGGTGACGACGTGGTCCAGTTTCGCGCCCGCCTCGCCGAGGAGAAGCTCTATGTTGTCCATGACCTTGCGGGCCTGGCCGGCCGGGTTTCCGATAGCAACCGACTCGCGGGTCTCCAGGTCCTGGGCCACCTGCCCACGGAGATACACGGTGTGGCCGGCCACGACCGCCTGGCAGAGATCATTGGAGAGGCGCTGCTCAGGATAGGTATCGGCGGTATTGAATGGGCGGATCCTGCGGTGCCCGCCGACGATGACCGACTCGATCACCTCAGTGCCTCCTTCCTGGCGGCGCTAGGCCCTCGAGGCCTGCGGACTTCGCCATCCGTTCCACGGCCGGCCCGAAGTCGTAATTGTTGTAGACCGCAAGCAGGTGTGAGAACGGCGGCGACTGGGCGAAGAGCTGGAAGGTCAGCCGGTGGCCCGCGTAGTCGGAGTTGAGCAGGTCACGGGCGTAGGCAAGCATCTTGCGCCGGTCCTCGGCCTCGATGTCGCCCACCCTGAAGTACTTCGACAGCCAGTCCCGCGGGCCGGGCGCCCGGAACGTCGCCGCGCTGGGCACCAGGCTGACCTGACAGCCGCACAGGTCGCGGACTAGATGGATGATTCCGGGAGGTGCGGCTACTTTCAGTGGTCGTAGGCGATGAGTGATCGCATGATCTCCTGATCGGTCTTGTCGTTGTGCCAGATCGCGGCGGTCAGCGCAAGGATGCGTGCCAGCACGCGAACCGTGATGCCCGCGGGCGTGCGTCCGCCGTGCTTTTCCAGGTCAAGCTGGCCTTTCAAAGTCCAGTTCACCGACTCGATGACCTGGCGCAGCGGCTTGAGGAACTGCTGGCCCGCACGCCTGGCCTCGCCCTTGCGGACCGGCCGGAGCAGGGTCAGCTCACGCTCGGTGAGCTCGTCTTCGAAGGCGCGGCCGAAGTAGTTCTTGTCCCCGATCACGGTCTGCCCCGGGCGGGCGTTCACGATATCGGCCGCGTTGTCGAGCATGCCCAGCAAGACCTCGCGCTCGTCGGCCTTGGCGCCGGCCAGGGCGAACATGACCGGCAGCCCGTGCAGCGTGCAGACCAGGTGCAGGCGCAGCCCCCAGAAGTACCGGGAGTGACTGGCGCAGTACCCGTACTCCGCCCATCCCGCCGCGTCACTGCGCGTCACGGTCTCGCGGGAGCAACCGCACGGCACCGGCGTGGAATCCACCACCCACACGTCATCGCTCCACAGCGACGTATCCATCGCGAGCATCCGGATAACCCGGATGAACAGGAAGAACGACTTCCGCATGCGCTTGTTGTACCCGGACTGCCCGATCCGCCGCGGGAACATCCCCGTGAGGTCCTTATTCACATACCGTAGCCACCGGTGCTCAGACCTGAAGCCAAGAAGGGCGGACATCACCGCCATAGTCACCAGCTCGGCGTCACTGAGCGTAGGCGGAATGCCGCCTTCCGGGCGGGCCGGCGCGAGATCGGGCCAGTCCTTCAGCATGTCATCGATCTTGACGTACAGTGCAGTCGCGAGAGTCTCGATGTCATTGTTCACACCAAGATCATGGGGACTCTCGCTTCCTCATGCCGGCCATAGCCTGGAATCACTCATCTAGGTGCATCATGGCCGGCAGCTGCGAGCACGCGTGCACCCGCCCGGTGTAGAGCAGCGCCTGGTTGGGCATCAGCAGGCCGCCTTGACTTTCCTCGGCCAGCTCGACCGACGCGGCGAGGTGCGCAGCGATGCCCTCGCGGTAGCACGCGAGCTGCGCGATCTTTTCCCGCACGCCCTGGTGCATCTTCACCCCGGTCTGCTGCGCGTTGGCGTAGGCGAAGCCGAGCAGCAGGTCAGCCAGGCGCAGGTGCCGGTGGACGAACGCGTACATGCTGTAACGGTGCAGCGTCGCACGGATGTAGGCGGCGGCCCGGGTGTGCCGGTAGAACAGGATGTTCTCCCAGGGGATCTCCACGTCGTCAAAGACGATCATGGTGTCGACTTCGTCGAAGCGGTTGCTGAGCGGGTAGTCCTCCGGGTCCAGGCCGGCGAAGCCGGAACGGCAGATGTGCCGGATGCCGGGCGCTCCCATATCGGCGATGAAGCCGACGGCGTAATCCGAGAGGGTGTCGTTGCCCCAGTCGCCGATGGTGGGCTTGACGAAGGCCTGATTGGCGTAGGCGGCCGCGGTCTCGAACTTGGCGCCGCGGACCACGATGCCGTTGTCTGTCTCGCGGACGACGTGCAGCAGCACGTCGGGATCCTGCTCACGCGGATGCCTGCTGCGGTCCCCCTTGGGGTCGGTGTTGGCGGAGACGTGGAAGGGATCGAGCAGCGCGGCTCTGCGCACGTGGTTGCGGATGTTCGCGGAGAAGCTTGGATCGATCTCGTTGAGCACCTCTTGGCCGTCATAGAGGGACCACATCTCGCCGACGGTCTCATCGCCGACGCGGGTGACTACGCCACCGGCCTCGTCGAGGACGGTTTCGACGGCTGCGTGTTTGGCGCGCCAGTCCTGCTTGGTCTTCGGCGGCTTGCCGCCGATCGCGCAGGTCTCGCCGGTCTCATCGTCCACGTACGTCATGGCCGCGGCGGTCCCGGGCTGGTGTGCCAAGTCGTAGATCCGCGCCCGCACGTCGACGATCGGCTTGAACGCCGGGTGGGTGGTGACGTCCTTGACCTGCTCGCCATCGATCCACACCTCGCGGCCGTCCGCCAGCGACTGCCGGTACTGTTCGCCGGTCCTGATCATGATGCTTCCCTCGCGTTGGTAGTGGGCGCGGCTCTCATACCGGATCCGCATAGAGCTGGGTGACCTCGCGCCGGAAGGGCACGACGTCATTCCCGGGCAACTCGGCGTCGAACTCTTCGGCGTAGCGGCGGCCAGACCAGACAGCGGCAGCGATGGTGCCCGGGGCCCACGCGTCGCCGATAGCGCGAACCGAGGCGATCAGGCCCTGCTCCTTGCGGGCCAGCAGCTGCTGATAGAGATCTTCGCTGGGCAGCCTCGCGGTCACCATGACCACGCTGTCCGCCGCGGCCTCGGTCAGCTGGCCGGTGTAAGTGCTGGCCAGCGTCACCTGGCCGGCGCCGACCGCAGTGAGCGCGGCGCTGGTGCGGAGCGTGACGCCGGCGAGGATCAGCCGGCGCTGGATCTTGTCAACCTCCAGCGTGTTGACGGTCCAGGCCGACACCTGGGCGGCGGGCGTCACGATCTCGACTTCGAAGCCCTCGCTGCGCAGCAGTTCCGCGACGACGCCGCCCAGGTAGTAATGGTCGTCGTCGTACACGACCACGCGGGCGCCCGAGGGCCGTGCCCCGGCCATGATGTCGTCGGGGGTGAGCACGTCGGCGCCGGCCTGGACGGGGATCGGCTGGATGTGCCAGCGGGCGACGCCATCACGCCGCCACGTCGCGCCGGTGGCGACGGCGACGTGCTGGAACTCGAACTCGACGACGTCGTCGGCGCTCATCCCGCTCTCGCGGTAGACCTCGACGTTGGGCATCGTCCCGATCGCCTGCTGGCGGTAGTCCAGCACCCGCGCCCAGGCGGACAAGCCGGGCAGCCTCGACTCCCGGGCAACGCGGCCGCCAAGGTCGCGCGTGGCCTCCGCGAGCACGACGTCGTAACCCCGCACCCCCAGGGCCCGCGCCGCCTCAAGCCCGGCCGGCCCGGCGCCGACGACGAGGATCCGTGAGTCGGAGTCGCGCGCCCGGATCGACTCAGGGTGCCAGCCCCGGCGGAACTCCTCGCCCATGCTCGGGTTCTGCGTGCACCGGATCGGCGACATGGTGAAGTCGCCGGAGACGCAGATGTTGCAGCCGATGCATTCGCGGATCGTCTCCGGCCTGCCGGTGCGGATCTTCTCGGGCAGGAACGGGTCGGCGATCGAGGGCCGCGCGGCGCCGATGAGGTCGAGGACGCCGGCCTTCACCTGGTGGACCATGGTGTCCGGCGATGTGAACCGGCCGACGCCGACGACAGGCTTGGTGGTCAGTTGCTTCAGCCCCAGGATGTGCTGCTCCTGCTCGCCTTCCGGGCCGAAGCGGGAGGTGTTGGAGTCGGCCTCCCACGTGCCCAGCACGAAGTCCCACAGGTCTGGCAGCTCGCCGAGCTCGCCGAGGATGTCCGCTATGTCACCGCGGCTCAGGCCCGCGTCACCGAGCCCTTCCTCCACGCTGATCCGGCAGGCCACGGCAACGCGGCCGCCGGCGGCTTCCTGGGCGTCCTCGAGAATCTCACGCAGCAGCCGCATCCGGTTGCGGGGGTTGCCGCCGTACTCGTCGGTGCGATGGTTGAAACGCGGCGAGAGGAAGTGCTCGATTCCGCCGAAGGAGTGCCCGGCGTACACGTAGACGAGGTCGTAACCGGCCTTCATCGAGCGGATCACCGCGTTGCGGTGCCACCGGCGCAAATCGGCGATGTCTTGCTTGCTCATCATCCGCGCCTGGACCGGGTCGCAGCCGTAGCTGGTCACCGGCAGGTGATGTGGCCCCATCGGGGTCTCCCGGCTGTAGAGGTTCGGCGCGTTCAGCCCGTTGTGGCACAGTTCGATCGCAGCCAGAGCGCCGCCGTCATGGATCGCGGCGGCGATCAGCGACAGCGCCGGGAGATCTCTGTCGTCCCAGATCCGCAGTTCGATGAACGGCGTGATGTCCGAGGTCGGGTGGATCTCAACCTGCTCGGTGGACACGACCGCCCAGCCGCCCTCGGCCTTGACCTTGCGCATCGCGGCCTGGGCGCTCGGGTCGCGGTAGCCCATGCCATTGCAGTGCGGCACCTGGAAGAACCGGTTCTTGGTGACCAGCGGGCCGATGGCGACCGGTTCGAAGAGGATGTCGTAGGGCGCCGGCGGCAAGCTCGTCTCGGAGCCGGGCATGGGCGCTCCTCGTTCGTGTCCGCTCACCCATGTCACCTTTCTTTGCGGTTATGAGCAAAATATTCTTGGAGCCGGGGACGTGTCCATAGACATGACCACAGGGTTTCGCAGCAGGGGCCGTCGCAGCAGGGCGCCATCGCAGCAGGGGCCATCGGAGAAGGTGAGGGCATGGCGCGGAAGAAGGACCAGGCCGCGCGGCGGCAGCAACTGGTGTCCGCCACGATCGAGCTCATCGCAGATCGCGGCATCGAGGCGCTCACCCTCGCCGCGATCGCCGACCGCGTCGGCGTCTCGCACCGGCTGGTGGCCTACTACTACGCTGACCTGGAGTCTTTAGTGCAGGAGGCGCATGAGGCGGCGGTCGAGCGCTACTACTGGGCGCGACTCCAGGCGCTGGACCAGATAGCCAGTCCGCAGCAGCGGCTGCTCCAGCTGATCCACTCAGGGCTGCCAGGGCAGCAGGACCGCCAGTTGAGCCAGGTGCTTAACGAGCTGAGTGCCAATGCCAGCCGCAGCTGGGTGCATGCCCAGCTGATGTCCCAGCTCTTTGACCGCGAGGTCTCGCTCTATCTCTCGGTCCTCCAGGAGGGCCAATCAGCAGGGGCGTTCCGGCTCAGCCAGCCGGCGCTGACCCTCGCCCGCAACCTCGTCGCCTTGGAGGACGCCTACGGCTTCCACCTGCTTGCGAAGGTCTCCTCGATCGACGCGTCCACCGCGCTCGGTGCGCTTGTTGGCTACGCCCGGACAGCTACTGGCGCCACGCTGCTCAGCCCGGCGTGACCGGGGCCGGCAGTCTGGCCGCCCTCGCGGGGCTGAGATGTACGGTCAGCTAGATGGAGTTCAGCAAAGAGCTGCGCGAGGACGTCTTGTCGGGCGAGATCACCGTCTCGTTCCGGCTCTGGCGCCGACCGAAAGTCTCGCCGGGGCGCCGTTACCCCGTCGGACCGGGCTGGATCGAGGTCGACTCGATGGAGCTGGTTCCCTTCTCCTCGATCGACGATGACGATGTCCGCCGCGCCGGAGAAACTGACCTCGAAGCCCTCCGTCGGCGAGCCGCCCACGCCGGGCCCATCGACGACGACACCCTGGTGTACCGGATCGAGTTCCACGCCGTCCAATAGCCAGCCACACGGCCTTCGGTTAGCGGCCCGGCTGATAAGCGCGTCGGCTCGCGCAATAGTCCGGCCACGTCCGGCCACGTCCGATGCTGCCGGTTACAGCGCGATCAGCCGGAGGGCTGGGTCGAGTTGGCGCAGCCAGCCGGTCAGGGCCAGTCAGGCAGGGTACGCGAGCGCAGCGCCCGCTCGACGACGTCGCGGCCCTCGGTCACCACCCGCGCCAGGTCCGGATAGCGTGCGGAGTCGCTGAGGAAGGCATCGATCTGGGCCAGCAGCTCCGGCGAGGCCAGCGGGTACGGGAACAGCAGCTGGCCGAACGCCAGCCGGAAGCTGCCCGGGCCGCCCTCGTCCCTGGCGGCCCAGACATCCGGCAGCGCCTCGAAGTACCGGTCGGCATACGGGCCCAGCAGGTGAGCGTGCTCGGGCTGGGCGAAGGCCGACGCCACCTCGGCCAGTGTCTCAACGCCGAGGTCCTGGTTGCCGGCCAGCAGCGCCCAGGCCGCCGCCTTGTGGGCGGCGTCCGGCACGGCTGCCCGGCAGGCCATGGCATGCCGGCGGCCCGCATCGGTCGGGTCGCGTTCTGCCTCAGCGTCGATCTCGGCGTCGGAGGCCCGGCCGGCCGCGCACAGCCGCTGCAGCAGCGCCCAGCGCAGCTCGGTGTCCACACCCAGGCCGGGTAGCACGATGCTCCCATCCAACAGCCCGGCCAGCAGGTCCAGCTGCCCGGGCGTGGTCGCGGTCCAGCTGAGCAGCTGCGCCCAGGCAAGCTGATGGTCGCTGCCGGGCTCGGCGGCGCGCAGCAGGTCCTCCGCAGTCGCGGCGAGCTGCTGCTTGCCGCGTGGCACCCACTGCGGATCGGCGAACCGCGTGATCGCCTGCACGGCCACGTAGTGCAGGGTCTGCAGCAGCGAGACCGACTGCTCCGCGCCCATGCCGGTGCACAGCATTGCGGTGAACGCGGGCAGTGAGAGCTCGGCCTGCTGCACCATGTCGATCACCGCGCTCCAGCACACAGTGCGCGCCAGCGAGTCGGCGAAGGCGCCGATCGAGGAGGTCAGCGTGGCCAGCGAGCGCGGGTCGAACCGGATCAGCGCGTAGCCGAGGTCGTCGTCGTTGAGCAGGATCAGGTCCGGCTGCGGCATCCCAGCCAGCTCCGGCACCGGGGTCCGGGCGCCCGACACGTCCACCTCGACACGCTGGGTCCGCAGCAGCGCTCCGGGCTCGCCATCCGCCCCCGGCGCGCCGTCCACCCGGTTGTACAGGCCGATCGCGATCCGGTGCGGCCGCAGCACCAGGTGCCGCTCCGGCGCCTCCTGCAGCACCGCGAACCAGGTGAGCTCCCCGCCCGGCCCGGTCTCGAACTCCGGGCGCAGCGTGTTCGGCCCGGCGGTCTCCAGCCACGCCTTCGACCAGTCCGACAGCCTGCTGCCCGAACTTTGCCCCAGCGCGCGGAGCAGGTCGGCCAGGGTTGCGTTGCCGAATGAGTGCTCGGCGAAGTAAGCGCGAACTCCGGTGAAGAACGCATCCCGGCCGACGTAGGCCACGAGCTGCTTAAGCACCGAGGCGCCCTTGGCGTAGCTGATCCCATCGAAGTTCGTCGCCGCCTCGGTCAGCGTCGGCGCGTTGGCGGCGACCGGGTGCGCTGAGGGCAGCTGGTCCTGCATATAGCCCCAGTTCTTCCGGCCGCCAGAAAACGTGGTCCAGGCGCCGGTGAACCTGGTCGCCTCCGCGCTGGCCAGCAACGCGCAGCATTCGGCGAACGACTCGTTCAGCCACAGATCGTCCCACCAGCGCATGGTGACCAGGTCGCCGAACCACATGTGCGCCATTTCGTGCAAGATCACCTCCGCGCGCACCTGGTACATCGTGTCGGTGACCCTGGACCGGAACAGGAACTGCTCGCCGAGCGTCACGCAGCCGGGGTTCTCCATAGCCCCGGGGAACTCTGACACGAACACCTGGTCGTACTTAGCGAACGGGTACGGGGTCTGGAACAGCGCGGTATAGAAGTCCAGGCCCTGCCGGGTGATCTGGAAGATCTCCGCGGGGTCCAGGTGCGCGGCCAGCGAGGCGCGGCAGCCCAGGCCGAGCGGGATCACCTGCCCGCCCGGGGTGGTGTGCGACTCGCGGACCAGGTGGTACTCACCCGCGGCGACCGCGGTCACGTAGGTGGAGATCCGCGGCGTGGGCGGGAAGTGCCAGACCGCGGCCGGCTCGCCGGCCGGCGCGGCCGGGGTCACAGGCGCCGGCTCGGGGGCGGGCTGGTTGGACAGCACGGTCCAGTGCGCGGGCGCGGTCACGTGGAAGGCGAACTCCGCCTTCAGGTCCGGCTGCTCGAAGTTCGCGAACACGCGGCGGGCGTCGGCCGGCTCGAAGTTTGTGTACAGGTACACCTTCCCGTCAGCCGAATCGACCGTCCGGTGCAGGCCCGCCCCGGTGCTGGAGTAGCGGCAGTCGGCAACTACCCGCAACTCGTTGCGGGCCGCCAGGCCAGGCAGCGTGATCCGCCCGCCGCTATGGACGGCCGCCGGATCGAGAGCCGACCCGTTCAGCGTGATCTGGTGCACGTTCTCCGCGATCAGGTCGGCATAGGACGACGCTCCCGGCTCGGCACAGCCGAACCTGACCACGCTCGTCGAGCAGAACACCTCCCCGCCGCCGGTCAGGTCCAGGGACACGTCGTACGAATCAACGCTGAGCAGTCGCCCGCGCTCGGCGGTCTCGGCCCGAGTGATCTCCGCTGGCGGCATCGCTGACTCCCGTCAAGCAGCGTAGGGGCTGACCGGCTGCACCCCGTTCCGCCGATCACGATATAAGCAAGCCCGGAGAAGCGCGGCGCCACCTGCCGCAGGCAACAACCCAGCTGCGGCGGCCACATCCATCTGGGTGGGCGCGCTCTTTACGGTATGAGAATGCGTTGATGACGCATCAGAGTGGCCCAAAGCGAGCCTTTGACCTACGGGCAACGGCACCCAGGACGACCGGCGCCGAGGATATGCCAGTCTTCAGCGGAATGTACTTCACGCTGGGGGTGATAGGAGGACAATCGACGGCACGTGCCGCGAGCGTCATGCTCACGAGGGGGGTCATGCCAAGTTCAGCGATTATTGATCTGGCTATTGGGCTGATCTTTGTGTTTGGCGTCACCGCCGCTCTTGCTTCGGTGTTCACCGAGATGGTCTCACGGTTCATCGGGCTGCGCGGGGCCTACCTGTTGACTGGCCTGCGTGAGCTCGTGGACGGTGGCGGGACCAGCACGGACCTGGGTAAGGCCGAAACGGATTACCGGGACATGCAGGGCCTGATGCGGCACAGCACCGGATCCCGGGCGCGGCACCCCGCTCCGCAGGGGGCCCCGGCAGCGCAGGGGGCCCCGGCAGCGCAGGCGGCCCCGGCAGCGCAGGCGGAACCGGCAGCGCATGTCGGCGTGGCAGCGCCGTCGGTGACTGGCGCGCTGCTCGGCGGCCCGATTCTGAGCAGTCAGGGCATGGTCGGGCACATTGAAGACCGCGGACTTACCATCGAGCCCGCGACGCGGGCCGGCCGTCTGCACAAGATGACGGCAGGCCAGAATGCGGGGGGAGTGTGGCGTCAGCGCAGGCGCCTGCCGTCCTACATTTCCGCGGAATCGTTCGCGGAGGCTGTCATCGACTTGGTGGCGCCGGGCGCGGCAGGGCAGACGACCATGGCTGCCATCCAGCGCAACGTCGGTGCGCTTCCTGATGGGCTCCCGTTCAAATCGTCGTTGCAGGCCCTGGTCAAAAACGCTGGCGATGACGTCAGCCGGTTCCGGACCTCGGTGGAGCGCTGGTATGACGACCACATGAGCCGCGTGTCCGGCTGGTATAAGCGGCACGTCGCCATTGTCACGCTTGCGGTCGGGGCAATCCTTATCGTGTTGCTCAACATCAACGCGCTCACCATCGGCCGTACCCTGTACAGCCAAAACGCCGTTAGCACGGCCGTAAGCACAGTGGCGGCCAAAGGCACTAACTGTCCCGCCAGCCAGGACCCGCAAGAGTGCCTGTCAAGGCTCCAGGCACAGCTGTCGGCGGCGACCGCGGCTGGCCTGCCGATTGGGTGGGGCACCGTCCGCGACTGCCAGGCGCCGGGAGCGCGGTGCAACTGGATGGACCAGCGCGGGCTCTTCAGCCGGCACGGCGGCTCGTTCTGGCAGTTCGTGCTGGTGCTCGTCGGCTTCCTGCTCATGATCGTCGCGATTGTGCCCGGCGCCCAGTTCTGGTTCGGTCTGCTTAGCAAGATCGGCGCCATCCGGTCAACCGGCCCGAAACCCGCCAGTGCCGGGAGCTAGCTGACGGCATCGTCGCCTTCGAAGGCTCGACCAACTGGTCATCCTCGGGCGAGGGCACCGGCATCAACCTCACCGCCGCCAAGCAGGCCCCCGGGTTCAAGGCGCAGAACAACACCCTGGCCGTGTACGTCAATACGTACGAGATCGCCAAGTTCGCCGCGCGCCTGGACTACGAGCACGCCGTAGCGGCGGCCCAGCCCCAGCCCACCTTCACGGCAGCGGCGCCAGCCACGCCACCACGCGCCTGACACCTGCCCCACCGCGCGTAACAAGACGTCAACCGGGACGCCACGCGATCAGCGGCTACGCGCCGGCTAGTGCTCTAGCCCGGCCACGCTCGGCACTGCCGGTGTGGCCGCGGGCCGGGCCCGGCGCTATGTCGCTGGTTAGGATGCTGATGGCAAAGGACGCTAAACGTTCGGCCAAACGGCCTCAGCAGACAGGAGTCCCGAATGGCGAGACGTCGCCTGCTCAGCACTGTCGTTACCGCAGCCGTGTCCCTCGCCGTTGTCGGCGTGGGCGCGACGTCGGCCGGGGCCGCCACGGCCGACTCCGGCGCGTGCTCGCCCGGCGCGCACACCCTGGCGCCGGTTGGCTCGCACGTGTACCCGGAGACCGGCAACGGCGGATACACCAGCGTGCATACCGACGTGAACATGGTCTACGACGCCACCACGAACGCGTTCCTGCCCGGAAACAACGTGGCGCTGACCGACCAGGCGACCCAGTGCCTGACGAGTTTCAGCCTCGACTTCGAGCGCCAGTCGCAGAACACGGCCGATGGGCCGATGATGACCGTCGGCTCGGTCACCGTGAATGGCGCCCCGGCCACGTTCGCCTTCGTGCAGCCGACCTACCCCGGTGACCCGAACGGCCAGGACGACCCTGATCCGCTGGCGCACGAGGCGTCGCAGAACAACCCCGTCGGCGGTCCAGGCAACAATCCGCTGCCGCCTGCGTGCGCGCCGGAATTGCTGGACACGGACGTCCCCGCGGACTCGCTCGACGGCACCCAGTGCCCGGCGAACAAGCTGGTCATCACCCCGCAGGCGCCGATCAAGCACAACTCGACCTTCACCGTCGTCGTGAACTACACGGGCCGGCCGGGCGTGCATAACGACGGCGACGGCACGACCGAGGGCTGGTTCCGCGCCACCGGCGGCAGCTTCGTCACCACCGAGCCGGTCGGCACCGAAGACTGGATGCCGCTGAACGACTACCCGACAGCCAAGCCGACGTACGACTTCTACGACACCGTCAACGGGGACAAGACCACGATCGCGAACGGCGATCTGGTGTCGGCGACGCAGAACGCGCCCGACGCGAACTTCCCCGCCGGGTCGGTCACCTACCACTGGCACTCGGCCGCCACGGTTGCCAGCTACCTGGTCGAGGACAGCGTCGGCAACTACACGTTCTCAACCCGCGTGGGCAGCGACGGCATCACCTACAAGCAGGCGCAGGACAGCGGCATCAGCACGGCGCAGCAGGCGGCCAACAAGGCGGTGATGGACCAGCAGCAGGACATCACCGACTTCGAGAGCCAGTTCAACGGGCCGTTCCCGTTCGATACCGACGGCGTTGCAGTCGGCACTCCTCCGGCCAGTTTCGAGGAGGAGATGCAGACAATGATCACCTTCGCCGGCGGCCGCGCCAGCCTCGGCACTCTCTACCACGAGAACATGCACCAGTGGTGGGGCGACAATGTGACCGAGGGCGGCTACGAGATGACCTTCTTCAAGGAAGGCATGGCCCAGCTCGCCCAGTACATGCAGGCAGCGCGCAATGCGGCGATCGCAGCCGGCGGTCTGGACACGGCCGCTGGCCAGGCCGCGTTCCAGGCCAGCCTCATCGCGCAGTTCAACGCGAACTACGCGCGGACCGGAAGCTTCTGGTCAGCGGCCCCGTCGAACCCGACGCCGTTCGGGCTGTTCTCCAGAAGCGCGACATACCAGCGGCCCGCCACGGCCTACATCGCGCTCTGGCAGATCCTCGGCACCGACAGTTTCACCAAGGTCCTGCGGGCGATCCAGCAGACCTACGGCGGCGGCTCGATCACCGAGCCGCAGCTCGAGGCCGCGTTCCTGGGCGGGCTGCCGAACAAGAGCGCGGCCTGCCAGAGCCTGCTCAGCCAGTTCTTCACCGAGTGGTTCGACACCGCTTACCCCAGCGGTACCGCCACCGAGCCGGACATCACCGGACCTGGCCTGGCCGGGCCCGGCTTCTACGGCACGCACGGCGGCCAGTGTAAGAACGTCTAGCGCGCAGCTGGCGAGGGAGTGCGCCTGTTACCGGCCCGACCGGCGGTAGCAGGCGCGCTCCGCCTGAGTCACACCCCGGCACGCAGCTGTGCGACGAGACGGAGCGTCTCCTCCGGAGAGGCTTCGCTCCAGCGCCGGATAATTCGGCTCTGGTCGCCGCATCACGGCGGCCGCCGGATTTACGGCTAGTGGCAGCGCGGGGTCTGGTGGATAATCAGTGGATCGGGGGCGGGGCGCCCTCAGAGCGGGCCGATCGAAAATGCGGGACCTCAGTGCTGCCGCACCACTTGCGGTGCAGGCGCTCCAGCAATGGTACGGAGCTGATCCATACTCCCGGGCTAAAGGGATCTACACTCACCGTGACCCGGCGCTGGATGCTCACTGGGCGGACTGGGGCAGCGTTTCGCAAATCGGCCGGAACTTCGTGAACACCGCGATCGCCCTCACCGGGCAGCGAAACCGGATCCAGGACACCGCTCGCTGGTGGAACAGCGCCAACGCCATTACCGCGGTGATCGGTTACATGTCGGTCACCGGCGACCAGTCATACCTGAAATCCGTGGTGGAAAACACCTTCACAAAAGCCCCGGGCGTGCACCGGCCGGTCACCACCCGGGCGTCCTTGGCTCAGTCCCGCCAGGTGCTGCAGCGCGTGTCCTACCCCGGGTTCATCAATGGCTTCTACGACGACGAAGGCTGGTGGGCCCTTGCCTGGATCGACGCCTACGACCTGACCGGTGAGGAAAAGTACCTGGCTGCGGCCGAGGACATCTTTCTAGATATGGCCGGCGGCTGGGATGACGTCTGGCAGGGCGGGATCTACTGGGGCAAGTACAACGGCCAGCCGGACCGCGCCGGCGCCGCCGCGGTGCCGGCGGGCTGGCGCGGGCCGTACAAGAACGCCATCGCCAACGAGCTATTCATTTCGGTGGCCGCCGCGCTGGCCTTGCGGTGGCAGCACCGGGATGGCGAAGATCATGCTCCCGGCCTGAACTGGGCCCGCCGCGGCTGGGCATGGTTCAGCTCACCCCCGCCAGGCGGCGTGGCCATGATCAACGCGGCTGGCCTGGTGAATGACTCGCCGGACAGCGGTGGGGTGAACAACAACACCGCGAGCATCTGGTCCTACAACCAGGGTGTGCTGCTGCGCGGGCTCAGCGATCTCACCGAACTGACCGGTGACCAGTCCTACCGCGCGCGGGCGGAGGAGATGGCCGACGCCTTCATCAAGAATCCCTGGCACCAAGCGCCACGGAAGGCCAAGGGCCAGGCGCCCGAGCCTCCGCCAACCCAATCAGGTGTCATTCGCGGGATATTGCACGAGCACGATGACTGCCAAGCGGACGGCAGCGCCCGCGCGCCAGGCCGCATGCCGGGCGTGGACAGCGCGCTGTTCAAAGGGATCTTCGTCCGCAACCTGGCCCGGCTCTACCAGGCCACCGGGAAACCAAGCTACCGGCAATTCATCCTGGCCAATGCGCAGTCGGCACTGGACCACATGGACGAGCATTATCAGTTCGGGTGCAACTGGGCGGCGCCGGTGGATGTCGCGGATTTCGTCCGTCAGGCGGCCGGGGTCGACCTGATCAATGCGGCGCTGCTGGTGAGCAAGGGCGCAGATGCCGCCACGGCCGACGGGACCGCGCAGCAGGCCGGTACCTGAGCCGAGGTCCGCCCAGCGAGGCCGGGCTTGGCCGTGCCTAGGGGCGACCCTGGCCCTCGTCGGCCGACCAGCCGCCGTCCGCCACCAGGGCCCACAGCCAGAGCATTCCGGCGGCGCCTGGTTCGCCTGTCGTCAGCGGACCAACCGCCTGGCCCGCCGGGCCCGCACCGATAACTACGTCCAGAAGGCCGCTGCCAGATCGTGTTCGCATGCCATTCTTGACAACCCATGACGGCGTTATGTGACAGCCCTGCTCCCGGGCGGGACAGGCGGGCCGCCGGATCGGCCGCCGCTGCCCGATCCGCTCCCGCTGGTCTCTGCCCCCGCCGCGGCCAGCCGTGGCCTCAGTGCGCCGGGCGGGCTGGACTACCCGGTTCTGCTCATCCGCGGTGCTGTAGGCTGCCGCTGACACAGGCCGGTTCGTCGGCCAGTACGTTGGGAAAGCCCCCTTTTCGGCGCTTGGAACCTGAAGGTCCGCATCGGGACCCGGATTACTCCATTTCGAAGGCAAGGTTGCGCGTGGCCTCCTCTGCGAAGGTGAGCGTCGAAGTATTCGCCGACCTCCATGCCGATGTGGGCGAGGCGCCGCATTGGGACGACCGGACCGGCACGCTGCTGTTCGTCGATCTGACTGACGGCGCGGTTTTCCGTTATGACCAGTCCGGGGCGCAAGTCGGGTCGTTCTCTGTCGGCCAAGAGGTGGGAGCGGTTGTTCCCCGGCGTGGTGGCGGGCTTGTGCTTGCCGTGCGCGACGGCATCGCCGTCGCCTCGGACACTGGCGAGGGCTTCGAGGTTGCCGCGCCGGTCGAGCGGGATATCCCCGGCAACCGGATGAACGATGCGAAGTGCGACCCCGCTGGGCGGCTCCTCGCCGGGACAATGGCGTATGACCTCTCGCCGCATGCCGCGGCGCTCTACCGGGTGGAACCGGACTGGTCATCCGGGCAAGTAGTCCGCGGCGTGACGCAATCGAACGGCATCGCGTGGCGCCCCGATGGCCGCCGGATGTACTTCATCGACTCAGCCACCCAGGGCATCGATGTCTTCGACTACGACGCTGGCGCCGGATCCGCTGGTAACCGGAGGCGGCTGGTCACCATCGACCCTGCGCGCGGGATACCCGATGGGATGACCGCGGATGATCAGGGCAATCTGTGGGTTGCGTGCTTCGGTGGCGCAGCAGTGCGCTGCTTCTCGTCGGCCGGTGAGCAGCTGGACGAGGTTTTCTTTCCGGTTTCCCAGGTGACGGGCTGTGCGTTCGGCGGCCCAGGGCTGGCGGACCTGTATGTGACCACGGCGGCCTACCGGCTGAGCGCCGGTCAGCTGAAACGGGAACCGCATGCAGGGGCGACGTTCGTCTGCCGTCCCGGGGCGGCTGGCCTGCCCGCATCGTCGTTCGCCGGGTAAGCGGCACGCCAGGTCACAGAATGCGGAGAATGGCAGCGCGTTTGATCGCGGCCGAGCGGGAGGTGGCGCCGAGTTTCATGTAGGCGTGGCGCACATGTGTTTTCACGGTATTGAGCGACAAGTACAGCTCGGCGGCTATTTCGGTGTAGGTGAGCCGCTGTGACAGCTTTTCCAGCACGCGTATCTCTGCGGCGGTCAGCGGATCGGGGAGCTTACCTTGCCCGGCGGCTGGTGCGGCCCGCTTGCGCGCTTTGAGACCGGCGGCGATCAGCGCAGCCCGCTGCTCGGTCCGGGGATACAGGTCCGGGTTGGCTATCAGGTGCTCCACCAGCTGCGGAGCTGTGTCCACGACGGTTTGCACGAAACCGTGCCGTTCAGCCACGGCCAGGGCCTGCCTGGCCAGGGCAGGCGCCTGGGGTGAGTCCCGGGCGATGGCGACGCTCGCGCGCAGCAGCCGCAGTTCCAGGTTGGCCCTGGTCGTGGCGCCCTCCGCCGGGGCGCTGCTCAGGGCTTGCGCCGCTTGTGCGGGGTCGCCGGCGGCCAGAGCGATGGCCGCCGACATGACGACGCGCCGGTCATCGGGCAGCCGCCCGGTGATGTTGGTGGCGCCGTTCTGGTCGCCAAGCCCGAGGCGGAGGCGGGCTTCGAGTTCGTCGGCCATGGGCAGAAGGACCGAATGGTCGCTTTTGAGCGCCGCCCGCGCCGCTGGCAGCGATGCGAGGGCTTCGTCAAGGTTGCCGCCGGCCGCCCAGATCCGGGCCCGGTCCAGCTGGGCGAGGTAGTTGAAGGCCGGCCGGGCGCCGCTGACCATCTCCAGCGCGCGTTCCACCGGTTCGGCGGCCGCGGCCAGATCGCCTCGCTCCAAGGCGAGCAGGGCCGTCGTCCGCAGCGCGTGGAAGTTGAAGTAGTGGCGGTCGAAGTGGAGCCGGCGGGCCGCGGTGTGGGCGCCGGCTGCCAGGGCGCCGGCCTCGCCCAGGTCTCCTTCGAGGAACGCAGCCTGGCTGATCACCCCGGGGCAGAGCACCTCGGTGAGCGGAGCGCTCACCTGCGCTGCGGCGAGGACCCGGGCGAGTTCCCGGGCTTGGCTGAAATTGCCCACGTAGGCGTCGCAGTACATGGCCAAGGTATCGAGCGTCACGATCCAGTCGCTGACCCCCTCGGCCTTGGCTTCGAATGGCCGCGCCTGCTCCCGGTGCGCTAGCGCCTCGTCAAACTGGCCGATGAAGGTGCAGTGCAGCATGTTCACCAGCGCCAGCCGCACGGCCAGCTCGGGCTGCCGGCCCGGGTCGATAGGGGCTTGGTTGGCGAGCGCAACGGCCCGTGAACCACGCTCGAACGCCCCCCGCCACAGCAGCTCAGCCGCCAGCGGCAACAGAAACTCGGGTGCGCCGGCGAACAGCTCCGGCCGGATCTCATCGAGGTCAAGCGCGCTGCCCACTCTCGGGTTGGTCAGCACGTCGCGCACGACCCCCTCACTGAGCAGGCTGAACGCAGTGGCCTGCACGCCGGTGGCCAGCAGATGCCGCGCTGCGGCGCCGGTCTGACCGGCCTCGATCAGGTGCTGCGCAGCGGCTTCGTGCAGCCGGCTTTCCCGCTCCGAGTCCCGGGCATGCAACTCCGTCCGCAGGACCTCCCTGATCAAGTGGTGATAGCGGTAGGTGCCGGCCTGCTCATCCACGATCGCCACGAACATGTGCGCGCCGTAAAGGAACTCGAGCATCTTCGCCGATCCCGGGCCCCACACAGCAGTGCAGGCGGGCACCGACAGCTCGTCGAGGACCGAGGTGGCCAGCATGAAGTCGGCGACATCTGGCGGCTGCTGGGACAACACCTCGTCCAAGAAGTACCCGGCGACGGCATGGCGGCCCAGCTGGACCCGGCCCGCCGCGGTCACCGGGTCAGGCGAACCTTGGATAGAGATCGCGGCCATCTGCAACCCGGCGACCCATCCCTCACTGCGCTGGTGAACCAGAGCCAGTTCCGGGTCCTCCAGCCGCACGCCGAACCCGGCAAGCAATCTCCTGGTCTCCTCCGCCGAGAAGGCCAGGTCCGCGTCCCGCAGCTCGAGTAGATCCTGGTGTGCGCGCATCCGGTGCACCCGCAGCGGCGGGTCAACCCGGCTGGCCACTACCAGCTGCAACGACGGCGGGTGATACTCCACCAGCCAGCGCAGGGCATCGGCGCTGGCGGCGCCGGCCAGGTGAAAGTCGTCAATGATCAGGACCCGCAACTCATCCGGCGCATCAAGGTCATCAGCCAACGCCGCGACGGCATCGGCCGATACCTCGCCATCGAGGCTCATCAACTGGTGGGCATCCTCGCCGATCCCTGGCTGGCCGAAACCAAACCGTGCGGCCTCGATGATGGCAGCGACAAAACGTAGCGGGTCGGTGTCGGCCGCGTCACAGCTCAGCCATGCCGACGCCCGATCCGGGCGAGCCGCCAGCCAGTCGGCAAGGAGCATGGTCTTGCCTGCCCCCGCCGGGCCCACCACCAGGGCAAGGCGAACCTGTTCTCCCCGGTCCAGCAAGTCCAGCAACCGTGACCGGCGCACCAGCCCCGGCACCAGCTTGGGGGCACGGAATTTCGAGGACGGGAACCGGGGACCGCGCGGGCCAGGCTCAGCGATGAGCGTCGCTTCCGCCATCCGGCCTCGCCCCCTGCATTCAACAGCCCGAGGCTGGGCAACGAGCGGCACAGAAGACCCCGGTCCTGGACGCCGGATGATTGTACCGTCTGCTGACGCAAGGGCAAGGCCATCGCGGCAACCCGGGATCACCCCGAATCGGGTGACGCCGCGGGCCCCGGCGTCGCGCACGCTGGCAGCGGGGTCAACCACCGACTACAAGGCGTAATCCCAGTGCGGTCACACACATACGAGATCACTTTCACCGGCCAGGCAGACAGAACGCTGTGCGCACAGTTCGACGACTGCACGGTCACCACGGGCCCAGGCACAACCACCCTCCGCGCCGACCTGCCCGACCAGGCCGCGCTCTCCGAGCTCGTGCAGCGGATCGCCGGCCTAGGGCTCGAAATCATCAACGTGCAGATCGTGGCGCCGCCGCTTGCCCAATGACCGGCGCGGCCAGGTGCGGCGCCCGCCGGAACTCAGCCGAGCGCTGCGTAGGCGGCGGCCTGGATGTCGCGGTGGACCTGCGGTGGGTCCGGGCTGTCGAACATGCGCTGGGTGAGCACGATGACGGTCAGGTCCTGGGATGGGTCGACCAGCCAGGTGGTGCCCAGCCCGCCGTCCCAGCCGAACGCGCCGCTGTCGTAGACCGCCTGGCAGAACCCCCAGGACCGGCCGTCGAAGAACCCGGGCAGAAGGCCCCCGCGGGCCTTCTGCGCCGGAGTCAGCTGGTCGGTGGTCATCGCTTGGACAGCGTCGGCTGGCAGCACCGGCGCCCCGCCGCGCAGCAGCATCCGGGCGAAGGCGAGCAGATCGTCGGCGGTGGACACCAGCCCGGCCGCCCCGTCACCAAACGCCGGCGGGCGGCTCCACTTGCCGCCGGGCTCATCTGACACCATCAGCCCGCCCGGGGCAGGCCGGTACGCCGTCGCGAGACGGCGGGTATCCGCGGTCCAGAAGCCGGTGTCGGACATGCCGAGCGGGTCGAAGATCCTGGTCTTGAGCACCTCGCTGAACGGCCGCCCGGCCGCCCGCGCCACCAGCACGCCCAGCACCTGGGCGCCGGTGTTATACATCCAGCGCTCGCCGGGCTGGGCGAGCAGCGGCAGGCGGCCGAGCGAGGCGATCCAGGTGTCCGGGTCCGCCGGCACCGGCGGGTCGGGCGGGCCGATCGCCGCCAGCCGCAGCTCATCGGTGGCCGCCACGACAGGCCACGGCTTAGGCGAGGCGAACATCTCGCCCACCATGCCGAAGCCGAACGTGAACGTCAGCAGGTCGCGCACGGTGATCGCACGGGCCGCCGGCACGGTGTCGGACAGCGGGCCATCCATCCGGCGCAGCACCCTGCGGTCAGCCAGTTCGGGCAGCAGCCGGTCCACCGGCTCATCCAGCTCGATCAGCCCTTCAGCAGCCACGGCGAGCGTGACCGCCGCAGTGATGGGCTTGGTTGTCGAGGCGATCCGGAAGATCGAGTCACGGGCCGCCGGGGGCCCGCCCACCGCTAGCGTTCCCAGTGCCTCGACATGCACCTGGCCGCCGCGGGCCACCAGCGCGACCAGGCCCGGGACCTGCTCGTCACCCACGTGGCGCTGGGCCGCCGCATGCAGCCCGTTCAGCCCCGCCGCCGTCAGCCCTGCCGCCGAATCCATCACCTAACCTCCTCGCCTGCACCAGCGCCGCCCGCGCGACGCCTCAACCAATACGACATCACCGCATGAGGAAAATCATCGCGCCCGCCCCCAGCGACCCGTCCGGCTGAAACACGCCGGCCCATGGGCGGACATCACGGCGCCGCGCCGCCACGACTCGTTGCGTCCGCTGGCGTACTTTCGCTGGCTGGCCACACCCAAGGCTTCAGCTGGCGAGGAACTCGGCCATGACCGGCGCGGTGGCGTCGGGGTTGAGGTCATGGGTCTGTCCGGGGAGAACGGCCAGCCGCCCGTGGGGCATCGTCTGCGCGGCTGCCTGCGCGGCGTTGCGCAGGAACGGCGGGCTGTGCTCGCCGGTGATCACCAGGGCCGGGACGGTGACGGCGGCGAGCGGCCCGGTCGGCCGGGACCGGTCACCGATGATGGCCGCGTCGTAGGCGAGGGTGTGCGCGATCGCCTCCAGCCCGGGACGGAACGGGGCGTGCCGCAGCTGCGCCACCACCGGCGGGGGGATGCCGACCGCCTGGGTCTGGTACAGCTCGACGGCGTCGCCGCGGCGGCCCGCGGACACCAGGCCGGCGAGTTCCGCGGCGAAGCCGGCGGGCAACAGCGGGTCGGTGTCCTCGGTGTTGAACGGCGGCTCATACAGCACCAGGCGGGTGATGGGCAGGCCGCTGGCGGCGGCCTGGAGCGCGAGGGTCGCGCCGGAGGAGTAGCCGAACACCGCCGCGCACCCGCCCGCGGCCGCGATCAGCGCGGCGATGTCGTCGATCTCCCGCGCGACCGCGTACGGCGCGGTGTCGCCGCTGTCGCCCCGGCCCCGACGGTCGTAGTTCAGGACGGTGCACCGCGGCGCGAGCGCTCGCGCCAGCGGCTCGGTCTGCGACCGGGCGCCGAACGCGCCTGCGGTCATGACCACCGGCGGCCCGCCGCCAAACCGGTCAAACGCGATCACGGTGCCATCCGCCGATGCGACGGTATCCATCTCTGATCTCCTATTCTGCCGGGCTTGCGGGGCTCCTGCTGAAGGGTCTACTCGCGCGCGCCGGGCCGCCGGCAGACGTGATCGCGTACGATTTCGCGGCAGCCCGCCGAAGGTCCCAGACTCAGCCGGTCACGCGCGCATACTCGGCGGTCAGCTCGACCCGGGTATTGACACCGAGCTTGGCGAACACGCGGCGCAGGCGACCATCGACAGTGTGCGGTGAAATGCGCAGCCTGGTGGCGGCCTGGCTGTTGGTCATCCCGGTGGCGATCAGGGCAGCCACCTCCCGCTCCGCGGGGGTGAGGGCGTCCCAGCCGGTCCCGGCGGCGTTCTTCCGGTCGGCGCGGCGCAGCGCTGCCCGCATCGCGCCGCCGCCGACCGCACGGTCGAGGAACCCGATGACCGTCCCGTGCACGGCCCGCTGGTCACCGGCGAACAGGGTGTGATCCTCTCCCGGCAATTCGACATACTCGGCGCCGGGGATGTGCTCCGCCAGGTACCGGCCATCCGAGGTCGGCACCGCAGTGTCGCCCCGGCGGTGGATCACCAGGACCGGCAGGCGCAGGCCGGCCAGCAACGGGCGGACATCAATGGTGGCCGCCCACCGGCACAGCGCCTCGACTGACCCGGGAGAGCAGGTGTGCCGCTCCATCCGGGCTGCCCAGTCCCGGTACCGGGCCGTGTCGGCCATCGATGGCGCCCGGGCGCCGAACACCTCGCCCGAACCCCACGCGCGCGCGGTGCTGCTGGCCCACTCACCGACCTGGTCCGGATCCGCCTCGAAATCGAACTCGCCCAGCCGGGTCAGCTTCGCGAACCCGCCCGCCAGCACGAGCGCCTGGACACGATCCGGGTGGCTGGCGGCGAAGCCGACCGCGACCGGGCAGCCGAACGTCACCCCGAACAACGCCGCCTGCCAGACATCACACGCGTCCAGGACCGCCTCGATGTCCAGGGCCAAAGCCGCAAGCCCAGCATGCTCACCCACCGGCGAGGGATCCGACAGACCCGCGCCCCGCCGGTCAAACAAGACCAGCCGGGAGCACGCTGCGAACCGGCTCCAGAAATGCTCCAGGGCCGGTTCCTCCCAGGCCAGCTCAAGCTGGCTGATCAGCGGTGAGACCACGACGATCGTGACCGGCCCGTCGCCGACCACCGAGTACGCGATCGCCGTCCCGTCCGCAGCGCGCGCGTAACGCACCTCGGGCCGCAGCATGATCCCGATCGTAGTTACCGGGAGCGGACAGAACGAGACTGCGGCGCGAGCGGCGCCGCAGCCGTCACGGGCGCCTTTGTTGCGGCAGGCTGGTTAGGCGCATCCTTGTGTTTGAGGTTCCGGGTGGGCACGGGCAGGAACTGCGCCGGGAATGCCGGCTGGTTTCAGACCAGGGAGGGTCTGTGGGTGACATCTATCTAACGGGGCTGGAGGCGAACGCGGCGAACTACGCGCCGCTGACGCCGCTGGTGTTCCTGGACTGGAGCGCGGACGTCTATCCGGACCGGCTGGCCGTGGTGCACGGCAGGCGGCGGTTCACCTGGGCGCAGACGCGCGAGCGGTGCCAACGGCTTGCCTCGGCGTTGTCGGCGCGGGGCGTGGGCTGCGGGGACACGGTGTCGGTGGTCGCCGCGAACACCCCCGAGATGGTGGAGGCGCACTTCGGGGTCCCGATGACCGGCGCGGTGCTGAACACGATCAACACCCGGCTGGACGCCGCCACCATCGCCTACATCCTCGATCACGCCCAGGCCCGGGTGCTGATCACCGATCGGGAGTTCTCCCCGGTGGTGGGCCGGGCGCTGGCGCTGTGCGAGGCGAGACCGCTGGTGGTCAACATCGACGACCCCGAGTACGACGGGCCGGGGGACCGGCTGGGGGACGAGGACTACGAGGCCCTGCTTTCTGGCGCGGCGCCGCGGCATGAGTGGCCTGAGCCGACGGATGAGTGGCAGGCGATCTCGCTGAACTACACCTCGGGAACGACGGGCAGGCCCAAAGGCGTCGTCTACCACCACCGGGGCGCGCACCTGAACGCCGTGGGGAACATCCTGACCTGGGGCATGCCCCGGCACAGCGTCTACCTGTGGACGCTGCCGATGTTCCACTGCAACGGCTGGTGCTTTCCGTGGACGGTCGCGGCGAACTCGGGCACGAACGTGTGCCTGCGCAAGGTGGACGCGGCCGAGATCTTCCGGCTGATGCGAGCCGAGGGCGTCACCCACTACTGCGGCGCCCCGATCGTGCACAACCTGCTGATCAACGCCCCGGCCGAGCTGCGCGAGGGCATCGGCCGGGTGTCAGCCATGGTGGCCGCCGCCGCGCCGCCGGCCGCCATGATCGAGGGCATGGAGCGGCTGGGGTTCGACTTGACCCACGTCTATGGGCTGACCGAAACTTACGGGCCTGCCGCGGTGTGCGCCAAGCAGGAGGACTGGGACGGCCTGGACACTGCCGGGCGGGCGCAGCGCAACGGCCGGCAGGGCGTGCGGTATCAGCTGCAAGACGGGATGACGGTCATCGACCAGAAACACGGCGCCCGCGTGCCCGCCGACGGCCAGACCCTCGGCGAGATCGTGTTCCGGGGCAACATCACCATGAAGGGATACCTCAAGGACCCAGACGCCACCCAGCGGGCCTTCGACGGCGGCTGGTTCCACTCCGGAGACTTGGCGGTGCTCGAACCAGACGGCTACGTGAAGATCAAGGACCGGGCCAAGGACGTGATCATCTCCGGCGGGGAGAACATCTCCTCCATCGAGATCGAGGACGTGCTCTGCCGCCACCCCGCCGTCGCCATGGCCGGCGTGGTCGCCCAGCCCGACCCCAAATGGGGTGAGACCCCACTGGCCTACGTGGAACTCAAACCAGGCGCACAGGTCACCGAGGCGGAGCTCATCGAGTACTGCCGGGCGCGCCTGCCCCACTTCAAGGCCCCCAAGAACGTGGCGTTCGCCGAGCTGCCCAAGACCTCCACCGGCAAGATCCAAAAACAGGTCCTGCGTGACCGGGCCCGATCCGCCTCCGCCATCGACCAGCCCGGCTAGACCACTCACGCCGCCATCGGCGCCGTGGGAGCCTGCTTGGCGGCGTGGTCAACGCGTGGCTATTCCTCGTCAAGGTGGCTGGCTAGCGGAGGAGGCCGAAGGTGAAATTGCGCACAGGCGCCGGGCTTGAGCCGGGCACGCCGTCGGCCCCCTGGCGGGTGACATGACAGCCCCGCGGCCGCCGTCCGGGGCCGTCGGCGGGAATCCGGCTGCATCCGCCCGTGCGAACCGCGACACCGCCCGCCGGGTAGTGCCGCTGTTCCGCCCCTACCGGGCCCAGGTGGTCGCCGTCGTCGCGCTGATCCTGGTGACGTCGACGATCGGCATCATCAACCCGCTGCTGATCCAGGTGGTGTTCAACAAGGCCCTGTTCCCCCGCGGCGGCCCGAACCTCCAGCTGCTCGTCATCCTGGTCGCCATCATGGCCGTTGTCCCGATCATCAACGGCGCCATTGGCATCCTGCAGACCTACGAGACCACCCGGGTCGGCCAGCTGGTCATGCGGGACCTTCGCGACCGGCTCTACTCACACCTGCAGACGCTCCCGCTCGCCTTCTTCACCGGCACCAAGACCGGCGAGATCCAGTCCCGGCTGGCCAACGACGTGGGCGGTGTCCAGTCGGTGGTCACCACCACCGCCTCGACCATCCTGGCCAACGTCGTCATCTTCACCTCCACCATCGTCGCCATGCTGATCCTCAGCTGGCAGCTGACCATCGTGGCGGTCATCACCGTGCCGGCGTTCTTCTGGCTGACCAAGATGGTCGGCGAGCGGCGCCGCCAGGTGGCGCGCTCGACCCAGGAGTCGCTGGCGGCGATGAGCGCACTGTCCGAGGAAACCCTGTCGGTGTCCGGAGTGCTGCTGGCGAAGGTGTTCGGCAACCAGGCGCGCGACACCGCCCGCTACCACGAAGAGAACCAGCGCCTGTCCGACCTGGAAGTCCGCCAGCAGATGATCGGCCAAGGCTTCTACGCGATCGTTCAGTCGTTCCTGTCGATCACCCCCGCTGCGGTCTACCTGGTCGCCGGCCTGCTGCTGGCGCACGGCACCCATATCTCCGCGGGCACCGTCGTCGCGTTCACCACGCTGCAAACCCGCCTGTACTTCCCGATCGGGCAGCTGCTGCAGGTATCGGTGGAGCTGCGATCATCCTTGGCCTTGTTCGACCGGGTCTTCGAGTACCTGGACCTGGCGCCCGACATCGTCGATGCCCCCGACGCCGTCGAACTTGCCGGCGACCAGCAGTGGCGGCCGGGTGGCTCTCCGGGAGGTCTACTTCCGTTACCCCGACACGCCGGCCGACGCGCTGGCGGGCGTCAGCTTCAACGCCGACCCCGGCCAGCTCGTGGCGCTGGTCGGGCCGAGCGGGGCCGGCAAGACCACCATCAGCTACCTGATCCCGCGGCTGTACGACGTCACCGGCGGCTCCGTCCAGATCGACGGCGCCGACGTGCGGCACGTCCGCCAGGCATCGCTGGCGGCCGTCATCGGCTTCGTGACCCAGGAGAGCTACCTCTTCCACGACAGCATCCTGGCCAACATCCGTTACGGCCGTCCCGCCGCCTCCATGGCGGAGGTCGAGGAAGCCGCGCGGGCGGCGTACATCCACGACCGGATCATGGAGTTCCCCGACGGCTACGCCACGATCGTGGGCGAGCGGGGGTACCGCCTGTCCGGCGGCGAGAAACAGCGCCTGGCCATCGCGCGGGTCCTGCTGCACGACCCGCGCATCCTGATCCTGGACGAGGCGACCTCGGCGCTCGACACGGCCAGCGAGCGGGAGGTCCAGAAGGCCCTCGATGCCCTCATGGGGTCCCGGACCACCATCGCCATCGCCCATCGCCTGTCCACCATCGTGAATGCCGACATCATCAACGTCATCGACGCCGGGCGCGTGGTGGAATCCGGCGCCCACCGCTCCCTGCTGCGCCAAGGCGGCTTGTACGCGTCGCTGTACCAGGAGCAGTTCGAGGGGGGCAAGGTCCAATGGCGGTGCCCCGACGGCGACATCATGACCGACGGCACCATCCGGCACCGGGAAACTCAGCCGGCGTAGCGAAACAGCGCGGTCGAGCGCTGTGGCGGCTGGCGGATCTGCTGCCGAGATTTCACCAATTCCGCTGTCGGGCTTCGATCGGCCCGGCCGGCTGAGCGATGGCGAGTCCCTTGGGGCGGATCTCCGGCGCGGCGCCTGGCGCTGCGGCCCGGAGGGTCGCTTCGATGGTTGGCCAGGGCATGCCTGGTGGCAGGAGGATCGTGACGATGTCGGCTGCGTGGTCCCAGGACTGGAGTTGCTCGCGGACCTGGTCGCAGGTTCCGTAGGCGGCGAGCTGGTCGAGCACGACCTGCGCCTCGGCGGGGACGGTCCCGCGCCGCGGGCTGGGGCGCGGGTTCGCGGCGATGATCGCTTGGACCTGCGCGGCATAGCCTTGGCCGGACATGGACCGGGCGTAGACCTCGCCCATGGCGCTCAGGTACCAGGCGGTGCAGGTGGCAACGATGTCACGGGCCGCGTCGGCGTCTTCGGCGGCGGCGGTAATCGGTCCTGCCGCGACGGTGAGGGGCCGCGCGCGTGGCGCGGCGGTTTCGCGCAGCCTGTTGAGCTGGGCCGTCCAGGCGGGGAGGCGGTCGCGGGCCACCAGTGCGGGGATCCAGCCGTCGCCGAGTTCGGCGGCCACCCGGGTGGTGTGCTGGCCCAGCGCGGCGACCCAGATGGGCACCTCGGCGGGTGGCTGGCCCAGGCGCAGCGGGCGCGCGGCCTGGGCATGGCCGAGCTGGGCGGGCTGGCCGGCCAGCAGCGCACGGACCTTGGTCACGACGTCGCGCAGCTTGGCGGCTGGGTGCTCGAACGGGGTGTCGTGGAATCCCTCTGCCAGTGCTTTGGTGCTCGCGCCCAGGCCCAGCACGTACCGCCCGCCGCAAACCTGATGGAGGGTGGCGGCGGTCATCGCGAGCGTCGCCGGGGTGCGGCCCCAGACTGACAGGACGCCAGAGACGAGCTGGATCCTGGCGGTGCGCAGCGCGATCTCGGCCAGCACGGGGGTCGAGTCCAGCCCCCAGCCCTCGGGCACCGCGAAGATCTCATACCCCAGCTCGTCGGCGAGCATGGCGGCCCGGACGATGACGTCCCGCCTGGTCTCCATCGGCGTGAGCCCCACGCCACGCCGGCCCGCGGTCATGACGCTCCTTCCGTGGCCAGCGCCGGAACCGGGCGCGGCACGGTCAGCCACACGGCCGTGGCCGCGGCGAGCACCTCGCCGCCGGGCCCGAGCAGCGCCGACCCGGCGAGCAGCTTGCGGCCGTCATGCCCGCCCGGCCAGGCGATCACCAGGCACTGGCTGCCAGCCGCGGGCAGCGCCGCCAGGCTGGCCGTCATCCGGCCGAGCAGGATGGCGGTGTCCTGGCTCAGGCCGGCGGCCTCGGCGGCGGCGATCCCGCTGGGGCAATCCAGCGCCGCCCAGACCACCGCCGGCCGCACCCTCCCGTCTGCGCCCGAGACTGAGGGGTCCGGTGTCCACGGCGCCGCCCACAACGCGCGGCCAGGCACAGGACCTGGGAAGATCCGCAGTCCGTCGCCTGGCTGGCGGCTCATCCCGCAGACAAAGCAGTCGGGGAAGACGGGGCTTTGGAAGTAACGCGCGCGGCCGGCCGCCGTGCGCGCTTCCGTCACCGAGACCGGGCCTGGCGTTTCCAGTACCGGCGGGACCGGCGCGGCGGTTGCCTCGGCGATCAGCGTGCCGCCGTGGTGGATGCGGACCGTGCCTTCGCCGCCGCGTTCGACGGCCATGGGCGTGGCCAGCGGCGGTGGCCGGCGCAGCGTGACTGTCACCGGGCCACTGACGTACGCGGCGACCCGTCCGCAGACGTAGCCGCCGTTGCCGCTGCCCGGGGGGCCGCAGAAACGGGACGGGATAACCAGGGAATCTGTCATGCCGGTGCCTTCGCTTTCTTCACCGTCGCCGGGCCGGCGATGGCCTGGTCATGGTCGGGTGCCGGTGCGAGGGCCGGGGGATCGGCGCGGGCGCCCTGGCCGGCGTGCGTTGATAGCCCGCCGGGGGCGGTCCGGGTTTGGTGGTGTGTGCCATGCCTTGACGTTAAGAGCGGCCAGCGCTCGGCGGCTATCGGGTGAACTACCGGCAATTACCCGTTTCCCCCCGGGTCACAGCGGCGGCTGGCGCCCAGGCATCGGGCGAACTACCGAGGCGCTCCACGGCCGAGCCGGTGCTCGGTCACCCACGCCGCGATCTGCGCCCGCGAACGCACCTGCAGCTTGCGCCGGATGTTCTCCACGTGCGCCTCGGCTGTCCGCGGCGCGACGGACAGGCGCCGGGCGATGGCCTGGTTGGTCAGCCCCTCGGCGACCAGCGCGGCCACCTCCATCTCGCGATCGGTGAGCTGCGGCCCCGTGCTCGCGGGCTCGCACAGGAAACTGAGCATCGCCTCCAGGACCGCGAGCCAGTCGCCGTGGTAGAACAGGTGGCTCGAACCCGGCAGCGGGATCAACGTCGCCCCGGGGATCAGCGCGGCGACCTCCCGCCCCAGCTCGAACTTTGTTCCTTGGTCCGCCTCGCGGTGCAGCACCGCGGTCCGCGCCCGGATCGCCGGAAGCAACGCCCTGATGTCGGTGTCGTAGTAGACCTCCAGCAGCTCTGCGGCCACCGCGGCCGAGGCGCTCGCCCGCTGGAACTCGGTGAGCCCGGCCAGGTCCTCGGCCGTGGGATCGGTGACGAAGACCCCGGTCATCGCCTTCAGCCCCAGGCCCCAATGGGCCCGCACCAGCGCCACGAGCGACTTCCGGACCTCAGCCGGCGCCAGGTCCCTGCCGCTGGCGCACATCCCGTACACCACCAGCGCCTCGACTCGCTCCGGGTACCTCGCCGCGATCGCGGCCGCGAGCTGACCCCCCTGCGAGGCCCCGAACAGGGAAAAGCGGTCGGCCCCCACCACGTCGGCCACCGCCAGCGCCGCGGCCACCTGCCCGTCGAACGACAGGTCGATCCCGTCCCGGTCCGACAGGCCGCACCCGGGCTTGTCATAGCGGATCACGGTGAACCGCTCGGCCAGCCGCTCGATGAAACTGCCGAAGGAATAGAGCTCCAACTGCGCGCGCAGATGAGTGATCCAGCCCGAATCGCACAACAGCGCCGGGCCAGCGCCCGCCGTCGAGTACGCCACGCGGCCCGCGGGCGTGCTGGTGTACCGGATCCTCGGCCTCACCGGTCTAGGCTGGCATCCACAGCCCGGCACAGTAAAGCAGCGGCATGCGGCGAGCGCTGCCCATCTGCCGCGGATTTCCCGCTGAGGTGCTCAGGAAACGCTGGCAGACGGGCGCGGCGAGGCGGGGGTCCGGGCCGGTGTGGCGCGGGCGTAGCGCCGGGCAAACCGGCGCAGGATGGCCGGCGGATGGGTGACGTTTCCGCGGTGGGCTTGTGCTTTGAGCTCGCCGGCGTGCGCGGGGTCGAAATAGCCAGCGTGCTTGTAGACCTCGATCCGGGTGCACAGGCCCGCCGCGTCCAGCTCGGGATGGAACTGGGTGGCGTAGACGGCCGAGCCGACGCGGAACGCCTGCACCGGGCAGGTGGGGGAGCTGGCGAGCAGGACGGCGTGGTCCGGCAGCCTGCTGATCGCCTCCTTGTGGCCGGCGAACGCGTCAAAGGTGGCGGGCAGCCCAGCCAGCAGCGGGTCCCGCAGGCCTTCGCGGGTAAGCGTGACCGGGGCCGCGCCGATTGGTTCGGCGTACCGCCGGTCGACTACCGCCCCCTGGTGGCTGCCGAGTGTCCCGATGGCGTAGCAGGCCCCCAGGAACGGGAAGTCCGCGCTGACTACCTTGTCGAACAATCTTCGCAGGTCTGCCTCGACCCGCCGCTGCACCGGTGATTTCGATCGCTCTGGGTCGCTGGCGTTGAACGGCCCACCGCCCAGGAAGATCCCCGACCAGTCCCGCAGATCGACGTTGCCCAGCGGCCGCTGCTCCAGCCGGTGGCGGCGCAGGTCACGCTCGTGCAGCCCGGCGCAGGCCAAGAACGACTCGTACTCGTTGTCCGCGGCGGCGTCATCGGCGCGGATAGCGAGCAGCAGGAACGGTTTCACAAGATCACCCTAGTGAGCGCGGGCGACTGCCTCAGCCAGTCGGCCAAGGACACCGCCGTACCGGCGCGCCCTGCGCCTGGACCTGCCCGGTTGGCAGGTCCTTGAGTTCGGCGCTGTTGATCTGTTCTCTGAGGCGGAACTTCTGGATCTTTCCGGAGCCGGTGAGCGGTAGTTTGGTGACACCGAACCAGCGGGCGGGGCGTTCTGCGCCCCGGCGGCACCGGCAGCCTCGCGCAACAGGTCCCCCGGTGGTCAGCTCCAGCACGGGCTCGCTGGTGTCCGCAGGCCAATACGCAACGCCGGCCAGGGTTGCCATCGTCGTTCACTCCTCGTCAAGTTCGGCCGTGGTGGGCACCGGGCCCGCCGGCCGGGACCGCCTGCAGCACCAAGCCCACGCGGCGGCGGTCGCCCCGTCAATGATGTCCCTCCGCCGCATCACTTTCGCTACCTAGGTAGACACCGCGGTCTCTACCTAGGTAGCGTCTGCCCATGGCCCGCCGTGGGGAGTTCTCAGCCCAGACACTCTCGGTGCTCGCGGCGCTCTGCGCCGAGCCTCGGGAGTGGCGACACGGGTACGGGATCGCCAGGGACACCGGGCTGAAGTCGGGCAGCCTGTACCCGATCTTGATCCGGCTGGCCGACCGTGGGCTGGTCGAGGCGCGCTGGGAGGAAGGGCAGCCGGCCGGTCGGCCGCGCCGGCACCTGTACCGGCTGACCCCTGAAGGGCTGGCCAGTGCCAGGGCGGCGCTGACGGCCGCACCGGCTCCGGCCCGGGCCAGCGGGCGGGGCGGGCGCCGGGTTGCGGTGGGGGAGGTGCGGTGGGCGGACTGACACGCGTGCGGGCGGGGCTGCTGCGGCACTCGGCGCGGCTGGTGCCGGCGGAGCGCCGGGCGTGGATGGAGGCGGTGTGGGCCGAGGCGGGCCAGGTGCCGGCCGGGCGGGCCCGCCTGGCCTGGCGGGCAGGCGGGCTGCGGCTCATCGCGCGGGAGACGCTGCCGGCGGCCAAGGCGCTGGTGTTCGCGGCCGCGGCGGTGTGGGTCGCCCATGCAGCCTGGCCGGGTTCGGCGGGTAACCCCGGCACCGCGGTGAACCGGCTGAATGTGGTGACGCTGTTGCCGGTGCTGGCCGGGCTGCCGCTGCTGGCGCGGTGGCTGTTCGGGCCGGCTGCTCCCGGCTGGATGGCCCGGGTGCTGCGGTTCGGCGCCTACGCGGCGGTGCTGGTCCTGACGTTGGTCAAGGCCAGCGTCGAGCTGGTCCGCGACAACCCGGCGGCGCTCCCGCGCCTGAGCTCGGATGCGTCGGTCCCGGTCAAGGATGGGATGATTTACACCTGGCTCGTCGAGAGCGTGTTCCTGCTAATCGTGGCCATATATGTCGCGGCCATTCTGGCGGCGACTGCGCGGCGGCCGCGGATGGCCCCGGCCACGCTGGCCGCGGGCACCGGTGCGGGCATCGCGCTCGGCGCCGTCATGTATGCGGTCGCCCCGCTCGGGCTCGCCGGTCACGCGACCGATCCGTGGCTGCACGGTTTCCCTATCGGCCTGGTCGTGCTGCTCGCCTGGGTCCTGCTGTTCGGCGGGCCGATGCTGGCCGGCGTGGTCGCCGCCCGGTGCTACCGCGGACCGGGCAGCCTGGAGCAGATCCAGAAGGCAAAGATCAGGCAGGCGGTCGCGGCGGGATTCCTCGCGGCCGCGGTCGGCGCGCTGATGGTCGCGGTGCTGGGGGGGATCACGATTGCGATGATGCCCAGGGCGGGCTGGGTGCTGCACTGGCTGTATCCCGGGCAGCACCTGCCCGCTGCCGTCATCTACGCCAATGAGCTGGCGGCCAGCGTGCGCGCCGACAACTATGGCCTGATCCTGCTGGTCTTCCCGGTCATCGGGCTCCTCATGGGCCTGGCGGGCGGGGGATTGGCGGCCCCTGCGCCGCTGCCCGGCCCGCCGCCGGGCGGGAGTGGCGGTGGCCCGCCGCGCCCACCCGGCCATCCGGCGCCGGATCCGCCCGGTGGCATCCGGCTGGCCGCCGCCGACGCGGACGGGCTGGTAGCCAGCCTGCCCGGCTTCGCCGAGGACAGTCCGTACGGCGCCGAGCCGGCGTTGCCGCGGGCAGGCTGAGCCGTATGGCGGTCCATCAGGCGCCTGCCACGACGGCCTGGGCGGCGGGGCAGGGCCGGGGTGCGGCGGACCGGTGGCTGGCTGGAGGGGGTTTGTGATGGGGGAGTTGACCGGGATGCTGGCGGCGATGCTGCGCTACGCGGCGCGGATGCTGCCACCTGGCCGACGGGAGTGGGCCGAGGCGGTGCAGGCCGAGGCCGGTCAGGTTCCGCCGGGGTGGCCGCGGCTGCGCTGGCTGGCGGGCGGATTGTGGCTGGTGACAAGGGAGGCCACGGTGATGCGCAAGGTCGGGTACTGGCTCGGGGCGGGGGCGGTGGCGGCCGGTGCGGCCTGGGTGGTGTGGCTGAGCTGGCGGACCTCCCCGGCTGCCGACCCGCAGGCCGTGACCGACCGGGTCCGGGTCCTGGTGGGAGTGGCCGCGCTGGTCGTGCTGCCCTGGGTGGGAAGGCGGCGCGGTTTGTTCGGCCCGGTCGGCAGCAGCCTCACGGCGCGGCTGGTGCGGGTGGCAGGGTGTGCGGCGGTCTGCGGCCTGGGCGTAGCGGTTGTGCGCATGGACAGTCACCTCGGCGTTGGCCGGGGTAGCCCGGGCCCGTTCAGCATGCTCCGCGAGATCACCGCGCTCGTGCTGGTTGGCGCCGCGCTGACCACGCTGGCTGTGATCAAGGCCAGATGGCCCGATGCCGAGCCCAGCGCGGTGTGGTCCGTCGCCGTGATTGCGGGCGTGCTCGTGTTCTACGCCGTGCCGCTCCAAGCGCTCGCGATCCTCTACGCGGCCGGGATCCTCGCCGCGACCTCGCGGCGGTCGCCGGTGACAAACGCGTCCCTGGCCGCCGGTACGGTCACCGGCCTCGCTACGGGCCTGGCCGCGACCCTCGCCGTCTACGAGATAGCGCGGACGAGCGATCGTTACGTCGCCATCCTGTTCCTCGGCGTGGTCACCATGCTGTTCCTGCTCGCCGCCCTCGCCGGCCTGGCAGCGGCCTGGCTGCTGCCGGGCGCCGGGGACCCGGAGAAGGTGCGAGTGGCGCGGGGCCTGCAGGGACTGCTCGCGGGCTCGGTGGCCGGAGCTGTCTGCGGTCTGCTGCTGACAAACTTCTACGTGGTGGCCGTGGTCATGATGATCATCGGCCCGGTGGTTGGCGCGGCCGGCGGCGCGGTCGGCGGCTTCGCCGCCGCTGACCATCCGCTCAGACCACGGCCTGCCCGCTCCTGGGCCGCCGGGGTGTTCGTTCGCTTCTGACCAGATCCGGCGGGCGGTGCCGGCGACCGACGATTAGTTATGCTCACGTTCATGGCGCCAGCCTCGACGCTCGCGGCCGGCTCGGTCGGCAGTGTCGAAACGCAGTACCTCGACCTGCCGAAGCCAGTGCGGCTTGACTGCGGGCGGGAGTTGCACCCGGTCCGGGTGGCGTACGAGACCTACGGCGCCCTCTCGCCCCGGCGCGACAACGTCATCCTGGTGTGCCATGCGCTGAGCGGCGACGCTCATGCGGCCGGCTTCTCGAAAGCACTGCCCGAAGCGAGCACGCGCGACGGGTTCGGGGCCGAGGATCGCGACGGCACGGCCGGCAAGGGGCTCGGCTGGTGGGACGGGATGATCGGCCCCGGCAAGGCCTTCGACACCGACCGCTTCTTCGTCGTCTCCACGAACCTGCTTGGCGGCTGCCGCGGGACGACGGGGCCGTCGTCGATCGACGCGGCGACGGGCAGGCCCTACGGGCCGGACTTCCCTGTGATCACTGTCGCGGACATGGTGCGGACCGAGCGCGCGTTCCTGGACGCACTCGGCATCGAGCGTATTGCGGCGGTCACCGGTGGCTCGCTCGGCGGGATGCAGGCGTTCGAGTGGTCGATCCTGTTTCCTGATCAGGTCGATGCCGTCGTGGCGATCGCCAGCACGCATGCGCTCCACCCGCAGGGCGTGGCCTGGAACGCGATCGCGCGGGACGCGATCATGCGCGACCCGGCCTGGCAAGACGGTCACTACTACGGCACGGGCCGCAAACCCGACGGCGGCATGGGCGTGGCGCGGATGGTCGGCCACGTCACGTACCTGTCCGCACCGGGAATGAATGACAAGTTTGGCCGGCGGCTGCAATTCGCCGACGACATCCGCTACACGATCACCGAACCGGAGTTCCAGGTCGAGAACTACCTGCGCCATCAGGCCGACTCGTTCGTCAGGCGCTTCGACGCCAATACCTATCTCTATGCGTCGCGCGCCCTGACATATTTCGATCTCGCGCGGCAGCATGGCAGCGGATCGCTCGCCCGGGCGCTGGAAGGCGTCTTGGCGCGGACGCTGTTGATCGCGTTCAGCTCCGACTGGCTGTATCCGCCGTCCGCGTCGGGGGAGATCGAAGACGCGCTTCGCGCGCTCGGCAAGGCGGTCGAGTTCCATGTGATCGACGCGCCGTACGGCCACGACTGCTTCCTGCTCGAGGAAGCGCGCCAGACACCCATCATCCGCCAGTTCTTGAGCAAGCAGAGCGGGGGCGGGCGCGAAGCGCGGGGGCGGGAAGAGCAGAGCGGGGGCGGGCGCGAAGCGCGGGGGCGGGAAAAGCAGAGCAGGCCCGGCGCGTGACGCCAAGAAATCGCCGGGTGACTTCCAAGGAAGAGGCCCTTCGTGACCGACAACCCCTCCCGTGCCGAGGAAGCCCGCGCATTTGGATTCGAGACGCGGCAGCTGCACGCCGGGCAACGGCCCGACCCGAACACGGGCGCGCGTGCGGTGCCGATCTTCCAGACGACCAGCTACGTGTTCGAGGACCCCGAGTCGGCGGCGGCGTACTTCAACCTGCAGGAGTACGGGAACACGTACTCGCGCATCATGAACCCCACCGTCGCGGTGTTCGAGGAGCGGGTGGCAAACCTCGAGGGCGGCTGTGGCGCGGTGGCGTTCGCCAGCGGGATCGCCGCGCAGGCAGCCGCGCTCTTTACCTTGCTCCAGCCGGGCGACCACGTCGTCTCGTCGTCGGCGCTCTACGGCGGGACGGTGAACCAGCTCAAGCACTTGCTGCGAAAAATGAATGTGGAGCTGACGTGGGTCGATCCCGACGACCTGGACGCGTGGCGGCAGGCGGTCCGCGCGAACACCAAGGTGTTCTTCGGGGAGACGATCGGCAACCCGGCGGGGAACGTCCTGGACATCGAGACCGTGGCGGCTATCGCGCACGAGCACGAGCTGCCGCTGATCGTGGACAACACGTTCGCGACGCCGTACCTGTGCCGCCCGATCGAGTGGGGCGCTGACATCGTGATCCACTCGGCGACCAAGTTCATCGGCGGCCACGGTACGAGCATCGGCGGCGTCGTCGTCGAGGCCGGCACGTTCAACTGGTCCAACGGGCGGTTTCCCGTGGTCGCGGATCCGTCGCCGGCCTACCACGGCCTGCAGTTCCACGAGACGTTCGGGATGTACGGCTATCTGATGAAGCTGCGGGCCGAGACCCTGCGCGATCTCGGCGGGACGCTAGCTCCGTTCAACGCTTTCCTGTTCTTGCAGGGGCTTGAGACGCTGTCGCTGCGGATGGAACGCCATGTCGACAACGCGCTGGCGGTCGCGGAGTACCTCGAGGCGCACGAGCTGGCGTCGAAGGTGACCTACCCAGGCCTGCCGGCCAGCAAATACCGGCTGCTCGTGGAGAAGTACCTGCCGCGCGGCGCTGGCGCGGTGTTCTCGTTCGACTGCGCTGGTGGCCGGGCCGGCGGGCAGAGTCTCATCGGCGGCGTGACGCTCTGGTCCCACTTGGCGAACGTCGGCGACGCGAAGAGCCTGATCATCCACCCTGCCAGCACGACGCACCGCCAGCTGAACGATGAGGAACTGCGGGCGGCGGGCATCGTGCCGGGGACGGTGCGGCTGTCGGTCGGCACCGAGTCCGTCACGGATCTGACCTGGGATCTGGAGCAGGGTTTCGCGCGCGTAGCCGCGATAGCGGGAAAGAAGGTAGCGACGCCGTGACAGATCTCGGGCGGTACCAGGATCCGCTGACGATCCAGCGCGTGCTCCATACGGCGAGAACGATCGCGATCGTGGGCCTGTCGAGCAACGAGCTGCGGCCCAGCAACTTCGTTGGCTATTACCTCAAGCGGCATGGCTACCGCGTGATCCCGGTGAATCCCCGCGAGACGGAGATCCTCGGCGAAACGTGCTACGCGAGCCTGCTGGACGTACCCGTGCCGGTGGACGTCGTGAACGTCTTCCGCGCGCCGGATGCGCTGCCGGGGATCGCGCGGGAGGCTGTGGCGATCCACGCCGGTGCCCTCTGGTGCCAGTTCGGCGTGATCAACACCGAGGCCGCGCGGATCGCGGAGGACGGCGGCGTGACGGTGATCATGGACCGCTGTCTCAAGGTCGAGCACGCGCGCTACGTGGGCCGGATGCACTGGCTCGGCTTCAACACGCAGCGCATCACGTCCGTCCGCGCCGGTCTTCAGTAGCTGACACTGCCGGCGAGTTCGGCGCCGAGCGGGGTTTGCTGGTAGAGGACGGTGTGGCGGTGGCGCCGGCGGGTGACCAGCCGCGCTTGATGCAGGACGGCCAGGTGCTCAGAGACGGTGCTGGGGGCAAGCTCATGCCGCCGTGCCAGGGTGTGGGTGGACGCTGGTTCGGCGAGTGATTCCAGCAGGGCGGCGCGGGTCCGGCCGAGCAGGCGGCCGAGCGCTTCGAAGTGAACGCCGTGGGCTGGCTGCCAGAGTTCGGCTATTCCCCTGGCCGCATAGATGAGCGTTGGCCGGGCTGGCGGATCGGTGATGGCTGCCAGCCCGGGCCACGCGAATACGCTGGGTATGAGCAGCAGTCCGGCGCCGTCGAGCCGGCGCCGCTCGGTGGTCGGCGCATCGATGATGAGGGTGCGGCCGGTCCAGCGGGCCTGGGGATGCAGCTCGCCGAGCACCCGTTCCAGCCCGTAGTCGCCTAGCATCTGCGTCCGGTACAGCATGTCGGCCTGGAGCAGGTCGTGCAGGCGTGGCCAGTGCGGGGCTATCAGCAACTGCCAGCATTGCTCCAGCAAGTCGGCGAGCAGGGTTCTGGTCGCCAGCGGATCGTCCAGCAACCGCCAGGCCGCCTCGGGCGCGGGGTCCCCGGATCGCTGGATCAGTGAATGTTCCACCTCCCGGGCTACCTGCTCCGGTGGCGTCGCGCGGACCTGTGCGAGCTGGTCGGTGATGTCGGTCCCCGGCCCGGCCGGCCCCGGGCTGAGGAAGTCTGGTGTCCATCCGCTGCGCGGCGACAGCACCAGCAGCGGCCACAGGTCGAGGCGTTCCAGGTCCGGCCGCACCGCCTCCAGCCAGGGCAGGTGATATTTGCGGCGTTGCGGTTCCAGCAGCACCCGCAGGGCCGTCATCGTTTCCCACAGCGGCGAGATCGCGAACCGGACCCGCGCCGGGTCGTCCCGCCCGAAGACCAGGACCAGGCTCACGTGGCATCCCTTGAGTTATTCGGCTCATACCGAATGTCTGGTTCCTGATCGTAGCGCCGGCCAACGTGAATGGCATGACCACGCCTACCGCACCGGGCCGTGCCGCCCCGCGCCCGGACACACCGCCCGCGCGGGCCAGCTACCGCGAGGTGCTCGGCAGCGCCGAGTTCCGGGCGATCTTCGTCGCCAACATCGTGTCGATGCTCGGGAACGTGGTGGCGGCGGTCGCGCTGACTGTGCTGGTTTACCAGCAGACCCGCTCGCCGGCGCTGGCGGCCTCGGTGATGGCGCTGTCGTTCCTGCCCTATCTCATCGGCAGCACGCTGCTGGGAGCTGCGGCGGACCGGCTGCCCGCGCGCCGGGTCCTGGTGGCCTGCGACCTGGCCTGTGCGCTGCTGGTCGGCTGCATGGCCCTGCCAGGCATGCCACTGCTCGCGTTGCTTGCGCTGTTGTTCGCCGCCGGGCTGCTGTCCCCGATCTACCAGGGCGCGCGTTCCGCCGTGCTGCCCGAGGTGCTGCCGCCCGGCCCTCGCTATGTCCTGGGACGTGCGCTGATGCGGATGGTGGCCCAGTCGGCGCAGATCATCGGCTACGGCGCGGGCGGCCTGCTGCTCACGATCATGTCTCCCCGCAGCGCGCTGACCGCCGACGCGCTATCTTTCGCCGCCTCTGGCCTGGTGCTGCGGTTCGGCACCGCCGCCCGGCCGGCGCCCGCCGCCCGCCGCGGCTCGATGGCCGGCGACTCGCTGGCCGGGCTGCGGAAGGTGCTCGTTCACCGGCCGCTCAGGCGGATCTTGCTGTTCAGCTGGCTCGTGCCCGCGTGCCTGGTCGCCCCGGAGGCACTCGCCGCCCCGTATGCCGCCCACATCGGCCAGCCCGCCCGGGCCGCGGGCTTCCTGCTGATGGGGATCCCGATCGGGACCGTGGTCGCTGACGTCATCGCCGCCCGGGTGCTGCCGTACCGGCTGCAGCGGCGCATCATCGTCCCGGCCGCCCTGCTGTCCTGCGCCCCCCTGGCCGCTTTCGCGTTGACGCCGGGCCTTGCCCTAGCTGTGGGGCTGCTGGCGCTCGCCGGGCTCGGCAGCGCCTGGACCACCGGAATCGACGGCCTGCTCATCGACACCGCTCCATCAGCCTTGCGGAACCGCGCGCTCGCCCTGGCCGGGGCGGGGCTCATGTTCAGTCAGGGCGCCGGTTTCGCGCTATGGGGGATTGTCGGCCAGTACCTCCCATCCACCGCCGCCATCGCCCTGGCCGCGGCCGCCGGGGCGCTGGCAGCCGCCATCCTGCGGCCACAGCCAGGGCACCTGGCCGGCTGACCGCCCAGCCGCCCGAACGTGTCGGCGGAAGGGCCTGGGTCAGGGATGACCCCGATGCCGTCGGGGGTGCACACCAGGGTATGAACCGGGGCTGATCCCGATCGACGATCGCGTCCGCCGGCGGCAGCCTTGAAGCATGAACACAACAACCGCAGACGCCGGACCTGCCACCGTTACTGACCAGCCCGGGGCCCGCCAGCTGCGCCGCTCCGCCGACGGCAAGATGCTGGCCGGCGTGGCCAGCGGCATAGCCCGTTACTTCGGCGCCGACGTCACGCTGGTTCGCGTCATCATCGCGGCGCTGGCCCTGCTGAACGGTGTCGGCGTAGCTCTCTACATCGCCGCCTGGCTGCTGATCCCCGAGGACGGCAGCGACCAGCCGGTCGCCGCGGCGTGGATCGCCGACTGGCGGGACCGCTTCCGCTAAACCTGACCCGCAATACCTTGACGTGAACGGAGACCGATCACCATGTTTGGGATCATCGCCCTTGTCCTTATCGCCATCGTGGCGCTGACCGTACTCAGCTTCGCCGTGCACTTCCTGTTCTCCCCGTGGCTGCTGCTGGTGGCCATCGGCGTCCTGGCCTGGATCAAATTCCGGCCGCGCCGCTCGCGCCGCTAGCCGAGTGCCTGGCCCACCCGCTGCCCGGCCGCTCTAGGCGGGCTCTAGGCGCGCTCAGGCGGCCCCGGGCAGCGCCGTCCCGGCCGCGCTGCGCGGCCGGGATGCAGCATCTTGACCGAACTGGATACGCCGACCGCCGGCTCGGCGGCGGGTCACAGGGTGTCGATCCAGCGGTTAAGGCGTCGTGCCGCGCTGGACAGAATGCTGGGATCACCCATGGTGTTGGCCAGCAGCGCGCTGCCTTCGTAGGCGGCCATCAGATCCGTGGCAAGATCGTGGGCGTCACGGCGGTCCAGCGACCGGAACTGCTCTTCGGCCCATTCGATCGGGAGGCGCATCAGTTCGGCTGCCGCGAAGCCTGGCCGGTTGACTCGCTTGCCGAGCTCCGAGCAGAGGCTGCCCAGGGGGCAACCGTGCTGGGCCACTATCTCGCTCTGCGCAGTGAACTCATGCACAAGGGCCTTCAGCCGGCTCTTCGGGGATCGGTGATGAGCGTCGATGGCTGCGAGCGTCGTCTTGACCTGCTGTACGTGAGCCTCGATGACCGCCGCGATGACTTCGTCTTTGGTCTTGAAGTAGTAGTAGACATTGCCGGCCGGGACGTCCGCGGCCTTGGCGATGTCGGCGAGCGTGGTCCGCTCTATGCCTTGTTCGTGCAGGAGTTGGGTGGCAGCGGCTACCAGCCGCTCTCTTTTCCCCGGCCGATGCCCGATGGCGGTCGCAGGACCTGAGGTTGAGTCAGTCATCTCACTTGTCAGGATACAGGCGCCGCCTGGCCGGGCGGTTTCCCTTCACCAGGCACCCGGGCGTTCGGCTCGGGGATGGATTCTGTGTTGACCATGACCAGCGGGGCTGCGTCGCGGGTATTGCCGATGCGAAGGGCGAGCAGGGCTGCGGCTGCCATCAAGATGCTGCCGACGAGCAGGGCCCGGTGGTAGCCGGCATCTGCGGCCACGAAATGGGATACCTGAGCCGCAATCAGGTTGTTGGTGCGGGTGATCGCGACGGCGGAGAGGATGGCAAGGCCGAGTGCGCTGCCGATCTGCTGGGACGAGTTCAGCAGCCCCGCCGCCAGGCCGGCCTTGTCGGATGGCACGCCGGCGTTGGCGGCGGCGGCGACCGAGACGAACACCGACCCCGCCCCGAGCGACATCACCAGGAACCCGGGAAGCAGATCGCTCACATACGAACCATGCAGCGGGACCCTGGACACGTAGTAGATCCCGGCGCCGGCGATCAGGCAGCCGGCCACCACCACCGGGCGGGTGCCGATGCGCGTGACCAGTTGCGAGGCCATGCCTCCCGCCACGGCGAACCCCGCAGTGATCGGGAGATACGCGGCGCCCGCTTTGAGGGGCGAGTAGTGGAGGATCTCCTGCATGTAGAGCGTGGCGTAGAAGAACATCGAGAAGAACCCCGTAAACGCGATCAGCTGGGTCAGATCCGCCGCCACCAGTCCCTTTATCCGGAGGATGGCGAAGGGAACCAGCGGGTTACGGCTGCGCAGCTCATTGCGCGCGAACGCGATGAGCAGGATGGCGGATCCGGTCAAGGTGAGGATGGTCTGGAGCGATCCCCAGCCCACGATCGGGGCCCGCACGAGGCTGTACACCAGCAACAGCATGCCCCCGGTCACGAGCACCGCCCCCTGCGAGTCAAAGGCCATTCCCTTGGCCGCGACTCCGCGGTCCTTCGCGAGCAGAGCGAGCGCCCCGGCAGCCACCATGACGCAGATCGGCGGGTTGACGAAGAAGACCCAGCGCCAGCCCGGCCCTTGCGAGATCACTCCGCCGAGGAAGACGCCTGCCGCCGCGGCCAGCCCGCTGATGGCCCCCCAGGCCCCGAGCGCCGTATTGCGGTCCTTGCCTTCGCGGAAGCTGGTGGTGAGCTCGGAGAGCGCCGCCGGAGCCATGAGCGCGGCGCCGATGCCCTGGACAAGCCGGGCGGCAACCAGGAGTCCCGCGCGGTTGGCCAGCCCCGCGGCCAGTGACGACACGGCGAAGACTGCCAGGCCGGTGAGCAGCAGGCGGCGGCGCCCGAGCAGATCACCGAGGCGGCCTCCGAGCAGAAGGAAGCCCCCATAGGTGAGGATGTAGCCGCTGGCCACCCACTGCAGGTTCTGCTGCGAGAAGCCCAGGCTGTGCTGGATGGACGGCAGGGCGACGTTGACGATCGCGGAGTCGGCGATGTCGAGGAACTGCACGGCGCACAGCAGCACCAGGGTGATCGCGCCGAGCCTCGATCGAAGAACCAGCCGCGAGCCGGTGTCTGGCAAGACCTGCCCGTGGATCGATGTCATACCTGGAAGCGCTCCTTTGAGATTAAGTTAGTTAACTCACTCAATATGACGCCTCGGCGACGCTTGTTGTCAAGTGAGTTCACTCACTCAGTAGTGGACTGTATGGTCGGCGGTAGGAGTGGACCCGGCTGCCGAGGGCGCCGCATCGGCGCTGAGGACCATCCAGACGCTCGCGGGCCAGCTCACCGGCGAGCCCGTGGCCCTCACCGCACAGCGCTGGCGCCGCGGCGGGCGCGCCTAGCCTGGAAAACGCCGGAGGCGCCCGTACGGGCGGCTCATCGCCGGCTTCGCTGAGATCGCCCGGCTCCATCCGGGTTGCACGCCGCCTCGGCTGCCCTTTCACTCCGCTGCTGGGTACTGAACATCAAGTGATAGAGGAAGGGGAGACATGAGCACCCAACTCAACCCGTATCTCAGCTTCCGTGGCAACGCCAGAGAGGTCATGGAGTTCTACCAGTCGGTGTTCGGCGGCAATCTGGCCACCAGCACGTTCGCTGAGTTTCATACCAGCGACGACCCGGCCGAGCAGGACAAGATCATGCACTCGATGCTGACCACCGCCGGTGGCCTGGTGCTGATGGCGTCCGATACGCCGAACCGGATGGACTACACACCCGGCAACAACTTCTCGATCTCACTGAGCGGCGCGCAGGCGGACAAGGGCGAGCTACGCGGCTACTGGGACAAGCTCTCGGCAGGAGGCACTGTCACCATGCCGCTAGGTCCGGCGCCGTGGGGTGACATCTTCGGCATGTGTACCGACAAGTTCGGCATCAACTGGCTGGTCAACATCGCCGGGGCGGCGACGCCCGAACCAGCGGCCGGCGGCTAACAGGAGTGGGCCGGGCTGGGGCTGACGTCCTGCGCGGTCAGCGCCAGCCGCAGGTTCAGCCGCCGGTTCCCCGGCTAACGCTGCCAGGTCAGGACCGGCGCCGGCCGAGCGTTGATCGTGCTTCCTGGGCGTCCATCCCATGCAGGCGGAGCAGGTTCTCCCCGAGGATCTTCCGTTTGGCCTGGTCGGTCAGCTGTGGGTAGCCATAGCCCTGGCAGAGATCTTCGGGGATCTGGAAGTCCATGAAGGCTCGCAGCGCCCACTGCGGATGGAAAATGGGCGCCTCGGAGCCGTAGATGATCTTGTCTTCGCCACACCAGAACAACAGCTTCCCGATGATCTCGGCGAACATTCGCGGCGCGCGGACCAGGAAGTTGATCGTCGCGGCCAGCGAGGCGTACAGGTTCGGATACCGGATGAGCTGCCAGCAGGTCTCGTCCAGGAACGGCAGCCCGACGTGGAAGATGACGAAGTTAATGTCAGGGAAGTTCGCGGCCGCGCCGTCCATGTCCCAGGTCTGGGTGTGCTCGATCGGCTGCGGGCCGAGCGGCACGCCCTTGTGCACGCCGATCAGGTTCACCCCGAGTTCCTGGGCCTTCTCGAAGATGGGGAAGGCCACCTGCGGGTCGTCCATCCGCCACGGGTAGGCCGACCCGTAGTCGTAGCGCACGTTGTAGAACTTGAACGCCCGCGCGCCGAACTCACCGACCTGCCGCTCCATCAGGTCCAGGGCTTTGCGGCCCTCCAGTGGGTTCACCGACCCCCAGAAGATGGTCCGGCCGGGGTCGCGGTTGGCCAGGTCGGCGCATTCCTGCCAGGGCGACAGGCCGTCCTTGAACAGGTCGGTGAGCGGCAGCGGCATGGCCACCAGCATGTCGGTGTCGGATTCGTCGTAGACCATCTGCCGGATGTCCGCCACCGTCCACTGGCGGAGGAACTCCTCGGGCGGCAGGTGCGGTTCGTTGTCAGGGGTCAGGGCGTTATGGAATGCGTACAGGTGGTTGTTGAACATCACGCCGGGCGGGCCGAAGGCGTTCTTCTCCTCGAAGTTGAACAGGTGCGCGACGCCGTCGAACACAAACACGTCATCGATCATGGCGGATCACCTTTCGCGGGCATGTGGGCAGCCAGGTAACGGGCGCGGTCGGGGACCTGGCTGGGCGGTGGCAGGAACCGCAGCAGCCGCGCGGCCCCCTCAGACAGCCGGTCCGTAGTCCACGCTTCATCCCAGACGATCTCGACCTCGGCAGCCGTCACGCCGGGCTGCGCCTCCATCCGCTCCTGGACCTCGGTGAGCACGCGGGACGCGAACGGGCACCAGCCGGAGGTCAGCAGCAGTTCGACCCGGACGTGGCCACCGGACGCGTCCACCGAGCGCACCAGGCCCATGTCCACGACCGAGATCCCCTTCTCACGGCAGCACGGGTCATACACATCGCTGAGCGCATCAAGGGCCCATTGCGGCACGCGGGACATGCAGCCATCGTCCGCTCGCCGCGCCCGTCGCCGGAAGCCGCCGATTTTTCACATGCTGAACGACGATCGCGATCGACCAGCGTGTTTCCCTGGCTGTGCCGCGCGGGCACTCTAAAAAGAGTGAGACCGACGGGCCGCGCCGCAGAGCCCTCCGACCTGATCCGCAGTGTGTCCCGCGCCCTGCGGATCATGGAGGAGGTATCGCGCTCGCCGCGACCGCTGCCGGTGAAGGTCGTCGCCCGCCGGTGCCAGATCCAACTGTCCACGGCATACCACCTGGTCCGCACGCTGTGCTACGAGGGCTACCTGGTGCGCCTGCCGGATGGGGGTCATGTGGCCGGCTCTGGCGTCGCCGAGCGCTTCCACGAGGTGATGAACTCCCTGCGCCGGCCGCCTCGTGCCCGGGCCGTGCTCTTGCACCTGGCGGCAACCACCGGGCATACCGCGTACCTGGCCTGTCTTTCCGGCCAGCGGCTGGTGATCGTGGACATGGCCGAGGGTGACCGGTCACCGTGGCTGGAAGACCTGCAACCAGGGCTGGAGACCGCCGCACACGCGACCGCCCTTGGCAAGGCATTGCTAGCGACGCTGCCAGGCCGCGACCGTAAGAGCCTGCTCGCCGAGCAGGGCATGCGGCCGTTCACCCCGAATACCGTCACCGAGCCGGCTCAGATCGAGACCGAGCTGGCCGGGCTGCGGCCCGGCGACCCAGTCACCGAAGTGGGGCAATTCCGTGACAAGGTCTGCTGCGCTGGTGTCGCGGTCCCGGGTACGGATCCAGGAAGCTGGTGGGCCCTGGGGATCTCGGCCCGCGGCCTGGACCTCCCAGGTTCCCTCCTCGGCGAGCTTCAATTCGCCGCCACCGATCTCTGCGCAAAGCCGCCGCACCGTCAAGCCGGTCATCTCGCGGCGGGCGGGTCGGGCTGAACCAGCCGGGATCGGGGAACGCCAGGGCTTCCGGGCCGTTTCCCTGGCGCAAGATGATCATTGATACGAGATCATCATTGGCTTGGGGATCCTCGTCATCGTCTGGCGCGGGCTGAGCATCGGGTGGTCCTTGACATAGAAGTTCTTCCACCCGAAAAAGACGTGGCGCGGGGCCGCCCCGGTCACGGCCTGCCAGGTCTGCTGCTTGTCGGTCGGCGTCCCCTGACCGTCCATGTGGATGATGATCGCCAGATCGTCGTGCCTGGTGTCGATCCTGCTTTCGTTGCCGATCATCGACAGCTGGAACTGGTGCAGCACGAGAAGTTTCTGGGGCAGGTGGCGCCGGGCGGTGAGCCCGGCCAGCCAGTTACTGACGCTGTTGACCTCGCTTGCGGGCACGCTGCCAATCCGCCGGAGCGGCCGCTGCCCCGGCTGCAGTTTCCACTCCGGATCCAGCGCCAGCCCGACGTTGGGCAGTTTCAGAATCGGCTGATATTCCTTGGCCTGGGTGAGCAGGCTGGCTCTGCCAGCCTGCAGGTCCAGCACGACGTACATCCCGGCCTTTGACGCGCGCGTCACCCATGGCAGCAAGGCGGCCACCGGGGTCTGGTAGGAGTAACTGCCGTCGGGGCCGGGGGATCCCTCGGCGACGGTCGCGATGATCTCGAAGGCCGGGATGACCGGGATCTTGCTCAGCCGCCGGTACCTGGCGGCGGTCTTCTTGGCCCGCGCGATGCTTGCCGGCAGGTCCTGCTCGCCGAGAACTCCGAGCGCCGGGGTGCCAGGATGGCCATACAGCGCAACGAGCCTGCGCATCGGAAAGAGGACCCCGCCGCCGCCGGGCAACTGCACGCCGGTCTCGGCCACGGCGAGCCGGGCTTGGAGCCGGCGCACCGGCCGGAAGCCGGCTCCCAGGGCAATCACCCGTCGTGGCCGGGCCGCGGACAAGGCGCTGATTACGGCCGGATCAGCCCTCGGGTCGTGCCCGTGGAGGGTGATCACCTGTGCGCCCGCCGCCTGGGCGGTAGTGACCGCCGCCATCTCGGCCCCAGCCGATCCGTGCCGCACGAGAACCACCACGTGGCCGAGCGGGGGAAGCGTGCTCGTCGAGGGCAGCGCGGCCGGGCGGGTGACCACGCGCGTTCCGGGTAGCTGTGCCGCGAGCGCATCGCGGGCTACGCCGACGGCAAGGACCGCACGGGGGTGCAGCGAGCGGATCTCTGTCCGCGTCGCGGCGCCCATCCTGGCGCCCGTGGCCAGCAGCAGCGGCGCATGTGCCAGCCCGGCCCGGGCGGCAGCGGCTGATACGTCGGCGGACTGGCCCGCGTCCGCGACCACAACGACCGGCGCGGAGGAGAAGAGAGCGCGCGCCACGCCCGCGGCCAGCGTATCTGGCGCGCCAGCCAGCACTGACGTTCCCGGCCCCGACTGCTCAGCGCGCGCCACCAGAGGAGGGTCAGCACGCCGCGGCGGCGGCGCCGCCGTCACACCCGCGCAAGACGCTGAGCCCAAGACAACGGCAGACAGCATGATGGCCGCACCGGCCAGGCGCGACATCCCGGTACGGCGCTCGCCTAACACAATGGCAACCCATGCTTCATGAGCATCCCCGGCACCACGAACCCATCCCTGTGCGCCGAACGCTACGCCGTCAGCCGGAGAGCATAGGGCCGGCGCGCCCCAGAGCGCCGGGATTCTTCTCAACCCGGACGGTCAGGTGCTCGGCGGAGCGCACGGCAAGAGGCGTCCTTGCCCGGGTCACCGGTGGCTGCGGCGACGATCGTGCCGCAGCCACCATCCGGCTGCCGCAGCCACCATCCGGCTGCCGCAGCCACCATCCGGTTGCCGCAGCGACCATCCGGTTGCCGCAGCGACCATCCGGTTGCCGCAGCCACCATCCGGTTGCGCAGCCATCACCCGGCGCGTCTGGTGCCGCTCGCCGCCCTATCCGTGCCCTGTGGCCGGCGTGACGGTTAGCCGGCTTCGGTGATGACCTGGTAGAGCATCGGCGAGCTGGGGAACTCCTCCCAGCCTGGCTGGGTAACGGTACGCCGGAACTCCTCGGTGCCGTGCGCGGCACGAAAGTGCGCTTCCGACTCCCAGTTCGCGACGTTCACCCACCGGTATTGAGCGCCGACGGAGACGGCGCGGTGCAGCCGCAGGGAGACGAATCCCGGCTGGGCCGTGAAGTACTTGGCGGTCTTGGCCCACAGTTCGTGGAACGCCTCATCCCGGTCAGGGCTGACCGCGAAGCTGTTCATCAGCGTCACCGGCCCGGCGAGGACGTGATCGGATGCCGGCGCCACGCGATCCTGCGCGGCAATCTGGTTCGACGACATGGGTGGACCCTCCATTCGTTGCACATGTGTGCAGTAAGTGCACTGATGTATAGTAAAATTTGAAGCGGATGTCAAGCGCGACGGAAAGGAACAGCGTGTCCGCGACCGAATCGCAGACGGGCCGGTACCGGCAGCGCCGCCGAACCCGCACGGCCATCATCAATGCCGCCGCGGAACTGCTCCGGTCAGGCAGGATCGCGCCTGGCGCCAACGAGATCGCCGACGCGGCCGACGTGTCCCGCCGCACGGTCTATCAGTACTTCCCAACCGTTGAACAGCTCCTGCTCGACGCGACGCTGGGCCTGCTGAGCCAGGCCGCCGTGGATGACGCCATCGATCGGGCCGACCCCGGTGGAGACGACGCGCCCGGCCGGGTCAGCGCGATGATTCGCGCCCTGACCGACATGTCGTCCCAGACGATGCCCCTGGGCCGGTCCCTCATCCGCCTCACCGTCGATGCCCCCGCCGGAAGCACCGGGCAGCCGATACGCGGCTACCGGCGGATCGACTGGATCGAGACCACGATCGAGCCGCTGCGCGGCCGCCTCGATGACGCCGGCTTCGAGCGCCTGGTCTCCGCTCTGGCGATGGTCATCGGCTGGGAGGCGTTGATCGTCCTTCAAGACCTGCGCGGACTCACGCCCGGCGAACAGGCGGGGGTCTGCACGTGGGCCGCGCGCGCACTCATCCAGGCCGCTCTGCAGGACCAGCCGGAGACGCCCCGGGCGCCCACGCAGCAGGCGAGCCCTCCCCCAGCACCTCCGCGGTGACCCCCATGGCAGGACCGGCTCTCCGTCCACGCCCGGGCAACCCACGTGGCAGGCTTGGCAAGGAAATTTGCCTGCCGTGCTTTGTGCACAAACCTGTGGATGGCTGTGGATGGCTTGTGCAGAACTGCGTCTAGCCTGTGCACAATCGGCGTGGAACGGTGGATACCAAAGATGGACTAAGCTCATTACAGGGCTGCTACCTGGAAGAACGATATCTACATCCTGTGCATGATGGGGAACGGTTATCTTGTCCACACGCCACGCCACAATAAGGTGTAAATAAGCTAAATGTTTATCGTAAGTTAACCCATCCGTGATCAGGGGTTAGCACGGTGAGTACATTGGAACTAGAGACGGTGAGCCCACGCGTTAAACGGCAGGCGGGTACAGCAAGTGGTGTGGGGCCACGCTGGTACCGGCAGGGCCCGGGAAACACACAGGACCCGGCGGTCGCCCGCCGCGTTGTCCCTGCCGGTGCTCCCGCTCCGGGCAGGGGCAACAGCCCCGGCGCGGCGCTCGCTCATGTTGCACGGGGAGGGTGGATGAGGATCAGCGACTCAGCTGAGGAACGGCTGGCCGACCGAACGGAGGCGACGGTGGGCAGCCCCGCTGCACGCGCGGAGACCACCGAGCGGGTAGCGGGGCTTCGAGGCGAGCAGGTGATCACTAATCGGCAGCCTTCCCAGCTCGAGGGTGAATCATCCCCGGTCAGGTCGTGCTGGATGTGCGGCATTCGCCTGCCTGCGCACCAGATGGTGGCCGATGGCGGCAGCGCTTGCCTTGACGTGCGCTGGTACTGCCGCGACACATGGGGATGCACACGGCGCTGGACCTCGCACCCGGCGCGACTGGCCGCCATCCGCCCAGACCGCCCCGAGAAGGCGGAAAAATCGGAGCAACCTGGTGAGAAGGCGAAGGGCCTCACCGCCGCCCGGCGAGTGGCGGTGTAGGGCGCGGCAGCGGCAAGCCGCCGTCTGTGCCGGCGCCGCAGTTGCGGCTGGCCGTTCCACGGATGACGGTACCGATATGGGCGTCTGGAATAGTGGCATCGTGGCCGGGCTGGCTGGCTATCCATTGGCCATATGTGGTCGGCCATCTAGCCGGGCATGCCGCTCTGTCGGTCCGATCATCTCTTTACCGCCTGGCAAGTCGATTGCATTGTTGTTGCTGCCTGCGGGATGGGCCAGCAGAGGTTCTGCCGTACCGCTTTTCGGCATCACGCAGCCATTTGAAACACGTTTGCGCAGTTCATCCACATGTATCGCGCGCAACTGCGGGAACATTTGATCTGCCGGGGCTGGCATGATAAGAGCTTGCTCTCATGCCGGCCCCGGCCATTTCCGGCGTTGCATGTCCAGCGGTGGGTGCAGGCCGGGACCACGCTACGGCGGTCGTCCCTGCCGTAAGTGACCGCCGCCCGCCCGCGGTCAACGATCGTCTGGGCCCAGCAGGGCGCGGCTGATGGCGCTGACGTTGACGATTCCGGCGAGGCCGGAGTCGCCGACGACCGGCAGGTGCCGGAAGTGGCCGTTCGTCATGAGCTCGGCTGCCTCACGGAGGGTGCAAGCGGTTCCGACGACGGTCGGGTCCGGGGTCATCACTTCGGAGATCCGGACCTCGTTGACGTTCTTGCCGTCGGCTACGGCGTGCGCGACGTCGGTGTCGGTGAGGATCCCTACCGGCCGGTCGGTCCCGGCGTCCAGGACGACCAGGGCTGTGGCGCCTGCGTGCTTCATCAGGTATGCGGCCGCGGCAATGTGATCGGTGGCGTGGGCCGTGGTCAGCGCCGGCTCCATTATCTCGCCCACCGTGGCCGGGTTCTGCGGCCGAGAAGAGCTCGGCGTAGCTGCATCTGCCATGATCTCTCCGTTTCGGGACTCCGGTAGCGTCGCCGGCCGCAGGCATGGCCGCGACATTGGCTGGCGTGCTTACGCCATTGTTGCCGGGTCCGAGCCGACCGTCAGCCCCTCGCCCCCGCGGATCACCGATACCATGGCCGATGGGACCGCCGGGCCGGCTTTTACCAGGAAGCTCGGCTGCGCCCCGTGACGTCAATGGACCGGATCGGCCCGAGCGGCTGCCCATAGATAAGCGCACGGGCCCGAGGCGCAGACCGACCGCCATCTGGCCGCCGCCGTCCAGCAATAATCCGCCGTGTATGCGCTATTGCTCTTCTCCCATCGCCAGCACGCGCCCGGCGGAGATGGCTTCGAGCAGCCGCCGGTAGTCTTGCTCGTTCTGCCGTGCGTAGGCAGCAGCGAAGTCCGCGATGGCGTGGTCGAAGACGTCGCTTTTCCCTAGGTAACCGGAGATCATGCTGGCCCGCCCGGTCCGGGCGTGTGCCCGGGCGAGTGCCCAGCCGCAGAGCTGGCCGTAGTAGTCGAGCTGAAGCGGGTCCATCAAGGGGACGCTCATGCTGCCCTTCATGTCCCGTAGCTGGCGTGCGTAGTAGTGCTTGCTGCCGCTGCTGTCGGCGCCGATACCACTGGTCCAGCCGAGGAACGGATCGGCAGCGGCCTGGGTCAGCCGCTGGCCGATGACAACGCGCTTGCCCTGGTGCTGGTACCGGCTTGGGCCGGCGAAGGGGGCCAGCACGGACTTTTGCGCCTCCTTCAGCTGCAGGAACAAAGGCTCGTCGGGGCGGTCACCGAGCAGCAGCATGACGAACGCCTCGGTACCGACCGACCCGACTCCGACGACCTTGCGCGCGAAGTCGCCGAAGTAGTAATGCCGCAGCACTTCCCGCCGGTCCGCTGCCAGCGTCTGCAGGTAGCGGGCGACGGCGCTGCGCAGCTCCTCCAGAACGTTCGGGTAGCGCTCGACGGGGAACCGGACGATCACGGGGTAATCCGGGCGGATGCGGTACTGCCCCTCGACCAGGTCGCACATTTTCATGAATGCTCGCTGGCTTGTGCGCCGTCGCGCCTTTGTGATGTCTCGGTGACGTCGGCGCACGGCCGTCTTTGGCTGAAGCGCGTCGAATACCCTGCTGACCTCGTCGATGTCGAGCCTGGAGTACCAGATGTCGAGGAAGCGCATCCCGGCGTAGCCGGCCATCCTTGTGCGGTAGCTGCGCACGGTCAGGCGTGCGGCGGTGTGGGCGTCACGGTCGCTGAAGCCATGTTCCCGCGCGGCGACGGCGACGCTGGCCGCCAGCCGCTTAACGTCCCAGTCGAACGGCGCGGGAAGCGTCTCATCGAAGTCATTGACGTCGAAGACCAGGCGACGGTCGGGCGCGGCGTACATGCCGAAATTCAGCAGGTGCGCGTCACCGCAGGCCTGCACGCGAATATCCGTCGTCGGGGTGTGGGCGAGGTCCCACGCCATCGGCGCCGCCGCGCCCCGGAAGTAAGCGAATGGTGAGACCGCCATGCGGCCGTACCGGATCGGTATCAGATCCGGCGTGCGGGTCTTCGCCTGCTCTTCGAGTATCGCGACCGGGTCGGGGCGGTCTGCTGGCGGGGCCCACTGCGCGTGGCTGGACCGAGGCACCGTTCTGCGCTGGCCGGAGCCCTTGGCACGCCATTCGCCAGGTGTGAGAACCTCATGCGACGGGGCAAGGACGCCCGGGGTGATCTTGCTCATTGGCCCTACCCCCGATCTTTCGGCCCTGCAAGCAACCTGGATGCGACCCGCTGGTTTCGTCAAGCCCCACGGCCGGATGACAGGTTGCCAGCGGCGGCGGCCGCCCCTGTCTTGCGGCCGAGCCGGCCTGCACGTGACACCGCGTGCTCTATGGCGCAGGGTGGAGTGATGGGGGCTGTCTCGTTCACCGGTGTGCTTATCATCGGGCTGGTCGCGGTGGCTGTCCCTGCCCTGTGCGCCCTGGTGCCCGGGCTGCCCGTGCCCGGTGCGGTGCTCGAGGTCGTCGCGGGGATAATCGTCGGCCCGTCGGTGCTGGGCTGGGTCCATGTGGACGCGGCGGTCCAGGTGCTCAGCGACCTCGGCCTGGGGATGCTGCTGTTCCTGGCTGGCCTGGAGATCGATGTGGGGCGGCTGCGGGGACCGCTTGGGCGGGTGGCGGGCATGGCGTTCGCGGTGTCGGTGGTGCTTGGCCTGCTGTGCGCCTATGCGTTCAGCCTCGCCGGGCTCGGCGGTGAGCCGCTGTTCCTGGCGATCGTGCTCGTCTCGACGTCGGCTGGATTGCTGTTGCCGCTGTTGAAGGACGCACATGAGGAGAAAACGCAGTTCGGCCAGCTGGTGATGACGGCAGCGGCGCTGGCGGAGGTGATCCCGATCCTGTTGCTGTCGCTGTTGTTCTCCGCGGCGTCCAAGACGTCGGCGGAGCGGGTCGCCTCGCTGGCGATCTTTCTGGCGCTGCTGGGGATTATCGGTCTCGCGCTCGCCCGGGTGCGCCTGGCTGGAGGCCCTGGAGCGGCTGCTGAACCGGCTGGATGACCAAAGCGCCCAGTTGCGGGTGCGCGCCACGCTGACACTGGCGCTGGGATTCGGTGTGCTCGCCTACCGGTTCGGGTTCGCCTCGATCCTGGGCGCGTTCGCCGCCGGGCTGCTGGTCCGCATGATCGACCTGGAGGGCCACGCGCCGCACCCGCAGTTCGAAACCAAGCTCCAGGGCATCGGGTTCGGGTTCTTGATCCCGATCTTCTTCATCGCCACCGGAGTCCAGTTCAACCTGTCCGCGCTGCTCGGTCATCCAGCCGCGCTGGCCGAGGTGCCCCTGTTCCTGCTCGCGCTGCTGATAGTCCGCGGGCTGCCCGCGATGCTGTACACGCGCCTCGTCGGCCGCCGACAGGCCGCCGTGGCCGGCCTGATGCAGGCCGCCACGCTCACCTTCGTGATCGTCGCAACCCAGGTCGGACTGGCCACCGGGCATATCTCCGCCACCACCGGTGCGTCGCTGCTCGCCGCCGGGCTGCTATCGGCCACCCTGTTCCCGCCCGCGGCCATGCGGCTGCTGGCCCGCGCCAGGCAGCCTGCGCGCGCACCTTCCCCAGGACGGGGTGTTAAGTAATCCTCCAGGCCGGCGCAGGCCTGAGTCAGCAGGTCCCCGCGGCTGTGCTCATCGGGGTAACGCGGAACGGAGGACGGCGGCGGACCGGGGGCCGACGGTTACCTGATCGCCAGCGTGGTGGCGGGGCGCTGCTGCGGGCGCCGCAGGGTCGTAACTGTCGATTTCGGCTTGCCACTGCGCGCTGGGGCGGGTCGTCGGCAATACGAAGCCGAGCGGCGCCCACCAGGAATTCACCAGGACCAGGAAGTCGTCGTCCGCCAGCGGCGTGCCGTCCTCGGCCACGTCGGGGTCATCGCTCCCGTCGAGGTAGATGGCGATGGCCCTGGCGTCCGGATCGGCCCAGTCGGCGCCGTCCATCGGCGTGCCCGCGGGGGTGAACCACTGCAGCTGGGACGCCTCGGCGCCGGCTAGGAAGCGGCGCCGGCGGAACACGGGGTGGGCCCGGCGGAAGGCGATGAGCTTCTTGGTGAAGTCCAGCAGCGCAGCGTCGGCGCTCGTCCAGTCGAACCAGGTCGTCTCGTCGTCCTGGCAGTAGGCGTTGTTGTTGCCGCCTTGGGTCCGGCCCATCTCGTCGCCGCCGAGCAACAGCGGAACCCCGAACGACAGCATCAGGGTGCTGAGCATGGCCCGGGACTGGCGGGCCCGCAACGCGAGGACACCGGGGTCGGCCGCCGGGCCCTCGGCGCCGCAGTTCCAGGACCGGTTGTCATCGGTCCCGTCCCGGTTGTCCTCGCCGTTGGCCTCATTGTGCTTGCCGTCGTAGGAAACCAGGTCGCGCAGCGTGAAGCCGTCGTGGACGGTGATCAGGTTCACCGACGCGGTGGGCCGGCGGCCAGCCGTCGCGTAGAGGTCCGACGAGCCGGCAAAGCGCGTGGCGAACTCGCCGATCCCGACTGGATGGCTGCGCCAGAAATCGCGCATCGTATCCCGGTACTTGCCGTTCCACTCCCGCCACAGCGCCGGGAAGCGGCCAACGTCATAGCTGTCCATCTGGCCGACATCCCAAGGCTCGGCGATCAGCTTGGCCCGGGACACCACCGGATCCTGGGAAACCATGTCCAGGAAGGCCGCAACCTTGTCGAAAGCCCCGTCCTGGCGGGCCAGGGTTGGCGCCAGGTCGAACCGGAACCCGTCGGCGTGCATCTCGGTCAGCCAGTAACGCAGCGAGTCCATGATCAGCTGCAGCGTGATCGGGTCGGCGACGTTCAGCGCATTGCCGCAACCGGTCGTGTCGATGTAGGCGCCGGGGTTGCCCGGTTCGGTCCGGTAGTACGCCGTGTTGTCGATGCCGCGGAAACACAGCGCCGGACCGTCCGGGCCGCCCTCGGCGGTGTGGTTGAACACCACGTCGAGCACCACCTCCAGGCCCGCCCGGTGTAGCGCGTTCACCATGGCCTTGAATTCGCGGACCTGACCGCCCGGCTGGCCGGCCCGCGCTGCGGCCGAGTAACCGCTGTGCGGCGCAAAGAACCCGATTGTGTTGTAGCCCCAATAGTTCGTCAGGCCCCGCCCGATCAAGAACGCTTCGGGCACGTTCTGGTGCGCGGGCAGCAGCTCAACGGTGGTGATGCCCAGGTCCAGCAGGTGCGCGATGGCGGTTTCGTGGCCCAGGCCGGCGTAGGTTCCGCGGAGCGCGGCAGGGATGCCCGGATGGCGCATGGTGAAACCCTTGACATGGGTCTCGTAGAGCACCGTGTCCGAGTAGCGGTGCCAGGGCCGGTTGGCGTCCTCCCAGCGGAACTCCGGGTCCACGACCAGGCTCCGCGGCACGTGGGCCGAGGAGTCCAGGGCGCTCGGCTTGGCCGGGTCGGTTTCGTCCTGGCCGAGCACCTCCGGCCCGAACGTGACCGTTCCGCTGATCGCTTTCGCGTACGGGTCGAGCAGCAGCTTGGCATGGTTGCACCGCTGGCCGCGGGCCGGCTTCCACGGGCCGCTGACCCGGTACCCGTAGGCCTGCCCCGGGCCGATTCCGGGCACGAACGCATGCCAGGCATCGGCGTCGTTATCCACGATCGGGATCTGGGTTTCGGCGCCGGCCGCATCAAACAGGCACAAGGTGACGCTGTCGGCCATGCTGGAGGCGATCGCGAAGTTCGTTCCCGCGAGGCCGAAGCGTTCGCCGGGCGTGGCGCCGAGCGGGAACGGCCTGCCGGGGAGCGCGCTGTGGGGGCCGGCTTCGCCGGTGACGCGGGCGGCCGGGGCGGCGGCCCCCGCAGCGCCCGGCCGGCTGGTCATTGATGCGCCCTCCTGCTCAGGTCACGCAGGACGTCGCCAATGGCGGGGACCGCGCCGTGGCGGCGCAGGATCACGTCCGCGATCAAGCCGGTCCAACCGGTCTGGTGGAAGGCGCCAAGCGCGGCGCCGTTGTCGCCGTGGAAGTACTCGCTGAAGATCAGGTTGTCCCGCCAGGCGGGGTCGGCCTGCATCCGCTCAGTGCCGCCGAAGCAGGGCCGTCGGCCGTCTTCACCCCTGGTGAACAGCGAGATCAGCCGGTCCTGCAGGTCTGCGGTGATCCGGTCGAGGCCGAGCCGCCGGCCCGAGCCGGTCGGGTATTCCATCGCCAGGTCGTCGCCATAGAACCGGTGATAGCGCTCCAGCGACTCGATCACGAGATAGTTGACCGGGAACCAGATCGGGCCGCGCCAGTTGGAGTTGCCCCCGAACATGGACGTGGTTGACTCGGCCGGCTCGTAGTCGATAGCCGACCGGAATCCCTCGGCGTCAAACTCGTAGGGGTGGTCGCGGTGGTAGGCGGACAGGGCGCGCAACCCGTGCGGGGACAGGAATTCACTCTCGTCGAAGAGCTTGGCGAACAACCGCTCCAGCTGATCGGGCCGGACCACCGAGAGGAGCATCCGCTCGCTGGCGCCCTCCCCGCGCAACTGCGGGGTCTCGGTCAGCTTCTCGATATCGCCCACGCCCTCGCGCTCCAGGAAATGCATGAAGCGCTTGTTCAGGGTCATCGCGTTTCGCAGCATGTCGCCGTCGATGACCGCCGCCGCGAGCACTGGGATGATCCCCACCATCGACCGGACCTTCACCGGGACGGTGTAGCCGGACGGGGCGGTCAGCCGGTCGTAGAAGAGCCCGTCGGCGTCGTCCCACAGGCCCTGTTCGTCCAGGGCGTTCCGGATGCCCGCGAAGTGCTCTAGGAACTTCAGGACCAGATCCTGCGCCTGGCGCTGGCCGGACCAGTTCAGCACGGTGGCGATCGAGCCCATGGCCAGCGCGTAGGCGCCCATCCAGCCGGTGGCATCGGACTGCTCCAGCAGGTAGCCGGCCGGCAGGTGGGAACGGTCGATCGGGCCGATGTTATCCAGGCCGAGGAAGCCACCCTCGAAGACGTTGTTGCCACCGGCGTCTTCCCTGTTCACCCACCAGGTGAAGTTGACCAGGAGCTTGTCGAACACGCGGCTGAGGAAGTCGAGATCGCGGCCGCCGTCAATGGCGAAGACCTGCAGCGCCGCCCACGCGTGCACCGGGGGATTGACATCCCCGAAATCCCACTCGTAGGCCGGCAACGCCCCGTTCGGGTGCTGGAACCACTCCCGGCACACCATGATCAGCTGGTACTTGGCGAACGCCGGGTCCAGGTGGGCCAGGCTGACGCAGTGGAAGGCCAGGTCCCAGGCGGCGAACCAGGGATACTCCCACTTGTCCGGCATGGAGATGATGTCGAACCCATCGAAGTTGCGCCACTTCGAGTTCCGCCCGCTCTTGCGCTCGGGCGGCGGGGGCGGCTGGCTCGGGTCACCGTCCAGCCAGCGCGCCACGTCGTAGTAGAACAGCTGCTTGCCCCACAGCATGCCCGCGCACGCCTGCCGCAGCACCATCGCCTCGTCGGCGCTGGCGCTGGCCGGAGTCAGCTCGGCGTAGAACTCATCCGCCTCGGCCCGGCGCTCGGCCATCACCTGGGTGAACCCGGCGCCGAGCGCGTCCGCGGCCGCGGCTGCATCCCCGGGACTCCCGCCGGCGGCCGGACGGAGCCGGAGCCTGAGCTCGGCGGTCTGGCCGGGGGGCACGGTGAGCCGGTACCAGAAGGCGCATTTGGTGCCGGTGCGCTCGGGGTTGACGGTGGCGGCGCCGTGGACGACGTGGTCGTTGATCCCGTCTTTGGGATAGGGCGTGACCGGCGTCCCGCCGAACAGCCTCGCTGCGTTGGTCTCGTTCTCGCAGAACAGCAACTCCGGCGCGGCGCCATCCGGCCCGGCGTCGGCGGTCAGCTCCAGGGCGCCAAGGAACGGGTGCTCGATCACGGCGCGGTGATCGCCGTCCGCCGCAAGGACCGGCTTAGCCTGGTTCTCGTCCCAGGACCAGGTGTTGCGGAACCAGGCCGTCGGCAGCACATGCAGGCTGGCGGCCACCGGCCCTGCGTTGGTCACCTGAACCGCCATCAGGATGTCGTCTGGGGCGGCCTTGGCGTAATGCGTCTCGATGATCCAGTACCGGTCCCCGTCGAAAGCGCCGGTATCGAGCAGCTCATATTCGGGATCGAAGCGGGAGCGCGCGGCGTTCTGCGCGATCAGGTCCTGATAGGGGAACGGGCCTTGCGGGTAGTGGTAGCGCCATCTGTTCCAGGCGTGGCTCGGGACGGCGTCCAGGTACCACCAGTACTCCTTGACGTCCTCGCCGTGGTTTCCCTGCGGGCCGGTGAGCCCGAATGCCCGTTCCTTCAGGATCGGATCCTGCCCGTTCCATAGCGCCAGGCCCAGGCAGAGGCGCTGGTGGATGTCGCAGAACCCGGCCAGGCCGTCCTCACCCCACCGGTAGGCCCGGGACCGCGCGTGATCATGCGGCAGGTAATCCCACGCGTTGCCGTCGGCGCTGTAGTCCTCCCGGACCGTGCCCCACTGCCGCTCGCTGACATACGGTCCCCACCGGTACCACTCCCCGGCCTCGAGCAGCCCGTCTTCCAGCGGGCCGAAACCGGCGACTCGCTCACGCTCTGCGCCCATCATCACTCCTTAACCGCGTGGCGAACCCGCCGCCGACGGTGACTACCCGCCGCGCGAGCCGGACATCTCGGCCATCGCTCACCACGACCTGCGTAGCCCGCGTGCCTTCAGGCCTTAACCGTCATGGTGATCGCGTGACAGTCTGGGGGCATCCCCCCGCGCGGGTGTTTGCCGGCCCAGGTTTCTACCGCCGAGGCGTTTCCTGGGTACCGGTGGCGGCAAGGGGAAGGGCTACCACGGGCGGCGGGCTGCGGCGGCGCCGGCCGGCAGGCTGAGCAACGTGAGCGAAGCAAAGCGAGGTACGCCAGTGAGCGAACAAGCCAGTGGCACGCACGGCCCCCTTCGTGATGAGGCGATCAAGCGCCAGGACGAAGCCGAGGCGCGGGAGTACGCCGGGGAATGGCCCGAACCTGAAGAGGCGCCCGAAAATGAGACCGAGCGGGAGGCGGTCTGGGCCCCGGCGGCCAGGCTGGCCGAGTCGCCGGTCCCGGAGGACTGGGAGGTCGTCGAGCTACGCAGCGACCTGGCCCGCCACCTGGACCGTACCGACTGGCCGCTGGACCGGGGGCGGCTGCTGGAGATCCTGGCCGAGCGCCAGGCAGGGGACAGGCTGCCCGAGCTGGCGGCCTCGCTCCCCGAAGGGCAGCGCTACCAGAGCCTGCGCGAGCTGCTCAAGGCGCTCGGACTGGCGCCTGAGGAGCGCGGCGGCTAGGACCTCGCCCGGCCTCTGCCGCGGCGCCGTTGCGGGCCGGCCAGGCTACTGTCCAGTCGGCCCTCAGGCTGGTCATCCGGTCCCGGCGACGCCGATCAGGTTGCCCTCGGGGTCGGTGAAGTGCCCCACCACCAGGCCCGTTGGCGCCCGCTCGGGGCCCATCCGCCGCTTCCCGCCCAGGCTCTCGGCCTTCTGCAGGGCAGCCTCGACATCGGGAACACCGATGTAGAAGAGCACGTGGCTGTCGTAGCCCTGACCGCCGCCAACACCGCCCGGGATACCGGTCCCGTCGCTGGTCGTGGCGCGGTTCACGAAGCCGTAGTTCGTCGGCTCCGACACCGCTTCGGCGACCGGGGAGCTGGTGTCGAATTCCCATCCGAACAATTCCCCGAAGTAACTCCGGAGCCTCGCGGGGTCTCTCCCGATGATCTCGAAGTGCACAACTGGCTGTGCCATGGTTACTCCCTTCCGGGATGGCAGTCCGGCACCTCGGTGGTGCGGGTCCTGGCAATGATGACCGCCGCACCGCAGGAAACCCATCGGCGCCCGGCTCGGCGACACAGGCCGGTTCCTCAAGGCCTTCACCGAGGACCTGCTGAGCCGTGCCGAGCACTGGCATGTCGTGTTTACCGGACGCGGCCGGGCTGAGGCGGAGGAGCAGCCGCCGCAGGATGACAATGCCGATCGCGTCGCGGCTGGCGGAAGGTCATGACGATTCCGGCGTGCCGGCCGCCACGTCCGTCCCGCCCGTCATCGGCCGGGTCAGTCGGCGCGCAGCAGCGGCTGTGTCAGGCAGGTCGGGCCGCCGTCACCCTTGAGCGAGATCTCCGAGCCGTCGTAGCAGTGCACTTCGCAGCCATGGCGCTCCAGCGCCTGCCGGGTGACGGGATTCCCCTCCAGCATGATCACCTGACGCGGCCGGACCGCCAGCACGTTGCAGGCCATCGACGCGTACTCGCCGGCGTCCACCGCGACCACGGTCACGCCGCGATCGGCCAGGGTTTCCATGAGCGCGACGGGCGCCAACGGCGGGAACACCACCGCCAGGTCACCGGCAACCGGCGAGAGGAACGACATCAGGTGCAGCACGTGCTGCGGGCCGAGGTCGTGCGGCAGGTCCACCGACAGCACCGTGACCCCCTCGGCGCCCATGATCGTGCGCAGCTGCGCCACCCCCGCGGCGTTCGTCCGGTAGCTGCGCCCGATCATCAGCGTCTGTGGGTCCAGCCAGACGAAGTCTCCGCCGTCGGCGCGGGCTCTGCCGTCAAGCCGCGCCACCACGGGCACGCCGGCCGCGGCCAGTGCCGAGCCCAGGTGGCCCGGCTCGTCCTGGCGGGCTGGCTTGGCCATCTGGAACACCACGCCGCCGCGCTGGGTGACCAGCCCCGGATCCCGGATGTACGTGGCGTCGACCAGCCCATCGAGCGCGGCGGCGACCTCGACCTCGCAGCCGAGCCCGGCCAGCAGTTCGCAGAATGCCTCGTGCTGCGCGATGAGCAGCCCGGGATCGGGCCACCGCCACCCCGCGCCGGCAAAATCGCCTGCGGTCGCAGGCCGCCGGACGAGCACCCGGCGCAGCGGCGACCACATGGAGGCGACGCCGTACCGCAGCCCCGCCCCACCGGCCTCCTGACTCGCGACCATGCAGTCACCTCCGCGAAGCGGACGGCCCCCGGCCTGGGCGAACATCACCGCCGGACCCGTGGCGCCCGGCTGCCAGGGCAGCTTCCCCGGGCCCTGGACCATCGGTGAGATCACGTCATCGTAGCCATGGCCGCTATCAGTGATCGGCGCCGAGGTAGATACTGGCCATAGTGATTCGGCACACCGTGAGCATTGTCCCCCGACGCACGGGGGAACGCGCAGACGCGGGTGGAGGAAGTGGACTGATGCAGGCAGCCATCGGGGACCGGTTCCATGTGCGCGGCAACATCGTAGGCCAGCCGGAACGGTCGGGCGAGATCATCGAGGTCCGCGGGGCAGGCGGGGAACCGCCCTACCTGGTGCGATTCGACGACGGTCACACCAGCCTGGTGTTCCCGGGTCCGGACGCGATGATCGAGCACCCGCGCAAGAAGCCCAGAAAGAGACCGGCGAAGGGCGGGTAAACCAGCGCGGCCCGGTACCGGTCGGCACGCCCGGGCCATGCGTACATGCCCGATGAGGTCCCAAGGGCCGGTGCGGACCTGGGAGATCCGGTCCGGGCCTGTTGCTTGCGCCGCATGCACCGCGGGTGGGCGTGCTAACAGCGCCGCCGGCAGCGACTTGACCGCGCCGGGGGCGCACGAGTTCGGACGACCCGGCCATGGGAGGCACCGTGCAGCACATCCTGGCTCTCTCGCGCAGTGCTGTCATCGTGCGGCACTGGTTTGAGATCGACTTGGACGACGCCTCCATGGAGCACGGTGTCCGGATCGAGCTGCGCGAGCTGGCGCCGCAACAGCACCGCGGCAGCGAATCAGCGGCGCAGCTCATCACGGCGGACCGCCCATTGTGGCGAGCCGATCTCTTTGACCGCCTGACCGATGTCCCGGGAAGTTTTGGCGTCGCGCACTACCATCCGGAATTCTCCGGCAACGAACCCTGCGGCCGTACCTGGGATCCGGAGCTTACGGCCAATCCCTGGCGCTGGTTGCGTGATCGCATCGCCAATATTGGCGCGGGTCCGGGGCGGAAGACCTGGCAGCTAGAGCCCGCCGATGCCAGGGAACTCAGCGGTCTGGCCGACGTCATCGTCACGCTGGCGCGGGAGTTTGCGCCGGACCGTTGCCGCTCGGCACGGGAATGCTTTCAGCTGACCCGGGATGCGCGGGAGTCGGTGCGGCTGATGATGGAATACCTGCGCCGGCCGGACCTGCTCGACCGCTCATGGGTTTCGCCGTGGGCGGAAACGGCATAACCGTGCCACGGGTGTGCCGCAACTCGCAAGGTCACCCCGGCGCCGGTGGCATAATGGAGACGATGAGCAATTCAACTTCCCGCCGATTTCCGGTGACCGTTACCCGCCTTCCGGTCACGCGCTGCCAGATTTGCCACCGCACCGTCGCGTACCGGCCAGGCAGCCTCAGCGAAGTGCTCACCGAGCACTACCGCCGGGCACACCCCGAAGCGCTCGGCCTGCCGTCCCGGTAGCCGGTCCCGGCCCTCGACCGCTGCTGCGGGCTCTGCCCGGGTAAGGACGGCCTGCGCTCCGGGTGTATCAGCGTGCTCGCTGCCTCCTCCTATCAAGCGGGGCCGCGGCGCCGGAACTGGCGCCAGGCCAATGGCCAGAATTCATCTGGCAACAGGGGCGCCGAATTTCCTGCCCGCCTGCGACGGGCTGCCGGTGATCGGCGCGCATGCTGATCACGGGGACGGGGGGCCAGATGCGGATTCTGCTGCTGGCAAGTGCCTACAACAGCCTCACCCAGCGGGTACACGTTGAGCTCGCCGACCGCGGCCATGAGGTGGCGGTTGAGCTGGCGCTGGGGGACGAGGTGATGCGGGAGGCGGTCCGCCGCCACGGCCCGGATCTGGTCATCGCGCCGATGCTTACCGCGGCGATTCCCGCCGACATCTGGTCGGCATGGCCCTGCTTCATCGTGCACCCCGGGCCCCGGGGCGACCGTGGCCCGTCCTCGCTCGACTGGGCGATCATGGACGGCGCCGCGCGCTGGGGGGTCACCGTGCTGCAGGCGAACGCCGAGATGGACGCCGGTGACATCTGGGCGAGCGCGGAGTTTCCGGTGCCGCAGGCCTGCTCGAAGAGCTCGCTGTACCGCACCGAAGTCGCCGACGCCGCGCTGGCGGCGGTCCTGGCGGCGGTCAGCAGGTTCGCCAGCGGCAGCTACCGGCCCGAGCCACCGGACTACACCCGTCCCGGGGTGACCGGACGGCCCCGGCCGCCGTGCCGGCAGGCCGACCGCCGCATCGACTGGTCCGCCGAGCCCACGACGTCGGTGCTGGCGAAGCTGCGAGCGGCGGACTCCAGCCCCGGCGTCCTTGATGTGATCGCCGGCGCCGAGTACTTCCTGGTCGGCGGCTACGAAGACGATCACCTGCGCGGGCGGCCCGGGGCGATCATCGCGCGGCGGGGGGGCGCGATCTGCCGGGCCACCACCGACGGGGCGGTCTGGATCCCGCAGCTGCGCCCGCGCCCGGCGCCCGGTGGCCCGAGAACTTTCAAGGCGCCGGCCACGCTCGCGCTGCGCGGATCGCTGGCCGGTGTGCCGCCGGTCCCGGCCCCGCTGACCAGGCCATTTGGCCGGCGTACCTACCAGGAGATCAGCTACCGCGAGAATGGCGATGTGGGCTACCTGGAGTTCTCCTTCCCCGGTGGCGCCATCAGCACCGGACAGTGCCGCCGCCTGCTCGCCGCCTACCGGCACGCCCAGGCCCGCCCGGTGCGGGTGATCGTGCTCGGCAGCCCCAGGGACTTCTTCGGCAACGGCATCCACCTCAACGTGATCGAGGCCGCCGACGACCCGGCGGCAGAGTCGTGGCGCAACATCAACGCCATCGATGACCTGGTCGAGGCGATCTTGACCACCACCGGCAAGCTCACCGTCGCCGCGCTCGCTGGCAACGCCGCCGCCGGGGGCCTGATGCTCGCTCTCGCCGCGGACCAGGTCTGGTGCCGCGCCGGCGCGGTCCTCAACCCGCACTACCGGCTAATGGGCCTACACGGCTCGGAATACTGGACCTACACCCTGCCCCGCCGCGTAGGCGCCGAACACGCCGCAAAGCTCACCGAGAACTGCCTGCCGGTAAGCCCGGCCGCCGCGCTGCGGTGCGGCCTGGTCAACCGGGTCATCGTCGGCCGCGCCGCCGAGTACCGTGGGCAGGTGGCCATCATGGCCGGTCAGCTCGCCCGCAGTCCCGGCTACTCCACGCGGCTGGCCGCCAAGGCGCGAGAACTGGCGGCGGCGGAACGACAGCGGCCGCTGGCCGCCTACCGGGCCGCTGAGCTAGCCGTCATGAGCCGGAACTTCTCCGGCCCCGGCGAGCCATACCCGCGGCTGCGGCGCGCGTTCGTCTACAAGGACAAGCCGGCCCACACCCCGGCCCACCTCACCCACGACGTGCGCCAATCTCACGCCGCATGAGCCCGGGGATGCTAGCTGCCGCGCTGGCCGTCCGGGGCCGCCACCGGCCGGCGCTGGGAGCGCAGCGCCAAGAGCACGCTCAGCACCACGATCCCGATCGTGAACCACAAGCTGTAGTGGGAGACGGTTTTGGCCGCGACGACCGCGCGGTGACCGAGCGTGTACCCCAACCCGGCGAGCATGCCAGCCCACAGCAGCACGCTGATCGCATCCAGGATGAAGAACGTGACGAGCCGCATCCCGGCCCAGCCGACCACTACGAAGATGATCGCCCTGGGGATAGGGAGGAAGGAGCTGAGCACCATGGCCGGCCAGGTGAACTTCGGGCCGGCCTGCTGCACGCGCCCCAGATGCTTAGCCACGCGCCGGCTGCCGGGCAGCGCCACGATGAACCGCTCGCCCCACAACCGCCCCGCCCACCAGTACAAGATGTCGAACTTCATCAGGCCCGGAATCGCCGCGAGCAGCACCACGGCGAGTGTTCCGTGCCCGACCCTGGCGAACGCGGCGGCCGAGATAATGGACTCGGTGCTGCCGTTCAGCAGTTCGGCCACCACCGGGTGAGTGCCGACCAGCGACACCCGCAACGGCAGCAGGGCCCAGAAGAACACGCCGCTGAGCACGATGCCCGCCCAGCAGAGGATGTCGGCTGTCCGCGGCTTCCCGAGCCAGGGCAGCCGCGGGTCAGTCCACTGCTCCGCCTTCTCGGGAGCGGCCGTAGCGGCGGTCGCCGCGCCCTCCGTGGGCTGGGCGGGCTCCGCCTCGGGGATGCTCATCAAGCACCCCCTAACGTTGGTGCGCCCCTGAGCGGCGGGCTGCCAGTGCCACGAACGGATTATCCGGCCTGCGAGCACAGCGTAACCGCTGCGCCGGCGTCGCAGCGGAATCTGCCGGTGTATCAAGCCCGGCGCCAGGCCCTCTAAGTCAGTAAGGCCTATCAGGCCGGCGGATCCCACGGGGGAGGTCCTATGCCGCTACGCCGCGAGCACGCTCGCATCGCGCTGGCCGCCGTCCGGCTCGTCAACGGCACGCTGGCCTTGCTGGCGCCGGCGGTGATGCTCCGGCGCCTCGGGGCGGACCCGCGTACCAACCAGGTGGCCGTCTATCCGCTGCGGATGTTTGGCATCCGCACCGTCGTGCTTGGCGTGGAGCTTCTCGCTGGCGGCGCCATGCAACACAAGGGCAAGGTCGGCGTTGTCATCCACGCTGCGGACGCGGCGTCGGCGATCACGGCGGGACTGCGCCGGCAGCTGCCGCCGCGGGTTGCCGCCGTGGCGGCCGGGATCTCGGTGACCAACACCGCCCTCGCCCTGACCATCGCCAGGGAAGACAGCAACGGGGGAAATGGTCATGCCGCATCAGATCGGGGTCACGATCCGGGCGCCCGTCGCCGCGGACCGGGTAGCCGAACTGCGCCAGTGGCTCGCTGAGGCCGGGAAGACCGGGCTGGGCGAGGCGCCGTTCGGCTTCGCCGGCTGCCGCGGCCTGCACTTCGCCAGGTTCTACCTGCTGGAGGAGACGGCCGACCTGGCGGGCCGGCCGATTCCAGCCAGCCTGGTCTTCATGAGCGAGGTGGACGCGCCGCTGCGGCGTCACCTGGCCGACCTTACCGGCGTGGCAAGAGAGGGCATTGACCAGGCCTTTCAGTATTGCACTGGCTATCCGGGGCCGGGCGGGGGGCGGCGGATCGCCTGGCTGCGCCGGCGCCGGGTCCGGGCCAGCGCCTTCTACGTGAACACCGTGGGGCGCGGGGTGGCGCAGATTCGCCAGGAGGCTGAGTTGCGCGAAGCGCTGGAGGACTACCTCGACCGGCGGGACCACACCGGCCGGACCGCCACCGAGGTCCGCCGCGAGTTGCAGGCCTACGTCGCCGGGCGCGCCGACCTGGCCTGGGCGGCAAAACCGCCGGCGCCGCCGTCGCTGCTCTTCAGAGCAAGGCAGGCCGTGCACCTGGTGGCCGTTCCGGCCATGCTCCTCCTCGCACTGCCGCTGCTGCTCCCGATCCTCCCGGTCTGGGCCGTGCTGCTCCGCCTGGACGAGCGCCACGACCGCCCGTTCACGCAGCGGCCGACGCTGCGGCGCCTCGAGGAGGTTGCCAACTACGAGGACTTCAGCACGCAGAACCCATTCGCGGTGGCCGGCTTCGTCCGGCCCGGCCTTCTGCGGCAACTGACCTTCCGCGCGGTGCTTTTCCTCACCGATTACGGGGTCCGGCACATCTTCAACCACGACAGCCTTGGCGGGATCAAGACGATCCATTTCGCCCGGTGGGTTCCGCTCGACGGCTGGCGGCGGATGACCTTCGCCAGCAATTACGACGGCGCCGTCGAAGCCTATAACGACGACTTCATCAACCTCATCTGGTGGGGTCTCAACGCTACGTTCAGCAACGGCATGGATTACCCGCCGACCCGGTGGCTGTTTTTCGGCGGCGCCAAGCTTGAAGAGCAGTTCAAGAACACCATCCGCTGCCATCAGGTGGCGGTGCCCGCGTGGTACGCCGCCTACCCGGAGCTCAGCGCGGACAACATCGAGAACAACGCCCAGATCCGGGCAGGCCTGCGCGGGGACATGAGCCCGGCGGAGGCTGAGCACTGGCTCTCGCTCCTGTGAGGCAACCGTGGCCATCAAGCTCGACCTCGACGACATCCAGGGCCTGATCGCCCGCGGGTACCGCAACCTCCCGCACGCCCGGTTCACGATCTTCGCCGCCCACGACGCGGCCGCTGGGCGCGCGCTGCTGTCCTGGTTGCTGCCCCGGGTCACCCCGGCGGGCAGGTTCGCCGGCAACAGCGCCCTGCACCTCGCGTACACGCCGGCCGGCCTGCGGCGGCTTGGCCTGGCCGTGAACGTGATCGCCGGGTTTCCTGCCCCGTTCATCGAGGGCATGACCGGCCCGAACCGCAGCCGCTTCCTCGGCGATGTCGGGGAGTCCGACCCGCGCTGCTGGGCGTGGGGCGGGCCTCAGCACCCACCCGTTGACGGCCTGCTCCTGCTGTACGCCGCCTCCCCGGAGATCCTCGACGCCAGGCAGGCGGAACTGGCCAGGCGCCTCGACGGGCTGGCCATCCCGCAGGTCACCGTCCTTGACACCCTCGAACTCGGCAACAACGAGCCGTTCGGCTTCCACGACGGCATTTCCCAGCCGGTCATCCAGGGCCTGCCCAAGGCCAGCGGGGCCGCGCGCGCCGGGACGCCGGGCGGGCGGGTGGTGCCCGCAGGTGAGTTCGTGCTCGGGTACCCAAACGCCTACGGCCAGCTGACCAGCCGGCCGCTGCTGCCAGCCGCCGACGATCCGCGCCACCTGCTACCGCGGGATGCGGCCGGGAGCGGCGCGGCCGACCTGGGCCGCAACGGCTGCTATCTGGTCATGCGCCAGCTCGAACAGGACGTTGACGGCTTCTGGCGCTACGTCGGGCAGGCGACCCGCCGACCGGACGGCGCCGACGATCCCGGCGCGCGCACCGCGCTGGCCGCGAAGATGGTGGGCCGGTGGCCGAGCGGCGCTCCCCTGGTCGAAACGCCGGACCGGGACGACCCGCGGCTTGGCGACCATAACGACTTCGGCTACTGCCGCACCGACCCGCTGGGGCTCGCCTGCCCGGTCGGCGCGCACATCCGCCGGATGAACCCGCGCGACTCGCTCGACCCACAGCCGGGCACCGAGGCGTCTCTCGCGGTCAACGACGGGCACCGGCTCCTGCGCCGCGGCCGCAGCTACGGCCCCGGCGACGACGCGCCGACGGCAGCAGGCAACGGCAATCATGCAGAACGAATGGCGCCGGGTGACGTTGCCCCGTCACGCGAGACGGGCCTGCATTTCATCTGCCTGGTCGCCAGCCTGATCAGGCAATTCGAGTTCGTGCAGCACACGTGGCTGAACAACCCGACGTTCCACGGCCTGTACGACGACACCGACCCGCTTATCGGCAGCCGTCACCCTCGCGGCGCGACGTTCACCGTACCGGCGCGCCCGGTCCGCCGCCGCTACCGGGACCTGCCTCAGTTCGTGCGGACCCGGGGCGGCGCCTACTTCTTCCTGCCCGGCGTCTCCGCTCTCCGCTACCTGGAACAACTATCCGCGGGCGCACCTGCCGCGTCCCTTTCCTCAGTCATGACGAGGTGACCACACATGGGTACCAGCAAGCCACGCGGTAGCTACCACCAATCAGCCTTCTGGGCGCTCTACGGCAAGCTTGCCGAGCTGGCCGATCGCCGGATCGGCTGGCACCGGCTCCCGGTGCCGCTCGGGCTCGCCGTGCTCGCCGGGCTGCGCGACGTCCTCAGGAAGGACAACCTCTACGACACCAGCGCGCTGCCGGCGGTGAACCTGCCGCCGGTGCCGCCGGCCACCCCGGAGGACCGCAGCGACCGGCGCCTCGACGGCAGCCATAACGACCTCAGCCAGCCCCGCATGGGCATGGCTGGATCCCGGTTCGGCCGGAACGTGCCGCTGGCGCACGTCGAGCCGGACCCGCTGCCGCGGCTGATGCAGCCCAATCCCCGCGAGGTGAGCCGCGCCTTGCTGACCCGGGACGAGCTCATCCCGGCGACCTCGGTCAACGCGCTCGTCGCGACGTGGCTGCAGTTCATGATCAAGGACTGGTTCAGCCACGGGAAGGGCCCGCGGGAGAACCCGTGGGAGGTTCCGCTCACCGACGACGACCCGTGGCCGGACCGGCTGATGCGGGTGATGCGGACGCGGCCCGACCCCACCGCAGCGCCCGGCGGCAACCACCCGCCGACCCACACGAACACCGAGACGGCCTGGTGGGACGCCTCCCAGATCTACGGCACGACGCTGGAGCAACAGCAGTTCATCCGCACCGGCCAGCACGGCAAGCTGCGCGTCGATCCCGACGGGCTGCCGCCGATACCCGACGACCCGGCGTCCGACCCGCGGCTGGTACCCGGATTCTGGCTCGGCCTGCTGATGATGCAGACGCTGTTCACCCTCGAGCACAACTCGATCTGCGACCGGCTCCGCGCGGAGTACCCGCACTGGCCCGACGACGAGATCTACCAGCGGGCCCGGTTGGTCAACACCGCCCTCATCGCGAAGATCCACACGGTGGAGTGGACGACCGCCGTCATCAGCCACCCCACGACCAAGGTCGCGATGCGCGCCAACTGGTGGGGCCTGGCCGGGGAACGGGTGCACCGGATGTTCGGCCGGGTGAGCGCCAGCGAGATCATCAGCGGCATCCCCGGCTCGGCGACCGAGCACTTCGGCGTCCCCTACTCGCTCACCGAGGAGTTCGTCGCGGTGTACCGGATGCACCCGCTGGTGCCCGATGACTACGCGCTGCGCTCGAGCGCCGACGACCGGCAGCTGATGCACGCCACCCTGCGCGACATGGCGGGCGCCGGAGCGGTCACCGTGGCACAGAAGGTCAACATGGCCGACCTGATGTACTCGTTCGGGACCCAGCACCCCGGCCTGGTGACCCTGCACAACTTTCCTCGGAACCTGCAGGAGTTCCACCGGCCGGACGGCAGCCTCCAAGACCTCGCGGCCACCGACATCCTGCGGTCCCGCGAACTCGGCGTGCCGCGCTACAACGAGTTCCGCCGCCTGCTGCACCTGCGCCCGGCCGCCAGCTTCGACGAGCTCACCGACAACCCGGAATGGGCCCGGCAGATCGAGGCCGTCTACGGCGACATCGAGCGGGTCAACCTGACCGTCGGCATGTACGCGGAACGCCGGCCCACGGGGTTCGCCTTCAGCGACACCGCGTTCCGGATCTTCATCCTGATGGCGTCGCGCCGGCTGAACAGCGACAGGTTCTTCACCACCGACTACACCCCGGCCGTGTACACGCAGGCCGGCCTGGACTGGATCAACGACAACAGCATGACGTCAGTGCTGTTGCGCCACTACCCGCAGCTGCGCCCCGCCCTGGGGCGCGTGCCCAACGCCTTCACTCCCTGGGCGCGTGCAGCCCGGTGACGGCGCGAGATGAAGTGAGGAACCATGGATGGAATTACCGCCGCAGACCCGTCGTCGCTGGTCGATGAGACCACCGACGGGCTCGGGGAACTGTTCGGCGCCGGGACGGCAGGCGCCATTCCGCACGGCCGGGGAAAGGGCACGGTGCTGCTCGGCACCGGTGGTCGTGCCGCCCGGGTTGCCGCCGTGCTGTGCTACGCCCTCGCATGGCGCGGCAAGGTCGTGAACGCCCGCCAGGGACGGCTGAGGAACATCCTGACGCCCATGGGCATCCAGGCGATCGAGGCCGCGGTCTACAAGCAGGACAGCTGGTACGACGGGGAAACCTGCATCGTCCTCGACTACTCGAAGACGTCGCTGCTCGCCCGCATGATCCGGGATGAGATCCGTGAGATTGCCCCGGGCGTTTTTCTGGGACTCGTGTTCTGGGGACGCCGCCATGTCCTCGACTTCGCCCTCGACTTCCGCCAGCGGCAGTAACCCGGCCGCCACGGGGATCGAATCTCAACGAAAACGGGGTACCCAAATGCAGACCGTGCTGGCCCGGAAGCGCAAGCCGCGGCCGGAGGTCACCGCAAGCCGCCGCGGCCTGTTCACCAACGCGCAAGGCCTGGCCACCTACCTCATGCTCCGCCCGCTGAGCGACCTTTTCCTGTGGGCATGGCGGCTGGAGCGGCGGCTGGAGTTCCTCTACCGGCCCTGGTTCGACAAGCGGCTCAGGCCGCCGCTGTTCTCGGCGGCGCAGGCGCTGCAGAACGCGCGCCGGGCGAACTCGCAGCTGCGCCTCGCCGAGGAGCAGTTGCTGCCCGGCGAGGAAGCCTGCACTCGCCAGATCATCGAGGAACTCGCCAAGTTCACTCGCGAGAACTGGCTCCCAGGCGCCGCCCAGCGCTTCGGGAACACCAAGACGTTCGGCGTGCTGCGCGGTGAGTTCTCCGTGCTGCCCGGCCTGCCCGCCAGCCTGCGGCGCGGCCTGTTCGCGCAGCCGGCGACCTATCCGGCATGGGTGCGTTTCTCCGGGCCCGGTCCCTACGCGCCGCCGGACATCGAAGATCTCGGCCAGTGTTCCGTGGGGATCAAGGTGATGGGCGTGCCGGGGCCCAAGCTCATGGATGACGAGCAGTTCACCCAGGACCTGATCCTGGTCAGCCCGGCGAGCTTCGTCACGCCCGACGTCATCGAGAACGCGAAGCTGCAGCGGTGGGTCCGTGCCAAGGCGCCGCTGGCCTACGCGATCAACCCCGGCGACTCGCACCTGCTGCACCTGTTCATGCAGCTGCTCTATTCGCCGATGCACGCCAACCCGCTGGAGGTGCAGTACTACAGCAACGTGCCGTTCCTGCTGGGGGAGGGCCAGGCGGTGCAGTATTCGCTGAAGCCTGCCGAGCCCGCGCGGACGAAGATCCCCGCCCGCCCGGCGGAGAACTATCTGCGCGACGCCATGATCAGGACGCTCGCGGCGGGCTCCTGGACCTTCGACTTCATGGTCCAGGTGCAGACCGACCCGCACCTCATGCCGATCGAGGATGCGACGGTCAAGTGGCCAGAGCGCTTGTCGCCATATGTGCCGGTAGCCCGGCTGCAGCTTCCCGCCCAGCGATTCGACTCTGACCGGCAGCTCGCGTTCGCGGACGTGCTCCGTTACAACCCGTGGCACAGCCTTGGCGAACACAAGCCGCTAGGCAACTCCAACCGCGCGCGGCGGCGGATGTATTGGGAGCTAGCCCGGCTGCGCCAGGCCATGAATCAGGTCGAGCACGTCGAGCCGACCGGCGCGGAGCAATTCCCCGCGTAGCGGAGTTATTGCCGGACGGGTGCCGGAATGTGTATCAGGAGAGCCACTGGGCTCCTCTATGCAGGTAACGAAGAGGATTGTCCTTCGGGATTAAAACGGGGGCCAGCACATGAATGCCTCAATAACGTCTGAGCGCACACCGGACGCGCAGCCGAAAACCGCTCCCGGGCCCCAGGCCCCGCCGCCGGGCACGGACTGGGCTGTTTGCTGCTCGGGTGGCGGCATCAGGTCGGCCACCTACTCCCTGGGCGGCTTGCAAGCCCTCGACGAGGGCATACTGCTCCGCCGGGCGAAGTGGATCGTCGGCGTATCCGGCGGCAGTTACATCGCGGCATCCCGGGCGCTTGTGGCGCGCGGCCTTGCCGAGGACGCACGCCGGGATCGGGCTCGCGATGCGGACCAGGGTCCTGACGAGGGCCTGGCTCGGGACGAGGACCCGGATCGTGAGGGAGACCCGGTTCATGATGAGGGCCCGGCTCGCGATGGGGACCCGAATCGTGACGGCGGCCAGGGTCGGGCCAAGCGCCCTGCCGCCTACGCTCGCGGCACCCCCGAAGAGCAGAACCTGCGGAACAACACGCGCTACATCGCGCCCGACGCGAAGACCATGCTCGTGGCGGTTCTGTCGCTGCTGCTTGGCGCCGTGGTCACTTGCCTTCTCGTCCTTGCGCCGCTGTACGCTTTCGGCCACGCGTGGGGCTGGCTGCTGCACGAGCAGGGCGTGCTGACGTGGTCTCACGGCAAGGCGTCGGCGTCCGTCACCGCGTGGTCGTGGTGGCTGGCCCCGGCCGTCGCGGCAGGGAGCGCCTTTGGCCTGTTCCTGTATTGGTGGGGGACGCTGGTGTCGGGCGGTCCTGGCCGTGGTCAGCACCGCGCCAGCGCGGTTGGCTGGGCCGCGACGGTCACCGCCGGCCTTGCGCTGCTCATGCTTGCGGCGCCGCCGGTTATCGCCTGGCTTGACAAGAGCACCGGGGCGCTGGGCGCCGTGGTGCAGTTCTTCGGGTTCGGCGGGCCGGGGCCCCGGTCGGTGGCGGCGCTCACGGGCGTGGTCGCCGCCATTGCGACGCTCGCGGGGTCCTTGCAGAAACAGCTGGCCAGGCTGCGGCTGTCGGGTTCACCAGCAGGCTCGGCTTCCGGTGGCGCGATCGGGGCAATCGTCGCATGGGTCCGCTCCCGGCTGACGCCGTGGCTCGCGAGCCTGGTGATCATCGCCGTGGGCACGTTCGCCATGCTGCTGTGGATCGGTACTGGGGCGAGGGCCGGGTTCTCGGTCGATCAACTGGCGCCCGTTCTCGTCGCCGCCGGCGTCATGGTCGGGACGCGCGCCTTTGCGGACATCAACCGCACCTCGCTGCACGACTTCTACCGGTGGCGGCTCGCCGACGCCTACGCCGTCACCAGGGATGCGGCGAAGGCGGGCACGGCGGCGGCCCGAGAACAACTGTTCGCCGACGCCGCGCGGACCCGGCTGTCGGAGCTGGGCGACGATCAGGACAGCCGGAAACTGCGCGGCGATGAGCCCGGGCCGCAGCTGGTGATCGCGACCACCGCCAACATCAACGCGAACCGCGAGGTCCCGCCCGGCGGCGGGGGCTTCTGCCTGGCTTTCGCTTCCGACAAGGTGACATTGCGCGCCGATCCGTCGTGCGGTGAGCCGAATGTCGAAGCCAACACGGCCGACTATGAGTACCTGCTCGGCCACACCCGGTTCACCCTCTTCGACGTGGTCGCGATCAGCGGCGCCGCCTTCTCGCCCCTGATGGGAAGGGCGACCCGCGGCGCGTACCGGATCGTGTTCACCCTGACGAACCTGCGCCTGGGCGTCTGGATGCCGCACCCCGCCGTGGTGCGCCGGGCACGGGAATATCTGGACAAGTCATCTGAGGACCGAGCGAGGGACCTCCAGCAGGACCGCTGGTGGGCCCGGCGGACCTTCCTGCTGCTGCTTTGGTACGTGTCGCAGCACCCGTTCTGGCACCGTGACCCCCGCGACCGCAATCCCGGAAAGCGGAGGGACCCGCGGGAAACGCGGGAGGAGTGGGAGCAGCGGCAGCGGGATTGGCGGCAACGCCAGAAGGAGTGGGAGGAGCGGCAGCAGAAGCGCGAGGACCGGCTGTGGGCGTACGTGCTCGGCCTTCGGGTAGAGAGCACCAAATGCCGCCAGCGGCTGCCCCGGACCCTGCTCCGGCTGAAGGCGGCCGTGTGCTGGCGGGTCATGCAGCCAACGCTCGGCATGCTCTGGGCCGAGGCGGGCGGGCATACGAGTTACCGCGCCACATGGATCAACGTGACCGATGGTGGCCACTACGACAACCTCGGCCTGGTGGAGGCGCTGCAGCGCGGCGCGAAGAACGTCGTCGTCTTCGACGCCAGCGGGGACCGCACGGACACCTGGTCCACGCTCGGCGGGGCCATGGCCCTGGCTCGGACCGACGCGGGGATCGACATCAGCCTGAACCCCACCAGCATGGTCCGGAAAAACGGGAAGGCCTGCAAGCTTCTCCCGGGCCAGGTGCTCCGGCCCTGGGCGCACGGGACGTTCACCCGCATGGACGCGGTCGATGCCCCACCGAACGGCGCCCACGCGTCGGACGGCTACCGCGCGCTGGACGACACGGACACGTCGCCCGACGGCTTCCGCGCGCTGGACGACACGGACACGTTGTCGGACCGCTTCCGCGAGCTGGAGGGCACCCACACGTCGCCGGGCGGCGTCGGCCATCCGAACGGCCAGGCCGCAGACCACGGGCAGCCCGGCTCCGGGCACATCTGGATCTGCAAGCTCGGCTGGTGGGATCAGGCGCCATGGGACGTCCGCGCCTACGCCGCGGGTCATTCCACGTATCCCTGTGACTCCACGCTCCAGCAGCTCTATGACGGGGCAGAATTCGAGGCCTATCGCGCGCTCGGGGCCTCGGCGGTCATCGCGGCCAAGGAGGGCGACCTCCCGATCTAGCGCTGGCCGGGGGAGGCGGACGGCGGTGCTGTGCTACGGCACCGCCGTACGCCGTGTGAGGCCACGGTCCTGTCGGGGGAGGCGTCGGCGTCCTGGAGGGCGGCAGGTTCGACGTGCCCGTGAACAAGGTCGCTGGCGACGAGAAGGGCGTCGGCGGCACCGGGTAAATCGCCGCGCGATCGGTGGGATAACTGAGCCGCGTGGCGCCGCCATAGGTCACGAAGAGCGCGCCCGCCCCGGCGTGGGCCTGAGCGCGACGTTGATCAACTCAGCAAGGCCGAACTCTCCGCCGCGGGTGAAGTCCGTGATCGGCGTAAACGGGGTACCGCCGCGCAGGTGGTCCGTGTGGAGGTACGACGTGCGGTCGCCGTTAAGCAGGGCGGCGAACACACCGGCGACGATCCTGCCCCCCACGGGCCCGAGCTTGATGGAGATGTCGCCATTGCGCACGCCGGTGCCTTTCTTCCAGGACGTCGCCTGTGCTTCGGCCAGGATGTAGGCCCACAGGGGGGCATTACCGGCGAAGCCCTCGGCGATGTGCACGAGGGGCTGCTGCGGGTCTGTGTCGGTCTTGTCGGTCTTGGCGAGTGCCCTTCCGATCATCAGGTCCTTGTCGGGAATCACCGGCTCATGGAGTGCCTCGGCCACCGCCTGCCCGGAAGGGAGCCTGAAGGTCAGGCCGCGTTCGAGGTTGCGCAGCGCCAGTATCGACGGGTCGGAGGCGATCTGGGGGGGCAGGTCGTGGAGCGGGCTCACCAGACTGGTATCGATCTTGTACGCCTTCTGTGGCTCGCGGGCTATTGGGTCATACAGCGGTGCTATGCCCCTGGGCTCCGGTGTGTGCTCGATGTCGATGAAGAACTGCCAGTCGATGGCCCAGTCGGTTGGGATCGGACGGAATCCCCGAAGATCGGCCGCGTCGTCGATGTGCGCTGTGCCGTCCCCCGGGAGGAAGATCGGCCGGCGCTCGATGGTCGTGTTGAGCCGGTACAGGGGGCGGATCATGGAGTGCCCGAACCGGTAGGCGGCCACGGAAAATTCCACCGGCATGAGCCTGAGGCGGTTCTCAACCCCGGGCAGCCTGGGGGTGGGCATGTGGAAGTCGGCGAAGACGCTCCGGTACGTGTCGCCGTTGACGACCATCGGCAGGAAGTCGGTGACCAGCAGCCACTGGTAGTGCCACCGGACCTGATTGCGGACTTGGTCGAAGGTGACGTTTTTACCCAGGTAATCGGCGACCTGGTTGTGGAACCGAAGGAAGACGGCGTGAAGCTGCGCCACGATGCGGTTCTCGTCGTTGCGCGGATCGCCGATGAGCGCCCGGCCATTCGGCCCGCGGGGCAGGTCGCGGGCATCTGGGTCGAAGGGATTGCCGGACAGCGGTTCGCCCAGCAGCATGTGGATGCCGTCCGCGGCGTACAGGTAGGGCTGGTCGTCCGGCCCGCGCCCGTAAAGGTTGTCAAGGTCGAAGCGCGGCGTGCGGAAATCCGCCAGGACGTTGAGCTGCTTGCCGGTCAGGGCTTCCCGCAGCCGGGACGTGGGGTCGAAGGTGAGGTCGTGGTCGGTGAACTGGCCCAGGTAGGTGTAGGCGGCCGGTATCTCCGGATCCTCTTCGGGATCGCGCTTGCCCTCTCGTACGGGCCTGGGCTCCGGCTCCGCGGTCATCGCGTCAGCCAGCCGCCGGAGATCATCCTGCTCGAACTCAGCGCTCTCCAGGTCCGGGAGCAGCCTGATAAAGCGGCCGGCTGCCACCGTGCCGAATTGATCGTCCTCGAGTGGGTCCCACTCGCCGTTGCGCTGTCCCCACCATGTGCCGTGATAGAGCCCCGTCATCTCGCTCCCTCCCGGGCGGCGCCGGACAGCCGGGTTGGGCGGCGGCCGCCCTGCCGGGCGGTTCTGCGGGGGTTCTCCTGCCGTTGCCGCCTTCCCGGCAGGCCAGTGGCGTGCCGGGTAACATGGCCTGCTAGCCGGCGGGGGGTTCGGGAGATCCGTCTTGGGCCGCCTGACCGGCATACTCCGCATCGGATCCTGATTGATTGCCCTCCTGTGTGTCTGAATAGCTGTCCGGCCCCGCCACTCCTTTAAGCCTGCCCCACACCGAGCCCACCCCGGCGAGACTAGGCAATACCCCCGTCTGCTGGGCCGGTCCCTCTCCCAACACGGTGAGCCAGACCTTTGCCACCCGCACGAAAACCATGACATCATCGCCCTGCTGGAATGCAGGCGCTGTGGGGGCCGGCTTGGCTGTGACCGTCAGGTGCGAAGTTCGGCCGAGCTTTGCGTTAATCTTTTGGAATTCATTGATGGTAGCGTAGGCGCCGTGATTCTGCGCTACGTAGCCAGATATTTCGACGGATTCATTAGGCATAAAAGCATCGACCTCAATGCTAACCTGGATGTTATTTTCGGGGTCGATGATCTCTACCTGGGTGGCCCTCGTGGGTGACTGATTACCGTTAGGCATAGTGCAATCCTTTCAGGCGTGTACGTAGCGGGTAAGGTATCGGCGTGATTCGCGAGATCCTGGCAGGTTGCCTTTGCGCCGGTAGAGGTCAAGGGCCTGAAGGCCGGCGTCGTGCGCTTCTGTGAGCCGGCCGGCCGCGGCCAGGACATGAGCGAGGTCGAGCAAGGTATCGGCGCGCTCGCTCAGCAGGTCGGACTGTGCGGCGAGCGCTGCTGCCGAGCGGGCGAGTTCCTCCGCCTCGCGGTACTGGCCACGGTCGGCGAGGATCCTGGCTGTCACCCCTTGGCCGACAGCCTGGGCGGACACATCCTCGTCGGCCCCGACTTCCCGGCTTATCGCGGTCAAGTGGATGGCTTCGTCGTACCGCTCTGGACCTTGCGCCGCGATGACTCTGGCCAGTTTCGCTGCCGTGGTGCCCAGGAGGCGCCTCTCGCCCATCTGGGCAAGGCGTTCATATTCGCGGCGAAGGTGCACCTCGGCGGTCGCCGGATCATCGGCGAGCATGGCAACGAGGGCGGCCGGCTGGGTCATCGCCGCCGTGATCGTGGGACCGAGGGCGTCCACGAGGGCTTTCGCGCTATCGAGCGCTGCGTGTGCCGCTGTGGCGTTGTCCCGCATCGCGTAGAGGCCGGCCAGGTGCATGAGAATGAGGGCCGTTCCGAGGGGGTGGTTTCCGATCTCATCGAGGTAGTCTTCACATCGCTGTATCCCTTTCTGCGCGGGTGTGGGGCCCCAAAGCGCTGCCGAGGCGAGCCAGGTGAGAATGTCGGCCAGTTGCCTGCGGTCGTTCACCTTGCGCGCATAGTCAGCGGCGCGCAGCCAGGCATATTCGGCCGCGCCCGATCTGGAGTGGTCCCAGTGCAGCGCGGCCTCGAGCTGCAAGGTGTTGCAGATTCCCCGATCGTCCTGGCTTGCCTCGAACTCGCTCCGCAATTCGGGAAGCGCTCGGGCGATGTCGATTGCTGCCTCACCCGGGTTCACCCTGAGGTGCAGCAAAAGGGCCTCAACCTGGGCATGGGCGTACTGGCGGTCGTCGCCGTTGGCAGCGGTGATCCGCTGAGCGTGGTCGAGCGTTGCCTTTGCCTTCTCGAACTGCCCCGCTTCGATGAGCGCCGCGCCCAGGCTGGTGTAGAGACGCCCTAGGGTCGGATCGTCACCCGGAAGGAGCGCGGCCGCGCGGTCCAGGAGGTTCACCGCAGCGACGTCGTCACCGCGGTCATGCGCGGCGCGCCCGGCAGTGTCGAGGTACGCGGCGGCCCGGAGCGACAGCGCGGCGGACTGGGCGTCAGCGAGCCAAAGTTCGTTGCGGTAGCGGACCGACTGTTCGAGGTGGTACCCGAGGATCTCCGAACGACCCGGGAACGGGTCCGAGAAGATGGCCTCGAGCGAGTCGGCGTAGCGGTGGTGCAACTCGGCTCGAAGGGACTTGGGGATCGAGCGGTAAGCCGCCTCGTGGATGAGGATGTGCCGGAAGCTGTACTCCTCATGGGGGTTTCTGCCGGGCCCGCGTTGCACCAGGCCCTTGGCGAGGAGGGTCTGGAGGTTGCGGCTGAGCGGCGCGCGCGCCTCGGCCGGGAGCAGTTCCCGGATTTCCCGCTCGCCGAAGTCCTTGCCGACGATGGCGGCCCGGACCAGGACGCTGCTGGCGCCCGGCCCAAGGCGCTGCAGACGTGCCGACAGCAGAGCCTGAATCGTGGGCGGCAGCGCCGGCCGGATGTCACGTCCGCTCTGCTCGCTGAGGGAGACCGCCAGTTGCTCCAGGTACAGCGGATTGCCGCCAGCGGTGTCGATGAGCCGCGCCCGGGTGGACGGGGTGATGCGATGATCCGCTGACAGCGAGTCAAGGAGCGCTGCGGCCGGGTCCTCGCCGAGCGGCGTGAGATGGATGGACGCTGCCCTGTCCGCCTCGGCCGCCCACGCTGGGCGGTGGTCGAGCAGTTCCGGGCGGGCTATGCAGACCACCACGATCGGTGATCGCCCGGCCTGAAGGCCGAGCGATTCCACCAGGTCGAGGAAGGTCGGTTCGGCCCAATGCAGATCCTCCAAGACGACTAGCAACGGCCGGCGCCGCGCGAGCGCTTCCAGAAACCGGCGGACGGCCCAGAAGATCTCCGCGGCGGCCGTGCTGCCCTGGTTACCGGGGCCGAGAGCGCCGTGAAGTTGTTCGGCAACGGCCGCCGCGTCCGGCTCGCCGTCGAAGAGGGCCTTGATGCTTTCCGGTGAGTCGCCGCCGCCGACTTGGCGGATCACCTCTTGCAGCGGCCGGAACGTGATGCCCTCGCCATAGTGGAGGCACCGGCCAGTGAGAACGTGCGCTTTACCGCCCAGCCGCTCGGCGAACTCCTGGACCAGCCGCGTCTTCCCGAGGCCTGCCTCGCCGGTCACAGTGACGGTCATGGTGACTCGGTCGCGGACTGCCCTGGCGTATGCGGCCTCCAGGCGGCGCATCTCTTCGTCGCGGCCCACCAGCGGCGCATCGAGACGGACCGCCAGGGGACGCACGCCGGCGTGAGCGGACCGCAAGAGGAACCGATCGGAGCCGACGCTGTCGGTATCGATGGCTCCAGCGGTGAGCTGCTGAGTCTGCGGGCCGATTATGATCTCGCCGGGCTCGGCGGCCTCCGCGAGCGTCGCCGCCCGGGCGCCCACGTCTCCCGCGAACCCAAGCGGGCCAGGCCCGCCGACCAGGGCCTCGCCTGTCGCCAGGCCGAAGCGGTACACGAGGCGGGCGCCGTAACGGCGCGGCAAGGTGCCCGCCTCCACGGTGAGCGCCTCGCGCACTTCCAGGCTGGCGCGCACCGCCCGGAGGGCGTCGTCCTCGTGCAGGGTGGTGACACCGAAAACGCCCATCAGATGCTCGCTATCGCTGGACGCCAGCCTTCCGCCGTGCCGCTCGAGCACGGTGGTCAGGCCCGCGACCACGTGCTCGTTCACCACGCCGTGGGTTTCCGGGTCCAGCGCCACACCTGAGCTGGGCGCTACCTGCAACGCGACACAGAGCACCGTCACCGGCCTGCGAGCCTGCAGCGTCCCACCGGTGGCTGACCCGGGTGTGAGGACCGGGTCGTGGCGCAAGATCGCCGTCTCGAGTTCGCGGAGCGCCGATGACGGTTCCAGCCCCAGCTCTTCCATCAGAGTGCGGCGGAGCTCGCGGTAGACCTCAAGGGCCTCGGTCTGACGGCCGCTGCGGTAGAGGGCGAGCATGAGCTGGCCGCGAAGACGCTCCCGGAGGGGATGGTCAGCCACCATGCGGCCCAGCTCGGCCGTGAGCGCGGCCGCCGAACCTAGCGCCAGGTGCGCATCGTTCCGTTCTTCAAGGCAAGCCAGTTGCAGTTCTTCCAGCCTGGCGATCTCGGCCTGCGCGAAGGGCTCGTAGCGGAAATCGGCCAGCGGCGGGCCACGCCAGAGCGTCATCGCCTGGTCGAGCAGTTGCACCGCCTCTGCCGCGGCCCCCGCGGCGAGGGCGTCACGGCCCTCGAAGATGAGCTGCTCGAATTGGGCGACGTCGAGTTCCGCCGGGAAGACTCGCAGCACGTAGCCCGGCCCCATGGTGATGAGGCGGCCCGGTGGCAGCACCCTCCGCAGCCGTGAGATCGCCGCCTGCAGAGCGTTCGCCGCGGCGGGCGGCGAGTCCTCGCCCCACAGATCGACCAGAAGCTGCTCGCTGGGCACGACCTCGTTTGCGTGCAACAGCAGAGCAGCCAGCACAGCGCGCTGCCGGACGCCGCCGATCGCAATCTGTCGGCCGCCGTCCTCGAGGTGGAACGGGCCGAGGATTCGTACCCGCATCGTCCGCCTCCCCCGGCTGTCAGCGGACTGTCAGTGCCCGGAACCCATTGTCGAACTATGCGGCATGGAAGACAAGCGCGTTTCCCGCGCCTGGCGCTCCGAAGGTCACACGACGGCTGCGGTTCCGGAACTGGACCCAGCAATCTCGCAAACCCCAGCGGATCCAAAGAGGAGCTCCAATGAAATCGGAGACAACTACCAAATCCGCGCTCGCTCTTGGTCCGGGAGAACTTGTTGCCGGAGTCCGGGCCGGAGATGAGTCGGCCTGGCGCGCCATGACTGAGCAATATGAGCCGCTGCTGCGGTGGCTCGCACGCTGGTGCGGGCTCTCGGCCGATGACGCCGATGACGCCGTCCAGATCACCTGGCTGCGCTGCCTGGAACACATCGACCAGCTCACCGACGCCGGTCGGCTGAACAACTGGCTGGTTACCATTTGCCGTCGTGAATGCATCCGGCTCGCCACCAAGGCGCGGCGGGATGTACTGCTCAGCGAGCCAGACATGACACGGCTGATCGACGACAGACAGCACGGACGCGATCCAGGCGCCGAGGTCGCGCTCCATGACCAATGCAATCGTCTCTACTACGCCATCATGGCCCTGCCCGAGCGGCAGCGGGTAATACTCGTCGAACTGCTGAGGCGAGAAGATCAGAGCTACCTTGACCTCTCCCGTCGTCTTGGCCTCCCGGTGGGGAGCATTGGGCCGACCCGTCAGCGTGCGGTTACCCGGCTGCGGCTCGATCCTCGGATAGCCGATCTTTCGTCAGGGTATTCTGACCGTCGCCTCCAGGCGCAGAGCGCGTGATGTAATGCGGCCGGCGCGACGCTGACCTATCTATGAGGCCTCAGCCATGGATGCCCGATTACATGTCGCCTATCGAGATATGTACGCAAGTCAATCGCCGCTCGGCCCGGCCTGACCCCTTTCAGGTGCCAGCGCCCGGCTGATCCGGCCCCGCCTGAACCCCGCGCGCCGCCTGGCACGAGCCGGGCGGCGCCCGGTCCAGGCCTGGCAACCCGCCTCCGGACTGTGGACCGGGAGGCGGCTTTGCCCTATGGTGCCCTAATACCTCTTGGTGGGGGTGAGGTTGGGCGTGGCTGACCTGTACAGTGACCAGGCGTTCGACGTCGAGCTTCGTGCGGTGACGAAACGGTTCGGCTCGCTGACCGCGGTCAACGCCGTCACCCTGAAGGTGCACAAGGGCGAGTTCCTGTCACTCCTGGGGCCGTCCGGCTGCGGCAAGACCACCTCGCTGCGGCTGATCGCCGGCTTCGAGCAGCCAGACGAGGGCGAGATCTTGATCGGCGGCAGGGACGCGGCCGACGCCCCGCCGTACAAGCGCGACGTCAACACCGTATTCCAGCACTACGCGCTGTTCCCGCACATGTCCGTGCTGGACAACGTTGGGTATGGGCTCAAGCAGCACAAGCTCGACAAGCCGCAGCGTTACGCCAAGGCCCGTGAGGCGCTCGAACTGGTGCGCATGACGGGCCGGGAGAGCGCCCGGCCCTCGATGCTCTCCGGCGGCCAGCAGCAGCGTGTCGCGCTTGCCCGGGCGCTGGTGATGAACCCGCGGGTGCTGCTGCTGGATGAGCCCCTGGGCGCGCTGGACCTGAAGCTGCGGAAGGAGATGCAGATCGAGCTGAAGCGCATCCAGCATCGGGTCGGCATCACCTTCATCTACGTCACCCATGACCAAGAGGAAGCCCTCTCCATGTCGGACCGGGTGGCGGTGATGTCCAATGGAGTTATTGAGCAGCTCGACGAGCCGCGCACGATCTACGACCGGCCGCTGACCCCGTTCGTGGCGGACTTCATCGGGGACATGAACTTCCTCGACGGGGAGGTCGCCGAGGCTGCCGATGGGGGCTTTGCCATCGACACCGGCGCGGGCATTGTCGTGCGCGGCCGCGGCGACGCGGCCAAGGGCACGCGCGTGCGTGTTGGTCTTCGCCCCGAGCGCATCGCGGCCACGCCCGGCGCCTCGGGCGGAACCGCCAACTCGGCCACCGCCGAGGTGATCACCAAGATGTACCTGGGCGACCAGATCCAGATCGTGGCCAAGCTCGCCGACGGGCGCAACGTCCTGGTGCGTGAACAGCGCGCCAGCGCCCACTCCACGCTCGACACGATCAACCCGGGGAACCAAATAGCTCTCAGCTGGGACGAAACCGCCCCGCTGCTCCTCGGCTAAACCGCCCTTTCGGCAAACCTGGGCGGCTCAAGGGAGGGCCAGATGAACGCTCATAACGATGACCTCAACATTCTCGCGCCGCGCGAGATGAAACCGAAGCTCGACTACCTGCACCGCGAGGTTCAGCGTGCCGCTGGCCACCGCATCAACCGGCGCGAAGCGCTCGGGCTGGGCGGAATGGCGATCCTGGCTGCGGCGGCAGCAGCATGCGGCGGCACGACGACGACCGGCAGCGGCTCGCAGAATCCCGCCAGTGGTGGGGCGGCGAATCCGCTCACCCACAAGCCCCTGGAGGACCACCTCGAGATCTACAACTGGTCCGAGTATGACGACCCGTCGACCTTCACGAAGTTCACCAAGCTGCCGGCCGAGGCAAAGGTCGGGATGACCACCCACGAGACCTTCTATTCGAGCAACGACGAGCTGCTGGCCAAGCTGCACGCCGGCGGCACCGGTTACGACATCATCGTGCCCAGCCAGAACGCCGTTGCCGAGCTGATACAGGAAAAGGGCCTCATGGCCCTGGACAAGGCGCTGCTGCCCAACCTCAAGAACCTGGACCCGTCGTTCCTGAAGCCGTCGTACGACCCGACAGGCGACTATCACGTCCTCAAGGACTTCGGCATCACGATGTTCTTCTACAACCACAAGATCGTGAACGAGCAGCCGAAGACCATGCACGACTTCTACCTGGCCCTGCCCAAGTACGTGAGCCATGGCCGCACCAACCTGCTGGACGGGGCCGAGGAAGTGGTGCCGCTCGCGCTGATGTCGCTCGGCCTGAACCCCAATACCACGAGCTCGTCCGACTTCAACCAGGTGAAGTCCTTCCTGCTCTCGATCCGCAAGGGCGTCACCACCATCGACTCGTCCGGCTACATCAACGACGCCATCGCCGGCAAGATCATCATGAGCCAGGGCTGGAACGGCGACGTGCGCCGGATCGTGCAGGGGCGCAAGAAGTTCGGCGACATCACGGCGGTGATCCCGCAGGCGGCGTCGGAGATCTGGGCGGATAACTGGTGCATCCCGGTGGGCGCGCCGCACCCGGTGGCCGCGCACGCGTGGATCAACTGGCTGCTCACGCCCAGCACGGCCGTGACCGAGATGAACTACCACAACTACAAGATCCCGATGGCGAGCGCGCTGGCCCAGCTGCCGCCCGCCCTACGCGATGACCCGATGTTCAACGTGCCCAAGAGCTATACGAACAACTACCACTACATCCTCAACGTCAGCCCGCAGGTCGTGGAGGCCCGCACCCAGATTTACTCGGAGTTCAAGGCGGCCTGATGACGGTCGTTGAAGAGGCGGAGAAGGATTCTCTTATTCCGCCGCCACGGCGGAAGCGGTCGTTCCGGCCGCGCTACCCGGCGTGGCTGACGGCGCCGTCCTTTGTGTATTACGCCATCTTCTTCCTGGGGCCGATGGCGATCCTGGTGGCGTTCTCGCTGGCGACCCAGCGCGGGTTCGGCAGCCTCAGCTACGGGTTCGACATATCGCAGTACCGCCTGATCGGAAGCTCGCTGTACGTCACGATCTTCGTGCGCACGCTCGTGATGGCCTCGATCGGGTCACTGCTGACGATCGCGGTGGGCTATCCGCTCGCCTACTGGATGGCCCGCTACCTGACGACGTACAAATTGCTGGCGCTGCTCCTGCTCATCGTGCCGTTCTGGACGTCTTTCCTGATCCGCACCTACGCGCTCAAGATCATCCTGGACCCGAAGGGCTATCTCGCCCGCGACCTCGGCATCAACATCCTGTACACCAAGTACGCGGTGGGCATGGGCTTGGTGTACAACTACCTGCCGTTGTTCATCCTTCCGGTGTTCGCCTCGCTGGAGCGGATGGACTGGTCGCTGATCGAGGCCGCCACCGACCTGGGGGCGCGCCCGTTCACGGCGTTCCGGGAGATCACGCTCCGGCTCACCTTGCCTGGCGTGGTTACCGGTGCCCTGCTGGTGTTCATCCCGATGACCGGCGAGTTCATCATCCCCGACATCTTGAGCGGGGGAAATTACGAGTTCGTGGGCAACGTCATCGGCGATCAGTTCCAACAGGCCCAGAACCAGCCGTTCGGCTCGGCTTTGGCGATCGGCCTGATGGCGGTCCTGTCGGTGTTCGTCGTCGTGTACATCCTGTTCGCCAGGAAGGAGGAGCGCTTCGGTGGCTAGGCGCGTCAAGGCCAAGCACGGGTTCACCGCCTGGGCCGTGCTGGTGTACGCGTTCCTGTACCTGCCGATCCTGGTGATGGTGATCTTCGCGTTCAACAAACCGTCGGCTCCCGCGCTCGCCGCCTTCCACGGCGCCAACATCTGCAGCATCCCGCCCGCGCAGATCGGCAACATCACGGTGTGGAACGGGTTCACGTCTTGCTGGTTCAGCGCAGGCCTGCACGACCCCACCTATATCCCGGCCATACTCGTCAGCCTGCAGATCGCCGCGGTGGCGTCTGTCATCTCCACCCTGCTGGGGCTGGGCGCGGCGCTGGCCCTGGCCCGGATGAGGCCGCGGCTCCGGGCGCCCTTTGACACCCTCGTGTACTTGACTCTCGTCGTTCCCGAGATCGTCATCGCCGTGGCTTTGCTCATCTTCTTCGTGCAGGCACGTAACTATGTGCACGCTTTCCCGGCGTTGGGGAAGGGCACGATCCTGCTCGGCCAGGTGGTTTTCAACGCCTCGGTGGCCATGCTGATTATCCGGGCCAGGTTCGTGGGGATGGGCGACTCGCTCGAAGAGGCTGCCTATGACCTCGGCTCGGGGCCGCTGGCGACGTTCCGGCAGGTGACGCTGCCCCGGCTGATGCCGGCCATCGTGGCCGCGTTCCTGCTGTCCATCACCTTCTCGTTCGATGACTACATCGTGCCCGCGTTCACTAACGGCACCACCAACACCTGGCCGATCGTGCTGTTCTCGGCGGTGCGCTTCGGCCTCACCCCGGCGGTCAACGCCCTCGCCACGATCATGCTCGCCGCTACCGTCCTGGCGGTGACGATCACCGCCGTCATCCTGCGCCGCAGTCGCGTGCAAGCCACCCCCAGCCAGGAGCAAGCGCCGGGCCTGGACGCCGCCCTGGGGCTGCGGTAGCAGGAGCTGGGCAAGGGCGGTAATCGTGGCTGAACTCCGTGATGCCGAGGTAACGATCGTCGGCGGCGGCGCCATCGGGTGCGCCGTCGCGTACTGCCTGGCATGCGCGGGGTACCCCGACATCCAGATTCTTGAGCACGGTGAGCTCGCCGCCGCCACCTCCGGCCAGGCCGCGGGGCTGGTCGGGCAGGTCCGCAGCAGCCCGGAGCGGACCCGGCTGGCGATGGCGTCGGTCGCCATGTACTCGAGGATCGAGCAGGAGACCGGCTACCCCGCGGACTGGCGGCAGACCGGAAGCATCCGCATCGCCATGACCGGGGAGCGGGTACGGGAGTTCCGGATGATGGCCGGCGTGGCGGCCGCCGCCGGGCTTGACGTGGAGTTCGTGGACCCCGGGCGGCTGGCCGAACTGTTTCCGCCGCTGGACGCCAGGCATGCCAAGGCCGCGTTGTGGTGCCCGACCGACGGCTACCTGCAGCCGCACAGCCTGGTGATGGCCTACGCGCGGGCCGCGCGCGACCGCGGGGTGACGATCGCCGCGCACACGACGGTCACCGGCATCGCCGTGACCCGCGGCGCGGTCACCGGGGTCCGCACCAGCAAGGGCAGCGCTGCCACGGACATGGTGATCAACGCGGCCGGGCCGTGGGCGGGCGCGGTGGCAGCGCTGGCCGGCATGGAACTGCCGATCGTGCCCGTCCGCCACGAGTACTTCGTCACCGTGCCGCAGGAAGGGTGGCATGGCGGCTTGCCGGTGCTCCGGATCCCGGACATCCGGATCTACGCCAGGGCGGAGGTCCAGGGCATCCTGTGCGGCGGCTGGGAAGCGGATGGGCGCAGCCTCGACCCTCGCGCGGTGGCGGTCGGGCAGCCGCTGGCCGTGTCTCCCGACTGGGAGGTCCTCTCGGGCTTCGCCACCGACTTCGCCCGGTTCATCCCGGCGGTCACCACGGCCGAGATCCGGGAGGTGTTTCGCGGGTACCCCGCGTTCTCACCCGATGGCCGGTTCATCGTCGGCCCGGCGCCGGGCATCCATGGTTTCGTGATGGCCGCGGCCTGCAACGCCCACGGGGTCTCCGGGTCGGCCGGCCTGGCGGAGAGCGTGCTGGAGAGCCTGCAACCGGACCCGTCGCCCTACATCCGCTCGCTCAGCCCGGCACGGTTCCTGCCGCGGGACTGGACCTGGGAATCCGCCCGCGACCGGGCCGAACTGATCTACGAGACGTACTACGAGCTGGCCGCCGCTGCCCAGGGCGGAACCGGCCGGGCCCAGGGTGAGCGGTTACCGGGCTCGCAATGACCGCGCCGCCGGTTACGGAGGCGGGGCCGGATCGAAGTACTTCGGGTTGGCGACGGCGAGCTTGGCGGCGACGTGCTCGGCGAGCATGGCCTCGGGTGGGATCGCGCCGAGTTCAAGTTCCCGGGCCACAATGGCCAGGACGTTGGCGGCGACGCGGGCGTGGAAAGCCAGCTGGCCGGTGCAGGCGGGCATGACCTGGCCGGTGAGATACTCCCTGACGGCCTCTAGCAGTTCGCTCGCCGTGGGCCGTCCGTGCGGGGCCGGGGCTGGCTGCGCGGCACCCGTGACACGTGGCCGGCGGGCCGCGGCTTGCGCCGCGGCATCCGGCGCGAGCAGGAGCAGCAGATCCCATTCCTGCTCGCAGACCCGGCGCCCGACCGCGGCCAGCTCGACGGACCGGTGCGCGCCGGACAGGTGCGCCTGGGCCTGTTCCATGCAGATGACGCCCCAGCGCAGGGTGCCGAATATCTCCCACCAGCGCAGCTCGTCGGGGGTGATGTCGGCGCCTCCCGCAGCCCGGTATGCGGCCAGGAGCTCTTCCCGGCTGCCCAGCCCGGCGGCCGGCGCGTCGGCGCCGAACCGCCACGCCTTGACGCAGAACCAGCCGAGGTCCTCGGCCGGGTTGCCGGCGTGGACGAGTTCCCAGTCGACGACGGCGCGCAGCGAGTCCGGGCCGACGATGAGATTGCCGAGCCGCAGGTCGCCGTGGACGATCACCGGCTGGCGGGTCAGCGGCAGGCCGGCCTCCAGTGTGCGCAGCGCCAGTTCGAAGACCGGACTGACCTGCTCAAATTCGGCGAGCTGCGCGCGCAGGCTGGCCAGCGGGTCCGCGGCGGGCAGCTGCCCGGGGACCTTGAGCGCGTGCAGGCCGGCGGCGAACCCACCGACCTGGCGAACCAGCGCTTTCCGCGCTTGGCGGTAGGCGCCGTCGCGCAGGATGCGGCGGGCGATCGTCTCGCCGGCAACGCGCCGCATGACCAGGCCAGCCGTCCCCCACAGGGTCGGCTCGTCGGTGCTGAGCAGCACCTCCGGCACGGCGAGCCCGGCCGCCCGGGCCGCTTTGATGACGCGGGCTTCCCGGCTCATCGCGCCCGGCTCGCTGGGCCGCCCCGGAGGGTCGCGGCGCAGCACCAGCCCGGTGCGCGATCCGTCGGCGCCTACCGCGTCGAAGGACCATGTCTCCCGGGAGGCGCCGCCGGATAGTCGGGCCAGGCCCTCGATGGTGACCGTGCCGACGACGCCGCGCAACGCGGCGGCAAGAGTGCGTTCGTCCATCAATCCGTGGTCACGCCCTTGGGTGCGCGCTGGCGCATGTAACCGAACATGTACCCGGCCACCCGGCGCATCTGGATCTCCTCGGTGCCCTCGGTGATCCGGTAGCGGCGGTGGTGCCGGTAGATGTGCTCGAACGGCTTGTGCCTGGAGTAGCCCAGCCCGCCGTGCACCTGCATCGCCCGGTCCGCGGCCTCGCAGCACAGCCGGTTCGCCCAGTAGTTGCACATGGACACCTTGTCGGAGGCGGAGAAAGGACCATAGGTGTCCATCAGCCAGGCGGTCTTGTGGATCAGCGCGCGCAGCATCTCGCACTGCGTCTGCAGCTCGACCAGCGGAAACTGGATCGCCTGGTTCGCGGCCAGCGGCTTGCCGAACGGCGTGCGGCCGATGGCGTAAGCCACGGACTCGTTGACGCAGTACTGGGCGGCCCCCAGGCTGGACGCGGCCTGCCGGATCCGGTTCTCGTTGAAGAAATGCTGCACCACCTGCAGCCCGCGCCCCTCGCCGCCGAAGACCGCGGTGTCCGGCACGCGGACGTCCCGGAGGGTGATGCGGGCGTGGTCGGTCGGCATGTTGAACGTCCAGAGATACTCCTCGACGGTGAAACCGGGGGAGTCCACCGGGGTGAGGAACGCGGTGATCCCGTCCGCGTCGCCGGGGTGGCCACTGGTGCGGGCGAAGATGAGGTCATGCGACGCGGCGTGCACGCCGGTATTCCACGTCTTCTCCCCGTTGATGAACCAGTGACCCCCACCTCCGGCCCGCCTGCCCATTCCCCCTTCACTATTCCCCTTCACCCGCCGGGCGGTGGTCTCCATGAACGTGGCGTCCGAGCCGTGCGCGGGCTCGGTGATCCCGAACGCGAACCCCTTCCGCCCCGCCGCCAGTTCCTCGGTCCACTCCGCCCGCTGTTCGGGCGTCCCATAATGCAGCATTAGCAGCAGCCCGACGTTGTTGCCGACGATCATGTGCTCGTTCTGCAAGTCGCAATGCAGGCCAAGTCCCCGGCCCGCCAGGTGTTCGCGGATCACTGCCATGCCCAGGTTCGTGCCGTCCCTGCCCCCGTATTCGGCGGGAAAAGCGTACCGGTAATGCCCGGCGGCATCCGCCCGGCGCACCGCCTCGGCCAGCAGCGCCTCCCATTCCCGGCTGGGCAGGCCGCCGCGGTCCCAGTCCGTGCGGGCGTCTTCGCGCCGGTGATCGAAGAACCGGGCGTTGTCGCCGTGGCGCTCCAGCGGGCGGATCTGGAGTTCGATGAACTCATCCAGTTCCGCGAGGTAGGCGGCTAGATCGGCCGGAATCTCGAAGTCCACGTGTGCCCCCAACCAGTCGCCGGGCTCGTCACACGGCAAACTACGGCAGCAGCAGGCTCACATCCATATGTGGCGCAGGGAAGCACGGAGGCCGGGCGAGCGCCAGCCACGAACGTGCGAATTACTGACCGTGCCACTGGTCAACAACGGAGCGATCGAGTTTGCGCACCTCACCGATCCGATGGAGAACCGGTTCGGCATCTGGCGTCCCAAAGCCGCCCGCTAGCTCGTGCTACCACCGCCAGGTACTACCGTCTCGACAAGCGGTTGCAAACAACAACCGGAAGGAGCCGCCCGTGCTGAGGCAGGTCGCGGAGGGTGTGCTGATCCACGAGAGCGAGTTCTGCCAGAGCAACGCCGTTGTCGTGCGGCCATCTTCATCGCCATGGCGCCGGTCGCGGCGGCCGCGGTGATCTTGGTGCGCTGGCGGTTCCCACCTCCAAGGATCCGGACGCGGCAGCTGTTGACATCCCGGGCCTGGTCTTGTCGTCGGCAACCATGGCGTTGCTGGTGTTCACCATCATCGAGGCGCCGATCTACGGGTGGACAGCGGCGCGCACCGTGGCAGGCTTTGCCGTCTCGGCGGCCCTGCTGGCGGCGTTCATCGTGTGGGAGCGGCGTGCCCCGCACCCGATGCTGGAGGTGGGCCTGTTCCGCAACATGCGGTTCAGCGCGGCCAGCGGCGCGGTGACGGTGTCGTTCTTCACCCTGTTCGGCTTCATCTTCCTGATCACCCAGTATTTCCAGTTCGTCCGCGGCTACGGCCCGCTGTCCACCGGGGTCCGCTGGGCGGCCTAGCATCGGAGTGTGCGGGGATATCAGGCGCTGGGGGCCGGGCAGCGGTTGCCGGGCCGGGCGTTCACCGACCCTGAGCGGACGCTGGCGGACGTCGCGGTCATGGACGCGATGCTGGCGGGGCTGCGGGGCCGGGCGCGGTCGTGGGCGCGCGGGCCGGGTTCGGGGGAAGTGCTGGAGCATCCGGCGGCGGGCTTGCGGCACTGGCTGGTCGTGCCGCGCACCTGCGCGCTGCTGGCGGCGCGGCAAGTGATGGCGGTGGGGTTCTTCGGGGACCTGCGCCCGGAGGTGGACCACGCCGCGATCTACCAGCTCGAGGCCGACATCGTCGGGCGGTTGCCGCGGTACGCCGCGGCCGGGCTGCTGGCCTATTACGATGCCGAGCTGGACCGCGGCGTGCACGGGAATCTGGTGCTGTTCGGCGCGCCCGGGGTGCCGCCGGGCTGGCATGGTGATGGTGTTCATGCCCGCGCGGTCGCGCTGGCTCCGCATCACTACCGCTGCATCCGCCTGCACCGGGGCCTGATCGGCGGCCCGTTCGCGGGAACCAGCGGTATCGCCGTCGAGCGCACCCGGTACCTCGACTTCCGTAGCGAGCTCGCCTGGCGCGGGCTGCGCGTCATGGCCTAGCACACCCTGGTCTCCGCCCGTCGGCCATCAGCAGCCGTAGCGCCAGCCAGGCCAGCCAGCGATCCCGCCCGGCCTCCGATGCCCCTCCTCCCCTCGGTACCGCACGCTCTCATTCCGGAGGGGGCGGGTGCCGGCTCAGCCACGCGGCCCAGGTCGTCGTGCCGCGGCGGCCTTCGGGGCAGGTGAGGTCGCCGGCCGCGCGGGCGGCGGCGCGGGGGAGCGGCACAGGGAGGATCCGGCGCCGGAGCCCCCGGGCTGCCTGGTACTGCCCGGCGACCTCGCCCAAGCTCATGATGTCCGGTCCGCCGAAAGGCTGCCGGTCTCCGCCTGGCCCGTCCGCGACGCACCCGGCCACGTACGCCGCGAAGTCGCCCTCGTCCGCGGGCTGCATCGGCAGCTTGGCAGGCAGCGGCCAGACCGGAAGGCGCGCCATCCTCCCCAGCATCCGGTCCAGCAGCCAGTAGAACTGCGTCGATGGCACGATCGAGTGCGGCACGCCGGACTGGCGCACTAGGTCCTCGGCGGCGGCCTTGAGCCGCGAGTACGGCACGCGAGCGTGCCTGACGCCCACGATCGAGACGTACAGGAAATGCGCGACGCTGGCCTGCCCGGCGGCGCCGAGCAGCTGGCGGGTGCCGCCGATGTCCACCTCCGGCGGGCTGCGGACCAGGTCGGCCGGCCGGATCGTGCCACGTCTGGCGGCCGGCGAGAAGGTGGCGGCGTGGACGATGACCTCCGCACCGGAGACCGCCTCGGTGATTCCCCGCCCGGTGGCGAGGTCACCCCGGATCCACTCGACCGCCGGGTCCTGGCCGGGCGTGCGGGCCAGGACGCGCACCTGATGGCCCTGGTCCTTCAGGAGGCTGACGATGTCCCGGCCCAGGTGCCCGGTGCCACCGGTGACGAGAATCCACATGCTCGTCCCCTCCTTCGGCTGGCGCTGCCCTCCCCATCATCCGCCCGGCCCGCGTTCCGGATGAGGGCGCCCCTGTGTCGATCTCGACTGTCCGCACCAAGACCATCTCGGCACGCCCGGCCCGGTCGCACCGGTGTGCGACCGGCGTGTCGTGGTGATCTTGGTCTAGGGAATGAAGAACGACGAACCCGGCCAGGATGGCCGCCTGTCCGAGGGCGAGGCCCTGCCACTCCGGGTGGACTTCTGTGGCACTGGGCCGGCCGCCGTTATCGAGGCGGTCCCAGGAGTGCCAGCCCCCACGGTCACCACCCATCTGGACCACCACGGCCAAACCTGACCCGGCGGCGCGCCGATGGTCACGGCCATCGTCGCCGCCCTCTGGCCACGGGGACCAGCCCGGCACCGGGATACGCCCCAGTGACCTCCTCATCGGTGGCGCCCCAGCGCATGAGCCGAGGACGCACCCACGCTGCGTGAACAACCTCGGCTACTGCCATCCCGACCGCGACCCTAACCGCTGTCTTACGTCCAACCGTCATACAACAACCGTCGGAGGCTTCCCACAGCCTCGCAAGGGACGAACGTCACAACCGGCTGCCTGGCCAGGCGCCGGAGGGCTGACCAGTGTGCGGGCAGCGTCCCGCGGCAAAGACGACGGTCAGCCTGACACCCGCCCCGAGTCAGCGATCCGCGCGAAATTCTGGCCAAGAGCCAGGCGGGCGGGGCTGGGTGTCGGCCGTGGCTTGACGTCGGGTGTGGCCGGTGCCCGATAACCTCGCGGTCATGAGTGGTTCGACGCTGCGGGTGCTGGTGACCGGCGGGACCAGTGGCCTGGGCCGCGCGATGGCCTCCGCGCTGGCGGCGGCGGGCGCGCGGGTCGCGCTGACCGGCCGGTCCGCCGCCCAGGCGGCCGCGGTCGCCGCGGAACTGCCGGGCGCGGCAGGGGTGGAGATGGAGGTGCGCCAGGAGTCCTCGGTGGCGGCGGCGGTCGGCCAGCTGTGGGCCGATCTGGGCGGCATCGACATGCTGGTGAACAACGCCGGGATCGGCATGCGCGCGGTCAACCCGCACTTCCTGACCCACCCGCAGGGGTTTTGGGAGGTGCCGCCCGACGGCTTCCGTGCGGTGATCGAGACCAACCTGACCGGCTACTTCCTGGTGGCCCGCGAGGTCACCCCGCGGATGCTGGCCGCCGGCGGCGGCCGCATCGTCAACATCTCGGTGAACCATTCGACCATGCACCGGGCCGGGTTCGTCCCCTACGGGCCGTCGCGGGCTGGCAGCGAGGCGCTGTCGCAGATCATGGCCGCCGACCTGGCCGATACCGGCGTCACCGTCAATCTGCTGCTGCCCGGTGGCGCGACCGCCACCGGCATGCTGCCGCCCGGCGCCGGGCCCGCGGGCCAGCGGTTCCTCGACCCCGCCGTGATGGGCCCGCCGATCGTCTGGCTGGCCTCGGACGAGGCAGCCGGCGTCCACGGCGAACGCATCATCGCCACCGAATTCGAGCGCTGGCTGCGCGACCGGAAAGCCAGACAGTAAGGCCGGCACTCGGGGTGCCCGACCCGTCGCGGCATAGAAAGACGTTCGTAGATTGCTTTGGATGTCCGAGCTTGCCAACATGCCGCAATGCACCGAGGTCAGGAAAGAGAGTGGCCGGGAAGGATAGGTTCGATCACGGTTCGATCACTGGCGGGCGCCCTCCCGTCGATGCAGTAGGTTCCCGAGTCCACGAGAGGTTAGCCCATGACGATCAGGCGGATAAGCGCTGGGCCCGGCCTTCCCGCCGGTTTTCCGTTCAGCCTGGCCAGCGGGGGGAACGGCATCCTGTTCATCAGCGGCATGCCGGCGCTGGATGAGGACGGGAAATTCGCCCCTGGAACGTTCGAAGAAGAAGCCGACAGCGCTTGGGCGAGCATCCTGGCTATCGCGGCCGCGAGCGGCTGCGGCCCGGCCAACTTCCTGTACATACAGGTGCTGCTCGCCGACATCGGCAACTACGGCGACCTGAACACCTGGTGGCGCAGGCAGTTTTCCGACCCGGCGGAGGCGCCAGCCCGCCTGACGTTCCAGGCGGGCGCGCTCCCGTTCGGAGCCAAAATCGAACTGCAGGCGGTAGCCGCACCCCCTGATGCAGCCGGATGACAGCGCAGCGGGCCTTTCCTCGCGAGACTGCCGACACCTACCTCCCCGCGAATCGGCTTGGTATGACGCATCAACGCGGCAAGACCGGGCGTTCTCGGCACAGTGAAGTGATCTCAGCGATTTCACGTGATGTAGCCATGCTCGAAATGGGTGAGGACGAGGGCGGCGCGGGCGATGTCGCCGATTTTGCCAGGGCTGGCTGTGATGTGCTGGAGGGTGCGCCAGCGCTGGCTGAGCAGGGCGAACTCGCGTTCGCCCAGGCAGCGCAGCGAGCGCTGGATGGCGTTGCGGGTGCGGCTGTTGATATCGAGGTCTCGCCCATCGCGGGGCTGTTTGACCGGGATGTGGATGCCTATGGGGACCCGGCGCCCGTGGCGGCGGGTGAGCGTCAGGCTTGCCCAAGTCCCCAGTCGGGTGCGCTGTCCCGGGCCGGGTGCCCGGTGGAACTCCCGGGCCTGCCTGTTGCGTGCACCCGCGGCGGGGACGACACTTCCTCTGTAGGCAGCCGGATTGAGGGGGGAAAGACATGGCTGGAACTGGGGCCCAGGACGAGGTCCGCAAGGTGATCGACGAGACGCTCGAGGCGCAGAACGCTGGGGACGCGGGCCGGCTGCGTTCCATGCTCTCCGAGCGCCCCGATGCCGTCCATATCGGGACTGACCCCGAGGAGTGGGAGACGAGCAATCAGGTCGTGGATGCCGTGGCCGCCGCGGGCGGCGGGGACGACATCCAGGCGGTAGCCGACGACATCGGCGTTCACGTCCAGGGCGATGTCGCCTGGGCTGAGGGGCGCGGGCGTTTCACTCGTGCGGGCGGCGGCGCGCGGCCAGTGCGGTTGACCTGTGTGCTTATCCGCGAAAATGGCCAGTGGAAGGTCGTGCAGTCACACGCTTCCATCGGGGTCCCGAACGCGGACACCTTCGGCTAACACCCGGGTGCCAGCCGCCGGATCGGGCCATGATCCGCGGCTGGCCTGCCCAGCCGCCGCAGGACTTCGGCACGGCCACCAGGGCGTGTCCCGTGGATCATGGGACGGGTCGCGTAGCTAGATGCTGATCGAGGCGACGTCGACGGTTTCCCTGGCAGATGCGCTTGCGCTTGTTGCCGCGGGCGGCCTCCGGCCGGTTCACAATCTCACCAGCTCACCAGGGACCGGCCTCCCGCAGAGTCGTGGGACCGGCCCGAGCATCGGGCTCATCTGTGTGTCTTTAGCCTGGTCCCCAGGGCGCGCGATAGAACGGTGACGCGGTCGTGGGCGCCTGTCTTGGCGAAAATCGACTTGAGGTGATCCTGGATCGTGTGCTCGGACAGCGACATCTCGCGCGCCATCGATCGCGTGTCGCTGCCCGTGGCGAGCAGGCCGAGCAGTTCGTATTCGCGGACACTCAGGCCGAAAGCGCGGCCGAAGAGCTCAACCCGCTCCGAGGCGGACGCCTCCTCGATAGTGACGACGATCGTTGCCGCCTCGCTGGCGGGAGGCTGGGCTGGCGAAAGCCTGGCGGCACGCAAAGCAAGCCAGAAGCCATCAGCCAGATGCGTGCGGGCCAGCGCCGGATGCGCGTCGACGCCTTGCTCAACGGCCAGAAGCTGGGCGGCGACGTTGTAGACGCTCGCCGGGATGGCCCTTTCGTCAGCCTTGGGCGGAAGCAGCGCATCCAGCCATCCGCGCGAAGCTGCCGTGCGGCTCGTGATCCGCAGGTCGTCGTCGAGTGTCAGAACGACCGGTCCGAGGTCGGGCCGATGCTGAGCCGCCGGGTCTACGAACGTTCTTGCCTGGCAATGGCGCAGCGCGGTGGCCAGCGGTGTGGCGGCCGCGGCGAGGAAGCCGGCGTCGGCGGTGCTGAACGAGCCGCGGGTGTTGTTACGCCACAGGTCGAGGAATCCCCAGCAGCCGAACTGGTCTGCGAATACCACCGAGGCCATGTCGCCGATTCCGTATCTGCACAGCACGGCGCGCCACATCAGGCTGCGATCCAGTTCTCCGCCGGCGGCATCGCTCAGGGTTCCGGCGGGTGACCTCTGCAGTTGCAGGACCGTCCAGCGATTGACCGGGGTTGCGCACTTCGCCTTGATCAGGGCCGGAAGCTCAGGCAGGCAGGGGACATCGGCGAGCGGCGCGGCGCCGACCGTCGTGACGGGGTCAGTGAGCAGCCAGACGTATGCGTCGAAGTCGATAATCTCGCGGAGTACCGCCAGTACTTGCAGGCGCAGCCTCTTGGCGTCGACGGGTTCCGAGATCACGGCCCTGATGCGCTCGCGGGCGCGGGCCCGCGCCCAGCTGTCGGCCACCTAATGAGCGTATGCTCCGGAGCCCTGGCGCTTGCCACACGCAGGCTGCCCCGCCAGAGAGTCGCCCCCCAGATAGTCGGGATACCGCACGACCAGCGGGACGGCCTAGCGTGCATCTCAACAGCATCTACTGCAACGCTATGGAGAAACCCGATGACGACGCTCCGGATCGAGCACGCGATCACCGATTATCAGCTCTGGAGGAAAGCATTCGACGGATTCGCGGAAGCACGTGCACAGGCGGGAGTTCGCAGCTTCGCCATTCGCTTGCCGGTGGATGACCCACAGTATTTGATGCTTGACTTGGAGTTCGACTCGGCCGGGCCAGCGCAGGCATTCGCCGATTTCCTGATGCAACACGTCTGGTCATCACCAGCGTCCTCGCCCGGCCTAGCCGGCCCGCCGCAGACCAGTATCCTCGACCTCCTGCCCACCGGCGAGCGCTAACTACCGGGCGCCCAGGTGCCTGACCCCCCGAGCCTGCGATGCGGCCGCCGGAGCATTTCAGCCGGCGGCGAAGGCGCAGAACGGCCAGCTATGCCTTGCCCCGACCGCAGCGAGTCAGTGCTCGGCAGCCGCTCATAAAGCGGATATCGCGTGCCGTGCGACCCTCGAGCTGTGACCGTCTGTCACGAAGCGGCGGTGCCTGGCAGGCCGAGTCAGAGGGCCGGCGGACCTGTCCCGGCCGAACAGAAGCAGTCGCGGCGAGCGGCACAGCGTCTTCCGGCTTCAGGGCCCGTCATCCGCACCTGGATCCCCGGCCGCTGCTCAAGTTCGGGCACCATGTGCCGCCACCAACGCGCCTTGATCGCGATCGCGAAGTCCCAGACGACCGCGAGTTCCCCGCGCGGCACTATCAGTCAGGGGGAACTCCCAGCGTGCTGGGTGACAACCCGCCGTATCACCCGGCCGGGCCTGGCCTGGGCCCCGATCCGGTCAGGAATCGAGAAGCGGCCCGGTGTGGCCGGGCCTAGCCTTGGGGCAGAAGGGCCGGGAGGACACCCGGGCCGCTGAGCGTCAAAGAAGGGAAGCCCGGGGATGCCCGCGAAGAATGCCATGACCGAGTCCGGCGGCTTCAGCGCCCAGGAGCGCGCCGCGATGAAAAAGCGCGCCGCCGAGTTGCGCGCCGAGGGCAACAAGGGCGCCAAGCAGGCCGATGGCCTGCAGGCGGCCCTGGACAGCATCGCCGAGATGGCGCCGGCCGATCGCGCGCTCGCCGGGCGGGTGCATGTGACGGTCACCGCGGCCGCCCCCGGGCTGTCGCCGAAGACCTGGTACGGGATGCCCGCGTACGCGAACTCCGACGGCAAGATCGTCGTGTTCTTCCAGAACGCGGGCAAGTTCGGCTACCGCTACTCGACCCTGGGCTTCCAGGACACCGCGAACCTCGACGACGGCGACGTGTGGCCGGTGACGTACGCGCTGAAGCAGTGGAGCCCGGCGGTGGAGAAGAAAGTCACCGAGCTGGTGCAGGCCGCCATCTCCTGACCGGCCCCCCCGCACCGCCGGAACCGCTCACCCACACCTTGCGCGCCGTCACCACGAAGACCATCAGCTGGCCAGCAAGCACGCCCCCATCGCAAGCATCGCCCGTCCCGGCCGTTGCCGCTTTCGGCCACGCCAGAGTCCACTGGGATCCTCCCGGCGTCACGTGCGGACATCGGGCTGAGCAAGCGGGCAGCCGCCCAGGCGAACAAGCAGGCGCACCGATCATCCGGCTCGGCGCGGCGCAGACCAAGTCTGGGCAGACGGAACTCGGCGCGTAACGGCGGGTACGCGCGCTAAGCCCGAGTCCAGGGCCGATCACGCAGCGTGAGCTCGGGACAGCGGGGTAATGCCACGCCCGCCGACTATGCGCTGATATGCCCGTGTTCATCGGCCGGGCTGCCCGGGTACCGGTCGGCCTGTTCTGTTGTGGCCAGTGACGGTAGCGCGGCAGCTGGGCTTTTCGCGTGCAGGTTTGCGGGGGCATGCGGGACAGGGCTGCCGTCTTGGGGATTGGGGAAGCTCACTTCGATGGACAGGCCGCCTTCTGGCCGGGGGCGGGCGGTGATCGTTGCGTGGTGGGCGCTGGCGATGGCGTTGACGATCGACAGGCCCAGGCCGAGCCCGTCGCCACGGCTGGTGCGGTCTGCGGCGAGGCGCTGGAACGGCTGGAAGAGCCGGTCTATTGCCGCTGCCGGGACCGCTGGCCCGGTGTTGGCGACTGCCAGGACGGCGCAGTCCCCGGTCCCGGTGACGACGTCCACCTGGCCGCCGGGCAGGCTGTAGCGCAGGGCGTTGTCGATGAGGTTGGCGGCCAGCTGCTCAGCCAGCTGAGGGCTGCCCACCGTCAGTGCCGGGCCGAGCTTGGTGCGCAACGTCAGGTTCCGGCGCTGCACTTCGGGTTGGCGATCGGCCAAGACTTTGCTGGCCAGCGCGGCGAGGTCGAAGGGATCGTGCTTCTCAAGGCCGGCCTGGCCGCGCGCCAGGGTAAGCAGGGCGTCGATGAGCTGGTGCTGCTGGGCACCGGAAGCCAGGACGCGCTCGTGGGCGGCGCGGAGCGATTCGATGCTGGCGCCGGGGTCAGCCAGGGCGACCTGGCTGATGACCCGCTGGCGGGCCAGCGGGGTACGCAGCTCGTGGGCGGCGTTGGCGATGAACTGCCGCTGGGCGGTGAAGGCTGCCTCCAGCCGTGCCAGCAAGCCGTCGAAGGTGTCGGCGAGTTCGGTGAGCTCGTCCCGGGGGCCGCCGAGGGCCAGGCGCTCGTTGAGGGTGGTCGCGGAGATCTGGCGGGCGGCCGTGGTGATGGTGCGCAGCGGCCGTAGCGCGCGGCCGGCGATGAACCAGCCGAGCGCTACCGACAGGACCGCTACGAGGGCCAGCGCTATCGCGGATTGCGTGAGGAGTTCGTGCAGCACGTTAGCGTGCTCTTGCACCGCGATGGCTCGTGCTTGCTGTGTGCCGATGGTGTGGCACCCTGACCGTGGCAGCAGCCGGCAGGCGATGGAGCTGGCGGAATCGCCGGTGAAGGCCTGAACGACCAGCCCGTAGGTGACCGAGAGCAGCACGGTTCCCGACAGCAGGAACAGCCCGCCATACCAGGCGGTCAGGCGCAGCCGCAGCGTGCGCCGCGGCCACCGGGGGCACCCTGCTATCGCGGCGATTATGCGGGGGGTCATGGTTGGTCCCCGATCCGGTACCCGGACCTGGGCACGGTGTCGATGAGAGGCGGGTCGCCGAGCTTGGCGCGCAGTCGGCCGACGGTGATTTTCACGGCGGCGGTGAACGGGTCGGCGTTCTCGTCCCACACCCGTTCCAGCAGTTCCTCGGCCGAGACGGCCCGGCCCTGAGCGGCGAGTAGCATCTCCAGCACCCCGAACTCCTTCGGCGCCAGATCCAGCAGCCGGCCGGCCCGCCAGGCGCACCGGCGGCCGGTATCCACGACCAGGTCACCGCGGCGCAGCACCGGCGGGATGGCCGGCTGGGCGCGGCGGAACAGCGCGCCGATCCGGGCCACCAGCACGGGGAAGTCAAACGGCTTGGGCAGGTAGTCATCGGCGCCCAGGCCCAGCCCTTCCACTAGGTCCTCGGTGCCGGCCGCAGCGGTGAGCATCAGCACCCGGCTGCGGCACCCGGCTGCGACCAGCCTTCCGCAGACCTCATCGCCATTTAGGCCCGGCAGGTCTCGGTCCAGCACGATCACGTCGTAGCCGTTGATCAGGGCCCGCTCCAGCCCGGCCGGGCCATCCAGGGCCACGTCCACCGCCATCCGGGCGTGACGCAGCCCGGTGGCCACCGTCTGGGCCATCTCGGCGTCGTCTTCGATCACCAGCACCCGCACGGCTTCTCCTTTTCGTGGCATTCCCGCATCCAGGATGCCCGGGCCCGGGGTATCGGCACGGTATCGAATCCCGGGCAGCACGGCGGCCAGGCGGAACCGGGCCATGGCCGCGCCACGGCCGGAAAGCTGCCAGCTGCCGATACCTCCCCGATACCCACGGCGGCCTATACCTCATGCCATGAACCCAGCCAGGCGGCAAAGACGAACAGGGACGTGCCGTGCGGCACCCGTACCGGCCACCCGCCGAGGGCCGCGCGGCTTTCACCGTCATCGGCCGCCAGCCGGGTCGGCATTGCGCTCAGCCGTCAGGACGCCCCAGGTGGCGCGCCTCGCAGCGGAGATCGCATCTTTCAGCAGTGAGGACGACGATATGGACCACATCATCAGCGGCGTCAGCGGCGGCCGTGACTGGTACCGGCGGGCGTGGGCGGGCATGCTGGCCGCGGCCCTCGCCGGGGTCGCCGTGCTGGCAGTTGCTTGCGGGGGCGGGCCGCCCGCCGGCTTCGGTCCGGGGAGCGGCCAGACGCCGTACCAGCAGGCGCTGGCCTACGCGCAATGCATGCGCAGCCACGGCGTGCCCAGCTTTCCCGACCCCACCAGCCAGGGGCTGATCACCTACGGCCCGGTCGATATCCACTCCGCTCAGTACCTGTCGGCTAACAAAATCTGCTTGCGCCTGGTCCCCCCCGGCCCTTCGCTGACCACGGCGCAGAAACACCAGAACGTCCGCCAGGCCCTGAAGTTCGCCAGATGCATACGCTCACATGGGGTGCCGGACTTCGCAGATCCCGTCATTACGGGAAGCGGTGCCACCGCGGGCTTCCGTGTGCCTCGCACCGACCGGAACTCGCCGCAATTCCAGGCCGCAGTGCACGCCTGCCGCAACTTCGAGCCCGGGATGGCCGGGGCGACGGCCGGTGGCGGGACGCCGTGAGCGGCACCGCCGTTTCCGGCCGGGCAGCCGGGCCGGGCGCCTCTTCGCCGCACAGCAGCGGTGGCCAGGGATCGCGGCGGCGCTGGGTAGCTGCTGGTGTGGCGGCTGTGGTGGCTGTGACCGCCGTGGCGGTGCTTGCGACCGGCCTTTTCGCCGCCCGTGCGCCGGCCGGTTCGGCAGCGGCCAGCAGCGGGTACCGGACCGGGACCGCGACCGTCATCCGCCAGTCGCTGACTTCGCAAACCGAGGTGGACGCGACGCTGGGCGACGCCGGGACCTGGACCGTGGTCGTGCCGCAGGCCTCATCTGTGCCTACCTCATCGCCGACGTCGGCTGCGCCGGGGACGTTCACGTGGCTGCCGCAGGCCGGCAGAGCCGTCCGGGAGGGGCGGCGGATCTATGCGGTGTCGGGCACCCCGGTGGTGCTGCTGTACGGGAACATCCCCGACTACCGCGACCTGTCAGAGGGCATGAGCGGCCCGGACGTCAGGCAGCTGAACGCCGACCTGGTGAAGCTGGGGTATGCGGCCGGGAAGGCGCTAGGCGCGCGGCCGGGCTGGAATTACTACAGCGCCGAGACCGCTCACGCGGTGGAACTGCTGCAGGCCAAGCTGGGCCTGACCGGGACCGGGGCGCTGTCGCTCGGCGAGGCGGTGTTCCTGCCCGGCCCGGCGCTGATTACCGGCTGGGGCAGCACCACCGTGCTGGGCGCCCCGGCAGCACCGGGCGCCGCGGTGCTGACGGCCAGCTCAACGACGCCCGTGGTCACCATCGACCTGGATGCCGCCCAGCAGGGCCTGGTGAAGACCGGTGATCCCGTTTCGATCACCCTGCCTGACGGCAGCACCACCCCGGGCGTGATTTCGGAAGTCAGCAGGGTCGCTAGTTCATCCTCCTCGGGTAGCTCCAGCGGCGGGGGCAGCGCAAACAGCTCGTCGGGCAACTCCTCTGGAGGCTCGGTGAACGGCTCGTCCGGCTCGGCCGCAACGATCACGGTGCTGGCGGCGCTGACCCATCCGAGGGCGGCTGGGAAGCTGAACCAGGCCCCGGTGACGGTGACGATCACCACCGGCAGGGCGGCGGGCGCGCTGACGGTGCCGGTGGACGCGCTGCTGTCCCAGCCCGGCGGCAGGTACGCGGTCGAGGTGACCGGCCCGCGCGGACATCACCTGGTGACGGTGACCCCGGGCCTGTTCGACGACGCGGCCGGGAAGGTGCAGGTGACCGGCAACCTGACCCCCGGGCAGCACGTGGTGGTGCCGGGAATATGAGCGCCCAGGCGCAGACCACGCTGGCCAGCCTCGGCCCCGGGGCGGGGACCGGGCCGATGCTGGAACTGGAGCAGGTCACCAAGACCTACCCCGGATCGCCGCCAGTGGCCGCGCTGAGCGGAGTGAGCCTGGCCGTGGCGGCCGGCGAACTGGCCGGCGTGCTCGGCCCGTCCGGGTCCGGGAAGACCACCTTGCTGCACGTGGCCGGAACCCTGGACCGGGCCAGCGGCGGGACCGTCCGGGTGGCCGGACTGGACGTGAGCACTTTGACCGACCGGGAACTGGCCGGGCTAAGAGCGTCGGCGATCGGGTTCGTGTTTCAGCAGTACTTCCTGGCCGAGCACCAGAAGGTGCTGGACAACGTGGCCGGCGCGCTGCTGTACGCGGGCGTGGGCCTGGCCGCCCGGCAGGAGGCCGCGGCGGTGGCGCTCGAGCGGGTCGGGCTGGGCCACAAGCTGTACGCCCGGCCCATCCAGCTGTCGGGTGGGGAGCGGCAGCGGGTGGCGATCGCCCGGGCGGTCGCCGGGGCACCGGCGATCGTGCTGGCTGATGAGCCCACCGGCAACCTGGACCAGGCCAGCGGCGCGGCGATCCTGGATCTGCTGGACGAGCTGAACGAGGCCGGGACCACGATCATGGTGGTCACCCACGACCAGGCGGTCGCCGCCCGGATGCGCCTGGCAGATCCAGGTCCTGGACGGGCGGATCATTTCCGACACCGGTGGCGAGCGGCCGGCGCGCCGGGCGCTGGCACACCCGGGGAGAGGAGAACTGTCATGACCGGCCGGCCACCTGCCGGCGCCACCGGCACCCCGGGCGGGCGCCGCCCGGCAGCGGCCCGGCTGCGGATTGCGGATCTGGCCCGGCTGGCTGGAGCAGGCCTGCAGGCCCGCAAGCTGCGCGCCGCCCTGTCGGCGCTAGGCATCGCGATCGGGGTGGCGGCGATCGTCGCCGTGCTGGGGCTGTCCTCCTCATCGGCGGCCGCGCTGAACGCCGAGATCGCGGCCCTGGGCACCGACCTGCTCACCGTGCAGACCGGGCAGGGCATCGGCGGGCAGCCCGAGGAGCTGCCGCTGACCGCCCCAGCCATGATCGGCCGCCTGCCGGGGGTATATGCCGTCCAGGACACCGGGAGCACCACCGCCAGCGCCTACCGGAGCCCACTTATCCCGAGCGTGATAACCAACGCGCTGACCGTGGACGCGGCCAGCCTCGGCCTGCCCGCGGTCGCTGGCACCAGCCTGGCCCAGGGCGAGTTCCTCAACCCGGCCACCGCGCGTGAGCCGGCCTGTGTGCTCGGCGCCGCCGCCGCCCAGCTCCTGGGCATCGACCGGGTATTCCCCGGAGAGCGGATCTGGGCCGGCGCCATGTGGCTCTACGTGGCCGGGATCCTCAAACCAGACGTGCTATCCCCCGACATCGACTCCTCCGTGCTGGTCGGCAGCCAGTTCGCCGAGAAATACCTCGGCTTCGACGGCCACCCGACCACGATCTACGTCAAGGCCATCAACAGCCAGGTCGACCATGTCGATAGCCTGCTCGCTGCCCAGGCCAACCCCGAAGATCCCAGCGCCGTGGACGTCTCACAGCCATCGGCCGCCCTGGTCGCCCAAGCCGACGCCAAAGGCGCGTTCAACACCCTGTTCCTGGGTTTGGGCGCGGTCGCGCTGCTGGTCGGCGCCATCGGGGTGGCCAACATCATGGTCATCTCAGTGCTGGAACGCCGCAGCGAGATCGGGCTGCGCCGGGCGCTGGGCGCCACCCGGGGTCACATCCGCACCCAGTTCCTGTCCGAAGCGATCCTCCTCGCCCTCGCCGGCGGCGTCGCCGGCACCGCCATGGGGACGCTGGCGACAGCGATCTACGCTCACACCAAGGGCTGGGCCGTCGTCATCCCGCCCCAGGCCTTGGCCGGCGGCATCGTCGCCACCGTCCTCATCGGTGCCCTCGCCGGCCTGCTCCCCGCCATCCGCGCCGCCGGGCTCTCGCCGACCGAGGCGCTGTGGACCGTCTGAGCGCGCCTGTGATGTGCTCGCCTCACAGGCGAGAACCGAACCGCGCAGCTCACGACGGCAGCAGCGCAGTGACGGCGAACACCGCCGCAGCCATCACGGCCAGGATTGCGGCCAGGGCGAGAATCCGGCGGCTGGCGCGTACCGAGCGGCCGCGGCCGATGATCTGCTCCACCGGGACGGTCATAGTGACCGTGGTTCGTAGCTCCCTCACCGCCGTGAGCAGGTCTTCGTCGCCGTTCATAATCGACTCCCTGCTGTCGCTCAGGCACAAAGTCATCGCCTAGCGCGAAGAATGCGCGGGCCAGATGAGCCTGAACCGTACTCGGCGCGATCCCCAGGCACCTCCCGGGCATGGTCGGCCAAGTCCAGGAACAGGCTCGGTCATAAGCCCTCCGCCCGTGCCCCGGCTGCCGACGCCCGCCACAGCGGTTGGCCTGCCGGTCATCGCGGTACTCGCAGCCGGGCCATTCGTCCGATCGCCTCTGGCACGCACGAAACACTTGGACATGCCGGCTGATCTGCCCTCAGGATGCGAGAAGTCCGCGAGCCGGCGGCCTATGATCGCGCCATGGGTCTTTTTCGCAGCGCTATGGGCCTCTTTCGCGGCAGGGCCGGAAAGGATCGCGAAAAGGCGGCGGCCGAGCTCGTGAGCGAGCAGGCCAGGACGGTCAAGGCAAAGCCGGTGGCTGCCCGGGAAGTGAAGCGCGAGGCACGTCCCGACCCGAACAAGCCAGGATGGGGCCGGGCCGTCGACTAGAAATCGGCAAGGCTCGCGGGGACCGTGCCAGCCAGGAATGAGAAGGGGCCTGCCCGGCAGGCGTTCGCCGATCTCGGCCGCGCGCTCGCCGCCGCGGGGCCCCGGCCCAGGGCAAGTGGACTCGATCGAGGCGTGCCCGGCCTGGGCCTCCAGCGCCATCCCCGCCTCCCGCAGCCGGGTCAGGCAGGTATGCCGCAGCTCATGGCGGGTCGCATGCTCCAGCCCAGCCCGCCGCCGTGCGGCCACAAGAATCTCTTCCGTCCCCTTGGCCGACAGCGGCAAGCCGCGCCGCGCCCCCTTGAGCACCACGAAGACCCGGTCGCTGCCAGGGCCTGGCGGCCGTTCGGTGTCCAGGTAGGCGCCCACCGCGGCGAAGAACCGGCCCGCTACCGGGATCAGCCGCTGCCGGCCGCCCTTGCCCTCGGCGATGAACACCCGCCGCTCCGCAATATGCAAGTCGCCCAGGCGCAGCCCGAGGACCTCACAGCGGTGCAGCCCGCCCAGCACCATCGCCGCGACCGTCGCCCGGTCCCGGTTGTGCGCAGCGCCGCCATCAGCGCATCCACCTCAGCCGGCGACAGTGCGGCCGGTACCGCCGTACCAGGTCCTTGTCGGAGCTGTTGTCTCAGGCCGGCCGGCTGATCGCCCGCCAGCAAGCGTCGGCGATCTCGTCGAGCTGTTCGTCGGTCAGATCGGTTCCGCCGGCTGCGAGCCGTACGGCCGGGCTCAATCCGAGCTCGCAGATCACCTCCAGCGGCAGAGGCAGCAGCCGGGCGGCGAAATCGGGCTTCGCTGCCTGTGCCACCAGCGGGCCGCCGCCGGCGATCGTCGCCTCGTGCGCGGTGCTGCGATAGGGCGAGTGGTCGACCTGCAGCAGGAAGCGGGCGTGATCGGGGTTCGCCTTGAGGTGGCGGTAGGTGGCCAGCCAGATGCTGCGAAATTGCGCGGTTGTCTCCGCGCCCGCGCCGAGGCCGGCCACGGCGGCCTCGGCGAGCTGCGCCTTGGTCTCGCGGTAAGCGGCGAGCACCAGTTCGTCTTTGGAGGCGTAGTGGGTGTAGGCGGTGCCGGTCGCCACGCCGGCCTCGCTGGCGACGGCGCTCATCGACGCGCCATGAAAGCCATTGCGGGCGACGAGCGTGCGCAGCGCGCCGCGCACCGCGGCGGCGCGGTCCATCGGCGGGACCGTCATGCCGCCGCGGCGCGCGCGTCGATCGCGATTCCGGTCTCGCGCGCGGAGACCTCCCACAGCGCGGCGATCGCCTTGTCCATGCCGAGCCTGCGCACGATCGGCTTGCGCACCGGCGGTCCGCTGTTGACGAACAGCGGACCGTAGAACTCGCCGCCCTTTGCGGCCGGATCGGTCGCTGCCCGCAGCTGCGACAGCGCGCCGTTGGCCGCAGACATCCCGGTGTGGCGGGCGAGGAAGAGGAACAACCGCTGGCTCGCGCCGCCGCCGGTCTCTTGCACGCTTACCGCCTGCAGGTCGGTGTTCGACAGCCCTGGATGCGCGATCAGGCTGGCCGTGCTCGCGCCGACCTTCTCCAGCTCGCGCTGAAGCCCCAGGCCGAAGTGGAAGTTCGCGAGCTTGGCCTGGCCGTAGGCGCGCCATGGCCGGTAGCGGCCCTGAAGGTGTGGGTTGGCCGGGTTGACGGCACGGCCCATGTGATGTGCCGTGCTGGTCACGGTCACAATCCGCGCGCCGGGTGTGCGCGCCAGCGCGGGCAGCAGCAGCGCGGTCAGCGACCAATGCCCCAGATGGTCCACGCCGAACTGCATCTCGAAGCCGTCAGCGGTTTTGGCCTCGGGGATCCCCATCACCCCGGCGTTATTGATCAGCAGGTCGATGCTCGTGTGCGCGTCCATGATCTGCCCGGCCGCGGCACGCACCGACGCCTGCGAAGCGAGGTCTAGCGCCACCAGCTCCACTAGCGCATCCGGCGCGCTGGCGCGGATCTCACCGACCGCGGCCGCTGCCTTCTTCTGGTTGCGCACTGCCATCACGACATACGCGCCTTTCGCCGCCAGCCGACGTGCGGTCTCGAGCCCGAGCCCGCCGTTGGCCCCGGTCACGACGGCTGTGCGGCCGTGCTGGTCGGGGATGTCTGCTGCGCTCCAGCTCACGATGACCTCTCTGAGTGAATGTTCATTCGGACACTTCGACGGTACCACGGGTCCCGCGGCGACCGGCTGCGTCATCGCGTGGGTCAGCTGCGCGAGCCTCGGCGTGAGGTCGCTGATCGCCATGGACCGTGGCCGCAAAGCAAGAGCCAGGGCACTCGGCCGAGATGAAAGCGCAGAACGACTGTTTGGAGCCGCGAGCATGACCACCTAATGAACCGGGACGGCCGAGCATTAGATGAGGATGCGGACTCGGCACGGCTCCACATGGCAGAGGCAGACCGCCCCGGCCGGCAACACATCGCGTGATGGCGCGGCGTGGCGGCACCATCTCACGCCCGCTGCCACCGCCCCCGGCAGCGTGCCGGTCAGTCGAGTAGTCGACCATAACGAGGCGGTTAGCGCAGCTTGGCGATTCACGGCAAGGCCACTGAGCGTGTCCGGGGCGGGCTTGGTGGCTCAGCGGCCGGAGATCTCGCCGGTGCGCCGCTCGCGCAGCGCACGCAGGTGGACGGCGGCCCAGGTGCGGTAAGGCCGCCACGCCAGGGTATCGAAGGAGCAGTCAACTGCTACGTCGCGATGACCCGGGCGACCCAGCAGCTCGTCATCCTCACGAGCTCCTGATGTCGGCCAAGGCAACGTGATCGCTACCCGACGATCACGAAGCTTCTTCAGGGCTACTCCCACCCCTTCATCCGCCCCTGGGCTAGCTCGGGGTGGTCGTACTCGTCGTGCCAGTTCCACCAGTTGTACGGCGCGGACTGCGGATAGCCCTCGGGCGAGTCTTCCCACAGTTCCTGGCGCCCGAGCGCGGTCATGTCGAGGTAGCTCCAGGTGCTCCCGAGCGCCTCGTCGCCACGGTTGTTGAGGAAGTACGTGCGGTATACCTGGTCGCCTTCGCGGATGAACGCGTTCGTGCCGTGATATTCGTCAACGCCGAAGTCGGTATCCCAATCGTCGGACACCGTGTACCACGGCATCGTCCAGCCCATCCGCGCCTTCAGCCGCGCGATGTCCGGCTGCGGGGCGCGCGAGGCGTAGGCGAACGTAGTGTCGCGGGCGTTCAGATGGGTGAGGTGGGCGACCTGGTCGGCCATTAGGGAGCAGCCGTGGCATGCGTGGTCGGGCCAGCCGACCACGCCGGGCTCGAAGAAGGCGCGGTAGATGACAAGCTGACGGCGGCCCTCGAACAGGTCGAGCAGGCTCGTCTTCCCCTCGGGTCCGTCGAACTCATAGTCCTTCTCTACCGCCAGCCACGGCATCCGCCGACGCTGCGCGGCCAGCGCGTCCCGAGCCCGGGTCAGCTCCTTCTCCTTCACCAGCAGCTGATGGCGCGCTTCCTCCCATTCCTGCGCGGTAACGATCGGTGGTGTCTTCATTGGTGCGTCCATGATGTCCTCCGGTTTCGTGAGGTCGGATGGGGCCGGGCCTGGCCTAGTGGATGGGCGACCTCTGTGGTCCGCTCGATCCGACCGGGAAAGGCCATGAGAGCCTCCAGTAAGTAGCAACCGATTGATTGCTACAGTATGGCAACCGATCGGTTGCGTCAACTGCGGCGCTTCATGCAGACTAGGGCGCGGACCTGGACGCCATGCGGCAGTCGATCCGGACCTGGACGAGCGAGAGTCATTCCTGCTCGCCGCTGCACTGCGGGAGGCGGCAGAGGGCTGCCCGAGGGCTGCCGGGCGCTGCTGGTGGGCCAGCCCCGCAAATGCGGCGGCCGTGCCCGGGCCCGCCGACCAGGTCATCCCGCCGATGGGCAAGGGCCAACGGGGTTCTGCTGATCGAGCTGGACGGGCACTACCGGCTGGAGCCATCGGGCCGAAGGGCAGGTCAGCAGAACCGTCACCCGCGCTGCCAGGCAAGCCCGGCCCTCCAGCTCAGGCACGCAAGCACAACAACCATTAGATACGGTTCGAGGCGAACGCCGACCGGTCGGCACGGCGTACCTGACAGCGGATCTGCCGCGCAACCTGATGGGGGCGACGATCACCGAACGTCCGGGTTGGCCAGGTGTCGCCTCGGCTCTTGCCGGTCCGGCCCTACCCGCGGTCAGGGTTTCCCGGCGCCCGGCGCGGGCGCTGGGAAGGCCACGACCTGCCCGCTGGGCTGCGCCTGTTCGGGCCCGCCGTAGTTCTGGCCGACGACGAACAGGCGCGGGTCCTGGCCGCGGCTGAGCGCGCAGGCGAAGGCGCCGCGGTCCAGGTCGACCGTGGCCAGCACCTGGCCGCCTTCGCGCACCCGCACGCAGTGCTGGTTGCCCACGTCGGCGTACCACACGGCCCCGTCGGCATCGAGGCAGATCCCGTCTGGGTGGTCGCCGGGTGTGTGCGCCCACACCCGCCGGTTGCCCAGGCCGCCGTCCGCGCCGATGTCGTAGGCGGTGAGCCGGTTGGCGTAGGACTCGGCGACGATCAGCGTGCCGCCGTCCGGGGTGATCGCCATCCCGTTCGGGAACGCGACGCCGCCGGCGACCTGGCGGACAGCGCCGTCCGGTGTGGCGAGCACGACCAGGCCGGGGGCGAACTCGCCGCCGGGGAAGTCGAAGCCGATGGTATTGACGTAGGCGCCACCCCGGTCATCGGCCACGATGTCATTCCACGGCTTGGCCGAGACTCCGGACAGGTCAGCATGCGTGACGAGCGACCCGCCGGGCTCACGGCGCAGCAGCCGCCGCTGCGCCGAGTCCACGACCAGCAGCCGCCCGTCGGGGAGGAAATCGATGCACATCGGGAACGACGCGACACTCACCACCACCTCGTGGCTTCCGTCCATGCCGAGCGCGATCACCTGGTTCGCGCCCCAATCAGAGAACCAGAGCCGCCCCTTGTGCCAGCGCGGTGACTCGCCGAAAACGACCCCCTCCATCAGGACTTCCGCTGCGCCCACCGTGACATCTCCTTCTCGCCGATCACCCGGTAACACAGACCGCGCCGGGTTCCAGAACTCATCGCGCACCACCCGCTCCACCGCGGCACTTTCGGATCCTTCTCACCCTGAGCCGGGGACGAACTGCTGACCCCCGTCAACGTCGTAGGTCGCACCGGTGATAGCGGTGTTGGTCATGAGGTGCACGGCGAGCGAGGCGACGTCGGCCGGCCCGACCACGCGCCCGATGGGGAGCGTGGCGCGGAGCTGGTCGCGGCGCTTGTCTAGGTCGTCGCCGAGCAGCGACGCGGACAGCGGCGTGTCGACGAAGCCGGCCGCGATGAGGTTGACGCGGACCGGCGCCACCTCAAGCGCGAGGTTGGCGATCAGGGCGTGCAGCGCGGCGCTGCCCGCCGAGATGAGCGCTAGGCCGACACCCGGACGGCGGGCGCCGGTGCCGCCCATGAACAGCAGCGTGCCGCCGGGCCGCACCCGGCCGATACTGTGCTGGGCCACGGCCACGGCCAGCCACAGATGCGCATCGAAATCGCGGTGCGCGCGCTCGCGGTCGAGGTCGGCCAGGAGCGCGTAGTACGGACCGGGGCCGGTGACCATTACGTGGTCGATCTGCCCCGGCAGGCCCTGGAAGAACTGGCCGAGGGCGGCCGGGTCGGTCGCGTCGAAGGCCGCGGTGCGCAGCGCGCCGATTTCGACCGCAGCGCGCTGCAGGCGCTCGGGATCGCGGCCCGTCAGGATGACGTCGGCGCCCTCGGCGCGTGCCCGCCGGGCGGTCTCGAGCCCGATGCCGGAGCTGCCGCCGATCACGACGACGGTCTGCCCGGGCAGTTCCGGTTCACGCTTGATGGCGGAGACAGCGGGTGTGGTCACGATTCCTCCGGTGGTTGGTGCGGGCAACGGGCTGGCCTGCCGCAGCGGGTCTGGGCCGGGCGCCGCCGGCGGTCCCGGGCCCTCCCGCAAGGCTAATATGTAATGCTAGAGTTACATGTATGGGCGGCGACGTAGTGACGCTGGTCCGCGGCGGGCCGGAGGAAGACACCTCTCCACTGTGGCGGGCACTGGCCGACCCGACCCGCCGCCAGATCCTGGACCTGTTGCGGGAGCGGCCGCGGGTGACAGGGGAGATTGCCGCGCGGTTCCCGATCTCGCGGATCGCGGTGATGCGCCATCTGGAGGTGCTGTCTGACGCTGGGCTAGTGGTCAGCCGCAAGCGGGGCAGGCAGCGGTGGCACTACCTGAACGCGGTCCCGCTGCAAAAGCTGCACCGCCGGTGGGCAGACCCGGCGGCAGCCGGGTTCGCGTCCGCGCTGCTGCGGCTGCAAGACACCGTCGAGGCTGAAGGCAGGCAGATGAAACCGATCCAGCCGACCGTAGACATAGCACAGGACATCGAGATTGCAGGCACGCCCGCCGCGGTGTTCGCCGCGCTAACCAAGGATATCGGCGGCTGGTGGGGACACCCGTTCGTGACCGCCCGGGCCACCTCCCTGGCCATGGACCCGCGGCTGGGCGGGCTGTTCGTCGAGCAGTGGGACAACGGCGGGCAGGTGATCGCGTCGGTCACCGGCTGGGCACAGGACGAGTATCTGCAGCTGACCGGCTCGTTCCACATGGGGGTCGGTGTCGGCGTGGCCACTTTCGACCTGGCCGAGTCCGGCACCGGAACCCTGGTCCGGTTCTCGTTCCGCGCGATCGGCGTGGTAGATGCCGGGGTGGCCGGGGCCATGTCCCGCGCGTGGGCCGAGCTTCTCGGCTCCCGGCTGAAGGGGCTGGTGGAGGCCGGGACCAGGCTCGGGATTGACCCTGATGAGCCGCCCGCAATCCGCTCCATCAAATAGGGAAACGACCGTGGCCGAGTCACTCAATCCAGCCCGCGCTGAATTGGCATGACCGGCCCGGCAAGCGAAAGAAACAGCAAAATGCCCACCGAAGTCGCAGGCACGGAATACGGCGTGATCATCCACTACGACGAGTGGAACGCCCTCGAACTCAAGTGGCTGCCCACCACCAAGGACGCTACCGAGGCGGAAGCCAGAAACACGATGGCGCTGTTCGCCGCCGAGACCGAAAAGCTCAAGCCGCGGTCCCTCATCGTGGACACCACCGAGTTCAGGCACCGGTGGGCCGACGACATGATGGCCTGGCGCGACAAGGAGATCATCCCCCACTACAACGCCGGGGGCCCGGCGAAGTTCGCGTTCATCACCGGCGAAGATGTCCCGTTCCCGACCGTCGAAACCGGTGCCGACCCCGCGCCCGACGGCCCTGCGACCTTCCCCACCGGGTGGTTCATCAGCCGGGACCGCGCCTACCAATGGCTGGCCGAATGACCACCCGCCCGGACGCGGTGAACGGTGCGACCGGCCGCCAAAGCAGCACGGTACTCCGTTACCTGCGCGAGGCCGCTGCGCGATCGCCACCCTTCATCACCGCGCTAGAAGTACGAGACCGAGAAAGGAGACAGAGATGCCCGTCGCCTATGTCGACATCCGACTGGCGTGAATGATGGCGCCAAGAAGAAGATCTTCCAGGAGTTGTACGAAGAGATCCACGAGGCTTGGCCGATCCTGACACGCGTGTCCTGATCAGAGAATGGCCGAACGAAGCGGTAAGCCAGGATGGCCGGATCGAGAACGTACCAATGCGCCCGATCTGCACGCTCGCCGTCCCACCGGGCCTCGAACACGACGCCAAGCAGAGACTGGTACGGCAAATCAGCACCACGATCGGCGATGCTTGCAGCCGGGAAGTTGAGGAGATTCGCCTGCCAAGCGGAACGAAGATTTACCACAACTGGGTTCTCACGTTCTTCTGGGAGCTTCCGCTTGACAAGGTGGCGCTCGGCGATCTCATTGCGACCGAGAATCCCTTGGCCCTTGAGACCCTGCCCGCAGTAACGATGCGGCACCAAGGGTAACGCTGCCGGAGGGTGTCCCCATTCGGTGCTGAATATTAGCCTCGTCCTCCTGCACGCACGGGGAAACGAGGCCATCAGGTCCAGCGATCCCCACGGCGTCGCCCGCGCGGCAGTTCCCAGTCATCGCGGAACTTGCCGTGAACCTCCTGCAGCCACTACACCAACAGCGGCTGGGCAGCCCGGCCATAGATCTGCCGTCCACGACGGCGGGAGCGTGCGCGCCCGTCCAGTGGCCCAAACGGCTCCGATCGACTGGCCCAGCTCACTGGCGAAGCGCCCGTCGGTCGCTTGGGTCTGGATAACTATGCAGAGCAGCCCAGCACCGGGAACGCGATATGGCATCTGGCACCTGACCGAGCCACCGCGTCCGCTGGGGCTCAGCTGCAGGAGACGGGGCGCTGCCGTTAGCGGAAGCAACGCACACGAACGAGGTGGGCAACGTTCATAATTTGGTCGTGGCAGACGTGCAGCGGATTTTGGTTACTGGCGCGGCCGGGAAGGTCGGGCAGGCGTTTATCGGCAGGCTGCTGGGATCCGGCGATGACCGTTTCGCCGGGTTCACGGTCAGGGCGCTGTGTCACAACCGCGTTCTGGAGGCGGGTCCGCGGCTGGAGGTCGTGACTGGGTCGATCGATCAGCGGGATACCGCCGACCGGGCAACCGGCGGCGTGACGCACGTCCTGCACCTGGCTACCAGCAAGGAGACCCCCGAGACCATTATTGACGTCGCGGTCAAGGGCTTGTTCTGGCTGCTGGAGGCCTGCCGGGTCAGCCCAGCGTTCCGGCAGTTCATCCTCATTGGCGGGGACGCCGGGATGGGGCATTTCTTCTACCCGCACCCGGTGCCGGTGACCGAGACCCAGCCGCACAGCGCCTACCCGGGCTGCTACGCGCTGTCCAAGGTGCTGGAGGAGGTGATGGTCGAGCAATACGGCATCCAGTACGACCTGAACGTCTGCTGCCTGCGGGCGCCGTGGGTGATGGAAAAGGATGACTTCAGGCACCAGTTGTCGTTCGGCGACGATGTCTTCGGCGGCCCCCGCTGGCGGGACCTGGTCGGCGCGCAGCGGGCCGACGCCTACGCCGCCAGCGGCGCCATCCCGGTGATGCTCGACGATCACGGCCGCCCGGTCAAGCGCAACTTCGTGCACGCCGACGATCTCGCCGACGCGATCCTGCACGCGATCGACAACCCCGCAGCACGACGGCAGACCTTCAACATCTGCATGGACGAGCCGGTCAACTACGGCGAGCTAGGCGCCTACCTTGCACAATCGCGTGGCCTGCCGACCGTCGGCGTCCGCACCCCCTACCACTCCACCTGGCTCGACAACACCAAGGCCAAATTCCTGCTCGGCTGGCGGCCCCGCTATGACCTGCGGCGCATGACCGATGAAGCCTGGAGCTACCAGCGCGCTCCCGGCGATCCCCGCATCATCTGGTACCCGGGCTAGCCGCGCATCGCGCGCCCGAGCCACGGCCGGTAGGAGATACCCCACCGGACCGTCGCCCACGGCCAGCAGGTGAGAAGACGTCCCGGCTGGCAGGCTTAAATCAAATCAATCCGTTCCTCAGCCGCCCGATCCTGTCGATGTGAGCATGTCTCGATAGAGGATGATCATGCGCATCTGTACGTACTCATGCGTGGCTCGGCGATCAATGCTGCGGTATTACTGAGAGCCTTCGCCTTTGGCGTACGGGCAGTGAGGCATATGGTGCTTGCGCGGGGCGCCGGCTTGGGGCTGCGAGCCGCGCTGGATGTGGATCTATCCGTGGGTCATCAATTGCGACGTGGGCGCACGGCATGCGATCGATCCGGCCGGCGGGGCTGCAAAGCCGTCTCACCCGGCCGTGAGGCTGGGCAGCTGGAGGGGTTTGCAGTCGGTGGTCTTGAATCGGATCATTGCATATCAATCTGCGGCGGCCTACCATTGATCTGGTAAGGGAATAGTCAAGTTTATGACGTGGCGAGTCTGCTGCTGGTCGGCGTGGCGGCAGTACGGCACGGCGAGCGTCGGCATGCGCGTCGGCCCAATGACCTCGGGCGCGCTACCGGCCGGGTTTGGCGTGCTCACCGCTGCGCAATGGCCTGGACGGCCCTAAGCTGATGCCGCGCCGAGTGCATGCCTTTTGACAGGCACGGTCACTGTTCCAGATTTCCAGTTCAGTCGAGGGGGCATCATGGAATCAGCCGCAGATTTTGTTTTCGGGCCGCTGCCGCCAATCGAAGAACCGGCGCCGCCGCCCGCAGCCGGGGAACCAGCTGCAGCCGCCGCCGCGGCGGCGGACCCGCTGGGCCAGCTGGCCGGGCTCGCCGGGAACTGGACCGGCCAGGGCTTCAACGTCATCTGGCGGCCCCACCCGCTCCAGCCGAGCGGCCAGGACCGCTTCCTGGAGCTCAACGTGACCAGTGAGCAGCTCGACTTTGGCCCGGCCCTGCAGAAGATACCCAACCGTGGCCTGCTGCAGCCGAACATCAGCCTGGCCGGCCTTAACTACCTGCAGCAGATCTCCGACGCGAACACGAACACTAACCAGCACTTCGAGCCCGGCATGTGGATCACGGTCCCGCCGACCAGCAATCCCCACGAGCCCACCACCGTGGCGCGCTTGGCGTCCATCCCGCACGGCACCACGATCTTGCTCCAGGGCACCGCCCAGACCTCCGCCGGCCCCCCCGCCATCCCGAACGTCAGCATCAAGCCCTTCCCGATCCCCCCGCCGAACCAGCCGCCGATCGACTTCCCAGAGCAGAACCTCGCCACGCCCACCCAGTTCCGGACCAGCGGCGCCGGGCTAACTGGCATCACCCAGCAAATGGTCAACAACCCCAATACCGTCCTGCGCGGGGCGCCCTCACCGCAGATCACCTCCACGACCACGCTGCAGGTGTCATCCCAGGACGCCTCCCTCCCGGGCGGCGGGACCGCGAACATCGCGTTTCTGAAAGGCACCGCTCACTCGAACGCGAACGCAGCGCAGGTCACCGCCACATTCTGGCTGGAGACGCTCCAGGGAGACACCGAGCCCCGCCGACTGCAGTACTCCCAGCTCGTGCTGCTGCTTTTCAACGGCATCAGCTGGCCGCACATCACCGTCGCCACGCTCCAGAAGCAGAACTGACACCGACCCCGCCGATCCCGGAGACCGATCCCACGATCCTTGCCGGAATGCTTCAGCGGGGAGCAGGCCGCAGCAGCAGTTGCCTGAACATGCGGCTCATCCACCGCACAGGAACGTCCTCATCTGGTTGACATGGAGGTGATCGTTTGGCGCCAAAACCAAAGGGCACTGCGCCTCGATCACCTGCATGATCAGGCATTATGTGGCCCGAAGGGCGAAGGTGATCGAAGATCACCCAGATAATGTCGCTGATAGCGTGCGTTCGCGGAGGTCCCGCAACGGGAGGTACTGAGAACGCCTACCGTGGCGGATGCACGGTCGATACGACCACGGGAGGACGGGCCTATGTCACATGTACGACGCTTCGACCACGTCGGCCTCACGGTCGCAGATCTCGACGTCGTGACCGCCTTTTTCGTGGCGCTGGGCCTGGAGGTCGAGGGCAGGACGTTCGTCGAGGGCGAGTTCTTGGACACGGTCTGCGGCATTCCCGGCTCCCGGACCGAGATCGTCATGCTGAAGCCGCCCGGCGATGGCACCCGCCTGGAGCTCTCGAGCTTCGTGCGGCCCGACTCCGTGCCGGGCTCACCGGCCGCCATGGCCAACGAGCTGGGCTTGCGCAACGTGGCCTTCGAGGTCAACGACCTGCAGGCGGCTGTCGATTGGGCAGCTACCGAGGGCTACGGACTGGTCGGTGGCATCGGCGAGTACGAGGGCGCTTGGCGGATGGCCTACGTCCGGGGGCCGGAAGGGATCATCGTCTCGCTGGCCGAGCGCATCGGCTGAGCCTCGCCACGCCCGCATCTGGTTGATATGGAGGTGATCGTGAGGCGCCAAGACCGAGAGCACTGCGCCTCGATCACCTGCATGATCAGGCATTATGTGGCCCGAAGGGCGCAGGTGATCGAGGATCACCCACATAATGCCGTAATCCGCGCTCTGGACTGTCGCATCAGCTGGCGGACGAGTGTCGCGCAGCCGCGGGTCAGCCCTCGGGACCGTGATTAGCGCCCGGACCGCCGTCCGCCCCCCGCCGGAACGAGCCGGCCCGCGGCCCGGTACCGGGCCTGGGCAGCGATCGCTGGCGGCGCTGCCGGCTCTTCCGCGGCTTCATCGGGCTGCAATTCGTAATACACGGCCCGCCGTCCCGTCACCCGACGGGCCAGGGAACCAACGAAACGGCGCCAAACTGGGTACTTGAGCGTCAGTTGCTCAGCGGCCCAGCTTGCCTGATCACCGGCCAGCAGCCGCGCCGTCGCATCGACAGTTGGCCCGGTGCGGCAGACGCCCAGCACAGTGCACGGCGACACCTGGACCCAGTCGGTGTGCCGGAGGCGTTTCGAGAGGCCCGACGCGTCCGATGTCCGGAAGCACGCGCGGCCGCCGTCGGCCAGCACGCGCACCGGGGTGGCCAGCGCCGCACCATCCCGGTTGAACGAGGTGAGCAGCAGGTACTTGGCCGATGCCAGCGGCGCGGGCTTGCCGCTGCCAGCAGTCGGCTGGCCGGGCCGGTCCGTTGCGGGCGGGCGGAATGGCACGTCTCCTCCTTATCGCCGGATACGACCAGCGAAGGCGACCGGCGTGGAGCCCGGATCCCGGTGCGATGCAGAACCGATGGAGAAACTCACCCGGCACGCGTCGCGGCCGCAGCGGCCTGCTCGGCGTCATAGCCGTAGAGCCAGTCGTTGTGGCTGAGCGGGTCCTCGCCGACGAACGCCATGTCCCGGGCCACCTGCTCCGGCCCGTCGGGGAGATGATGATGGGCGATCCGACCCCGGCTGGCCTCCTGCACCCGGGTGGCCCGCGGCAACCTCACCCGTTCGTACCGCGCCAGCGCCGCGGGCGGCGCCCATGGCCCAGTGGCAAGGCAGATGGCCAGAGCTGCCGCGTCCTCGAGCGCCTGTCCCGCGCCCTGGGCGTAGAACGGCAGCATCGGGTGCGCGGCGTCGCCCAGCAGGGCGATCCTGCCGTTCACCCACCGCGGCAGCGGCGCGCGGTCCAGCACGGACCAGCGCCCGACGCGCTCGGCCGCCGCGATCAGCTTGCCGAGCCGCGGATCCCAGCCCGCGAACTCGGCGGCCAGATCCGTGACCCGGCCCACCGCCGACCAGGACTCCACCTCGCCCGCGCGGGCCGGGCTGAACGCCACGATATTCACCAGCCGCCCGCCGCTGACCGGATAGTGCACCAGGTGATGGCGGTAGCCGAGCCACAGCGTTTGCACCGGCCGCCGCGCGAACGCCGGGGCGGCCGCGGCCGGGACCAGCGACCGCCACGCGCACAAGCCGGACTCGCGCGGTGGGCTCGCCGTCGTGACGTGGTCCCGCAGCACAGAGTGGATCCCGTCGGCCGCCACCACCACGTCCGCCCGGGCCGGGCGCCCGGAACTGAACGTCAGCGTGACCCCATCGGCGTCCTGCGTCACGCCCGTGCAGCGGCGGCCGAGCTTGACCCCCTCGTCGGGGATCGCCGAACGCAGCACCGCCAGCAGGTCGGCCCGGTGCATCGTCCAGGTGTGCTCCCCGTACCTGCGAGCGCACGCTTTCCCGAGTTGCTGCGCAAACAGCACCGAGCCGTCGGCCCAGCGCCGGAACTCCCAGCCGGTCTCCAGCACGACCCCGGCGCGTTCCAGCCCGAACTCCGATGGCAGCCGCCGGAGCAGCCGGGCCGCGTTCGGCGCCACCACCAGGCCCGCTCCCACCTCGCCGAGCGCGGATGCCTGTTCGTAGATGGTCGCGGCCAGCCCGGCGCGGCGCAAGAACGCCGCGGCAGCCAGCCCGCCGATGCCACCGCCGACCACCGCGATGCGGTCGCGGCGCCACCGCGGGCCGGCCATCATCACACTGCTCCCCGGCGCCGGTGCAAGATCAGCGTGGCTCTCCCGGGGCGGGGGCGCCATCCAGCCACCCGGCGCCCTCATCGTAAAGCCGCGTGACGGCCTCGCCGGTCAGCCCTGGCAGCCCGGTCTTCACCGTGAACCCGGCCTTGGTTTGGAGGTAGCCCAGGTGCCGGTAGCCGACCGGGAACCGGGCGAGCAACACGGGATCAAGGCTGAGGGCGCCTGCGGGGTCCACGACGTCGAGGCGGTCCTTCTCATAGATGGGCTGGCGGCGAACGATCTTCCACTGCCCCTCGTGCCTGGCGCAGAAGTCGTAGAAGCGGCCCGTGCACACGACGTCGACCGCGACGCCGTCGATCTCGGCCCGCTGGTTGATCGTCATCTTGGTCTGCGCGATCGCCCGGTCCCCGGCCACGTCGGCCGTGTGACCGCCGAGGAAGTGCAGGATGCTGACGCCGGCTTCGAACCCCTGGCGGCTGGCCGCGATGAAGTCCCGCGCGGGCCCCTGGAACCAGGTGGCGGTCATCCAGCCCTCGGTGGGATGCCACACCGTGGCGAACCGGTCCCAGTCCCCGGCGTCACGCCACAGCGCCCAGTTTTCCACAAGCTCGCGGATGGCGAACCTGTCCGCATCGGCTGTTGGCTGCACGGGGGCTCCCATGGTGGTCGAGACCGTGACTTATGGCCATACAGCATGCCATCGTCGGCCGGGCACGATCGAGTGCTGGTTAACCCGCCCGCGGCACCCGGGCGGGTTAACCAGGAGCTCGGGACGAACGCCGGAGATTCTGCGGGCTGCTGCCAGAACTTCCCAGGGAACGGGGCGAAGATCCCGTTGCTCAGGGTGTCCGCCATCGTGAGGATCTCGTTTTCGACGACGTCAAAATCCTTCATGCTGCGCGTGTACTTGCCGCTGAGACGTGATCCGTGACGACGCCAGTGGCGCGCGCTCCTACCTGCTGCATTGCGAGCGCTCGTCGGGCCGGTACTTGTTTGACGCGCTGGTGCCGGCCGGCCACGATTTCGGCATCGAGATCGACGGCTTCCGGATCCCGGGAATCTGAAGGGCGGGTCCATGGTCCCCACGCACAGTCGGTACGTGATCATCGGCGCAGGCATCCACGGGCTCTCCACGGCCTGGCATCTCGGCCGGGAACTGAGGGCCCGCGGGCTCGGCGGGGGTGCGGACATCCTGGTCCTCGACAAGCGCGCAGTCGGCGCGGGTGCGTCCGGCATCGCGTGCGGGACCGTCCGCAACAACTACTTCCAGCCCGCGATGCGCGAGCTGATGGCACATTCGGTGTCGGTGTGGGAGTCCGACCCGGACGCGTTCTCCTATCACCCGGTCGGCTTCCTGCAGATCGCGCCGGAGGTGATGTCCGAGGACGTCGCGAAGATCTTCGCCGAGCAGCGGGCGATTGGCTACCCGTCAGTGCTGATTGAGGGGGAACGCGACTGTAACCGGTACCTGCTCGACATGTTCGCCGACTGGCAGGCGCCACGGATCACCACGGTGCTGCACGAGAAGAAGGGCGGGTACGCGAACAACATCCGCGCGGTTCGCGGCCTGGCGGCGAAGGCGGCGGCCGAGGGCGCCCGGATCGCCACTGGGGTCCGCGTCACCGGGATCCGGCTGGATGGCGGCGCCGTGACTGCGGTGGAAACCGACCAGGGCACGATCACCTGCGATCACCTCGTGGTCGCCGTCGGGCCATGGATCCGCGACGTGTGGGCATGGCTGGGCCTGCCGGAAATGATCACGGTGGCAGGACCGGATGGCGCCAGCGAGGCGGACCGGCCGATGTGGACCTACTGGGCATTGCAGGAGGGCACGCTCGGGATCGAGCCGACGGAGTTCACCGACAACCGCGGCGACTTCCCGCCCGTCACCCACGTGGACTCCGCCGAGCCGCTCATCGACGACATCACCGGTGACCTCATCACGGACAAGCTGTGGGGCATCTATTACAAGCCCGACTTCAACTTCGCCGGGCTCCAGGGCGGCGCCGCCCCGAATGTCGTCGACAAGCCCGCCGGCGCCGTCGCCATCGACCCGTACGGCCCGGAGAGCCCTGAGTACACAGTGACCGACGACTTCGTCCGCATGTGGACCTCGGGGCTGGCGCACTGCCACGAGAGGTTCCAAGGCAAGCGGCCCCTGTACAAGCACGAGCGCAGCGGCGGCATCGGCGCGTTCACGCCGGACAGCTTCCCGGTCCTCGACGTGTTCCGGCAGAACGCCTACGTGGTAGCCGACTCCAACCACGGGTTCAAGATGATCGGTGTCGGCGCCCTGGTGGCGAAGGAACTCCTCGGCGAGCAGCAAGCGCTGCTCGAACCGTTCCGGTTCGGTCGTTACCGCACCGGGGAGTTGCATCCGGTGAGCAACTCCCCGTTCCCCTGGAGTTGACCCATCGCCGGGCGGACCTCTGGCGGGCCGCCCGGGCGCCCCATCCGGCGCTCGGCGCCGTAGGCCTGCCATTGGTGCGTCACTAGACTCAGGCATGTGCTGAATAGGGCATTTGCCGCGAGGAGGCTGACATGACAACAAGCCCGGCGGGCGAGGGTCCTGACACTATGGGCGGCCCCGAGCCGGATGAGGAGGGCACCGACCTGATGGGCGGCCCGCGGCCCGGGACCGACGAGATGGGCGGCCCCGAGCCGGACGAGGAAGGCACCGACCTGATGGGCGGCCCGCGGCCCGGGACATAAGACCCTGGCAGGGGTCTTGCCGGGCTGGACAACTGCAGGCTCCGGTCCCGGTCCGCGTCGCCTGCTGCCCGCTGACGCCACGCTTATCCGGGATTTATGCCCTTGCGGCTGGGCCTCTCTGAGGTGGGGTACAAGCGCGCTGGCCGGCGGCACGACTACCGCCCCGCGTGTGAGGTGTAATGGCTGGTATGGCAGACCTCGTGAAAGTGGAGCTCGGCGCGGTCCAGGAGACGCTGTTCATCCCGCTGGCCGCCAGGGCGCGCGAGACACGCAGAAGGCGGCCGGTGCTCCGCGACCCGAGGGCGGCCGAGATCCTCGCATTGGTTGACTTCGACACGAAGAAGTACGGCCGCGGCTGGGGCGGTGGCGTCACCGTCCTGCGCACCGCGATTTTCGATTGCTGGGTTAGCGACTTCCTCGCGGAGCATCCGGGCGGGACAGTCGTGGAGATCGGCACCGGGCTGAATAGCAGGTTTGACCGGGTCGGTGATGGTCAGGTGCACTGGATCGATCTGGACCTGCCAGACACGATCGAGCTGCGGCGCAGGTTCTTCGCCGATTCTGGCCGCCGCCGGATGGTGGCCGCTTCGGTGCTGGACCAGGACTGGCTGCCTGCGGTCCGGGATAGCCCGGGGCCTTACTTCTTCGTGGCCGAGGGCGTGCTTGCCTACCTGGAACAAGCGCCGCAGGTCATCGCCCGCATCGCCGGGAGTTTTCCCGGCGCGCTGATCGCTTTCGACACCTACAGCCAGCGGACGCTCGAGCAGCAGCACAAGATGGCCGCCAGGAAGAACATGGATGCGCGGTGGGCATGGTCGTGCGACGACCCGCGCACGCTGGAATCCTTCGGCCTTGAGGTCGTGCAGCAGGCTGCCGTCACCCGGCCGCCACCGGAACTGCGCAGTCGGCTGCCGCGTCTGTACCGGTACGCGCTGCCGCTGGCCAACCGGATCATGGGTGACCTGGCCACCGTTACACTCTTCCGGGCCAGCCCACGCTAGCGACCATCCCGCCGCTTCTGGCCGCGTTCCGCTTCCCGCGGCAGCCGCCAGGACGCCGACGTTCCGGTTGCCGGCCACCAGGGCAGGCGCAGTCGTAGGGAGGCGACCTGCCGTGACCTACCTGGCCGTGTCCGCGTTGAGCCACATCGGCGCGGTGCGTGACCACCACGAGGACAGCCTGGCGGTGGGGCCGTGGACGCTGTGCGCCACCGTCACCGAAAGCCCGCAGACGCTGGTGTTTCCGCTTGGCAATCCGCTCATCGTCGCGGTTGCCGACGGGCTCGGCGGCCATGCGGGGGGCGAGGTGGCCAGCGCCTTGGTGGCCCGCCAGCTCGCGCAGCTCGGGCCCTTGCTCGACAGCGAGGACAGGCTCCGTGAGGCGCTGGATGCCTGCAACCGTGACGTATATGCGGTGGCCGCGCGCGACCCGGCGCTGACCGCGATGGGCACCACCGTTGCGGGCGTTGTCGTCACCGCGGATCGCCTGCTGGCGTTCAACGTGGGCGACAGCAGGGTATATGCGGCCGGCCCGGCGGGCGTGCGCCAGCTGAGCACCGACGACCGGCTGGGCGATGACGACCTGCGGACCGGCATCGTCACCCAGGCGCTCGGCGGCAGTGGCGAGCTAGCGGCCATAGATCCTCACCTGATCACCTCGCCCCTCTCCGCAGACACCAGCTACCTCATCTGCACCGACGGCCTGACCGATCCGCTGCCAGCTGGCCTCCTCGAGGAGGTGCTCGGCCAGCACGAGGATGGCCGGGTCGTGTTCGAGCTGTGGAAGGCGGCGGTCGAGGCCGGTGGCCCCGACAACATCACCATCGCGTATGTGCGCGCGAAGATTGACCCGGCCTGACAATTAGCTGGTGCGGGTGACGTGGGCAGCGACGATCTTCCCGCCGCGGACGGTGTCGGTCCCGGTGTAGTACTGCGTCGCGCCGGTGCAGTTGTCGGCGACCGTCAGGTGGAAGCTGACCTGGTGACCGGATCGGCGCAGCTTGGCGGGCCGCTCGGCGCCGGTGCAGGCGTACCCGGCGACGAACTGCGCATAGCTCTGGCCGGTGCCCAGGGCCGGGCTGATCAGCGCCCAGGCCCGGGCGTAGCGGCGGGCGTTGATGTCGCGGTAGTAGGCGGCGACCACGGCCCACGGGCCGGTGCGCCGGTGACGGGCGGTATGACGGGAGGCGGGTGAGGCCCGCGGCGCGCCGCTGGCCGGGTGGGTGCTGGCCGGGCCTGGAGTGGCCGGGGTCCGGGCCGCGGCGCCGGCCGATGGGTGGGCTGCGATGCTGGCCGGCGGGCTGGCCGGCGCGGGCGGGGCCGCGCGGGCGACCAGCAGCCCGGCCGCGCCGAGGATGGCCGGGATGAGGACCACCGCCAGCGGCCAGCGCAGTCGTTTCATGATCACCTGCCCGGTGGCTTGGGCCCGGGTCCCGGTGACGCCCGCAGCCCATTAGGAGTTCTACCCACGCCAGCACCGCCCGCGCCGAAATGGCACGATCTGCGCTTGTGCCCAGATCTGCAGCTGTTTGCGGGGCGGCTGGGTGGTGGGCGGTCCTGACCGGGAGCCCGATTACCGGATGGTCAGGTGGAGTTGGCTACGGGCGGCACGGAGCGCCGCTGCGGTGTCCTGAGATGTGGCGGCTTCAGCGAGGATGAATCCGAGGCGCCGGCGCCTTCGGGCTGTCATGCCGTTGGATCACAGCACTCAACGCGCCGGCGGGACTCGCTGATGGCACAGTCACCGATGCGCGGTGTCTGGTCGCCGCCGGCGCGCGGCGGCGACCGTCGGCGCGGTTTCCCGCCGGGGTCTATGCGTTGTGCCGGTGGTGGCGGTGCGGCCGGCTTATGGCGAAAATCCCGCCCAGGCAGGCCAGCAGCCAGAACACCATGACAACCTGGAGGACTCCGAAGAAAAGCCAGTGCCCGCCGGGGAGCAGCAGTGCTAGTAGCACGAGCAGCAGCGGCAGCAATCGCGGGCCGCGGCGGCGTACCACCCATGGTGGCCCAGGCGGGTAGGGCCGCTGGGTTGCCTTCGGCGCTGCGGGCGCGGGCTCGGGCAGGTCGGTCATGAGCTGGCGCAGCTCGCCATGGGTCTTTGCCTTCAGCGCCGCCGAAACCCGCTCGTCCAGCTCGTCAGGGCTCAGCCGGCCAGCTGCGAAATGCTCGCGCAGCCGGGCGGTGATGTGGTCCCGGTCAGCGTCGGAGGCGCGGATGCGCTCGTCCATTGCAGTCCTCACTTCTGCTCTTGGTCTTGCTCACTGCCCTCGCCATTGGCCAGGATCTGGTACATCTCGCGCCTGGTCTGTTCCAGCAGCGCTTCGGCAGCGCGTATCTGCCCGGGCGTGCCGGCGTGAGCCATCTGCACGATGCTCCCGGCCAGTTGCGCGGCCTGGGCGAACAGGCCTGGCATCTCGTCGGCGTCGTCTGCCGCCATCGACTCCCACGCTGCGCGTGCCGCGTCCGGGTTCTCCTCGATATGACGCCGGCCGGCTTCGGTCAGGCTGAACGTGCGCCGGCCACTGGACTCTTCAGCCTCCACCAATCCCTCGTCGGCAAGCTGCTGCAGGGCGGGGTAGACGGCGCCCGGGCTGGGCCGCCAGGCGCCGCCGCTGCGCTCCTCGATCTCGGACATGATCTGGTACCCGTTGCGCGGGCCCTCGCGCAGCAAGGCCAAGATCGCGGCGCGGACATCGCCGCGGCTGGCCTTCGGCCCGCGCGCAAATCCGGGCGGCCCCGGCCACCAGCCGCGCCACGGCCCGCCGGGACCGCCGGGCCACTCCCCGAAACCGCCCGGCCGGCTTTGGCGCCGGCCCCACGGGCCGCCCTGCCAGCCCGGGCCAGGCGCGCCCGCCAGCATGCGCAGGGCGTCCCGGAGGTGACCGGCAACGGCATGGGCACACTCGGCGGCATCGGCGAGCCAGGTGTCGAACTCTCCGGCCGGCGAACCTGCTGCACGCATCTCTTACCCCAGTAGAACCACTCGCGATACGATCACGATATATCGCCATCGTATGCGGCAGACCTCCCGACGGCAACTGCGCACAGGCATTGGGGGCTGTGAGTCGTTGCCGGGCCGAGACAGGCCGGTGCCAGCTGACCGGCGGCGATCCGCCCTAACTGGTCCGTCACGCCCTCTCGAGGAGGCCGTCTGGTCGAGTGGCGCCCGGTGGGTAGCGGAGGTTACCGCGCAGGGCGCCCAGGGCGGCCCCGATGAGCGGCACGACCAGCAACGCGATGGCCCCATCGCCGGCCCCGTTGACGCTGTCCTCGAAGTCGTACTCGTGGCGCAGGTTGGCCGGGATGATGATGGTGCTCGGCTCGCAGGTGGGGCAGGCGCCATCGCTGGCGGCTTGGTGCGTCCGGGTGAAGTGGTGCGGCGACAGCGCGATCGTCAGGGTGGTGAGCATGGCCACCAGGATGGCCGCGGTGGCCATGGCGCCGGCGGTGGCCAGCAGGGCCTGCCGGGCCGGGGTGAGGATGCCCGGTCGGCTGTCGCGGTCGGCCAGGCGGGTTGCCGCGGCGTGCACGGCCGCGGGGACGGCCAGCGCGGCCAGGACGAAACAGCCGAGCACCAGGTAGTCCGCGGCGACGACGGGTCCGCCATGCAGGGAGTGGGCGGCTGCCTCGGCCGTGTCGTTGATGCCGAAGGGCGCCAGCGCGTAGAGCGCCCCGGCGGTCAGCGCTCCGATGCCCAGCGCGGTCGGCAGGACCCGGCGGGTGAACTGGACGCGGCAGGAGGTCAGGATGAGCAGCCCGGCTACGTAGCCGGCGATGATCAGCAGGAACCCGACGTCCATGGCCCAGATCGGAAGGATGACGGGGAAGTACCGGCCGAGTTGGCTGCCGATGCGCTGCTGGACGGCGGTGGCGGCGATCAACGCGAGCACCACCGCGTACCCGCCCACCCGGACCACCCGAGGCCCCCAGCCCTGGCGTACCGGCCCGGCGTAGCGGCGTGCCAGCAGCGGCAGCCCGGCGAGCAGGACCAGGGTGCCCACGACGTACATCCGGTTGACCGGGGTGGCGGAGTTCGTCGACGCCCCCGGCCAGGCGATCGACACCAGCCCCACCGCCCCGGCCGTGAAGGCCAGCGCCTGGATGATCCGGTTCATGAGCACCTCCCGTGCCACTAGCCATAGCCCGCCGCCCAGCCAGGTCAGCCGTGCCGAGGGGGTGGGCTGGTCGCCGGTCTCGGCGAGCAGGGCGTGCACCCAGGCGCGACGGTGTTCGCCCAGCAGGCCGGCCAGGCATCGGAGCAGGCCGGCAAGCATCCCCGTCAACCTGTCCATCACGCGCCGCCCTCCGTCGCCAGCCGCCGCCGGGCCGCGGGTCGCAGCTTGGGCGCCGCTCGCGCCAGCGCCGGGCGGGCGGCGACCAGACCGCCTGCGGTCAGCCGGTACCGGTGCCGGCGCGGGCGTCCGGCCGGTTGCTCGTCCTCCCACTGCGCCTCGATCAGGCCCCGCTCGGCCAACCGGATCAGGATCGGATACAACGTGCCTGACGCCAGGCCGGTCTGTTTGGCGAGCACGTACCCGTGCAGCCACGCGGTAGGGTCCGCCTCCAGCGCGGCCAGCACGGACAACGTCTGGGCGGAGAACCTCGGACGATCAGCCACGGCAGAGCACTCTACCTAGGTAGACCGATGGTGTCCATCACACGGTGAGTTCCTCCAGCGATTCGCAGGTGAGCGGTGATCCCCAGAGCACGCCACCGCAGCGCCTCGGTGGGCGAGGTGCTGCGGCGCCTGCTCGGCCGGGTGAGGTCGTTACTCGGTGAAGGCGCAGAACTCGTTTCCGTCCGGGTCGGCCAGCACGTGCCAGCTGATATCCCCGCCCGGCTCGCGCAGCACCGTGGCCCCGGCCTCGACCAGCGGCGCCACGGCGGGAACCGTGACATCCCAGTGGATACGGTTCTTCACGGTTTTCGGCTCGGGCACCGGGACGAAGTCCATGGTGAGGATCGGCATGCCAGGCACGTCCTCCAGCGTGAACCAGCCGTCGTTCACGGTCACGCTGACCCCGTAGACCTTGGCCCACCACTGGGCCTGTGCTCGCGGGTCGGCGCTGTCCACCACCAGGCCGTGCAATCGCTCAGCCGGGAGCTCCGAGCGCAGGAACGCGCAGAACTCGCCGCCCTCGGGATCGGCCAGGACCGTCCAGGCGCGCGTGCCGTGCCGCGGCGCCACGATGGTCGCGCCGAGCCTCTCCAGGTCCGCCAGATCCCGGGCGTAGATGTCCAGGTGCACCCGCTGCTTGACGGTCCTGGGCTCGGGAACCCGGTTGACCCAGATCGTGTGCTGGGGAGCCGGCCCGGTCAGCAGCCCATCGCCGTTGTCCTGGGCCTGCCAAGTGCGGCCGAGCGCGGCCGCCCAGAACGCGCCAAGCCGGTCCGGGTCGCCCGTGTCCAGGCACAAGTCCTTGAATCGCGCGATAGCCATGGGAAGAACCTAGCCTGCGGCGCCGACACCTGGCTGACGACAGCGGGCCCCGGCCAGGAGCGCAGACCGGGCGATGCCTGACGATCTCACTCGCCGTCGTACTCGTCGTGGCGGCGGAAGAAGTTGAGCGGGTCGCTGGGACCGCGCGCCTCGTTGCGCCCCCGCGGCGCCCGGTCGAGCCACTGGTACATGCCCCAGAGGCCGTCCAGGCCGCGCGCATAGGCCGAGTACGTGTGGTAGACGACTCCATCCTCGAGCGCGAACGCGCTCATGCCCGGGCGCTCGCGCGTGTAGGTCGCCCAGTCGGTGCCCGTCGTTGCGGCCCACGCGTCGAACGGCCCGCGCATGTCCTCCGGCGGCGACCACACGGGCGACTCGCGGAAGTTGTACCGGAAGGCGCCCGCGCTCTCCTGCTCCTCGGTGTTGGAGACGTCGAAGTCGCCGTTGAAGTCGCTGCCGAACGAGGAGGCCCAGGGGAAGCTCCAGCCCATCCGCCGCTTGTAGCCCTGCAGTTTTGCCAGCGGGGCGCGTGACACCGCCCACAGCATCACGTCGTGGTTGGCCAGGTGGGCCGCGAAGCCGTTGAAGCCGTCGGCGATCGCCGAGCAGGCGGGACAACCGGCGGTGAAGTCGGGCCCGAACATGAAGTGGTAGACGAGGAGCTGTGAGCGCCCGCGGAACAGGTCGGCCAGCGAGGCGCTCCCTGCGTCCGTCTCGAAGCGGTAGTTCTTGTCGATCCGGACCCAGGGCAGCTCTTGGCGCCGCCGCGCCAGTTCGTCGCTGCGCCGTATCAGCTCCTTCTCGGCATCGAGCAGCTCCAGCCGGGCGGCAAGCCACTCTTCTCGTGTTCCGGACTTGTGGCTGGTCATTGGTTTGTCTCCTTCGTATTGTCACAACAATTTTTGGCCGGGCTCGCGGCGCGATGACGCCTCACATCGCCGGCGCCAGCCCGGGAACCGAGGACGGCGCGAGGACGATCCAGATACCGAGTCCGACGATCGCGAGCGCCAGCGGCACATCGACGACGGCTATGGCGGGCAGAAGCTTCTGGGCCAGGACCAGCACGGCGATCACCGACATCCAGATGAGGCTCATGGCCCCGAGCGCCAACAGCATCAGCATCAGCCCGATGCTCGAGCCGACGCAGCAGAGCCCGAACCTGAATCCGGAGCGGACGGTGTCGCGGCAGCGCCGGCGGAAGTGCCGCTTGACCGGGGTGAGCTCATACAGGCCGGCCGCGATCACCACGACTCCGGCGGCAACGTACCCGTGCGGCCGATACAGCGCATAGACTGCGACGCCCACCAGGGCCCAGACGGCCAGGTAGGACCCGGTGAACAGCGGCACGGCGCGCACCCCGCCGCTGGCCTGAGCGCGCCTCAGCACCGCCGGGGCCGCGCCCGGCAGCATCATCGCCGCCATCATCACCACCCACACGGCGATGAAGAACGCGAACGAGCCGAGCCTGGTCGTCACCCCCATGTCCATACCGTGCATCTGCCAGACCGCGATGCCCCAGGACGCGGTGGCGAGCCCGAGCGTCGCCGTCAGCGCGGCTGCCATCGCGCCCGTCCTAGCCGTCGCGATCGTGGTAGTGAATCCGCGGTCAGCCATGATGCCCTCGGGTTTCGTGTAGCGGGGGAGCGGCGGGTCTGCCGACGGTCCGGTCGAGGTGGTCTTGCAGGGCGCCGAGCGGGCTCTCCCAGTCGCGGGCGAGCGCGGCCAGGAACTGCTGGGCCAGTTGCATCGGCGCCGACTGCACCCGGTAGCGGACCCGGCGCCGTTCCCCCGGTTCGGCGGTGACCAGGCCGGCCTGGGCGAGCAGGGCCAGGTGCTTGGCGATCGCCTGCCGGGTGATCGGCAGCCGGGCGGCCAGGTCGGTGGCCGTGGCCGGGCCGCCCGAGGCCAGCGCGGCCAAAATGGCCCGCCGGGTCGGGTCGGCCAGCGCGGCGAAGACCTGTTCGGCGACCGCCTCGATGCCGGGTGCGGCGGGAGGCAGTGGATCAGGCGGCATCGAGGTAGCCGGCCAGTTCGCCCAGCTCCTTCGCCCAGCCGTCGGTGTTTCCGTCGTAGGCCTTGCGGTGGGCGTCGTCCGGCAGTTGGGCGAACCCGGACTCGACCACCGTCAGCCGGGTGCCGGCGGCCACGGGCTCGAGGGTGAACTCGACGTAGGTGCGGCGCGGGTCATCGTCGGGCAACCCGTAGATGTGCCAGGTGAACCCGAACACCCTCGGCGCCTCCACCCGTTCCACCCGCATATTGGCGGTGAACCTCTCCCCGGTCCACCGCATCCAGGCCGCACCGCCCGGCCGCAGGTCGATCGCCGCCTCGTTGCCGAACCAGCCGGCCAGGCCCTCGGCTGTGGTCAGCGCCGCCCACACCGTGGCCGGCGGGTGGGCAAGCTCGACGGTCCGCTCGATCCGGTCGGGAAAACTCATGACAGCCTCCATTAAGTAGCAACTTGATGGTTGCTATCTTATGGCAACCGTCTGGTTGCGTCAATAGCGCGCGAGGCCTTCGGGCCGCAAGAGACGGAGTGCCGCGGAAGCAAGGCATCCGGCTGGCTGACGGCACGCAATTCTTTTGATCATGATGGGGGCCCGGCCCCGTGCGGGCCGTGCTCGCCGGCGATCGTTAGCAGGCGCCCGGCCAGCGGGGTGAGCGAACGGGAGCGCCAGGCGATCGCGGTGACCGCGGGCGCGATGTCAATGACAGGCATGAATCGTATTCCGGCGCGGGCGAATGCGTCTTCCACCCACGCGGCGGCGAGCCCGACGACTTGCCCGGCGGTGGCGAGCTGGATGAACTTGTCGATCGATTTGGTGGTCGGGCCGAGCCTGGGCGGCCGGCCAGCCCGGTGACCTGTGGCGAGCCAGAAGTCCCGGCATAGACCCACCAGGAGCTGACCGCGCGCGGCGTAGCCTTCCCCGATCCTCCGAGCCGGACATCCTGGGGCTGGTGGGCCACGTTCACCGATAACGAAGGCAACCTCTACGGCCTCGGCCAGGGCAGCGCGGAGTAACCCAGGCAGCCCACCCGCTCCGGTGCCGATGGCCGGCCGGCCCGCGCATGGCGGCCCGGCCGGCCATCGAAGGGCGGTTATCCGCCAACTGCCTTCAGCGCGTCAACCTCACCGGAGCCGTACCAGCTGTTGTGGCCCACTCCGCCCTGGCAGGCCTGCGGAGCGCCGCCATCGACAGCCGGGAAGAAGTCGTACGCCGACGTGTCGCTGGGGCAGGCAATCGGGTTGGTCATCTGCTGCAGCGCTGCCGCGAGCGCACTGCCCGTCTTGCCGGTGGCGCTCTCCAGCAGCGCCGCGACTCCCACGGCGTGCGGGGACGCCATCGACGTTCCCTGCTGGTAGCAGTACGTGGCGCCGCTGGGGTCGACCACCCTGCGCGCGGCCAGACAGGTGGTGTTGAGCAGGGCCGACGGCCACGTCGACAGCACCCGGCCATTCGGCGCCGCAGCGGTGAGCTGCAGGATCGAGTCGCCACCAGGCGCCGCCACGTCGGTCGCCGAGACACCGAAGGAGGAATAGAACGACTTCTCCCGCAGGTTGCCGGTCGCGCTCACGCCGACCACCCCTGGCACCTCGACCGGAACCACCGCGCAGGCATTCGTGATGTCCCGCGTCACCGGCGTCGTGTCGTCCGGGCTAGTGGCGTCCTGGGTCGGGTGCGACATGTCGTCGGCCTGGTTGCCGTCGGCCGCGACCACCAGCGTGCCCTGGGACTGGGCGAACTGGATGGCCCGCCGCTCGGCTACCCAGATCGCCCGCTGGCCCGCGTCGTTGCGGCAGTTGAACAGCCACGGGTCGGCGAAGTAGCTGTTGTTCGTGATGTTGATGTGGTGCGTGCCGGCCCACATGAACGCACATACCACGGCCTCGGGGAAGAAGAACCCGTCGGCGTTCCCGGCCTTGATGCCGGCCAGCTTCACGTTGGGCGCGACGCCGACGATACCGATGCCGTTCTTGGCCGCCGCGATCGTGCCGGCCGTGTGGGTGCCGTGCCCGTTGTCGTCCATCCACGCTGCCGGGCTGGTGTTCGGGGTGCCACTGACACAAGACGCGCTGTCGGCGAAGTCCACGTTCGGCGCAATGTCGGGGTGCGTCCAGTCCAGGCCGGTGTCGATGTCGCCGACGACGACGTGCGGGCTACCGCCATTGATGGCGCGCGCTTGCGGCGCGTTGATCTGGCTCATGTCCCACTGCAGGCCCGACAGGGTATCGCCACCCGGCGCAGGAACCGGCGGGCCGACGGGACCGCTGTCGGCCATCACGTCGCTGACCTGTGTCGCAAACCCAGCGGTGCTGGCCGCACCCGCGACTTTGTTGTTCTGCTGCACCGCCGCGGCGAAGTTCGCGTTGCTCGACCGCGCGATCACCACACCGATCTGCGAGTAGTTGGCGACCAGCGTGCCACCGGCGTTGCTCACGGTGGCCGCCGCGTCAGCGGATGACGCGCCGCCGCGGTACAGCACGATGTAGGTCGAGTCCGCGCCTTGTGTCGCTGCCGACGCCGGTGCGGCGGCGGCTGCAGTCGCGCCAGCGACGAGCAGCCCGACGGATACCAGGACTGCTTTGACTCGAGTTGACCGCACGCTCATGGGCGTACCCCCAAGGCTCCATCAAGGAATAGGCGCAGCGGTTTGCCGAGCCATGGGAAGACCTTTACATTACCGGGAAGGGGCTGGCAAGAGAGCTGCATGCTTTGGTCCGCTACGGCTTCGGGGAGACCAGGTCCTGCGTGCCTCATCCGGTGACGGTGAGCCGGTAGTTGTAGGTGCGGTCGCCGGGCGGTTGGTTGGAACGCGGGGTCGGGGCACGGGTAGTCATCGACGAGGGCGCCGTTAGCATTTGGCATCCAGCGCGCAACCCGAGGAGAAACCATGATGGAGCACACCACCGGAGGGCAGCTGAGCCTGGCCCAGTTGGCTGCCCAGCACCACACCCAGCCGTTGACGATCTTGCGACTGACGGCTCAGCATTCACCTGGAGGCGCGTACCCAGGAAACGTCAGCGATTACATTAACGGCGTTTTCACCGGCAGCATCGCCCACGACCAGCACATGCCCGCAGGGCTGCGGCTGTACCTGCCCTCTTGATCTCACCCGGCGGCGATCGCACGCCAGCGCGCCGTGGCGAGGCCGCCACCTCGCTAAAGGTGGTTGGTCCAGGGCCGGGAGAGCTAAAGGTGGTGAGTCAGTGGCTGGGAGATATGCCGGTCGTACCAAAACTGCGCCTCGCGCCGCGACTCGCATGGCCACGGATCCCAGGCCGCGCAACCAGGGCTGAGGCAGCTGATCCTGGTCTTCCCCTCGGGTGTCCTTTCTTCCACCGGCAGATGCGTCGCAATGCGGTGGGGGCTTGTGTCGGTGGTTGCCTGCATGAGTCCACTCCTCCCCGGCAGGTCCGGCCAGGCGTGCTGGTCCTGGTTCCGCCCCTGCCAGGCGTCAACGGCTGCCCCCGGCGCGGGCGGGCCTGTTCTGTGCGGACAGTCCGCCACTGCCAGGGACCTCACAGTCCAGGCTTAGATCACATGCAGCCCGGTCGCACGGCGACACGCCGGGGCTGCGGCTGGACTGACCAGTACACTCCGCAGCTGCCCACCTGGCCGACCGCTGCGCTGGCCGTGATGGCAGGCCATCGCTTGCCAAGCGCGCGCCCGCCGTACGCCGCTACGGCGCCCGCCGCGGGGGCCCACCCTCATCCTGAACAGTTCGCCGCTGACGCTGCGTGCTGCTTGTCATGTGTTGCTCCTCCGGCCGCGCTTGTGGAGACTTCGGCCTGTGCCGTTGCCGTCACGGCGGGAACCACCATCGGCTTCCCCGGGCGGGAACGCCTAAACAGGCCGGACAGCCGTACCCTGGCCTGGTGGCGGGCGAGGCTTACCGAGAGCTGGGCGAGGCGGCCTGGGCGTGGGTGCTGGGCCAGGTCCGGGGCGATGAGGGCCCGTGGCTTCCTGAGGTGGTGCCCGACGATGAGCCGCCTGCCGGGCCGGGTACCGACCGCGATTCGGTGTACGCGGGGATCGGCGGGTTGGCCCCGGTGCTGGCTGAGCTGCGCCGGGCCCGCACGCTGACCGGCGCCGAGCAGGCATTGGCGGCAGGGATCGTGGCCCGGCTGTGTGCGGAGGTGCCTGGCCGGGCCGAGCCGTCGCTGTATGTCGGGCTGGGCGGGGACGTGACGGCGCTGCGGCTCCTCGCCCCGGGCAGTGAGCAGGCCGCCTTGGCCCGGCTGGCGCAGCTGATGACACCCTTGGGGTGGGATACCACGCTGCAGATCGTGCCGGGGTCGGCCGCGCCGGTGACGGATCTGGGGCTGGGCGGCGCCGGCGTGGTGCTGGCCGCGATCTGGGCCGGCGGTGAGCACGCCCGCGGCATCGCCGCGACCGGCGGCCAGGCCCTGCTGGGCGCGGCCGGTCAGACCGAGGGCGGTCTGGACTGGGCAAGGGCGCCTGGGATGAGCTCCCGGGCGCCCAACTACTCCCACGGCACCGCAGGGGTAGCCACCGCGCTGGCCATCGCCGGCGCCACCCTGGGCCGCGCGGACCTTATCGCCGCCGCCGCGCAGGGGGCGCAGCACCTGCTGGCCGTGGGCAGGCTGGACGAGGACGGGTTCATCGTCCCGCACACCCTGCCCTGTTCCACCGAGGATGTGGACCCGGTGACCTACAACTGGTGCAACGGGCCAGCCGGGACCTCGCAGTTCTTCGCCGCGCTGGCCCTCGCCGGGGTGGACGAGATCGACGGCATGCCGGTGACCTGGCTGCGGCAACGATGCCTGGACGCCATCCTTGCCTCCGGGGTGCCGGCGCGGCGCCGGCCAGGGTTCTGGGACAACGACGGCCGATGCTGTGGCACTGCCGGCGTCGGGGATGTGCTGCTCGACGCCGCGCAGGATTGTGGTGACCCGGTGCGGGCTGACCGGTTGCTGCGGGCCGCCCGCACGATGGCAGACGCCCTCGCCGACCGGGTGATCCGCGATCAGGCCGGGGCGCGCTGGCGGTTCACCGAGCACCGCCAGGACCCGCCGCTGCTGCCCCCGGGAACCTCGTGGATGCAAGGCGCGGCGGGGATCGCGGCCTTCCTGCTTCGCCTGGCCCGGGTGATGCAGGACGGGCTTACCGCCCCGGTCGTTGACCGCCCGGACCAGTGGTGGGCCGTGCCAGCCCCACTGCGCACCGTCCACGCCGGTCCGCAGATCTGACTGGAATGGGCGTGGTCCGCAGATCTGACTGGAATGGGCGTCAAGCCCGGCATGGCCGACCGCGGCGAGCGAGGATAGAACGGCAGCACGCGGGCGGCAGCCAGCGGCTCGCACGAGCGTGGAGGCGGCATGGGCATCATCCGGGTGGGCGTGGTCGGGGCCGGGTGGATCGCACGTGAGCATCGGCGGGTGCTCGACTCCGAGCCGGAGGCCGAGCTAGCAGCGGTCTGCGACATCGACCTTGAGCGGGCCGGGGAGCTGGCGGCCGGCACCGGTGCGCGCGTCTACCAGGACTGGCACGAGCTGCTCGACCGCGAGGATCTCGGGGCGCTGCTCGTCTGTACCCCGCCGCGATCCCACCGCGAACCGGCGGTGGCCGCGCTGAACGCAGGGCTGCCCGTCTACCTGGAAAAACCGATCGCCCGCACCCCCGAGGACGCGGCGCCGATCGTCGCGGCGGCGGAGCGGAGCGGCGCCGTGTGCGCGGTCGGCTATCAGTGGCACGCGCTTGACCTGCTGGGCGACCTGCCCAGGCTGCTCGCGGGTCAGCAGATAGGCGCCCTGGTCGGCACCTGCATCGGGCCGACGCAAAGCCGTCCGTGGTTCCTGGACCGGCGCGCAGGCGGGGGCAACTTGCTGGAACGTGGCAGCCACCACCTGGACCTGGCCCGGGCCGTGGCGGGGGAGGTGACAGCGGTCCAGGCCGCCGCCGGGCGGGTCCGGCTGGCCGGCAGTTCCGGCGAGGCGGCCGGCGACATAGACGACGCGCTGACGATGTTGCTCCAGCACGCGTCCGGCGCCCTGGCCACGATCGTGGTCGCGTGGACCCGGCCGGGGCAGCCAGGCAGCTTCAGCCTGGATATCCTCGCGTCCGACGCGACGCTCCGGCTGGCGCTCGACCCGGACTTCACGCTCACCGGCATGAGCGGCGGTCAGCGGGTCGACCGCCGCGCCGCGTCCCATCCGTTCGAGCGTTCGATGCGCCGTTTCCTGCGCGCGGTCGCCGGGCGCGACCCGGCGGCGGTGCCCTGCACGCCACGGGACGCGGCCGCCACGCTCGCGGTAGCTGCCGCGGCCGAGCGGGCCCTGGAGACGTCCCGGGCAGTCCCGGTCGAGTCCTTCTGACCGAACCGGATACGCGGCCAGCCCTCAAGGACTGCTGGGTCAAAGGTTGCCCGCGTATTCCTGATAGGCCTTGACGATTCCGGGGTCGGTGCCGAGGAACGAGTGCTTCGCCATGTCCGGGGAGTAACGGGAGGCCGGCGGCGTCTTGCCCGCCGCCTCGGCCACGGCCCGGATGTGATGAGGCGCAGCGCCGCAGCACACGCCCAGGTAACGCACGCCCAGCCCGAGCGCGGCGCCGGCGAACTCGCCGAGTTCCTGCCGGGTGCAGGTGAACGGGTCGAGCGCGGTGGGGAAGGCCTGTTCCCCGCCCCGCTGCAGGTCCCGCAGCGACTGCATCGTCGGCTCTGCCTCGGTCGTCCGGTAGGGCACCGGCAGGGCCGCCACCTCGCAGGACACCGCCGCACGCACCCGCCGCAGCACCGGCAGCATCGTCCGCGGTCCCCGGATGCAGTTGAGGCCGACCACCGTGGCGCCCGCCTGCTCCGCCTGACGGCAAGCTTCCTCCGGGCTGGCCTCGTCGCGCATCGTGCCTTCGCGGTGGACGGCGAACGTCACCACTGCCGGCAGGCCCGCGGCACGGATCGCCTCCAGCGCGAGGAGCGCCTCGCCCAGCCAGCTGAACGTCTCGGCGATGACAAAGTCCGCGCCCGCATCGGCGGCCCAGGCCACTTGCTCCTCGAACGCTTCCCGGGCCTCGCGCACCGCCGGGGTTCCCGGCTCGTACACGTTGGTGTTGCACAGGTTGCCGGCCAGCAACGTGCCGGTTTCCCTGGCCACCGCGCCGGCGATGGACAGTGCCTGCCGGTTCAGCGGCTCGAGGATGTCCTCCTTGCCGATGACCCGCAGCTTGGCCCGGTGGCCGTAGTAGGTGAACGCTTCCACCACGTCGGAGCCCGCATGCACGAACTCTCGATGCAGTTCGGAGACGACAGTGGGATGGTCCAGGACGACCTCGGGGACGAACGCCCCGGCCTGGAGGTACCCGCGCCGCTCGCATTCGAACAGGTAGCCCTCCGCGCACACCACAGGGCCGCCTTTCAGCATTGCTGACAGATCCGCCATCGATCCTCCTCGCTCCTGGCCGGCCCCGCGGGCACGCAGGTTACGGTACCGATTCCTGCGCTGCTTCGTAATGCATGAAAAAGCTGATCTAGCGCGCGCCGGCGGCGCGGCGGCAGACTGGCGCCATGCCAACCTGGGAGAACAAGGACGGGTGCACGCAGGCGTGGGCCGCGGCAAACCCGCGCTCGAAAGCCCACGCGCAGCGGGCCAGCCGGGTGCTGCCCGGTGGCGTCACCCACGACGTACGGCGGGCAGCGCCGTTCCCCCTCGCCGTCGCGCGCGCGGACGGCGCGCACAAGTGGGACCTCGACGGGCACGAGATCATCTGCTACGTGATGGGGCACGGCGCCCTGCTCCTCGGGCACAGCCACCCCGACGTGGTGGCGGCGGTCCGGCGCCAGGCGACGGTCGCCTTCCACCCGGGCGCCTCGCACGAGCTGGAGACCGAGTGGGCCGAAGCGGTCGTGGACATGGTCCCTTCTGCTCAGGTTGTCCGGTTCACCGCCAGCGGCACCGAGGCCTCGCTGCTGGCCCTGCGCCTCGCCCGGGCGGCCACCGGCCGGGAACGGGTGGTCAAGCTGGCCGGTCATTTCCACGGCTGGCACGACCAGGTCTCCTTCGGCACCGACCCGCCGTTTCAGGGGCCGGACACGGCCGGGGTGCCCGGCGTGCTCGGCCAAGTGGTCACCGTCGTGCCCGCAGGCGCGCGTGCGCTCGCCGCGGCGCTCCACGACGAGGACGTCGCGGCCGTCATACTCGAACCCTCCGGCGCCGCCTGGGGAACGGCGCCGCTGCCCGCCGGGCTGCTCGCGGAGCTGCGCGCGCTGACCGCGGCCACCGGGACGGTGCTGATCTTCGACGAAGTGGTCTCCGGTTTCCGCTGGTCGCCGGGCGGCGTGCAGGCGGTGGCGGGGGTGACCCCCGACCTCACCGCGCTCGGGAAGATCCTGGCCGGCGGGATGCCGGGCGGCGCCGTGGCCGGCCGGGCGGACCTCATGGGGCACCTGTCGCGCGACGGCGGCGACCCGCGCCGCGTCGGGCATCCCGGCACGCACAACGCGCACCCAGTTTCGGCCGCCGCCGGGATCGCCGCGCTCCGCGCGTGCCGGACCGGGGCGCCGCAGGAGCACGCGGCCAGGCTCGCCGCCACCCTGCGCGCCGGGCTCACCAAGGCGCTCGCTGAAGCCGGCGTGCCCGGCCAGGCCTACGGCGAGAGCTCGACCTTCCACCTGCTCCTCGGCCACCCGGGCGAGCCGGAGGAGGCCAGCCTGGCCACGCTGAAGTCCGGGGGAATGAGCCCGGAGCTGTCCGCCGAGCTGCACGCCGGGATGCTGCTGGAAGGCGTCCAGCTGTTTCACGGATCGGGCTTCCTGGGCGCCGCGCACACCGAGGCCGACGTCGAGCGGACCGTGGCGGCGCTCGCCGCGACGCTGGCGCGCCTGCCCGCGGGCCTGCTCCCGTGACCGACCTGGCCCTCGCCGGCGGCCGGGTCCTCGACCCCGGACGGGGCATCGACGGCCCGCTGGACATCGGCGTCACCGCCGGGCGGATCAGCGCGATCGGCGACGCCGGCCCGGCCGCCAAGATGATCGACGCGAGCGGGCTGGTGCTCGTCCCCGGCCTGGTTGACCTGCACACGCACCTGTACTCCGGGGTTTCGCACTACGGCATTGACCCCGACACGCACTGCCTGCGCCGCGGAGTCACCACCGCGGTGGACGCCGGCTCCGCGGGCGCCCAGACCTTCCCGGGGTTCCGCCGCTACGTGATCGAGCCCGCGGACACCCGCGTCTACGCGTTTCTCCACGTCGCGGTGCAGGGGATGATCACCCGCCTGGTGGGCGAGCTGGAGGACCTGCGCTGGGCCTCACCGGACCAGGCCGTCGCGCGGGCCAGGGAGCACCCGGACCTGATCGTCGGGGTGAAGGTGCGGCTGGGCTACCAGATGGTGGGCGACGATCCGGGACCGGCGCTGCGCCTGGCCCGCCAGGCCGCCGAGCGGCTCGGCCTGCCACTGATGGTGCACATCATCGACATGCGCAGGCCCATCACCTGGCTGCTGCGCCACCTTGGAGAGGGAGACATCGTCACGCACTGCTTCCACGCGAATGAGGGCGGGATTCTCGCACGCGACGGCCGGCTGTACCCGGAGGTGGCGAGCGCCCGCGCCCGCGGCGTCGTTTTCGACGTCGGCCACGGCGCCGGGAGCTTTGCCTACCGCGTAGCCAGGGCCGCCTTCGCACAAGGTTTCCCGCCGGACACCGTGTCCAGCGACTTGCACGCGCACAACGTCGCGGGACCCGTGTACGACCAGGCGACCACGCTGTCGAAGCTGCTGCACTGCGGGATGAGCCTGGCCGAGGTGGTGGCCGCGACGACCACCGCACCGGCGGCCGCCATCCGGCGTTCCGGCGAGGTCGGCACGCTAGCGCCCGGCCGCACCGCGGATCTGACCGGCTTTGAGCTGCGGGCCGGAGAATGGCTGCTGCCCGACGGCGCGGGCGACACGGCGGCGGTGGGGATGCTCATCGTTCCCCGGCTGGTTGTGCGCGCCGGGAACGCGCAGCGGCTCGAAACGGTCATCGCGGGAACCGGGTCACCCTCGTGACCGGCGGTTCCGGCCCGGGCCGTTTTTCGGCAGGCATAACGGACTCACCACCGATCCCTGGTTCCCTGGCGGTGACGGGTGGCGCCGTGGTGACGGCGGCCTGCCCGCTGCCCGCCGAGGTGGTGATCGAGGACGGCCGGATCGCCGCGCTGGCCCGGCCGGGGTCGGCGCCCGCCGCGGCCGACCGGCTCGACGCCACCGGGTGCCTGGTGCTGCCGGGCGGCGTGGACCCGCACTGCCACATCATGCCGGACGTGGCCGCGGCGACCAGGGCCGCCGCCCTCGGCGGCACCACCACCCTGCTGTCGTTCACCAGCCCCGGGCCGGGCGAAGGGACGGTCGACTGCGTCCTGCGCCATCGCGAGGAACTCGCCGACGGCCGGGCCGTGGTGGATGTGGGCCTGCACGCGATGTGTTACCAGCCGGATGAGGTGCCCGGGCTGACGGCGCTCCGGGACGCAGGGGTGTCCGGGATCAAGGTCTTCCTCGCCTATTCCGAGCTGGGGATCATGTGGTCCGCTCGCGGGCTGTTCGAGTTGATGACCGCCGCGGCCCGGTGCGGCCAGGTGGTCCAGGTGCACTGCGAAGAGGGCGAGCTGATCGACGGCCTGGCCGCCGCGGCGGTGGCGGCAGGCCGCACCGGGGCGCGGGTCTTCGCGGAGACTCGCCCGCCGGGGGCCGAGGCGGCGTCGGTGGCGCGGGTGCTGGAGACCGCGCACATCACCGGGGCGACGAGCTACCTGGTACACCTGTCGTGCGCCGGGGCGCTCGACCAGGTCCGCCTGGCCCGCCGGCGGGGCGCGCCGCGGGTGCACGCGGAAGCCTGCCTGCACCACCTGCTGCTGGACGACCGGAATTACCTGCGCGACGATGCCGAGCGCTACCTGGTCTGCCCGCCGCTGCGGCCGCCCGGCCACCAGGAGGCGCTGTGGCATGCGCTCGCGGACGGGACGCTCGACACGGTGGGATCCGACCACTGCCAGGAGCGCTCGGAGACCATCGGGGAGTTCGCCCCGGACGGGCAGGGTTACCGGTACGGGATCGCCGGCGTCGGGGCGCGGTTTCCGCTGCTGCTGTCGCGTGGGCTGGCGCGGGGCGTGCCGGCCGAGCGGCTGGCCGAGGTCGCCTGCGCGAACCCGGCACGGGCGTTCGGCCACTACCCGCGCAAGGGAGTGATCGCCCCCGGGTCCGACGCCGACCTGCTGATCTGGGATCCACGCGCGGAAACGGTCATCACGGCGGATACCTTCGACGACCGCACCGGCGACAGCGTCTACGCGGGCGAGCGGCTGACCGGGAAAGTGAGGGACGTGCTGCTCGGCGGCAGGGCGCTGGTCCGGCAGGGCCATTTCGTGGGGACCGGCACAGCCGGAACGTACCTGAGCCGGGCAGGGTGACCGGCGCGGCCGCCGGTGCCCCGGCGATGGCTGTGCGTTCGGTGGTCAAAGAATGACAGCAAACGTTGAACCACGCCGTGGCCGAAGTGCCGGTTGACCAGCTCAGGGCGTGGCCGGCTCCGAGGCCGCCGCACCCTGCGCGGGGGCGCCCGGCCTGGCGAGCTTGGGCACGTCCTGCATGAGCCGCGCGGTGTAGGGATCGGCCGGGTGGTCGAGCACCTGCCCGACCGGGCCGGACTCCACCACGGCGCCATCCCGGAGCACCACCACGGACTGCGCGATGCTGCGCACCAGCGCCAGGTTGTGGGTAATGAAGATCATCGCGATGCGGTGAGACGCCTGGAGACGGCGGAGCAGTTCCACGATGACCGCCTGTACCGAGACGTCCAGGGCCGAGGTCACCTCATCGCAGATCAGCAGGTCGGGCTCGACGACCAGCGCGCGGGCGATGGCGACACGCTGGCGTTCGCCGCCGGACAACTGGTCCGGATACCGGGAAAGGAAATCGGCGCTCAGCGACACGTCCGCCAGCGCCCGGGCAGCACGCTGCGACCGCTCCCGGTACCCCAGCCGTAGGTACTGCTCCAGCGGCTGGGCCACGATCTGGCCGACCGTCTTCCGCGGATTGAGCGAGGTGTAAGGGTTCTGGAAGACGTACTGCACCCGCTGCAGGACCTGCCGCGGCCGGTCCCGCGCACTCGCCGCCAGCGATGCGCCCTCGAACCGGATGTCGCCGGTCCAGTTGCCATGCAGGCCGACGATGCAGCGGGCCAGGGTGGTCTTCCCCGAGCCCGACTCGCCGACCACCGCCACACATGACTCCGCGGGCACAGTCGAGATCAACGCCGGTGAGCACCGGCCTGCGCCCGTAGCCGGCCGACACTTCCCGCGCGGAGAGGACCGGCGCCTCGCCGGCGTCCGCCGCCGCGCGGGTGAGCGCGGTGGCGGCACCGGTGGACGACTCCCGCACCTGTGCCACCCGCACGCACCGTACGGCGCGGGCGTCGATGAGGACCGGCTCAGGCTGCTGCGACCGGCATTCGGAGGCCGCGAAGCCGCAGCGCGGCGCGAAGGAACAGCCGGGCGGACGGCGCCCGGGGCGCGGTGGCTGGCCGTCGATCCCAGTCAGCCTCGTGGCCTGCAGCGGTGAGGGCACGGCAGACAACAGCCCCCGGGTGTACGGGTGCAACGGGGCCCCGAAAACCCTGGCCGTCGAGCCGACTTCGATGATCCGGCCGGAGTACATCACCGCCACGTCGCTGACCAGCCCGCCCACGACCGCGAGGTCGTGGCTCACGTAGACGGCCGCCACCCCATAGGCCCGGCACAGGCTGCGGATAGTGTCCAGGACGTGGCGCTGGGTAGACACATCCAGCCCGGTTGTCGGCTCGTCGAGCACGATCAGCGATGGCCGGCAGGCGAAGGCCATCGCCAGCCCGACGCGCTGCTGCTGGCCGCCGGAAAGCTGGTGCGGGTAGCGGCGCAACAGGTCGGGCGAGGCGTCCAGGTGAGCCTCCTGCAACACCTCTCGAATTCGGCCGACGGGATCTTCCACCGCGCCCGGGTGCACCCGGACGGCCTCGTTCAGCTGCGTCCCGACCCGCAGCGCGGGATTGAGCGCCGCGGACGGATCCTGGGGCACGTAAGCGACGCGGGCGCCCCGGACGGCCCGCAACTGGCTGACGGGCAGCCGCAACAGGTCGACCCCGTTGACCCGGACCTCGCCGGAACTGATCCGCAGCCCGCGGCGAGCATGGCCGAGCAACGCGAGGACGACCGTCGTCTTCCCCGAGCCCGACTCGCCAACCAGGCCCAGCACCTGGCCGGACTGGACCGTGAAGGAGACATCGCTGACCACATCGGGGCCGGCCTCGCCGAGCCGGACCTCGAGCCCGCGGACGTCCAGCCGGACTTCGTCCGCCGGTGGACCGCTGGTCGGCTGCGGGTGAATATGCTCCTCGCCGGCCATCACAGCTGCTCCGGGCCGAGATCATCCAGAAGCGCCGCTTCCTCGGGCCGGCGGTCCACGCCGATCGTCACCCGGGCCACCGCGTCGGTGAACGTGTTGGTGCCGATGGTGAGCAGGGCGATCAGCACCGCGGGAGCGATCACGGCCCAGGGGTTGAGCTGCAGGCCGATCCGGTTCTCGTTGATCATCGTGCCCCAGTTGGCCGTGGGCGGCGGCTGGCCGAAGCCCAGGAACGCCAGGCCGGCGATGATCACGATCGAGTAGGTGAGCCGGAGCCCGGCCTCCACCATCAGCGGCGAGATGAGGTTCGGCAGGATCTCTTTGGCCATGACCTTCACCGGCCGCATTCCCTGCAGTTCGACGACCTTGACATAGTCCCGCTCGGCGATGTCGAGGGTCGCGGACCGGATCACCCGGGCTACTGCCGGGGCGTGGGATAGGCCCACGGCGAGCACGATCAGCCACAGCCTCGGGCCGAGCAGGCTCAGCAGCAGCAGCGCGAACACCAGTTGCGGGAACGCGAGTATCACGTTGACGGTGCGCATGATGAAACCGTCAGGCGCGCCGCGCAGGTACGCGGCCGACATGCCGGCCGCGGCGCTGGCCGCGATGCCGATCGCCGTCGCGGCCACCGCCATCAGCAACAGCAGCCACCCGCCGTTAAGCACCCGGGACAAGACGTCCCTGCCCAGAAAGTCACCGCCCAGGGGGAACTGCCCGGACGGCTTGGCGAACGTCAGCGTCAGCAGATCGTTCGGCGAGTGCGGAGAGACCGCCGGGCCGATCACGGCCACCAGCACGACGAGAAGCGCCATCGTCAGGCCGGCTGCCCCCGCGGCGTGCGCGCCGCCGACCATAGCACCGAAAGCCAAGGATGACGGCCGGTCCGGCCAGCGGCGGGTAGTGACCCTTCCGGCGTTGCTGCCGTCGGCAGAGGCGCCCCCGGCGGCACAGCAGGCGCGGCCCCGGTCATCGCTACCTCGGGATCCTGCGCCGCGGCGTGGCCGCCAGCGCGATGACGTCCGAGCCGATGTTCACGCACACGTAGAACGCGGCGAGGACTACCACGATGAACTGGATCACCGGGATATCCCGGTTATCGACCGCGAACACCAGCCCCTGGCCGATGCCGGGATAGTTGAACACGTACTCGACCACCACCACGCCGCCCGCCAGGTAGAGGAAGTTCAGGCCGATCACCTGGATGGTGGGGGCGATCGAGTTCGGCAGGGCATGACCGAGCACGACCCGCCATTCCGGCACGCCTTTCAGCCTGGCCATCTCCACGTAATCGGATTCCAGGGCCTCGATCATGGCGGCGCGCATCATCCGGAAGATGTACGGGACGATCACGATCACCAGCGTCGCGGCAGGCAGGATGAGCAGCTCCGGCTGACTCCACGCGTAGGTGCCCGGCGGCAGCAGGGAGACCGCCGGCAGCAGGTGCAAGACCACGGTGGAGAAAAGGATGATCAGGCCGATCGCGACGATGAACTCGGGCAGCGACGCCACGGCCAGCGCGGCGACCGAGGTGACGTGGTCGAACCAGCCATCCTTGCGCAGAGCGGCGATAGCCCCCAGGGTCACCCCGATCACCGTGCCGATCACACCGGTGACGAAGACAAGCACCGCCGAGTTGATCAGCCGCGGCTCGGCGAGCCCCCATACCGGCTGGCCATTCGCGAGCGAGGTGCCCAGCTTGCCGGTGAACAGCCCGGACAGCCACGTCCAATACTGCGACACCAGGCTCTGGTTCAGGTGCAACTGGCGCTCCAGGGCGTGCAGCCGGGCCGGGTTGGCATTCCGGCCCAGGACGGCGTAGGCGGCGTTGCCCGGCAGCACCTCGGTGGCCAAGAACACGATCACCGAAACCACAAACAGGGTGATGACACCGACGCCCAGCCGGCGCGTGGTGAGCATCAGCAGAGGGTGTTCGTCTCGCGCCGGAGCGGCCGTCTCGGCAGGGGCGGTGGCTGTCGCCACGCCAGCTCACCCGCTCCCAAAATGCGCAGTGCGCCGACCTTCAGGCCGGTGGTGAAGCGTTGCCCCTGGCAGGCTGATGCCGCGCAGGCTCATTACGCAGCGGAGCGGCCCAGGACGGGTGGCAGGTGGGGGATCTGTCACCAAAACCTCCGGAGGAAGCCCCAGGCCTTCAGGCTCGGGGGGAATCCGGTGCCCCGCGAGAAGGGGCAGCAGAGCGGCCAGCCCATACGGTGCGCCTCCCATAGGTCTACATGTACGTCTTTCATGCTGTAAGAGTGAGGACGGCGTACAGGTGCCGGGCCTATCCAGGCGAGGCGATGCAGGCGTTGCAGCGGCGCACATTCGGGTGCGTGCGGGTGGCCTGGAACCGTACCCTCGCTGCCCGGCACGAGCGGTACGCCACCGAGGGCAAGGGCACTTCTTATGCGGAGACCGACCGGGCGCTGACCGCCATGAAGCGCGACCCGGATCTGGCGTTCCTGAACGAGGTCAGCAGTGTCCCGCTGCAGCAGGCCCTCCGCCACCAGCACGCCGCGTTCCGGGCGTTCTTCGCCGGCCGCGCCCGCTACCCGAGATTCAAGTCCCGGTACGGCAAACAGTCGGCCACCTACACCCGCAGTGCCTTCCGCTTGAAAGGCGGGCAGTTGTCGCTGGCCAAGGCAGACGGCCCGCTGCCGTTCGTGTGGACCTGGCCGGGGGTGGACGTGGCCGCCCTGGACCCGACGTCGGTGACCGTGGTCCATGAGCCGTGCGGCCGGTGGTTCGTGACCTTCCATGTGGATGTGCCCGATCCACTGCCGCTCCCTGCCACGGGGCAATGTGTGGGCGTGGACTTGGGCGTCAAGGACTTTGTGGTAACCAGCGGCGGGGGGCGGATCGCCAACCCGCGCCACCTGGAGCGCAAGGCCCGGAACTTGGCTCGCTACCAGCGCCGCCTGGCCCGGTGCCAGCGGGGCTCGGCGAACCGGGCCAAGGCCGTGGCCAAGATTGCTCGCGCCCACCGCAAAGTACGCGCCGCTCGGGCCGACTTCCTGCACCGCGCCTCGGCCCGGCTGGCCTGCGACAACGACGTGATCGTGATCGAAGATCTTGCGGTCAGCAACATGGTGAGAAACCGCAGCCTGGCTCGGGCGATTTCGGACTGCGGCTGGGGCGAGTTCCGCCGCCAGCTTGACTACAAAGCCGCTCGCGCGGGACGGCGGCTCATCGTGATCGACCGCTGGTACCCGAGCTCGAAGACCTGCTCGGCGTGCGGGCACCTGCTCGCCTCGCTGAGCCTGAGCATGAGGGCATGGCAGTGCCCGTCCTGCGGCACCCGGCACGACCGGGACATCAACGCCGCGAAGAACATCTTGGCGGCAGGTCTTGCCGTTTCCGCCTGCGGAGCTGACGTCAGACACTCCGGATCCCCCGGGGTGCGGTCGGCCGTGAAACAGGAACCCCAGCCGGTGACGGCTGGAATCCCCGTCCTTCAGGGCAGGGAGTAGTCAAGTCGGTGATCCTTCCTCGCCCTGGCGGCACCATTCACAACCGGCCCTGCGGCGGCTAGATCGTGACCTAATGATGCATACCGGGACCACTTGCGATGACATTAGCGTGCGCATGACGACAGTGCTAGCGTCCGCGTTGCGCCGCCGGACCGGGCCGCAGCTGGCCACGACATGCCCGGCTGCCCGCCCAGAAGATGCCTGTTGTCGCTGGTTTTGCGGGAGTATGATCATCCCTCGCGTCCTGAGCAGAGCTCCCCGGGGAGGACGCAGTTTCGTCATCCCCGGCGAGTCCGTGATCCCCCAGCGAGCGGCGCCCTCGGCGCCGGTGGGGCAATGGCTCGTGCCAGGCCAAGGAGGAATCACGTGCAACCATCGGATCGCGGGGAGTCAGGAAGCGCGCTCGACCGCCGGCAATTCCTTCGCGGCCTGGCCGCGACAGGCGCGCTTGCGGGCACCGGCAGCCTGCTTGCCGCCTGCTCCTCCGGGTCGTCCAGCTCCGCGCCGGTGGCGCAGGCGAGCGGGGCCAGGCGCAAGGGCGGCTCGCTGAAAGTAGGGCTGACCGGCGGTTCCGGTACGGATACCCTCGACCCGCACAAGGGCCTCACCTACCTCGACACGGCGCGCGCGCAGTCGCTCTACCAGCCGTTGCTGCAGCTGAACACCCGTGCACAGACGGAATTCGTGCTGGCCGAGGAGATCAGCCCGCACGGCTCGACGTCCAAGTGGGTTATCCGGCTCCGGCCGGGCATCACCTTCCACGACGGCAAGCCGCTCACCGCCGACGACGTCATCTTCACGCTCAAGCGGCTCATCAACGGGAAGCTGACGGGCGCGAACTCGCTCGGGCCGATCGATGTGAACGGGCTCAAGAAGCTGGACACGCACACCGTTCAGGTGCCGATGACCAGCCCCTACGGCAGCTTCCTCGACCAACTCGCGTACTGGTACTACCTCTACATCGTGCCGACCGGCTTCAATCCGAGCCAGCCGAACGGAACCGGCGCGTTCAAGTACCAGTCCTTCACGCCGGGCCAGCGCAGCGTGTTCGTCAAGAACCCGAACTACTGGAAGCCGGGCCTGCCCTATGTTCGACACGCTGACGATCATCGACTTCAGCGACAGCGCATCACTGCAGAACGCGCTCGTGGGTGGCGTCATTCACGGCGCCGGCGCGCTGGAGGGCCCGCAGTTGGCCGAGCTGGCATCGAACAGCAGCGTGCGGACCGTCAAGTCAGCTACCGGGGCCATCACGCCGTTCACCATGCGCGTCGACCAGGCGCCGTTCAACGACGTCAACGTCCGGCAGGCGATGCGGCTGATCGTCGGCCGCCCGCAGCTCATCGCCTCGTCACTGGACGGGGCGGGGGTCGTGGGATACGACGTCTCGTCCCCCTACGACCCCAACTACGACACCTCACTGCACCGGGTGCAGGACATCGCACAGGCGAAGAGCCTGCTGAAGAAGGCAGGGCAGGAGAACCTCACCGTGCAGCTGGTGACCTCACCGGTGGCCACCGGTACCGTCGCGATGGCGACCGTGCTCCAGCAGCAGGCCAAGGCGGCGGGGGTGACGATCAACCTGAAGCAGGTCGATCCGGCTACCTTCTTCGGCCCCAACTACCTGCACTGGACCTTCTCCCAGGACTTCTACAACTACTCGCCCTACCTGGCCCAGGTGGCCCAGTCGCTGCTGCCAACCTCGCCGTTCAACGAGACGCACTGGAGCCAGCCGCACTACGTCAGCCTGTACAAGCAGGCCAACGCGACAGCCAACCCGGCAACGCGCCGCGAGATCGAGCATGAGATGCAGATGATCGACTTCAACGAAGGCGGGTACATCATCCCGGCCTTCATCGATGCGCTCGACGCGTACAGCACCAAGATCACCGGGTACTCGGCTGCCCGGGTGGGCCAGCCGCTGTCCGACTTCGACTTCGAGCACTACTCGTTCGTCTGACCAGGGAAGGACCTGATCTGCGTGCAATCCACCTTGCTTGCCTCCGCCCTCGGATTCCCCGAGGGCCCGGCCATCATGGGCGATGGGCGCGTCGTCCTGTGCGACGGCAACACGGGTGAGCTGCTGGCCTACCGGGACGGCGACGTCTCGACCTACGCGCGCACCGGGGGCTCGCCCTGGGGCACGGTGCTCGGCTCGGAGGGGGCCATCTACGTGACCCAGGGCGGCAACGTGCCCGGCAGCGGGGACACCAGCGCGATCTCCGGAATCCAGCAGGTCAGCCCGGACGGGACGGTTGAGCTGCTGTTCTCGGAGGTGGCGGGGTACAAGCTGTACGGGCCCAACGATCTCGCGTTCGGCCCGGACGGCCGGCTGTACTTCACCGAATCCGGGTCCGAGCAGGACTTCCGCTTCGACGTGCGCGCACCGGGCAGGCTGTTCGCCGTGGACGGGTCGGGCGGCGGCGAGATGCTGATGGAACTGCCCGGCGTCTATCCGAATGGGATTGCCTTCGACGCGCAGCAGCGGCTCTACTGGACCGAGTCGATGGCGCACCGGGTTCGCCGGATGGAGAACGGGGAACCGGTCACGTTCTGCCAGCTCTCCGATGAGCACGTCCCCGACGGCATGGCCTTCGCCGCCGACGGGCGGCTGTTCGTGGCCACCACGGTCTCCCAGGGGGTCACCGTGATCTCGGCAGAGGGGGATGTGCTCGAGGAGATCCGTCTCGGCGAGCACGCCACGAACTGCATCTTCGACGGCCCCGCGCTGTACGTGACCGCCACCCGCGAGCCCGATATCGAGGCGTCGGCGCGAACCGGCACGTTCTGGCGGGTGGACACCGACGCGCCTGGCGGCCTGGACCTCATTCCCGGTCGGCTTTAAGGGGCCCGGCCGACTGCAGCGGCCCGGGCGCCTGCGCTCTTGCGGGGCGGCCGTGGCGGCCCAGGCTCCCGCGCCGGCCTTGGCAGGGGCCGTCCCTTACCCGGTGGGTTTCTCCGCAGCCGCCAGCGCCGGCGGGTCCGGCTGGGCGGCGAGGAACTCGCTGAGCTCGTCGGCGCTGGCCGGCGCAACGCGCGGCGGAAGGCCGACGCCGACTCGGGCCAGCGCCTCGCCGAGGCCGGCGCGCTCGCCGACCAGGACGAACAAGTAGCCGTGCCGGGAGAACTCCTCTACCTGTTCGGCGATCTCCGCGAGCAGCAGCCGGGCGACCTCGTCCGGGTAGGCATCGTCGGGGAGCTGCATCACCCCCCAGCACGCGGCGGCGAGCACGGCGAGCCCATCCAGCCCGCCCGGCGCCGGGTTCACGTAGCGGTCGGCGACGAGCGCGACGCGGAAGGAACGCTCGTCACGCATCGCCGTCGTCCAGGACTGATTCAAGGCGGGCCCGCTGCGTGGCGATATCGTGCGTGGCGAGCGCGTGGGTCTCGCCCGCGACCCGGAACGCGATGCCACGCCGCGCGAGTTCGGCGTGCAGTTCCTCCACGAAGATGCCTTCCCCGCCGGTGTGCTCGGCTGTGCCATCGGGCCAGGCCGGCCTGCCGCCGCGGTCCGGGTCGGAGCTGGTGATGGTCACGCCCATCGAAGGGCTTCCCTCCACGCCGACGAGGACGATGTCCTCGCCCTGCTCGGCGCGGGCGGCGATCGCGCCCGCCACAGCGGCGGCGAGCCGCTGACAGTGCCGGCGGAACGCCGCGGTGTCGTACTGCTCGCGCACCGCCCAGAACCGGTTCAGCCCGGCGAAGGCAAGCTCGGGGCAGGGCATCTGCTCGACGCGCCAGCCCTTGGCACGCAGCACGTCGACGATGGGGGAGTACACGCCGGCGCAGTGTGCGCCGTCGCGCACCTTGGAATTCTGGTTCAGCAGGCAATGTGCCACGAATGCCACGCCCATGGCCTGAGCATACGGCTGCCGCCAGGCATGCCCTAGGGTGTGGCGGGTGGCGCGCTCAGTCGTGGTGACCGGGTCGTCGTCCGGTATCGGGCGGGCGATCGCGCTTCGGCTCGCCGCGGACGGCTTCTGGGTGCTGCTTGCTGACATCCGCCGGGACCCGCTCACCGGCGGTGAGCCCACCGATGACCTCATCCGGGGCAGCGGCGGGGCGTGCGAGTTCGCCCGCGCGGACGTATCCTCCCGGCAGGACTGCGAGCAGCTTGTCGCGCGGGCCGTGGCGTCCACGGGGCAACTCGACGTGGTTGTCAATAATGCCGCTCTGGCCGGCCGCCACTCCAAGCCGCTGCTGACCACCGAGGACCAGGACTTCGACGCCATCATGGCGGTCAACATCCGTGGGCCATTCATGCTCTGCCGGGCAGCCGTGCGCCAGATGCTCACCCAGCCCGCCCGCGGCGACGCCCGCGGCCGGATCGTGAACCTCACCTCGCAGCACGGTATGGTCGGCGCGCCCGGGCACGCGGCCTACGCCATCAGCAAGGCAGCGCTGGTGCAGCTGACCCGCCAGATCGCGGTCGAGCATGGGCGTGATGGCATCATCTGCAACAGCGTCGCCCCGGGCAAGATCGTCACCGGCACGCCGGGTGACCTGAGCCAGAACGAGAGATCGGCGGAGTATGTCCGGTCCCGGACCCCGTTCGCCCGGTTCGGCGAGCCGCGGGACGTCGCGTCGGCGGTCTCCTTTCTCGCCTCGGACGATGCCAGCTACGTCAGCGGCGCCACGCTGATGGTCGACGGCGGATGGATGGCCTACTGATGAGTGACAACCACCTCGTTCACCCCGGCCCCGCGCGCGACTTTGTCGGCTACGGGCCGCAGCCTCCCGACTTCGAATGGCCGGGGGGTGCGCGGGTGGCGATCAACCTGGTGGTCAATTACGAGGAGGGCGGTGAGTATTCGCTCAACGAGGACGGGGTCAACGACACCTGGGGCGAATACTCGTTCCAGTACGGCCCGGAGATCCGCGACATCGGGACCGAAACGCACATGGAGTACGGCAGCCGGGTGGGGGTTTGGCGGATCTGCAGGCTGATCGACCGCTACCAGATCCCGGTGACATTTTGCGCTTGCGCTCTCGCGGTGGAGCGCAACCCGCCGCTGGGCGACTGGCTGCGGGCGCGGAACCACGACGTGCTCGCCCACGGCTACCACTGGTATGGCCCGGACACCGTCGCGATCAGCCGCGACGCCGAACGGGACGAGATCCGCAAGGCCGTCGTCTCACTGGAGCGAACGACGGGTGAGCGCCCGCGGGGCTGGATGGTGCGGTCCTTCCCCACCGTGCACACCAGGGAGCTGCTGGTCGAAGACGGCGGTTTCCGGTATGACTCCGACGCGAACAACGATGAGCTGCCTTACTACGTCACCACGCTAGGCACGCCGTTTCTGGTGGTGCCGTACAGCAAGGTGCACAACGACGTCCGGTACCTGATCGCCCCGACCTACGCCACGCCCCGGCACTTCTTTGAAAGCCTCAAGCTCGGACTCGACTACCTGCTTGAGGAGCTGAGCCACGGCGGCGGCGCAAGGATGATGTCGGTCGGCGTGCACGCCCGGTGGAGCGGGCAGCCCGGCCGTGCTTCCGCGCTGCGGGATTTCATCGACTATGCGCTGCGGCGGAAGGATGTCAGCTTCATGCGCCGCATCGACATCGCCGGGTTCTGGGCTGCGATGTTCCCGCCCGCTGCGGACTGAGTCGGCTAGCGGCGCGGGCGCCTCAGAAATACTCCTCCCGGCGGACCACTCCGATCACCGCCTCGCCGCGCAGGAACCGCCGGACGTTCTCGGCGGCCATGCGGGCTCCGACCTGGAGAGCGCCATCGGTGACCCCCGAATTGTGCGGGGATCCGATCATGTTCGGCAGGTCAAAGAAGGGGTACTGGGTGGAGAATGCCGAGCCCGGGCCCGGCTCATGCCACCAGGCGTCCAGCCCGGCGCAAAAGTCGGTGTGGTCCCGCAGGTGCTCATACAGCGCCCGCTCATCCACGATGGCCGCCCGGCCCACGTTGACCAGGATCGCGGCCGGCTTCATCAGCGCCAGTTCCTGCGCGCCGATGAGCCCGCGCGTGGTCCGGGTCAGAGGCAGGGCTATGACGAGCACGTCTGCCTCGGCCAGCACCCTGTCCAGGTCGGCCAGCGTGCCGATGAAGTCGGTCGGCTCGCTGCTGGCGCCAGAGGTGTTCACCGCGTGGATCCGCGCCCCGAACGCCCGCATCATGCGGGCGGCGGCCTTACCGATGCCGCCGAAGCCCAGGATCACGCACACCGCGCCGTCGAGGGTGAGCACGGGCTTCCACATACCGAACTCGCCCCTGGCCATTTCGGCGTGGCGCTGCGGTAGCCGCCGGGCCAGGGCGAGCGTCACCGCCATGACGTATTCGGCCATCGGCTGGGCGTAGGCGCCGACGTTGCCGGCCAGCAGCAGCCGCTCCGGCAGCGCCGCGTAGTCAACTGAGTCGGCGCCGGCCGACAGCAACTGGACGAACCGCAGCCGCGCCGCATCCTGCAAGGCGCCAGCCGGTAGCTCGTCGCCAAGATGCCACCCGAGCAGCACGTCGGCCTGGGCAAGGACCTCGCGGACCTCGTCATCCGGGCGGCCGTGCAGGAAGGCGACCCGGGCCGAACCGTCGAGCACCCAGGTGTTGATCTGGGCGAACTCGTCGGCCGCCGGGTAGCTCACCGCCACCAGCGGGCCGGTTGCCATCGCGGTCAGGCCGGAGCGCCGGGTGCTGGCGGTTTGCGCGCGACGCCGCAGAACTCGTCAACCTCGGGGGGCTGGCCCCCGGCCGGGGCGAGATCGGGGCGCCAGCGGGAGCACGAGATCACGCCAGGGGGCAGCAGGTCCAGCCCGTCGAAGAACCGGGTGATCTGCTCTGGGGTGCGCAAGGTCATCGACGGCGTGCCGACCTGATTCCAGTGCGCCACCGCTTCTTCCATGGCCGCGCCGTGGACGGCGCTGGTGGAGTGGTTGATGGTGACGAAACTGCCCGGCGCCAGCGCGGACACCAGGCGCCGGACGATCGAGTACGCCTGGTCGGTGTCGGGGATGTGATGCAGGATGCCCAGCAGCATCAGCCCGACCGGCTTGGTGAAGTCCAGGGTCCGCGCCGCCTGCGCCAAGATCTTGTCCGGCTCGCGCAGGTCCCCATCGACATAGTCGCAGGCGCCCTCGGGGGTACTGGTCAGCAGCGCGCGGGCGTGCGTCAGCACCATCGGGTCGTTGTCGGCGTATACGATCCGCGACTCCGGCGCCACCCGCTGCGCCACCTGGTGGGTGTTGTCCGCGGTCGGCAGCCCGGTGCCGATGTCGAGGAACTGGCGGACGCCTTCATCGCCGGCCAGGTACCGGATCGCCCGGCCCAGGAAGGCGCGGTCTGCCCGGGCCTGGGCCACGATGCTCGGCAGCATCGCGGCCACCTTGTCGCCTGCCTCCCGGTCGACGGCGTAGTTGTCCTTGCCGCCAAGCCAGTAGTTCCAGATCCGGGCCGAGTGCGACACTGTCGTGTCGAGCTTCACGCCCGGCTGCGCGGCCGCATCGTCGGTCACCAAGCCTCACCTCCAGTCACGCTCCAAAGGCTACGACCGCCCCGCGCGGGCCACAATTTGACCCCCCGGTACCCGCCGGCTTCACATCATCACCATGACCGTTTCAGCGGTTCTGCACCGCGGTGTCCTGCGATGGGCGTTAGACGCGCGGCTGGCACGTGGGGCAACGTCCCAGCCGCCTGTGTGACGTGCGCGCTGTTCGAGCGGAGGGATTTCATGAGCAGGATTGGTTCGATCGCCCGACCGCCCGGCGGGCGCGCGGTGACCGCTCCAATGGCCGGTAATATCCCATTGCAGCCCTAGTGTTATGCAGCGCGCCTTATCTCCCTAATCGGCGTGGCACCCACGGAATGCCGGATTCAGCGATTACCGTCCGGATCATGAGGCTCGTCATCAACCCGGGGGACAAATACGGCAGGCTCACCGTCATCGCCGAAGTGCAAAGGCTCGGCGCGGACGGCAGACGCTACCGGGCGGCCCGGTGCCGGTGCGATTGTGGCAACCAAATCACCCCGCGCCTCAGCTCGCTTATCTCCGGCGACGCCCAATCGTGCGGGTGCTCCCGGGGCCCGCCCAAATACCAGCAAAGGCGTTGCCCGGTCTGCGGAACACTCGCCATGATCCGCCGCGACCGCCGCAGCTGCTCCCGCGCGTGCGGATACCAGCTCGCCCGGGCCGCCCGGCAGACACCAAACCCCTCCTACGCCGGATGGCACCACCGGGTGACCAAAGCCCGCGGGGCGGCCAGCGGTTACCCGTGCGCCGATTGCGGCCGGCCTGCCCAGGATTGGTCAACGGTCAATCCATCCAGTAATGACCTCTGGGTCAGATTCCAGCCGCGTTGCCGCAAATGCCACCGCTACCATGACGGCGCCGCCGGCGAGGGTAACCCCCGGGCCAAACTGACCAGCGGAAAAGTAAGGGAATTGCGGGCCCGCCGGGCAGAGGGCCTGACTTACCGGCAGCTCGCCGCCGAATTCGGCATCAGCGACGTGACCGCCCGCGCGGCCGTTCGCCGCAGGACCTGGGCGCACGTGAGCTGACCCCGCCGCCCAAGGCTGCGGGGCGCGAGCCGCTCCGGCAGGGTGGTTGCCGGGGGCATGGCTTCGGCCTGGCCGCGGCGGCCGCGCGGCGCATCCCGGGCAACGAGGCCGGCCTGCCATGCCCGGCAGCGTGGCAAGGCGCGAGGCGGTGGAGTGATCACGGTGGTGTGGCGCGCTGCTCGGCGATGGAGTTGCCGCCGTCCACGACGAGGTATTGCCCGGTGATGTAGGACGCGCCCGGGCTGGCCAGCCAGGCTACGGCGGCGGCGACCTCGCCGGGTGAGCCGCTGCGGCCGGCCGGGGTAGCCAGCCCTTCGACATGTTCGTGCGGGGTCTGGGCGCCGGTCGCTATCCAGCCGGGCGCGACGGCGTTGACGGTGATTCCATGCCTGGCCGTGTTGACCGCGATCGCGCGGGTGAGGCCGACCATGCCCGCCTTGGCGCTGGCGTACCCGACGTCCGCGCGGATCGCCATCACCGGGCCGGTCACGCTGGCCACCATGATGATCCGCCCCCAGCGGCGGCGCGTCATTTGCGGCAGCGCCGCCTTCGTGACCAAGAAGGCGGTCGTCAGGTTCCGGGCCAGCGCCGCCTGCCAAGTCACCAGGTCCATCGATTCCACCGTGCCGGATTCGAACACCGGAACGGCCGCGGAGATCATCCCGGCGTTGTTGACCACGATGTCCAGCCGCCCCCACCGCTGCAGCGCAGCCGCCACCAGCCCGGGCGCGGCGGCGGCATCGGTGAGATCCGCGGCAGATCCCGCTACGTCAAAGCCGGCATCGCGCAGTTCGCTGGCCCTGTCCTGGACCCGGGCTGTGGTGGCGGTGATCATCACGGCGGCGCCGAGCTCGGCGAGCACCCTGGCGGTGGCGAAACCGATGCCATCGGGGCTGCCCGCCCCGGTGACCACCGCCACCCGGCCGGACAGATCAAACGCGGCTGGAACAGGCATTGCCCGATCCTAATAGCGCCGGCTGCTTCCCTAACGCGGGGATCCGTGGGGTGTGGTGCCGCGCTTACCCGGGTGAGTGGTACCACATGCCCATCGCGGCAAGCAGCGGAATCAGGCGGACACCGATGACGCCACTGGCGCCGGCGATGAAGACCCGCACAGCAGGACAGCCTAGCCACAGCCTGCTCCGGCGACTCCCAAGAGCCGACGGCGCGAGAGCCTTCGCCGCCGAAGTCGATCAATGGCAAATGCGCTCATAGCCTGCCACAGCCTGGCGGTGCCTCCTTCCTCACGGGTTCGGTCTGAAAGGCGAAGGATCTGTGCACTAGCTGGGGCGGCGGGCCATACTGTGGGCCGGTTCCCCACCACCACGGCAACAACCTGGAGGATGGCCATGACCAGCAATCGGAATGAGGTTGCCGAGGACCAGGCTATGCTGGCCTTCCTCGCCGCCCAGCGTGCCGCGGTGCTGTCCATCGTGGCAGGGCTGGACGAGGAGGCATGGCACCGGTCGGTCGTGCCGTCGGGCTGGACGCCGGCCGGGCTGGTCGAGCACCTGGGCGGCGCAGAGTGGCACTGGTTCCAGGGCGTGGTGGCCGGCAAAAAGCCCGAACCGGCGCCTGGGGATGAGGACCTGCCTCCCTATGACCCGACGGCGGCATTCGTCTGTGACCTGCCCTCTGCCGAGATCATCGGCTTCTACCGTGACCAGTGCGCGAGCTCGGATGCGGTGCTGGCGGTGACGCCGCTGTCCGCGCCGCCGCGTGGCAGGCACGGCGTCCCGGGACAGGACGAACCTCCGGACGTGCGCTGGGTCGTGCTGCACATGATCGAGGAGACCGCGCGACATGCCGGTCACCTCGACATCGCCAGGGAACTGATGGACGGCCAGACCGGACTCGGGCCGCGCTGACGGCCTGACGCCGTCCCTGCCGCGAGCCCCGCAGATCCGCTCCGGTCACCTGGCCCAACCCCGGGCCAAATCCTTGTTCCTCGACAGCAGCAGGGTCGCGCCTTGAAACCCGCCGATAGGGCCATACGGCCGTCGGCTAGCAGGAGCAAAGTCCTCCGTCAACGGGCATGCCGGTTGAGCGGCGGGGAGTGGATCAGCCTATGACAGTCGTCTTACCCTGGGGAATCCGGGACCCGGGGGCCGGCTTTAGTAGCCGACCGTCCGGTCATAGAGATTTCGCAGCGGTCGGCCAGCCATCCAGCGCCGGATGTTGTCTATGAAAAGGTCGGTGATCAGGCCGTTCTCAGCCGCTACCGTTGCCGCCGAGTGCGGTGAGATGATCACGTTCGGCAGGTCCCAAAACGGCGAACCGGCAGGCAGCGGCTCGGTGGCGAACACGTCGAGGCACGCGCCGCCGAGGTGACCGGTCCGCAGGGCGCTCACCAGCGCCTCCTCGTCCACCACCGGACCCCGGGCGATGTTCACCAGCACCGACCCCGGCCGCATGAGCGCCAATTCCCCGGCACCGATCAGCCCCCTGGTCTGTGCGGTCAGCGGGCAGGCCAGGACCAGCGCGTCCACCTCCGGCAGCACATTGTGGAGCTGGTCCGAGCCCACGTACCTGGCGATGCCTGGCAGGTCGTAGCTCCGGCCTGGCCGCCCCGCGCCGCATACCTCCATCCCCGCCGCGGATAGCAGCCGGGCCACCGCCCGGCCCGCGCCGCCGAGGCCGACCAGCAGCACCTGGCAGCCGGCCACCTGGCTGCCCGCGCACCGCTGCCAGCGCCGTGCCACTTTGGCGTCGGCCAGGGCGGGCATGCCCTTGGCGAAGTAGAGCAGGCCGAGCAGGGCGAACTCGGCCAGCGGAACGCCGTGCACCCCGGCCGCGGTGGTGAAGATCAGCTCGGTCCTGGCCAGCCCGGTCCGGGCCAGGTACCCGCCGATCCCGGCGCTGGTCCCCTGGACCCAGCGGAGCCGCGGGCAGTTGCCCGCCATGTCGGCGGGCGCCTGCCAGTCGAAGTCGAAGCTCACGTCGGCCAGCCGCCGCAGGCCGGCCCATCGGTCCAGTTCGGCTGCGGACAGCTCTCGCGGGATCCCGGTGTGGTCGGCCGGGTAACGCGGAACCGGCAACAGGCCGGGCTCGTAGAGCACGGACACGCGCGGGTCCGCCGCCTCGATGCGGGCCACGTGCTCCGGCTCCAGCGGGGAGGCGATCAGGACGCGCAGCTGATCATCTGCCATTGGGGGTTTCCGCTCATGATCGGGCGCATGGCGCCGCCGCCGGACCCGCTCGCCCGGGCAACCTTCGCGCTGCGCACTGTCCGGTGCGGAGTTCGGTACCAAGCGCCTGATCACCAGCCTCGAGACCGCCGGCTGCACGGCCGTCCGGGTCCTGCCCGCCAGGGCCCGGCGCCGCTCGAGTACGTCATCGGCCAGCGGGCGGAGAGCGTCACCTGGTGAACGGCTCGAGTATGTGGCTGAAGTCCCAGGTGGTCTGCGTGATGCCGGAACAGGTGTTGCTGTCCACGGTGCCGGGGCAGCCGCCGTTGTCGCGCTGGATCGCCCAGATAGACAGGAGGTTCATGTTGTTGGCCTGGGCGAAGTTGAGCATGGTCGTGGCGTCGGGCTCGTAGGTGACCTCCGTCTTCTTCCGCAGGTCGTCGATGCCCGGCAGCAACGTCATGGCTTCCATGCTCCAGATCTGCGCCGAGGTCAGGCTCGGGAAGATGGAATGCAGCTGGGTGTGGGTGTTGGTGGCCGCGTTTTCCGCTGCGGTGCCCATCTCCACGACGCCCTCTTTGGCGATGTAGTAGTCGAAGACCATGATGTTGACCGAGGTCACGGTGGCGCCGTTGGCCACGGCGCTCTGCAGCACGGCCTCGCCGTTCGGGTCGAGGCCGTACTGCTCGACCGGAAGCGTGTACTGGATCTGCAGCGGGATTCCCATGGTCGCGGCCCATTGCTCGGTCATGGCTATCGCCTGGTTGCGGCGAGTGATGCCGGCGGTGTTGTTCAGCGAGCTGGACTCGACGTCCATGTCGAGCCTGGTGACCCCGAGTGTTTGGATCACCTGCTCGTAGTCGGCCGCGATCGACTGCACGTTCGTGCACGAGTCGGCGATCTCGGTGCCGGTGTGGTCGGCGCTGTACCCGCCGAACGACGGGATCACGTCACCGCCCATTGCGCGCAGCGAGGCGATGTCGGAGTTGTAGTAGTTCAGCGGCTGGGCGGAGTTGCCGTTCCAGTCGAGGGAGCACGAGTTCTTCCCGGTGGACTGGAGGAACGCCAGCGTGAAGTACTTGGCGCCGGACGCCTGAGCGGTCGCGGTGATGCTCGGGGTATTCGGGGCGAGATAGGTCTCGTAGTACGGCGCGTACACGTGCGCGGGCAGCGGCGTGTACGTGGCGGCCGCGGCGGAGCTGGCGGTTCCCATGGCGGGCAATAGCACGGCGGCGGCGATGGCCAGGCCGGTGACGGCACGACGGCGGAGTTTCATCAGATCTCCCATCGGCTGGATTGGCGAGCCGGGCGTGGCGATCCGCTGCTGGGGTCGCCAGCCCGGCCCCGAGCTCTCGTTATGCCAAAATGTCGATCTTGGGGACGTTCCAGCCGGACACGCTGACGACAGCAGTGGCGCCCTGCAGGTCAGCGGAGTTCCAGGTGACGGTGAGCGTCTGCGACTCGCCGGGGAACAGCGTGATGTCGTTGCTGCGCCAGAGCGAGGACTGCAGCTCGTTGTCGCCGGACAGTTCCTGGCCGCCGGCGGTGCCGCGCCGCACATCCGCCCGGAGCAGGAACGCGACCGTGGATGAGGACGTGTTGGTGATGGTGACGGTGGTGGCCCGGTCCGCCCCGTCCGGCCCGGCCTGGTTGACGGTGCTGGCGGTGGCCGGCGACCGACGACTGCGGCAGCGTCTGCAAGCCGGTGAGGTTCGCGTACGGGGAGATCGTGCCCTGCGGCTGGCCCAGCGTCTTGTTCCAGTTCATCACGTCCGGCTGGGTGGACAGCCAGTAGACGTTGCGGTCGACGAGGGTTCCGTTCTGCTTGAGCTGCAGCTCGACGAAGTAGGTCTGCACCGGGCTGGTCGGCACCTTCGGCGTCAGCACGCCGGTGCGCACCTGCTGGCTGGTCAGGCTGATGTTGCTGGCGGTCTGGTCGTCGAGCACGGTGCCGGCCAGGTTGTAGACCTTCGCCTCGACCGAGAGCCCGGCCTGGGTGGTGTTGCCGAGGTTGTCCAGGGTGACCGTGCCGTTGTCGAGGGCGTAGATGGCGTGCAGGCTCCGGTTCGCCTCCTGGGCGCCGAAGTAGCTGCCGGCCTGGTCGCCGTCGATGTTGTAGAGCGACCACAGCAGGCTCGGCCAGCCCTTGTTCATCTGCCAGTAGATCGTGCCGGTGGACGGGAGCGGGGTGTTGTTCGCGTGGGCGATGAACGCCTCGAACTGCGCCCGGGTGTTCTCGTAGTCCTGCGCCTGGGCCTCCTCGACGTACTGGGCCAGGCTGGACCACGCGCCGTACCTGCTGGTCAGCGCGGTGTCGAAGTGGCACAGCGTGCCGAATGAGTAGCCGGTCTTGCACCGGGGCTCGTAGTTGGCGTGGTACTGGTTGGCCTTGGTGTTCTGCCACAGGTTCGACAGGTCGCTGGCGGACATGAACCGGTTCAGCGAGTCGAGGGTGGGGATGGTGTCGCCCGCGCTCTCCTCGCTGTCGTAGCCCCAGGCCGCGCCCGCGTTGGTCACCGTCGAGTCGCTGCCCAGATGCGTGGTGTCGTACCAGTAGTTCGGCGGCACCCAGTCGTAGGGGCCTTCCTTTTGCCCCGAGGGGCCCAGCGTCGCGGTCGACTTGTACTCGGCCGAGGCGATCAGCGGGGTCTGCGGGGAGAAGTCCGCCGTCTGGAACCCGGCGATCGACACCGACTCCTGCTGGCTGGACGGCTGGTTGTCGCTCCACTGGAAGCTGAACACGCTCGGGTGGTTGCGCAGGTTCGTCCCGATGGTCTGCGCCGAGTTCTGCAGCACGTTGAGCTGCGCCTGGGTCAGGCTGCCGCCGACCTCCCAGGCGTCGCAGCACTGGAACCCGCCGTTGACCAGGATGCCGGCGGCGTCCATCTGCTGGAACCAGTCGGCCGGCATGATGTGGCCCTCGAGCCTGATCGTGTTGAGCCCCATGTTCTTCATCAGCGCGATCTGCTTGGCGGTGTCCGCGGCCGAATAGTGCAGGAACAGGTTCGGGTCGTAGCCGCCGCCGCGGATCACGATCGGCACGCCGTTGATCTTGAAGGCCCTCGCGCCGCTCGGCTCGATGGCGTTCGACCCGATCAGGGAGGACGTCACGGTCCTGATGCCGAAGGTCTCGCTGGTGGAGTTGTACTGGGTGGCGCCCTGCGCGACCGAGACACCCAGCGTGTACAGCGGCTGCGCGCCCAGCTGGTACGGCCACCAGACCTGCGGGCTGGCTGATGGTCAGCGCGGGGAAGCTGGCCGGGGTGAACGACACGGTCTGGGTCGTGCTCGCGGGGACGGTGACGTTCTGGCTGACGGTGATCGGCGTGCCGCTGTTCGGCGGGGTGATGGTCGCGGTCACCGTCGCCGTCTGCGCGGTGGTCGTGTAGTTGGTGACGTCGGTCTTGACGGTCAGCGCGGCGCTGGACAGGTCGGCGGCGTCGGTCTGGTTGACGTGCGAGTTGCCGACCGCGAGCGCCCCATCGACCTGAAGCTGGACCGGGAACTGGATGCCGGTGTTGTTGTCCGGCGGGATCTGGGTCCAGTCCACGTTGTCGAGGGTGAACATGGTGGTCGGGTCGTTCGGGTTGACCTCGATCGCCAGCGAGTTCGTCCCGGCGACGAGGTTGGTGAGGTTGAAGGTGAACCGGGTGTACGCGCCGGTGACCGTCGCGGAGGTGGCCACCTCGGTGCCGTTCACCCAGACGTTGGCCGAGCCGATCACGCCGTTGACGATCAGCGTGGCGGTCTGGCCGGCCGGCAGGTTCGGCGTGAAGTCGGTACGCCACCACCAGGGCACGCTGAACTGGCTGACGGTGTCCGGGCCGATCTTGCTCATGGAGCCGTAGCACAGCTGCATGTTGTTCGAGAAGAACACGCTGTTCGGGCCGCTGGTGCTCTGGTTCACCGGCTGCAGCGCGGTGTCGCCCGGGCACTTGCCGTTCTGCGCGAGGGCCTCGATCTCGGTGCCCGGAGCGCCCGCGTCGTCGTTGGCGACCGGCAGCCAGGTGCTGGTGTTGAAGCCGGGTGTCGAGATCTGCGCGCCGGACTGGGTGGCGACCGCGCTGCTCTGCACCGACCAGCCGGCGCCGCCCAGGTTGGAGATGTCGCTGGCGCCCGTGCCAGACGGCGAGCTCAGCAGCGCGGCGTGATGCGGCAATGCCGCTTCCGGGCTGGATGCCCCGGCCGCCGCGGCAGCCCCCGGCACCAGCCAGGCCAGCGTGGTCACCGCCACCGTAGCGGCCCACAGGACAGAACGAGGGCGCGTAGTTCGTCTCATGACTGGCCACTCCTGTCTCGCGGCCGTTGCCGCGCACGACGGGCGCCCCCGTTGAACGGATAATTAGTTCGTAATCTTTCCAAACAAACCTGTCAAGAGGGCCTGCCGCGGGGCCCAACCGACGGCGCCAACCACCGGACGCTCTCCACCTACCTCAATCCGCCGCGCACGGGCTGACCCTGGAAGCGGCGGCCGAGCCGCCCCCCGGCCCCCGGTGGGAGCAGCAGCTGCCCGGCGCCGCGCCGGTACCGCTGTACCTCGCTGGCCGGTGCCGACGGGGGAGTGCCTGGCGCCGGGTCCCTAGGTCAGGCCGAGTGCTGCAGTCAGAAGGCGATGAACGGCAGGCGGACGCCGGCCGGTTCGGCGCAGACAACGGCACCAGCCGGCGCCTCCTGCCTGATGTGCTCGGCGAGGGCCCGGGCGTCGTCCTCGTTGTTGGCGCCGGCGACCAGAAACTTCCAGCGCCGCACCACGGGGTAGCCTTCGCCTTGCAGCTTGTGCGCCAGCGCGACCGCCTGTCGATGTGACTCGAGCTCAACCCGCGCCTGCCACATGGCGGACCCGGCAGCCACGGAGTCCGCGGTTTCGGCATCCTCCAACCGCTGGTGCTCAGCCTCGCGCTCAGCCTCGGTCTGCGGCATCGCTACATCCGGGCTTTGCCACTCCTCCTCAACTGGATGCCAGCGGTGTAGCGCGAACTCCGCTTCGATGCCTAGCTGGCCCAGCATTTCCCGGGCGGTCCGCTCGGCTTCGGTGGCAGCCAGTTCGGTGCCCGCGTACAGGAAGATCTGTGAGTCACCGGCGCCGACCACGATGTTGCGCCCGAGCTTTTGCCGGACGTCTTGCTCCACCTCCTGCTCGGAGATGGATTGCCGCGCCTGCTCAACGTGTGCCTGGCCGGTCAGCGAGATCGTCACGCGCCAGTCGGTGCTGTCCGTCACGGCGCGACTCTAGCGCACGCGCGCGCCTGCCTGCCCGCCACAGCAGCGCGGGGGAGCGTTGCGTGCTGCCGCGCGGACACGGTAGGGCGCCGCCTGTCCCGGCGGCGAGTGATCACCGCGCTTCGTCGGGGACGGCGACGGTGGGTTCGGCAGGCGCGGTGCGGGCGTGGCGGGCAGGCCCGCGGCGCCTGGCGCGCACGAGCTCGACGGCCACCGGGACGGCGGAGGCGATCACAATGATCGCGATCACGGGCAGCAGGTACCGGTCGATGCCCGGGATGCTCGTGCCGAGCAAGTAACCGGCCAAGGTGATCCCCACCGCCCAGCCGACGCCGCCGATGACCTGCCAGAGGGTGAAGGTGCGGGTGGGCACGTCCAGCATCCCGGCAAGCGGGTTGAGCACAGTGCGCACCACCGGGATGAACCGGGCCAGCACAATCGCGCGGGCGCGCCCATAGCGGGCCAGCAACTGGGCCGCGCGCTCGGCGCCGCGGTGCAGCCACCGGCTGCGGGTACGGGCCAGCAGCGCCTGCCCGCCGCGCCTGCCCAGCCAGAATCCGGTCTGCGCCCCGATCAGGGCGCCGGCGATCGCGGCGAGCAGCACCGGTCCGAGCGACAGGCGCACAGTTGTGGCGGCGCTGGCCGAGCAGTACAGCCCGGCGGTGAACAGCAGCGAGTCGCCGGGCAGGAAGAACCCGGCCAGCAGGCCGGTTTCGGCGAACACCACCACGAACACGCCGAGCGCACCAAGGCTGGCCAGCCAGAAGGACGCCGACAGGGGACCGGCCGCGGCTGCGCCCGTAGCTGCCAGGAATGGATGCGCCGCGCCATGCAGAACCTGCACCGTGGCCCTCCTCCATGCTCGATGTGAGTTGCCGTGCGCTGGGGCCGGTGACCGGCCGGTGGCCGCCGTGGCCCGGCCGGCCACCGGCCGGTCATCGGCGCCTGGCCTGGTCTGTCGCCGGTTGACCTGGTCCTCACCGGCCTGGCCCGTCGCCGGTCAGCCTGGCCTGGCTGCCGCGGAACCGCGGTGGCCGCTCTCCGCGCTTGGATTGGAACTTCTACACCAAGTGTAGTAGATATGTTCTACAGTTCTTGTAGAACATAAAGATCGTGGGGATCGCCCCCTGCGAGTGGCCGTGCCCGCAACCCCAGAGCGGGCACGGCCGCACCCCCCGCCGTCCCTGTGGAGATCCCGCGCGTGGAGTGCCCGACATGACCCAGCTGACCTACCTGGAGGCCGCCGTCGTCGGCCTGATTCAGGGCGTTACCGAGCTGTTTCCGGTGTCCAGCCTCGGGCACAACGTGCTGATCCCCGCCCTCATCGGGGGGAGCTGGGCGCGCGATCTCAATGTGGCCGCCACCGAGTCGCCGTACCTGGCCTTCATCGTTGGGCTGCACGTCGCCACCGCTATCGCGCTGCTGATCTATTTCCGGCGCGACTGGGTCCGCATCATCAAGGGGTTCTTCTCCTCGCTGCGCCAGATCGCCCGGCCGGCCGAGGGAACCACCCGGTGGATGTTGCAGTCCGCGGACGAGCAACTCGCCTGGCTGATCATCTTGGCCACCATCCCGGTGGGCCTGGCCGGGCTGGCGTTTGAGCACCTATTCCGGGTGATCTTCGGCAGGCCCGCCTATGCCGCAGTGTTCCTGATTATCAACGGCCTGATCCTGCTGGCCGGGGAGCGGTTCCGGCGGCGTGCCTCGCTGGAGGCCGACGAGCAGATCGCCGCCGAGCGAGAGTACGCGCTCGCAGGGGCCGGCGGAGGATACGCCAGGTCCTACCCGGGCAGGGCCAGGCACGCCGCCAGCCTCCGCGACCCGCGGCTGGCAGAGATCGATAACGCGGTCGAATCCGACGAGCGGCTGTCGATGATGAGGTACGGCGAGGCGCTCATCATCGGGTCTGCGCAGGTCCTCGCCCTGCTGGCCGGCATCAGCCGCGACGGGGTCACCATGGTGGCAGGCATGGCCCGCGGCCTGTCCCGCGAGGACGCCGCCCGGTTCGCCTTCCTGCTCGCTACCCCGGTCATCCTGGCCGCTGGGGCGCTTAAAATCCCGGACCTCATGGGCCCGCTCGGCAACGGCATCCACGGCCAGGTCGTGGTCGGCAGCGTGCTGTCCGGGGTCGGCGCGTATGTCTCGGTGAAATACCTGGTCCGCTACTTCCAGACGCGCACCCTCATCCCGTTCGGCATCTATTGCATCATCGCTGGTCTTGCCAGCATCGCCTACCTTTACCTGGTCAATTGACTTCCACCCCGCCCTGAAGGGCGGAGATTCCCGCCTGTCCCGCCACTTTCTGGCTCCGCTGCGTCGGGGCTGCCGCCCATCATCTTGAGCATCGCGGCGCCGCCGGAGCGGAAGAACCGGGCCAGGAGGGCGGCAGCCAGCAGCAGGAAGATGATGTTGAGCACGGTGGTGTAGTTCCACTGAATGCCCGCTTCAGCGACCTTGGCCGTGCGCTCGGCCGGAATGAGCCCCAGCCCGCCGAAGAGGAACTCGACGATGTAGCCGCCGAGCACCATCGTGGCGTAGAAGATGCCGAGCAGGGCCAGCATCATCCTGGTGCCGTAGTACTTCCGGTAGATGACCAGGATCGGGATGATGATCAGGTCGGCGAAGAGAAACGAAATGACGCCGCCGAAGCTGATCCCGCCGTTCCACAGCACCGCCGCCAAGGGCACGTTGCCGATCGAGCAGACGAAGCTGAGCACCGAGATGACCGGGCCGATCACCGGCCCCCAGAGCGTGGCAGCCAGCGGGTGGCCGGTCAGGAACAGGTGCTGCCAGAACGAGGTGGGCACCCACGCGGCGACCGCCCCGGCGATCAGCAGGCCAGCGACGATGTCGCGGATCACGGCGGCCCACTCCATCACGAAAATGTGGCTGACCGAGGTGTAGTTGTCGCGGCTGAGCAGCCGCCGCGAGAAGCTGCCGGTGGCGGCGATGCTCATGTCCATCGCGGCATGGCCCTCCATCGACCCGGCCAGCCCCTTGTCCGCCTGTTTCCGCGCCGCTGCGATGAGGCGCTGCCGGACGAACAGCCGGAAGGCCACCGCCATGAGCACGATCATGATGGGGCCGCCGACGAACTCGCCCAGGGTGAACTGCCACGACAGCAGCAGCGCCACGATGATGCCAAGCTCGATGACGAGGTTGGTGCTGGCGATCTCAAAGGCCATCGCGGCGGTGAAGTTGGCGCCCCGGCGGAACAGGGACCGGGCCAGCGCCACCGCGGCGTACGAGCACGACGAGGACGCTGCGCCCAGCCCGGTGGCCACGGCCAGCGTCTTGGGGCGGTCATCGCCGAGCAGCCGGATGACCGTCTGACGGCGGACCACGGCCTGGACCACCGCCGACAGCGTGAACCCCAAGATCAGCGACCAGGTGATCTGCCAGGTCATCGACCCGGCCTCGGCCAGGGCGTGGCCTAGCGCGTCAACTATGCGCATCGCTGCCTTCCGGGGAGGCGATCGTGAGCAGTTGCCGCAGGCAGTGCTCAAGCAGCGGATGCGGGAATCCGTCGGAGAGCCGGTAGAAGACCATCCGGCCGTCCTTGCGGAAGCTCACCAGCCCGGCCAGGCGCAGCATCTTCAGCGCATAGGAGACCTGATCCTCGGTGACCTCCAGGGCCAGCGCCAGGTCTCCCACGCACAATTCCTCCGCTGCCACGAGGGCGAACAGGATGCGCGAGCGCACCGGGTCGGCCAGCATGCCCAGCAGCTCGGCGAGCCGACCGGCTTCGGCGATCGACAGCACTCCGGCTCGGGCGGTGGCGACCCGCTCGGCGTTGACGGGATGATCATGGTCAAGCGGGGACATCATTCCTCCGTATATCCGTATGATCACACGGAGATACGGAACTGTCAAGCTGCGCCGGTTCCGGCGGCTGCGTCGGGCCGAGTGGCGGCGGTGGCTCCGACGAAGTCAGTCGCCATTCCCGCCCCCGCCGCTGCTGCCGCCATCACTTCCACCGCCGTCACCGCCGTCACCGTCGCCCCCGTCACCCGTCTGGCCGCCCTGCTGGGCGGGCTGGGCAGCGATGGCGACCGTGACGACGGTGCCTGGTGGCAGTGCGCCGCGGGGCTGCACGGTCAGCACGGTGCCAGGCGGCTGCGCTGGCGTCGGCACCCACGCCAGTCGTGGCCACAGGCCCAGCCTGCGCAGCTCGGCGACCACCACGCCGGCCTGCTGGCCGACCAGGCTGGCGCGGCTGACCAAGACCATCGGCGGTGATTGCGGCGCAGGGTGGCGAGCGGCGGCGGCGGTGTGCGGCTTGGCCGCGCCGGTCAAGTCGGCCTGCCAGCCGGCCAATCCGGCTGCGGTCATCGCGGCCGCCACGGCCAGGCCAGCGCCGATCCGTTTCCACGCCGATCGCGGCGGCCGTGCCCCCGGCCGCTGCGGCGCCGGCTGGCCGCCGAAGGCGGGCCGGCCTGCCTGCGTCGCCTGGGCGCCGATGTCGGACAACGTAGGGAACCGGGGAGAGGGCGGGCCGCCGGACGGCGGCGCCGGCGAGAACGCGCCCGGCCGGGTGATCTTCCCGGCGGTGTGCGGCTCCTCGCTCGCGTGCTCCCCGGCGTTGTGTAGCCTCCCCGCTGTGTGCAGGTAGCCGGCTGGGCTCAGTTGCCGGGCCCGCTCGGCCACCTCGCGGGCCGAGCGGGGCCGGTGCCGCGGGTCCTTGGCGGTAAGCGCGGCCACGAGCGCAGCAACCTCGGCGGGGACGGTCGCTGGCAGCGCCGGGAGTGGGCGCCGCACGTGGGCCTCGGCCACCTGCAGCGCCGGGCCATGGAACGGCGGGGCCCCGGTAAGGCACTCGTACCCGACCACGCCCAGCGAATACAAGTCGGACGCCGGTCTGGCCCTCCGCCCGGCAGCCCGTTCCGGCGCGAGGTAGCACGGCGTGCCGACTAGAACGCCGGTAGCGGTCGAAGGCGCGCCCGAGGTCACGCTGGCGATGCCGAAATCGGTGATCTTCACCTGACCGTCCGCGGTGATCAGCAGGTTGGCAGGCTTGATATCCCGGTGCACCAGCCCCGCCGAGTGCGCGGCGTGCAGCCCGTCGCCGACCTGGGCGATCAGGTCCATGGTCTGACCCGGGCCCAGCGGCCCGGCCGCGAGCACCTGCGCCAGCGAGGGCCCGTCCACCAGTTCCATCACCAGGAACGGCAAGTCCGGGGAATCACCTTCGCCGTAGTCGTACACCTGGGCGACACCAGGATGGGACAGCCGCGAGGCATTGCGTGCCTCGGCCCGGAACCTGGCGCGTGCTTCCGGGTCACCAGCGGCACCGGGCCGCAGCACCTTGACCGCGACATTCCGCTCCAGCAGCAGGTCGAAGGCCCGCCACACCACGCCCGCCGCACCCGAGGCGACCAGACAGTCCAGGCGGTACCTGCCCGCGAGCGACACGCCCTGGCAGGCTTCGGACGTCATGCTGGCCCGCGCCGGCGCGGGAACGGTGAAGATCGCCGCCGGTGCGTGCCAGCCGACGGTTCCTGGCCCGCCGGGCAAAGATGAAGCATCCCGATGCTCCGATCACAAAGAGGCAGCTACCTAACCTCACGTATCGCCTGGCGGTCTCGTTCAGCGGGGCGCGGGGCGTGGGCCCGTCCCGGCATGGCATGGTTCATAGACCTGCGCTGTGGGTTCGTGGGAATGACCGAAGGGATCCGCCATGATCGAGCCGTACCAGGCCCTGGGCCTCGTCCCCACCATGCGGGGCATCCGGCGCCGCGAGGAGATCAGCACGAACCTCGAGCACCTCTCGCACCTCATCAAGGCCGCGTCGTGGCTGTCGAGCCTGGACCTGCCGGTGCGGCTGATCGCCGTCCCCGAGGGCGCCTTGCAGGGCTTCAACGACGAGGTACTCGACCTCAACCACGAAGAGTTCGCCCGGGAATGCGCGATCGACATCCCGGGCCCGGAGACCGACTACCTCGGGCGGCTGGCCCGGCAGTGGAACGCCTTCGTGATGGCGCAGGCCAAGGCCCGGCACCCAGAGTTCCCGGGGCGTTTCTTCAACGTCGGGTTCATCCTCAGCCCGGGGGGCGAGGTGATCCTCAGGCATCACAAGGTCGTGCCGCTGCTGCCGGTCGAGCATTCGGTGACCCCGCACAACGTCTGGGATAAGTGGGTTGAGCTGTACGGGCGCAACCTGGACGCGTTCTATCCGGTCGCCGACACCGAAATCGGCCGGCTGGGCTTCCTGATGGCCAACGAGGGCTCCTACCCCGAGAATGCGCGGGGCCTGGCGATGAACGGCGCGGAGGTCGTGTACCGGGGCCCCTACCCGCATCCGCACGTCGGCAACGGCCTGTTCGAGATCCAGAACCGGGCGCGCGCCCTCGACAACAACATGTACCTGATCGCGTGCAACGTCGGCACCTACTACCTGCACACAGACTCCGACGTCCCGATCGACACGTTCGGCGGGGGCTCCGCGGTGATCGACTATCGCGGGCAGATCGTGGGGCGGCACGACTACAGCGGCGGCTCCTCTTGGGTGGCCGGGACCGTCGACATCGATGCGCTCCGCCGGTTCCGCGCGAACGCGCAGTGGGACAACTGGATGAAGGACCTGACCACCGAGCAGTACCAGCTCATTTACGAAGAGCCGGTCTACCCGAAGAACCTCTATCTTGACCGAGCCCCCTACGGGCACGAGGAGTACCGGCACGAGGTGATCGACCGGCAGGTCGAACTCATGCACGAACGGGACATCTGGGTGCGGCCCGGCAAGGACGGCCCCGGCTGAAGGCTATTGGCCGGTGCTGCGAAGCGGCACCGAGCTGCTCGATTGTCGCCAGGGATCTGGGCCGCAGGCCTGCGGACATGCTCTGGTTCGCTGCTGAACTTGGCCAGTTCCGCACCGAAGTCTGGGCACGCCCGCATGATCTGCTGTATGCGGTCCATGTGACGGGGAGGAATACGTCGTGCCAGTGCTTGGTGACAGAACCAGGTGAACACCACACGAAACATAGTGTCGGCCAGGGCGCAGATATCCCATTATTCAGTCATTAATTCGAATATACTTTCAACATGTATCTCCGGTACAACTACCGCTTAGATCCGCGGCCACGCCACCAGATCGCCCTCGGCAAGGCGTTCGGCTGCGCCCGAGTCGTCTTCAACGACGCCTTGGCCGTCCGGGAAGCCGCCTATCAGGCCGGGGAGCCGTACCCGACCGATGCACAGTTGTCAGCCCGGCTAACCGCCAGCAAGGCCAGGCCGGAGCGGGCATGGCTGACCGAGGTGTCCGCGGTGGTGCTGCAGAACGCCATAGCGGACCTGAACACCGCCTACAGGAACTTCTTCGCCTCCCGCAACGGCACCCGCACCGGGCCGAAGATGCGCAAGCCCAGGTTCCGGTCCCGCAAGGATCACCGACAGGCCATCCGGTTCACCGCCAACGCCCGGTTCAAGGTGCTCCCGAACGGGAAGCTGAGGCTGCCCAAAGTGGGGGACGTGCCGGTGCGGTGGTCGCGGCCGTTGCCTTCTGAACCATCCAGCGTGACGGTAATCAAGGACGCGGCCGGGCGGTACTTCGCCAGCTTCGTTGTGGAGACCGAGCCTGGCGCGCTCCCCGAAGCGCAGCCAAGGGTCGGCATCGACCTCGGACTCAAGCACTTCGCCGTCTTGTCGGACGGCCGGAAGATCACGGCACCGCGGTTCCTGCGGCGGGCGGAGAAACGGCTTAACCGCCGGCAGCGCGAGCTGTCTCGCAAGCTGGAGGGCTCAGCCAACCGGGACAAGGCCCGGGTGAAGGTGGCTTGCGCGCACGCGCGGGTGGCTGATGCCCGGCGGGACTTTCACCACCAGTTGTCCACGGCGCTGATCCGCGAGAACCAAGCGGTCGCCGTTGAGGACTTGGCGGTGCACAGACTCGGGCGGACCCGCCTGGCCAAGCCCATCCATGACGCCGGGTGGTCCACTTTTGTCGCGATGCTGGGATACAAGGCCCGACTGTATGGCCGGGAGTTCCACCGGATCGGCCGGTTCGAGCCGACCTCGCAGACGTGTTCAGTGTGCGGGGCCAAAGATGGGCCCAAGCCGTTGCACGTCCGCGCCTGGGAGTGTCAGGGGTGCGGGGCGTGGCTGGACCGGGACGTCAACGCGGCGGTCAACGTCGCCAGGGCCGCCGGGCTGGCGGTGACAGCCTGTGGAGCGCAGGTAAGACCGGACGTGGCTCCGGCGCAGCGCGCAACCCCGTTCTGGGAGGAAGCAGGAACCCACCCGAAGTCACGCCGCAAGGCGGCGGGACAGGCGGGAATCTCCGCCCTTCAAGGCGAAGAGGAAGCCAAACGATCAACCTGCTGGTTCGGTTCCGGATGACCGGCACGGTGACCCGGGCCGGGCGGACACTCGTCGTCTGCCGCGGTGACGCGTTCGCGACACCGCCACTACGCCGTTCGCGGTCATGCAGGCCACGCTGACCGCCGTCTACGACCCGGCCCGGCATCCAGAATTGATGGCGCCTCCCCGGCGGCCCGGCCCGCGACCCGGCAGCGAGCGTGGCCGGGGCGCGAACCGTGGCGTGTCATGATCGGGGCAAGGCGGAGGGAGTCGCATGCAATACCAGATCGTCGCCGAGGCTTACCGTGACCTGGAGCAGGCCAGCGGCCGGCTGGCGATGATTGACCGGCTCGCCGCGCTGCTCGCGGCTGCCCCGGCCGAGGTGCTGCCCACGGTCTGCTACCTGTGCCAGGGCCTGATCGCGCCGGAGTTCGCCGGGATAGACCTCGGCCTTGCCGAAAAGCTGGCCGTCCGGGCGGTCGCGGCCGCCACCGGCAGTGATACCGGGCAGGTTACCGCCGCGGTGCAGGAGGCCGGTGACCTTGGCGCGGCCGCCGAGCGGCTGCTGGCGGCGACGGCCGCGGGCCGTCCGGCCAGCCTGGAGGTGGCCGGCGTGGTGGAGACCTTGCACCAGATCGCGCAGGCCGAAGGGCCGGGGTCGCAGGGCCGCAAGCTGGGCCTGCTGGCAGGCCTGCTCGGCCAGGCCACGCCGCTGGAAGCGCGTTACCTGCTGCGCCTGGTCACCGGGGGGCTGCGGCTGGGCATCGGCACGCCCACCGTCCTGGACGCGCTCGCGCAGGTGTACGCCGGCGGGCGGGCCGCGCGGCCGGTGCTGGAACGCGCCTATAACATCTGCTGCGACCTCGGCCTGATCGCCGGCACGCTGGTGAGCGGCGGCGTGGCTGCGGTCGAGCAGATCCGGGTCCGGCCGGGTAACCCGGTGCGGGCCATGCTCGCCCAGCGGCTGTCCGAGCCGGAGGAGATCCTGGCCAAGCTGAGCGGAGAATGCTCGGCCGAGTACAAGTACGACGGCGTCCGGATCCAGGCGCACCGGACCGCCGACGGGGCGATCGAGCTGTTCACCCGGCGGCTGGAGCGCGTGGCCGCTCAGTTCCCCGATGTCGTGGCGCTGCTCGAGGCCGGCCTCGGCCCGGCCGAGGCGATCATCGAGGGGGAGGTCGTCGCGTTCGACCCGGCAGCGGGGGAGCTGCGCCCGTTCGGCGAGGTCATGACCCGGCGGCGCAAGCACGGCATCGCCGAGGCGGTGCTGGACGTGCCGGTGGGCCTGTTCTGCTTCGAGCTGCTGTTCGCCGACGGCCAGGACCTCACCCAGCTGCCGTATCCGCAGCGGCGGGCGGCGCTGGCGCGGGCGATCACCGTCTCGCCGCAGCTGCGGCTGACCACCGCGGCCGAGGTGGCCACCCCGGCCGCCCTGGAGGCGGCCTTCGAGCAGGCGGTCACCGACGGCTGCGAGGGACTGGTCTGCAAGTCGGTCGGCCCGGCCGCGGTCTACCAGGCCGGCGCCCGCGGCTGGCTATGGATCAAGCTCAAGCGCGACTACCGCACCGAGCTGTCCGACACCGTGGACCTTGTCGTTGTCGGCGCGTTCGCCGGGCGGGGCCGCCGCGCCGGGGTGTACGGGGCGCTGCTGCTGGCTGCCTACGACCCGGCCGACGAGGTCTACCGCGCGGTGACCAAGTGCGGCACCGGATTCTCCGACGCCGAGCTGGCTGCGCTGCCCGACCGGCTGGCGCCCCTGGCTCGCCCGGCCAAGCCGGCCCGGGTCGACGCCCGCCAGCAGCCCGACATCTGGTTCGAGCCGGGCATGGTGCTGGAGATCCTGAGCGCGGAGCTGACGCTTTCCCCGACCTATACCGCCGCCTGGGGACAGATCAAGGAGGAGGCCGGGCTGGCGATGCGCTTCCCCCGGTTCACCGGCCGATGGCGCGACGACAAAGACCCGCAGGACGCCACCACCATCCAGGAGCTGATCGATCTGTACCGCGCCGCACAACGAAAGCCCGCGAGCACCTGAGCCGCCGACGCCGGGCGCGGCAGGTCGGCGGATAGGACGGCATGCAGTGACGCCTGTTTCGGCGTCCTGGGCGGGCACCGCGCCGAACCGGCTGGTCTGGCCCAGCATGCCGGGTCAGCCGGTGGTCATCGTCAGCGGTTCGCCGGCGATGCCGACTCCGGCCCGACGTTGTCATCCAGCCAGCGGTGCACCGGCGCCGCGGTGCGCAGGAAGCCCGCTACGTGGTTCCTGGCCTGCCCCGTGTGCAGCCACGGCGCCACCGGCCAGTGCCGCCAGCAGACCAGGCCCTTGTACCGGAGCAGCTCGATCCGGGGATGGTCGGTGCGGTACCCGCGCGGCGCGCTCTTGAGCGCCTGCGCGCCGCCGACCTCAAGGCCTTCGCCCCTGAGCTGTGCCACCAGCCGCGCCAGCCGCGCGCCGCTGGTTTCGTCGTTGACCGCCCGGCGGTACCGGTCCAGCTGGGCAGGGGACATGATGTAGTACCCGACAGCGGCGGTCAGCCCGTCCGCGGCGAACCGCACATAGCCACCACGGTCGAGGCTCGCATAGATCTCGGTCTTGTACGGCGACTTGTCCGCGGCGAACCGCACATCGCGGTAGGGGCGCGCGATCCGCCCGGGACCGAACTCGCCGCTGAGCTCGTCGAGCAGCTCGGCCATCGGCCCGCGCACCGACTCCTCGTAGACCGCCTTATGCGCGGTCCAGTACGCCTTGTTGTTGTCGGCCTGGAGGCCGCTGAAGAACGCCACAGCCTCGGCCGGCCATCCCGAGAAACCCACAACCACACCTTAGGGCCCGGTCATCAGGCCGCCCGGGACTTTGCCGGTGGCCCGGTCACCGGGCTGTCCGTGGTTGACTCCGGGAGCGGGCCCCGGTTTGATGCTGCGATCTGACTTTCGAACGGTGCCCCCGGGAGCCAACCATGAGCGAGCGGCCGCTGACGATCCTGTTCATGCCCGAGAGCGCGTACGGGCCGACCAACAACTGCATCGGGATCGGTGACGTGCTGCGCCGCCGCGGCCACCGGGTCGTCTTCGCGGCCGAAGCATCGTGGCGCGGGCGGCTGGAGCGCCTTGGCTTCGAGGAGGATCTCGTCAACCTGGCGCCGCCCAGCACGGACGCGGCGGAGCAGGATGCCGGGCAGTTCTGGAAGGACTTCATCCGCGACACCGCGCCGGAGTTCCGCAAGCCGACGATCGAACAGCTGGACACCTGGGTGCGGCCGGTCTGGGAGGAGCTGGTCAACGGCGCGCGATACTGCCAGCCACAGCTCACCCAGATCATCGAGCGCACCCGGCCGGACGTCATCGTCGAAGACAACGTGGTCGGCTTCCCCGCCCTGGTCACCGCGGGCGTGCCGTTTGTCCGCATCGTGTCGTGCAATCCACTAGAGATCTCCGATCCGCAGATACCGCCGGCCTTCTCCGGCTACCCGGCCGCGAACCCGGCCGGCTGGCAGGCGTTCCGCGACGAGTACGCGCGGGTGCACCGGCCGCTGTGGGCGGAATTCAACGAGTGGGTCATCGAGCAGGGCGCACCACCGCTGCCCGACCTGGAGTTCATCCACCAAGGGGCGGTCAACCTGTACGTCTATCCCGAGCTGGCCGACTACCGGCGCGCCCGGCCCCTGGCGCCGTCGTGGCGCCGGCTGGAATCCTCGGTGCGGCAGACCGACGAGAAGTTCGCCCCGCCGCAGGCCCTGGCCGCCGGTGACGGCCCGCTCATCTACTTCTCGCTCGGCTCCCTCGGGTCGGCCGACGTGGAGCTCATGCGGCGGGTGATCGGCTGCCTGGCCGCGACGCCGTACCGCTATATCGTGTCCAAGGGGCCGCTGCACGAGGAGATCGAACTGGCGCCGAACATGGCCGGCGCCGAGTTCCTGCCGCAGACGTCGGTCATCCCGCTCTGCGAGCTGGTGATCACCCACGGCGGGAACAACACCGTCACCGAGTGCCTGCACTACGGCAAGCCGATGGTCGTGCTGCCGCTGTTCTGGGACCAGTACGACAACGCGCAGCGCATGCACGAACTGGGCCTGGGCGTCCGCCTCGGCGCCTACGAGTTCGCCGACAACGAGCTGCACGGCGCGCTGGATCGCCTGCTCACCGACACCGCGCTGCACCGCAGGCTGGCCGGCGCGGCGGCCACGATCCAGGAGCACGACGGCCTGCGCAAGGCCGCCGGCCTGATCCAGCAGGCAGCAGGGTAGGCGGTTACCATCGGGTAGCCGGGCAGAGCAGGAGGACGAGCATGACGTCGCAGGGTGACCACAATCTCGCCGCCTTGGCCGAGGCCGCATTCCGCCGGCTCGGCGACTACGAGAGCCTCGTCTTCGAGGGCCGGACGTACCGGTCGGGTGAGCTTTTCGACCGGGCGTGCCGGGTCTCGTCCGGGCTGGTGAAGATCGGGATCTCGCCCGGCGAGCGGGTGGTGGTGCTTATGGCGAACTGCCCGGAAGTGGGCATCGCCTACAGCGCGATCTGGCGGGCGGGCGCCGTGGTCACCCCGGTCGTGTTCCTGATCAGCCCGCCCGAGTTGCAGCACATCCTGGCCGACTCCGGCGCGGTGGCGGTGGTGACCACTCCTGAGTTGCTCGCCACGGTGACCGCCGCCGTGAAGGGGGCAGGGGAGGCGGGTGGGGCGCCGGAGTTGCGGCACGTGATCGTCGTCGGCGGCGCGCCCGGCTCGCTGCCCGGGCACGTGCGCGGCGTCGACTTCGCCGAGCTTGAGTCCGCTCCCGCGGGCGGCATCGCCAGCGTCAGCGGCGATGACCTGGCGGCGCTGATGTACACCGGCGGCACGACCGGGCGGGCGAAGGGCGTCATGCTCTCGCACCGCAACCTGTACTACTGCTCCCGCAGCTCGCACGAGGCCTCGCAGGCCGAGGGGATCACCAGGGCGCTGACGCCGCTGCCGCTGTCCCACGCGTACGGCATGATCGTGACCCTGGTCGGGTACCACGCCACCGAGCAGGTTCTGGGCGTGCTGCAGCGCTGGTTCGACCCGGCGGAGTTCCTGGCGCTGGCCCAGCAGCACCGGATCCAGCGCACCGCCCTGGTGCCCGCGATGATCCAGATGCTGCTCGCGCAGCCGCTGGAGGACACCGATCTGTCCTCGCTCCGCTACGTGAACAGCGGCGCCGCGCCGCTCGCGGCGGAGACGAGGGAACAGTGGGAGCGGCGGGTGCCCGGCAGCGAGATCCTCGAGGGCTACGGGTGCACCGAGTCCGGCTCGGTGATCTCGGTGAACCCGCCCGGCGCCAGCCGCTCCGGCTCGGCCGGGCTGCCCATCCCCGGCTACCAGGTCGCGATCCGCGACGACAACGATGCCGACGTGCCGGCCGGGGGAGAAGGGGAGATCTGCGTCCGCGCCGACGGGGTCATGGCCGGTTACTGGAACTCGCCCGCGGAGACCGCGGCGACGCTGCGCGGCGGCTGGCTGCACACCGGCGACATCGGCCGCCTGGACGCCGGCGGCTACCTGTACGTGGTGGACCGGAAGAAGGACCTGATCCTCCGCGGCGGCTTCAACATCTTCCCGCGCGACGTGGAGGACGTCCTGCTCGAGCATCCCGCGGTCGCGATGGCGGGCGTCGTGGGCCGGCCCGACGAGCGCCTCGGCGAGGAGGTCGTGGCGTTCGTGTCGCTGCGGCCGGGCGAACAGGCCACCCCGGCGGAGATCACCGAGTTCGCCCGCGAGCGGCTCGCGGCGCACAAGTACCCGCGCGAGGTGACCATCCTCGACGCGGTGCCGCTCACCAGCGTGGGGAAGCTGGACCGCAAGGCGCTCCGCAGCCGGGTCCGCGGCGGGAACCGGTAAGCGCGGCAGGTCCGGCCGGGCGGGCCGGCCAGGCTCAGGCAGCGGCGCTGAGCGTGGCGAGGAACCGCTTGATCGGCGGAAGCGCGAGGTCGGTCCGCCAGAAGGCCGCGGCTCACACTTGCCTTCGATCTGCGCCATCGCCGCCCCTCCTCGCCGATGCCGCAGTGTAACTGTTCTGGCTACCGCGACAGCTGCCCGGCGCCGTCAGTGCATGACCCAGCCACCGTCGACGCACAGCAGCTGGCCGGTGATGAACGAGCTTTCCGGGGCGCAGAAGAACAGCACCGCGCTGGCGACGTCGGCGGGTACGCCGCGCCGCTTGACCGCCTGCTGGTCGAGGACGTAGGCGGTGTAGCCCTCGCGGTCGGGGTGTATCTCCTCGGCAGCGGTCGGGAACGCCCCGGGCGCCACGGCGTTGACGGTGATCCCGTCCGGGCCGCACTCGCGGGCCAGCGCGCGGGTGAGGCCCACCAGGGCGCCCTTGGACGTCACGTACGGCACGAGCCGGGCCAGCCCGCCGAAGAACGTGATGCTGGAGACGTTCACGATCCGGCCGGTCCCGGCGGCCCGCATCGCCGGGAGCACCGCCTGTGCGCACACGAAGGCCGCGTCCACGTTGACCCGCTGCACGCCTTGCCACTCCGCGATCGAGTACTCGTCAACCGCCTTGCTCGGGTAGATCGCCGCGTTGTTCACCAGCACACCCGCGCCGTCGGCGGCGGCGACACCGCGGATCACCTCGCTGGTGCGATCCAGGTCCGCCAGGTCACAGGGCACGAAGAACGCGCTCCCGGCCGGGCCGGCCTGGTTGATCTGGTCCGCGACCCAGGCGCCCGGGCTGGCGGGCAGGTCGACGAGGGCAACCCGGCCGCCCTCGGCCGCGAACGCGGCTGCCATGGCCGACCCGAGCCCGCCGGCCGCCCCGGTGATGATGATCGTCGTCCCGGTGAACCGCATCCCGTCTCCTCCATCCGCCGTCCGGCGCTTACCTATGGTCTCGCCGCGGGCGCCGGCCCGGCGGGCGCGTCCCCGTGCTGGCACCAGCGGCCCTGTCGAGATGCCTCCAGATTGTTTACAATCTTGTCAACGATCTGCCGGAGGAGCCGCATGCCCGGATACCAGAACGAGCAGCCGCATTCCGATGCGGCCACGGCGTGGCCGTCCGGACGGCCGCCGTTCCGCGCGGACCACGTCGGCAGCCTGCTGCGGCCGCCCGAGGTGTTGCGGGCCCGCGAAGACCTCGCGGCCGGCCGGCTCAGCGCCGATCGGCTGCGGGAGATCGAGGACGCCGCCATCCGCGAGGCTGTCCGGATGCAGCGGGAGGTCGGGCTGCGGTCGGCGACCGACGGTGAGCTGCGCCGCGAGTCCTGGCATATGGACTTCATCTACCAGCTTGGCGGCATCAAGAAGGTCCAGGACGACACGATCAGGGTGATGTTCCACAACGAGCAGAGGACCTACGAGTGGGCGCCGCCATCTGCCCACATCGTCGCGCCGGTCACGCTGGAGCACACGATCTTCGGCGAGGCGTTCTCGTTCCTGCGTGACACGGTCACCACCGCGCTGCCCAAGCTAACCATCCCCTCGCTGAGCATGGTGCACTACCGCGGCGGGCGCTCGGCCATCGACGCGTCCGTCTACCCGGACCTGGACCAGTTCTGGGCCGACCTGGCCGCGGCCTACGCCGAGGAGGCGCGGCGCCTTTACGGCCTGGGCTGCCGTTATCTGCAGTTCGACGACACCAGCCTGGCGTACCTGAACGACCCGGCCCAGCGCCAGCACGTCGCGGACATCGGCGGGGACCCCGAGCACCAGCACGAGCGCTACATCGAGAACATCAACCGGGCGCTGGCCGGCCGGCCCGCCGACCTGGCGGTCACTACCCACATGTGCCGGGGCAACAACCAGAGCATGTGGGCGGCCGAGGGCGGCTACGAGTTCGTCGCCGAGGCGCTGTTCAACGAGCTGGGCGTGGACGGGTTCTTCTGCGAATGGGACGACGAACGCTCCGGCGGTTTCGAGCCGTTGCGGTTCGTGCCGAAGGGCAAGCGTGTCGTGCTCGGGCTGGTCACCACCAAGCGCGGCGAGCTGGAGAGCAAGGACCAGCTGAAGCGGCGGATCGAAGACGCCGCGCGGTTCGCCGACATCGACCAGCTGTGCCTGTCCCCGCAGTGCGGCTTCTCCTCCACCAAGGAGGGCAACGACCTCAGCCAGCAGCAGCAGTGGGACAAGCTCAGGCTGATCGTCGAGACCGCGCAGGAGGTCTGGGGCACATGGTGAGCCTGGTGGCTGACCGCCCGCGAGGGAGGCAGGAATGAACCCGGAGGCAGGCGCCGGGCCGGTCCTGGTGGTCAGCGCTCACGCGGGCGACTTCGTCTGGCGGGCGGGCGGCGCGATGGCGCTGGCCTCCTCCCGCGGCGCGCCGGTGACGGTGCTGTGCCTGAGCTTCGGCGAGCGGGGCGAGTCCGCGCGGGCGTGGCGGGACGGCAAGCAGCTCGCGGAGATCAAGGCGCTCCGCCGCAGCGAGGCAGAACACGCGGCCGACGTGCTCGGCGCCACGATCGAGTTCCTGGACGCCGGCGACTACCCGCTGCGCGAGTCCGCGGCGCTGGTCGATGAGATCGTGCGCTGCTACCGGCGGGTCGGACCGGCCGTCGTGCTCACCCACGCCCTGGCCGACCCGTACAACCCGGACCACCCGGCGGCGGCCCGGATGGCCCTGCAGGCGCGGGTGCTGGCGCAGGCCATCGGCTACGACGCCCCAGGTGACCCGCTCGGCGCGCCGCCGGTGTTCCTGTTCGAACCGCATCAGCCCGAGCAGTGCGACTTCAAGCCGCAGGTGCTGCTGGATATCACCGAGGTGTTCAGCGTGAAGCGGCGCGCGATGGAATGCCTGGTGGCGCAGCAGCACATGTGGGACTACTACACCGACCTGGCCCGGCGCCGCGGGGTCCAGCTCCGCCGTAACGCCGGTCCGAACCTGGGCCTGGCGCACGACACGATGGCAGAGGCCTACATGCGCGTCTACCCGCAAGTGACCGGGGCGCTCCAATGAAGAACGTGGTGGTCACCGGCTGCCCGCGCGCCGACCTCGGCGAGGTCGGCGCGCTCGCCCGGTTCGGCGTCGCCACCGTGCACGAGGCGATCGGCCGCACCGGCTACCTCGGCCCGGGGATCCGCCCGGTCCACCTGGGGTCGCGGATCGGCGGCACCGCGGTCACCGTGGTCTGCTGGCCCGGCGACAACCTGATGATCCACGCCGCGGTGGAGCAGTGCCGCTTCGGTGACGTGCTCGTCGTCACCACCACCTCGCCGTCCACCGACGGCGCGGTCGGCGAGCTGCTCGCCACGGCGCTGCACCACCGGGGCGTCCGCGGCCTGGTCACCACCGGCGGCGTGCGGGACGTGGCCGAGCTGCACGAGATGAGCTTCCCGGTGTTCTGCGCCGCGGTGTCGGCGCAGGGCACGGTCAAGGCCACGCCCGGCGCGGTCAACGTTCCGGTCAGCATCGCCGGCCAGCAGGTCCTGCCCGGTGATGCGGTCCTCGCCGACGACGACGGGGTTGTGGTGGTGCCACGGCCGGCGGTCCCCGGCGCCCTGGCCGCGGCCCAGGCGCGGGCCGACAAGGAGCGCGCGTCCCGGGCTGCGTTCCGCCGCGGGGAACTGGGCCTGGACCGGTACGGGCTGCGGTCGGTGCTGTCCGAGCTTGGCGTCGAGTACGTGGACTACCACAGCTCCCAGGAGGCGGGCCCGTGACCGGGCCCGGCGGCACGCCGGTGCCCGGGGACGGCGTGCGGTGCATGCTGATGCGCGGCGGCACCTCCAAGGGCCTGTACTTCCTCGCCGATGACCTGCCCGCCGATCCTGCGGGACGGGATGCGCTGCTGCTGGCCGTGATGGGCAGCGGCCACCCGATGCAGGTCGACGGGGTCGGCGGCGCGCACCCCCTGGCCGCCAAGGTCGCGGTCGTGTCGCCGTCGCAGCGCGAGGACGCCGATATCGACTACCTGTTCCTGCAGCTCGGGGTGGACGAGCCGACGATCACCGACCGGCAGAACTGCGGAAACATCCTCGCCGGGGTCGGTCCGTTCGCCGTCGAGCGCGGGCTGATCGGCGCGGGCGGCGAGTTGACCACGGCCCGGATCCACATGGTCAACTCCCGCGCCGTGGTGACCGCCACGTTCGCCACCCCCGGCGGCCAGGTCCGGTATGCCGGGGACACCGCCATCGCGGGCGTTCCTGGCGCCGCCTCGCCGATCCTGCTCCGGTTCACCGATACCGCTGGCTCGGCCACCGGGGGCCTGCTCCCCACCGGCAGCGTGTGCGACGTCATCGACGGCATCGCGGTGAGCTGCGTCGACAACGGCATGCCGGTGGTGATCGCCAGGGCCGCCGACTTCGGGCTCACCGGATACGAGCCGGCCGAGGAGCTGGCCGGAAACGACGAACTGGCCCGCCAGGTGCAGGCGCTGCGGCTGGCCGCCGGGAAGCTGATGGGGCTCGGTGACGTCGCCGGCCTCTCGGTGCCCAAGACGACCCTGATCAGCGCGCCCCGCGACGGCGGGACGATATGCACCCGCACCTTCATCCCGGTCCGGCCGCACACCTCGATCGGGGTGCTCGCCGCGGTGACCGTTGCCACCGCCCTGCTGCTCCCCGGCGGCATCGGCGCCGAGCTTGCCCAGTTTCCCGCGGCCGGGCACGTGGCTGACATCGAGCATCCCACCGGGCGCCTGGAGGTCGAAGTCGAACTTGACACCTCTGGCAGCCCGCCGCGCGTGCTCCGGGCGGGTGTCGTCCGCACCGCCCGCAAGCTGTTTGACGGGACCGTCTACCCGGCCCCGATCACCCGGTAAGGAGGCGATGATGCCCCTGCTGCACGACATAGCCCACCTCGGCCACGCCGAGCTGCTCACGCCCGAGCCGGATAAGAGCCTGTGGTTCTTCACCGAAGTGCTCGGGCTGACCGAGAACGGCGCCAGCGGCGATTCGGTCTACCTGCGCACCTGGGACGACTACGAGCACCACAGCCTGAAGCTGACGGCGGCGGACACGTCCGGCATCCGCCGCACCGGCCTGCGGGCCAGCAGCGGGGAGGCGCTGAAGCGCCGGGTGGCCGAGATCGAGGCAGCGGGCCTCGGCATCGGCTGGCGGGACGGCGACGCCGGGATCGGGCCCACCTATCTGTTCCGCGACCCGGACGGGCACGAGTTCGAGTTGTACTGGGAAACCGAGTGGTACCGGCCAGACGGCGCGCTGAAACCCGCGCTGAAAAACCAGGCACAGGCGTACCCCGGGCGCGGCGTGTCGGTCCGGCGGCTCGATCACGTCAACTTCCTGGCCGCGCGGGCCCAGCCGAACGGGGACTTCGTGTGCGGCGTCCTCGGCGGCCGGGTTACCGAGCAGATCGTGCTCGACGACGGCGCCATCTCGGCGCAGTGGCTGCATTTCGCGCAGAAGTCCTATGACCTCGTCTACACCAACGACTGGACCGGGTCGCACCGGCGGCTGCATCACATCGCGTTCGCCACCGATACCCGTGAGGACATCCTGCGGGCCGCGGACATCTGCTTGGACCGGGGGGTGTTCATCGAGACCGGCCCGCATAAGCACGCCATCCAGCAGACGTTCTTTCTCTACGTCTACGAGCCGGGCGGGAACCGGATCGAGCTGTGCAACCCGTGCGCGCGGCTGATCTTCGCGCCGGACTGGGCCCCGGTCAGCTGGACCGAGGCCGAGCGGGCGAAGGGGCAGGCCTGGGGGCTGGCCACCATCCCGTCGTTTCACACGCACGGCACCCCGCCGGCGCCGTGATGCCGGTGTCGCAGGCGCCGCCCGGCACCGGGCCCGCTCCGCCGGACGCACGACTCGAGGTCGCCGGGGCGGTCCGCACCGCCATCCTGCAGGGTGAATACGCGCCGGGGCAGCGGCTGATCGAGGCCGACCTGTGCGAGCGCTACGGCACGTCCCGGTTCATCGTGCGGTCTGCCCTGCAGGAGCTGTCCGCGCAGGGCCTGGTGGAGTTCCAGCGGAACCGCGGCGCGCGGGTGCGCGAGATATCCCTGGGCGAAGCGATCGAGATCACCGAGGTGCGCAAGCTGCTGGAAGGCCTCCAGGCAGCCCGCGCAGCGGAGCGGGTCACCACGGCGGAGGCGGCGGCGCTGCGCGGCATCGTCACCGGCATGCGCGCGGCCGTGGGCCGAGGTGAGCTGCTGCGCTACAGCGATCTCAACGCGTCGCTGCACGCGGCGATCCGGGACATCGCGGCGCACGAGACGGCTGCCCGCCTGCTCCGCCAGCTCCGTGACCAGACCGTGCGGCACCAGTTCTCACTGTCCCTGGTGCCGGGCCGGCTGGCTGTCTCGCTGCCGCAGCACGAAACGATCGTCGCGGCGGTGACCGCTCATGATCCGGCCGCCGCCGAGCAGGCCATGCACGGCCACCTGGAGAGCGTGATCGAGGCGCTCCGGGCCCTGGCGGAACAGCAATGAGACACCTTCTGTCAACCACATGCAGTGTCGCGCCGCAGCCGCCGGGCCGAACGCCGCATCGCCCCGCGCCGCGGCTCCCCGGCGGCGAGACTCTGCTTGTCCCGGCGGCGAGGACCCCAGCCTCCCGCGCCACGATTTAGCGCGTCTCCGGCACGATCATGCGCGCCGTTGTCCAGCGCGCCTCCGGCACGATGTCCCGCGAGGGAGGCAATGAAATGAGTAGCCGCGAGCCGCTGGTGGTGGCCGTGCTCGGTCTCGGCGAGGCCGGCTCGGAGATCGCGGCCGGGCTGTGCGCCGCGGGCGCCGTCGTGCGCGGGTTCGACCCGCGCGTCCTGGCGACTGGCGGCGTCGCGGCGTGCACCGGCGATGCCGACGCCTGCCGGGGCGCGGCCGTGGTGGTGTCGCTGACCTGCGCGCACGAGGCCGAAGGCGCGCTGACCGCGGCCTTGCCGGAGATGCGCACCGGCGCCATCTACGCCGACCTCAACACCGCGTCCTCGGCGCTGAAGGCCCACCTGGCCGGCCTGGCGGCGACGGCAGGCATCGGGTTCGCGGACGTAGCGCTGATGGCGCCGGTGCCCGGAAGCGGGCTGCGCGCGCCGATGCTCGCCGCCGGCCCGGCCGCGCGGGAGTTCGCCCGGCGCTTCGGCGGGCTCGGCGCCAGCGTCGAGGTGCTGCCCGGCCCGGCCGGTGCGGCGGCGGCGCGGAAACTGGTGCGGAGCGTCTTCTACAAGGGGCTCGCCGCGGCGGTCACCGAAGCGCTCCGCGCGGCCCGTGCTGCCGGGTGCGAGCAGTGGCTGCGGGACAACATCTCCCGCGAGCTGACCGGCGCCTCGGCCGCGACGCTGGACCGGCTGGAGCAGGGGAGCGTGCGGCACGCGCTGCGGCGGATCGACGAGATGGCCGCGGCCAGCGAGCAGTTGCGCGGGCTTGGCGTGCCGCCGCGGGTGGCCAGCGCAAGCGAGCAGTGGCTGCGGCAACTGGCGGAAGAGCAGGGCGCCGCCGGGGATCAGCGCAGCTCGGCGAGCAGCTCACCGTAGGCGGTGACGTAGTGGGCCACGTCGTCGCGGGTCGCGGGGATCGGGACGGTGGGGCCCGCGCCCGGCAGTGCTTCCCAGATCCCGCGGTTGGCGAGCCAGACCCGCGCTAGCCGGGTGAGCCGGTCGTCGGTGAGCGCGTACGCCTCGGCCCCGGTGCGGGGCCGGGGCCCGTACCACTGCCCGGAGCGGGGCCCGAGCCGGATCACCGTCCACGGCAGCCCGGCCGACCCGATCGCCGCCTCGATCCCGTCGGCCAGTTCGCCGCCCAGCGCGGTGGTGTGCGCGTAGGCGCCGGGAAGCAGCACCTCGGTCAGCGCCGCCTTGGCCGCGGCGGCCGACAGCGGGTTACCGAACAGGGTGCCGCCGGTGGCGACGTTGCGCGCCACGTCCAGCTGCCCGCCCAGCTGAGCGGTCACCCCGTAGGCGCCCATGGGCAGCCCCCCGGCGACCGCCTTGCCGATCGTGACGATGTCCGGGTCCAGGCGCCACATCCCGGTCGCCCCGCCGGGCCCGACGACATGGGTGTGGGTCTCGTCGATGGCCAGCAAGGCGCCGTACCGACGGGTCAGGTCGCGCAGCGCCTCGTGCCAGCCGGGTTCGGGCAGCAGCAGGTGAATGCTGTTGCTCATGGCCGGCTCGGTTAGCACCAGGGCGACATCACCGGGCGCCAGCGCCGCGCGCAGCGTGTCCGGGTCGTTGAACTGGGCGATCCGCACCCGGCCGGTCACTCCCTTGGACAAGCCGCGCTGCGTCGCGCTGGGCCGGCCGTCCTTCACGTCGACCAGGCCCTCCTCGAAGTGGCCGTGATAGTGCCCCTCGAACAGCACGATCACCTCGCGCCCGGTGACGGCGCGCGCCAGCCGGATGGCCTCGGTGTTGGCCTGGGTGGCCGACAGCGTGAACTGCCACAGCGGCACCGGGTACCGCCGGGCGAGTTCCTCGGCCACCTCCACCGACTCCTCGGTCGGCAGCAGGAACTGGGTGGACCGCGCCGCCCGCGCCTGCACCGCCGCCACGATGGCCGGGTTCGCGTGCCCGCAGAACATCGACATGTCCGAGGCGTTGAAGTCGAGGTAGGTGAACCCGTTGACGTCGGTGAACCCGGCGCCCCGCCCATGGTCGATGTAGACCGGCGGGTCGTCGTAGTAGGCCATCCACGCCATCGGCGTGCCGTTGGGCATGTGCGCGCGGGCCCGGGCGATCATCGCCAGCGACCGGGGCCTGGCCTCCTGGAACCGCGCCACCTCCCTTGTGTGCAGCTCCCCGATCCTGGCCCGGTCAAGATCACCTAGCGCCGTCATACGACGATGCTAGAGCCCGGCCCGCGATGACCTGGCCCGTGAGGCGCTATCGATGCGTCACAGTAAGAACAGTCTGTATTGCCAGAATGGCTTGACATCTCAGTCGAACCGTTCTTGATTCTGGGTCATGGAGAACAACTACGTATCGGGCCCAAAAGGCCCTAGCCGCCGTGCGTTCCTCTCCGCCTCGGCCGTCACCGCGGCCGCCGCGCCCCTTGTCTCGGTTATCGCGCCGGCCAGCGCCGCTTCAGCCAGCGTTGGTTCGGCCCAGAACACCGGGAAGTTCGACCCGGCTCTGCGGGCTCTGATCAGGCAGATCGACCCCAACCGGATCCAGGCCACCATCGAGAAGCTGGTCTCGTTCGGCACCAGGCACACCGCATCCAGCCAGACCGACCCGGTGCGCGGCATCGGTGCGGCCACGGCCTGGGTGTTCGACCAGATGCAGGGCTTCGCCGCCGCCTCCAACGGCAATATGACCGTGCAGAAGCAAACATTCGTGCAGCCCGTCTCGAGCCGGATCCCCGTCCCGACCACGATCACCAACGTCATCGCCACGCTGCAGGGGACCGCGTCCCCCCAGCGGTTCTACGTGGTCACCGGGCACCTGGACTCCCGGGTGACCGACGTACTGGACTTCAACAGCGACGCGCCGGGCGCCGACGATGACGGCTCCGGTGTCGCCTGCGTGCTCGAACTCGTCCGGCTGTTCGCCACCCACCAGTTCCCCGGCACCCTCGTGTTCGCCACCGTCGCCGGGGAGGAAGAGGGGCTTTACGGCTCCAGCTTCATGGCCGCTCAGATGAAGTCGGTCGGCAACGACGTGCAGGGCATGTTCAGCAACGACATCATCGGCACCGGCGATGCCCATGACGGCACCAAACCCGACCCGTTCACCGTGCGCATGTTCCTGGAGGGCATCCCGACCGCTGCCACCTCGAACGACATCGCGCTCATGCAGGCGGTCGGTGGTGAGAACGACGGGCTGTCCCGCCAGCTGGGCCGGTACATCAACTCGGTGGCGCCGTTCAACCTGACCGGTATGAACATCCGGCTGATCTGGCGGCGCGACCGGTACCTGCGCGCCAGCGACCACGTCTCGTTCCAGGGCCAGGGCTACCCCGCGGCCAGGTTCACCGAGCCACGGGAGAACTTCAACCACGAGCACCAGAACACCCAGGTGGTCAACGGCGTGCAGCTCGGCGACCTGATCCAGTACGTGGACTTCGACTACGTCGCCCGGGTGACCGGGGTGAACGCCGCCGCGATGTGGGCGCTGGCCTCCTCGCCCGGCACGCCCAAGAATGCGCAGATCCACACGACCCCGCCCGGCACCTTCTCCGGCACCAACCTCAGCTCGCTCCACTGGGACCCCAACCCCGAAGGCAACCTGACCGGGTACGAGGTGGTGATGCGGGAGACCACGGCTTCGGACTGGACGTCGGCGATCCCCGTCGGCAACGTCACCACGGTCACGCTCAACATCTCCAAGGACAACGTGCAGTTCGGCGTTCGTGCCGTGGACCAGAACGGGAACCGCAGCCCGGCTGCCTTCCCGCTTGCAGTGGCCTAGCCGCCAGTCGAGCCCGGGATGATCCCGGGGATCATGGCTGCCCGCGGCTTAGCCGCGGGCAGCCGCTTCGGCCTGCCTGAGTCTCTGCTCGGCGCCCGACAGCGCATTCGGGGCGGCAACCCGCCCGCGTTGCCGACGGGTGCCCGGAGTCGGGCTGCTACCTCCTGAGGTACCGCAGGCCCTCGCCGAGGATGCGGGCACCGAGGGCGGTGGCGGCGCCACCAACGATTCCCCTGGTGATGGTGTCCTGGTGCTCGGTGCCGAACTTCCTGGCCGACGCTATGACGGGGTCCGCCGCGGCGTGAAATCCCTCGGTAAAGGGCCCGGCGCCGCTCGCCGCTTCGTAGGAACCCCTGACGACCCCGGCGGTGATGGCAACTGGAGATGCGGCGACGGCGATGGCGTCGGCCCAGAATCCACTCGTCTGCTCCACCATCTTCAGCTCCTGTCCCAAGACTGCCGGAGACAACCCGGCTTAGCCGCAAGTATAAAGCCGCGCCTCGCGCCAGAACGGCAGCGGAAACTGCCGTCTTCCGGCTCGATCAGGTCAGAGGAAGTTGTTGGGCCAGATCATCGTCCGCCACATGTGCGCCACCGGGGAGCCGTCGAACCCCAGCCCGTCCGCGGGCTGGGCGAAGTGCCGCCCCACCACGTCCTCGAACTCGCTGAAGTCCACGACGACGTTCGGATCGAAGGAGTAGATGTCGTTGATCGTGATCAGCCGCGACGTCATGTACCAGCGATGACGGCGCGCCGCCTCCGCCTCCTGTCGCAGGTACTCAGGGGGGCGGTAGTCGGGACCGAAGTAGTCGATGTAGGCCTGCGGGTAGCTGTATCCCACCGACTCGTCCGGGTAGTAGCGCAGCGCCTCGTGCTTCTCGATGGCCCACGCGACTTCCTCGTCGACGTACGGGCCGACCAGCTGCGCGCCCCAGTAGCCGTGGTTGGCCGACAGCAGCCCGGCGATGGCGATGTCGTGCACCAGGCACGCCATGACCACCTTCTCGTCGAGCCCGTTCGCCCTTGCTACCTTGGCGCTTTGCAGCATGTGGTTGGCGCCGTTCTTGCTGAGCCGCAGCCGGTAAAAGTCCGCCAGGGTGGGGCGCTCGGGCATCGGGGGCAGCGCCGGGTTGTCTCCCATCATGACGAGCGCGTCGGGGCCCCGCGCCTCCGCCATCAGGGCGCCCTGGCATCCGTGCAACGGCGTGCCCATGGTCGCCGCGGCCGGGGGGACAATGACGCGGCGCCTGCGGTCGACGGCGTCATCCAGCGGCTCTCGGATCCAGTTCGCCAGGCCAGCCTCCCGCAACGAGGCAGGCAGCTCGGCCGGGGGCACCGAGGTGGAGGGCGGGGGTGCCGTGGTGGGCTCGGGCATGCGGCCACGTCCTTCCGTTATGCCAGGCGGCCTCGATGGCGCCGGGGCCTCGGGCGGCGCTGGGGGACCGCCCATCTTGCCGACTGTAGGCGCACCCGTGGCGGAGTCCGCACAGTTGGGGGTACTGGAATACCGTTGCCGGCCCGGCGTAGCGTCGGCATCAGGGCAGGGGCCAAGTAGGGAGGCGCCGGATGACGCTCAAGATCATGCCGCATGGCCGGCTGCAGGAGTGGGTCGCGGACGAGAAGGGCTTTTTCACGGCCGAAGGCCTGGAGTATTCCTTCCTGGTCGAGGGCGACTACGGCATCCACTCGGTGCGCCGCGATGACAGCGGGGAGATCAAGACCGGCGCCTTCGAGACCTTCGAGGCCGGCCGCGACGGCGCCGACGTGAGCTGCGCGTGCCACTGGGCCACAAACGCCGCCGCGAGTGAGCGGACCGGGCAGCTGGTGACCGCGGCGTACTCGGTGGCGCCATGCGCGATCATGGTGCCGCCGGAGTCGCCGGTGCGCCGTCCGGAGGACCTCGCCGGGGTACCGGTGGGAGTCGGGTACCACTCCGGAAGCCACTTCGCCACCCTGCAAGCCCTTGAGGCGGTGCTCCCCGCCGGCCAGGTCAGCCTGTCCTTCCAGGGCCCGCCGAACGAGCGGCTGGACGCCCTGCTGGAGCGGCAGGTCCCCGCGGGCACGATGTGGGGCGTGCCGCTGTACATCGCCGAGGCGTTCGGGTTCCGCAAGGTCCTCGACGCCACCTTTATGATCGGGTTCCTCGTGAGCGGGACGGGCGTCAGCAAGGCGGACATCGACAAGTACCTGGCCGCCCTGCGGCGGGCGCAGCTGGAGATCGACCTGCGCCCCGAGGCCTACAAGCACTACCACCTGCGGGCGGTGCCGGAGAAATACCGCGACCAGGTCGACGTGCGGGCCTTCGGCACCGGGGAGCGCATCGTCTTCCTGCCCTACACCCGCGAGGTCTTCGCCTCGACCCGGCAGTGGGCGCAGAGCCGCAACCTGTTCCCCGACCTGCCGTCCGCGCTGGCCAGCTACGACGAGGCCGTCCTGGCCTGAAGCGCCGGCCAGCCAGCGGCGCTCAGCCCGCGATGCTTCTCTTGTCGTGCCGCGGGGGCCCGGTGCTCAATGTCAGCCCGGTGAAGGCGAGCAAGAACAAGATCACGAACCCGCCGTAGAAGGTGAGGAAGGCGGTCCACACGGCGGGCAGCGCGGCGATGACACAGGCGGCCCACACGGCAGCCTTCGCGCTGGCTGGCGTCCTGGCCGCTGCGGGCACCGGCGCTTCGGCCGGTACTCCTGCCGGGGCGGCGGGGGGGCGGGGCAGGGCCCGGGCCGGCCCGGACGGGATGTCGGCGGTGAGCGCGGCAAGTTCGCCATAAGTTCGCGAGACCAGCGCCTGGCCCGCCCGCGCGTCGAGTTCATCCATGGTCAGGCGGCCCTGTACGAACGCGGTCTTGAGGAACTCGAGCACCTGTTCCCGGTCGGCGTCGGAGGCGCGCAGGTGGTCGAAGGCCCGCCGGTGGCTGGAGGCACGCAGGTGGTCGGAAACACGCAGGTGACTGTGCGCGCGAGCGGCTGCTGCCCGGTGACCCCACGGCCCTGTCGACACCGGCGCCTCCTACCCAAATCGCCCAAAGCGTAACTCGGGCGCCTGCAGTCCGTCACCCCTTGGCCAAGCGGGCTGCCCAGAACGGCGCGGTTTCTGAGGCTGCGGAAGAGAAGCGTGGCGGCTGGTGCTGATGCGAGCGGGAGAAGAATGCGGGCAGGCCCGGCCTGCCAGGGGCTGGCAGGGCGGTGCACCGTCCTGGCGGCGATCTGGCAGTGACCGGTGCGGGTCCTGTCAGTGGCATGGCCAACCATGGTCATGACGCGACAGGAGAAGAACCATGACCAACGCGATCGAAGCAAGTGGCCTGGTCAAGCGCTTCGGTAAGACGACCGCGCTGGCCGGGGTTGATTTGGTCGCACGTCCAGGCGCCGTGCTGGGCGTGCTCGGGCCGAACGGGGCCGGCAAGACGACCGCGGTCCGGATCCTGGCCACGCTGCTGCGGCCGGACGGCGGCCAGGCACGGGTGTGCGGCTACGACGTCGGGCGCCAGGCCCATCAGGTGCGCCAGCTCATCGGGCTCACCGGGCAGTATGCCTCGGTGGACGAGGGGCTGTCCGGGATCAACAACCTCATCATGATCGGCCGGCTGCTCGGCCAGTCCCGGCGGGGCGCCCGGGCGCGTGCCTCGGAGCTGCTGGAGCGGTTCGACCTCACCGAGGCGGCACAGCGGCCGGTGAAGACCTACTCGGGCGGCATGCGGCGCAGGCTCGACCTGGCCGCCAGCCTGGTCGGCAACCCCCGCGTGCTGTACCTGGACGAGCCGACGACCGGGCTGGACCCGAGAAGCAGGACGGACGTGTGGGCCATGGTCCGCGAGCTGGTCACCGGCGGGGTCACCGTGCTGCTCACCACGCAATACCTGGACGAAGCCGACCAGCTCGCCGACGACATCCTGGTGATCGATCACGGGAGGGTGATCGCCACCGGAACGCCGGATGAGCTGAAGGACCGGTCCGGTGGCCAGGTCCTGGAGGTGCAGCCGGCCAGCCGGGCCTGGCTGGACCGGGCCGCCGCTGTGCTCGCGAGCCGGATCGGCGCCGCACCGGCGGCCGACACCGAGTCGGGCCTGGTGCGCGTCCCGGTGGCGAACGCCTCCGTGCTCCCGATCATCATCCGCGACCTCGACGAGGCCGGGGTGGACCTCGCCGAGTTCACGCTTCGCAAGGCCAGCCTGGACGAGGTCTTCCTCGGCCTCACCGGCGACCGGGCCCCAGGCCAAGACGGCGACCACGACGGCCAGGGCGGCGGCCAGGGCCACGCCGGCGGCCAGGGCCACGCCAGCCCGCCGCACGACGACGAGATCCGAGAACTGGAGAGGAGCCCACGGTGACCGCGGCCACCTTGCCCTTCGCCGAGCCGGCCGGGCGGCTCAACCCGCTGACCGGGCTGCGCAACGCCTTCACGCTGACCTGGCGGAGCGTGCTGAAGATCAGGACGAACATGGAGGACGTGGTCGGCCTGAGCTTGCAGCCGATCATGTTCCTGCTGCTGTTCACCTACGTGTTCGGCGGTGCGATCGCCGGTGGCACCCACGCCTACCTGCAATACGCCCTCCCCGGGCTGCTCGTGATGACCGTGGTGTTCGCCACCCTGGGCACCGGCCTGATGCTCAATCAGGACATCACCGGGGGAGTGTTCGACCGGTTCCGCAGCCTGCCGATTGCGCGCTGGGCGCCGCTGGGCGGTGCGGTCCTCGGCGACATGGTGCGCTACATGATCTCGGTGGCGATCACCCTCGGCTTCGGAATGGTCCTGGGCTTCCGGATCGGGACCAACCCGGTGGCGGCCATCACGGCCTGCCTGCTGCTGCTCACCTTCGCCCTGGCCATGTGCTGGGTGTCGGCGCTGATCGGCATGCTGCTGAAGACCCCGCAAGGCGTGCAGATGTTCGGCTTCCTGGTGATGTTCCCGCTGGTCTTCGGCAGCAACCTGCTGGTGCCGGCGGCGACCATGCCGGGGTGGCTGCAGTCGTTCGTCAAAGTCAACCCGATGACGGACCTGACCAGCGCCGTGCGCGGCTTGCTGGTTGGCGGGCCGGTCGGAACCGCGGCGCTGCGCTCGCTGCTGTGGGCACTCGGCATCTTCCTGGTGTTCGCGCCGCTGGCGGTCCGCGCCTACCGCCGCCGCACCTGAGCCCGCCCGGCGCGGAACTGGCCTTCCGACGCGGAACGGGCCCTCCGGCGCAGAACCGGCCGTCCGCGCGGCAACCGGCTAACCGCTCGCGGAAGACCCGACGGCGTCTTCCGCGAGCGTGAACGCTTGTTCAGGACCCAGGCTGCGGCCACGCTGGTACGCGGCGTCGAACGCGGCCTCGCCCAGCGTCCGCCGGGCGGTGTCCCTGGTCTGCGGGGCGTCCAGGCTGCTGTGGTCGAAGGCGCCGCGGAGCGAGTGGCCGGCGCCAAGCAGGACGGCAGCCTGCTCCGCGCCGGATCGGCTCGGGTCAGTCCACAGCACGGCGGCGGCGACGCCATCCATCACGACCGCGAGCGAGGACAGGTCCATGCTGTCGCGCGCGAGGCGAAGCGCGGAGGCGAGCCCGGCCCGGCCATCGGCGAGGTTGCCCAACCTGATGTCCACCAGCGCGCTCCGGTTCTGCGCCTGGGCCCGGAAGTTGCCGACCATCGCGCTGTTCTTGCTCGCCATCCGGGAATCAAGCCGGCGGGCGATCTGGCCGGCTTCGGCCAGGTCACCGCGCAGCCAGGCCAGTTCCGCCTTGACGAAGGCGATCCACAGCTCGGTCTCGGAGTCTCCCTGTTCGCGGGCGGCTCGCTCGGCCCGGGCCATGTCGGCGAGAGCGCCGCGATGGTCCCCCAGGCGGCTGCGGGACTTGGCCAGGCTGGCGTGCATCTGCGCGGTGTCTTCCCAGTCGGTCAGCTCACTGCTCAGCTTCACCGCCCGCTCCAGCGCGCCGATGGCCCGGGCATGGTCCCCGTCGAGCGCGGCAAGCTCCGCCTGGCCCACGAGCGCCAGGGCGACGCCCCACCGGTCGCCGAGGGCCTCGAACCCGGCGAGTGCCTCGGCGCACTCGCGGGCCACGTCGTCCAGGCGGCCCAGGGCCATCGAGGAGAACGCGTGCATGAGCCGGGCGCCCGACTGGGTCCACGGATCGGCCGACTCGAAGTGCGTGGCGAGCAGTCGGAGCGCCTCGTCGGGATCGCGCTTGTCGTAGAGCGCGAGCATCACGGTTCCGACGACCACCAGCGGATGCAGCGGGCGGCTGCCGGGCCCGTCGCCGCCGGTGTCCGGCCGGGTCATCAGGGACTCCACATCCGCCAGCGGCTGTCGTACCGCGATGATCTCGTAGCTGGCGTTGAGCGAGGTCAGCGCGCATACAGCACGGGCGTGCACCACATCGAAATCGCCGTCGGCCACGGCGGCTTTCCCGGCCGCCTCGCTGATCGCCAGGATCTCTCTGGCCAGGGCGCCGCTCTCCCGGCGCTGTCCGCGCAGCAGCCAGAACCAGCCCAGCGCCTGCCCGAAACGCAGCGCCAGCGCGACGTCGCGCCGGTCGATCGCCCAGCGCAGCGCCGCGTGCATGTTGTCCTGCTCGGCGGTCAGCCGCCGCATCCAGATGTGCTGCTGGGACCCGCGCAGCATGGGATCCGCGGTCTCGGCCAGCCGCAGGAAGTACGTGGCGAACGCCTGCCTGGCCTGGTCCGCTTCGCCGGCTTCGGTCAGCCGTTGCGCGCAGTAGGCCCGGATCGTCTCCAGCATCCGGTACCGCGGCTCGCCGTTCTCATCCACGATGAGGAACGACTTCTCCACCAGGCCGAACAGCGCGGGCAAGACGGCATCAGCGGGCAGCGCGGCATCCTGGCACACCTGTTCCGCGGCGGTCAGCGTGGCGCCGCCCGGGAAGGTGGCCAGCCGCCTGGCGAGCACCTGCTCCGGTTCGGACAGCAGTTCCCAGCTCCAGTCCACCACCGCGCGCAGCGTCTGGTGCCGCGGCACGGCCGTCCTGCTGCCCCCGGTGAGCAGCTCGAACCTGGCCCCGAGCCGTTCGGCGAGCTGGGCGGCGGACAGCGTGCGCAGCCGCGCCGCGGCGAGTTCGATGGCCAGCGGCATGCCGTCGAGCGCCCGGCAGATCCGGGCCACGTCGTCGGCGGTGGCCTCGTCGACCTGGAAGTCCGGCCGCACCGCCGTGGCCCGGTCGGCCAGCAGCCGGACCGCGGCGTAGCCCGCGATCCGACTGCTGCCACCATCGCCGGGGGCTGGCGGGACCGGCAGCGGCGGGACCGGCCACAGCGCCTCCCCGGTGATCCGCAGCGGTTCCCGGCTGGTCACCAGCACGCGGACGCCCGGGCAGCCGGCCAGCACCTCATCGGCGAGCGCGGCAGCGGCCGCCACGACGTGCTCGCAGTTGTCCAGGATCAGCAGGTCACGGCGTTGCACGAGCGCCGCCACCAATCGCTGCATCGAGTCGGCGGTCGCGGCGATCTGGCCGGCTCCGGCGTGGCCGAGCACCGGGCTCTGCCGGATGCCCAGCGCGTGCAGCACCGCGTAGGGCACGTCGCCCGGGTCGGTCACCGGCGTCAGTTCCACCAGGGTCACCGGGCAGCCGTCCGGCGCCCCGCTAGGTCCCGCCGCGGGTGACTCCCGGGAGAGCAGCGCCGCCAGCTCGATGGCCAGGCGGGTCTTGCCTGCCCCGCCTGGGCCGGTCAGCGTGACCAGCCTGCCCTCGGCCAGCATCTTCCGCACCCGCGTCACGTCCTCGTCCCTGCCGACGAAGCTGGTCAGTGGCTTGCGCACGGCGGCCGTTCGCGTGCTGGACGGCGGGTTGCCGGGCGCCATCCGTTCTTCAGCGGAAAAACCGGTCTGGCCGGTGAGCGTGCCCGCGTCCAGCGGTGGCTGGCCCCGGGACCCGTCCGGCAGGTCCTGGCGGAGCACGCCCAGGTAGATCTGCTCGAGCTGGGGGGACGGGTCCACCCCCAGCTCGGCGGCGAACAACTCGCGCGCCTGGTTGTACTCCGCGAGCGCCTCCGCCTGCCGCCCAGCCGCGTACAGCGCGCGCATGAGCAGCCCGCGCGGGCGCTCGGCCACCGGGTCGGCGGCGATCATGGCGCGCAGCTCGCCGACCAGGCTGTCGCTTTCGCCCAGGGCGAGGCCCGCCTCGACCAGGTCCAGCGTCGCGCCGGCACGCAGCTCCTCGAGCCGCGCCGCGGGCCCGGAGGCGAACCGGGCGGCGGAGACATCGGCCAGCGCCGGCCCGCGCCAGGCGCCGAGGGCCTCGCGCAGCATCCGCCGGGCCGTCACCGGGTCACCGGAGGCCAGCGCCTCGCCGCCGTCGCGCGCTTGCGCCTCGAACGCCACCGCGTCGATCCGGTCCGGCGCCAGCGCCAGCCGGTAGCCCGCCGGATGCGACTCGATCACCTGGTCGCCCAGGGCGGCCTGGCGCAGCGCGGTGCGCAGCCGGGAGACCAGGGATTGCAGCGCGTTGCCCGAATTGGCCGGCGGCTCGTCCTCCCAGAGCCGCTCGATCAGCGAGTAGGCGGGCACCACCCGGCCCACGTCGAGCGCCAGCAGAATGAGCAGCATACGCACCCGGTACCCGCCGACCCGCACCGGGCGGCCCGCCTCATCATGGACCGCGAGTGTTCCCAGTAGCCCGATCCGCACCGCGCCTCTCTCCGCCGCCAGGATTCATGGTGGTCGCGCATGCTGACATTCCATTGTCGGATGCCGCTTGGCGTGCCCGGCACGCGACCCGTTCCGGCAGTGCCGATTTTGGTGCAAAACGACCGGCTCGGGCGAATCAGTTACGCCGCCGCGCCATATCCGGGGCAAGGCCCCGGCGCGGTCAGCCGGTCCAGAGCGCGCCCAGGTCCGCGTCGATGCGCGCGGCCAGCGGCGCGGTCGCCGGCAGCAGCGGCGGCGGTGGCGCGGCCTGGATGGTCTCGCAGGCGGCCAGGGCGTCCGCGCCGAGGAACCTGGTGAGCTGCCCGTAACTGTGCCGGTCGTCGCTGGCCAGCCGGTGGTGGTGCAGGCGCATCGGCGCGTACAGGTAGAGCTGGTCGCGAGCCCTGGTGACCGCGACGTAGAACAGCCGCTGTTCCTCCGCGAGCCCGCCCGGCGTGCCCAGCGCCATGTCGCTCGGCACCGCGCCGTCCACCAGATGCGGCAGGTGCACGATGGGCCATTCCAGGCCCTTGGCCGAGTGCACCGTCGAGATGACTAGGAAGTCCTCGTCGAGGCGGGGCGGCCCGGCGAGGTCCGACGCCGTCACCGGCGGGTCGAGCGCCAGCTCGACGAGCGCGTCGTGCAGCGACGGCCGGCTCGCGGCCGCGTCCGCGAGCCGCTCCAGATCGGCAAGGCGGACGTCCGCGTCCGGGTAGCGGGCCCGCAGCGGGCCGTCCAGCGCGGCCAGGATCGCGGTGGCGCGCTGCGGCGTATGCTCCTGGACGGCGGCCTTGGCGAGACTGGTCACGGTCGCGGTGAGCTCGCCGCGCGCCCGCCGCGGCGCGGCAGCGGCGGCGTCCGGCCACCGGTCGAATGGGCCGGGGTCGGCCGGGCGGAGGGTGTCGAGGACCCGCCGGGCGCTCACTGCCCCGATGCCCTCGTGCAGCCGCAGCACCCGGAACCAGGCGATGTCGTCGGCGGGGTTGGCGACGATCCGCGCCGCCGCGAGGAAGTCCTTGACGTGGGCGGCCTCGGTGAAGCGGAGCCCGCCGTACTTGATGTACGGGATGCCGCGGGCAGCCAGTTCGATCTCGAGCACGTCGCTGTGGTGTGCGGCGCGGACCAGGACCGCCTGGTCACGCAGGTCGGCGCCGGCCTCACTGGCGTCGAGCACCCGGGCACAGATCTCCCTGGCCTGGGTGGCCTCGTCATGGCAGCGCACCAGGGCGGGGGCCGCCCCGCCCTCGCGGGCGGCGCGCAGCGCAAGCTCCAACCCGGAGGATTGTGGTCGTACCGCGTTGGCCAGCCGCAGCACCGCCTGCCTGGCCCGGTAGTTGCGGACCAGCCGGACAACGGTCAGGCCCGGGTAGCTGACCGTCAGGTCGCGCAGGTGCCGCGGGTCGGCGCCGCGGAAGCCGTAGATAGCCTGAGCGTCGTCGCCCACGCAGGTCAGGCAGCCGCCATCGGGGACGAGCAGCCGCACGATGTCGGCCTGGACCGCGTTGACGTCCTGGTACTCGTCCACCAGGACCGCGTCGAACATGCCCCGCAGGACTGGCCCGGCGGCGGGGTCGGCCAGCGCGGCCCGCCACATCAGCAGCAGGTCATCAAAGTCGACCAGGCCGTGGCTGCGCTTGTGCGCGACATAACCGCGGAACAGCTCACTGAGCTGGCCGGTGTACTCGGTGCACCAGGGGTACCCACCGCGCACCACCTCGGCGACCGTCTGCTGGGTGTTCACGCACCGGGTATAGATATCGGCGCACACCGCGGCCCGCGGCCCGCGGCGCTGCGAGCCGGCCAGGCCGTGCTCGGCCCGCCTTGTGTCCAGCAGGTCCGCCATGTCCGACGGGTCGATGACGGTGAACTCCGGCGGCAGGGAGAACGACTCCGCGTGCTGGCGGATGATCCGGTGCGCGATCGCGTGAAACGTCCCGCCGGTGATCCGCCCGCCGGCCGGCCGTTCGCGGGCCGGGCGCACGCGGTCGCCCGGGACAGCATGTCATCGGCCGCGCGGCGGGTGAACGTCAGCAGCAGGATCCGCGACGCGGGCACGCCCTGCTCACGCAACCACGCGGCCCGGGCCACCAGCGTGCGCGTCTTGCCGGTGCCGGCCCCGGCCAGCACCAGCAGCGGCCCGCCGGGATGCGCCGCCGCCGCGCGCTGCTCGTCGTTCAGCCCATCCAGCACACTCGCCGACTCGAACATAAAGACGAATGTAACCAGAGCGTCCCCGTCAGGCTGGCAGCCACGCTGGCACGCCCGGTCCCGGCTGGTCTCGGTCCGCCATCGTGATCATGAGATCCGGGGCGCTATGGCGCCACCGAAGTCATGATTACGAATGCCAAAGGGGCTAGCGCGTGGCGCCAGCGGGCGGGAGCAGCAGATCGGTGACCGGCCCGAGGCTGTCAGGCGAGACCGGCGGCGGTTTGTCGCCGACGCCCATGTCGAGCCCGGCGAAGGTACGGGCGTCAAGCACGAGGGACGCGTACCGGCCGGTCGGCGCGGCCGCTCCGGGCGGCCTGGGAGCATCGACGGTGAAACGTCCCTGCATGGTCACCAGGTAGACCGGGACGCCGCCAGAACCGGGCACGAAATCACCGGGCGTCGCCGAGGTGAGCGCCCTCCGGTGCGTGGTGAGCACGGCGGTCGCCTGGGTCAGCGCATGCCCGCCGTTGAGCTTCGCGAAGCGCTTGGCGATCGCCCTCAGCCGGGGAACCGCCGATGCCGGGACCGGGCGGCCCGGTCGGGTCGAACCCAGCATCGCCGCGTAGGTCCTCGCCTGCCCGGCCTGGCCCGCGGTCCCGGCGTAGCTGGCGATCCCGGCGTGCCCCGCGGTACCGGCGTGCCCCGCAGTCCCGGCCGCCCCGGCCCGGTATGTCCCGCAGCCCGCGAGCGCGAGTCCCATCAGGCACGCTAGCGCTGCGATCTCGTGAGCGCGCCGCCGTGCCGTGGCATTGACCGTGTTCATGCCGCCTCCACCCCGTCAGGTACACCTTGGACGGCCGGCGCGCCATGGCGGTTCCATCCCGTCGGCAGCGGGAGGTGGGTGGGTCCGGTGCATCGCTGTTGCTAATGGGTCCACTATTGGCTCCTCCGCCGCATCATCATCTATCCCGCCGGACAGATTCTCCCAGCAGGATAGGTCTCCTGGATACGCCCAAACGTGCATCTGTTTATGGTTTGTTAATGACGAAGGTAAAATTTTCATCCTTCATTGATAAATGGCGTCATACGTTATAGCGGAAAGGGCGCCGGTGCGGGACTTTCCAGCTTCGAAGCCTACCGGCCGCTGCGCTCCCCCTTTGCCGTGGTGAGGAGGCTGGGGGCCGAGTGGTGCTGGCGCCCTTGCTCGGGAACCATGGCGGAGCGAAGGAGCGATGATGAGACTCCCGTTGTCCGATCTCGTCACCAAGCGCCGGGCCTTGATCCGGCGCAGATCAGTCCGTCGTACAGCATTCCCAGCGGCCATGGCGGCGGTGGCCCTGGCGATTGGCATGACCACCGCCGCGGTGACCGGCCAGCCGGCGGCCGCGACCGGCCGCCCGGCCTACCTGAATCCACACCTCCCGGTGCAGGCGCGGGTCGCTGACCTGCTGCGCCGGATGACGCTGCCGGAGAAGATCGGGCAGATGGTGCAGATCGAGGCCACCCAGGTCACCGACACCAGCAACAGCTGCACCAGCACCGGCGGCTTCAACATGCCGAACCCGGTTTGTGAGCAGAAGATCCTCATCGACAACCACGCCGGCTCCATCCTGGCCGGCGGAACGGACATCCCGCCGGACACCACCGGCCAGGGTGGCACCGGCAACACCGGCCTGGACTGGGCCAATGAGTACAACACCATGCAGTCCTACGCGATCGCGCACAGCAGGCTGCACATCCCGGTCATTTTCGGCGTCGATGCGGTGCACGGCTTCGGGCACCCGTGGCAGGCGCCGCTGTTCCCGCAGAGCATCGGGATGGGCGCCACCTGGGACCCGGCCGCGGCCATGGCGGGCGGCGAGGTGACCGCCAACGCACTGCGCGCCACCGGTTGGAACTGGGACTTCGCGCCCGTCCAGGACCTGGCACGGGACAACCGGTGGGGCCGCTACTACGAGACGTGGGCCGAGGAGCCCGCGCTCGCGGCGGCCATGGGCGGCGCGTACGTGCGCGGGGTGCAGGCCATACCCGGCCGCGGGCTAGGCGTCACCGCCACCGTGAAGCACTTCGCCGGATACTCCGAGTCGATCAACGGGCACGACCGGGTGCAGGCAGAGCTGCCGATCCGGTATCTGCAGGACACCTTCCTCCCCTCGTACGCGGGCGCGCTCAACGCCGGTGCGGGAACGGTCATGGTGGACTCCGGGTCGGTCAACGGCATCCCCGCCACCGCATCGCATTTCCTGCTCACCACGGAACTGCGTGACCGGCTTGGCTTCAAGGGCGTCGTGATCAGCGACTACGGTGACGTGCCTGCCCTGGCCACCACCTACCACATGGCCCCAGACCTGGCCGGGGCGGCCGCTCTGGCCATCAACGCGGGCGTTGACATGGCCATGCTGCCCTTCAACGCCGACCAGTGGCAGGCCGCGGTCCAGCAGGATGTGTCGTCCCACGCCATCTCCATGGCACGGATCAACCAGGCGGTCCAGCGGATCCTCACCCTCAAGTTCCAGCTCGGCCTGTTCAACCATCCGCTAGTCAACGCCAGCAAAGCGGACGCCGCGGTGCAGGCCGGCCGGACCGCCACGTTGCGCGCGGCACGCGAGTCGATCACGCTGCTGCGCAACCAGAACAATGTCCTGCCGTTGTCGTCGAGCAGCAAGATCGTGGTGACCGGGCCGAACGCGGACAACATGACCTACCAGGTCGGTGGCTGGAGTGTCAGCTGGCAGGGGCCGCATACCAGCGGCCACGTGTGCTGTGAAGGCCCGCCTGGCCAGATCCCGCCGGGGACCACGGTGCTCAAGGGCCTGCAGGGCGAGGACTCCAACGTGACCTACGCGCCCGACCAGGCGACCGCGGTCGCCGACGCAGCGTCGGCGGACGCCGTGGTCGTCGCCGTCGGCGAGAAGGCATACGCCGAAGGGCTCGGGGACAACCCCGCGCCGCAGCTCACACCGGACCAGCAGAGCCTGGTCAGCGCCCTGGAGCAGACCGGCAAGCCGGTGATCGTGGTGGTCGTCGCGGGCAGGCCCCTCGGCCTCGGCCCGGCGGAGCAGGCCAACGCCATACTGATGGCCTACCAGGGCAGCACCGAGGCAGGCCAGGCCGTGGCCGACGTCATCTTCGGCAAGGTGAACCCGAGCGGCAAGCTGCCCGTGACGTGGCCGTCCGACGCGGCCGCGCCGGGCGGGGACTTCAACACCGGCGCCCCGTCGCCGCTCGGCGATCAGCCGAAGTTCTTCGACCAACTGCCTTACACCGGGTCGGGCCAGGGGAGCGGGTACAACCCGCTCTACCCGTTTGCTTACGGGCTGTCCTACACCACCTTCAACGTCACCGGCCTGTCGGCGCCTGCCAGCGTGTCCGGGACCGGCACGATGACGGCCACCTTCACGGTGTCCAACACCGGCAGCGTGGCCGGCACGGACATAGTCCCGGTGTACGTTCACCAGCCCGTCAGCGTGGTAACCGTCCCGGACCAGCGGCTGGTCGGGTTCGCCCGGGTGACGCTGAGCCCGGGGCAGACCAAGACCGTGCACGTCGCCTTCCGCGTCTCGCAGCTTGCCGTCACGCCGGGCGACATCGACGGCGCGGCTAGCCCGCAGGTGGAACTCGGCGCGTACCAGGTGCAGATCGGCACGCCAGCCAGCCTGAACGCCAACTTCACCGTCCACGCCTGACCTAGAAAGGACACCCAGCTAATAGCACCCGCGGGGCCCGGCGCCACCTCGATGGCGCCGGGCCCCGCAGGCGCCTGCCGGCCCGCCACGGACCCGCACCGTAACGGGACCGCGGAATGCCTGCCGGCCCGCCACGGACCCGCGCGGGGACCGTACCGGCCACGGCACTGCGTTTTTCAGAAGTATCTTTTTGAAACACGGAACTATGGCGTGACGCCGCGCCTGCGGTGAATATCCTCCTGGCATTCGCTGGCGAAGCAGGATAATCCAGCTATGCGGGAAACCGTAGCTGCGCCCGGCCGGACCGGGATCCGGTTCCCCGGCGCCGCCGGGCCCGCCAAATAAACTCAGGTGCCGGAAATCGCCGGCTTGAGTACCGTCGGCCGGTATGAGGCCTGTTCGCCGGCGCCCCCCGTTCGTGGCCGATGAGCGGACCCAGCTCGTCGGCTGGCTTGACCTGCAGCGGGCGGTCGTTCACCTGAAATGCGAAGGGCTGTCCGACGCGGACGCCCACCGCCCGGTGCTCCCGGGCTCGCCACTGATGACCATGGCCGGCGCCGTGTCCCACCTGCGCTGGGTCGAGCACTGCTGGTTCGAAGTCGTCTTCCTGGGCCTGCCGGCCGCCAGGCCGCGGTTCGGCGACGGCCCCGAAGACGCCGGCCCGATGGTCTCCGGCCAGCCACTCGACCGGCTCCTGACGGACTACGAGCGCCAGTGCGCTTTGTCGAACGAGATAGTCGCCGCTCATTCGCTGGATGACGTCGGCAAACACCAAGGCTTCCGGGCCGCCGCCGCGACCTTGCGCTGGATACTGATCCATATGGTCGAGGAGACCGCCCGGCACGCCGGCCGCATGGACGCTGTCCGCAAGCTGCTGGAGGCGGACAAGGGCTACTACTGACCCGGCCGGCTCGGTCGCCGGCCTGTGGTCAGCGCAGGTTCTTGACCGGGAGGATCCGCTGCAGGTTGATGGACACGGCCACGAACAGCAGCCCGGCGAGGGTCGCGGCGGCCGCCGTGATCGCCAGGGCGAGGGTTGCCGGATCGCCCGCCACGTAAGCCGTTGACATCAGACGGTCTCGCCCGTTGGCGCGGGTATCTTGCGAGCCTTCCAGACTTCCTCGCAGGGCCACTGCCGCGCCCACTCGATGCTGGCGAGCGGATGGCGGGTGGTCGCGCCCGGTGCGGGCTGGATCTCGATGAGGTCCTGCACCTCGAAGCCGCAGCGGCGGAGCAGCCGGATCATGTCGCCGTGACCGAGGTGGAACTCCACCGAGTCGGCGCCCAGCCACTGAAACCGGTGCATGCCGAAGAAGGGCCGCTGCAGCGTCTCGGTGGCGGGCAGCTCCTCTTCTTCAGGCAGGGTGAGGATGAGCTGGACCGCGTTGACCAGGAAGATCAGTTGTCCGCCGGGGCGTAGCAGCCGGGCCGCCTCGGGAATCCAGGCGTATGGATCGCACCAGATACTGGCGCCGTATTCGGAGATCACCAAGTCGAAGGCGGCGCCGGCGAGGGGTACCTGCTCGGCGCTGGCCTGGATCAGCGGGAAGTGCAGGCCGAACCGGTCCTGTAGCGCCGCGGCGGTGGCCAGCTGCGCCGCGGAGTTGTCCAGGCCGACCGGCCGGGCGCCGAGACGGGCCAGCCAGGCCGAGACGTAGCCGGTGCCGCAGCCCAGTTCCAGGGTGTCGGACCCGCTCAGGTCCGGCGGCAACAGCCCGGCCTGTTCCTCAGGGACGCTCCAGATCCCCCAGCTGGGCTCGGCCGCCCAGCTATCCCCCGCCCACTCGGCATAGTCGGCGGCCATGTGATCCCAGGCCGCGCGGTTACGTAGCACATGATCAGGCGTCCCGGTCATGGCAGCTAGCGTTGTGCGCGCCGGGCCGCCCGTCAAATCACCGGCCGCTGGCCGGTGCGGGTGTTGCGCGGCGGGCTCTCGCGACGCTGACCAAGGCCTGGGAATCTGCACGGTCGGACCCCAGCTGAGCCACCTGGACGCGCATGAATTGCCGGATTCGTGGTAGCTAGGCGGCCATGTTGGAGTTCATCATTATTCTGATCTTGATCGGCCTGCTCGCCGGGGCGGTCGCCCGGCTCGTCGTGCCCGGCCGCGACCCCATGGGGATCCTGGGCACGATTCTGCTCGGCATTGTCGGCTCGTTCGTCGGCGGATTCATCTGGAACCTGATCCAGTACCACCGGCTGGCGCCGCACAAGTTCCACCTGGCCGGCATCATCGGCTCGATTCTTGGCGCGATCCTGGTGCTGGTGGTGCTCCGCTTGACCGGCATGGAAAAGGGCCGTCGCCGGGTCTACCGTTAGGCGGTCACGCCCGCTGGCTTGACGATGTTGGCCAGCGGCTGGCCGGTCAGGTACCGCTCGGCCTGGTCGGCGACGAAGCCGGGCGCGCGCCGGGCGAAGACGAGCGTGTCGCCGCCGACGTGCGGGGTGATCAGGACGTTCGGCAGGGCCCACTCTGGCCGGTCGGCGGGCAGCGGTTCGACGTCGGTGACGTCCAGCGCCGCGCGCAGCCGCCCGTCGGCCAGGCGCCCGGCCAGGGCGGCCGCGTCAACAATTGCGCCGCGGGCCACGTTCACCACCAGCGCCCCGGCGGGGAGCGCGGCAAGCACGTCCGCACCGATCAGCCCCGTGGTGTCCGGGGCCAGCGCGATGCACACGACGAGGATGTCCGCCTCAGCGGCGAGCCGACGAAGTTGCGACAGCGGCGCCACGCCGTCGCGGGCGGTGCGGGAGACCCGGGTGATCCGGGCGCCGAACGGCGCGATCCGCTGCTCGATCATCTGCCCGATGTGGCCATGGCCCACGAGCAGGACCCGTTTGCCGTCGAGGCTGTCGGTGCGCAGGTGGCGCCAGTGGCGCCGGGACTGCTGCAGCGCGAACACCGGAAGCTGCTTCAGGCTGCCGAGGATGAGGCTGACCGCAAGCTCGGCGGTGCCCTCCTCGTGGTGCAGCCCGGCTCCATTGCAGAACGTCACCTGGTCGGGCACGGACCCCAGGACGTTGTCGACACCGCTGCTGAGGCTCTGCAGCATCCGTAGCCGAGGCAACTGTGCGATTTTCGCGATGCTCGGGCCGTCGCCCATGTAGGGCAGGCAGTAGAACTCGACGTCGTCCAGGCGGTAGCCGTCGTCCTCGTACCGCACGATCGTGACCTGCGGCAGCCGCCGGGCAACCTCATCGGCGACCCCGTCGGCCGACGGCAGCAGAAACGTCATGGACCGGTCCATCCCTCCATCCGAGCGAGCAGGGGGCACGTGCACGAGCGTAGACCGGCGCTGTGGCCGGCCCCCGGGTGCGTAACGGTCACGCGGTGGGGGAGAGTGGATCCCGGCTGCTCTCGATGCCTAGTCGCGGTCACGGCAGCGTGACCGCCGGAAGGAACTCAAGCGATGCCCGACGAGACCCGGCACGAATCCGCCGATCTTGAGGACTACGAGGTGGAGGACGCCTCCGACACGCTCACCGGCGATCCCGGTGACGATCCGCTGGACCGCGGCGTGGCCCCCCCGGAGCGGTGGTCGGCAGGGATGCGGCGCGGCACCACCGCCGGCGAGCAGCAGGCCGGCGAGTCGCTCGATGACCTGCTCGCCGAGGAAGAGCCCGACACGCCATCCGACCTCGACGACGAAGGTCCCGAGGACCTCGCCGGCGACCCGGATGCGGCCGAGGAGGACCTGGACGGGCTGCTGCTTGACGACGGCCCGGATCCTCGCTCGGGCCGGCTGGTGGCCGATGACGAAGGCGCCCATCCGGACACCGAAGCCGATCTCGTCGCGCACGACGCCGGGATCGACGGCGGCGCGGCGACGGCCGAGGAGGCGGCGGTGCACGTGGTGGACGAAGACGACTACGACATCCGTTCCGGCGACTGACCGGCGGATGAAGTCATGCCGTGGATCGAGCTTGAGGGCGCCGCCAACGTCCGGGACCTCGGCGTTCCCGCCCCGGGAGGGGTGGGACTACCCCCGTGCTGCTGGGCGAGGCCCGCCCCCGGTTCCCCGGGGGCGGGCCCGCTTGCCCTCGGCTTAGCCGAGGGCTCCTCGCTGGGGGGGATCAGCGAGGGCTCAGGTGCAGGATGACGACCTCGTCAGTGCCAGTGCCTGCGTTGTTGTTACTGCCGGAAGGCTGTCCCGAGTCATACGGGTTCGACTGCGTCGGCCAGCCGACCCAGTGCCGCGAGTTGTACTCGAACCAGTCCGACGCCGTGGTAATCGGGATGACCGGCAGGTTCTGCTCGACGTACTTCTCGATCGGCGTGAGCGCGGCGGTCTGCTCGGCCACCGTCGGGGAGCCGGCCACCTTGGCCAGCGCGGCATCGATGGCTGGGGCCTTCAGCCCTTCGTAGTCGCCGGTGGCAGCGGTGGGACTGGACAGCGCGCTGTCCAGCCAGTTGTCGTACAGGTTGTACGGGGTGACGCCGCCGTTGGACCAGTGCTCGGCCAGCGTGAAGTTGCCGTTGGCCATGTCGGCGTTCCAGGCGTTCACGCTGATGCCCTGGAACGACGCGTCGATCCCGGCCTGCTTCAGTTCCTGCGCGGCGATCGAGCCGACCTCCGCGTAGTCGGTGTACGCTGCCGGGCTGATCAGCGTGATCGAGACGGTCTTGCCGTCCTTCTGGTAGAAGCCGTTGGATCCCTTGGTGTAACCCGCCGCCTTCAGCACCGACTGCGCGGCGGCCGCGTCGCTGCTAGCCGACACGGTGTCCGAGGCGACCGGTGCGCCCCAGGCGGAGTAGGTCGGCAGCGTGATGCCGCTGGCGTTGAGCACCGGGTTCTCCAGGCCCGCCTCGCCTTCGGTGGCGAGCACCGACCGGTTCACCGCCAGGCTGATCGCCTTGCGGACGGCCAGTTGGTTGGTCGGCCACTTGTGCAGGTTGGGGATGAACGCGTTCGTGCTGCCCGGCGCCTCCCAGTAGTGGTGGTACTGCGGTGCCTTGGAAACGAAGTCCTTCTGCAGGCCGGGGATGAAGTTGCCGGTCCAGTCGATCTGCTCGGAGAACAGCGCCGACAGCGCGCCGGTGTTGGAGGTGTAGACCGGGAAGTAGACGTTGGGTACCTTCACCTTTGAGATCTGCCAGTAGCCGGGGTTCTTCGTCAGCGTGAAGCCTTGCGGGGTGAAGGTCTTGAGCTTGTACGGCCCGGTGCCGACCGGGCTGGCGTCGGCGTACGTGGCCGGGTTGCCAACCTTGCTCCAGATCGCCCGCGGCAGGATCGGCACGCCGGCAATGGACTGCAAGTTCGTGTACTGCGCCGAGGGGAACGTGAGCGTGACGGTGTTACCGGAGCTGCTCACGCTCGAGATGGCCAGCCCGGCGAGGTTGATCGCCTTGTTGGCCTTCACGAGGTTGTAGGAGAACACGACGTCGGCGGGCGTCATCGGCGTCCCGTTGTTGAACTTGACGCCCTGGCGGATCGTGAACGTGACCGCCTTGCCGCCGTTGGACCACTTGTAGGACGTCGCCAGCCACGGGTAGTACTTCGGCGGCGCGGCGATGTCGAACTGGAGCAGCGGCTCGTAGATGAGCCCGTCCGCGCCCATGCCCCAGATGGCCTGGGTGGGGACGAAGGGGTTGAACGCCTGGGTGATCGTGCTCTCCGGCGAGCTTTCCATGACGAGCGTGCTAGACGAGCCTGAGCCCGAGCCCGACGCGCCCGTCGGATTGCTCGACGAGCATGCGCCCACGCCGGCGGCGAGAAGGGCTGCCGCGGTGACGGCTGCCAGCCTTCTAGGGCCTATCAATCTGGAGATCATTTTGTCTTTCCTGTCGTCGAACGGTCGAGACCCCCTATTTCTGCGATGGCGGGCTAGCTCTTCATGTCCCACCCCCCTGCGACTGCGCGAGGATGTCGGGTGCAGCGACATCGAGGCGCCAGCAGGCGGCGGCCCGCACCGCGGAGACGCGCCGCAATGGAGGGTCTTCCGCGCGGCACCGGTCGTCGGCCAGCGGGCACCGGGGACTGAACGGACAGCCCTGCGTGGCCGGGCCGGCGGCGGCGGGCTGGCGCCCGGCCGGCGCCGCGCCGCCCCGCAGCACACTCCCGAGGTTGTCGGGGTCCGGGGCCGAGGCGACGAGGAGCTGGGTGTAGGGATGCGCCGGGCGCTGGGTCAGCTCCTCGGCCGGGCCCCGCTCGACGATCTCCCCGGAGTACATGACCAGCACCTCGTCGGCGAAATAGCGTGCGGACGCGATGTCGTGGGTGATGTAGAGCAGGGCGAGCTGGAAACGGCGGCGCAGGTCGTCGAGCAGGCTCAGCATCCCCAGCCGGATCGAGACGTCCAGCATCGACACCGGCTCGTCGGCGAGCAGGACGCTCGGCCGGGCGGCCAGCGCCCGGGCGAACGAGACCCGCTGCCGCTGGCCGCCGGACAGCTCGTGCGGGAACTTGGGCAGGAACTGCCCGGCGGGGGTGAGGCGGACCTGCTCCATCAGGGCGGCGACCTCGCGGGCGGCCTCGTCTCCGCGCTTGCCCTGGTGCAGTTCCACCGGCCGCTCCAGGTGGTACCGCACGGTGTGCACCGGGTTCAGTGATGAGAACGGATCCTGGAAGACCAGCTGCACCTTGCTCTTGTACTGCCGGAAGGCCCGTCGGCTGGACACTTCGACCGGCACGCCGTCGAGGCGGATCGAGCCGGCGGTGGGCCGCTCCTGCCCGGCGAGCAGCCTGGCGGCCGTCGACTTGCCCGAACCGCTTTCGCCGACGAGCGCGACCACGGCGCCGCGGTACAGGCCGAAGCTGACCTCGCGGACCGCGTGCAGCACGTGGCCGCGGCCGAGCCGGAAGTCCTTGCTGAGCGAGACCGCCTCCATGGCCAGCGGCCCGCGTTCAGCGGCCACTGAGGTGACCTCATCGGCGCGTGGCTGCCCGGAACCGTCGACGCTGCTCATGTCGCAAGCTCCGTTTCCGTGGCCGCGGGGCTGGCGGGAGCGGGCGTCTCTGGACCCACGAAGGGGCAGGCGGTGACGTGCCCGGGGGTGGTGGCGGCGACGGGCGCCAGGCCCATGCTGATTTCCGTGCACGCCGGTGTCCCGTAGCCGCAGCGGGGGAGGAACGGGCAGCCCGGGGGCGGGTCGTGCAGGTCAGGCGGGGAACCCGGGATGCCGGCCAGGTCACGGCGCGCGCCACGCAGTGAGGGGAACGAATTCAGCAGGCCCCTGGTGTACGGGTGCGCCGGTTCGTGGTGCATCTGCTGGGCGGTGCCGACCTCCAGGAGCTGCCCGGCGTACATCACCGCGATCCGGTCGGCCAGCTCCAGCAGCAGGGACAGGTCGTGGGTGATGAACAGGATGGAGAAGCCGAGCCGCTCCTTCAGCTCCACGATCTGGGCCAGGATGTCGCGCTGGACCACCACGTCGAGCGCGGTGGTCGGCTCGTCCATGATGACGATCTCCGGATCGGTGGCCAGCGCCATCGCGATCATCACGCGCTGCCGCATCCCGCCGGACAACTCGTGCGGGTAGCTGCGCAGCCGGGACCGGGGAATGCCAACCAGGTCGAGCAGCGAGCCGGCCTTCTCCCGTGCCTCGGCGCGGGAGATCCGGAGGTGGGCATGGATCGCGTCGAGGATCTGGTCGCGGACGTTGAGCACCGGGTTCAGCGCGTTCATCGCGCTCTGGAACACGATGGCGATCTCCCGCCAGCGCAGCCGGCGCAGCTCGGCGGGACCCAGCCGCATGATGTCCATCGGCCCGGCGGTGCGCCGGCCCCGGTAGGTGACGTTGCCGCCGGTGATCACCGCGGGCGCCCGGAGCAGGCGGCAGGCGCCGTAGGCGAGCGTGGACTTACCAGACCCGCTCTCGCCGACGAGGCCGACTACCTCGCTGGCGTAAAGATCCAAATTCACATGGCTGGCGGCGCGCACGTCACCGGATGGGGTGCGGTACGCAACGGAGAAATCCTTGATCTCCAGCACCGGCTCGGTCACGGCAGATCACCGTCCGGCCGCGCCGCGGGGCGCCAGCGCCGTCGCGGCGGAGGCGCGTCCAGCACGGGGGTCGGGTCGGTCGGCCGCAGGTGCTCCCAGGCGGCTGCGCTGGCCCCGCTGGCGTCGCGCAACCGCGGGTTGCCCAGTTCGTCGATCCCGCTGTTCAGCAGCACAAGGGAGGTGCCTATGAGCGCCACGGCCAGCCCCGGCGGCACGAACCACCACCAGGCGCCTACCTGCAGCGCCTGCTGGCTCTGCGCCCAGTAGAGCATGGTGCCGAGGCTCCAGCTGGTCAGGTCGGCGAGGCCGATGAAGGCCAGGGCCACCGAGGCCCCGATCGCGTAGAGCACCGTGTTCACGAAGCTCGCCGCGATCAGGCTCACCTCGTTCGGCACGATCTCGAAGGCGAGGATCCGCCAGGTACGCTCGCCCGTCTCGCGGGAGGCGGCCACGAAGTCGCGGCTGCGAATCGCCATCGTCTGCGCCCGGATCAACCGTGCGCCCCACGGCCAGCCGAGCCCGGCCAGCACCAGAATGGTGGCCGCCTGGCCCTTCTGCGGCAGGTATCCGAGCAGGATGATCAGCAGCGGCAGCGCCGGGATCACCAGGAACACGTTGGTGGCCAGGGACAGTACCTCGTCCCACACCCCGCCGAGGTAGGCCGCCGCCACGCCGACAACAACCGCCAGCACCGTCGCGATCACGCCCACGCTGAACGCCAGTTCCAGCGTGAGCCGGATGCCCGCCAGCAACTGGGAGAGCACGTCCTGGCCGCTCTGCGTGGTGCCGAGCAGGTGCGCCGCGTCCGGCGGGTGCAGCGACAGGCTGAACGACGGGTTCTGGAACGAGGGGTCGTAGGGGCTGAGCAGCGGCCCGATGATGCCGGCGACGATGAAGGCGCCGAGCATGATAGCGCCCACCTTCGCCCTGGTGGGCAACCGCCGCCACAGCCCGCGCCGCTGCTGGTGCTCCTCGGGCACCGCGGCCGGTTCGGTGCTGATCGGCAGCGCGACGGTCATCAGGCCCCCTCTCGTGCTCGCGCCCGTGGATCGACGGCGACGATGATCACGTCGACGATCAGGTTGGCGAGCAGGACGGCGAAGGTGATCACCAGGAAGACCGCCTGCATCAGCGGGAAGTCATTCGAGGTGACCGCGTTGAGCAGGAGCAGGCCGATGCCCGGGTAGGAGAAGACGATCTCCATGACGATGGCCCCCGACACCACGAAGCCAACTGCCAGACCGAACCCCTGCAACTGGGGCAGCAGCGCGTTGCGCGCCGCGTAGCTGAACATCACCCGGCGGTTGGACAGCCCCTTGGCCTGCGCGGCGAGCATGTAGTCCTCACCGATCGTGGTGATCATCACGTTGCGCATCTGCAGCATCCAGCCGGCGACCGAGGCGATGACGATGGTGAAGGCGGGGAGCAGCGAGTGATAGACGGCGCTGCCCAGGAAATCCCAGTGCCAGCCCGGCACCAGGCCGCCCGAATACCCCTGGCCCACCGGGAGCAGGTGACCCCGAACCGCGAGCAGTTCCAGCAGGATCAGCGCGAGGAAGAAGTAGGGCACCGCCTGGAAGAACATCAGCCCGGGCAGGACCCGGTCCAGCCAGCCGCCGTGCCGCCATCCGGCCACGACGCCGAGCACGGTCCCGATCAGGAAGGCGATGACCGTGGCCGTGCCCACCAGGGTGATCGTCCAGGGAATGGTCTGAGCGAGGAGGCTCGCAACGCTGGCCGGGTAGTTGGTCACGTCGGTGCCGAAGTTGAAGTGAAAGACGTTGTCCATGTACGCCCAGTACTGGTCCCACAGCGATCCGGGGTGGCCAACGCCGAGCAGCGCCTGCAGCGCCTTGTAGGCGGACGGCTGCAGGTTGGGGAACTTCGACATGACGCTCTCGACGGCGTTCCCCGGCATCGCGCGGGGGATGAAGAAGTTGATGGTCAGCGCCACCCAGGCGGCCACGAGGTAGAAGATCACCCGGCGGACGATGAAAGGCATCGTCGGCTCCTAGTCAGCTGCGTGCGGGGAAGTGCGCCTGGCGCCGAGGGTCGGCACGAGACGGCGGGTAACGGTGCCCGGTGGGCAGCCACAACTGGACCGCAGTACGAGTTCGGTGGGCAGCAGTTCAACCTTCGGGCGCAGGCTCGGCCTGGCGATGCGGCTGAGCAGCCGGGTACATGCCCGTTCCCCGAGCAGGCGCATCGGCTGGTGGACCGTGGTAAGCGGCGGGTCATAGAGGCTCCCGGGGAAGATGTCGTCGAAACCGACGACAGCCATCTGCTCCGGGACGCGCACCCCGGCCTTGGCAAAGGCCTGCAGCACGCCGATGGCCATTTGGTCGTTGGCGCACACTACCGCATCGGGCAGCTCATCGCGCCGGCCGGCGAGCAGTTTCTCACCCGCCTCCACCCCGCTCCCGACGCTGAAGTAGCCCTGGTACGAGCCGACGAGCTGGCAGTCCGGCTGGGCGGCCACCAGTTCGTTGAGCGCGATGCGCCGCTCCATCGCGTCGGGCGCGGTCGACGGCCCATCGACGTGGTACAGCCGCCGCCTGCCGTGCTCCTCCATGAGGTGGGCTACGAGCGCGGCCGAGCCGGACCGGTTGTCCGCGGTCACCACGTCGGCCGCGCGCTCGCCCGGGCTCCCGGCGATGACCACCACCGGCAGCCGCTTGGCCAGGCGCTTCAAGAATGTGGAGGGCACCACGCCCTCCCCGATCAGCAGCCCATCGACCTGGCCGGACAGGGACAGGAGCCGGGGGAGGTCGGAGTCGTCGCCCGCCTCGTGCAGGTACGTGATCAGCAGCGACCACTTGTGGTCCCGGATCCGGGCCTCGACGCCGCGGAGTATCTCGTCGTAGAACAGCAGGCTCATGCTCTCGATGTCGAACTGCTGCCGCGGCGACTGGCGCTCCACGCAGACCAGGCCGATCACGTTCTTGCGGCGCCGGGACAGGCTTTGCGCGGCGCCGTCGGGGACGTAGCCGAGTTCCTCGATCACCTGTTGCACGCGGGCCCGGGTGCTGTCGCGCACCCGGTCCTGCCCGTGCACAACCCGGGACACGGTGGCGGTGGAGACGCCCGCGAGCCGTGCGACGTCGTACAGGGTTACCACAGTGGCACCCCCACTGAGCCGGAGTCTAAGCGGTTACATGTGCTAAATCTAAGCGCTTACATTTCGGAATCTAAGCGCTTACACTAGGACCCGGCCGGAGGGCCGTCAAGGCCCAGAATCGGCCGGCTGGTGCCAGATTCCCGTCGCCCGAGGAGGGCCCGAATATGACAGCCGTGCCCAGCAGCAACGGTGCTCTGCCCTTCCCGGACGGCTTCACCTGGGGCGCGGCGACGGCCGCCTACCAGATCGAAGGAGCGGCCGGCGCGGACGGCAAGGGCCAGTCGGTGTGGGACACCTTCAGCCACACGACCGGCAAGGTCCGGGGCGGGGATACCGGCGACATCGCCTGCGACGCCTACCACCGGTACGCCGAAGACGCCGGGCTGATGGCCGCGCTCGGCCTCGGCGCGTACCGGTTCTCGATCTCCTGGCCGCGGATCCAGCCGGACGGCCGGGGAGCGGTCAACCAGCGCGGCCTCGACTACTACCGGGCGCTGCTGGATGAGCTTGCCGGGCGCGGCATCGCCGCCACCGCCACGCTCTTTCACTGGGACCTGCCGCAGGCCCTCCAGGACGAAGGCGGCTGGGCCCTGCGCAGCACGGCGGAGCGGTTCGCGGAGTACGCGGCGATCGTCGCCGAGGCGCTCGGCGACCGGGTCACCCGCTGGATCACGGTGAACGAGCCACAGGTAGTGGCCAGCCACGGATATCGCACCGGGACACATGCGCCAGGGCTCCGCGACCTGCCCGCGGCGGCCGCGGCCACCCATCACCTGCTGCTCGGCCACGGGCTGGCGGCCCAGGCGCTGCGGGCGGCTGCCCCCGGCCGTGCCGAGGTAGGCATCACGCTGGACCTCCATCCGGTCCTGGCGGTGGGCAACGGGGGAGCGGCGGCGGTCGAGCAGGCACGGCTGGTCACCGATGCCGACCTGAACGCCCTGTTCCTCGACCCGGTGCTGGACGGCGCCTACCCCGCCGCGGCCCGGCCGCACCTGCTGCCGCCGGATGCTCTGGTCGCCCCAGGCGACATGGAGACGATCAGGCAGCCGCTCGACTTCCTCGGCGTGAACTACTACTCCCCGGTCTACCTGCGCGCTGGCGACCCCGGCGACCTGCGCCGCGGCGAGGAGCCCGCCCGGTGCGGGGTGCCTGGCGTCGTGGAGTACCGCCCGGACTGGCTGGAGCGGACGTCGATGGGCTGGATCGTTGACCCCGACGGGCTTTATGACATCCTGCTCCGCCTGGCCAAAGACGCCCCTGGCATGGCGTTGTATGTCACCGAGAACGGCTGCGCCGCCGAGGACTACGTCGGCCCGGACGGCTCCGTGAACGACCTCGAGCGGGTCAGCTACCTGCACCAGCACCTAGCCGCCGCCGCCCGGGCCATCAGGGACGGGGCCAACCTGGCGGGCTACTACGTCTGGTCGCTGCTCGACAACTTCGAATGGGCCTGGGGCTACCAGAAGCGGTTCGGCATCGTCTTCGTGGATTTCGGCACCCAGCGCCGGATTCCCAAGGCAAGCGCCCGGTTCTACGCGGACGTGATCCGCGCCAACGCGGTGCCGCCGCTGCCGGAGGCGCGCAGGGACAGCCGCGCTCACTAGAGCGTGTCCCGTTGATCTTTGCCGTCGCGAGCGGTTGTCCGGCGGGATGCATCGCAAGGCGGAGGAGGAGCTCATAGCGGTGCTATGCGCGACGACGACAACGCAGCGAGGCCCCGCCCCCTCCCCATTCCCCCTTCACTGGCCGACGCGCAGCAGGCTGAGGATTTGCGGGACATGCTCTGGCTGCGGGTGGACGGCTGCGAGGTCAGGCAGCATGCTTGTCTCGCCGCCATGTCACCGGGACGGGCGCCGT
>CAVTIX010000015.1:0-250038 GCA_963734725.1 uncultured Actinomycetes bacterium
GGCCCAGATGCGCTGCCGGTCTCCCTTGACGAGCACCCGGTGCGAGCCCGAGCGCCGGGTCTCGATCCAGCGGTCCCGCTTCAGCGCCGCCAGCACCCGCGCAGCTTTGGCCATGCCACCGCACCGTAGAGCACGGCCATGTCAAACCGCCGCAAGGGCTCGCATCCCGTCCGGGCGAAGCATGCGCGCTCACAGCCCGCTAGCTAGTGCTACGTTCCTTAAAGAATGTATGTAAAGCGCCTGGTAGGTGCGTGGTTTGGGCTGGGGCCGTCCCCAGATCCAGGGCTGGGCGCGGGCGTTGAGCTGGGCGGTGGCCACCTGGGTGGCGTGGGCGATCTCGCCGGGGTCGGCGAAGGACTGCCCGGCCAGCGCCTGGCGCCGGAAGATCCGCCACCAGGCTTCCTGCAGGTTCAGCCAGCAGGCGCCCTTGGGGATGAAGGCGTGCCGGATGCGGGGATGATCGTCCAGCCAGGCCCGGGCGCTTTTGCTGTTGTGGCTGGAGAGGTTGTCGGTGATCACGTAGATGGTGCCCTCGGGGTTGGCGTGTTCGGCCCGCTGCAGGAAGTCCTGGTAGGCGGCGCTGTGGCGGGATGGGGCGCACATGGTGATCGCCTGCCCGTCGGTGATGCGCAGTCCGCCCGTAGACCCAGGTCTTGTCCGCGGACAGCTCTCCGGTCGGAGGGTGGACAGCCAGTAGCCGTCGGGCTCCTCGGCCTGGGGTGGCCATTCGGCCAGCAGCCAGCAGGCCGGAAAGCTGCGGTCCGCCTCCCGGGGGATGCGCTGGCTGGCCGGGCGGACCTGGATGGCCAGGAAGTAGCTGGTCATGGCTGCTGTGGGGTTGCTTTTGGTGGCCTTTGTGCCCTGCCGCCAGGTCACCTGGATTTGGTGCCGCAGCACCAGCAACTCCGCGTTCTTGGAGGCGGGCGAGCGGCCGAGCAGGACCAGCCAGCCGCACAGCCGGGTGAAGATCAGATAGAGCAGACGGAGGGACACGGCTGATCATCATGGCCGACCGCTGACCCCGGTGCATCGCTGCAGCTCACAGGCCAGGCAGACTTCTGGCACCCCCCGGGCACGCGGCAAGCTTGACCTGCTGTTCCGTAGAGATATACGGACACTGTCGTGACCGCAAGCCAAGCGCTGACCTGCCAGGCTGTTGCCCAGTAGTGCGCAGTAGTTGCCGGTGTTGGACGTTACCGTAGGACCAAGATCAGGCCGACACAGATGCCGTCTATGGCTGCAGCGCGTGGGATCGACCACCTGATCCCCCACTTCTCAACCCTGAAACAGGCCCTCACCCACACACCGCCTGGTCCCTCATTCCCCTCGGCGGCCCGGTGCGCTGGCCACCGCGCCCGTGCCGCCCGCTGGCCTGGAAACGCTGCCGGCCCGCTGATGACCAGGCCAGCCGCCCTCCGGCACCGCTGACGTCCTCCTGGCCGAGGACGACCCCGGGACGTGCTACTGACCAGGGATGCCTTCGAGAACCATCACCTGGGCCTGCAACTGCGCGTCGCCGGTGATGGGCCGTAGGCAGCAATGCGGTTCTCCTGTGCCGCAACGGTGACTTCGCTGGAATGCCACGGCCAGTCCTGGTCCTGCTCGACCTCAACCTGCCCCGGCGCAGCGGCCTGGAAGTTCCCGGCGAGCTCAAGGCCGACCCCGGCCTGCACATCGATCCCGTGGCGGTGCTCACCACATCGCAGGCCGAGGCAGGCATCCCCCGCAGCTCCGAACTGCACGCCAACACTTACGTCATCAAACCGTTCGACGCCGACCGGTTCGCCGGCGCGATCAGGCGGATCGATGACTTCTTCCTGACCTTGGTGAAGCCAGATTGACCAGCGCCTCATGCCTGGCTGCCTCTTGCAGCTCTGCTTCGGTGCGCCCGGGCCAGATCGGCTCGCCGATACAGCACACCCGCTGGCCCCCATGCTGACCGGCGTAGGCCAGGACCGCCGGGATGATCCGCGCCGGGTTACGGCCCAGCTCGGCCATATCAACCAGCGTCACCCGCGCGGAATCCGCACCCAGCTCCCGGCGCAGCAGCTCGGCCTTGCGCTCAGGAACCGCAACAAAACCGCCTCACCGCGCGCCCGGCCGGCCTGGATGAAGCCGCACACCGCCGCCAGGTACTCGCCGCGGCTGCGGTAAAACAACGCCAGATGACGGAACCGGCCGCTGGCGGCCGCGGTAACAGCCATCTCACTGCGCTGGCGATGCCGATCCGGGTATTCTGCGCGCCACCCGCCGATCACGCGGCAGAGGTCACTGATCCCCCTGGCGGTCCGCGATGCCCGGTGCGGGGGGTTGGAGCTGGCCGCACGGGTATGGCGGAGCGTCTCGGGTAGGCAAGTCGATCGTGCTTCCTGGCTGCTGGGCTGGCGGCCCGGGCGCGTCGGCTTTGCGTGAGGGCGGCCGAGCTGGCTTGCCGGATGAGTGCACGATTCGCGCGTGCGGGTCAGCGGTCACAGGTCCAGCGGCATCTGCAGGCCTGACCCGGTTTGTGCCTTCTCGATTGCGTCCCGGCGGCGGAGGCGCCGCAACGCGCCATCCCGGGTACCGCCGTCGCCGCCGGTTTGCGTGCCTGGCCGGGAACGGGACGGCCGTCAGCACTGCGGGGGCTGCGAGGTGATGACCTTGCCGGGTGGGGACCCGGTGCCCGGCGCCGGTGGTGCCATTCCCCGGTCAAGGCGACCGGAATTATGCCGTCGCTTCATCGTCGGCGCCGGTCAGGAGCGCCAGGGTCTCGCCGATGGCGCGTTCCGGCTGCCGGTCGGGGGGAGCGGCGGGTGGGCCTGGGTCTGGTAGCGGTTGCGGCGGCCGTCTTTGCGCTTGACGACGTATCGGGCCTCGGTGAGATCGGTGACGATGCTGGAGGCGGTGCGCCCGGTGATGCCCGTCCTGGCGGCGATGTCGCGCAGCCGCACGCCCGGGTCGTGGGCGATGCGCAGCAGCACCCGGGCGTGGTTGGCCAGGAAGCTCCAGGCGGCTACGCCCGCAAGTTATGGTAGTTCATTTCCGGAAATCTATTGCTAGTTTCTGGCTGCGAACGTAATGTGAAGGCAAAGGTGCGGGTCGGCGACCCGCCCGGCCCGCGCCCATCGTGTGCCGGTGCCATGGATGTGGCATCCGCAGGCGCCGAGGAGGAGGAAACCATGGACCGGAACTATCCCGTGGAGGTGCGAGCTCGTCTCGACGAGCCGCTGAGCCGCTGGCTGTGGCTGGTCAAGTGGCTGCTGGCGATCCCGCACTACATCGTGCTGTTCTTCTTGTGGATCGCGTTCGCCGCCGTCACCGTGATCGCGTTCTTCGCGATCTTGTTCACCGGCCGCGACCCGCGCCCGCTGTTCATCGATCTGGTGCTGCTGTCGGCGGGTGGCTACTACATCAGCGCCTGGACCGACTGCTACCCGCTGTTCAGCCCGGCGAGGAGCCGGATTACCCCGCCGACGCTGGACATCGCCTACCCCGTACGGCTTTCCGCGGCCTGGTCCTGGTCAAGTGGTGGCTGCTGGCCATCCCGCAGTACGCCATCGCCACAGTGTTCGCCTGCGGCGCCGCCTAATCACCGTCACCTCGGCGACTGCTGGCCGATGCTCGGCGGCCGATCGGGCTGCGGTGTTCTTCGCGGCGATCACGCTGCTGTTCGCGGGCCGCTACCCGCGCGGGCTGTATGACTTCGTCATCGGCATGAACCGCTGGGTGCTGCGGGTCGTCGCGTACGCCGCCTTGATGACCGACGCCTACCCGCCGTTCCGGCTGGACCAGGGCGGCGCCGGCGTGCCCGCCCCCACACCCGATGACCTCGCACCAGCTACGGCCGCCTCGGCCCCGGCTCGCCCGTGGCCAGCTGACGGACCCTGACCGCGGCGGGGCCGCTTACAGCCGTGCACCGGCGCAGCGCGTAGCGGAGGAGGCAACGCCTCCCTGACCACGGAACCGACACAGAGGACGATCATGAAGGCAGCAACAGGCGCAGCCGGCGAGGCCGCGGCGCCCGGCGGGAACGGCAGCGAACCCGCGCCGCCAGCGCTGCGGCGGCAGAAGGTGCAGGCGATCGTGCAGGACAACCTACGGCGCCGCCGGCGTGTGGCGCGTCGAAGAGATCGCCCGGCCCGAGATCGCCGGCAACCAGGTGCTCGTGAAGGTCCACGCCGCCGGGCTGGACCGGGGCACCTGGCACCTCATGGCCGGCCGTACCTGATGCGCCTCATGGGCTACGGCTTGCGCACACCCAACAACCGCGTTCCCGGGCTCGACGTCGCCGGCACGGTCGTGGCGGCCGCGGAGAGGTGACCAGCTTCGCGGTCGGGGATGAGGTCTTCGGCATCAGCCGGGGTTCCTTCGCCGAGTATGCGTGCGCCCGCGAGGACAAGCTCGCGCGCAAGCCGGCGGTAACGCGACCTTCGGTCAGGCCGCGTTCCGCTACCGGGTCCTGCACGCCGCCGCCCAGCTCACCCGCTCCGCCCGCCAGGTCCGCCTGAAAACCGACCGCACCTGGCGGTAGGCCGCCCAGATCGCCGAAGGCTTCCACCGCCTGCGCGCCGCATTCGCCTGATCAGCCCTGCCGCCGCACTTCTCACTGCCACCGCCAGGCGCCAGCCTGCCCGGACAACAGTGATACCGCCTGCTCAGGCCACCCACCCCGGCCCCCGCCACCGCCGGACGTTGCCCATCCGGCCTCCCAGCGGCACGCCGAACACAAAACCAAGATCAACAAGGTCGCAATGGCGGCTGCTCACAGGCCGCATGAAAGAGGCAGGCTAGTTCACGGGGTGCTGTGACGGGCAGCGATGGGCAGTATTTTCTCCACCATGATCTTGGTGAACAGATCCCGTTCTTCGGCGTTCGGCAGGTGCGCCGACCGGTCGAACCAGATCAGCTCTTTTGTAGGTGCCCGGAGCGCGCCGAAGTATCTCTCGGCTATTTCTGATGGGCATTCGTGGTCATGCCTGCCCTCCATGAGGAAGACTGGGACCTTTATTTCCGGCACGCTCTCGAACAGGTTGACTTGGAGCAGCTCCGGCCACAGCAGCCGCATCGAGCCGAGAATCCCCCGGACCACGTTGACCCGGTCAGCCAGCGTGTACTCACGTGAGAACAGCAGGCTCCCCACCACCCGGCCGGATGCACCGAACCGGCTCCGGTGGACCTCGCCGCCAAACCGCGCCAGGTAGCTTCGCTGCGTGATGGTCTTCTTCTGCCAGTCACCCTCATACGGGGGCGGCCCCATCGCGACCAGGGCATCGACAGCTCTCCGCTTGTGGTGTTTCCTGGCCTGATCCAGGGTCCACCGATAAGACGCTGCCTCGCCTTCAGCCATCTTGCCGATCTGGCCGATGCCGACATAGCACGAGTAGAGCTCCGGGTACCTCGAAACAGCCAGGGCGCCTACCACCGTTCCCCACGAATGCCCGACCAGGACAAGCCGGTCCTGGTGGAACTTCTTCAACAGGTGCACCGTCAGTTCCCTGGTATCGGCCACGAACTGGCCAATATTCATCCGGTCAGGGTCACCGATGGCAGCGTATGACTTTCCCGCCCCACGCTGATCCCAGTTGACCACCGTGAAGTACTTCTCCAGGCCCCGCGTATCCCGCCGGTTCGACGTCAACTGCGATGTCCCGGGGCCCCCGTGCAGGAACAGCACCACCGGATTGCCGGTGTCCTCAGACCTCTCCAGAACCCACTGATCACTTCCCCCGATACGGATCTTCTCCAGGGCGGCGACACCGCCCGGGCCAGGTTTCCCCCTGGCCCGGATCCGCGGCGTGGCGGCCGGGAAGAACGAACCGGAGCACGGCCAGGCCGCCCAGGCCAGCGGCCACGGCCGCCGCCGCACGGACCGCCCTGTGGCCACCGTCATCACTGCCCGTCATGGCACACGCAACCCCCTACCTCCGTTACCGGCGCCCGCCCGGCCCGCGCGGGCACCAGGGCCGATTGGCCTGGCCGGGCAGGGACCATCGCCCCTGTCCGCAGGCCTCGATCGGCCGGACAGCTGATCCGGAAAGCTTCCGGGAACGGCGCCCGCCCGGGGTGGTGATCATGGCCGGGGCGGCCGACGACCGTGGTCGCGGGACCATCCCGATCCCGGCCAGCAACAAGCGGAGGTGGCACATGCCCGCGAAGCGGCTCGGCGGCGGCGCGGCCCTGGTGGCCGCGGGCGTGCTGGTGTACTTCTGGTTCCTGCGTGACTGGCACCTGCACTGGGGCGCCACCCCAGCGGAGGCAGCCGGCGAGGTCGCCGGCGACGAGCTGATGCCCGAACCGGACATCGTGGCGACCCGGGTGGTGGAAATCGATGCGCCACCGTCGGCGATCTGGCCCTGGCTGGTGCAAATGGGGCCCGGCCGCGGCGGCGCCTACACCTACGACTGGATCGAACGCCGGCTCGGCATCGGCATCCACAACAGCGACCGCATCATCCCCGAGTTTCAGCACCTCAAGGTGGGCGATGAGATCCCGATGCCGGGCTATGCGATGCGGGTGGAGCGGCTCGACCCCGGACAGGCGATGGTCATCCGCTCCAGCAACCACGCCTGGGTGTGGTCGTTCGAGCTGCGGCCGGTCAACGGGCACACCAGGCTGATCAGCCGCAACCGCTTCGACACCTCCGCCCTGCCATGGAAAGACAAGCTCGCCTACCCGGTCATCGAGCCCGGCTCGTGGGTGATGGAACGCAAGATGCTCCTCACCATCAAGCAGCGGGCCGAACGGCTCGCCCGGACACCGACGCCAACCTCATGAAAGCTGAACGCAAGCCGGCACCGATCGTGACGTGAAGGAGTACCCGCAAGCGGGGTATCCCTTCCTCAACGACCACCACGACATCATGTTCAAGGTGCTGAAGATCGCGGGGTCGGCTATTCACGAGCCGTCCGCGGCGGATGCGCGCCGCCGTAAGCCGCTTTCTTCCACACATACCTGTCATCGTGACGGCATGCCGGGCATGCACCGACTGATGGAGCCGCAGCTTCCTAGTCATCACCTGGTGATCGCGGTGGCAGCAGTACGCCCGCCGTCCCGATGGCCGCAGCTCACTGCTGCGTCCCTCGCCGGGAGCCCGGCTTCAGCTGTAGGTGATCACAGACGATGACGATGCGGTCGCGGTGGCATACGCCGACCCGCCGGGAGGAATCCGCACCGTCAGGCACGCAGCCCCGGCCCGTGTTGAGCTTGCATGGCCAGCGAAACCGCGAACTCACCCTGTCCACTAGCCGTGGCGCCTGTGAATACGCGGTCAGCACATGCCCGGCATCGATCTGCAACTACTGCCCGAAATCATGGCCTCCTCCAGCCGATTCTGGATGACGACTCCAGGCTAACCTCGACGATTCAGGGGTCGGCACGCCTCGTTACTGATCGTGTTGTGCCGGTTTTCGGCCGTTGTGCCTGGTTCCCAGGTTCCCGGCGGGTGGTGTCGCTGCCCGATGTGCTCGGGCGGGCACCGGCTCCGACCGCGCCGGGGTGGGCTCCTTTCTGGGTCGTAGGGACGGGGTGGCTGGTCAGGCGGGTGCGGGCAGGCGCACAGCCGCTGCCAGCACGCCAGGAATGCCTGCTTCCACGGCCAGGTCCGGCTGATCTTCAGCACGCGGGCACGGGCGTGGCGGACCAGCCGGGCGGGCAGCGCCCACAGCCGGTAGCGCAGCGTGCCCGGCTCGGCGTCCTTGAGGTCGTCGCAGTCGTACAGGCCCAGGAGCCGGCACCAGGCGGACAGGTCAGCGGCGATGTTCGCGGCTAGCACCCACCCGCAGTTCACCACCCAGGTCTTCGATGGCAGGTTCCGCAGGCCCATCGCCTTATTTGTCCTCACCTGGTCTTCGACCACGGCGTGCTCACGGTGCAGCACGTCGATGAACTGCGCGTGGTGGCTGCCGGGCAGGCCGCCGATCCCGCCGGCGGCGGGGATGTTGGTGACGATGATGGAGTACCGCCAGGCGGTGGCCCGCTCCAAGCCGGTCAGGTTCTTCATCTGCCGACGCGAGGGTTTGGTGCGGCGCACGATCCACCGCAGCCCGGCCTGCGATCCGGCGGCCCGGCTGGTCAGGTGGGTGATCTCGGCGACGTGCTTGTCTTCTTGCACGACTGCGTCCTGGCCGATGGCGGCCTGCCTGGCGGCGGCCTGGCAGCAGCCGGATCGCCTGCTCATCGGCGCCGGTGATGGCCCAGCCGCAGGTGAACAGCACGATCCGGCGCCGGGACGACAGCGACAGCAGGTGGCTGATCAGCTCGTGGCTGGCGCTGGCCGTCGGCGCGCACCAGCAGCCGGGACCGCATCCGCGAGGGGATCTGCCGGATCGCCGCGCCTAGCACCGCGGCATGATCGGCGAAGGTGTTCGACCCGGCGTTGCCAGGGCGCAGCAGCATCGCCAGCGACTCGGCGGTATTGGCCAGCCAGGCACCCAGTGGATGGAAGCCGTAGCCTTTCTTGAACGTGGGAGCCGCGCCTTCCTTGTCGCTGCGGGCGGTGATCAGCGTGCCGTCCAGGTCGATCACCAGCCAGCCCGCCAGCAGCTTCCCGGCGACGGCCAGCCACGGGAACCCGGCCGGGGTCGCCGCGATCAGCGACCAGACGTGCGCCCGGACCGCCGCCCGCGCCCGGGCGACCTTGTCCAGGGTCCGCGGATCGGCCAGGTCCAGCGTCCGCCGCACCGTGGTGTCGCTGGGCTCGGCGCCCAGCACCGGCGCGTGGTGGGCCAACAGGGTGATGTCGGTCATGCTGGTGGCCCCGAGCACGATCGCCACCGCCATGGACACCAGCGCGACGCCCCGGTCCACCAGCGGGAACTTCCCGCCCCGCGCCAGCGCCGGCCAGCGCGGCGGTCAGCCCGGCCTGGTCGGCCAGCTTGCACAGCAGCACCGCCCCGGCGGGCCCGACGAGGCCCTCGCCGTCCCCGGTCACTTTCAGCGCGTGGTCCCAGCCCGTATCCTGCATGACGAAGAGCGCTCCTGCCTGAGAAATTGCCATGGTCTGGTTACCGCGTAATCTCCCAGAACCGGGGCGCTCTTCGCTATCTGGACACGGTCATGCAAACCGCGGTCTCGGCGAGCGCCGATCCGGCAGGTCTTAATTGAGCCTGATCGCGCTTGGTGGCACCGGGAGGCCCTCGTGACCCGGAGGGCTGGATTCCTCGGATCGGGCTCGCCGGACCAGCGGATCGCGCTACTTGCAGCCGGTCGCGGCGAGCAGGTCCTCGATATCGCTGACTGCCTGGGTGTTGTCTTGGTACAGCACCGCGTGGATACCCGCCTGGCGTGCTCCTTCGACGCACGGCTCGTAGTCGTCGAGGAACGCCATCTGCGCTGGTTCGACCCGGAGCCGCTCGCAGGCGAGGGCGTAGATCCCGGGGTCGGGCTTGCTCATCCCGCACTCGTGGGAGTAGATGATCTCGTTGACGAGGTCTTCGAACCCGTAGGCGGCCTGCTCTCGTCCCCGGGCGCCGACGAAGCTGTTGCTCAGGATCCCCGTCCGGTACCGCGGGCGCAGCCGGCGAGCGTACTCGATCAGTTCTGTGTTGGCGGTGCCGAGGTACTCACGCCAGATGTCGGCCATGAACTCCGTGAGCTGCCGTTTATCGAGGCCGAGCCGTTCCGTGACCGCCTGATGCACGTCTGCCTCGCTGATCGTTCCGATGCTGCCGCCACGCCAGACGTCGTACATGCGCTCGTCGAGTTCGCCGGGGCCCAGGCCGAGCCGGGACTCCCAATCCCGGTCACGCCGAGGCCCGGGGTGATCTCCAGAACGCCGCCGATGTCGAACACAACCGCTTGGATGGTCATGACAAGCATGATGCCGGTTGCCCCTGGGGCAAGGTCGAACGGCGAACGGCGCGCGCCGCCCGGCCGGCCCATGATTTCCGCAAGCCGGGTGATCGCTGGGTGTGAGAACTTCCCAGGGAGCCGAACTCAGGCCGGGCCACGCATCCGGCGCCAGCAAGCCTGACACGGTCCCAGCCAACTCGATCCGGCTCATCAATCCCGCCCCGAAAACGGTCACTGCACCCATCGGGTGCACGCCCAAGCCAGGCATAGACAGGCCAGCCGCCGCAAAATCGCAGTTCAAAGCCGCGAGGAGCCCACGACTTCCCCGCCAGCGGGTCAATGCTGAATCCCGGAGGCTAAAATGTGATGAACAGATCGCCTGGATCTGCGCGCTTCAGTAGATGAGCGCCGGAAGAGCACTGACCGTCCAGAACGGCGGCTGCTTGCGCGGTGGACGCGGACCAGGGCGAGTAACTGAGCATGATCCGATCTCGGGACCGAGATCGCCTGGAACCATTTCTCCCAGTCGATGTTGCACAGTTTCGAGACGAACCGCGTGGCCGCTCCGGCGAGCACGCCTAGCCCGCCGAGCACTGCGGCGAACACAAACGTCTTCTCTCGAGCTGATCGCTATTTCGGCACGATCGCGCCGGCAGCGGGAGAAGGTCCCCTGCGCCGAGAGCCCTACCGCCCTGTCGCCAGCCGCGCCGCCGGGCGCACGCTGTAAGCAAGCCCGGTGGTGCCGTAGGCGCGCCCGGGCCGAGTTCAGGGCTTATCACGGACCGTGAGTAGGAACAGGCGGGCAATGCGACGCCGAGCGCCGAATCCGTGCGCGTGGGTGCGGCGCTGTCGGTGGCTGCGGGAGCGCGCGGGTCCTCTGGTTGTGTGCTTGAAGTGGCGCGGAGTTGGGCGTTGTGCGTTTGTGGGCCGCCGCGGTGGTCTTGGGCCGTGACGGCCCAGGCCGGGCCGGTAACGGCGGGCCTGGGGGCGTTTGCTGGGGCGGTCCGGGCTGTGGGAGGAGGGCGGCGAAGGCGCGCCCCGCTGGTGTGGCCTGGTGGCGGCTCATGATGGCGGCGAGGGTCCATGTGATGTCCGGGTCGGCGAGCGGGATGGCTCGAAGGTCTGGCCGGCTGGTGGCCAGGTATTGGGGGAGGAGGGTGAACCCCAGCCCGTGGGCGACGAAGTCCAGGATGGTGAGGACGTTGACGGCCTCGAAGATGACCCGTCGTTGCTTGCCGGCGCGGGCGAGGACCCGGTTGACGGCCTCGTAGCCGGTCGAGCCCTGGGGTGGCCCGATGAAGTCCTGTTCCGCCAGGGACGCGATAGCCACCTGTGTGCGGCCTGCCAGCGGGTGGTCGGGCCGGCAGAGGAACATCATTGGCTGGGTGCTGAGGGGGGTGGCGAGCACGGGTTCTGGCAGCTGCCGCGGGAGGGACACGAGCGCGACGTCGAGCCGGCCGGCCTCGATCTGGGGGATCAGGGCCATGCTGGTCTCGCGGGCGTAACGGATGCCCACCGCCGGGTGCTGATCGCGGAAGCGGGCGAGCAGGGCCGCCTGGTCGAGCAGTCCGGGCGTTGGGATGCCGCCGACCCGCAGCGAGCCGCGGAGCAGCCCCCGGACCGCCAGCACCGATTCGCGGGCGGAGGCGGCGGCCGCCAGGGTGCGCCGGGCCCCCTCCAGCAGGACCCGGCCGGCCTCGGTCAGCTCCACTTTGCGGGTGGTGCGCACGAAAAGGCGAGAATCCAGTTCCCTTTCCAGCGCACGGACCGACGCTGACAGCGCCGACTGGCTCATGCGGCAGCGGCTCGCCGCCCGGGTGAAGTGGCCCTGTTCGGCCACGGCGAGGAAGTGCTCAAGCTGCCGGAGCTCCACGATTCATCCACTCTGTAGGACAATCCGATCGTATCTTTCAATTTGAACGCACAGTAGAGCTCCGCGATAATGCTGGCTTGGCGGGGATGGCTGGCTGTGGATACGGGCTGGCAGCCCGCCCGCCCCGGGGCCGGGCCTGCCCCCGTGGCCTGGCCCCCGGGGTTCGGGCTGACCGCAGCCTGGCCAGGCGCCGGCGACCGGCGGCCCCGGGGCTTACCGCGCCCGCCGCGCAGACCATCCGGGCCTGGGAGCCGGGGCGGTGGCCATGGCCGGGCATGTTTCCCCGCCGTGGCAGACGTGGCTCTGATCGCACGGGAAGGAGGCGGTGCGGGTGGAGCAGGAACAGCGGCGGTTCATGACACCGGCGACCCGCCCTGATAGCGGTGCAAGGCAGCGCCCTGACCGACCCTGAGGCCCGGGCTGACCCGGGTGACATCCCGGCCCATGAGGTGGTGGTCGTGCTTCCCTGGAGCCTGCTGGACAGCTACGCCAGGAAGCGGCGATGACCGGCCCGGCCCCGCCCGCCGGGTCCGGCTTGGGCCGGTGCTTCGAGGTGTTCACGGTGACCGCGTTCGGCCTCGAAACGCTCCGGGCTTACGCCGCGCCGGGCGAGGAGGACCGGATGAGGGCGTTCCGGCGGGGGCTGCCGCTGCCCGAGCGGCCGGCACGGACCAGCCGGTGGCTGCGCCGCATCGCCGCCACCACGGCGGCCGGCAAATCCTGGCGCCGGGTCCGCGTGCTTGACCGTCCGCTGTCGGAGCACGAGTGCTACCGGCTGCTCGGCTACCGGGAGTCGGCCAAGGCCGGCGAGGTGATCCGGATCGCCGACCGATCGGCCTGCCCCGCCCTGGCCCCGCTGGCCCGTGACTTCTGGCTGTTCGACGCCGCCACCGCCAGGCCATTTGCGGCCCTGATGAACTACGACCACGCGGGCGGGTATCTCGGCGCCGCGGTGACCACCGAGCCAGCTGTGATCATGGCATGCGTCACCGCCCGCAACCTTGCCCAGCAGCACTCGGCGCCCCTCGGCGCCTACCTGGCCCAGCTGAAGGCCGAAACACAGTGACCAGCCGGCCGTCCGGCGCGCCCCGCGAGCGGCGCCACCAGCTCGCCGCCGAGCTGCGCCGCACTCGCATGCTGGCCGGGCTGCCCGGCCGGGACCTGGCCCAGGCCACCGGGGTCAGCCAGTCCACCATCTCCCGGGCCGAACGCGGACAAGCCGTTCTCTGCCGGGGTCACCGCCTGGGGCCGACGCCACCGGCATCACCGGCGCCCGCCGGGCCGTGCTGCTGGCCCTGGCCGAGGCGGCCGCCAGCGAGGCAGCCTTCCGCATCAGGCTCAGCAGCGGCCTGGCAGCCGTCCAGGACCCGGTCCGCGACCTGGAAGCCAGCGCCCGGGTCATCCGCACCTTCCAGCCCGGCATCACCCCGGCCTGCTGCAAACCGCCGAGCACGCACGCCAGATCATGGCCCCGGCCGGCATCCGCCCTCCACGGCGGCCATGCCGCCGCCCTCGCCGCCCGGCTGCGCCGCCAGCAAGCCCTCCACGATCCAGACCGGTCCTTGGAGTTCCTGCTGACCGAGGCGGCGCTGCGCTACCGCCCCGCACCCCCGCAGGCACCCGCCGCCCAGCCCGGGGGCCGCCGCGACGCCAGCACGAACCAGACGCGCACCGCCCAGCTCGACCACCTGGCCGCCGCCGTCACCCTGGAAACGATCTCGTTCGGGGTCAACCCGGCCGATGCCGAGATGCACGCCATCACCCCTGCGGCTTCATCCTCTACGACGACCGGACCGGCGGCCAGCAGCCGCTGGCCCAACGTGCCGATCGTGTTCTGCGAGGCCCGCGCGCTCGCTGAGGAATGGATCTACCGGTTCCTGGCCGCCGCCCATGCCTGGGCGGCCACCGAGGCCGTCGCGATTGAGCGGCTGACACCGTTGGCTGCGTCGGCTGCGGCGACTGAACTCGCCGCCGCGCCGGGCCTGCCAGAACCTTCCACCGCCGAAGTCCGGGCGTGGGCGCGCGCCACCGGTCGTGCCGTCCTCGGCCGTGGCAGGCTCGGCCAGGAGATCTGGGCTGCCTGGCGTACGGCGCGCCGCGGCTGAGGTCGGCAGAATGGCGGTTGTGACCGGTCAGTCTCTGTTGCCTGAGGTGCCGCCGGGTTTGTCGGTGCTGGAGGCGGTGCTGGAACGGATCACCTACGCCAACGAGGACACCGGGTACACCATCGCCCGGGTGGCCACCGAGCGGACCGGCCCGGATCTTTTGACGGTGGTGGGCCCGTTGCTGGGCGCCCAGGTGGGGGAGAGCCTGCGGCTGACCGGGCGGTGGGCCAGCCACCCCAAATACGGCAAGCAGTTCCAGGTGCATTCGTTTGCCACCGTGCTGCCGGCCACGATCCAGGGCATCCGCGCCTACCTGGGGTCGGGGCTGATTAAAGGGATCGGCCCGGTGATGGCCGAGCGGATGGTCGATCATTTCGGCACCGGCATCCTGGACGTCATCGAGCAGGAGCCGGGCCGGCTGACCGAGGTGCATGGGCTGGGACCCAAACGGACCCAGAGGATCGCTGAGGCGTGGGAAGAGCAGAAGGCGATCAAGGACGTGATGGTGTTCCTGGCCGGGGTGGGGGTGTCCACGTCGCTGGCGGTGCGGATCTACAAGAAATACGCCACCAGCTCCATCGCGGTGGTGCGTGAGGAGCCATACCGGCTCGCGTCAGAGGTGTGGGGCATCGGGTTCAAGACCGCCGACACCATCGCACAGGCGGTCGGGATCCCGCACGACAGCCCGCAGCGGATCATGGCGGGACTGCAGTACACCCTGTCGCAGGCGGCCGACGACGGCGGGCACTGCTACCTGCCCGAGCCGAACCTGATCGGCGAGGCCGCCAAGATCCTCGGTGTCGGCACGGAGCTAATCGGCCCCTGCCTCGACGAACTTGTGGCCGGCGAGGGCGCCGTGCGTGAACCGGCGCCGGCCAGCGGCGAGGCCGAAAACGGAACCGTTCCGGCGGTGTATCTGGTGCCGTTCCACCGGGCCGAGCGCTCCCTCGCCAGCGGGCTGCTGGACCTGCTGAACACCCACCACGACCGGCTGCCCGCCTTCACCTCGGTGGACTGGCCCACGGCGCTGAGCTGGCTACAGGCAAGGGCCGGCCTGGACCTGGCCCCCGCGCAGCAGCAGGCGGTCAAGCTCGCGCTCACCAGCAAAGTAGCGGTGCTCACCGGCGGGCCGGGCTGCGGCAAGAGTTTCACCGTCCGCGCCATCGTCACCCTCGCCACGGCCAAGAACGCCAGGGTGGTGCTGGTCGCGCCCACCGGCCGGGCCGCCAAGCGGCTGGCCGAGCTGACCGGTCACGACGCCTCCACCGTGCACCGGCTGCTGGAGCTCCAGCCCGGCGGCGACCCCAAATACGACCGTGACAATCCCCTGGATGCCGATCTGGTCGTGGTGGATGAGTCCTCGATGATGGACGTGATCTTGGCCAACAAGCTGGTCAAGGCCATCCCAGAGGGGGCGCACCTGCTGCTGGTCGGCGACGTCGACCAGCTCCCCTCGGTCGGCGCCGGGGAAGTCCTCCGCGACCTGCTTGCATCCCCCAGCGTCCCGCGGGTGCGGCTAACCCAGATCTTCCGCCAAGCCCGCCAGTCCGGCATCGTCGTCAACGCCCACTGCATCAACCACGGCCAGCCCCCGCAGCTGACCGGGTTCGCCGACTTCTACTGGTTCACCTGCCAGCCTCCCGAAGATTCTGGCCTGCACCCGGCCGAGGAAACCGCCAAACTCGTCGTGGACATCGTCGCCCGCCGCATCCCCGCCAAGTTCGGGCTCGACCCGGTCCGCGACATCCAGGTGCTCACCCCGACCCACCGCGGCCCGGCCGGGGCGGGCAACCTCAACGCCCTGCTGCAGGAGGCATTGACCCCGCACCGCGACGGGGCGCCGGAGAAGTGGTACGGCGGGCGGGTGTTCCGGGTCGGGGACAAGGTCACCCAGCTGCGCAACAACTACGACAAGGGCAAGGCGGGGATCTTCAACGGCACCGTGGGGGTCATCACCGGCCTGTCGGTGCCCGACCAGGCGCTCACCGTGCTGACCGACGAAGACGAGCCGGTGGATTACGACTTCGCCGAACTCGATGAGCTCGCCCACGCCTACGCCGTCACCATCCACCGCTCTCAGGGCAGCGAATACCCCGCGGTGGTCATCCCGCTCACCACCTCGTCCTGGATGATGCTGCAGCGCAACCTGCTCTACACAGGCGTCACCCGCGCCAAGAAGCTCATCATCCTGGCCGGATCCCGCCGAGCGCTCGCCCAGGCCGTCCGCACCCGCGGAGCGGGCCGCCGCCACACCGCGCTCACCCACCGGCTCAACCCGGCCGGGCCCGGCAGCCAACCCCCCAGCGGCAAGTAAGAGCCCGCCGTACGGCAGCCACGGCCACTCGATGGCACACCCGGCGGAACCCCCATGATGAGGCGAACCGGAGGCAGCCAGATGACCAGCCGACAATCAGACTCGGCGGCTGCGGCCAAGAGGACCAGATTTCCACCCGTGCCAAAGCACCAGATGGCGATCTTCGGCAAGCTTCGCGGCATGGATCAACCTAACTGGCCGTTCTGCGCGACTCATCGAATTGGCCGCGCAAGCCTCGTCGCCGTGCATAAGGCGGCTCCGCGCGCGTTCTCTATGACCTGCTCCATCACTTAGCGTGATGCCGCCTCTCGACGTAGCCCCATGTCGGCCGTGGGCTCGGTGCAACGGACTCGTGTGGAGGTCGTGGTCGGGCGAACTGCCCGTCGTTGTTGTACTTGCCAGCGGCCAGCGTCGGTGAGGCTGCAGGTATCGCGCGCCCGGCGGCGGATGCTCCCGTCCCAGGCGATCTGCGTGACCACAACCGTCACCAGGTCAGTGTGCTGCTGCAGCATCACAGGCTGGGCCCGGCGGACCCGGTTGCGCCAGGCCGCTAAGACGGCGTCGCCCTCTATCAGCACGGCTCTGACCAGATCAGACAGCGGCCCGGACAGGTTATGCTCGCCGACCAGGAACTTGTCATCATCAATCCTGATGTCATACACCGCGCTGCCGGGAGCGGCCCGGTACGGCGGCGGGATAGCCGGGACGCGGGCGATCAGTTCTTCCCAGCGGTCGGCATCGCTGCGGCCGGCGGTGTCGATTACCCAGCGGCGCATGCTGCCGTTCGCGGCGATCTTGGCGACCTGAAGCCTCACCCGCCCAGTTTGCCGCCCTGCAGCTACACGCGCCAGCAATGATCACGCTGGCGTCCTCAGGGACCTGCCTCGCCCAGGGGCGGCACGGCCGTCACTAGGTCGGACATCGGCCCCGAAGATCATGATCGGCGAGTTCGACGTTTCTTCGACTCGCACTCGCGGCGGCATAACATGCATGTGAGTGAGCCGGCCGCCGTGTCAGCGAGGCAGAGGGGGCGTACAGATCACCCTGCTCGGCGCGACACGGACCGCGTCCTGGCAGACGGAAACCGGAGCGCTTGGGCGGCACTGTGCGCCTCGCCTCGGAAGATCAATTACACGGCGTTAGGACAAGCCTCACCCACTAAGCGCGTATCCAAAAGTTCTGCGCGTAACTTGCCGTGAGGCCGCCGGGCGGGGGGCGTTGACAGCAGCCTCGCCGGGGGTTGGATCGAGGTTGCCGCATCGTCCACCCACCGGCGAGGTCGTGATCAGTATGCGCCCGGTCTATGTGTTCGCCAACGGTCGCGCCGGTGAAGCCGAGCGGTTGCGGGCTGGCCTGCGCGGGCCGTGGCGGCAGGCGGCGCGGGCGGTGATGGTGCTGCTGTCGCTGCAGGGGTTATCAGCGGCCCAGATCGCCGGGCTGCTGGAGTGTCACCCGGCAACCGTGCGGCGCTGGATCGGCCGGTTCAACAGCGGAGGACTGGCCGGGCGGGCCGACCGGCCCCGGTGCGGGCGGCCGGCGCTGGGCGGGAAGCGGCTGACCCGGCGGATCGCCGCGCTGCTGGCCCGCCCGGGGCCGTGGACCCTGCCACGGATCGGGCGGTACCTGGGCCGGCCACAGGTCAGCATGCGGACGCTGTACCGACGGGTGCGGCGGGTGGCCATCTGGCGGCGGCCCAAGCTGACCGCCCGCGGCGACCCCGATCACGACTATGTGGTGGCCGGAGTGGTGGCTCGGCTGCTGGAGTTGCCACGCCGGGCAGTGGTGTGCGCCGAAGATGAGACCCACCTGAACCTGCTGCCGCACGTGAGGGCCAGCTGGACGCTGCGCGGCGCCCGCCCGGATATCCTCACCCCCGGCAAGAACCGGCAGGTGACCGTGCTGGGCGCGCTGGAGGTGGCCACCGGGGCGCTGGGTGTACCGGCTGGGCCGCCGCTGCGCCGCCGACTTCATCGCCTTACTGCAGATGCTGGCCGAAGCATTCCCGCGCGCCCCGGCGATCGTGGTGATCTGCGACAACGACAGCATCCACCACGCCCGCGCGGTCACCAGGTACCTGGAGCAGCACCCCCGCCTGGAACTGCTCTACGGAGCCCGCTACAGCCCGCATGACAACCCGGTCGAACGCGTCTGGGCCGGGTTGAAGAACTACGTCGCCAACACTGCCGTCACCTGGCCCGGCCGCCTCAGGCAGATCCACGCCTTCTTCCGCAACGGCTTACCGGACCAGATGCTCGACGCCGCCGCGCCCTGGACCAGCCCGTGGCTGCCAGCCTGTGCCCGATGATGGCCGCCGCGTTGGCGGCGACAAGGGGCCAGGGTGACCGGCTAGGACTTCATAAATCTGGCACAGGCGACCTGCGCGGACTTGGGGACGAACTCCCACACGGCCTGATAGTCGTTGCGCGGAACGCGGTCGGGGGGTATGGCGCTGATCATGAATCGTGCACCGGAGGGGATTTTGGCGGGGTTGATCGTCCACGACCAACCCAGGCCGCCCTTGCCCGGGCCAACCAACCCGAAGAACGCGCCCGGCTGGTCTTTCCATGTCTTCGACGGGCTGAACTTGACGAACCCCTCAGTGGACAGGAGAACGTGCCGTCCCTGGGCCAGGCAGATCTTCCCCCAGCGGACCCTCGCCGGGACCCCGGCTTCGGCCAGCACGCGCTGCAGCCGGGCGGGCTGTGAGACCTGCAGCAGATTGAAGGTGACCGTGCCGTTGGGGTTTGTGTTCACCGACCAGGCGGCCAGGTGCACGTGCACCGGGCGGGCCTGGCTTCCTGATGGGAGCACCAGGCCCAGGGTCAAGCCAATCGCGGCGCAGGCAGCCCCCGCGCCGGCCAGCCAGCGACGCGTCCGGCGCCTGCTGGCCCTGGCGATGATCTCGTTGGCCGGGATGCTCGGATGCGCCTTTGCCAGAGAGTCGCGCACCTCGGCCAGGCCGTCCCTGACGTCGGCCAGCATGGGGTCGTCGTTCATTGCGCTATCTCCTGATCGTTGCGGGCGGGGATGTCGCGGCGCAGCGCGGCGACGGCCCGGTGCAGGTGGGTGGTGACGGTGCTGCCGGACATGCCGAGCATCTGGGCGGTGGTGGCGGTGTCCAGGTCCAGCAGCAGCCGCAGCGCGATGACCTGCCGCTGCCGGACCGGCAATCGCCGCAACGCAGCCACCAGTGAGCCATCCAGGGCCGGGTCCTCGCTGGTGGTCGCGATGGTGTCATGGCTGCCCAGGGCTACTTCCCGCCGGTGCCGCCGCCACCACGACACGTGCGCGTTCAGCGCGCTGCGGATGATCCACGCGCGCGGCTCGGCCAGCCCGCCTACCTTCCGCCACGACGCCCAGGCCCTTGTGAAGGCCTCCGCCACCAGGTCCTCGGCCAGCGCCCGGTTGCCGACGCTGACCACGACGATCCGCAGGCAGTCATCCCAGGCCGCCGCGTAGAACTCGGCGAACTCGCGCTGGTCCTGTTCCACGCCCTATACACGCATGAGGAGCCCGATCCGTCCACCTCACCGGACCTTGACTCTGGTCCCGGCTGGGCCTGCACTCACTATGCAGCGGGGCAGGATGAACCCGCGACCAACGCCTCGTCGCCCAGCAGCCTCACGGCAAGTTACGCGCAGAACTTATGGATACGCGCTTAGAACGTCGCGGTGCGCGCAACGTCGATCGCCTATGGCATCCGGCGGAGCCTAGGGAACTAAAACCCAACGACGCGCAACCCTCGTGGCCGCAGCACTGACAGCAGCATGCCAGGTGGACGTTGGCTGTCACAGTGGGTGAGCGTCGCCGGGTGCCGCCGCCCTTGGGAGATCGCGCCCTGCCGAGTATGCGCTGTTTGTCGAGGGTGAATTCGCCGCGGCTGACCGGCACAGAACCGTCAGTTCTGGCGCTGCCTGCAGCCCGCATCTGTTTCGCGCTGGTCCAAGACGTAGCCTAGATCGCCGTCGATGGTGCAGACCGGGCACTTCCAGCGCGATGTGGGTGATCCCGGACCTGGCGGCAGGATTTGGGGGCGGGCGCGCCGGCCAGTTCGGCGGTGGGCGCGCCGACGTGCGCGCGGATTTCGCTGGGGGTCTTTCCGGCTAGTCCCATGCGTTCGAGGGTGAGCCCTTCGCGTGGGTAGTCGATGCCGTTGATCACCCCGGCCAGGTGGGTCAGGGCGCTGATGGTGGGCGCCGGGCTGCCGGCTGCCGCGGCGAGGTGCATCCAGGGGACCAGTCCCCAGCCGACGTCTTCGTGCAGGTAGCGGTGATCGAGCTGGGGGGGCGACTGGATCGGCTGGATCAGGTCGCTGTGCTGGATGGCGTGGTACGCGCCGCCCGCGTGCGCCCGTTCACCGGTGGTGAACCCGAGCTGGTGGAACAGCTCGGTAAAGGGGACGGCCCGGACACCCAGCCTGCGGGCCAGCGCCAGCCGCTCGTGGTCGATCGCGTCCATCACCTGGGCGACCGCGCGCCCGCTGCCCTCGGCGTAGAAGCCGAACTTCCCTGCGGTGGCCTCGATCCAGCCCGCGTTGCACACCATCCCGGGTGGGTGCAAGATCGCGTTGAGGTTCGCCAGGTCGGCTTCCAGCACGCTTTGTGCCCGGCCGAACAGGCCCGGCAGCAGCGCGTCCAGCCGCTGGTGGCAGGCCTGCAAATGGCTGGCCGGGAGCGCGGCGACCGACGCCCGGCCCCGCAGGAATACCCGGACCGTGGCTGGGCCGGTCAGCCGGCTGATGTGCGAGGCGGTGGTCAGCTGGCATATCGTGCGCTCACCCCGGCCAGCGCGCGCCAGCTCGGCTGCGAGGTACAGCGCGCCGCCACTGTGGCCTGGGTTCAGCCAGATCAGCTGCTCATCGGTCGTCGCCTGGGCAAGCGCGGCCGCATAGGCCGGCAACGACGCCGTCGGGACGGTGACGGCCACCACCTCGGCGCCATCGACGGCCTCCGCCAGCGATCCGGTCACCATGGCGGGCGCCGCGAACCCTTCGATCTCGCCGGTCACGGTGATGCCACCGGCATCCCGGATCGCGGCGAGCCGCCCGGGTGAGCGGTTGAACAGGCGGACCTCGACGCCCCGCAGGGCCAGATCGGCGGCCAGCGCACAGCCGACGTTACCCGCGCCGATCACCGCAACCGGGGAAGAAGCACTCATCGTGCCGCCCGCGGATCGCGCCGGGCCCTCGATCGTCATCATCGGCCCCCTCCCGCTACGATGTCCCTGTAGGATAGTAAATCTCTACTGGATAGAGTGAGACTATACCCAATGACCGCTGAAGTCAGCCCCCGGCGCCACAATTCGCCGCTCCGCCAGGCCCAGGCGGCCGCCACCCGGCTCCGCATCATCGAAGCCGCCCACGCCGAATTCGAAGCACGCGGCTATGAGGGAACCCGGATCGAGGACGTCGCCGCCCGGGCCGGCGTCGCGGTGCCGACCGTCTACAAGACCTTCACCAACAAGCGCAACCTGCTCACCGCCGCCGTCGCCACCGCCATGACCGGCGGCCCGGACGGACCCGTCGACCGGCAGGCCTGGTTGCAAGAACAGCTCGACGCGCCCACCGCCGAGCAGCAGCTCCAGCTGATCGCCCGCAACGCCAGGCGCCTCAACGACCGGGCCGCCCACCTGCTCGAGCTCGTGCGCGCCACCGCCGCCCGCGACGGCGAGATCGCCACCCTGTGGCAGGACATCAACAACGAGCGGCTCGCCCGCTCCCGCACCAGCGCCCAACGGCTCGCGGCCAAGGCCACCCTGCGCACCAGCGTGCCCGACGCCGCCCACACCCTGTGGGCACTGACCGTACCCGAGCTCTACGTCCTCCACGTCAAAGAGTCGGGCCGCCGCCCAGAGGCCTACCAGCGCTGGCTGGCCGACGTGCTCATCGCCGCGCTGCTCGCACACTGAGGCCGCGACAGGCCACGGCGAGCGCGTGCCGCTCCCGGGCTCGGTGATCACCACGCCGGCCGTCGTCAGCGGATTCGTCTACGTGGCTCGACCGGCGACAACCCCTACGCCTACAGCCTGCCCTAGCCGCACTCACCAACTCACTGCCCGGCTCTTCGGGCAGGGCCAGCCGTTGGGAGCCGATCGACCGCGTGACGCCCCGCAGATAAACCGTCCGGGAGCGGCGTTGCTGGACGTCCCGGGATCCAAGCCGCCGCGCCGAACGGCGGGTCTTGGCGCGGCTGACGTCGGCGTGTCGGCCATGTCCTGCGATCGGCGGCCGCCGGGATCAGGCTCCGGTCAAGGTCACCTCTACCCGGGGACAGCTTCCTTTGCCTGTGGAGTGCTTGTCTTCCACGGGCCGATGCGTGCCTGGTCGGGGCTGGCCGGCCGTAGGGCTGGGGCTTGAGGGGGTGGACTGGCGCTGGTGGGGGTAGGCAAGCGGTGACAGCTGTTGTCGAGCCAGCCGCGGTCCCTGGGGCTGGCTTCTGCCTGCCTTCGAGCCCGCTCCGGAGGATTCAGGATTGCGTCACCCCAGGAAACCGCTCCTCAGCCCGCCTGTGTCCGCACGCAAGAGACAGTGCGCCGGGCAAGGCTTCACCTGACTGAGGCAAGCAACATGCTCGACTCTGCGGCCACCGCGATAACGCGGGCCTCGGAGCTGGCGCGCGAGCGTGACAGCGTACGTGATGAGCTAGCCGAAGACATCGCCGCGTTGCGCGGCTCCGCACGCATGCTTGTGGACGTGCTCAGCGAGTGAAGGGCGGCCACGGGCCCGCCGGCGTTGATCGTCGACAGTGCCGGGGACGGCTGGGACCTGCTGGCCCCGCGCTGGCCCGGCGGCCGGTCGCGCCCGTGGCTGGGCCGGGTGGTGGCGTGTTCCAGCCGTTGCGGCCGGCGGCCAGCGCCGCGAGCAGGTGTGGCCATCGCGCCCGGTCCTGGCTGCCCCACAAGCCCGGGAACCACGCCGACAGTGCTGACCACACGGCGCTGATCCGGCCCGCCCGCGCGTGACCGGTACGTCGGCCGCGGCCGCGGGCCGCTGCGTGCTCGTGCGGCACCACGGGACAGGCGGGCCACAAGCTCGGGTTGCGCTGCTGGCAGTGCGGGCACACCAGGCGGCCGACGGCATCGTGCCGCCACCCGGCGGCGAGCGCCCGGGCGCGGATGTCGGCCTCGCCGAGCGCTGCCGGGTCCTCATACCGCGAGATGCAGGCGGCCATCTCACACCAGGCGGCGGGCCTTCTGATCCGGTCGCCCAAAACAGCCCGCTCGGTGATGGCAACCGGCCCGGCGAGCGGGTCAGCGCGCACCCGCCCACCGGCCAGCCCCCGGCTGAGAAATGCACGGGGCCCGCGCGCCGGCCAGCCGGCCCGCACGCGGACGGGGAACCCAGTCTTGCCGCTCCACCGCCCGGGCGTGCCGGGGGATCGCTTTCGCGGTCACGCCAGCCTCCTCGCATGATCCCCCGCGCGGCCACGCGGCACCTTGCAAGGATGAGCCCCCGGCCACGCCGAACGGGGCCCGAGATCCCGCAGCCGACCGGACCCCCTCCTGGTGCGGAACGCGGCCCACCGGTGATCTGTTACAGCCGGCCCGCCGCACCACAGGCCCGGGGCACAACTTGCGGCAGACCGTGACTCACCAGCACCGCACCCGGCCATCGGCGCCCACGCCGATCGTCCCGTTATGCGCCGCCACGACCGCGGGCAGCCCGCGCCCGATGTCCGCGCCTATCGGCGGATCAAGCGCGGCCGTGGCGCGGCGGTCAGTCACATTCGGTCGGCAAGGAGCCCCGTCCAGGGTTCCCAGCCGGACTCCCGTCATGACCGCCAGCCCTTGTTGGAGGCGGCCATCACTGCGCCGGGCGGTATCTGGCCACCGGCCGCCGGTGTGGCTGGCCCGCGCGGCCGGGCCGGAGGGAACTGCCGGCTCAGCCCCCGGTCGCTGCGAACCAGCCGACGTTCGGCGCGCCAAACACGAACACAATGGGGGCGATGCAGGGGTGGGGCAGGCTCACCGTGGCGTTGATGTCGGAGTTCCCGGCGGTGCTGGCGGGGAACGGGGCGGTGCTGACGTTGGTGACGGTGGCCGCCCCGGTGGCGCTGATGGTCTGGCAGCTGACGATGGCCTCGAAGCCGGGGATGGGGTTGGTGCCCTGCAGCGCGGGCGGAACCGGGGCCTGGTCGGCCAGGACCAGGCCACGCACATGCACCAGAAGATGACCGTCGCTCTTGAGGGCGCCGTTCCCGGCGGTGATGATCCACGGCAGCCCGCCACCGGGCACCGTGCGGATCGGGTTAGCGGCGCCGACGTAGGGCCCGGTGACCGGCGTCATCGAGGTGAACTTGAGAATCGTGCCGGGGTCGGCGCCTGCCGGGGCGGATGCCCCCAGCACTGGCACCAAGCTAACCAGGGCCACGCCCAGCGCGCCCAGCAGCCACCTGATCTTGCTCATCTTCTGCCTCCCTGTTGCGGAACCTAGGCAGCGCTCCGCGGGCCCTGACGGGCCGCGCATCTCCCCTTTCACACGTCCCGGCGCCGGGCCCGGTTCAGAGTGTCCAGCGTGTGGGTGCCGAGATTCCTGTCACTAGCGTTGATCTGGTGTTACGCCGTCGCACGAGACCGTCAAGTTAGGGGATCTGGCTGCGCGAGCGCCTCATGGTCAGGCACCGTCAGTACCCGTGACGCTACGATTCGCTTATCTCGCGGCGCTCCGCGCGCCCGGCTGGCTTGCCTTGCTCGCCCCGGTCCGATCGGGCCAAAGACGCTGAGATCCTCGTCCTGCGCCATCAGGTCGCCGTGCCTTGGCCGGATGCTGATCACCGGCGAACGGCACCTGCATCTGGTCCTCGGCGAGCACGCCGATCACTACAACACCCACCGGCCGCACCGGACGCTGCACCAGAACCCGCCCGCTGGACGCCAGGATCCGCCCGCAGCGGGCACAAGTATCCGGGTTCTGCGGCGGGACGGCTCGGCGGCCTGATCCACGAATATGCCCAGGTCGCATGAGGTGACACAGTTTTCGGCACCCACAGGTGCGGCCAGGAGGCAGCGCTGCCGCGTGCGCCTCCAACACGGTGATCTGTCATTTTCCTCAGCGACCGGGCGTGGTGGGCGCGGTGAGCTGGCCGCAGCTGGCCATGTAGGCGAGAATCTAGCTGTCACGCAGTGTAATCACCGGTAGGCGGCCGCCTACGGTGTGGTACCGGCCGCGGTGTGAGCGGTGACGGTGACCGCCGACGAAGGCCGCTGGCGGCTGGTACTGGTCTGCGCCGGAAGAGGGTCCGGTTGTGCCGCTGGCTGGCGTGTGCCGCCTTTGGTGGGCCTCAGCTCGGCGGCCATCCGCACGCCCAGGAGGTCACGGTTACGGAAGTGTGACGAACTTGCTGAGGAACGCCCGGGCGGATGGTGTGTCAAGCCGGTAGTTGAAGCCGTTCGCCACGCAGGCCTGGTCGGCCTTCAGCGAGACGACTGCGGCGAGCACGTCGCGGCCGCCGGTGTTGAGGAAGACCGGGCTGCCCGAGTCGTAGATGCAGTTTCCGCCCTGGCCGGTCGCGTGGGTGTTCAGCAGGAGCAGCAGCACCGTGTTTCGCAGCGCCATGAACGGCGGCGTGGCGAACCTGCGCATAAAGTCCAAGATGAGAACGGGCTTGCCGCCGCCGTGCGCGATGCCGATCGCTCCGTAGCCGACGTTGGTGAACGGCTGACCGCGCAGGGATCCTTTGGCTGCTAGCTGGTCGAGCAGGCCAGCCGCCGGCAGGACTGCCGGGGCCGCCGGAGCGGGGCGTCCGAGGGTGATCACGGCAAGGTCATGGAAGTCGCCCTGGTCGTGCCCGAAGGCAGGGTCCACCTCCGTCTTCATGGCTGGGATGACCGGCCTGCTGGGGTCAAACGTCCGCGGGTCGAAGGTCACCCCGATCGTTTCGCCGCCGGACTGTTGCAGGATGGCGATGCAGTGCGCGGCGGTCAAGAAGCTCCTGGGGGCGATCAAGGTGCCCGTGCAGAATGGCTCCGGGCCGGATCCAAAGTTCACGACCATCAGGCCCACGTTCGGGTGCTGGTTGCCGTCCGGTTGCCCGCCGGTGATCGCCTGCGCCGGGCCGGCCGCAACCAGCGAGGCTGCGAGCACTGCGGCCACCAGCAGGATCGAACGCCGCAGGGCACCTGTCACCTGTCGTTTCATGTTCCCCCCTCCCGGTTCGCTGAATCCGCCCGCGTCTGCCCCCGTCGCGGCCAGTTCCGGCACCGCACGGCGCGACAGTCCACGTTAGGTAATCCAGTAGTAATACGTTCGCGGTGGTGCCGAGCTGGAGTTGCTGAAGGCGTGCAGCCCTGCCCCGAGGGCTGCAGCTGAATCATGATCGGCGTGGTCAACTACTGGCTCAGGGTCGTCGCCACGTAATTCCCCTACATCTAAATGCCTGGCATCTGCATGACTGCTGTGTAGAAGCTGTGTAGATCGCATGGAGATGTTCACTTGTCACGACCTGCAAGCCCAGCCGCTCTACCACCACAAGCGCGACTCGATCGAAGCCCACTTGACCATCGTGTTCGCCGACCTGGCCGTCAGCCGCTGGATCGTACAGGCAACCGGCTGGTCAATCAGGAAGTTCATCCGCACTGCCGCGCTACCGCACCATCGAGATTCAGGCCGGCCCTCGCATCATCACCGCCGCCGATCCCTATCCCACGACTCGGCCACGACCTCGACCGCATGCGCCGCAATGTGGGACCGCGCTGGTCCATCACCGCGTGACCTACATCGAACCTGGGCGTGTTCGAGCCCACCGACGGCTCGGGTGATGAGCACGTGTGGCGGCTCACCGGGCAGCACACGCTGAAGGTCCGCGCGACCGGGGTGGAGAAGGTGCTCGGGCTCGCCTTCCGCGGCGGCCAGCTGTACGCGCTGGAGATGAGCACAACCGCAGGCGGCCCGACGCCAGGGACCGGAGCGATCGTCCAGGTCGGGCCGAACGGTCCCGCCAAGACGATCGTGTCGGACCTGACGTTCCCGACCGGCATGACGGTCGGCCCCGATGGGGCGCTCTACGTCTCCAACCAGGGCTTCGGCTTTGGCGCCAGACAGGGCCAGGTCCGCTCTCATCCGGCACCGGTCAGCAATACTCCCAGACGTCTGGTCCGCCGCCACCTGAGGACCGGGGACCTGGCCGCAACGTCAGCCCTGTCGGGTTCGCCGGGCTGGGAACGGAGCAGACTAGATCTCAGTGGTCACGGGTGGCCGCCAGCGCCGGCCAGTGCGACGCCAGCTCCGATAGCACGCTGGTCGAGCACTGGGCCGGGGGGCAGGTGGCGCACGATCCCCCCTCCCCCCGGCGCCGGGCCGCTTGTCCCGCCGACCAAGGGCGACACCGCGCCCCAGGCCGACCTAACCAGGAACGCTTGAACCGCGAGATCCGCCGCCGCACCGACGTCGTCGGCATCTTCCCCGACCGCGCGGCCCTGATCCGCCTCGTCGGTGCAGTCCCAGCCGAACAACACGACGAATGGACTTGAGATGCGCCGCTCCATTGGCCTCGACATCCTCGCCAAGAGCCGCGTCCACCCGCATCGTGACATTGTCGCGGGTGATGGTCTCCTGGCCGGGCACCGCCGCCACCGTGATCTGCATGTTGACCTTGCGCAGCCGGTCGGTGAACGGGTTAACCCAGGTCAGCCCCGGTTCCCGGAGGCCGGGCAGCGCGCGGCCCCAGCGGAAGACAACGCCCCGCTCATACTGGCGGATGATCTTGAACCCGAACATCCGGCCATCCCATCCCCGCCGGGCTTGGCCCGGCGAGCTACCAGGACCCGGGACGGCGCCTGCGCGGCTACCGGCGCCGGAATGCCTCCGGCCCAATTCATCATCACACACGAAACCGGCGCCTCCGCCGCACCCCGCTGCGCCGGTTGCCTGATCACCTGACGGGTTGGTGCTAACCCCGCCCGGCGGCGCTAGCCCATGCCAAACCGCCGCAATCAGGAGCACTCCCACGGCGGCCCCCGAGCGCGCCCACCGGGCGACGGGGCCCCAGTACGAAAGCCTCGGCGTGCGCCCTGACACCGATGACCGATCACCGAGCGCGGCCGCTCCTTCGGCTAGTCTCCGGACGGTTGCCGGTCTGCGTAGCGCCCGGCGCGCCGCGAGTTGCGGCGGCTTCGGCGGCCCGGCGGCGCTACGCTGGCGTCATGATCAGGCCATCTGGCGATGGCCATCGTCTCACCGCGCACATAGAGCCCGGCGGCCCATGCGTAGCCGTAGCCGAGCGGCAGCCGGATGGCCGCTGGCTGGTTCACGGCCGCGCGATGGGCCCCCGAGCACGCCGGCGTCGCGCTGGAGGCAGCCGTGACGGTCGCGGCGGCCAGCCAGCGCCCGCACGGTACCGCGCCCGGGCCGGCCGGGGTCCCTCACACAAAGGCCAGCGCCATCACCGCCGAGATCGTCCAGTAGCTCACTGTCCCGGGCGTGCCCTCGCCGGGGGAACGCAGCGCGGCTCTTGGGGCAAGCCCGCGGAACCATCCACCGGCCAGCGGGCCGGGTGTGCCGGTCCGGGAACCCACCGCCGCGCGGGGCCACCCGCGGCAGTGTCCAGGGCGCCATCACTTCGGTGGAACGGTCAGGCCACCGGCAGCCCGGTGGCGGGCGTGACCGTCCCCGCGGTCAGCCCGCGCCCGCACGGCGCTTCCTTCGCCAGGGCTGACGCGCTGCTGGCTGTCAGCGGGGGCTCCTTCGCTTCCACAGCGTCACTGCCGCCGTCAATACCTCACCGGAACCGCCCCACAGCGACACTTCGTCGCCGAACACGCACCTGTCATCGCAGCCCGCCCCGAACCGGATGCGCGCTGTTCCGGCTGACCAGCTCCCCGACCAGGACCGGCCCCGCACGTGGTGGGGCAGCGGCTCGTGGCCGGTGTTGCGGTGGCAGCGTTCATACCCGCCGAACTGCGCTCGGATCACCGCGTGGCAGCGGGCCCGCTCACCCCGGCTGAGCTGCCCGCCCGGGACCTGGGTCATGGCGTCTCCTTCTGCCTGCCTGCCCCTCTCTGCATGCTGTCACCACCTCGGGTCGCTCCTCCGTTCGCCGGCCGGGTTGCCCGGCGAGGTCAGCGGGGTTGCGCTGGTGGTGGCCGCTCCGGCGTGCAGCACAAGGCAGGTCGCTGCCGTCGCCGTGGCGGCGGCCCAGGACGCCGCCAGCAACCTGTTCCCGGCATCGCACGCCCGAGCCCAGCCGCCCCCGGCATCAGAACGCTCGTCTCCGTTGCCGGCAGGCCGGTCCCGGGCCGGCCAGGACGCTCGCGTTCGCGCACCGGCCGGTCGGTGCCGGGTTGGCGCCGGGCCGGGCGGGTCAGGGACTGGCCGGCGGCGGCTTACTGCAGGGACATCTCCCACTGGTGCAGGTCGCCGGCATCGGTGGCTTGCTGCAGAGGGTCCATCATGCCGGTGGTCTTGTCCGCGCCGTACACCGGGCTGCGCCACCCGCAGGTGCAGGCCGCCTGCACGCCGCCCTCGCCCACCTCGTGGATCGTTGTCTGGTGGTCCACAGCACTGCGGTCATCCGGCCAGGGGGGTGGCGAAGTCTTCTGGCCGCCAGTGATGACGCCGGGACCGCAGTTCCCTGATCAGGCCGGGCGGTGGCACGGCCAGCACCGGGCAGCACGCGTGAGCCATGCAGTAGCGGGTGACATGGCCATGCACCGCGCAGCCCAGCCGGCTCCGTCCCCCGTAACCCACCACCACGAGGTCGCCTGGCTGATCGGCCAGCTCGACAAGCGCCGGGCCCGGCGGAGCCCGCACCACAAGCTGGCGAACCGCCACGCCGCCAGGCATACCGCCGAACGCCTCGTCAAAGGCATCACGCAGGCGCTCGTGAGCCTCCTGCTCCCACAGCCTTAGCAGCAGGGGGCAGGGGGCCCGCAGGTACGCGATCTCCCCGCCCGCGGGAGCCCACGCGAGCACCGCCAGCACCGCCGCCCCCGCTGAGCGCGCTTCCGCCACGGCAGCCCGCAAGGCGCCCAGGCTCCGCAATGAGCCGCTGACTCCGGCGATAACCCGCCGGCTGCCCGCCGCCACCGATGTCCCTCTCGCCAGTCTCCTATGTTCTGCTACCCAATCCAACTCCGCCACACTCGCAACTGGCAACAGCGCGGAGGCGGCAGGCACCCGGAGCACACCTAACCCTTGTCCCCCGCCAGAGCCCGTCTTTCGAGCCCACATAATGCCTGTTCTCGCGCGCCGCATCCGCAGTCTGGTCCGACCCAAGCAGGCACGCATAGGCGGCTGTGCGCGCCTCGCCCGGGCAGAGACCAGTTACACAGCGTCATAAGAAGTGTCTCGTCCATGCGATCCTGGGTGCGCGTAAGTGTCAATTGTCTATGGCATCAGAGGGCGCGTTGGGGACGAAAGCCCAACTGTGCCCAACCCGCCATGGCTTGGCAAGGGCAAGGCTGCCAGGCAGACCGCGAACTGTCACAGTAGGTGATGGGTTGGTGGGCGTCACCCCCGGCCGGGTCACGCCGAGCGCCGATTTAGTGCGCCCCAGGCACGGCACTGCCCGCATGGCCGACCAGATGCAGATCCGCCGGTTCTGCGTGCGCTAGCACACGATCGTCATCGCGGCTACGAGCGTTGCTCCTCCCGGGGAAATAGAGCCACGCCGTACGGCAGCGGACGGTCCGGAGCAGGCCTCCCCGTCGGTTGCCGCAGATGCGGCTGGGCGGCGGGTTCGCGGGCTTGCCAGGTGCCCGCGCGAAGATCGCCCCTACCGTGCTGTGCATGATCCCGTTAGGCTCAGCATGGGCGTGACAGCGTCAACGTCCCGGCGCGAGACAGGGGACCGGAGCCGCGCGGGCGTCAAAGAACACGAGGGAAGCCAGGCAATTTCAGGTGGCGCCATCCGTGGCGCTAGGTCGTGCGCGTGAGTTGATGTAGATGAGAGACGCACTCGGGTGCCAGAGGGCGACGAGGCAAGCAGTGGGGTGAGTCATGGCGGATTTCGGGCTATTCATCGGTTTCGGGGCCCCTGTGCAGGGCCGTGAGCGGCAGGCCATCAAGGTATTCAACGAGGTTTTCGAATATTACTCGCGGCTGCAGCAGGAGGGCGAGATCGAAAGCTTCGAGCCGGTTCTTCTCGAGGCGTACGGCGGGGAACTCGGAGGCTTCTTCCTCCTGCGCGGTGACCAGGACAAACTCGCGCGCATCCGCGCCAGCGAGGAGTTCGAGCGGCACACGGTGCGGGGCCAGCTCATCGTCGAGAACCTTGGCGTCGTGGGGGCAGCTCTGGGCGCGCGCCTCATCTCTCAGATGTCTCTGTTTGAGGTGCAGGTCGAAGAACTCACCTAACTCTCACCACTTCATCCGCAGCAGATCTCTATGGGGACTTGAAGCTGAACGCTCTGTGCGAACGCCCGGAGACAGGGGCGAGTCCCAGATCCGCGATGGGAGATCACAGGGCTCGCCGCCCGCCCGGCGGCAGAGCGGACGTTTGCAGCGCATTAAGTCAGATGGCGTCCGTTCAGCCGGGAAGCGCGCCGAGCCCGGCGAGCAGAGCAACGCGCTCATCGGCGCTCAGGGTGGCGTAAGGCACACCGGCCCGGCGGTTCGTTTCCGCTTTGTGAGTGCCGAGAATCACATCCACGGCTCTGACCAGCAGAGTTGCTCGCCCGACGCTCCGCCCGTGATGATCACCGATCATGTGCCTGCGGTTCATCTTCCTTCTGATAACGCGGGTCGCCGCGTGGCTGCGGCTGTCCCAGCGTGAGGAGAGGTGGAAGACCGCCGAAATCTTGATCCTGCGCCACCAGCTCGCGGTCCTGCAGCGGCGGCAGCCGCGCCGCCCGAAGCTGAACTGGGCGGACCGGGCCCTGCTCGCGGCCCTGCTCGGCGTGATACCCAAAGCCTGCCGCCACGGCCTGCGGCTGCTGGTCACCCCGGACACGATCCTGCGCTGGCACCGCGACATCATCTGGCGCCGCTGGGCCACCAGGTCCATGCGCGGCAAGACCGGCTGCCCGGCCACCCGCCGGAACATCAAGGCCCTGGCCCTCCGGCTCGCACGCGAAAACCCTGAATGGGGCTACCGCAGGATCCACGGGGAACTGGCCGGCCTGGCAGTGCGAGTCTCGGCGTCGGCCGTATGGCAGATCCTCAAGACCAACGGCACCGGCCCCGCGCCGCGGCGGACCGGGCCGACTTGGTCGCAGTTCCTGCGCTCCCAGGCCGACGCGATCCTGGCCTGCGACTTCTTCACAGTCAACCTGCTCAACGGCACCCAGGCCTACGTCCTGGCCGTGATCGAGCACGCGACCCGGCGCATCCGAATCCTCGGCATCACCCTGCACCCGACGGGGGAATGGACTACGCAGCAGGCACGCAACCTGATCATGGACCTCGGCGGCCAGGCAGAGCGGATGAAGTTCGTGATCCCCGACCGGGGATCGAACTTCACCGCCGCGTTCGACGCGGTCCTCGCCGACGCCGGGATCCAGACCGTGCTGTGCACCGTGCGGACGCCCCGCATGAACGCGATCGCCGAGCGCTGGATCGGAGGATGCCGTCGCGAGCTCCTGGACCGCACCCTCGCCTGGAACCAGAACTATCTGCGGCGGATCCTGCGCGCGTACGAGACCCACTACAACCAGCATCGGCCTCACCGCTCCCTGCACGGCGCCGCGCCGCTCAAACCGCTGCCCTGTCGATCTGGACCAGTACCGCGTCCGAAGACAGACCCGCGTCGCTGGCACGATCAACGAATATCGCCTGATCGCATGACGTGGATGGGGTTATCGGCACCCACAGGTTCAAACCCACCGCCGCCGGAATCTACCAGTGGACCGCCACCTACAACGGGGACGGCAACAACAACGCCGCCAGCGAGCGCGGCGAGCCGCAGACGGCGCTGTACGGGTTCGGGGGCTTCATGTCGCCGCTGCCCAAGTCCACCCTGCAAAAGTCCGGGTCTACCATCCCGGTCAAGTTCCGGCTCACCAACAACTTAGGCCAGCCGATCAGCTCAAGCGCCGCCGCGGCGCTCGCCGCCGCCGGTGACGTGAAGGCGACGCTGACCGGCCCCGGCATCAGCGGCCCGCCATCGGCGCTGTGCGCCTGGAACAGCACCAGCCTGCTGTTCCAGTGCAACATCAAGACACCCAGCGGGCTGCACACCGGCACGGCCAACCCCTACAAGATCACCGTCTACGAGAACGTCAGCGGCGGGTTCGTCCAGGCCCCCGCCACATCAAACCCGGAAACCGTCTACTTCAAGTAGAGGCCACCCCTGACCAGCCAGCCAGGCCCCGGGCAAACACACTGCCCGGGGCCCGGCTGGCGGCAGTGGTTCCCGCCCGGGCACCCAAAGACCAAGCAGTTGCGAACCAGCTTCGATGACCAGCGGTGCTGCGGCCGGGGTCGTTCTCATGTTCTGGGTTCCTGGCCGAGTGTGCAAATCGAACAGACGGTTCGAAGCGGCTTAATACGGCTTGATTACTCCGCTTCGGTTGCTTGCGCCGCGCCAGGAGCGCCCACCATGCCGTCGCTGGTCATGCTGCCTGCGGCAGCTATCGGCTGGTAGCCGGCCTCGGCGTACTCGCTGAGATCGAGACCGGTTTCCTCATCCCCGGGACTCACTCGAAGGCCCACGGTGTGGTCGGTGATCCAGAGGATGATCCAGGTCATGACGAACGGGTAGGCGATGCCGGTGACAGCCAGCACTGCCTGGCGGCCGAGCTGCGTCCAGCCTCCGGCCTCGCCGGCGGCGTTGACGGCGAGGCTGGCGAAGACGCCGGTGAGCACGACCCCGATCGCACCGCCGACCATGTGCACGCCGACCACGTCGAGGGAGTCGTCGTAGTGGAATATGTCTTTCAGGTGGACGGCGCCGTAGCACAGCAATCCGGCCGCGGCGCCGATGATAATCGCCGCCCACGGTTGCACGTAACCCGACGCCGGGGTGATTGCGGCCAGGCCGGCGACGGCGCCGGTGGCGATGCCCACGCCTGATGGCTTGCGGCGGCGCCACCACTCGATGCCCATCCAGGCGAGCATCGCGGTGCACGCCCCCAGCTGGGTGTTCACCAGCGCATACCCGGCGACCGTTCCGGCGGACACCGCGCTGCCCGCGTTGAAGCCGAACCAGCCGAACCACAAGATCCCCGCGCCGAGCAGCACCAGCGGCACGCTGTGCGGCCGCTCAAGCTGGTGCGCCCGCTTCAGGTACAACGCGGTGGCCAGTGCCGCGGCACCGGCCAGCTCATGGACGACCGAGCCGCCGGCGAAGTCGATCGCGTGCAGGCCGCCGGTGCCGAGAAACCCCCCGCCCCACTCCCAGTGTGCAAACGGGCTGTAAACGAGCAGCGACCACAGGCCGATGAAGACCAGGTAACCGCGGAAGCGCATCCGCTCGCAAAACGCCCCCGCGATGAGCGCCGGGGTGATCACGGCGAACTTCATCTGGAACGCCATGTACACCAGCGACGGAATCGTAGGGGCGTAGCTGTTCGGGGTGCCGTTAACACCGCGCAGCATCACGTTCTGCAGCCCACCGGTCACTCCCCAGTGATCGGCGCCGAACGCCAGCGAGTACCCAACGATCACCCACAGCAAGCTGATCACACCGATGGCCACAAAAGACTGGACCATCGTCGCGATCACGTTCTTCGCGCCGACCAGCCCCCCATAGAACAACGCGAGCCCCGGCATCATGAAGAACACCAGCGCCGTCGAGGTCAGCATCCAGGCAGTGTCACCAGCACTAATATGCATGCCAACCTCTCATGACCGCGGCGCCTTTGCCCGGCATGCCTTGGACCGTAACCCATCGCAGACTCGCGCACCTGAGATCACCGGAACAAGCCTGGTCAGTAGCACGCGCTCACGCTCACGGTGAAACTGGTTACGCGATCGATGGCCCTAACGGATCCTCGCAATCCTGCTTCGGCTGATGCCTTACGCCCCCGTCGGCTAGCTTTGCCACGTCAACGAGGTTTCGCGTCAACGCCCAACCGTCCCCACGGTGTTCACCTGGCGGTTGCAGGAAACCGGGTGCCGCCCGGGCCCACAGAACATTCCATCTGTATGAGGACGAGCAACCGCATAGCGCCTGAGCCGCGCAGATCGGGAGTGTGCGCGCCTACGAACTCCTGGGCCGATCACACTCCGTGAAAGCAGCGCGCTGACTATGCAGATTCCGATCGCCGATTCCGCGCGGCTGGTATCGGTGCGGCTCGTCGGTGTGGGCGCAGGCAGATGAGGTTAGATCTGTGCGGGGCAGACCGAGGGCTTCATGGCGTTTGCGGTCGGCTGACCCTGTGACTGGGCTGGCCGGGTCGTCGTTATTCCAGCGCGTATTCTCTGGCGCGCCTGCTTCGGGTGGATGCGCCCCACGCGAGGGCCTCCTCGAATGCGGCATCGCCGAGGCGGGAGCGCAGCGCTTGCAGGACGGCATCGTCGTGCGGGACGCGTGGCACGGAGGCGTGCAGCCAGCCGCTGCCTTTGGCTTCCAAGAGGGAGCGTGCGGCGGCGAGCAGCCGGACGGCGCGCTGCGGGTTGCCTTCCTGCCCGGCGACGGCCGCCAGGCCCTCGAGGTAGTAGGCGGCGCTTGTTTCGTCTCCGGCGCCGGCCGCCAGCGCCAGGCCTTCCTTCAGGTGTCCTGCCGCGCCGGCCAGGTCGCCCTGGGCTTGACTGGTGGCCGCCAGGTCATAGCGCGAGATGAGGAGGGAGATGGGGTCCTGCCCGCGGCGGGCCACGGTCAGGCCGTCGGTGAACAGCCGTGCCGCGCCGAACCGCCGATTCCGCCCATAGCGGCGGGATTGCGCGCTTGGCTGGAGCTTGGCGTCGAGCGCTCAGCGTGACGTGAACCGCTGGACTCCACGCTCCTGACCGCTGAGGGACGGTCAGCGATGTGGCCATGGCGCCCGGCTGCTCCGTCAGACCGGAGCCAGCGCCGGCAAGGCCCGGGCCTGCCCTGCGAGCGCCGGCCAGCGAGGTGACGGCAGGCGGAGCACGCAGATCATCCTTTCGGGCGTGGTACAAGAATCCATGCTGGCGGCCGGTGGGCTGGGTGCGGTCGTGGACAGCGATGGCATCCAGGATCTGGGATGGCGGGAATTTGGAGCCCGGCTGGATCGTGCTTGCGCCGCTCTTGTGCACGTTCCCGCTCATGCATCAGGCATGTGGTCAGTGCGGTGTAACGATTTCCGGGACCTCGCGCGCGGCGTAGAAGGCCAGCAGGTGCCCGGCGGCGAGTCGGCCTGCCATCATCCGAGTGCGGCGTTCGGGACCAGGTCCGCTAGGGCCGCGGTGGCCAGGATGCCGTCGGTTAGCGTGACCCGGCTCTCGGTCCGCAGGACAGGATCGCCGCGTGCGCGGCCGGTACGGGCCTTGCGGGCGGGCCAGGGGGAACATCACCGCCGTGGTGATCGCCGTCCAGATGATCGCGGGCAGAACGACCGTACTGCGCCAGGGGGTCGGGGCCGCCAACTAAAGATGACGAATGATCGAAGTTAAGGTTTTTACAACAAGCGCGTCTTGACGTGCGTGTTTCCCGGCGATAAGTTGCCGTCCGAAAGGCGGCCAAAGACGTAAAAACGACGTCAAAAAAATGTAGCGTCCGGGTAAAGAGAGGCGAGGAAAATGGGACGCGCGAAGATACTGCCTTTTTTGTTGGCCTGTGCGGTTTGCCTGGCGCTTGCACCAAGCGCCTTCACCGCGTCGGGCGCTCTAGCCGCGCCCGGCCCTTCGGCTAAACCGGTGTTCCACCCGCGCATAGGCCCCGCGCTCGGGATCTTCCCGGCATTTACGTTCCGGAACGGCCGGCTCCAGCCGGCCCAGAGCGCGTCCCAGCCGCTGACGCCGGTCACCTACCACGGCGGCCAGACCATGACCGGCGGGGTCACCGTACACACGATCTACTGGACCGGCGGCACGAACCCCTTCCAGGGAAGGCCGCCCGGGGCGCCGCACAACTACATCGGCATGATCGAGCAGTACCTCACCGACGTCGCGGGCGCCAGCACGGGAACGTCGGGGCAGACCTGCACCACCGCCCGCTGCAACGTCTTCACCGTGCAGCCCCAATTCGGCTGGGGCACAACGCCTGGCGGCATCACCCATGGCACGAACACCGTCCACCATGTCCCGGGCAACATGATGATCGACACCCAGCCCTACCCCTCGAAGTCCGTGCAGTGCGCCTCGCCCCAGAACACGGCGACATGCATCACCGACGCCCAGGTCCAAGCTGAGATCAATCGCGTCATCAACGCCACCCACGGCTCGCGCGGTCTGCACGACCTCTGGTACGTATTCACGCCGCCCGGCGTCGATGAATGCATCTTGCCCGGCGTCTGCGAGACCAACGCCTTCGGCGGCTACCACTCGGTGTCGAATCTCGGCCACGGCCCGACGATCTATGCCTACACGGGCGACCCGATCGTCGAGACGACGGCGGTCAACAACCCGGGCAACGATCCCGAGGGCTACCCCGATGCCGAGGTCGTGATCGACATCGTCGCGCACGAGGTGAACGAGGCGATGAGCGACCCCGAGGGAGTCGGCTACATGGACCCGAACGGGTTCGAGATCGGCGACAAGTGCGAGTTCGGACCCCAGACCGGCACCCCGCTCGGATTCGCCCCCAACGGATCCCCGTTCAACCAGGTGGTCAACGGCCACAAGTACCTGATCCAGGAGATGTGGGCCAACCGGGACAACACCAACAACCCGAACTGCGTTCAGGCGACCACCAACACCACCAACCCGCTGCCGCTGCCGCAGGTCCACCTGACCCAGTTCTCGCCGGCTGTCAGCGGCAACATCGAGCACCATACCGCCTGGGTCTCGGTCACCGTCACGCTCTCGCGCGCGAGCGCCTCCGGCACGCCGGTCACGGTCGCGAGCGGATCCACGACCACCGCCAGCGACGGCAGCTGGTCGGTGTCGCTTGGCACCCGCGCGGTCGGCGACGACCGCGACGTGATCACGGTCGACTACTCGGGGGCCGGCGCGCCCACGCCGAGCCACGAGCAGATCCTCACCGGCAACGGGGGCAACCCGTTCACCGAGTCCGGCTGGACCGGCTGGGTCGCCATGGACAACGGCAGCCTGGTGACCAACACGCAGACCCTCCAGGGCTTCCCGCCGCCCACGATCACGCTCCAGCCGTGCTTCCAGACCGGGGTGGAAGCGTTCACGGTCGGCGGCGTGCCCGGGTCCGAGTCGCCGACCGACTTCTGCAACACCTCGAGCGACGCGGCTACCGCGCCGCTCAAGGCGGCGGTCACGCCCGGCCAGGCAGTCACCTGGAGCTCGCTCGACAACCGTGCCTTCACGCCCCCGACTGATCCCAACCCCAACCTCACCGGCGCGCTCGTGAACCTGACCGTCCCGGCGGGCGAGCCTGACTCGGTATTGTCGTTCGCCAACCCCTTCGTGGCCATTCCTCAAGGCGGGTTCCCGGCATGCACCGGCGATCTCGAGGCCGAGACCGTCACCTGCACCGGGCTCGTCCCGGGCGTGACCTACACGCTGAAGGACGGGGCCACGAACGCTTCCGTCACGGCCGACGGAACGGGCACGGTGTCCGTGCCGCTCGCGATCAAGGGCGGGGATACGGTCGCGCTCTCCAACGGCTCGCGCACGCTGACGACGTTGCACGCCGCCCATCTGCGGGCCGCGATCAAGGCGAACCAGACGGTGCTCTCGGGTGGGCAGTGCCAGCCCGACGAGTACTACGGCCCGCCGGTCACGACCCCGCCGACCAGCACCTCGGCCGGCTCGATCAGCGGCGGCATCGCCCTCACCGGCGAGATCTGCCCGCTGAACGGCAACGCCGCGGGGCTGCCGGCCACCACGATCGCGCAGACCGACGAGCTGAGCGGCGGCCAGACCATGACCGAGGTGCCGCGGATCGTGAGCACCTCGCCGCTCAACGGCGCGAATGTGTTCGGCGCGTTCACGGCCCGCGCCCGCGCGGGATCCCCGGGACCGAACAGCACCATCGCGCTCAAGATCACACGATCCGGCAAGACGGTGTTCTCGGCCCCGAACGTCAACACCAAGAGCGGCGTGAAGGTCAGCGGCCTCCAGCGTGGCACCTACACCGCAATCTGGACGCTGATCGACGCCAATGGCGACACGCGCACTGTGGTGACGCAGTTCATCGAGGAGAGGTAGCCGAAGCGCAATGACCCCCGGGCCGGGCCGCATGCGGCCCGGCCCGGCCCCAGAGCGCTTCCCGCCCGGCATCCGGCCTCACTTGACGAGCCACCCAAGTCTGCAACGGACCCAACCCCAGAACTGAGAATTCGGGCAAGAGCAAGAGCCCGAGGCGGGTAATACCTCGACGAGACCTCAGCAATCAGCCCTTGACACCCCTCCCCCATAACGATCTTTCGGCGCGCGCTCACCGGCGTGCCGCCAACCACCACCAGCGTGCATATCGAGACCTCTTTGAGAGCGCTGTCAAGGGGTTCGGCGGATTTTCTTCGCGGCTGGCCTAGCGTGCGCGGGTAGCCGGCGCGGGGTGCCCGGTCGTAGTGTCGGAGTGGCGGGCTCGGGAGTGGCTTGTCCGAAGAGCCGGTTTCCGGGGTGTGAGCCGGCCGCGCTGGAGTCAGAGTCGTTCCCCGGTTGCCCTCCCGGGCCCGCCTGCACGTTGCCAGAGGCCTGGCGCGCGTCGTCCTGGAGCCGGGCGTAGATGGCGTTGCTGATCCGGCGCTTGAGGGAGCGGAGCGCTTCTTTGTGCGTCTTGCCCTCGGCGGCTTTCTTGTCGTAGTAGGCGCGGCCGTCGCTGTGGGCGTGGCGGATCTGGGTGATCGCGGCCGTGTGGATGGCGTGGTTGATGCGCCGGTTGCCGCGCAGCGACAGCCGGTGGGTTTTGTGGTTGCCGGAGGAGACTTCGACCGGCGCGGCGCCGTTGTAGGCGGCGAAGCGGTCCCTGGTGGCGAACCGGGCCACGCTGGCGACGTCACCGATGACGGTGGCGGCGATGACCGGGCCGACACCGAAGATCTCGGTGACCGTGGCGCCCGAGGCCTTGACCGCGATGGCCAGCTTCTTCTTCGACTCGCGGATCTGGGCGTCCAGGCGGCGCATGTCCTCCAGCAACTCGGCGGCGAGGTCGCTGCGGGCCTGCCCGGCGGCGCCGGACGGCGTGGCTGACCGCAGGATGCGAGTGGCGTGAGCGGCGGTGATCTCCTCGGGCACGCCGCCGGGCGCCAGCTCGCACAGCACCGCGTGAAGCCGGCACGCGACCTGGTTCTTGGCCCGGCCCAGGTCCCGGTGCCGCCGCGACCACACCCGCAGCACCGCGGCATGGTCATCCGCGCCCACCTCGCGCCGGGCTCTGGAGCGCAGCGCCGCGACCGCCACCGACAGGGCGTCGTTCGGGTCGTTCTTGTTGCTGGCCCCGGTGGCCAGCAGCCGCACCCGGGCGGCCAGCTTGGGCTGCACGTCCAGCACCCGCTCACCGGCCGCGAGCAGCTGCTGGGCCAGCAGGTGGCCCAGCCCGCCGGCGCCCTGCCGGGTAGCCCCGGCACGTTGCCGTGCCGGGGCCCCCTTAGGACCGTGCGTGCGCGTCGTCCGCGCACACGGCCCAGGCAAGCCACCCTGGTGGTTCAGGGCATCTGCTGTGCTGGGGTGCCGCCTGCTGGCCGGACCGGGTACTTCTTCCGGCGGCAGGTGGCGTGCACGAGGTGCGTCCGGTTCCTTCGCGCGGCGGCGGGTGTGTCGTGGTGGACCAGGTAGTCCGCCTCGATCGCTTTCCTGGTGACTCCCAGGAACCAGTGCTCCCAGCCCTGCGGGGTCTGGGGCGGCTGGTCGGGGGTCAGCAGATTCTCTCCGCACAGGCTGCACCGGCCGTCCTGCCTGGTGAGCAGGCGCACGGTGTAGTCATCCAGCGGAGGCGTCACCTTCTGGCGGCGCTGCGACCAGTACCCGGCCAGGCCTGGATCATCGGGGGATGCTCCTTGCCTGACCAGGGTGTGCCGCGCGATGGGCGTCCAGGACGGTTTCGGCAGGTAGGCACCGGTGACCCGGTTGCCGAACACCCACCGGTCGTTCCTGAACTTGCTGAATTTCCGGAAATACTGGTCCGTGATCCAGCGCTTCGGCTTGTTCGGGTGCGTCCAGCACGCCCACTTGTAGGTGAGCTTCCACAGGTAGTCGGTCAGGGAGTTAAATACCCTGGATGACACCACCGTCCGGTAGTAGGCGACCCAGCCCCGCGTGATCGGGCCGATCTTCGCCAGTACCGCCGCGACGTTGGATCCCCGCAGCGCGCGGAACTCCCTCGCCAGCCTTTCCCGGAACCTCTTGACGGCCGCGGCGCTCGGCTTGATGAGCAGCTTGCCGTTCGGATAACGGCGCACGTTGAACCCGAGGAAATCGAACCCCTTGCCAAGGTGCACGATCCGGGTCTTGGCCTCGTTGAAGGCCAGCCCTCTCGGCTCCAGCCACCCAGCAAGCCGTGCCTTGACCTGCTCGGCCTGCCGCCTGGAATGACAGCATACGACCAGGTCATCAGCGTATCTGGTAAGCGCCGGACTGCTGTCCCTGAGTTCCCCGGCACGAACGCCGGTTCGGTAGCGGACACCAGCGGCCTCCTCCAGCCCGTGCAACGCGATATTCAACAGCAAAGGTGATATAAGGCCGCCCTGCGGAGTTCCCTCCTCGGTCGGCGTGAACCCTTTACCCGCCTCGAAGACCCCTGCTTTCAGCCATCTGGCGACCATTTCCCTCGCGGGGAATCCGCCGATCATGCCCAGCAGGTGCCCGTGGCTGACTTTGTCGAACGCGGCAGCCAGGTCCGCGTCAAGAATCCAGACCCTGCCAGCCTTCCCGTACAAGGTCTTGAACAGCGACTCTATTGCGTCGTGGCAGCCGCGACCCGGCCGGAACCCGTACGAACGGGGCTCGAACCGGGCCTCCCACTCGGGTTCCAGCGCGTTCCGGACCCGCGCCTGGTGGCACCGATCCGAGATAGCTGGGACGGTGATTTCATACTGCCCCTCCTGCAGTCGCGTGTTGGGTTGGATCCGGTGTCGTGGGATCGGTGCTGGCCACGGGTGTGGTGCTTGTGGTGTCACGATGGTCGCTGGCACTGACATTCCCGGGGCCGCTCAGTGCCGCCGCCGGGGCTTGGTCTTGCGGGCCGCGGGGTTGAGGTGGCCGGATTGCTCGATTCGGGCGCGGCATTGTGCCTGTACGTGTTCGTCCCAGGGGATGTGCAGCCGGTTGCCCGCGCCGCGGCGGGCGGCGACCTTCCCGGTTTCGATCCAGTCGTAGATGACATAGGTGCTGCAGCCGAGCTGGTAGGCGGCTTCGGTGACGCTGACCTCGCCGTCGGCGGCGGGAGATGGCGGGGCGGGCAGCATGCGCGGGCGGGCGGCCCGGCCCAGGTGGGCGGACTGGGCGATCAGCTCCTGGCAGCGGGCGCGGACCTGGCCGTCCCAGGGGATGCAGAGCCGGTTGCCTGAGCTGCGGCGGGCGGTCAGCTGCCCGGTGTGGATCCAGTGGTAGATCACGCCGGTGCTGCAGCCGAGCTGGCTGGCGGCCTCGGCCGCGGAGATCTCGCCGTTGGCGCAGGTGGCGGGGGCGGGGATGTGGTAGGCGTGGCGGATCCACTGGATAGCCTTGACGTCGAACGGGCGGCCGTGCCCGGTGACCAGCCCGGCGGCATTCAGCTGCGCGGCCAGCTCGGCGGTGGGCGTGACCGGGCCGAGCTGGCGGACCAGCTCGATGGCTGGGGAGGGGCTGCGCTTGGCGGTGCCGGGATGAATGGCGCGGGCCACGCAGAGCTCGTCGGTGGCGCCGGTGTGCCAGCGGATCCCGATCCGTACTTTGGAGCGGTCGGGTTCGGGCAGCAGGGTGATGTCGGCGATCAGGGTGCGCAGCAGCCGCTTGCGGTCCCTGCTGCTGGTCGCGGGCGCGTGCCATAGCCCGGGCAGGTCGGCGGCGAGTTTCTCCAGGTCAGCCCGGCTGGGCAGCGGCGGCAGTGTTGCAGTGGCGGCCTCCAGGGCCTGCTCGGCCTCGGTGAGGGTGGTGAGCTTGGCCTCCCAGCGCGCTTCCAGGCTGCGGGCGACCAGCCGGTTCTCCGGCTCGACAGCGTGGAAGGCACGTTCGGCCCGGTCAGCGTCGTAGCGGGCGCGTTCGACGGCGAGTTCGCCGGCCCGGCTGATCCGCTGGCGCCGGCCCGTCACCTCATCAGCTGCGGCGAGCGCCAGGGCGACCTGTTCGGGGGTGAGCGCGTCCAGCAGCACACGTGCGACCGCGTCATCGACGGTGGCGGCCGCGACTGACCGGCAGGTGGGCGTGGTCAGCCGGTCGGCGCGGGAGGAGCATTCATAGGAGGGCCGGGCATCGGTGTGGTAGTTGGTGCGCATCGGCTTGCCGCAGGACCCGCAGAAAATGATCCCCTGGCATAGCGCGCAGCCCTCGCGGGGCGGCCGGGCCCCGGCGTTGGTCCGGTTGGCCGCCAGTTTCGCTTCGTTCGCGAGGTAGTCCGCCCAGGTGATGTATCCCTCGTGGTGGTCTTTGATCAGCACCGGCCACTCGGCCCTGGGCCGTTCCACCAGCGTCGTGCGCACGGTGCCATCCGGCTCGACAGTACGCCGGGAGGAATACCGGCCGTGCACGTAAGCCCCCGTATAGCAGGGGTTTTTCAAGATCCCGATCACGCGGGCGTGGGTGAGCTTGCCCCAGCGCAGCTGCCCGGCCCAGGCCCCTCCATAGGCGCGCAGCGGGAACCGGCGATCCTTGAAGGCGGCGACGACCCCGTAGGCCGACCCGCACGCGGTGAAGGCGGCGAACACATCGGCGATGGCGGCCTGGACCTCGGCATCGGGGTCGATCACGATATCGCCGGCCTCGTCGTGGATGAAGCCGACCGGCAGGGGCGTGCGCAGCTCGCCGCGCTCGGCCGCGGCCCGCTTGTTCGCGTGCAGCCGCTGCGCCATCACGTGCAGTTCCATTTCGCCCATGGTGCCTTTGAAGCCCAGCAGCACGCGGTCGTTCACATCGGCGGGGTCGTAGACCCCGTCGGGGTCGATCAGCAAGGTGCCGGTGATCCGGGCGAACTCGGCCAGCCGGGCCACGTCGGCGTTGGACCGGGCCAGCCGGGTGATCTCGATCCCGAAGATCGCCCCGACATCGCCGGAGCAGACCCGGGTGACCAGCTCGGTGAACCCCTCCCGGGCCACCCCCCATTTGCCGGAGATCCCCAGGTCGGTGTCGATCACCTCGATGTCGCTGCGCGGCCAGCCCAGCGCGGCCGCCTTGTCCGCCATGGCGTACTGGCTCCTGGTGGACTCGGTGTGCTCGCGGACCTGCACCATCGAGGACTGGCGCAAATAGACCAGCGCGGTCCGTTCCCGGTGGCTGCTCGTGATCTTCTGCTCGCCGTTCACCCGTGCCTCCCAGCACGCAGATGGTCATGTTGGCCAGCGCCGCCACCGCCTCGGCCCGCACGGGACCACTCAGGACGGCGGCGCCCATCGGCTAGCCCAGTTCCCTGCGGGCCAGCAACTCGGCGTTGATCGCCGAGATCTCCGCCAGCACCCCCTCAACCTCGCCGCCGTGGCGCAGGTAGCGGCGCACCACCCCGGCCAGCGCAGCCGGCACATACCGCGCCCTGCCGCGTCCGGCCGGACGCGGGGTGAAGTAGGCATACGGGCCGTGCGGCTCACCGCTGGCGCACCGGCAGCCAGGCCGCCCGCACCGGCGCGTCTGCTCGGTCAGGGTCCCGGCCAGCACCCGTTCCACATCACCAAGCCGGGCTGCCGCCGCCCGGCGGCGGGCCAGCAACTGGCGGGTGGACAGGCTCCCCAGATCGTTCTTGTGTGCATTCATTACACAAGAGAGTGCCATGAGCAGGAATCCCGGTCAACGACCACGAAGCGAACGGGCAAGCGTGCCGAGTTCGGCCAGCCCTTCAGCCGACAACCGCCGCACCACCGGCAGCTCACCCCGGTCGGTCCATGCCTGCGGCACCGTGATCTGGCCGCTGACACCGCCCGCGCAGACGAACACCGTGTCCGCCCCGCGGTGCTTCACATACAAGACCTCCAGCCGCTGCCCGTCCAGCGGGTGGAACGGGTGGGCGACAATCACAAAGCCCAAAGGATCACTGGACGATGCGGCACTATGCCGCCTCCGTCGGAATTCCGAGCGGCCGCGTTTTGGCCTTATCACTGGCTTTCGGTATATGCACCCGCCGGACCGGCAGCGGCCGGTGCGAGCCGATGGTGGCGTGCACATGCACCGCCATTTCCGCCCGCGCCTGGCTGGTCAGCGCGACCAGCCCGTCGATTCCTGCCGTCCGGCGGCCCGTATTGCGCTGCGTCGCCTGCCGCACGCTCACCAGCGTGTTGGGCCAGCTCCGCAGCATCAGCTTCTGCAAGCTCCTGGCCAGCGGCCAGTTACCGTCCTGCACCGCCTTGAAGATCCTGCCCCGCAGCCGCCGTACCTGCTCCTCATGATGACGCCAGTCCACCTGCTCCCAGGCTTCACCGCCGAATGAGGGCAGGTCCTCAGGTCCGCTCACCGCAGTGTCCAGCTTGCCCATCGGTTCCGGCCTTTACGATCACTTCGCTTCAAAGGCTCACCTGCTCAAGTCAGCACCCTTTTCAGGGCCGGGCATCTAACCCGGTATCCGGCCGGTTATACGGGAGCGATCCGGGAGGAGACCCGGCCCTGCCGCACCCGCTTTCCCGCTGCCTTTCAGCCGCCGGCGTTCGCTTCCTGAGCACCCTGTCCCGCCACGGGATTCCGCCCCCCTTACGGTCGGCCTACCGCCAGGCCTGCGCATACCCGCGCCTGCCCGGCGGACCCTGACGAGGTTCCCACGTTCCGCACGCATGAGACCCAGACCGGGCCGGGCGCCCTCTATACCCCGGGGACAGCGGTGCTCACCGGCCGTCGGGTAGTCCGCAGCCGCCGCCCGCCGCTTCTCAGCGGCCGGTCCCTGCCACCCCGGCACAGCAACCCAGCCCGGGATGTCCTGGTAACGAGGCATCAGCAAGGGTTCCCTGATAGTCGCCCTCCGGCCCTTTCCCTCACCTGTAGCCACCATGACTGGGACAGCGGCCCTTGGGCTTTGCCGTGAGCTCCGCACCCAGCCGGTCCAGAACCGGCCACGCACATCACGGCGGGAACAGGCCGAGCACAAACCTGTAGCTACGTCCCCGGCATCAGCCAGCCTCCTCGACAAGCTCACTCACCACGTGCGACCTCGTGTCGCAACCACCGCCCAGGCCCGCCCCGGCCAGGCCGCCGCCCACGCCAGCAGCTGTCCGCCTGAGCCGGGCGAAGCGCGCACCCGCAGCTCGCCCAGCCGCTCCTCGCCCGCGCCGATCGCCACCGCGGTATGCGACCCCTTGTGCGGGTCCACGCCGATCATCACCGTCCGTCATCAGCACACTCCGACCAGTCGCTCGATCCGGGATACAGGACCGCGGCGGGCATGCCTAATACCAGTGCTGGCGCTCGTCGCCTCTTTCGAGCCACGCCGCGGCGAGGCCCGGCAGGCTGGCACCTCGATATAAAGCCAGACCGCGACTGCTGATGCGGCCGGCAGGCGGTTCGGGAGCCAGCCCGCCGGGCCTCTCGAACGCTACGGCAGAGCGCAGCGTCCTCGGGTTCAATTAGGCGGCTACGGCTCGTCAAGCACTTGGATCGCCTGTCACGAAGCGTGACGGTCGCCGTCAGCGGCGTCACCGCTAGTACCGCATCCGAGCGTGCCCACTGGTCGCGGTAGTAGCCGATGACCTCCGCTGAGGGCCGGTCACACACGAACGCTGCCTGCGGGTCGCAGGATGCCGGGCCCTCATCCCAGGGCTGCTCGGCAGCTGAGCCGGCGGCGCGCTCCCTTTGCTGGGCTGGTGCGCTGCTGGCCGTCAGCGTGGGTGCCTCCGCTTCCGCCGCGCCGCTGTGAATGCCTCACCCGGGCCACCCCACATTGACACTTCGTCGGCGAACCCGCACCCGTCATCGCAGCCCACCCCGAACTGGATGCGCGCTGTTCCGGCTGACCAGCTCCCTGACCAGGACCGGCCCCGCACATGGTGGGGCAGCGGCTCATGGCCAGTGTTGCGGTGGCAGCGTTCGTACCCGCCGAACTGCGCCCGGATCACTTCGTGGCAGCGGCCAAGCTCACCCAGGCTGAGCTGCTCGCTCGGGACCTGGGTCATGGGCGTCTCCTTTAGGCCTGTCCTTCTCAGCATGCCGTCACCGCACCGGGTCGTTTCTTATTCGCCGGCCGGGCTGCCACCCGAGGTCAGCCGGGTTGGACTGGTAAGGCCGGCTGCCCCCAGGCCGGGGGCTGTCCCCGCCGCCGGCCGGCGTGTTCCGCCGCTGCGCCGGATTGTCAGATCGGGCGGACGTCCTCCGCCTGCGGGCCCTTAGCGCCCTGGACGGCGGTGAACTCGATCCGCTGGTTGTCCTGGAGGCTGCGGTAACCGTCAGCCTTGATGGCGGAGTGGTGAACGAAGACATCGGCGGTGCCGTCGTCGGGGGTGATGAAACCATAGCCCTTGTCGGCGTTGAACCACATCACTGTGCCCTGAGCCATGGTGCTTTCTCCTGCCGAGACGACTTTCGGGATCCGCGTGCGCGGGTTCTGGGCTGCTGCGGGCCGCCTGGCCTGGAAAGCCGGACTGTGAAATCTGCGGCGCCCGCGGTCAGAACTTCGCAGGCGCTGTGACACGAACACGAACTTCTACTACAACCACTGCTAGTAAACACCATGACACCAGCCCCGCGGGCCGCCAGCCACCGCCAGGACGCTGAAAACGAGCGACGCCAGCGCCAGCACCAGTACCAGTGACCAGCACCAGGAGCGCGGCGTGACGGTAGGGTTGGAGCATTCACCTGTTGGGCCAGCGGCGCGTTGGGTGGCGCGGTCGCTGCCTGGCGGGGGTCGCTCAAGACCCTGGCGGCACATCGCTAGCCCGGCCATGATGTGCATCCCAGGGAGCCCTATGGTGCGATTCCGCGCAATGGCAAGTGTCACGCCCCGGCGGGCGGCCGGGCCGCCGGGCCCGGCGCGGGCGCTGGCCGCGCCGCAGCGCGGGAGCGACTACGCGCAGTTGTCGCGTCGGGTCAAGCAGGCGGGGCTGCTGGAGCGGCGTCCGGGGCGCTATGCCTGGATGATCACGGTCACGGCCGCGCTGCTGGCGGGCGGGTGGGCGGTGTTCGTCGTGGTGGGTGATTCATGGTGGCAGCTGGCGGTGGCCGCGTTCTTGGCGGTCATGTTCACCCAGGCTGGGTTTGTGGGCCACGACGCCGGGCACCGGCAGATTTGCGGCTCCCGGCGGGCCAGTTACCTGCTGGGCATCCTGCACGGCAATCTGGGCATCGGGCTGAGCTACGGCTGGTGGACCGGCAAGCACAACCGCCATCACGCCCACCCCAACACCGAAGGCGCCGACCCCGACATCACGATGAAAGCGCTGGCCTTCACCGCCGGCCAGGCCCGCGCCAGCCGGGGCCTGCCCCGGCTGGCGTTCCGCTACCAGGCGTACCTGTTCTTCCCGTTGCTGCTCGGCGAGGCGGTCAGCGTGCACGCCGCGAGCATCCGCGCCCTGGCCCGCCGTGAGTCCCGCGGCTGGCCGGTGGAGGCGGCCCTGCTGGCGGTCCACCTCGCCGGCTACCTCACCGCCGTCTTCGTGGTGCTGCCGCCGGTCAAGGCCGCCGTGTTCATCCTGGTCCAGCAGGGCCTGTTCGGCCTGTACCTGGGCGCCGCCTTCGCCCCCAACCACAAGGGCATGCCCATCTTGGCCGCGGCGGACCGCAGCGACTTCCTGCGCCGCCAGGTGCTCACCTCCCGCAACGTCCGCGGCGGCTGGTTCACCGACCTGGCCCTGGGCGGCCTCAACTACCAGATCGAGCATCACTTGTTCCCTTCCATGCCCCGGCCCAACCTGCGCCGCTCCCAGGCCCTGATCAAACAGTTCTGCCAGCAGCGCGGGCTGCCCTACTGCCAGGCCAGCCTCGGCGGCTCATACGCCCAGGCCCTGCGCTACCTCAACACCACCGGCAAAACCCCCCGCACCCCCCCAGGCCCGCCCGCCCCGACCACAGCCACGGCCGCCCCCGCCGCAGACCCCCCGCCCGCCGCCCGCCCATGACCCAGCCCGGAGCCCGCCGGCCAGCCCCGCCGCCCCGCTCACCACGCCAAGGCGTCACGGCACGAGAGGACCGCTGCCAACCGCCGCGACAGCGGCCACGGCGACCACGAAGATCATCCTGACAAGCCGGCCCGCCGCCCAGCTCCTGGCCGAGCGCGCGCGCCTGGATCGCGGCCCACGGCGGCGCCCGGCCTCATCGCCGGCGAATAGAGATCAACCGCACAAAGCCGGCTGGCGCGACGCCGAGCACGATTATCCGACGCAGCACCGGAATAAATCCGTGAGGTTCCTCATTATGAGAATCATCAACGTGACGCCTCTCATAAAAGGGGCGGCCAGCGTCGGTCGTGCCAGAGGAGAAGCCATGATCGCGCCCGAGCAGGTAGGCGAGCGGTACCTGGCGGTCCATCGCCGGATGCTCCGCGCCGTCAACGATCAGATGAGCGAATGCGGCCTGTCCATGGCCCGGACCAAGGTGCTGATGCGGCTCCGCGAGCGGGGGCCCATCCGGCAAAGCGTGCTGGCGGCCGATCTCGGGCTGTCCCCGCACTCCATCACCGACATCGTCGACGCGCTGGAGCGCCTCGGCCTGGCCGAGCGCCTGGCCGGACGCTACGGACCGCCGGGCCAAGCTCGTCGCCATCACCGACGCGGGCGAGAGTTCCCTGGACGTGGCGCGCTCCACGCGCGAGCGGCTGTTCAGGCAGATCTTTGGCGCCCTGGGCCAGGAAGACCGGACAACCTTTCTCCGCCTGCTCGACATCCTGGACGATGCGGCCCGTCCGCTGACCGTCTCGCCGGCTGCCTCCGGCGCGCCGGTGATCCCGGCATGACCGCCGGGCCCCGCGCGACCATCGCTACCCGTCCCAGTCACGCTTCTCACCCGGGGGTATAGCCCGCTATGTCATACGTGTCCTCTGTCGCTGACAGCCACCGCGCCGCGCGCAGCGACCATCGCTGGCTGATCCTGGTGATCGTGGCTGTCGCCCAGCTCATGGTGGTGCTGGACGCCACCGTCGTCAACATCGCCCTACCGTCGGCCCAGCAGGCGCTGGGGTTTCCTAACGGCGACCGGCAGTGGGTGGTGACCGCCTACGCCCTGGCGTTCGGCAGCTTGCTGCTCGTCGGCGGCCGGCTCGGCGACATGTTCAGCCGCAAGTGGGTGTTCATCACCGGCCTGGCCGGGTTCGCCCTGTCCTCGGCACTGGGGGGCGCTGCCGTCTCGTTCGGGATGCTGGTGGCCGCCCGGACGCTGCAGGGCGCGTTCGGTGCCATTCTTGCGCCTGCCGCCCTGGGAACCCTGGTCAGCACGTTCCGCGACCCGCGCGAGCGCGGCCGGGCGTTCGGCGTCTTCGGGTCGGTGGCCGGCGGCGGCGGTGCCGTGGGCCTGATCCTCGGCGGCGTCCTCACCCAGTATTTCTCCTGGCGCTGGACCCTGTACGTCAACCTGTTCTTCGCCGCGATCGCGATAGCCGGCGCCCTGGCCTTCATGCGGAGCATCCGGCCGGACGGCCGTCCGCGGATGGACTGGATAGGAACCGTGCTCGCCTCGGCCGGGCTGTTCCTCATCGTCTTCGGGTTCTCGCACGCCGAAGTGGCGGGCTGGACCGCCGCCCTGACCATCGGCTCGCTCGTCGCGGGCGTGATCCTGCTCGCGGCGTTCGCGTTCGCCGAGAGCAGGGTCAGCCACCCCCTGCTTCCGCTGCGGGTGATCATGGACCGCACCCGGGGCGGCGCCTACGTCTCGGTCGGGCTGTCCGGGATCGCGGTCTTCGGGGTCTTCCTGTTCCTCACCTACTACCTCCAGCAGGTCAAGGGCTACAGCCCGGTGACCAGCGGGCTGGCTTTCCTGCCGATGATCGCCTGCATCCTGCTCAGCTCGAACAGCTCCAGCATCGTGCTGCTGCCCCGGTTCGGGCCGCGGGCCCTGATCGCTACCGGCATGCTGCTCGGCGCCGGCGCGATGGCCTATCTCACCCAGCTCACCGTGACCTCCGCCTACGCGGGCAGCGTGCTGCCGGCGCTGCTGGCCCTGGGCCTGGGTTTCGGCATGATCTTCGCGCCCGCCATCAACACCGCCACCTCCGGGGTGGCCCGGCGGGACTCCGGCGTGGCCTCGGCGCTGGTCAATACCATGCAGCAGGTTGGCGGGTCGATCGGCACCGCAGCGCTGAGCACGGTAGCGCTAACCGCCACGGCAGCCTACCTGACCGCGCACCACGTGGGACGGCTCGCACCGGCCACCGCCGCGGTGCACGGCTTCAGCGTGGCTTTCGCGGTGTCGGCGTCGCTGTTCGGCCTCGGCGCGCTGGTGGCCATCCTGCTGCTGCCGTCCCGCCGCCGGTTGCAGGAACTACGGGACGCGGCTGCGGCGGACGACGCCGCCGTGGCGCTCAGCCCGGCCCCAGCGGACGCCATGGCCACCTCGTCCACTGACGCCAGGCGATGACCGGGTAAGTCGGTTGGGACCGCGCCGCCTACATCGAGCGGGTAGCAGTGCAGAGGAGGCCGAGCGGCGCCGCAAGGCGCCGATGGCCCGTCGCAGCGGCCTCCGACTGGCCGGGGAACGCAAACAGCAAGGGCTCACCCGGGCCCAACTCGTCCAGGCGATGGGCGTCACTTCCGGGCGGGCAGCCCAGATCGAGCGCGCGAGCCGGCAACCATCGAGGCCGTCGCCCGCTCATCGAACGGTTCGACCTCATCGCCGCACGCTCCGGGAGCGTGCGCACATGCGTTCACCTGCGTTCGGGCCCGTCCCAGGGCCCGGTGACCAGGCACAACAGCCACAGCTGACCCGGCGGGCGGACCCACGCGGCTCGCAACTGAGACCAATAAATGAGACCAGGGGAGCACGACGCCCCCGTCTGTCGGCTGCTAAGGCCAGTGTTCTTGCAGGTCAGTGGCGGTGGAGGTGGTGGTGGAGGTGGGATTTGAACCCACGGAAGACTTGCGCCTTCATACGCTTTCGAGTACTGCGCACCACCGTTCACCACCGGCCGCCAGCGTTCCTGATCAGCGCGCACAGGCGGCCGCGGCCGCCCGTGAACCGCTGTGAACGGGAGTGAATGACCAAAACTAAGACCAGAGCCTGGTCGGGCGGCCCGCCGCAGACCGGCCAGGCACTTGCCGAGCAATACCCGGTGATTGTCGACGTGAACCTGTGATCGCCCCACGTGGCTCCGGCTGGGCCATTGTGGGCAACCAACAGGATCTCCCCCACGGCCACGGGGCCTAGTCCTTGGTCATCGCGGACAGTGAGCGCCTGGCAGATTGCGGTCCCTCGTTGATTGCGCCGAATATTTGCCCACCCGGTCTTACTTGGTTCGTGTGGATGCTGAGCGCAGATCAGATCTGTGCGCTTGCGAGTCGAGGCAAAGATGCCTGCGCAGTGTGAAGTGCGCGGGAGATTCTCCTGTCCGGCTATGCGCTCAGCGAGCATCGACAAGGGCTTTACCTAGGCGCTGAGCGGCGCGCGGCGCGCGGACACCTTGCGGTGGGTGATTCGCCAGCCAGCAGCTGTTCGCTTGACGATGTCGTCATAGACGACGCTGCCGCTAGATCCATCCGCCTGAATCGCGATGCCTTTGGAGCGCACGCGCACCACCTGGCCATCGAACTCGGTGAGGATGATATTCGTGACGTGATGACCAACGGGGTTGCGATCACCCATGGCGATCGCAGCGTTGCGGATGGCGGCGATTCCCTGCAGGGTGCCGAGCCCGAAGTCCCCAAGGTCGTAGGAGACCTCGGGAGAGAAGAGATCCTCCAGGCGGTCGAGCTCGCCTGAATCCATGATGTGCCCGTGCAGGGCGACCAGCTCGCTGATCGCCAGCCGGTCCTCAGCTGATACCACCATCCCGAACCATCCTTAGCTGACTCCGAACCCTCAAGTGATCATCCCGCAAGCGTGGCCGTACGCTCTCACCGAGGCCGCCGCTGCGGTGACCCAGCCCGAGAACCGGCAACGGAAACGCCGCCGATCGCGGGATTCCTGCGCCACTAGGTTCCGATAGCCGTGCTCGGTGAACCGCCCTGGCCACCTCGGCAGTCAGGGGATTCACGTCATCAGCACCTCCGCGCCGAGTGCCACAACCGCACCGCGAGTCCCACCACCGGTTCGACGTCTCCGCGCGACCCATGCGTTGACAACAACACACGCATTTCGCGACTCCCATGTCCGCAGGTTCTGGTCCTGGCCAGCGATTATGCGGCACGACCCGGGCCTTTGCCGCACCCCCCGGCGCGCCATACGTTGAAAGTGGAAGGGAGTGGGCACTCTCCTTTCCACTTGATCGTCCGCTGTGGACCGGCAGCCTCCTCGCCAAACGGCGGCACGCCGCGTACGGCGGTACCGCCGGCCCAGGAAGATCTCCATGAGCCGACGGATGCAGCCGCGGAATGAGAAGTTCTCCACTCTCTTCAGCGAGACCGGCTCGAAATGAAGCGGTCACGAGTCCTGGGCGGGCCGCCAGTCCTGATGATTTGCGCCGGGGAAAGAGCTGACCCCCGCGGTGAATTGCTCCACTGCCGTGTTGACCGCGGCGGACCGGATGGATTCGTACAGGTCGAAGTCGTGGTAGGCGCCGGGTAGCTCGGCGTAGCTGACCGGGCGGCTCGACACTGCGCGTGCCTGCTCTGCGAAGGCCCGTGCGGTCGCCGCCGGCGGCCGCATGTCTTTCTCGCCGTGCACCACCAGCATGGGCGGCAACTCAGCGCACGGCGCGAGGCCGCCGTAGTAGCCGTAGCGGCAGATCAGGCCCGCGATGCCGGTCTCGCCCTCACACACCGCCCGGATCGCCAGGTTCGCCCCGGCCGAACTGCCGGCGACGAACAGCATGCCGGGGTCAGCGCCGTACTCCGCGGCGTGCGCACGGACCCAGGCGATCGCGGCGCGCACATCGGCCACCTGGTCGGCGAGGGTCACCTGCGGCAGCAGCCGGTAGTTCGCGCTCACGCAGACGAAACCGCGCCGGCTGGTCAGGTGCCGGATCAGCGGCCGCGCCTCGCGGGCCTTGTTGCCGGAATAGAAGCCGCCGCCATGGAAGTGCAGCAGGACCGGCGCGCGGCCGGCCGGTCACGGCGGTGGTACACATCCAGCGCGCGGTCCGGCCCGCCGCCGTAGCCAAAGCCGCGGACCCGGACCACGTCCCGCCGGCCCGGAAAGAACGGGGCGCGCAGGATCCGGCCCCACGGCCGTGCTGGCCTGCCGGCGTTGTGCAATGCCGCGTGCGCGCGCATCGCGCGGCACACCACGACCACCAGGCCGGCCAGGGCGAGCAGTGCGACAGCGGCGCCGGCGGCGCCGCCCGGCGAGCCGAGGTCGCCGTCCACGAGCGCGAGCATGGTCGAGGCGATCAGCCAATACCCCACGATGAACGGCAGCTCGCTGACCACCAGCGCGGGGAGGGCGGACAACGAGCCGAGCCTGGACCACCGGGTGAGCGCGCAAACCACGCCCCAGGACGCGACCGCGACCGTCCACCAGTACCCGACCGGCATCAGGAACCGCCCGCGGCGCGGTGCCACACACACGCCGGCTGCTGGCCGAGCATCATCGGCCCGGCGCCGAGCGCCCTGACCCGTCCGGCGTTCCCCGGTGACCTATAGGTCCCGGTCACCTGGTGCCCGTGCGCGGTGAGCTGGGGAACGAGCCGGGCGCCGACAGCACCGCCCGCCCCCCCGGCGGAGACTCGCATCGTGTGCTCCTTCTCAGTATTGAGCATGCCCGACGTTATGAGGCGGCGATGCGGCGGGTGCCACCCGAAAGTGGACATGGCGGGTGGAATCCGCCGATGCGGCCACTGCGTGTTTCTTAGTCACCGCTGACCTGCACGCTCATCGCCTCCAGCGATCCTTCGTGCCGCCGCCGGCGGAGATCCTTCGCAGCCTCAAAGTATCGTACAACGATATAATAGCTGTACATCGGCCATCAGGCGGACAGCCAGCCATGCCGGGCCCCGGCTAAATGGAGAACCAGCACGTCATGACCAGTTCCGTCACCCGACCAGCGGCCGTCGTCGTCCCCGCAGCTGGCACCCACCGCGTCGCCGGCCACCGTCCCACCATCCCCGCTGCAGCCAGGCGCCTGTTCGGCGTTACCGTCCGCTACACCTTCGGGATGGCCGACGGGGAGATCCATATTGCCGACCCGGTGCGGGAATCTCTGGCACAAGCGACGATCTCTGACGCCAGCGTCCACACCGCCAACCCCAGCCGGGGCTCCGCCGCCCGATCGGCCCGGTTCCTCGCCATCGACGCCTACCCCGGCATCACCTTCACCTCCGAACGCGTGGACCAGGCCGGCGGGCACTGGCCGGTGCGCGGGCGCTGTCGGTGCGCGCGGCGGACCGGCCGGGTTGAGCCGGCGGGGCAGGGCCCCCGGCTGGTAGCCGGCGGCTGGCTGCGCACATGGACTGTTCTCGGCGGGGGTGGCGGGCGTTGAGTCACGATGTCGGGCGCGTGGTCGCTCGGGACGGCGCGGCCAGCTTGCCGCCCGACCCCGCCGCCTACGGGGCCGGCCGTCAGCGCCGCCCGACCGGCGCGCCGCCGCCGCTGCCGCACCCGGTCAGCATCAGCACGGCAGCGTGGCTGGTCGGAGCGGCGGCGGTCCTCGCCGGTGCGTTTGTGGCCTCGCAGCCCACGCCGTGGCTCCGGATGGACGACCGGGTCAGCACGTGGGTGCTGCGGTGCCTGGCCGGGATACGGACGCCGTGGCTGACCGATGTGGCCAACGGGATTAAGGCGGCGGGCTCGGGCTGGGAGGTCACCGTGCTCGGCGTGTCGGTGGTCGCCCTTACGGTTGCGTTCGGCCGCTGGCGGCACCTGCTGGTGTTCCTGTTCAGCCTGGGTTTCCTCAAGATTGCCGGGACGTTTGTCTACCTCGGGCTGTCGCGGCCACGGCCGCACGGCGTGCCGATCATCGGCAGCTGGGGCGGGTATTCGGGCGGGTCGCCGCCGGTGGCGTTGCTGACGCTCTTCCTGATGGGCATCGTCTGTTGCCTGGCCGTGCCGGGCCGCGCCCGCACCTACACCAAGGCGGCGGTGGCCGCCGTGATCGCCGTGTTCTGTCTGGCTCGCCTGTACCTGGGTGTCGATCATCCCGACGATGCGCTGCTCGGCGCGGCGTTCGCCGTGGCGATCGCGGTCACCGCGTTCGGTTTCTTCACCCCGGACGAGGTATTCCCGGTCTCCTACCGCCGCGGCAAGACCGCGCACGTCGATGTCACCGGCCCGCGGGAGGAAGCGATCCGCCGGGCCGTGCGGGACCAGCTCGGGCTCACGATAGCCGAGATCAAACCGGTCGGCTTGGAGTCGTCCGCGGGCTCTACCCCGCTGCGGCTGCGGGTCGATGGTGGTCCGGATGAGTACCTGTTCGCCAAGCTTTACACCAAGGGCCATGTCCGCGCGGACCGTTGGTACAAGCTGGGGCGGACCATCCTCTACGGATCCTTGGAAGACGAGCACCCTTTCCAGACAGTGCGGCGGCTGGTCGAGTACGAGGACTACGCCCTGCGCCTGCTGCAGGACATCGGGGTCCGCACGGCCCGGCCTTACGGGATTGTGGAGATCACGCCCGAGCGTGAGTACCTGCTGGTCACCGAGTTCTTCAAGGATGCTGTCGAGATCGGCGAGGCCCACATCGGCGACTCGGTGATCGACCAGGGGCTGGCGCTGATCCGCACGCTGTGGGACGCGGGGATCGCCCACCGAGACATCAAGCCGGGCAACCTGATGGTCCGCGGCCGGGCGCTGCTGCTGATCGACGTGGCCTTCGTGCAGGTGCGCCCGTCGCCGTGGCGGCAGGCGGTCGACCTAGGCAACATGATGCTGGTCCTGGCGGTGCGCACCGACCCGCAGCGGGTCTACCGGCGGGCGCTGGCTTACTTCACCGAGGCCGAGCTCGCGGAAGCGTTCGCCGCGACCCGCGGGGTGGCCAGCCCGGCGCAGCTGCGCGCGTTCATGAAACGGGACCCGCGTGACCTGCTCAGCGCATTCCGCGCCCTGGCCCCGCCGCGACCGCCGATTGGGCTGCAGCGCTGGAGCGTCAAACGCGTCGCCCTGGCGGGCGCGGTGCTCGCCATCGTCGCCGTCAGCGGGTTTTCTGACGTGAGGGCCTTCTCCCCGGCCGGTGACCTGGGCGCCTCCGCCCCCCGCTGCGGCACCGGCCACTCGATGATCCTGGCCGCCCAGGCCGTCCCGTCGGCGGCCAGGCTGCCCTGCATCGCCGCGCTCCCGTCAGGCTGGAGTATCGGCGGTGCGGACATCTCCGGCGGGAGGGTTAGCTTCTGGCTCAACTCTGATCGCGCCGGGCCGGGCGCCATCACCGTCATCCTGACGGCCACGTGTGACATCTCGGGCGCCCGGCAGATCCCATCCGACCAGCCCGGCACGCGGCGGTTCGAGCGTCCGCTGAGCCTGCCGCCGCGGTTCTCTGACCTCCGCTTCTACACCTTCCCCGGCGGCTGCGCCACCTACCGGTTCAGCTTCGCGCCCGGCGCATCCTCTGTGCTGGCCATCGCCGCCGGCAGCGCGCTCTCATTCCAGCCCCGGCCGACGCTCGTCGATTTTGTCCAGCGCACAGAGGGCCTTGCCCTGTGCGGCCGCGGTGCCCCGTGCCGCGGCTGAGCCGGGAGGCGGCACCGGGGCGGGGCAAGCAGCCTACCGCTGGCCATCCTGAGCGGCTGCCCGGTGACCCGCACATCGCGTCGTCCTTTCACAACATCGGCGCGGCCAGGCGGCCGCCGCGGCATCGAGGAGGAGCCAATGCACATAAATATCGCGAGTTTGCGCCGTGGTTTCGCGGGACAGGTGCTGTTGCCTGATGAGGCTGGTTACCACCAGGCACGGCGGGTGTGGAACGCGATGGTGGACGGGCGCCCAGCGGTGATCGCCCGCTGCGCGGGCACCGCCGACGTCGCGGCGGCGGTGCGCTTCGGCCGCGGCCGGGGCCTGGAGATCGGGGTCCGCGGCGGCGGCCACAACATCGCCGGCCTGGCAATACCCGCGGGCGGCCTGATGATCGACCTGTCGCTGATGGGCGCCGTCCGCGTCGATCCGGGCCGGCGCCGCAGCTGGGTGCAAGGGGGCGCCCTGCTCGGCGCGTTGGACCGGGCCGCCCAGTCGGTCGGCCTGGCCACCACGGCCGGCAACGTCTCCCACACCGGCGTGGGCGGCCTGACCCTGGGCGGGGGAATGGGCTGGCTCGCCCGCCAGTTCGGCTTGGCCTGCGACAACGTAGCCCGCTTCGAGGTCGTATCCGCCGACGGCGAGATCCTGCACGCGAGCGAGGCCGAGAACCGGGACCTGTTCTGGGGCCTGCGCGGCGGCGGCGGGAACTTCGGAATCGTCACCGAGTTCGAGTTCCGCCTCCACCCCGTGGGCACCGCCGCCCTGACAGCCGACCTGTTCTACACCCTGCGGGACGCGCCGCAGGCGCTGCGCAGATGGCGCGACCTGATCGCGGTCGCGCCGCCCCGGGCAACGCTGACTGCCTGGGCCGGCGCTGCCGGTGACTGGCCGTTCCTGCCACCCAGGCTGCGTGGCCGGCCGATGGTGAGCGTGGGGTCCGTATGGACCGGCGACCCAGACGCCGGGCAAGCGCTGCTCCTGGCGCTGCGCGGCGGCACGCCGCCGGTAGCGGAGCAGACCGAGGCGCTTACCTACCTGCAGCTGCAAAGCATCGACGACGCCGCGCAGGCCCCCGGCCAGCGGCGATACTGGAAGGGCCACTACCTGCGCGAGTTCGGCGATGACGCGATCGGCGCCTTCATCTCGTGCGGAGCCCACAATGGTGACGGGCAAATCGGCCCGGCTCTCCTGGCATCCGGCGACCTCCAGGCCTACGGCGGTGCGATCGCCGCCGTCGGCCACAGCGAGACCGCCTTCAGCCACCGCGACGCGCTCATCGAGTTCGTCGCCCGCGCAGGCTGGACCGACCCCGCCGAGGATCAAGCGCGGATCTCCATCGCCCGGCAATACGGCGCGGCCATCGAACCCTACGCCAGCGGCGCCTACGTCAACGACCTCACCGACGAAGGCGCCGAAGGTGTCCGGCGCGCCTACGGCACCGGCCAGATGACACGGCTCGCCGCACTGAAGGACCGCTACGACCCCCACAACATCTTCCACCTCAACCACAACATCCCCCCTGGCCAGCCCACCACGGGCACCGGCGCCACCAGCACTCGCCAGTGACCGAACCAGACAAGGGCTCCACAACGACGGCCGGGAGATTGCTCAGGGAACACCAAAGTGCCCACAATGCGCCACGGCAGGTGGGCTGGGCTGGTCACCCGCGAGCAAGAGGCGGGACCTTCCAGCAGTACAGCTAGCTGGCCGTCAAGCTCGGCACGATAGGCCTGGCCGTCCTGCCCACCGCCAGGCTGCTCAGCCTCATGGTGATCTACTGCGCCAGCCCACCGACCGGGCCGCCGGACTCGCCGACAGCGCTTGGCCGATGCAAGGCAGGTCGGTCGCTCTGCGCGCCGGGCGGCTTTGCCAATGGTCGCAGCGCAAGTGCAGCCAATTCGGCGCCACACCGCAGCTGGCCGCCACACCGGCTGCTGGCTGGAGGGGCTTCGCGCAGCGCAACGCTGAACTCACCGCCGCTCTTGTGGAAAGCTCAGCGTGACTTGCGCTGCCCCCGCCGCCGGCCAACTGAGCCCGGCGCGCAGCGCTTGCCTGGCTTGTGGTCCATGGTCATCGAGCGTCCGCACGAAGCCGGAGGCCGTCCATATCGCAGGGTTACCAACCCGGCATGACACCCGCAAATGACACCAACGAATTGGACCGGACCGTCCGTAGCCTCGATCCGTCCCGTAAACAGCGTTGGGCGCGGCCCGCCGGCGCGAACGGCTGATCGCGGCCAAGCCGGGGGCGTCACCCGGGTGAGACGCTGCCCCAGCGGGTCCGCCAGTTCCGCGCGGAGCCGAGGCAGGGCGTCTTCGCGGTAGCGTTCCTCACTCACAGCACCCAAGCGCTGGCCTTCACCCAGCTTCCGGTAACGGCCTAGCGCCCCGGTCACGGAGAGCAGGATCTACGGGCCGGCCTTGCGTGCTGCCCAAAAAGCCGCGCTCTACGAACACCTGACCGGCCCGGTCGTGGCAAACCCGCGCCGGCCGGGCAAGCCACTGGACGCGCCATTCCAGCAGGTCCTGTCCACCCGGCGCGGCGACTACCAGGCCCTCAACGCCATCGACGAATGCGCACGGGCCATCGCAGTCCTGACCGTCGCACAGGCGTGACGCCTACCACCCGCGATAAGCGCACGCAGATCGCCCAATTCAGCGCGGTGCGCGCAGTCATGCCAAACGATCGCCAAGCCGTGCAGAACACTTCGGGACTGCGCGCGTTCTCCGCGAACTTCCCGATCACTCAGGGTGAGCGTTTAAGCAGGGTGCACGCCGCGGCGGCATGTGTGCTTCTGTTCAGGGCGGTCCAGGGACGTCCGGGGCGCCGGTGACCAGGCACAACAGCCGCGGTTGATTCCGGTTGTGGGGCCGCCCACGGCTCGTAACTGAGCCCAATAAATGAGACCACGGGTGCATGCGGCATCCACTGCCGACCGCCAGGGCCGGTGTTTGTGCAGGTCAGTGGCGGTGGAGGTGGGATTTGAACCCACGGAAGACTTGCGCCTTCACACGCTTTCGAGTACTGCGCACCACCGTTCACCACCGGCCGCCAGCGTCCTGACGTGGGCGGACAGGCGGCCCGTGGCCGCCGGTGAACGCTCGCGGACGGGGGTGAGTGAGACCAAAACTGAGCCCAGGCCCGGGCCAGGGCCGGCTGCCCAGGGGCGGCGGCCGAATCGCTGGACGGAGTAGCGCTGCATGCGTGCCCGTAACCGGACATAGGCAACGATTCGTGCTACATGGATCCCAAAATTGCGCCGATCGCCGAATCCGGCGCGCCTCGACGGCGTGGCAGTTGGCGAGGCGCCGGGTACCGATTGTCTAGTTCTGTTCGGCGCGTCTGCTGGCCGTGTTAACCCCAGCGCAGGCGGACGTTGCCGGTGACAGTGTGCTCTTTCGTCTGCGGTTGGGCCGTCAGGGGCGGGGCCCAACGCTCGGGCGGCAGGTGGTGGCACGGCGCGTGGTCATTCTGGCCTGGGCCAGTGGTCAGCGCGGGCCGTGCGGTCAGGAGCCGGAGCGGTAGTCGAAGTCGGTGGTGAAGGCGGCGTGGCGGCGTCCGCGCACTTCCCAGCGCAGCGCGGGGTCGGTTGATTGCAGCGCGTCGGCGTGGAGTTCGGTGCCGGGGTGGTCGTTGCCGGGGATGCCGCACCGGACGTTGCCTGGCTCGGAGGCGTCGCCTTCGGCCTCGGCCGTCAGGTAGCCGACGACGCCGATGCGTTTGCGGGGCGCGGAGTGTTCGAGGGTGATCCGGGCTGGGCGCACGGCGTGGACTTCGCCGATGGCTGGGCCGTACTGCCGTGCGACCGTCCCGCCGGCCCGGCCGAGGAAGATATCGGCGATCGCGGCCCGCTGGCCGGCGTCGGCGCCTTGGTCGATGTAGAGGACGACCTCCCAGGGGGTGCCCGGCTGTACTCGGTCGAGGTAGCGGAGGGACATTACGGTCCGCAGGCCGGACAGGTCGAGGCCGCCGGCGTGGCCGTGGTGGATATGCCATGACAGGGCGCCGAAGCATTCCCCGAAGCTGGAGGGCCCGCCGGGGCGGCCGCCCACGCTGCGGCACGGGCAGATCGCCTCGCAGTTGCATGCCTCGAAGTAGGAGCCCCGGACGTGCCAGTCCGCCACCGGGCCCTGCGCTGATACGGTCATCACATGCCTCCCATTCCGCCCGGGCCGGCGGCGTAGTGCAGGCCGGGTGCCAGGCCCGGCTCGAAGATAACCGCGACCGCCAGGGCGAGCGCGGCGATGCCCAGGGCGCGGCTGAAGCGGGCGCCCCGGGCCCAGGTTTTTTCGGTAAGAACGGCGCCAGCCAGGACCACCATGGCGATCACGTTCATCAGCCCGAAAGCAACCAGGAGCGCCATCAGGGCCCAGCAGCAGGCCAGGCAGAATGTGCCGTGGTAGAGCCCGGCCCGCAGGTCACGGGTTCGGCCCCGGTAGGCGCCGAGCTTGAGCATGAATCCGAGCGGCGAGCGGCAGCGGGCCAGGCACCGGTCCTTCAGCGGGGTGAGCTGGTAGGCGCCGCAGGCGGCGAAGATAGCCACCGCCGCCGCGGTCGCCGCGGCGGGGTGGCCTCCCGCGAGCCGGCCGGCGAGCCACGCCAGCCCATAGGCGGGCAGGGCCGCCAGGGTCCACACGATCAGGTAGCCGGAAGCGAACGCACCTAGCCGGGAGCTACGGCCATCGGTGAAGGTGCGCGAGTACAGCGACGCGAACGGCGCCGCCGAGGGCAGCATCATCGCGGCCATCATCAGCGCCCAGACGGCGGCAAATGAACCGGCACCCAGGCCCATGGTCCCGGGCATCGAGCCCATATCGCGGGCCAGCAGCACCACGCCGGCCCATGCGCCAGCGGCCGCGACCAGCAGCAGCGAGGCCGACGGCGTCAGCTGCCGCAGACTGGGCGCCGCCGGGGCTGATCCGCCCGCGCGGCCTCGCGCGTCCGCCGGACCCGTCGCCGGGCCGGTCATTGCGTCGCTGTTCATGTCGCCTGCTCTCACTGTTTGCTGTGAAGGATGATGGCCTGACCCGCGCCGCCGGTCCGGCTCCGCCCCGGATCGGAGCCGGCTGGGCGGGGATCAGCGCGGCCGCGCCGGTCCTATCTGAGCTGCAGGTCTGGCCCGGGGGCGCAACTTCAGGTCACGTTCTTCCCCGGCCTATGGGCTGGGCTCGCTGGCCGGCTGGATGTTCTGGTTGATGTGGAACGTGTTGTCGGGGTCGTAACGGTGCTTGACCTGGGCGAGCCGGTCGTAGTTGACGCGGTAGGACGCTTTGACCCGCTCCTGGCCCTCGTCCATCAGGAAGTTCACGTAGGCTCCGCCGGCCGAGGTCGGGTGCAGTTCCTGCCAGTAGTCCCTGGCCCATTGCGAGATGAGGCCGGCGTTGGCCGGGTCGGGGTCGACGCCCGCGATGATGCCGGCCCAGCCGCCGTCCCGGTAGGCGAAGGCCGTCGCCTCCTCCGGCACGCGGCTGGCGGCGCCGTCGATGGGGTACATGTGCATGGTGGAGTGGCCGGTCGGCAGCCGCACACCGTACTTGACGTGCACCTTGATCGCCTCATCGGAGATCTCGTTGAAGAAGTCGGCCCGCCAGTACCACTGCAGCCCGGCCGGGTAAAGGGCGTCGAACGCGGTCTGCAGCACGTTGAACGGCATCGGCTGCAAGCCGACCACCAGCGGCGAGCCGAACGTCCTGACCGGCTCGAGCACCGCGTCGGCCCGGTCATGCGAGCCGGTGTAGCACCAGACGATGCCGCACGTCTTGCGGCCCCACAGCTCCTCGGGGAACGGCGGCGCGGGCGGGATGGTGAGCAGCGCGATCCAGCCGCTCAGCTCCTCCGGCAGCGATGGCAGCAGCTCCCGGTACCAGCGCATCACCTCGGCGGTATCGGCGAAGTCGTACAGCACCGGGCCGCCGATGATCGTGCCGTGGTCGCCGATGTCGTGGCAGCGGAAGGTGAACGAGGTGACGATGCCGAAGTTCCCGCCCCCGCCGCGCAGCGCCCAGAACAGGTCGGGGTGGGAGTGCTCGCTGGTGGTGACGAAGGTGCCGTCGGCGAGCACGACGTCGGCGGCCAGCAGGTTATCCACGGTGAGGCCGAAGCGCCGGGACAGGTAGCCGATGCCGCCGCCAAGTGTCAGGCCGGCCACGCCGGTGGACCCGAGGAACCCGGAGGGGGTGGCCATGCCGAACGCCACGGTCGCGTGGTCGACATCGCCCCAGGTGCATCCGGCGTCGGCGCGGACGGTGTGGTTCTCCGGGCTGACCGTGGTGCTGCGCAACAGCGACAGATCGATGACCAGCGCGCCATCGCCTACCCCCAGCCCAGCCGCGCTGTGACCGCCGCCGCGGACGGCGATCTCCACACCGTGCTCGCGGGCGAACCGCACGCAGCTGATCACATCGGCGGTGTCCCGGCACCGCGTGATCGCAGCCGGGCGCTTGTCGACCATGCCGTTGTAGACTGCCCGCGCCTCCTCGTACCCGGGATCTCCCGGCACGATCAGGTCACCCCGCACGGCGGCGGCCAGCTCGTGGAACGGCTTAATGGCGATGTCGGCTGATGTCGTGGTCACTGCTTTCCCCTCGTATAACGTCTAGAAATAGCACGATCGTTCGCGCTAAATTGAACAGTACGACCGGTCGTGCTATCTTGTCAACATGACGAGCGGCACCGTGACACAACGCGATCGTGCGCAGCGGCGGCCCCGCGCGGACGGGGAACGCACCCGCAGCGCCATCCTGCGCACCGCCGCCTCGCTGGCCACCATCGACGGGCTGGAGGGCCTCTCGATTGGGCACTTGGCCGCGGCGACCGGCATGAGCAAAAGCGGCCTGTACGCGCACTTCGGCTCCAAGCAGGAACTCCAGCTGGCCACCGTCGAGGAGGCAGACCGGATCTTCCAGGACGAAGTCGTGCAGCCCGCCCTGGCGGCTCCCCCCGGCCGGGCCCAGCTCGTCGCGGTCTGCGAGGCGTTCTTCGACTACCTGCAGCGCCGCACCTTCCCCGGCGGCTGCTTCTTCGCCGCGGCGGCACTGGAGATGGGCACCCGCCCCGGGCCGGTCAAGAAACGGGTCGCGGCCCTGCAGGCCGGGTTCGACGCGCTGATCCGGGGCTTCGCGGCCACCGCGCTCGAGCAGCACGAGCTTCCCGCCCGCGAGGACCCCGACCGGCTGGCCTTCGAGCTGCACGGGATCATGCTGGCCGCTGACACCAGCTTCGTCCTGCACGACGACCCCGCGGTCCTGAACCTGGCCCGGCAGATCGTCCGCCAGCGGCTAGGACTCGGCAACGGCGGAAACACCAGCGAACGGTGACGTCGCGGCCCCGGCCCTGCGAAGCCCGCCGGGACAAGGAACACCCGGGCACCTGCGCTCGCCCGCCGCCAAGCCGTGAGCCCACGCCGCCACCCATAAGCTCCCGGTATGGCGTTCGACGCGATCGGCGCTGTCCCGTGTGAATCCGTCCAACAATTGGGCGGGACTGCGCGCCCAGCCCAAGCCAAGGCACAATCACGCGGCCTAAACATCGGGCGCGGGTCCCAGATCCGGATCGCCGGCTAGCGCCTACTCAACCGCTAGCCGATGGCCAGTACGGCATCCGGATCATCCTGGTCGGTCCGGCCGCTAACCGCGGCGGCTACGGCCAGGCATGCCGCGCCGGCCCGCAGCCGAAAGTACCGCAGGCCGCCCGCGCGGGTACCAGGCCCGGACTTGATCACGCTGCTCCCGTGCACTGCATCAACTACCTGGGCTCCTGCGCTGGAGCCAAGATCTTCCCGGTACGGCGCATGGCGGGGAAGATGGACCAGGTCACCCTGGCGCTGGAGCAGCGGCTACGCGTGGAGACCAGCGCCCGGCTGCGTTCGGGGATGCACTACCCGGAGCGATGGGATCCGTTCTTCAAGGACTTCATGACCCTGGCCGACCTCTACCACTACCCGACCCAGCACTTCGGCTTCCATCAGCGGCAACTCACACTCAGCCAGCCTGAGTGACACCGCCCTGGGCGCTGACGCCGCCGGCGACCTGACCGAACGCCGGGGCAGCCCAGCAACCGCCAACCGCCACGAGCGCGCCAGGCGCGGTGCCGGCGGGACCTGGAATACCCCGGGTTATAGCTCAGACGGCCATCTATCTATCCGACTCGGGCGGGAGGTGCCGCCAGATGAACCCGGCTGTGATCTCCGGGCTGCTGGCCGGCTATGGGATCGCCATTCCGGTCAGCGCATCAGCCGACCGCCCCCTCCATTTGCAGCTCGATGAGCCGGTTCAGTTCGAGGGCGTATTCCATCGGCAGTTCGCGGGCGATCGGCTCCACGAAGCCGCGGACGATGGTGGCGGCCGCCTCGTCCTCGGTCATGCCGCGGCTCATCAGGTAGAAGAGCTGGTCCTCGGAGATCTTGGAAACGCTGGCCTCGTGCCCCATCTCCACGTCGTCCTCGCGGACGTCCACGTAGGGGTAGGTGTCGGACCGGCTGACGGTGTCCACCAGCAGCGCGTCGCACTTGACGGTCGACTTGGAATGCGCCGCGCCCTCCTGGACCTGGACCAGGCCGCGGTAGGAGGTCCGCCCGCCGGACCGGGCCACCGACTTGGAGATGATCTGGGAGGAGGTGTTCGGCGCGCAGTGCACCATCTTGGCGCCCGCGTCCTGGTGCTGGCCGGTCCCGGCGAACGCGACCGACAGCGTCTCGCCCCGGGCGTGCTCGCCCATCAGGTAGACGGCCGGGTACTTCATCGTGACCTTGGAGCCGATGTTGCCGTCGACCCACTCCATGCTCGCGCCCGCCTGCGCCACGGCCCGCTTGGTGACCAGGTTGTAGACGTTGTTCGACCAGTTCTGGATCGTGGTGTAGCGGCAGTGAGCGCCAGCCTTCACGATGATCTCGACGACCGCCGAATGCAGCGAGTCCGAGGAGTAGACCGGCGCGGTGCAGCCCTCGACGTAGTGCACGTAGGCGCCCTCGTCGACGATGATCAGGGTCCGCTCGAACTGGCCCATGTTCTCGGTGTTGATCCGGAAGTAGGCCTGCAGCGGGATCTCCACCCGCACGCCCTTCGGCACGTAGATGAAGGACCCGCCGGACCAGACCGCGGTGTTCAGCGCGGCGAACTTGTTGTCGCCGACCGGGATCACCGTGGCGAAATACTCACCGAACAGATCCGGGCGCTCCCGCAGCGCGGTGTCGGTGTCGGCGAAGACGACGCCCTTCTCCTCCAGGTCCTCGCGGATCTTGTGGTAGACGACCTCCGACTCGTACTGCGCGGCGACGCCGGCGACCAGGCGCTGCTTTTCCGCCTCGGGGATGCCGAGCTTGTCGTAGGTGCTCTTGATGTCGGCGGGCAGGTCGTCCCAGCTCGCCGCCTGCTTCTCGGTCGACCGGACGAAGTACTTGATGTTCTCGAAATCGATGCCGGTCAGGTCCGCGCCCCAGCCGGGCATCGGCTTGCGGCGGAACAGCTTGAGGCCTTTCAACCGCAGCTCCAGCATCCATTCCGGCTCGTTCTTCCGGGCCGAGATGTCACGCACGACCTCCTCGGACAGGCCGCGGCGCGCGGACGCGCCAGCCGTGTCGGAGTCGGCCCAGCCGAACTTGTATCGGTCAAGCCCCTCAAGCTCGGGGTGCGAGATCGTCGTCATACAGAGATTCCTCCGGACTCAGTGGTTGTTGCGTCGGCTGCGGCGACGGCCTCAGGCGGGTTTCCTCTGGCCGGCTGTTTCCCCGCGCTGGCGCCCGCGAGGAGGGCGAGGACTTCGCCGATGGCGAGTTGCTGGCTGGCGGGTTCGTGCGGCGGGAGGTGGGCCTGGATCTGGTAGCGGTTGCGGCGGCCGTCTTTCCGCTTGACGGCGTAGCCGGCCGCGGCCAGGTCGGTGACGATGCCGTAGGCGCTGCGCTCGGTGATGCCCAGGCTGGCCGCGATGTCGCGCAGCCGCACCCCCGGGTCATGGGCGATGCACAGCAGGACCCGGCCGTGCTTGCTCAGGAAGCTCCAGCCCGCCATGCCTCAAATACTACCACAAATTCTAGAAATATATTACTAGTTTTTCACTACCTGCGTACGGTGGGGAGCAGGCGCTGCCGGTACCCGCTGATCAGGCCATTCGCCCGGGGGGTGATCTGACCGGGGTCTTGATGATCGGCATGCTGTTGCCGCGCCGGCGTCCCGGGGTTGCTCATGGAGTAGCGTCGGTGCTGAGAGGCTCGGTGGTCCGGGTCCGGAAGGGCGTTAAGTCCAGTCCCTGCTGGCGCTTTCCTGGGGCGAAGGAGGCAGCAGGTGGGCGGTCGTGGTCGGGTCATGTGCAGTACGCCGGACTCTTGCCGGGGATCGTGTCGCTGAGATGCCAGGCGACAGGCTACACCGGATTCTGGCCGCGTTCTCGGCGGGCGGAGGCGCGCCCTGAACCTGCTCAGCGTCACCCGGGCCCCAATGGAGGAGGCGGACGTCATCGTCGCCCGGGCCTTCGCCGACCTCGCCACCCTGTCCATCGTGCAGCACCGCGCCAGCGCCGAGGCCCAGCGCCTGAACGAGCAGCTTTCCGACGCCCTGACCAGCCGGGTGGTGATCGAGCAGGCCAAAGGCGTGATCTCAGAACGCGCCGACGTCGATCTGGCCGAGGCCTTCTCCCGGCTGCGGGCCTACGCCCGCAACCGCAACCTCCGCCTCACCGATGTCGCCCGGGCCGCCATCGACGGCACCCTCGACCCGCTGGCCTGGGCCGCCGAATAACGATTACGCGGTTCGGTGGCGGACCGCCCCCGCGATCTGGCTGGGGCGTCCCGAACCAGTTCTGGGCGACCCCGGCCGCCACGCAATCGATCCCGCTTGGCGTCGCCGGCACCGCAACTGGCCGCTGGGGGGCGGCCTGGGCGGACGGCTATGCCGGACGAGACGGCCAGTGGTAGCCACGGTTCGATCCGCAGAACGTCGACCCGGGAGGGGCCGGTCTTTGCGTGAACGCTGGGAATGTGGGACCTGCTGGCTCTGCGCACCGCCCTGGTCCTGGCCCAGGTCCACCATCGACGCCGACCGCGTTGACCAGATGTGCGCCCAGTCAGCAGCGCAGTCAGCCCGACGCCCAGTCAACTGGCCAGCGGCGCATCGCATCCCCACGGCGCGCCGCTGGCTGATCTGCACGCTGTACGCCGCGTGCGTTCGCTGGTCCGCCGCGCGCGCTCGCTGCCACGGACACCCGGTCACTGAACCATGGTCACCGGGCCGGATGGTGGCCTTCGGTTCGCCATGGCTATCGCTATGCATCACTGTCAAGCGGCCCCCGCCGAGGCGTGAGTGCGCCCGGCGGGGGCCTAGCTCCCATCCCCCCGCCAAACCGAGAGGACGAGACCATGCAAGACACCGTAGACCAGGCCCACAGTGCAATGCCCGGCACCCTCGCCGACATCAGCGAGGATGCACGCGGGGCCGTGTGTGGCCACGGTTGGGCCGGACAGCCGAGCATGGGTGTGCTCGTTCTCTAAAGCCACGTGAAGCCGGAGCCCGGCGCGGCGCTGGCGCGGATTCGCCGGGCCGCGGCCTGGTCTTGGTCAGCGGCGGGGTCGGCGGCCGCTTCGGCGCGCTGTTTGGATGCCGGCGAGGAGGGTGTTGAGGCTGGCGGTGAATCGCTGGTCGCGGTTGCCGGTCCAGATGTGCTCGCCGAGGGCGGCCAGGGCGGGGAAGCGGTCGGCTGGCAATGACCGGAAGAACGTGTGCAGCTGGTGCCTGGTCGCGGTGTCGTTGACGCGCTGCTCGTTGGTGGTGGTGCGGTCGCTGAGCGCGAAACCCAGGGTGTAGTCGTAGATCAGGGAGAACGCCAGGGCGGTCTGCCGGGGGCGCAGGCCGGCGGCCTGCAGCGGTTCCAGGAACGCCTCGGCCAGGGCGAGGGAGTGCGGCCCGAGGGGGTCGCGGGTCTTGAGCAGCCCGGCGACGCCGGGATGGTCTTCCAGCACCGCGCGCAGCCGGTGCGCGAGCACTGTGACCTGCTCGGCCCAGGCGAGGGCGTGGCCGGGCTGGCAGTCGACCTCGGCCAGCACCCCGTCCACGACGAGGTCAAGGAGCTGCTCCTTGCTGCGCACGTGCCGGTACAGGGCGGCGGGGACCACGCCAAGGCGGGTGGCGAGGGCGCGCATGCTCAGGGCGCCCGCGCCGTCGGCGCTGATGACTGTGAGCGCCTCGGCGACCACCCTTTCGCGGGTAAGCGTGCGGCCGGGACTGTCACCGGCGTCGGGGGGGCTGAACCACAACAGTCGCTGGGCCGTGTCGGCGGCTGCCTGCGACCGGTTCGCCATGTCTGCCTCCAGGTGCCGGATTTGACTGTGAACATAGTTCACTATACTGTGAACATAGTTAACTCGGAAGCGAATGTCGTTCACTCGAACCGCATTTTTTCCCGGGTCGCCCGGGCCGCCGGCCCGGCGAGACACGTGAGGGAGAACGACATGACAACCATGACTAACTGGGACCTGTTCGAGGACCTGCGCAGCGGGCAGGATGAGCTGCTGCGGATGAACAGGGTGTATGGCCAGCGGCTGAGCCCGGCCGGCTATTTCGGCCAGTGGTTTGACCCCAGCGCGAGCATGCAGGCATGGGCTCCCGCGCTCGATATTTCCGAGCGCAAGGACGCCTATCTGATCACCGTGGAGCTGCCAGGTATCAAGACCGCGGACGTGGAGATTATGTTCGAGGACAGCCTGCTGACCATCCAGGGCGAACGGCGCCCCGCGGACGACCCGGCCGCAGAGAAGGTCCACCGGGCTGAGCGCCGTTACGGCGCGTTCCGCCGGTTGATCACCTTGCCCCGCCACGTGCAGGCCGACGCCATCGAAGCCACAGCCCAGGACGGCGTTCTGCAGATCCTGGTGCCCAAGGCTCCGGAAGTGCACGCCAAGCGCATCCAGGTGCGGGCTGGCAAGGGCAAGACCGCAATAGCCGGAGCAGCCGTCAACAACGGCGCCTGACGCCGAGCGGGCCAGGCGGGTCACACCGCGCGCCAGGCGGGTGACACCCCCTGGCCCGCACCCACCGGTAAGACGTCTCCGGCGGCTCCCCACCCCAGCGGGGCTCCCCTGCCAGAGTGGAAGCCGCCGATACGATCGCGCCCCCGCCAACGCCCCGGGGGCTGAACAACCCCGCAGGCCGGTCGCTGCCAGCGCTCCTTCCGCGATCCCGCTGGCCGCGGAACTGAGTTCAGGATGTCAGGGGCGGCGCGCCTGCGGGGGAGATGCCCAGGCAGGAGATATACGCAGCAGGTCAGGACCACTACCAGGGGCCATACCGCCTTCGCCTCGGTCAGGACCCGCTCGGCGAGCCGATCTGCCTGCCGAGTGCAATCAGCTCAGTGCCGAACCATACGAGCAGGCCGAGCAGCGCCCCGGCTGAGGCGGCGGAGACAGTCGGCCGCAGCCCGAATGGCACCGAAGGCCCCCGCCTTCAGCTGCCGGCAGGCCAGGGCGCCAGGGCTGTGAAGCCGATTGTCGCGCAGAACCCGTGCGTCAGCGAGCCGCCCTGGCAGGCTCGGGGTTCGCTGCGACCAGCAGGCCGCCAGCAGCGCGAGCGTCATCACCCACCGGTCGGCGGCGCCACTGCCGCGAGGGCGGCGATAGTGCCGGCTACCGCGTTGACAGACTGCGGCTGCAGCCTGGCAGCAACTGTCCACCCGCCGGGCCAGCGGCACGGGGCGGCGGCCGACGAGATCACACCCCGCCATGGCACCACACGCACGACCATCACCGTAGGCGGTCGGGGGGCGTGGGGCTCACGGGTCAGATGTGGAGTCCCTTGGCACGGGGACGTCGCCGGCTTCGGCCCGTACTCACCGGCGCCCTCGAGGCTCTTCGGCGGTAAGGATGTCGGCGGCCTGGGCGGTGCCTGGGCCAGTGGCTGCTGTGTTCATGGCGGCCAGGGCGGTCTCCGCGAGAGTACCGGGGGGAACCACCAGCAACGCGATCGGTTCCCGGCCGCCGACCGTGGTCGAAAAACAGCTTGGGCCGCCCGGAACCGCGGCCAGGACCGATGCGTCGAACCGGATGTGCTCAGAGCCGCTATGCCCTGGCGTTGCTGCTAGCCGCAGACCGCTCATCGCAGGATGGTGTCGCATGCCCGCAGTTCGTGCCGGCCAGTGGCCTGATCGTGAGCGCCTCAGTGTTCGTAGCCGCGCATCGGCAGGCCAGGACGCTGCGGGTCTGTGCAAGCATGTCCGCTCGGTGCGAGGGCGGCATCTCGGAGCGGCTGCGGCCGCGGCTTCCCGCGTCGAGCTTCCTGAGGCTGACGCCCGGAAGCCGCCCTCTGCATGTTCGGGTAGTCGTTGAAGGACGGGCCGATACCGTGCTGCCCAACCAGGCAGCCATCGTCACTTTTCGCCACGTGGTGGATGCCGCTTGCCCGGACATCTCGTCATACCGTGCCGTCGCGACTGTCAGCCGCCAAGGAACGATCCGCATGCGTTAAACGGCCTGAATGTTTACCATGCCGCAGCTTGTACCAAGCCGACTGAGCTTTCCCGGGATTCCCAGGTTGATCATGCCCCGGTTACCTGGACAGGTTGATCTGATCAAGCGGGGGAAGCTCTGTGGGTGCCAGCCCCGGCCGAAGCCAGACCGGCCAAAGCCAGAAAAGTCACGCATCAAGTGTGGACGGGGGACCTAGCGGGCCGTGTGCCTCCCCGGGCGCCGCCGCATGCGCAAAGCGGCGAAGATGAGGGCGGCGAGGAACACGGCGATGCCGATGAACAGCAGGTACAGCAGGCCATTCACGACCACGCCCACCAGACCCAGCACGATCGCCACGATCACCAGCAGTAGAAAGAAAGCAAGCATCCGATCCTCCGCTCAGCCAGGCCGCCCTGGCGGGGGGCCAGCTGCCGCTCACCGCCGCCGCCCGGCTGGTAGGCCAGGCCGTGGTGCTTGAAGATCGCCTCTTCGTCTCCCGCGGGCAGCTCGCCGCCGGTGCCGGTTGAACGGGGCATCCTTCACTTGCTCTTGTCATAACAGACCGTGAGGTACCCCGGACCACGGCCGCCTGGTCAAGAAGCACGAACACGAGCCCGTGCCGGGTCGGCATTCCGACCTTGACCGCGCCGAACGACGTCAGGTCGGTGCCGGTGTCGACGTAGATGGCCTCCAGCTCACCGATCTTGTGACCGTCGGCGTCAACCACATCGTGGCCGCGCCACTCCCGCATGTCGGCAGCCTCGAACATGCTGGCCTCCTTCCCCACAGCACCACTCCTGATGGCGGGAATGGCGTGCGAGTTCGGCGTCCCCGGCCACGATCAGTGATGCGCTGCTCGGGACGGGCTAATCACTTCTTGAAGGCGTCCTTGACTTTCTCGCCAGCCTGCTTGAGGTCGCCCTTCGACTCCTCAGCCCGGCCTTCAGCCTCCAGGCCGGCGTCGTCGGTGGCCTGGCCCGCCTTCTTCTTCATCTTGCCCTTGACCTCGGTCACCTTGTTGGCTGCCTTGTTCTCAGCGCCCATGAGGAAATCCTTCCGGTTGGTGCCCGGCCTCGCCGCCCGCTGAGGTCAGTTCCAAACATCCGAAGCCCGGTGGCCAAAGCCATCGACGGGTCAGCCAACATGATCATCGCCGCCATCAACAACGTTCTGCACCACCAAGTGAGCGGCTAACCCAAGGCGGCACTCACCGAAGTCATCTCGGTCACGACCGGGCGCCCCGGCCAAGCCACTACCAGGACCTCCCAGCCCCCAAGAAAACATGCAGGCGATCCCTGCTAGGCAACCTCCAGGCCGCGCAGAATGTCCAAATCATGGGCGGCCTGCGCATTAGTCAGTTTTTGCGCCAACTGGCGTCCATGACGAAGCCTCTTCGCGTGTCTGCCGCCGGAGCGCCCACCCCGCTCTGCGATGGGCGCCGGGCTCAGGTGCCCAGGGGCCTCAGCTGCAGCGAGTGCTCGTGAGTCGCATGTGGTCGGCAATGGGGCCTGCGGGCCTGCTCCATGTGACTTGGCCCGTCCGGCCGGAAACATGAGGCTGACCTGGCACAACGGCCGTTCCGTGGCCAAAACTGAGACAAAAGCTTCACAGCGCCTGGCGCGCCCAATTGCCCGGACTGCCCGGGACCGGTCCAGAACGCGGGGGTTCAGGGCTGGATGGTCAGGTGTCGCAGCTTGTCCTGGTCGGCGATCAGGTTCAGCGCGGCGATGCGGCCGCCCGCGATGGTGAAACCGATGACCGCGATCGGTTCGTCGCGGGCGCCGAACAGGGCGCCGGCCTGGCCGTTGACCAGCACAGGCTGGGCGAGGTGCGCGAACCGCGGCGCGGTGGCCAGGACCTGGCGCGCGACCGGGCCGGCCCCGGCAAGCGGCGGGTGTGCGAGCAGGCTGGCCGGCCCCAGATCCATCCGGAAGACCACATCCGGGTCGAGTACCTGCAGCAGCGCCTCGAAATCGCCGCCACGGGCGGCGGCGAGGAAGGCGTCCACCACCTGGCGTTGCCGGGCGACGTCACGATCTGGCTGCGGGGCCGCCTGCACCCGGCGGCGTGCCCGGCTGGCGAGCTGACGGGCCGATTCCGGGGTCCGGTCCATGATCTGGGCGATGTCGTCGAAGGGCACGGCAAACACATCGTGCAGGACGAACGAGAGCCGTTCGGCGGGGCTAAGGGTTTCCAGCACCACAAGCAGGGCCAGGCCGACCGAGTCGGCCAGCACCGCCTGGTGTTCGGGGCCAGGGTCGGCGGACTCTTCGACCAACGGTTCGGGCAGCCAGCTGCCGGGGTAATTCTCGCGGCGGGCCTTGCGGGCCCGCAGCATGTCCAGGCTGATCCGCCCGACCACAGTGGTCAGCCAGCCGCGCAGGTCGCCGATGCCGCCCGGGTCGCTGCGGTCCAGCCGCAGCCATGCTTCCTGTACCGCGTCCTGGGCTTCGCTGACCGTGCCGAGCATGCTGTAGGCGACCGCCTGCAGGTGCGGGCGGCTCTGCTCGAACTGCCCGGCCAGCCAGTCCTGCTCGGTCATTTCTCGTCACCCCTGCACGTTGCGAGTACCTGTTAACAAGACGTACCAGGACCGCGGAACGTGACATGCGGCTGACCTGGTCACATTCCCCGGGCGGCAGCCGTCCTATCGCCGGAAGCACCACCTCCGCCGGCACGGCGGTCCGACTTCGAGGAGCAAAGCAATGTCCACACGATTGCGTGCTGCCAGCAGCGACGCGAGGCCAGCGGTGGAAGTCCAGCGGCTGCGCAAGACCTACCCCGGCGGGGTCGAGGCGGTCCGCGGCATCGACTTCCAGGTCGCGCCCGGCGAGGTGTTCGGCCTGCTCGGCCCGAACGGCGCCGGCAAGTCCACCACCATCGGGATGCTGACCACCACCATCAAACCCACCAGCGGGTCAGCGCGGCTGGCCGGTTTCGACGTGGCCAGGCACCCGATCGCCGCCCGGTCGGTCAGCAGCGTGGTGTTCCAGGAATCTGTCCTGGACAAGGCGCTGACCGGCCGCCGCAACCTTGACCTGCACGCACGGCTGTGGGGGATCCCGCCGTCCGCCGCGGCCAGCAAGATCGCCGAGCTCGCCGGCGCCTTTGGGCTCTCCGAAGTGATCGGCCGGACAGTGGACAGCTACAGCGGCGGCCAGCGGCGGCGCCTGGAGATCGCCCGGGCCCTGGTGTCCGAACCCAGCGTGCTGTTCCTGGATGAGCCGACGGTGGGGCTGGACACCCGCATCCGCTATGAACTACTGGACCTGCTCAGCGGCCTGCGCGGGAGCACCGGCCTGACCACCGTCCTTACCACCCACTACCTCGATGAGGCCGAACGGCTCTGCGACCGCATCGCGGTCATGCACCAGGGCACGATCGTAGCCCTAGACCGCCCGGCCGCGCTGCTGGCCGACCTGGGCGCCGAGCTGGTCGAGCTGCGAGTGGACAAGGATCCGGGCGCCGCGCTGGCTGCGATGCGCGCCCGCGGCCTGGCCGCAGGCGACGCGTTCGCCGTCGGCTCGACGCTCACCATCCCCCTCGGCGACCACTCCGCCAGGGACACCATCACCGCCATCCAGGGCCTGGGCATCGACACCGAGGCCATGACCACCCGCAAGCCCACCCTCGACGACGTCTACCTGCAGCTGACCGGCAACCGGCTCGCCGCCTGACCCCCGACACGACACCCAAGGAGACCACGATGACCACCATCACCGCCGCGCCAGCGGCAACCCCGCTCGCCCGCCCCCGGGCACCGGCCCGGCCCTCCCGCCCCGCCGCCTGGGCCACCCTGGCCCGCCGCCGGATCTCACTCAGCGCGCACACCCCGCGCGAGATCCTCGCCCCGCTGGCCACCCCCCTCCTGTTCGCCCTGGTGATCGCCCCAGCACTCGCCAAGATCATCCAGGCAACCGGGCGCGGCGGCGCCGACTACAGCACCTTCGTCATCGTCGGCACCGTTGGCCTGCTCATCCCACTGACCTGCACCTTCGCCGGCATCGGCGTGATCGTCGACCGGGCCACCGGCGCGCGCCGCGAGCTGCTCACCGCGCCCATCCCCCGCGCTCTGATCGTGCTCGGCAACATGGCCGTCGCCATCGGCGTCAGCCTGCTGCAAGTCGGCGCGCTGATGGCCGCCGGATGGCTGCGCGGCAGCCAATTCCACGCCACCGCCAGCGGTGCCGGCTGGTTCATCGGCGCCGTGCTCGCCTTCACCGTCTTCATGTACGGCCTGGCCGAGATCCTCGCCAACAAGATCCCCACCCAGGAGGAATACGTCGGGCTCACCCCCGTGGTCGCGATCCTGCCCTGGTTCCTCGCCGGGTCACTGTTCCCGATCACCGCGCTGCCCGCATGGCTCGCCTGGGCCGCCCGCGCCCTGCCCACCACCCACGTCCTGGCGCTGCTGCGCTACGGCGTGCTCGACCACACCGGCGCCGGGCTGCACGACATCTGGGGAATCACCAGCACCAGCACCGACGCCGCCCTCAGCCTGCTAGTCCTGGCCAGCTGGGCGACCCTCATCACCGCAGCAGCCATCCGCGCCTTCACCCGCTCCGCGGTGAACTGACCCGCACACGCCCCCGAACCTGCTCGCCGGGCCCACCCATGGGCCCGGCGAGCAGGTTCCGATCGCGCCACAATGCACCAGGCAGGCGGGGTGCCGGCCCCAGGAAAGCTGACCGGGCACGCGCACTGTTCGGCGACTCCGCCGAGGGTCGCTGGGAGCAGACGCGCGGGGAATTCCACGAGAACATGCGCGGCCGCGTGGACGCCGGCCGCATCGCCCACGGGCGGGCACACGCGGCCAGCTCCGTCAGCAGCTATTCTAGAAATTATTTGCTAGATTTCTGGTTCAAGCGTAGCGTCGGTCGTAGACACAGCGAGGCCCGGCTGTCGCTGACCGCCAGGGGTGCTCGAGGGGGTCAGCGAAAGAACCGAGGCATCTCATGCACGCACCGGCTGACAACGTCAATCCCCCGCTATCTGCCTCTTCGAGCAGTCTTCGCCAGTTCCTGCGAACGACCCTCGACAGCGCACTTCTTCCTGTGGTTATCTGCGCTGCGCTCTGGATCGCGATCTCTTACGCGACCGGCGCGTCGACCCTGTTCTCCCTCGGTGGCGGCATCCTGATCGGCGTGATCGTCTTCATCATCGGCTATGGTCTCCGACGGCTGATTTTCGACCGCGGAGGCCTTCCCCGGAGCTGAGCCAGCCGCCTCAGCTCCGGTGAAATCAACCTGGGCTCCGAATGGGGTGAGCTCGCTCAGGAGCAGGATGGCGAGCCTGCCCGCGAGCTCCTGCACGCCGCGCGCCCGCTCCGCGGCCAAGCCAGGTGCTGGTTTACACGCAAGCGCTGGACTCCGGAAGACTGAGACGCCGACGGCGGGCGGCGACCTGCCGTCGTGACAGCTGACCTCATCCGGCTGGCGCGCGGGCGCTGAGCAGGCTGGTGCCACCAGCTCAGCCCCGGCCCTAGGCGCCAAGCCCGGGCGGCGGCTGCGGTTCGCCCTTGGCCGCCGTGCCTAATGTCAGGTGTGCGCGTCAGCCGTTTGTGAGTGCGGGCGCGTCGGCGACGGCTTGGTTGAGAAACGCTGAGGCCCGGGCGAAGGTTTCGCCGATGGGGTGGCCCGCGAGCCGCGCTTGGTAGGCCTGGTAGCGGGTCATCTCCCACGCCAGCCCGCGTGGGGCGAGCGCGGTCAGCTTCGGCTCGGGCACCGGTTTCCAGGTCCAGCCGGTGATATGCCCGTTGCCAGGGTCTGGGCCGGTGTCGCCGGATGCGACGAACTCGGCGAGGTCGGCTTCGTCGCCGATCTGGTTGCGGACGAACCGCAGCCCGGCCAGGGTTTGTGCAGTCTGCTGGCGCCCGGCGGGGGCCTGGCCTGCGATGACGGCGTCGTAGGCGTCCAGGTGGTGGCGGACCAGGGTGGCGTCGACCATGGTGACCCACCACACTGCTTCTGCGATGACCGCGAATGCCTGCGCCTGGTGCCATGCGGTCATCTGGGAGAGGCGTTGCGTGGTGTCGGTCATCGCGGTGATGGACCAGGCCAGCGCGCTGGCCCCGGCCTGCAGGTCACCGACGTGCTCCCGGTTCCAGGCGGCGCGGCAGGCGGGGGAACAAAACCGGGCGTGCTCGCGGCGCGGCACGAACGAGGTGCCGCACCGCTCACAGGCCCTTGTATCAGCCACCGCCGTTGGCCTCCTCAGGGAGCGTTTGCGGCACTGCCAGTCGGTGCCGCCGGGCCCGTCGCGAATCGCCGCGCCTGCTGTGCCCGCCTGGCTCGGAACCATCGGTCTCACCGGTATCAGGTGTGGTAAACGCCGTGGGTGCGGTGCTTTGTGCCCGCCACCCGGCCTCGCCCTTCTCGGGCGGCTCCGCTGCAGGTCACAGCCTCGCCAGCCGGTGCCTGGCGCTTGTTCGCTTGCCAGTCATTCTACGTTTATCTGTCATTCATCTGGCATTCACTTTGAGGTCGGTTGACCGTCGCCCAAGCGGGATAGCCTCCGCCGCAGGAGCAGGCACACGCCCGCCCTGCCGGGCACCGGCGGGCGGTATGCGGAACAGGGGTATGCCGTGGCTGAGGTCCAGGCCAGGAACTTGATCACTGCGCTGGATGAGGCTTCGCTGAGCCGGTTCCATCTGCGCGCGGTGCTGGTGTCAGGGATGGGGTTTTTCACCGACGCCTACGACCTGTTCGTCATCGGCATCGCCTCCACTCTGATCACCAAGGACTGGAACCTGAGCTCGGGCCACGTCGCCCTGCTCAACTCCACCATGCTGTTCGCCGCGTTCCTGGGGGCGATGGTGCTCGGCCGGTTCGCGGACCTGGGCGGGCGCAAGCGCGTGTACTGGCTGGTCGCGGCGATCATGGTGGTCGCCGCGGTGGGGTCGGCGCTGTCACCCTCGTACTGGGTGCTGATCGGCTTCCGGTTCCTGCTCGGGTTCGGCGTCGGCGGCGACTACCCGGTCAGCGCCGTGCTGATGAGCGAGTACGCCAACCGCAAAGACCGGGGCAAGCTGGTCGGGATGGTGTTCGGCACCCAGGCCCTCGGGCTGATCGTCGGGCCGCTCGTCGCCCTGACCCTGCTCGGCGCCGGGGCCAGCGACAGCCTGGCGTGGCGTGTCCTGCTCGGCCTGGGCGCGGTGCCCGCCGCCGCGGTGATCTACCTGCGCCGCAAGATGCCGGAGTCGCCGCGCTACCAGGTGCAGGTGCAGGGGAAAGCCGAGCGGGCCTCAGCCGAGCTTTCAGCCTTCACCGACGGCAAGGTCGGCACGGCAGCGTCCAGCAACGGCAGCGGGACCGTGCCGGGCGAGGTGATGGGGCTGCGCGCGTTCCTCACCAGCCGCCACTGGCTGATCCTGCTGGCCGGGACCGCGGGGACCTGGTTCTTGCTCGATTACGCCTACTACGGGAACACCATCTCCACCCCGCAGATCCTTTCCCTGATCTCGCCGGCTGCCTCGACCATGACCAAGATCGCCCTCCAGCTGGCCATCTTCGTGGTCGCCGCCGTGCCGGGGTATGTGCTGGCGATCGCCCGGCTGGACAAGATCGGGCACCGGCGGCTGCAGCTGCTCGGGTTCGCAATGATGGGGGCCTGTTTCCTGGTCATCGCGGCCATCCCGGGCATGACCACGGCGGTCGCGCCGTTCCTGCTGGTGTATGGGGTGAGCTACTTCTTCACCGAGTTCGGCCCGAACATGACCACGTTTGTGATGCCCAGCGAGCTGTACCCGGTGTCCATGCGCGCCACCGGGCACGGGATCTCCGCAGGCATCGGCAAACTCGGCGCGTTTATCGGGGTGTTCTTGTTCCCGCTGCTGAACGACTGGTTTGGGCTGCGGGGCACGCTGCTGCTCACTGCCGGAGTGTCGTTCGCCGGGCTCGCCCTCACCCTAGTGCTCCCCGAACCCGCCGGGCGCAGCCTAGAAGACATCACTGCCGGCACCAGCGGCGCACGAGCCCGGCCGTTGGCGGCCAGCCGGCAGCGGCCTGCCGAAGATCCCGCATCGGCCGCCTGAACGCTGCCGGTCGAGGACGGCAAGGACCGGGTCGAGCCGCCCGGCTAGTCCAGGCCAATGGGTCTCCCGGCGTCCGTTTTGGTGTAGCGCAGGGCGTGTTCGGCCGCAGTGTCCGGCACTAGGTGCACTGACCGGTGGCCATCGTGCGCTGCAGCTTCACGGGCGCCCGTGGCGGCTCACGGCCCGGTGAATCCGGCGAGCCGCGGCTGGAGGCGAGCCGGGCGCGCCGACTAGGCTTTACCGGTGGCTGAGCATCGCCAGGAGTTTCACCGTGAGCTGGACGGCATCGAAGCCAAGGTCATCGAGCTGTTCGCGATGGTCGCCGAGGACCTGCCCGCGGCCACCCAGGCCGTCCTGACCGGCAATAGCGAGGCGCTTCAGCTCTTGGCCGAGCGTGATCGGGTCATCGACGGCCTTTATGCGGAGATCGAGGAACTCGTCAACCGGGAGATCCTGCTGCAGGCACCGGTCGCCTCCGACCTGCGCTTCTTGCTGTCGGTGCTGCGGATCGTGCCCGAGCTCGAACGCACTCACGACCTCGTGGTAGAGATCGCCCACCTGGCCGGCCACATCCTCAGCGAGGACCTCTCCCCGCGCAGCCGGGGGCTCATCGAGCGAATGGGGAACCTGGCATCCGACATGTGGCGCCAGGCCGCGGACGCCTGGAACGAGCGCGACCGTTCCGCCGCGTTTGCCCTGGGCGAACGCGCTATCGAGATGGACGACCTGCACGCCAGCCTGGTAGCCGAACTGGCCTCGGGGCGAATGGCGCTGCCGGTGACGATGGAGATGACGCTGGTGGCGCGGCTTTACAAGCGCCTGGGCGCCCACGCCGCCAACATCGCCCGGCGTGTGGTCTACCTCGCCGGATCCGCGGCTGGCTAAGTGGCGGCGACCGCCTTCTCCGCTCGACCGCCGGGCCCGCAGGACCCTGGGCAAGACGGTCCTGGCCGGGCGCGGACTGCCCCTGATGCCAGCCGCCAGCAGGCCGTCCGCCAAGCCGAGATCTGCCGCCTGGCGCTGCGCCGGGCCAGGCCCGGTGCCAGCGCCACTGGTGGGTCATTCAGTGCTTGAATCGGGGCTTCCTAGTTCAAGACGTTGGCACCCCATAGCTAGTGCTCCGCGTTCTGACCACGGGGCTCGGGCGGCGCGCCTGGGCAAAGCATGGATGATGGTGATGATCGTCCGGTGCGCGGGAATGCCTGCTGTGGTGGTAATGCCGGCAAGTCCCTTGGAGGCGACCATGACCAGTCATCAGCCCGACGACGGCGAGCACGCCCGCGCCCTTCCGCGGATTGGCCCGCCCGGGGAGCGGATCAACAGGCGCACGTTCCTGGCGGGGGCCGGGGCCCTGGGGGCAGCGGCCGTCGCCGCCCCGGTTCTGCCGGCCGGGCGGGCCCGGGCGGGGCGGGGCGCCCGTTCGGCGGCCATGCCGATCGAGCATGTGATCATCGATTGCCAGGAGAACCGCTCGTTCGATCATTACTTCGGCTTCGCGCCGTTCGCGGGACGCTACGGCGTCCCCCCCGGGTACGCGCAGCCGAACGGGCAGGGCGGGTTCGTGGCCCCGTACCGCTTCACCAGCTTGTCCACGCCCGACATCGGCCACTCCTGGACCGCCATGCACGACGAGTACGACCACGGGGCCATGGACGGCTTCTACACCACCGACGGCATCAACTGCATGGGGTACTACACCCAGGCCGATCTGCCGTTCTACTACAGCCTGTTCCAGGACTCCACGCTGTGCGTGAACTACTTCTGCTCGCTGATGGGCCCGACCTGGCCGAACCGGTTCTACCTCGCCTCGGGGACCTCCGGTGGGATCACCACCAACGGCGTCTGGGGCTACGGGGTGCTCGACTACCCGATCATCCTCGACCTCCTGGAAGCCGCCGGGGTGACGTGGAAGGTCTACAACGTGAACTTCGACAGCGTCCCGTTCGGCAACACCGACAACGTGTTCGTCTTCTGGAAGCGGTGGGCGCACGACGTGCGCACCCGGGGCAGCAAGGGCGACTACCTGACCGACCTCAAGCTGGGCCGGCTGCCGCAGGTCTCGTTCATCATCCCCAGCTTCGCCCGCGGCTGGGACGAGCACCCCCCGGCCAACATTCAGGTCGGCATGGGCATCCAGCAGCAGCTGATCACCGCGCTGCGGGCATCCTCCGCCTGGCAAAGCTCGGCCTACATCCTCACCTACGACGAATCCGGGGGGTACTTCGAGCACGTGCCATCCCCGCAGCTCGACGCCTACGGCCTGGGGATCAGGGTCCCGACCTGGGTGATCTCCCCCTTCGCCAAGAAGTCACACCTGGAACCGGCCCTGTATGAGCACACCTCCACCCTGAAGTTCCTCGAAACAGTGTTCGGGCTCCCGGCACTGGCCTCCATCAACCACCAGTTCGACCACTCCACACCCGGTGGCCCCAACAACGAAGCCGCCAACGGCCAGCCCACCGGCCCGCCCGCCCCGCCACGGGACGGGCTCGCCGCCGTTGGCAACCTCATGGAGTGCTTCGAGTTCTGAGCCCATCCCTGACACCGGGCGCTCGCCTCGATCACGCGTCGGCCCGCGTTCCTCAGGCTGACGGACCAGGCAAGGCACTGAGGCTCCGCCGGGCCGCCACGGCACACCGGAACCTGCGAACGCACGGAGGAAGGACCACCGCGGGACTTCCTGGCGGGCAAGAAGATCCTTTTGGTGCTCGATGACGCGGCTGGGCATGAGCAGGTGGGCCCGCTGCTGCCCGGCACGGCCGGGTGCCTGGTGCTGGTCACCAGCCGGCGGCGGCTGGCGGCGCTGGAGGACGCTGCGGTGCTCAGCCTGGACACCCTGCCCCCGGATGAGGCCGCCGTGCTGCTGGCCCGCCTCGCTGGCCGCCCGGACCTGGTCCCCGGGGATGCCGGGGTGGGGGAGATCACCCGGCTGTGCGGGTACCTGCCGCTGGCGGTCGGGATGCTGGGCCGGCAGCTGGCTCATCACCCGGCGTGGACTGCCGCGGGCCTGGCCGCCGAGCTGGCCGCGGCGAAACAGCGGCTGGAGCTGATGGCGGCCGAGAACCTGTCGGTGGCCGCCGCGTTTGATCTGTCCTACCGGGACTTGACCGCCGGGCAGCGGCGGCTGTTCCGCCGCCTGGGCCTGCACCCCGGCCCGGACATCGACGCCTACGCCGCGGCGGCACTGGCGGGCACCAGCCTGGCCGCCGCCCGCCGCGGCCTGGAGGCGCTGTATGGCCAGCACCTGATCACCGAGCACGCCCGTGGCCGGTACCGGCTGCATGACCTGCTCCGCGAGCACGCCCGGACCCTGGCCGCCGCCGACGATCCCGCCGCCCGCGACGCCACGAGCCGTCTGCTGGATTACTACCTGCAGACCGCGCTGGCCGCCGGCCAGTACTTCCCGAGATGGTTCACCGTCGAAGGCCCACCGCCGCCCGGCCGCCCGCCCGCCAGCGCGCCGCCGGTGTCCACGCCACGGCAGGCGGCCGCCTGGCTGGAGGCCGAGCGCGCCAACCTGCACGCGGCCGCTGGGTATGCCGCCGCTACCGGACGGCCGTCGCACGCTGTTTTGATCCCGGCCGCGATGGCCGGCGTCCTGAACGCCCGGGGCCACTGGGATCAGGGCCTGGTGCTGCACCAGGCCGCGCTGGCCGCCGCCCGCCAGGCCGGCGACCGGCCCGGCCAAGTCCGCGCTCTGCTGCTGCTGAGCATCAGGTACCTCATGGCCGAGGACGACCCGGCCGCCGCCGCGCTGCGCCAGGCGCTGGAGCTGAGCCGCGACCTCGGCTACCGGCGCGGGGAAGCCGATGCCCTCTACCGCCTGGGCGACGTGCACCGCTATACCGGGGACTACCCGGCGGCCGCCGCCTGCCACCGGCAGGCGCTGGAGCTGTACCGCGACCTCGGCCACCGGCCCGAGGAGGGCCACGCCCTCCTGGGCCTGGGTGCCGCGCAGCGGCTGGCCGGGGACTACCCGGCCGCGGCCGTGGCGCTGCGCCAGGCGCTGGCGCTGAGCCGCGACCCCGGCGATCCCTTCTTCCAGGCCTGGGTTCTGACCGAGCTCGCCGCGGTGCAGCGGCTGACCGGCGACTACCCGGCCGCCGCCGCCAGCAGCCGGCAGGCCCTCAGCCTGTTCCGCGACCTCCGCGACCTCCGCAGCCAGGCCGCGCGCCCTCAACGAGCTCGGCCTGGTGCAGCAGCTGACCGGGGACTACCCCGCCGCCGCCGCCAGCCACCAGCAGGCTCTGCCGCGAGGTGGGCAACCGGGCCTGCCAGGCCGAAACGCTGAACGGCCTCGGCGAGCTATCGTCGCGGACCGGGGCCAGCAGGCAGGCCCGCGACCAGCACGCCCAGGCCCTGGCTATCGCCCGCGACCTCGGCACTCCCCCGGACGAAGCACGTGCCCTGGAAGGAATCGGCCGCAGCCACCTCCAGGACGGCCACGCCAGCGAAGGCACCGCCTGCCTGCGGCAGGCCCTGGCGATCTACCAGCGCATCGGATCCCCCGCCGCCGGCCGCGTCCAGCACACCCTCCGCGACCAGCACGCCAGGCAAGACAGCCTGACCCCCGCCCCCGAGCGGTAAAGGCCCGCCAGCATCACGCTGTTGCACCAGCAGGCACGCCCGGCGGGCCAGGCCACCGGGCAGCATAGCAAGTCGTTTTGCCTGCCGGCCTCAGCCGTGAACACATCCTCCCGGTGCGCTGCCCGGGTTCGGATCCCGCGCGCAGCAGGAGCCCGTCCGTAACCGGCCAGAACCGGGCATTGGCTACCCGTGCCGCGCGCGTGACCGCACACAGATCATCCCGTTCGGGCCCAGCACAGACCGCCGCGCTGGCGATCGGGTTGCCGCTCCTAACGGCGGTTACACGCGCTGAGCCAGAGACAGGATTGATCACGGTAAGTGACGTTGATTTTCGGTGGCGATGCGGCTGGATCGCGGATTCGGGTTCCCGAATAGGAACCAGGTCAGCCTATGCCCGCACGACGTGCATGGTCACGCATCTCTACTTCCGACGACGGCGCGATCACCCGTGCCGGAGGGCCAGCGAAGAGGCTCTGGTGGCCGAGATGCGAGTGCAGCTCGCGGCAATCACCGGGAAGGTCACCGATCACGAAGCCCGCATCTGCGACGTCGAAGCCGCCAAGGCCAAGCTTCTAGGTGCCTGCCTCCTGCTTTGCGCCCTTGACAGTGCATCAGGCTGGGTCGCCCTTGTGGTCACGCACCATTGAGCCGCGACCGGTCAGGCTGCCAGTCAAGCAAGAGGTGACCTGTGACCTACCGGCCACCCGAGGGGTGCTCCTGCTGCCATCGGTGGCTGCCGCCGTCCGTGATTAGGGATCGTAAGTGTTCTGCGACAACTGCGGCCCTGCTGCCGTGAACGCATACCACGAGGAGTTGCTCACCGGCCGGTGGCCGCCGCCGGTGCTGACCGAGGACCGGGAATGCCCGCACCTGCACACATCGCCGGGGTAGCGCGCCTCAGGAGCGAAGACGGCCGACCCGGTGTACAGGACGCGTCACCGCTGGACGGGATTGCGGAAACGGCCGGCGTTTAACCGCTGGTGCGCCTACCGTCATGCACGTGCTGAAACGCTGGCCGAGTGGCTGCGGGATCACTGGCGGGTGGTCAGCCTCGTCGCCGCACTCCAGGCGAGGGAGACTGGGACCTGACACCATGCGCAGACTGCTCATTGCCTTGTTCGCGGCGGCGGTTGCTGCCATGCCGGCAACCCCTGCCATCGCCGGCGGCCATGCCAGCCGGTCACTGTCGCTGCCGTTGCGGGCGGCGTTCTATTACGGCTGGTATCCCGAGACGTGGACACAGAACGGCATCTACCCGGCCACCCGGTACCGGCCCGTCCTCGGCTACTACCACACGTCCAGTGTGATCGCGCGGCAGGTGGCGCTGATGCGTTACGCGCACCTGCACGCCGGTATCGCCTCCTGGTGGGGGCAGGGCAGCAAAACCGACCAGCGGGTCCCGCTGCTGTTGAACGCAGCCCGCGGGACCGGGTTTAAGTGGACCGTCTACTACGAACGGGAAGGTTACGGCGACCCGGCGGTTAGCCGGATCGAATCCGACCTGGCCTACCTGTATGGGCATTACGCGACCAGCCCAGCCTGGTTGTGGCTCGGCGGCAAGCCGGCGGTGTTTGTGTACGCCGACGCGGGCGACGGGTGCGGCATGGCCCGCCGCTGGTTGCAGGCCAACGCCGCCGGGGCGCACCGGTTCTACGTGGTGCTCAAGGTGTTCCCCGGGTACAGTTCGTGCGCCAACCAGCCGAACCAGTGGCATCAGTACGCGCCCGCGCGGGCTGCCGATAAGCAGGCTGGGCATTCCTACGCGATCAGTCCCGGGTTCTGGAAGTACAACGAGTCTGCGCCCAGGCTGGCCCGCGACCGGGCCCGGTGGGCGTCGGATGTGCGGGCCATGGCCGCATCCGGTGAGCCGCTCCAGCTTGTGACCACGTTCAACGAATGGGGCGAGGGGACTGCCGTGGAGCCGGCTGACCGCCTGGCGGACCCGTTCGGGCGAGGGAACCTACCTTGACACCCTGCACGCCTACCTGCCGCCGTGAGGCGGCTCGCGCGCACATCTTCACTCCCGTGCCACCCAAACCCGGGTGCAACGTTCCCGTAACGCCGCAAACACACCCGCCCTCCCCGGGTCGGGCTGAGGAAAGGCTGGGCCCGCCGTGGCCCAGCGACGAGGCTTTACCTACCGGTAAGCCGACCCGGGTGATTACGCAAGGTCACCGCCGCGATCCTGACTGTCGCTCCTCCCTGCCGATTCCGCGCGGCTGGTGGCCTGCCGCTCTAACGTCGCTGGGTATCCCGTCGGTCGCGCACGTTCTCGGCCAGCCCTGAACGGTAGGACGCACGCTTTGGCGGCGTGCGTGCTTCTGTTCAGGGTCGTCCGCGGCGTCCGTGACCAGGCATAACGCCTACGGCTGATCCAGGTGATGGGACCGCATGCGGCTCATAACTGAGCCCATTAAATGAGCCCAGCGGCGCATGGGGCGCCCACCTGGCGGCGGCCAATACCGGTGTTCTTGCAGGTCAGTGGCGGTGGAGGTGGGATTTGAACCCACGGAAGACTTGCGCCTTCACACGATTTCGAGTACTGCGCACCGCTGTTCACCACCGTCCGCCAGTGTTCGTGACCTGGGCGGACAGGTAGGCCGCGGTCGCCGGTGAACGGTCCCGGACGGGGGTGAATGAGACACAAACTGAGCCAAGGACCATCCCAGCCCTGGCCCTCATGCCCACCTCCAACGGGCCGATCTAGTGCGCACTCGGGGTTCCCCTGGAAGTGTCCACGCTACGAGGGGAAGCCCAACACCCGGCGCCGCTGCGCATGAGAGCCCGGACTTGTCTCGCATTCTGGCCGTGTTCTTTGGGGTGGCTGCTCGCTGGCGGGTGTGTCTGGCCGGCCGGTGGTGTCATGGTGGCCGGGCTGGTCGTGACACCGGCTGGGCGCGGGCGGCGCGCAGCAGGCCCTGGTGCGGGTGGACGCTCCTCGATCGGCCGTCTTTGGCGGTGGCGCACCGCTCGCGGAGCGAGCAGCCGGTGCAGGCCCGCGCCGAAGCTGACCGTGCGGGTCTTCTTGCTCATCGGCCGGGTGACGTCGGCCGGGCACGTGAGGTGCCCCGTCCTCGTCGATGGCGAAGTCATCCAAAGTGAACCCCGCCGGACCCGCTTATGCTGCGTGAGGCGCCGCCTATTATCGTGCCTTCTTACTCGGACTCTATGCATGTAGTCATGCCTCGGGTTCCGGCTTGGCATGCTGCTCATGTGACCGCGTTCGCGGTGCTGCCGCTAGCGGGCAAGCCGTGACCGTGTTGAAGCCGAAAGCAAGGACGCGAATAGCCAATGCGGCAGCGCCGACCACGATGTGGCGCCGGATCTCCGGGGAAGGCGAGAGGGCGGCAACGCCTTTCCCGGGCTCCGCTATGCCCGGTGATCGGGCAGACCTGGCGGGAACGCCGGGCGGCCCGCGGATGACAACCGCGCCTCAGCGTGCCGAGAGCCGGGAGTCCCGGCGCTGGGAGCACCTGCGGCGGCAGGCCCGGGGATGGTGGGACGCTGATGGTGTCGGCTGGCTGGTCGCGGCAGCGGCCGCGTTTACGGTCGCGGTGCTGGCGTTCAACCCGCTGTCGGCGAGGCTTAGCGGCGATGAGGTTGTGTACGCCAGCCAGATCGCCAATCACGTTCCGTTGCTGCAGTGGAACCCGCAGCACGCTCGCGGGGTGTCGCTGCTGGTAGCGCCGGTCACCTTGCTGACCAGCTCGGCCACGATCTTGCGGGGGTACCTGGCGCTGCTGGCCGGAACCGGGCTGTTTGTGGCCCTGCTGGCCTGGCGCGGCGTGGTACGGACCCGGGTTCTGACGCTGGCATGCGTCATGTTCGGCGGGCTGTGGATCTCCGAGTCGCTCGCGGTGCAGCTGTATCCCAACTACTGGATCGCGCTCGGCGGGCTGGCCGGCGTCGGCCTGTGCCTGCGCTGCTTGCGCTCGCCAGCGCCGCGCTGGCCGGTGCTTGCGCTGCTGGCGCTGGCGGCCGCCGTCACCTCGCTGATGCGCCCGCAGGACGCGTTCTTCCTCTTCGCGCCGCTCCTAGTCGCCGCGCTGGTGGTCGCGGCACGGCGGCCCGGGAGGCGGCGCGGGCTGGCCGCGCTCATCGCCATGCTGGCCGGCCTCGCGGCCGGGGCAGGCGATTGGGTAGCGGAGGGGTACCTGTACTTCGGCGGGCCGATCGCCCGGGTCCATTTGACCAGCCGGTACGTCGGTGGCACGCGATTCAGCCCGGTCAACAGCCTGCGGATCATCGATGGCGGCCGCACCAGCTCGGTGCCCGGCTACCCCAGTGTCCACGGCTGGCCGCACCCGCAACTGCTGCTGTGGTGGCTCGGCTTTGCGCTCCTTGCCGTCCTCGGGATATGGGTTGCCGCCACCACCGAGGGGTGGGCAGTAGCGCTGCTGCCCGCCGCGTCCGCGCTCGGTATCTACGCGCTGTACACGTTCCCGGTCCGGGACAACTACCGGTATCTGGTGCCCATCTGGGCATTGCTGTCCATCCCTGCCGCACAGGGGATGGACTGGCTGATCACGCGCTGGCGCAACCCCGCCCGCCTGACCGTCGTAGTCGTCGCCGCCGCCTTCATCGCCGTCGAGCTAGGCACCCAGCATCCGCTGCTGATGCAGCATTCGGCAGCGATGCGGACCGGCTCTCAGGCAGAAGTCAGAATCGTGAATTCGCTCCGGAAGCTGGGGGTCCACTCGCCGTGCGTGGTCACCAGCGTGTACCGGCCCCATTTCGCGCCGATATCCGAGGCGGCGGGCTTCTACACCGGTTGCACGTACCTGTGCCCCGTGGCGCGGCCTACCGCAGGGACCGGGACCGGGCGCCTGGTCGTCCTGGTGCAGGGAACGGCGCCGCCCTGGGTGCAGGGAACGGCGCCGCCCTGGCGCTACGCCCGGAACTGGGGCGCGCATCGGCTGGGCGCCGCCAATGTGTACGCGTATCTGCAGCCGGCCGGCCAGCCGCCTTTGTCCTTCACGCGACCCCGGTCTCATGGACATCTCGCTGTCTGCTTTCCGGGGCCGCCCGCCCGGGGCGGTAACCAGCCATAGCCTCCCGGGCGCTTCCGATTCCGGTACTGGTCTCCCTGGCCGCCGTGGTGGGCTGTGTCGGCGGGATCTACGGGATCGGCGGCGGGTCCATCCTGGCACCCATCCTGATCGGCTCCGGGCGGTGCCCCGCTGAGGTCGCCCCGGCCGCGCTGGCCTCCACGTTCGTGACCTCGGTCGCGGGCGTGATCACCTTCACCATCCTGTCGATCCACCAACACGGCTCGGCTGCTCCGGACTGGCCGACCGGCATCGCGCTGGGCATCGGGGGCCTCGCTGGCGGCTACACCGGCGCCCGGATCCAGCACCGGCTTTCCGACCTGTTGATCCGCCGCCTGGTCGGCGTGCTGGTGATCGCGATCGGCGCCAGCTACCCGTGGTCCGGCCTCAGCTGACCGCAGACCGCGACTGCTGCTCGTTCGGGCACAGATCTGCCACGACCCGTGAAGGGCCTCAACGGCGGGATCATCGTCGCCCAGCGTCCCATTCCGGCGCTCGGCGGTTCCGTGGAGTTCCATGCGCACGATTCCCGGGCGTGCGCACCTCCGTGCAGGAGGGCTCGTGACCTCTGTGACCAGGCGCAACAGCCACCGCTTACATTTACGACGGCTACGTTGGGGCTCGCAAGGTGGCCAAAAACGGAGACAAACGCCGGGACTACGGCTGCATGCTCGAGCAAGCGCGCTCACATCATCCCAGGTCAGTGGCGGTGGAGGTGGGATTTGAACCCACGGAAGACTTGCGCCTTCACACGCTTTCGAGTACTGCGCACCATCGTTCACCACCGGCCGCGACCGTACGTGACCAGCGCAAGGGCGCGGCCCGCGGCCGCCGGTGAACAGTCCCGGACAGGGGTGAACGAGACACAAACTGAGCCACAGCGTTGGTCCGCGAGTCGGCCGATGTTGAGGTAGTGAGCCGTGGTTACCGGGAGGGCTGGCATGGCATGACCCGACGGCCGTTACCGTCGTCAGGGACCTGGCAGCAGTCCGACGGCTGCCAGCACTGCGGGAATGGCCAGCAGAAGCGAGCCGAGCACCACCGGCGCGCCAAGCACACCGAGGATGACAAGGCGTTTGCCGTGCGGGTGCCGCTGGGAGTAGGAGGTGGCCAGGACGCCATAGCCGATCGCGGCCACCAGGAAAAACAGCACGTACGCCACGCTGCGGGCGTCGATCTTGTCGGCGCCGCCGATCAGTCCCAGGACCATGCCGGCCGCCTCGGCCACGCTGCCCAAGACATACACCCCGAGCGTGGCGAATGCCGCCCAGACCAGCACGGTGACAACGGCGGGGCTGACCAGCCTCGGCCGCGGGGCGACCGACAGCAAGGCGACCACCGCCCCCAGCGCCTTCAGCCCGGCGGCGAGCCAGTCCGCCAAGCTGATTCCTGACGCGTAGTGCGCGTAGGCTCCCTCGGCGAAGTGGCCGGTGATCTCGAACACGATGTTGACCGCCACGAATCCTAGGCACCACAGCGCCATCAGTATCCCGATCGCGGTGACGACAGGCCCGGCCCGGCCCCGCACTGAGGGATCGCTCACATCAACGCGCGGATTCTTCGTGTGCGCCATGATCAGTTTCGCTTCTGTCCGCTATCGGAAGCTGGCGTGGCAAGGACAAGAAAGCCGTGCGATGGCTGCCGGAGGATTAGCCCCTGCCCGGGTTCCAAGAGGGTCAGCTTGTCGGCGATGCCTGCTTGTGTGAAGGCTTCTTCGAGTTCGCGGGCTCCTTCGGTCAGGTGCTTCCAGCTGTTGCAATGCACGGGCAGTACCTGGGCGGCGCCAAGGATCTGGGCGGCTTGGGCGGCATGGGAGCTGGTCAGGGTCATATACGCCCCCGGCACGGTCGGCGTGGACGCCGCTCCCGCGAACAAGATGGCGATCTCCACGGGCTCGATCGTGGCGGCGATGGTGCGCACGACGTCAAGGGAGGCGTTGTCGCCGCTGATGTAGGTCGCCGGGACCTGGTCTCCGGTCAGGACGAAGCCGGTGACCTCGCCCGTCAGGTGCTCGGCTCCGTCGGGCCCGTGCTGGGCCGGCACCGCGGTGATCCGCACCGTCTTCCCGGTGGGGCCGACCAGGTCGATGTGCGCGAAGGGTGCCAGGGCCCGGCTCGGGGCACCGAGCCGGGCGGCCGCCGAGGCGGTGGTCAGCACCAGCGGTGTGGTGCGGAGGAACTGCCGTCCGGAGGCGTCGAGGTTGTCGAACGTGCTGGTCGTGAGAGAGCAGGACGGCATCGACGCTGCCGATCTGGCCGGGTGTCAGGGCTGGGGACGCGGTCTTCGTCAGCATGCTGCCCGAGCCGCTGAGGTAGGTGCCGGGCGGGTCGAACGTCGGGTCCGTGACAAGGCGGAGGCCGCCGATGTCGACGATGACGGTGGGGCCTCCGGCAGCCCGGATCGTGACCGGGTCACGGCGCGAGCACACATGCGGCATTGGCTGGGCCTCCCTCTTGGCCTGCTCCCTGTGGCGCCCGTCACCGGCCAGGCCGCCGACTGGGCGGCCGGCCGATGCGGGCTGATGGTTATCCGATCTGGCTGGGTCATTAGCCCCCGGCGGGCTGCCGCATGATGACGAACATGCGGTTGTAGGCGTTGATGAGGGCGATGACCGCCACCAGCGCGATGAGCTGGTCATCGTTGTAGTGCCCGGCTGCGTTCGCCCAAGCGTCATCGGTCACGCCGCCGGCGGCGTCGGCGATGCGGGTGCCCTGCTCGGCGAGTTCCAGCGCGGCCCGCTCGGCCTCGGTGAAGACCCTCGCCTCACGCCACACCGCGACCAGGTTCAGCCGATGCTGGCTTTCCCCCGCGTGCAACGCGTCCTTGATGTGCATGTCGGTGCAGAAGCCGCAGCCGTTGATCTGGCTGGCCCGGATCTTCACCAGCTCCTGCGTCGCGGCCGGCAGTGCCGAACTGTGTAGAACGGCCCATGCCGAATTGATGTGCCTGACCAACTTCAGCGCCAGCGGGCTGCCGAGGTAGTCGAGACGGGTGCCCATCGCCATCTGTTTGCCGTTGACCCCGTTACCGTTTCGTGCAGGGGCGGCCTGGCCGGCCTGCCCGGCCGGGTCAGGCTGATCAGTGGTCATGTTCGTCACTCCTTGCTGGTGACCGGTCATGGGGCGGGGGCTTGGGTGCGGTGGCTGGCTGCGCGGCGCGCGGAAACAGCGCTGAGAGGATCACGCCTGCGGTGTGGGGTTGTTTGCTGTGGCGAGGGCGTGCGCGGCGGCTGCCTCGGCGCGGGCCGGTGGTGGGAGACACCGGCACCTCGGCATCGGCGGGGCTGACGGCAGCTGTCCCGGTGGTCACGATCTCCGCCACAACAGCGTGACCGCCAGGAGCCCGGCCAGGCACGGAACCATCCCTGCCCAGCCCAGCAGCGGCGGCAGGCCGGTGTCTCCGGAGGTGTCCTTGATGAGCAGATCGAGCAGGGCGATGCTGGTGCCAAGCACGAATATCGCGGTCGCGGCCCCGCGGGCCCACCGCTTGCCCGCCTTGACGGCCCATATCGCCCAGGACCAGCAGATGATGCCGGCCGCTCCGACGACGGACAGGTAGACCAGCCAGATGGTGACGGCCGTGCCGATGCGCGCCGGAGTGTAGGCGGGATAGCCGGCCTGGATGTGGCCGGCCAGCACGTTGCCGGTGGCATGGTCAACGTAGGCGACGATCATCGCGGCGACGGTGAGCCCTAGGCCCGCATACATCGCCCCGATGACCGATCGCTCATGATGTGCCGTGGCCGATCGCTCATGATCTGTCGTAATCATCAGACTGCGCTCCTTCCAAGTCGTGCGCACCTGCCGGGCGCGGCTGGCGGAACCAGGTGGCCGCGCCGAGGATCTCGCCAGGTGGGCATGTCTTTCACCGGCACGCTAGGAGCGGCCTCCGGGCCGGGTCGTCACTCGAAGGTGTACTTGAGGTGGAAGCTTCCTCAGCCGCCCTGGCCCAGCGGTGCCGCTTCGGGGGTGCCAGAGACTGCGGAGATGCGCTAAGGGATGCCGCTAGGAGATGAGGTCTAGCTGGCGCGCCCGGGCGACGGCCTCGGTGCGGCTGGCCGCGCCGAGCTTGCCCAGGATGTGGCTGACGTGCTTTTTGACGGTGTCGAGGCTGACCACCAGCTCGCGGGCGATGCCCTGGTTCGGCATCCCGGCCGCCAGCATGCCCAGCACCTCCAGCTCGCGGCTGGTCAGCGGCTCGACGATGCCCTGCACCGCAGCCGCGCGAGGCCGACGATCGGGCGTAGAGGGCGCTACGTCGAAGGCACGTTGCAGCCGGGCCAGGCAGTCCAGCGAGACGCTGGCGGCGGCCTGGCCGGTGCGCTGGGCCGCGATCAGCCGGCCCAGCAGCGCGGCCATAGGCGGCCCTTCGTCGGCGAAGACGCGGACATAACCCTGCGGGCAGGCGAGAAGGAGTGTCTCGGCCAGGGCGTCCACCGCTGCCTGCTCCTCGCCCCTGGCGGCCAGTGCCAGCGCCCGCAGCGCGCCGATCTCGATCAAGCTGCCGGCCCGGTCCCGGGCGGCCGCCGCCGCGTGCAGCCGGTCCAGCAGCGCCAGCGCCCGCCCGGCCTCCCCCCTGGCGAGGAAGACCCGGGCCAGCACCAGGTGCCCAGGTTCCCGCGGGTAGACGGGCTCGTCATCCGAGCTGAGACCGGCCTCGGTCGTCCACCGGGCGGCTCCGACCAGGTCACCCTGGGCCAGCAGCAGCCGCGCCCGCTGCGCCGGGACGGGATTAAGCAGCCCGGCTTGGCCCGGGCCGACCAGCTCCGCCTCACCGATCGCGTCCAGTGCTCCAGCCGGATCACCGCGAGCCTGCCGGGATCCGCGCCAGCGTCACCAGGCCTGCAGCCAGCGGCGCGGTCAATGCAAGCTGGCGGCATAGGGTTATGCCCTCGCTGAGATGCCGAACCGCCGCGTCGATGTCGTTCCGCTGGTAGGCCATCTCCCCCATTCCCACGTACGCAGGGCCCGCGGGCGGCGCGGGTGGCCGGGCAGACGGTGCACCGATCTCCAGTGCCTGCTGGTATGTCTGGACCGCCGCGTCCAGCCGTCCCTGGGCACGCTGGACCTGGCCGAGCTGGTAGATCCCCCATGCGGTCAACGTGGGCTGGCCCATGGCTCGCCACCCCGCGATGCTGGATTCGAAGGCTCGCTCGGCCTCCACGAGCCGTCCGCGGAGCCACTCAGCCGCGGCCACGAATCCCTGGGCGGTGGATCTCAGCAGCCACTCACCCTCGTCGATCTCAGCCAAGGCCTGCGCGGCGAACGCCGCCGTGCCATCGGCATCACCGCCGATCTGGGCGAGATAGCTTCGAAGGAGCGCAATGAGCGCGGCGGGATTAACCAGCATGCTGGCTGCCCGGGCGGCGGTGGGCTCAAACGGCTCGCTGGTGGGGGATGCCCGCTCGGCGGCATCAAGCGCGGGCCCTACCGCGTCGATCCGGCCGCTGGTGGCGGCCAGGAACGCCTGTGCCAGCAGCAGCCGGGGCCGGGACCGGACAAGATCAGCGGGGAGTGCTGAAATCCACCGGTAGATCGTCGCCCCTTCGCCGCGCAAGTTGTAGACCGCATCGAAGTGCTGCTCGATCAGCCGGGCGGCCCAGGCCGTGTCCCCAGCGGCCAGGGCGTGCCGGATTGCGTCCTCGGCCAGCCCTTGTTGCTCGTGCCAGGTAGCCGCGGCCCGTTGCAACGCGGGGACCTGGGTGGGCTGTTCGGCGTGGAGGCGGGCGCGGAGCAGGTCGGCGAACAGGTGGTGGTAGCGCCACCAGCCGCGCACTTCATCGAGGGGCACCAGGAACAGGCCCTCTGCCTCAATCTGTTCGAGCAGCGCCTGGCCGCCCTCGCCGCCGGTGACCGCGTCACACAGCGGCCCGGACAGCCGTTCCAGCACCGACGTTTCCAGCAGGAAGGAGCGCAACCCCTCGTCCTGGTGGTCGAGCACCTCCCCGGCCAGGAAATCCAGCACGTAGCGGTGGCTGCCGGTGAACGCCGTCACGAACCCGGTCACGTCCTCCTGCCCGCGCAGTGACAGCGCGGCCAGTTGCAGCCCCGCTGCCCAGCCCTCGGTCCGTGCGGTCAGCGCGGCCGCGGCCGCGTCGGGCAGGGCACGTTCGGGGACGCCGGCCACCTGCCGCAGCAGGGGCGCCGCTTCGCCGGCCGTGAACCGCAGGTCCGCGGCGCGTACCTCGGCCAGCTGGCCGCGGGCCCGCAGCCGGGCCAGGGCCAGCGGCGGATCTGACCGGCTCGCCACGATCAGCTGGAGGTTTCCCGGCCGGTGCTCCAGCAAGAAGTCAACCGAAGCGTGCACCTGCTGGGCACCGATCACGTGGTAGTCATCGAGGACCAGCAGCACATCGGCGTCATCGCCCCCGGGGGCTAGCTCGTTGATCAGCGCCGTCACCAGCGGCTCGAATGAGGCCGGCGCGGGCGGGCCGAGCAGCGGCCCCACCCGGTCGGCGACCCCCGGCCGTGCCCGATCCAGCGCAGCCAGCGCATGACGCCAGAACCGGGCAGGGTCGTTGTCCCCGGCATCCAGCGACAGCCACGCGGCCGGTGGCCGGGCACGCTGGGCCGCCCAGCCGGCGAGCAGGACCGTCTTGCCGTACCCGGCCGGCGCACAGACCAGCACCAGCCCGCGACCCAAACCCTCCTCGAGCCGTTCGGTCAGCCGCGCGCGAGGCACCAGGCCTGCTCCCAGCCCGGGCACGTGCAGCTTGGTGGCCAGCAGCACATCCCGCCCGGACGCTGTTGCCCTCGATGAAACCGCTGAAAGGTCAGCCATTACCCGGCCTGCACACTCCCTCCCGCGATCCTTTCCTCGCTGCTAGAAGGACTTGCCGCCAGCCGCCCTGGGCGACCGCGGCGGCCTACGGCGCATTGCTGCCCAGTGCAGGCGCCAATAATCCACCCCACTGGCACTTCCGGGTGACGCCCAGCGTGCCGCGCCCCCGTAGCGTCCAGACCACAGACACGCCACGCAAGGACGGCACACATGACAGAATCCCGGCCCGAACACCAGATGGCTGACACACCAGCACCGATCACCAGCCCGCCCAGTGCCACACCAGCGTGAACGGCATGGCACCAGGCCCGCGTTACGAGATCCGGGTGCAAGGGGCCGTCAACCAGAGCTGGACTGCCTGGTTCGACGGCCTGCAGATCCGCAGCGACGGCAGCCAGACGGTCCTCTGCGGCCCAGTAGCCGATCAAGCCGCCCTGCACGGGCTGCTGAACAAGATATGCGGCCTCGGGCTCGTCCTGATCTCACTACGCCGGCTCGACCCTGAGTGACTGCCGCCGCGCCGGTCCAGCCCCAAACACGCCGCCACCTCATCGCACGCGCCTGGGCGGCCAGATAATGATCTTGCCCCCAGATGATCTTCAGGGCGGTAACTGATCTCCGCGTTCTATTCCGTGCCCGCGACCTCGTAGTGGTGCACGGTGAGGTCGCGCTCGACCAGGAACCGGTCATCCTCCGGGTAGAAGACAGCTTTCTCGATGTCCTGGCCGGCGAAGCCCTCGATCGCCTCCCGGGATTCCCAGAAGCTCACGGTGACGAACTCGGCCCGATCGCCCTCGGCTGTCCACAGCGCCCAGGCACCTCGGTTCCCCGGCGTCTTCCGGTAGCCTTCGACGCCGGTTTCCTGGATGTAGCTGGCGTAGGCGGCGGCATCTTTGGCCCGGACCGCGCCGCGCCAGATTCTTGCGATCATTCTCGTGTCCCTTCTCGGCTACCAGCCATGTAGCGGGCACGTGCCCGGCCCGGCGCACGGTGGCCTGCGAAGCGCCGATGCTACGAGCGCTCCCGTTGCGCCCGCCACCCATGCTGCACCACGACCTTCCGCTTCAGGCTGCTGCGTCGGAGCTAGGCGGCGGGCTGTGCGGGTCCGCGCTTTATTTCGCTGGGCAGCACCTTGGTGCGCGACACCGCCAGTTACGCCGGCGGCGCGCTTGGCCCGATGCTGGTGACCGCGGCCGGCCTGGGCCTGATGTTCATGCCGCTGACCCTGATCGCCCTGTCCAAGGTCGGCGACTCCGATGCCGGCCTGGCCTCCGGCCTGGTCAGCACCGGCCAGGTGATCGGCGGCTCGATCGGCCTGGCGGTCCTTGGCAGCGTCGCCTGGACCGTCTTCGCCAACACGGCCAGGAGTTCCGCAGCCGCAGCCAGCGCGGCCGCAGCGGCAGCGGCCCGGGTCGGCCACCCGCTACATGCCACCGCGGCGCAGGTCAAGGCGGCGCAGGCCAGGATCTTCGATCACGCGCTGGCGGCCGGGTTCTCCCGCGGGTTCGAGGTGTCGGCCGGGATCATGCTGCTTGCCCTGATCGTGACCGCGCTGATGATCCGGGTCACCAAGCACGACCTGGCCGAAGTCCCGCAAGCGCCAGCCGAATGAGCAAGCAATGACTGCGCTCGGCTCTTCCTCGTCCGCGACCCGCCCGCCAGGGCTCGGTGGACCACGGCACGGATCTTCTCCGCACGAGGGATCAAACCGAGCTGCCGGGCCTGGGCGACTGCTCTCGCGCGGTTGGCACGCCGAGCTTGCCCAGCACGTGGCCAACATGCTCTCGACGGTGTCGAGCGAGACCACGAGCTGGCTCATCCGCGCAGCCCGGCGGCATTCCGCAGCATGCAGGTTCTCGTCGTCGGCGCAGGCAGCGGGCTGGTGGTCCGGTGATCGAGGCCGAGGGACTGGTTGGCCCAGAATTCCTGAGATCCCTGCTGAGAGAGCGGCGACGTGAAAACAAGACCCAGAGCTAGAACAAGAATTGGTCCGGCAGACCAGTCTGGGCTATAGCGGGTTGATCGCGATCGGCGTCGTCTTGGTGCAGCCGTTCCTCACGGCAGCGTCGCTCGACCTCTCGGCCACGATCTGCATTGCCGCCTTCTCGGTGGCCATCCCGCTTCTTGCCGCCCTTATCCTGGTCAACCGACAGGAAGCCTTCCGCCGCCGTCGAACCAAGTCAGCCCTTGTCACCATCGCGCAGGTGGTCGCGCAAGTGTGCGCCTTCATTGGCGTGGTCGCCGGCTTCTGGCACATCCTGTGGATCGCCGGGGTGGGAGTGTTGACGGCCGGATTCGCAGGGGTAGCGGTCCACTCGGCAGGCTACGCGCGCCTGGAACGAGCTCAGGAGCCAAGCCGGGCACTCGTCCCGCACCCCCGGCCGCTGCCAGACAACGGTGGCCGCACACAAAATTGCCGTGCACCAGGCGCTGCCGGCCGTGGGGCTCCGACACGGCAGGGGGTGACACCTCCGGGCCAGGGCCGACGAACCTAAGCGACAACGGCGTCGAACTGGCGGAAATCCCGCACAGCGCACGCTGGCCGATGTGCTCCAACCCCGCTGCGATGTGGGAACGCATCGCCGTGTTCCACTCCCGCACCAAGCCGGGCTAACCGTGTGCCGAGACCCTGGCCGACGGTAACTGGCCAGAGCCCGACCAACGACGCGACTCTGCCGTACAGCGATGAATCCGGGTAGTTAGCTGGTCAAGCGGCGTGGGTTTCGAAGCCGACGGAGCCGGGTCCGTGGCCAGGGGTGAGGCGGACATCGGCGTCGAGGGCGGCCGCCAGGCGGCGGAGCAGCGCAATCGTGGGCTCGGTGCCGCCTTCCTCGATGCACTCGATCTCGTCCGCAGTCATCCCGGCGCGCGCGGCGAGGTCAGCGACGCTGAGGCCTAGGGCGACCCGCCGGTCATAGACCGCCTTTCCGAAGGCCAGGGCCTCGCGGATCGCGATCCGCTCTGGGTCCTCAGACTCGGCTTCGCGGCGCACCCAGCGGGTGTGGGACCCGGTCATCACGCCTGCCTTCCATAGGTCTGCACGGCGGGTCCGCGGTGGTCACGCTCGCAGACCTGCTGCGCCCGGACTGCCCGGTCGATCTGCCGCTGGTCATGCTGGCGGGTCTTGCGGAACACCGTCAGCAACACGATCGTGCCGTCGGGCCTGCACCAATACGTTACCCGGACCGCCGTCTGGTGAAGCCGGACGCGAAGTTCCCACACCGGGCCCTCCAGGTGATCGGACCACGGCCCGCCCAGCCCGGTGCCTTTCTCCGCGAGCAGGCCGCACACTTCGTCGACCCGCTTGAAGTCGCTGTCGCTGAGGCTGTTCAGCCAGGCGCGGACCTCAGGTTCCAGCTCGAAGTGGTACAGCTCCCGGCTCTGATCGCTCACGCAGGTCACGGTACTGACGACGGCCGACAGCATCCCCGCCTTTGCCGCGAGGAGACGCGGCGTCCAGGCCGGAGGCGCGTAGGGTTCTTGCCTCCGTCAGCGACGGTCGGCACTACTCCTCTCGTGGCGCGAGACTGCCTGTAAGACCCCGCGTCCGGTCCGGCGCTGGCGGTTCCGCGGAGTTCCAAGCGCACGATTCCCAGGCGTGCGCATTTCCGTCCAGGAGGGCCCGTGACCTCTATGACCAGGCACAACAGCCGCGACTCACATCCACGGCGACTGCATTGGGGCCTTGCAATGTGGCCAAAAACTGAGACAAAAGCCTCCCGGACAGCTAGAGCGCGGCACCCGGGGTCACGTATCGTGCCTGGTCAGTGGCGGTGGAGGTGGGATTTGAACCCACGGAAGACTTGCGCCTTCACACGCTTTCGAGTACTGCGCACCACCGTTCACCACAGTCCGCCAGCGTTCCTGACCAGCCCAGACAGCCGGTCAGCGGTCGCCGGTGAACCGTCGTGAACGGCAGTGAATGAGCCACAAACTGAGCCAAAGAGCCGTCCCCGAACTCAGCGCAGGCCCTCCGGCGGCGGGCCGAACCGCTGCGCCATATGGCCGCCGATGACCTCGGCGACCAGCTGCATCGCCGCCAGCGGGCGGAAGAAGACCGTCAACTCCCCGACCAGGCCATCGGGCTGGTATCCGACCACGTTCAGCCCGTGCGCCCGCTGACCGTGCAGTGCGGTTTCGAACAAGATGACGCTCTTGTTCCCTTCCACGATCTCCTCGGTCAGCTCGAACGGGGCCAGCTCCTGGGTCAAGACCCCGAACAAGAAGCTCGCGGTGTCCTTGCCCCGCAACCGCTCGTCGTGGACGGCGACCCGGATCGTGACATCGTCGCTGAGCGCCGCCAGGATTGCGGCTGGGTCAAACATGCCAAGCGCCCGGCTGTAGGAGGTCCGCCCGGTGATCATGCTCCCCAAGCATACGGATCACTGGTTTACCGGAGTTGGCAGCGCACCGTGATCGGGCACGTTCCGCGTGGCCGGAAGCCGATGGGCCCTCACCGCAGGCGCAGCCGTCACTGAGCGTGCTACGCCATCTGGTCCACAGGCAGCCCGAAGCCGCGCGGAACGATGCTCCTATGCGCTGTCAAGGGCTTGGATGACATTTCGATGGCCTGATTCTCTAGGGGTTTGGTGAATGCGGATTGCGCCGGCTGGGGTCGGCTGCTGGGCGGCGGACAGGACAGGGGCGGGCCACTCGCGGCGGAGGGCAAGCTCTTAGGAGGTCACATGCCAGCAGGCTGGAGATGGGGCCGGGGGCGGCCGACGAATCGTTCGCAGGCCAGCAAGTTCGCGGCAGCCGAATATTGGGTCAGGCCGTCCCCGGGGCAGGTGCGTCAGCCGGCGTCAGGGCGCAGGTGCGGGTAGACCTGACGGGCGACGTAACGCTTGAGTCCCTTAAGTCAAGTCCTCAGCCGGTAAGGGGTTGCCGGGCGGCGCGGTGGGTGGCGGGGTCGTAGGGGGTGCCGGTGTGCCAGCAGGCCCAGATGACGCGGATCCAGGCGCGGGCGACGATGCGGGTGGCGTGGGGGTTGCGCTTGCCGCGGGCGCGGGCGTCGGCGTAGAGCTGTGCCGCCCAGGGTGATTGCATCCGGGCGTTGTGTGCGAAGGCGGTGATGGCCTTGCGGGCGCGGGTGTTGGCGGCCCAGCGGAAGTAGACGCCGGTGGTCTTGCCGGAGGCTCGGGTGACCGGGGCGGCGCCGCATTCGCTGGCGGCTTGCTCGGCGGTGGTGGCCCGGTCCAGGATGGGGCCGACTTCGGCGAGCAGCTGGGCGAGGTTGATGGCGCCGGCGCCGGGCAGGGGTGCCAGCAGGCGGGTGCGGGGGTAGGCGGCGACGCGCGCGGCGATGAGGTGCTCGATGCCGGTGATGGCGGCCTGCAGGCTGCGTAGTTGCTGGACGTGCGCGCCGACCATCGCGGTGAGGGTGGCGGCGGGCAGGGCCAGCGGGGCCTGGGGCGCGGCGCGCAGCCGGGCCAGCAGCAGGGCGGGGCTCTTGCCGCCGCGGTAGGAGTTGCGCCGCAAGAACGCCGCCATCCGGGCTTCGCCGAGCCGGGCCGCCGACTGCGGGGTGGGGTAGGCGGTCAGGAACGCCAGCGCGATGGCGGAGGCCAGGGAGCAGAACAGGTCCCGGGGCCCGGGCCCGTAGTTGCCGAGCATGGCCCACAGCTGGCCGGTGGCGGCGGTACGGGCGCGGATCTGGTCCTCGCGCAGCCGGACCAGGGCCTGCAGCTCCCGCAGCCCGGGGTCGGCGGGTTCGAGCCGGCGCAGCCGGTGCCCGTCGGTGCGCAGGTAATCGGCGAGCTTATAGCTGTCACCGGGATCGGACTTGGCGCCGGAGGCTCCCCACCGGGGCCGCGCTGCGTGGAAGGAGTTCGGGTGCACCGGCGCCACCGGGTGCCCGGCCGCGAGCAGCCGGTCCACGATCAGGCCGCTGGTCTTTTCGATGATCACCGGCAGGTCGCCGGGCTCGCCGTGGCGGCGCAGCCGGGCCAGGGCCATCACCCATCCGGCTTCGGTATGCGGGAACGCCCACCGGTCCAGCACGGCGCCGGCGTCATCCAGCACCGTGACGTCGTGAGCCTGACTGGCCCAGTCCCAGCCGACAACACTCATTCCTGGCCTCCAACCGCAGACGATGGCAGGCTCCACGGTGTCGAGGCCCTCAGCCGGTTCCTCATTGTTCGGCCCTCGGTCGGGCATGTCCCTAAACGCCGGTCACGGGGGCCTCGGCGCGCCAGGGGTGGCAGTACTAAAACTGGCCGTCACAACGGCTCGGCAACGAGGCCATCCCCCAGCGCGACCGGGAAACCACGGCCCGGCCATCCGGACCGCGGAACCGATAGTCCTCCAATGAGGCAGCGGATGATCTCTGTCTTCGACAGGCCTTCTGCGGTGCGCCGCTCGACGTAGGCGCGGGTCGGGGGGTGGGAGCTCATCCGGGTGATCACGATCCGCCACAGGGCGTGGTTGGCCTGGCGGTCGCCGCCGGGGCCGTGGCGGTGGCGGGTGCGCTTGCCTGAGGATGCGGGGATCGGGGCGGCGGCGCACAGGTGCGCCCAGGCCGCCTCGGACCGCAGCCGTGCGGGGTGGTCTCCGGCGGCGATCAGGAGCAGGGCGGCGGTGTCGGGGCCGACGCCGTATAGGGCGAGCAGGCCGGGAGCGCGGGCGGTGACGAGCGGGACGATCAGCTCGTCCAGGCGCTCGAGCTGGCCGTCGAGGAACTGCGCGCGCCGTCCCAGTTCGCGCAGCGCGATCCGGGTGGCGTAGCCGACGGTGCTGCCGGGGCGGGGCCGCAGCGATGCGGTCTCGGCGACCAGGGCGGCTACGGTGTGGCGGGCGAACCGGGCCCGCAGGTCGTCGGGCCCGGTCACGATCAGGGACCTGGCCTGGTTGATGGTCTGGGTCCGCTCGGCGCGGGCGCTGCGCCCGGCGGCCCATCAGCGCGCGGATCGCCTCCACCGAGCCGTCCCGGCCTTTCGGGGCGCCGCGGGCCCGGCCGGACTGCGCGGCCCGGGCGGCGCTGACGGCGTCGAGAGGGTCGGGTCTTGCCTTGCCGGCGCCGGTCCTGGCGGTCGGAGCGGTCGACCTCGACGACCCGGATGCCGGCGGTCGCGACGTGGCGGGCCAGGCCGGCGCCGTAGCTGCCGGTGCCCTCGATGCCGGCCAGGCACACGGTCCCGAACCCGCTCAGCCAGCTCAGCAGCCGGGCGTAGCCGGCCGGGGTGACGGGGAACTCCGCGACGCCAAGCAGCCCGCCGACCGGATCCAGCGCCGCAGCGACGTGCACGTCTGCGTGCGTGTCCACGCCGCCGGTGATGGGTGTCTCTACGATGGTCAATGCCATCTCTTTTCTCTGGTTGAAGGGATGGCACGCGCCCGCTGGCCGCCGGACCCTGTGAACCCCGGCCTCTTCCCAGGCCAGGCAGATCAGGCCGACACCGCTGGCGGGTGCCATAAACCTGGGGCCCGGCCGACAGATCGTCTCGCAGGACAGCCCGAGCGGCGTCAGCCGAATCGGAGGTCAGGCCGGGACCCAGGCTCCCGACCCTAGTAGGGTGTCGCTGCTAACGCTTGGGATATAGATGGCGTAGGCGAATGCGGGCGTCGTCGGTGGTGAAGTGCCAGCGGACTTGGCGCTGGTCGGCGTTGACGGCGTTCTGCCAGGCGACCAGTTCCGTGTTGAGGACGTCGAGGTTCTCGATGCGCCGGTCGAGGCATTGGCGGGTCAGGGCGGAGAGCTCGATCTCTGCGATGTTGAGCCAAGAGCCGTGCTTGGGAGTGTGATGGATCTCGAGCCGCTGGGCCAGCGCGAAAGCGACCTCGGGGTCGAAGGCCTCGTACAGCGAGGCGATGTCGTGGGTGTTGAGGTTGTCCATCACCAGCACGACCCGCTCGGCGCTGGGATAGTCGATGGTGAGCAGCCGCTGGACCTGGTGGGCCCAGTCGATCCTGGTGCGCTGGGGCTGGGCGTCGACCCGGCGCCAGCCGGCCAGAGGCTCGACCCAGCAGAAGATCGAGCATGTCCCGTGGCGCGCATGCTCGGAGTCCTCGCGGCGGTCGCGTCCCGGGGCTGCGGGGATCGGGTCGCGGGCATGGGCCAGCAGCTGGTAGGGCTTCTCATCCATGCACACCACCGGCGCCACCGGGTCGTGCGGACGGGCGTAGACCGCCAAGACGTCCTCCATCCGGGCGGCGAACTCGGCGTTCGACTTCGGCGGGATGGTCCAGCACTTCTTCAGATGAGGGCGAAGCTCCGTTTTTTTAAGACCCGGCCGATGGTGGAGTGGTCCAGGTCGGGGATGTCGTCGGCCAGGGCGACGTGCTTCTCCAGCAGCCGCAGGCTCCACCGGGCGCGGCCGGCTGGCGGGGTCGAGCAGGCCAGTGCGATCAACCGGGCCTCGACCTCCCCAGTCACCGGCGAGGGAACCGGCGGATGCGCGCGCTGCTTGCGGCCGATCGTGGCCCTCACGTCGCCGCCGGTCTCGGCGAACCGCTTGGCGACCAGCCGCAGCGTCTCACCCGAGACACCGACCCTGGCCGCGATCACCTCCTTGGGGTCGACCTCGCCCACCGAGGTGTCCAGCGCGAGCAGCACCCGCGCCCGCCTGATCATCGAGGCCGGATGAACCCCTGTCGTGGTCACCCTGACCAGCTCTTCGCGATCGGCCGCGGTCAAGGTGACCGGCCGCTTCTTATGCGAACCCATGACAGTCCTGACTGGCAGAGAAGGAAGATCTGCCGACACCAACCTCCATGCCGGACACACCAGAACTAAGCAGCGACACTCTACTAGGCCCATACCACGCCAAAACCGCGGAAGCAGGGCCGGAGCCGGAACCACTACCCACATCCTCCCTGCCGAATATTTACATCTCTCCGAGGGTGGCCGTCGTCGCCCTATTAAGCACAGATCAGCCCGTTCGGGGCGGCCTCAGCGCTATCCGCTACCGGCGGAGTCGTGCGGCACCGCCGCGGTTTCTCCCTTCGCGATCATGGGACGCGACCGTCCCGCTATGGGATCTAGGCGCGGGACGTGTGGTTTGTCATGGCCGGGCCGGGTGGATGTCACCGGGACTGGTGATGGCGGGCACGGGCGGGAGTCCTGGTTCGCCGTGATGCTGGACTTATGAGCCCGGGTTCATCCCGGGACGTGACTGAACGGAGTCTGCCATGAAGAACCCGCAACGCGCTGGATCTCAGGATGATCGTGCCGGTACTGCCCGGGTGCGCCGCTGGCGGACCGAGAAGCCCAGCGTGCGCCTGTTCGCGGTGGCGTACGTTCTTGTCCTGACCGGGGCGCTGGTGTGGGCGGGGTGGTTCGCGTCCGCTAGCCAGAATGCCACGTGGTCCCCGGTGCTGATAACCATCGCCGTCGTCGGCGCAGTGGCCTCCGGGAAGCGGCGGCCTTGGATGTCACGATCTCGTTGACGGGATCTGCCGGCCTGCGGCCGGCCTGGCAGCGGCGAGCCCTCGCGATCGCGCGGGCGGGGGTCGCGGTGGTCGCGGTCGCTGCGTCCGGCGGTGGTTCCGCCTGCCCGTCCGTACCCGCTGACCGCGGCGTTTCGGGAGCTGCGGGTGCTGGCGCTGCTGGCCGCGGCGGGCAGCGCCGGCGTTTTCGCGGTCGCGATGCGGGGGGGGGCGGCGGGGGACAGGGGCTTGGTCCGGCGTCGGGGCGGGCGGTGTGGTTTGTCATGGGCGGCCTGGGCGGATGTCACCGGGACTGGTGATGGCGGGCACCGGCGGGCGCGCTGGTCCGGCGGGATGCTGGGTGGCATGGACGACAACGGCGTTATCACGGTCAGGGATCTGCGGCGGCGCTACGGCGGCCCGGGCGGCCGGGGTTTTGAGGCGGTCCGGGGGGTGACCTTCTCGGTGCGCCGCGGGGAGCTGTTCGCGTTGCTGGGCACCAACGGGGCCGGGAAGACCTCGGCGATGGAGGTGCTGGAGGGACTGGCACCCCCTGCCCAGGGCGCTGTCCGGGTGCTGGGCTGTGACCCCTGCCGGGAGCGGGCCCTGGTCCGGCGCCGGATGGGGATCATGCTGCAGGAGGGCGGGTTCCCGCCGGATCTGACCGTGGCGGAGACCGGCCGGATGTGGGCCGGGACACTCAGTGCGCCCCGGCCGGTTGCCGAGGCGCTGGGCCTGGTCAGCCTCGGGCACCGCGCGGGGGTGGCGGTGAGATCCCTTTCCGGCGGTGAGCGGCGCCGCCTCGATCTGGCGATGGCGATCCTGGGCCGCCCGGAGGTCTTGTTCCTGGATGAGCCCACCACCGGGCTGGACCCGGAGAGCCGCCGCCGTACGTGGCTGCTGATCCGCGAGCTGCTGGGCGCGGGTACCACCGTCGTGCTGACAACCCATTACCTGGAAGAGGCCGGGGAGCTGGCGGACCGCCTGGCGATCATGCATCAGGGCCGGATCGTGCGCACGGGCACCCCCGCGGAGGTCGCGGCATCGCAGCCGGCCCGCATTTCCTTCGAGCTACCCGAGGACTCCCGCGAGCCAGTTCCGGACATAGCGGGGACGCGGGCCAGCGTCACCGGGCGCACCGTGCTGCTGCAGACAGCGGACCTCCAGCCGACGCTGACCGCGCTGCTGGGGTGGGCGAACTCCCGGGACCTCGTGCTGGGCGCCCTGGACGCCCGGCCGGCCTCGCTGGCGGAGGCCTTCCACGCGGTGGCTGCCTCAGCCGGCAGTCCAGCAGACGACGACAACGCAAAGGACGTGGCGGCATGAGCGCCGGGACAGTGACAGTGAGCAGTTCGAGGCAGCCGGCGCACCGGGTCGCGGCCCTGGCCAGGGCGGAGGGGATACTGCTGTGGCGCAATCGCCTCGCGCTGCTGAACGCCGTCATCCTGCCCGCCGCCCTGGTCGGCTCGCTGAAGTCCTTCGGTGGTCTTGGCGCCAGCGGGGCCCATGACTTCGGCGCAATGCTCTTGACGGGGCTGACGGCGTTCGCGCTGCTGATTGCCGTGTACTACAACCTGGTGACGGCGATGGTGGCACGCCGCGAGGAGCTCGTGCTCAAGCGGCTGCGCACGGGCGAGGCCACCGACGGCGAGATCCTCGCGGGGACCGCCGCGCCCGCCATCGCGATCGCCTGGGCGCAGATCGCCGTGGCCGCGGTCGCCGCCGTCGCGGTGCTCGGCCTCAACCCGCCCGCCAACGCCGCGCTCGTACCGGTTGCGCTCATCCTGGGGACTGCGGTGTTCGTGCTGCTGGCCGCGGTCACCGCTGCGGTGACCCGCACCGTGCAGCTGGCGCAGGTCACGACGATGCCGGCACTGTGGCTGCCGCTGGTGTTCAGCGGCCTGCTGTTCCCGCTGGCGATGCTGCCCGAGCCGCTGCGATGGGTCGCGGAGGCGCTGCCGCTGACGCCGGTGGTGGAACTGCTGCGGCTCGGCCTGACCGGAACTACTGCCGCCGGCGGTCATCACCTCGGCCTTGCCGCGAGCTTCGGCGCGGCAGCAGCCCCGGTCCTCGTGCTCGCGGCATGGACCATCGCGGGCGCATGGGCTGCGCGACGCTGGTTCCGCTGGGAACCACGGCGCTAAGCAAGCGTGACAGGCTGGAGGGATGACGGTGATGTGGCGTCGGTGGAACGAGCTGAGCGGCCCCGAGCGATACGAGTTCTGGGCCCGGGCCGGCCTGTACCTGCCGTTCGCTGTGGCGCTCTTGTTCGACCTGACCCTAGCCCGGGCGCAGCAGGTGCGGGTGCCCGGCCTGGTCGTCTTCCTGCTGCTGGCCGTGGGGCAGGCGGGCGCCTGCGCCGTGCTGCTGCACGCTAGCGTGTCCCGCTACCTGGCGAGGGGACCAGCGCCGAGGCGATGGCTGGTCGCCGCCGCCATCGCGCTGACCGCGGCTGGCGTGCTGGCGGGAGCTGCCGCATTCCCGGCCTTCACCCGGCCCCCGGTGGGCGCGTTCCCGGTGAGCATGCTCGTGGCCATGCTCTTCGGCGGCACGCTGACGGTGGCGCTCGCGCCGCTGCTGAGGACGCGCGCGCTGCTCGCCGTGGTGCTAGTGGGCGCGGCCGCGGCCAGCGGCATGTCCGCGAGCATCGGCGGCGGCGGCGTCGGCGCCCACGGGCAGGCGCTCGCCGGGTCATTTCTGATCTATGCCTTCTTCATCGGCGCCTTCGCTGTGCTCATCGGCCGCGTCTCGGCGGGGCAGCTGCGGATCATGTGGGAACTTGACCGGTCGCGGACCGCGCACGCCCGCCTGTCGGTCGCCGAGGAGCGGCTGCGTTTCGCCCGCGACCTGCACGACGTGCTCGGCCGGAACCTGTCCCTGATAGCCGTCCAGAGCGAGCTCGCCGCGGAGCTGGCGCGCCGGGGTGACCAGGACGCCGCCGGGCAGATGCTCCAGGTGCGCCAGGTGGCCCATGAGTCGCTGCGGGAAATGCGCGCGGTCGTCAGCGGATACCGCACCGCCGACCTCGGCACCGAGCTGGCCGGCGCGCAGGATGTCCTGCGTTCCGCGGGGATGAGCTGCCGCGTCATCGGCGACGCGGCGGGCCTTCCTGCTGACGTGCAGGCCGCCCTGGGCTGGGTGGTCCGCGAGGGCACCACCAACATCATCCGCCACAGCGACGCCACCGCCTGCACGATCGAGCTTCACATCCTGGATTCCCCGGGCGCCCCCCGCGCGGTGACGCTCAGCATGGACAACGACCGCGTGCACACGCCGGACGCCGGATCTGGCGGCAGCGGGCTGGCCGGGCTCGGCGAGCGGCTGGCCGGCCTTGGCGGCAGCATCACGACCGGGCATCCCCGCAACGGCCACTTCCGGCTGGAGGCCAGCCTGCCCGCCTGCGGCGCCGCAGCGGTGCCGCCTGGCCCGGGCCAGCGCGGCACCGGTGTCACACCAAAGACGCCCGCGCCGTGATCCGCGTGCTCCTCGCCGACGACGAGAACCTCATCCGCACGGCGCTGGCCTCCCTGCTGGCGATCCAGGAAGACCTGGAGGTCGTGGCCCAGGCCGCCTCCGGCGACGAGGCCCTCGCGATGGCCCGCCGGCACCGCCCGGACGTGGCCGTGCTGGATCTGCAGATGCCCGGCCTGGACGGGATCGCTGTCGCCGAGAAGCTGGTCACCGAGCTGCCCGCCTGCGGCAGCCTCATCCTCACCAGCTACGGACGGCCCGGGCACCTCAAAAGGGCCCTCGCCGCCGGCGTCCGCGGGTTCCTGCCCAAGACCGTCTCGGCCCAGGTCCTGGCCGACGTGGTACGCACCGTCCACCGCGGCGGCCGCTACGTCGACCCCGAACTCGCCGCCGACGCCATCAGCGCCGGCGACAGCCCGCTCACCCCCCGCGAAGCCGACGTCCTGGAACTCGCGGCAGGCGGCGCCCCCGTCGATGAAATCGCGAAACGCGCGGCCCTGACCCCCGGCACAGTCCGCAACTACCTCTCCGCCGCAGCCGCCAAGCTCGGCGCCGCCAACCGCCACGAAGCGGTCCAGCTCGCCCGCTCCCGCGGCTGGATCTGACAGCCCACCCGACTGCATCCCCCGCACATACCGGATTGCCGTCTGTGTTGTGATCGGGGAAGGCCAGGGCCGCAGCGAACAGACCACACGCCCATCCGCCTCCGGGACGATCCGCCCGGCCGCCCCTGCCGCGTCGAAGCGGGATGGGAGGATCACAATATGGGTGTTCGCCGAGTGGTCCCTGATCTCAGCAGTACGTCGCTGGAGGCGGCCAAGGGTTTCTGCGGCGACCTACTGGGACCGCGGCCGGTGATGGACCACGGCTGGATCGTCACCCTGGCCGATCCCGAACGGCCGGGTGCCCAGATCAGCCTCATGACCCACGACGCCACCGCCCCTGTCATCCCCGATGTCTCGGTTCAGGTGGATGACGTGGACGCCTGCCACGCGGCAGCGGTCCAGGCGGGCGCGGAGATTGTCTACCCTTTGACCCTCGAGCCGTGGGGCGTTCGCCGCTTCTTCGCCCGCGACCCTGATGGACATGTGATCAATGTGCTGAGCCACATTTAGGGCCGGGCGGCGGTACCGCGGGCTGCCGGTCCCGTAAGACCTGCCCGGTGAAGATTCCCGCATAGGTGCCCTATCCGGGACACCGGACAGACGTCTGGGGGCTCCTTCTGTAGCGCCCGGTTCTGCAGCGCCCGGCGGAAGGGTCCTCCGCAGCACCTGTCTTTACCGATGGCTCGAGACGGGCAGCAGTCAGACCTGACTGAGCCCCGTCCGCAGTCGACGCCTGTGGACGCCCAAGCCAGGGGTAGGCGTACAGAACAGCCTGGATCTGCACGGCTCACCTGGTGACCGCCGAGACAGCCCTGGCCGCTCCGAACGGCGGCAATGCGCGCGGGTATCACATGAGGCGGGGTGTGGTTGGCAGCGCGGCGAGCCCCATTTCGGGTTCACCGGGCGGGCGGCAGGCCGCTACAGCGGCACTATTCTGAACCGCCCCGGACTGACCGGGGCGATTCACCGCGCCGCTTTTGCGGCCAAAGGTGCAGCCAAGAGCGTCCCGGGCCGGGCCCGTGCGGCGGGTCGTGATCCCCGGTCACCGCGGTGCCGCCTGCGCTGGTTAGGTGCTTCCCCTTAAGCAGCGACCACGCGCGCTGCAGCGACACAATCAGCGTGACGGAAACGATGATGGACAGGTTGATCAGCTGATCGCTGTCATGTGAATCAACTAGCAGCAGCACACCGAATCCGAGCTGGGCCGCGTAGACAAGCAACGTGATGGCCAGCACAAGCAGGTTTCTGCCAGTGTGCAGCCGGCGCTGGAGCCTGACGATCGCGACGATGCTGATCACGGCCATGATCACGGCGGGCTCGCCGATGTTGACCTTGGGGATGAGCCCGAGCAAGGACACCACGAACGAGTTCACCAGGCCGGTGAACGCGGTGATGGCCAGCGCTTCGCCGCCCGGCATGGCATGCGGCCCGAAGATCGTGTCGTCGCGGACCGACACAGCCACAAACAACAGGCCGATGAGCGCCGCAGCGGCCGTGGCCAGCGCGGCAAAGTAGGCGTCGTACCCGCCAGGCACCATGCGAACAGAAGCTGGCATGGCCGGTCTGCGATGTCAATCGGGTGGACTGTCGCTTGCCAGCATGAGGGGCTCTGGCGCGAGGACGCGGGTGATGTTCATGCTGGGGCGGCGTTGGGGCTGCTGGGCGCGGACATCGGCGCCTGGGACGTATCGGCGCTGCGGGTGCGGGCGGCGGCGATCGTGATGGTTGTCGCCGTGTCGGCCGGCCTGGCGTGGGTGAACCCCACCGCGGCCAAGTACTGCTGGGCGCTGGTCCCGTTCGTGCAATGGGCCGCAGAGCACTGGCCTGCCCCGCCTGGCGGCCGGCCTGGCACACCCGGCCGGTAAGCAGCAGTCAACGACCCGTTCACCACGGGCGGTGCAGGCGCCCGCGCGCCTGATCTGCCTACCCGGGACCGCCCAGCCCGCCCGGCGCCGCGGGCCTGGCAAGCTGCAGGCGGTGCGCCCGCCGGAACACCAGGACCCGCTGAAAGCCGAGGGTAACGGCCAGGTAGAGGACAATGGTGGCGGTCCCCAAGCCCCGGGCACCCGGGCCATGCACGACCAGGACGTCATAACCCAGGTGGGCGACCAACGAGGCAATCCACAACACGGCGGTCACCCAGTTGCCCTGCGACCAGGCCTGGCCGTCGTCGACCCAGACCCGCACCGTGCTAGCCCGCAGCGCGCCGAAGATCGCCGCAAGCACCAGGCTGCCCCCCAGCGCGGCGAAGGTCAGCGGGTGATCATGGCCTTTGCTCAGAAACTGGTAGGTCTGAATCAGGCCGATGACCGCCAGGATCGCGATGAGGCGCAGCGCCGAGGCATTGACCGGGCGGGCGGCCAGCTGCCGGTAGATCAGCAGGGCCAAAACCGCAAGACCCAAAATGACATCGAGAACGATCACCTGTACCACCCCTCAGCGTGCGGCCCCGATCGCGCACCGCAGGGCCGCACCGTGCAGGCAACACCCATTCAACGGTACGACCGCACACCCCAACCCGGACACACCCCGCCAGGCCGTTTGTGCCAGCCGTGGCACAAACATGCCACTCCCATGAACATCCGCCGGCAATGACCATCACTCGCCGCCACCGCGGCACCGTCGCCGTCCCTGCGCCAGTCCTGCTGAGGCCAATTAGTCCTGCCGAAGGGCCAATTAGGGCAACAAGAAGCTTTATGAACGCGGCCCACCGCTGTCACTGGCCGAGTGGACGGGGCTCGCACCGATCAGCGAGCACCCTGCCCGCGGATTCGCCATCGCACAGCCCACCGCGCCCGGCCGGGACGTAGGCCGGATCTGGCACATTCCCCGGCCGGTCATCTACCACGCGATCAGCCGCCTGGAGCAGGCCGGGCTGGTGGCACCGCAGCCCCGCCCGGCCGCGGGCCCAGCGGACCATCTACGCCGCCACCGCCGCCGGGCGCAAGGCAGCTGCGGACTGATTGGACACCCCGTCCAGCCTGTCCGCGACGCCCGGCCGCACCCGCTGATCAAGTTCACGTTTCTCGACCGGGCAGAAACCGATCCCGCCGGCCCGCTCCAGCCGCACAAGGCAATCCTCCAGCCGATCACCTCGGCCACCAGCGCCGAACGCCCACAGCACAGGGACCGCCTAGCGGCGGGCCACGGCCACAGCGGCGCTGAGCCTCCACGGCGACATTACCCACCGCGGTGCTGGCCGGGCCTGACCGCCCCGGCGCCAGCTGTTCCGGGCCGCCTCTTGTGCCAGCCCAGGATTCATAGTCTGATTGTGACTACCGAAAGGGGCGCGGCCAGCGGGACCGCCGCCCCCCGCGGTGTCCGCCGGCAGGCTTTACGGGGTCCGCTACACCGGCACACCGCCCAGCCTTAAGGCTCGTCACCGGGACCCGTCTCCCCCCCACGGGTCCCGGTGACTCCCGCCCATACCAAGCGACCCGACAAGCGTAGGAGCCCGCCAGAACGCTCCTTATGCGCCGTCGCATCTAACCGAATGCTGCTCACCCACCACATACCTAACGGCGGGTCGGCGCGCGTTCTCCAGGACTCCTCGATCACTCAGTGTCATGCGGTCGTAAGTTGGCAGGTATCCGGCCGGTCGCGGACGGCCCCGACCAGCCGTGAACGGCAGTGCGCACGCCTCAGCGGCGTGCGCCTCTCCGGTCACGCCGGTCCAAGGCGTCCGTGACCAGGCACAACAGCCGCGGTTAATCCCGGCGGCGGCGCCGCACGCGACTCATAACTGAGACAAATAAATGAGCCAAGGGGTGCCGAGACACCCGCCTGGCGGCTGCCAAGAACCGGTATTCTTGCAGGTCAGTGGCGGTGGAGGTGGGATTTGAACCCACGGAAGACTTGCGCCTTCACACGCTTTCGAGGCGTGCGCCCTCGGCCACTAGGCGACTCCACCGCGGACGAGCCTACCGGACTTGCCCAGTATCGTTGGCGTGCCTGCGCTGGGCGAAGAAGTTGCGTAGCAGGTCGCCGCACTCATCGGCTAGCACACCGCCTAGCACCTCGGTCCGGTGTGGCAGCCGCCGGTCGCGCAGCACGTCCCACAGCGACCCCGCAGCGCCTGCCTTGGGGTCGGCCGCCCCGTACACCAGGCGTGCGATCCGGGCCGCGACCAGCGCGCCCGCGCACATGGTGCAGGGTTCGAGCGTGACAACCAGCGTGTGCCCGTCGAGCCGCCATCGGCCGACCGCCGCCGCGGCGGCGCGCAGCGCAACAATTTCGGCGTGTGCGGTGGGATCGCGTTGTTCTTCGCGCTGGTTGTGGGCCCGGGCCACGGTGCTGCCGTCCGGGCCGAGGATCACCGCGCCGACCGGCACGTCCAGGCCGGTCAGGCCCGCCCCGGCCGCTACCGCGAGCGCCTCGCGCATCGCGGGCTCGAAGGACGCCCCATACCCGGTGGTCACGCAGCGAGGGTACCGGCCCAGTGCCAGGCCGGCCTGCCAGGGCGTGCCTTACAGATCATCCAGCCTGCTGCGCGGCTGCCGGACGGGCATCTCGCGGCGTTGTCGTCGCCCATAGCTCGGCTATGGGCTCCTCCTCCGCCTTGCGATCCATCCCGTCGGCAGCCGCTCGCGACGGCATAGATCTATAAGACACGCCCTAGGGGACGCGGCCCAGGGCCAGGGTGAGCGCGCGCTCCAAGGCCTGGCCGAAGCCGAGCTTGCGCGCGATGATCGCGAGCGCCTCGTCGGGGAACAAGTCGAGGTCCCCGGCGATCATGCCCAGGTCCATCTCATCGAGGCCGAGGTCGGCGAAGATCGACAGGTCTCCGGCGGGCAGCACCTGGTCGAGGTCTTCGTCGTCGGGAATGACCAGGTCAAGGTGGGCGAGCACCTGGCGGGCCAGTGGCCAGTCCACGGCCGCGGTGAGGTCGGACAAGAACACCGAGGCCTGGCCGCCGATCACCCGGATCGCGACGAAGAAGTCATCACCGACCGCAGCCAGCCCGATCGTTCCACCGATGCTCGGCTGCTGGCGGAGGACCTGGATCAGCCCGGCGAAGTCCTCGGTGAGCGCGGGCGGCAGCAGATCTACATCCCATGTCGCGTCTTCCCGGGACACGACGACGGCGACATCGCTGCTCTCAGAATCCGTCATCGTCGCTCCATGGGTGTGCCGCCACCGAAATGGTCTCAGATCGGCAGCCGTCATGTGGCGCAATCGTGGTCTACGGCGCGGCCCCGCAGTCACGGGAGAATTGCCTGACAGACAGGCCTTTCATCACAGTTCATGGTCACTATGGTGACAGTGTGTTACCTCAGAACAGGACGTCCCGTTCTTCCTTAACGACGAGTAGGACGGTAGTTCCCCCGCGTGGCGGGGTACGGTGTCCGTACAGGTCAAAGGATTGGTGAAGCAGTCACTCTGAGCTAAGCTTGGTTGACAGACTGATGTACCCGCGTAGGAGCTGACCATGCAATTGAAGAAGGTCCTCGGCTGGGCGGTCGTCGTCTTTCTGGCCTGGTACCTCTTTACCCAGCCGCAAGCCGCTGGCAATGCCGTACACAACCTTCTGAACCTGCTCACGCAGGCCGGCAACTCCATCGCGACCTTCCTGCAATCTCTGTAGCGACCAACGAGCGCCGCGCACATGAGGCTGATTTCCCCGGGGGCTAACCCGCCGTCCGATGTCGGCAAGTACCTCCTCCCCCACGAGCAAGAAGTCATCACTGTGCGTAAGCACCCTGCGGTCCTGCTGGCACCGGTCGCCTGGGCAGTCCTCGGACTGATCGCCGCCGCATTGCTCAGCACCACCTTGTTCCGGCACAGCTCCACCCTCACCTGGATCGTCTGGGCCGCGTGGGGCCTGGTCTTCCTCCGGCTCCTGTGGGCGGCTGCCAACTGGGCCGTCGACTACTTCGTGATCACCTCACGCCGGTTCATCGAGACCTCAGGGCTGTTCGCCCGTAACGTCGCGATGATGCCGATGGTGAAGGTGACCGACATGACTTTCCGCCAGTCCTTCCTCGGCCGCATCTTCGGTTACGGTACCTTCATCCTTGAGTCAGCAGGCCAGGATCAGGCGCTCAGCAACGTGGACTTCATCCCCTACCCCGAACAGCTGTACCTTGAGGTTTGCGAGCTGCTCTTTCCCAACCAAGACGGCGGCGACTGAGCTCCTAGCCAGAGATCTTCCTTCCCCGGGGTTTGTGCGGCCGGACGACGACTACCAAGCGTCCGGCCGCACAAGCCTGCCCGGGCCGGGCGGCAGCGGCCTACAGGGTGACGAGGATGACGCCGACGGCGGCGAGCAGCAGGCCGGCCCGCTGGACCGCCCGCATCCGCTCACCCAGCACCACCCGGGCCAACAGCACGGTAATGCCGGGGTACAGGGACGTCAGCACGGCCGCGACTCCGAACAGGCCAGGCCCGGGTGGCCAGGACGTAACAGAGGTTCGCCGAGGCGTCGAGCACGCCGGAGCCGATCGTGGCGGCCAGCACCCGGCTGCCCGCCTCGCGCCCGACCGGCCGGGCCCCGGCGAGCACCGCGACGGCGATCACCACGGCGCTGTTGGCCAGCCTGGACGTGCATACCGGCCAGAACACGCCCGAGGACCCGGCGTTGCGCAAGAACACGAAGAAGATGCCAAACATGGCGCCGCAGGCGGTGCCGTAGACCAGGCCGCGCAGGGCAGGGCGCCGACCAAGGACCCCGCCCCGTGCGGCGTTCGCGGGGGCGCGGTCCGGCGTCCCCCGCTCCAGGCTGACCAGCACGGTCGCGACCAGGCACACGGCCGCGCCCGCGTACACGAGCCCGCCGAGATGCTCGCCGATCGCCACCGCCACGCCTACCGGCAACACGGTCGAGACGAGCGCGGACACCGGCGCCACGACGCTCATCGGCCCGGCTGCGAGACCGGCGTAGAACAGCATGAGGCCTATCGCGCCAAACGCCCCCGCAGCGAGGGCCCAGCCCAGGCCCGCGGTGGGCGCCGGGCCACCGGCGGCCAGCGCGGCGGCCAGCATCACGAGCGCGCCGACCGGCACGGACACGCTCGCCACCGACAGCGCCCGGCTCCGCCGACTGGCGGCACCGCCGAGGAAGTCGGCGCTGCCGTACAGGACGGCCGCGGCGAGCGCGAACATGATCACCATGACCCGCCATTCCCTCCGGGCTACGGTCGGAATAATATTCCATCTGGTTCAGTAAACTGACCGCAAACCATTTACGCTGGAGAGCCCGTGGCCGACAACGACCTCAGCGCCGCACTCGCGCGCACCCTGGCTGCCCTGCGCGCGGAGCGGGGCTGGTCCCTCGACCAGCTCGCCGCCCGGTCCGGGGTGAGCAAGGGCGTCCTGGTCTCGCTGGAGCAGGCGCGCTCCAACCCGAACCTCGCCACGCTGGCGCGGGTGGGCGACGCGTTTGGCCTGCCGGTCACCCGGCTGCTCGACGTCCCGCCCGAGCCGAGCGTGCGGATCACCGGCCCCGAGGATGCCCGCACGCTGTGGCATGGCGCCGCCGGGGGAACCGGGACGATCATCGCGGCGACCGAGGCGCCCTGGGCCGCGGAGCTGTGGCGCTGGACGGTGCTGCCGGGAGAGTCGTTTGGCGGCGACCCGCATGCGCCCGCGACCAAGGAGCTTGCTTGGGTCGAGGCAGGCGCCCTGACGCTGACCGTCGCCGGGGGGCGGCATCAGGTGGGCCCCGGCCAGTGCGCCCGCTTCCCCGGGAGCCTGCCGCATGCCTACGCCAACGAGGGAACCGAGGCTGTGCGCCTCACCATGGTCGTGGTCGTGCCCCCGGCCCCGGCGTAAGCGCGGCGTCGCTGCCAGGCTCTTGTCGTGAATCGAACACATATTCTATCATTTCGGCATGAACAGCCCGGACCCGGATCGACTCCGCTATGCCCAGATTGCGGGCGCCGCTGCGAGGCACGCCCAGGGCTGGCGGCTCACCGCCGACGAGGAAGCCAGGGCGATCGCCGAGCTGACCGAGGCCGCGGCGGGACGGGCGGACCTGCTGGCCGAGCGCGCGGGCACGGCACTCGGTTTTGGCGACGGCAGGCCCGACGCCGCCCGGTACCAGCAGATCGCCGAACTGTGCATCGCCGCCGGCGCCGACCAGGCGCTGATCGAGCGGTGGATCAATGTCGGCCGGGAGCGGGCCGCCGCCGTGGCGGCGATCCCCTACACCGGGCACCCTCCGGGCGGGTTAATGCTCCCGGCCCGGGCCTGGCGGCTGGGTGCTGGCGACGCCCCTCCTTACGTTTTCCTGACGAGCAACTCCTTGCGTTGCCCTGGCCCGCAACTCCTTGCGTTGTCCTGGGTTGGCAACGCATGCTCGACACGTGCGGCACGCGATGCCGGATGACCTTGATCGCCTGGAGCCCTTGCTGGCAGAACTACGCAAGCTTCCCGGGCTGCGGGAGCGCAAGCGCGGCTGCTTCTCGCGAGAATCCCGGGCGTTCCTGCACTTCCACGAGGACGCGGGCGACTTCTACGTCGACGTCAAGCTCGACAGCAAGTTCCAGCGGATGAGGGTCACCAGCCTCAGCGAGCAGGCCGGGTTTCTTGTACGGGTACAGGGCGCGCTGGCACAGCGGTAATGCCGGGCCAGCATCCGGACGCGCGGGCACGGCCGGCCCGGCCGGGCCCCCCGGGACCACATCGGATGGTCCTTACTTCTCGTCGGTACGATCCGTCGCTGGATCGCGGCCCGCCCTGCGTGCAGTCATTGCTCTTCCCGGGCGTGAGCACGGCGGCGGGCCGGGGGAAATGTCAACGACGCCCATCGGCACGCCCAGGCGTGCGGCCACCGGAGGGAGGCTCAGCAGCGAGATCAGCTCCTCCCGCTCAGGGCCGGGTGGCATCTCGGCGAGCACCTCCCGCACCGTCATGTCACGGCCCGCGGCGTACTCCTCCACCAGGTCTGCGGCCCGGTGAAGCTGGGCAGCCCAGGCGAAGATCTCGGCCGGGTCGGGCGCAGGTTCGCGACGCTGATCGCGCGGGACCTTGCGGTGCTTGCTCACGGTGCCCCCCAGTCCCCCCGTGGGTTGGCCACGGCGTCGCTCACGATCCGTACACGGGGTATATACCCACTGGCGGACACGCAGGTCACCGCGGTGGCGCAGGCCCGCAATGGTCGCCTTCGGGTAAGCCTGCGCTGGCCGCGAGAGCGGCTCAGGCGGCGCCACCCATCTGGCAGCGGAGGAGTTGGCCGGGGCAGTCGCCGCAGCGATCGCCGCGCACGTGCCCTGCAACGGGCAAGACCTCCGGCCGTGCCACCAACGGGCACCAACGGGCCAGCGCGAGGGCCAATGATCACTGAGACAGAACCGGGAGCCCGCGCCGTAGCGCGGACTCCCAGGTCACAGGGGGCGGAGGCTCGGGGATCTGAACCCCGGAAGGGCGTAAACCCTAACCGCATTAGCAGCTTGGATCGTGGCTGTCCAGATCGGTCCAGGCTGGACCAACGCCGCTGGCCGGTCCTTCCTGGACGGTGCCGCACGGTGGTGAACTGCAACCCAAACTGCAACCTTGCACTGTCAGCTTGGGAATTGGGCCTATCGGCGTGCTCATGCTGGTGACCTGCGCTGCTGTCTCGCCATGAGTGACCGTGGGAACCGGCACAGCCCTAGGCTAATTGCACGGCGATCCTGGCCAGCGCTCAAGCTGAGGTAGCGGGAGTGTCCGGGCTCTTTGTCTGGCCCGCCGCCTCTCGCTGGCGGCGTGGCAGTAGGAAGGCCGCGTACCTGATCGCGATCATGCGCGCTGTGGTTACGGCCGCCCCGAGTAGCAGCGTCCAGGCGACAGCCTGGCCTAGCGGGATCTGCTGGTCGTCAGGGCTCGCTGGTGGCTCCTTGCCGGTGACCCGCCTCCAGCCGATCCGCGCTACCTTCTGGGCAGCGAGCACTGCAAGCAGCCCGGCTGCTTCTTTCAGCGCCCGGATGGAACGACCTTCGCCCTTTTCTGCCATCGGAATCCCCCGAGCGGCTGCCAAGCACCGCGGCCATCCGCGGCGTCTTTGCGCGCAATCATCTCACAGCACACCGCTGACCGAAGGAAACGCTTTAGATGCGAGGCCGCGACTGATCCTGCGCTTCCACACCCTCAGCGCTGATGACGTCGCCGCGGTTCCCGACGGCGTGAACCATGCCCCGACAAGGCCAGCCTGCCCACCGGGGTCAGCGGCAACGTGTCCACCCGGTTCTGCCTCAAGGTGATGGGCCAGGTGGAGAACGACATGATCCTCGGCACCTCGGCGTGCAAGAACGGCATCCGGGCGACGACGTTCTGGCCGGAGATCGACGCCGGGATCGGGTACCTGGTGGGCGCCGGGCCGGGCCCGCAGGTGGTCCGCGCGTTCTACCTCAACATGGCCGACGCCGAGCGGATCGCCATCCGGGCGAGGGCGCTGCGGGAGGCCGCGGGGACGCTCACCGGGCACGCCCTCGACGGCGCCGATGAGGGCCCGCGGGACGTGCTGGCCGATGTGCTGGCCGTGTTCGGCGGCGACGCCGGGCTGCAGTGGGCCGGCCTCGCCGCGCGGCTGTCCTCCCAGTTCCCGGCCCGGTGGGAAGGCGCCACCGCCGACGCCGTGTCAGCCGAATGCCGCGCCCTCGGCGTGTCCAGCGTCACCGTCAGGGCTGGCGGCGAGATAGCCAAGGGCTGCCGCCGGGCCGACGTGGAGTCCGTAGCGGGCGCCCAGTGACCCCGGCCGCGCGTGCCGCCCGCGTCACACACGCTGGCCTGCGCCGGTGCCAGCCAGCCGTCACAGCCGTCACACCTGCTGCCGCGCTGGCCTGCGATGTGACGGCAAACCGCCGGGGCGGGCCGTGTGACGGCGCGAGGACCCCATGGGAGCGCTGACCGATGCGCCACACAAGCACCAGGCCTGCCGCGACAAGGACTGCCAGCGGTACGCCTGCCGCGCCTACCGCGAAAGCTATGAGGACGGCTACGGCGCCGGGTACGGCGCAGGCGAGGCCGCCGGGTACGCCCAAGGTCACGCGGACGGGCACGCCGCCGGGGCCGCCAGCGCCAGCCAGGGCGGATGACCGGCCGTGACCGCCGGGCACATCCTCGCCGCCATCGCCGCCCTGGCCGTGTGGGCCGGGTCGCTGTACGCCCGGCCGTTCGGCCGCTGCCCCCGCTGCCGCGGCCGCGGGCACATCAAGCGCGGCCCGCCGTACCGGGCGGTCTGCCCCCGGTGCAAGGGCCGCAAGCGCGCCCAGCATTTCGGTTCCCGCGCCGTGCACCGCGCCGCCCGGAAGATCCGCCAAGGGCGGCAGGCCGCCGCCCGGTACCAGCGGGAGGACAGCGATGGGGCGCCCTGACGGGGCACACACTCACGGCGACGGCAGCGGCGGGAAGATCGCACTCGTGGTCGGCGCCGCCATCCTCGCCGCGGCGATCGCCGGGCCCGTCGCGCACGCCGCGGCCGAGCTGCTGCACATCGTCGTCATCTCCGTGGCCGTCGTCATCGGCCTGGCGCTCACCGGCGGCACCGCTCTCCTGGCGTACCGGGCACGCCACGGCCGCTCGCTGCGGGCCCTCCCGGTGCACTGGGCGCAGGTGCTACCCCGGCAGGCCGCAGAACCGCTCAAGAAGTCGCGGCGTCCGGCGATCGGTGCGCCGAAGCAGGAACGGCACCTGCACTTCCACGGCGTGACCGCCGAGGACGTGGCCGCCATCATCGCGCGTCACAACGGACGCGGCCACGGTTGAACCCGAGCAACAAATTGTCAACCAGAGCGGCAGGAGCAGAAGGTTGCTTGGAGGAGAAATAGTGTCATGCTGGTGTGTGGGGGGAGAGGCCATGAACCAGCAGACCAGCCAGACAGCTGACCAACCGACTAGCCATCCGCCGGACGAACCGACTAGCCATCCGCGCAAGAAGAAGAAGAAGAGGCATGTCTCTACATGGATTGCACTGGCCTCGGCGGCGACGGCGATCGTAGCTGCGGCCATCTCTGGGTATCAGGTACACATCGCGGACAAGCAGAACACCCAGGCCGAGCAGACGCAGCTCGTAACGCTCACGGCCCTGATCGCGCAACAGTTCGCAACAGCCAATTCGGCCCGCACTCCGTTGTCGGCGTGGCAAGTAGCAGCTGGAGTCGAGCGGGTCTCGGTCTATGGACAGGAAGGCTCCGTACTAATTCACGACCTCAAGGGTATTGGGGTGGCAAGTATGGAGTATATCGAGGTTGGCAGGGCGCTCGATGACTCGGGAGCTACATCTGAGGCAATACCGTACTACAAAGATGCGCTCACCGCACCGCCATACGTCCCATATTCACGGGCAACGGCTATGCGTTACTTGGGAGCTATCTACTATGGCCTTGGCTCGAATGTGATCGCTCACCAATACATGATGCAGGCCACGAAGGTTTATCGCGGACATCCTCTGGCGTACAAATCCACCGTGGCTAACGTCATCGCCCAAGGGTACGCGGAGGATGCGTATTGGCAGGGCTATCTCAACTGCCGCATCGCTGCGGCTGACATGGAGGCTGCGCGCCGTGCCATTGCGCCTTATAGCACAGCCACAATAATCCAATCGTGGCTAAATTCAGACGAGGCTGTGTATAAGTCGAAGTGCAACGGCAGCGGGTAGCGCGCGTGTGGATACGCCGTTCCTGCCACGGGCCAATTGCAGCGACTGCGCGCGCACTGCTTGCCAGTGACCGACCGGCCAGGGTGTAACCCAGGTGTAACCCTCGCTCAATCCTCGTGCCGCAGCCAGTACCACATCGACCGACAGCCCGGCGACGCCTCGGCTGCCATGAGCTAAGCCCTGCCCCCCGACTCGTGCGGCGGGCGTGTACCACACCGACCGGCACCCGGGCACCTGGCAGGCCACCGTCAGGTGGCCGAGGCCACCGCTCTCCCCGTAGGCGGCCCGCACGGGCGGGCAATCGCAGCGGGTGAAGGACACGAGCACCGGGCCCGGGCCCCACTCGTGTCCCTTCTCACACCACAGCACGGTCAGCTTCACCATGGACGTGTACACCGAGGTGGCGGAGGAGTTGGCCGACGCCGCGGCGTCCGCGATCGCCGCCTACATCCCCCGCCGTGCCAGCACTGTGCCAGCAGGAGGCCCGATGATCACTGAGACGAATCTGGGAGCCCGCGCCGTAGCACAGACTCCCAGTTCACGAGCGGAGGCTCGGGGATTTGAACCCCGGAAGGGCGTGAACCCTAACCGCATTAGCAGTGCGGCGCCATAGACCGGACTAGGCGAAGCCTCCCGTTGACCAAGCGGTCCGCATCAGCGTACCGGTGCCCGCGACAGCACCGCAAAGCACCAGTGCTGGCCAGGACGCTTTGAGAAACGATGGCCGCTCAACCCGCCTGCCCACGCCAGCCCCGTGCGTGGTCAGCGCTCCTCGACCACCGTGTAGTCGCCGCGGGCGTAGCTGTCCCGGATCCTCGTCTTGGCGAACTTGCCCACGCCGGTCTTCGGCACCTCGTCGATGAACGACCACCGGTCGGGGAGTTGCCAGCGCGGCACCCGTTCGGCCAGGAAGGCGCGCAGCTCCGCGGCCGTCACCGAGGCCTCGGGCATCAGCACCACGCAGGCCAGCGGCCGCTCGCCCCACTTGTCGTCCGGGATCCCGATGACCGCGGCCTCGCTGACCTGCGGGTGCGCCATAAGCTCGTTCTCCAGCACCATGGAGGAGATCCATTCGCCGCCGGACTTGATGACGTCCTTGGCCCGGTCGGTCAGCGTCACGTAACCGAGCGGGTCGATGGTCCCGACGTCGCCGGTGCGCAGCCAGCCGTCGTGGAACTTCTGCGGGTCGTCATCTCCGTAGTAGGCGCCGGTCACCCAGGGTCCGCGCACCTCGACCTCGCCCACGGCCTTGCCGTCGTGCGGCAGGACAGCGCCGCCGTCCCCGACCAGCCGTGCCTCCACGGCGCACACCAGGCGGCCCTGGGTGTCCCGGTAGGCCCACGCCTGGTCGGCGGGAGTGCCGGCCGGCGGGTGTGCCACGCTACCGATCGGTGAGGTCTCCGTCATTCCCCATGCCTGGAGGATGAGCACGCCGAGTTCCTTCTCGAACGCCTCCATGAGCGCGTGCGGGACGGCGGAGCCGCCGCAGGCCACCAGGCGCAGCGAAGAAATGTCCCCGCCGTGCGCGCGGATGTGCTGGAGCAGGCCGTTCCAGATCGTCGGCACCGCGCCCGCCACGGTCGGGCGTTCGGACTCGATGAGCTTGACCAGCGGCTCTGGCTGGAGAAACCGGTCCGGCATGATCAGGTCCGCGCCCGACATGACCGCCGCGTAGGGCAGGCCCCAGGCGTTGGCGTGGAACATGGGGACCACGGGCAGCACGCGGTCGCGCTCGGACACGCCCAGGGTGTTGCCCATGCAGACGCCCATCGAGTGGAGATACGCCGACCGGTGGCTGTAGACGACTCCCTTGGGGAGGCCGGTGGTGCCGCTGGTGTAGCACATGGCGGCCGCCGACCGCTCGTCCGGTTCCGCCCACGCGAACGACTCGGGCATCCCGGCCAGCAGTTCCTCGTAGGAGTGCACCTCGCGGCCGGGGCCCGCGAGCTGCGCGGCGTGGCCGGGCACTTCCTCAGCCGGGCCGGTCACCAGGATGTGCCGGATCGTCTCGGCGTGCCCGAGCACTTGGGCCAGCAGCGGAACGAGCGAGGGATCCACGATGACCGCGTGGTCGGCCGCATGGTCGGCGATGTAGCCGAGCTGGGCGGGGTCCAGCCGCAGGTTGAGGGTGTGCAGCACCGCGCCCATGGAGGGGATGGCGAGATAGGCCTCCAGGTGCGGGGCGTTGTTCCACATCAGGGTGGCGACGCGCTGGTCGCCGTCCACGCCGAGGCTGCGCAGCGCGCCGGCCAGCTTCGCGGCCCGGGCCCCGGTCCGCCCGTAGCTCTGTCCCTGCGACCCTTCGCCGGTCCAGGTCCGGACCTCACGATCGGCAAAGATGGTGGTGCCGTAACGCATCAGCGCTGTCACCGTCAGCGGGACATCCATCATCGTGCTGCGCACAAGCCACCTCCCTGGACCCGGCGCACCGGCCTTCTCCCGGCGCCCGTGCGCCCACCACCTCTTGGGGGGATCGTGCCACGACTGCGTCGTATCGTCACCTTTTCCGTAGGCATGCACCCGGATCCAGGGCGCGGGAGGCCCGGCATCCCGGGCCTCCCGCGCCGGGCTCCGGCCGATGGTCTTTCTCCGGCTTTCTAAAGCCTTCTAGGGTTTAACGCAGAGAGCGGGATATTAGGGAATGGCCTAACCGAGGGGCTTCGCCGGGCCGGCGTGGTTCAGGCCGGCTGGGTGCGCAGGAACTTGCCGAAGTGGGGGACGGTGAAAGCGATAAGCCCGCGCTCGGAGCTGTAGATAAGCCCCTTCTTGATGAGGCCGTCCCGGGACGGGGAAAGGCTCGACGGCTTACGCCCGAGTTCGTCGGCGACCTGCGACGTCGGCACCGGGTCGTCACCCAGCATGGCCATCGCCCGCATGTACTCGCGCTCAGCCGGGGTGGCCCGGTCGTAACGGCTGCCGAAGAAGCCCACCGCCAGTTCCGCCTCGGCCTGCGGGCCTGCCACCGTCACGTCTGCCGCGGTGACCGGGCTCGCGGCCGCCGCGTCCCAGGTGACCTTGCCGTACGCCTGGACGAAATAGGGGTAGCCGTCGGCGGCCCGGTACAGGGCGTCCAGCGCCTCCTGGGTGAAGTCCGCGCCCTCCCGCCGGGCCGGCGCGAGCAGCGCCTGGTCGGCGGCGGCCCGGTCCAGCCGGTCGATCGGCACATAACGAAACAGCCGCTCGGAGTAGCTCTTGCTCGCTGACAGGACCGAGGGCAGGTGCGGCAGGCCGGCGCCGACCACGATCAGCGGTCCCGCGGTCTGGGACAACTCGTGGGTGGCGGCGCAGAGCGCGGACACATCCACCGGCGGCACGTCCTGCATCTCGTCGATGAACAAGGCGATGCCCACGCCCAGGTCGGTCGCCACGGACGCGGCGTCCGCGAACAGCTCGGTGAGGTCAATCTCCAGGTCGCCGGAGTCGGCGCGGCCGCGCACGGGCGGCGCGTCGATGCCCAGGTGCGGGGTGAAAGAGCCCTTCGGCGCCTTGGGATCGCGGGACGCGAAGGCCTTCAGCACGCCGAGGAAATACTCGATCCGATCGGGGGCGCGGTGCCGGGGCGCCAGTTCCCGCACCGCCATGTGCAGCGCGGCGGCGACCGGCCGGCGGATCGACTGTTCCGGCCTTGCCTCGATCTTCCCGGTTCCCCAGAGCCGTTGCAGCGCCATGGACCGGAATGAGTTCAGCAGCACGGTCTTGCCAACACCGCGCAGCCCGGTCAGCACCATGCTGCGTTCCGGGCGGCCGCGGGCTATCCGTTCCAGCACCACTTCGAACTGGCCAAGCTCGCGGTCACGGCCCGCCAATTCCGGCGGCCGCTGGCCTGCGCCGGGCGCATAAGGATTCCGTACCGGGTCCACGTATCGAACCTTATGGCGCGGTCTAGCAAAATCCCGAGATTGACGTAGAAAGTAGTAGCGCGTGTCGCGCGGAGCCGTCCTGCCCGGTTGCGCGCCCAGCTTCTTATCACGCGAAATGGCTCTCCAAATCAGACAAATCGAACATAAAAGCGATAGTTTCTCGTGATATCTCGAGAAGTGGCCGCTTGAGGCGCCGCGAGGGGAGCACCCGCATCCCAAGCATGCTGACGCGCCGCGGTATGGCGGCGCGGCGCGTCAGCGTTGTGTCACCGGGCGGGCGGCCGGCACCCACGGCGGCCGGTGGTAAGGGGCCGGCCGCCCGCCCGGCGGTCTGGTAAAGACCTAATGGAGCAGGCGCAGCGTGTTCGCCGCGTCGTCCACGTAGTACACGCCCGCGTTGGCCGGTGCCAGGGCCAGGCCAAACAAGGCGCCGGCACCAGGCGGGCTCCCCGAACGGTCGAGGAATTTCTTGGCGACCTGCATCCCTGACGGGGTGGTCTCGACGATGAGGCCGTTCCCGCCATTGACGGTGAGCACGTCACCGTTCGGCGCGAGGATCAGCCCAAGCGGGGTGTTGAGCGCCCCGCCCGACGTGATCTTCGTGCCGGTCCCCGCACTACTCGAACGCGAGGCCGCGCGCGGAATTGCGTTGATGGCGCTGACCAGGCTGTTGGCCACGTATAGCGTGCCGTTGGGGGCGAGGCCGAGGCCGGTCGGGCCGATCACCAGTGCGGCCGGGTCGGTCCGCTGCGGGAAGCCCGATCCGATCTTGGTGATGTTCATCAGCCGTGGCGGCTTCGAGCCACAGAACTTCAGGCCCAGGCGCAGGATCGTGCCTCTGCGCACCACCTTGCCGCCGGCGGCCTTGGTCCCGTGCAGCACGTTGCTGACGAAAAGTTCCGCCATCGACCCGCGGCCGGCGGCGGCCATGTCCCAGGGCCCGTTGATGCCGTGGCCCGAGAACGTCTCGCGGACGTGACCGCGGTTATCGAGGACGATCAGGCAGCCTGCGGATGCGGTGGCCGCGGAGCCGTCCTTGGTGGGCAGGCTGCCGACCACGACCCAGCCGCCTCGCAGGACCTCCAGCGCCGTGGTCAGGCCGACACCACCCGGGCAACGACCGGGAAGCTTGGACGCCATGATCTTGGCGAACACGCTCAGCTTCCCGGACGGTGAGACCTGGACGATCGTGGTCCCGGTCCCCTGCAGGTTCTTGGCGTTGTTGAAGTTGCTGATCAGGACGTTGCCCTTGACGAGCGAGCCCTCGCTCTTGGAGACGAGCGCCGTCCCGTACGGGTTAACATCCCCGTTGGCCGGGACGGTCGAGCCGATCGTCGAGAGCTTGTGGAATCTGCCGATAAAGGACCCCGGCGTTCCCGCTTGCGCAGTTGGTGCGACGGCTAGTACCGCAGTCGCCGCGGCCCCTGCCAAGGCGGTACCCGCCCAGGCAATTCGGTGTGTCTTCGACACGGGCCATTCCCCATTCCACGGTCGGTTTCCTCCAGGCACGGGGGCGAACAGGCCCGAAGGCCGCCGCATGACGTCGCGTGCCACAGATTCCGGCCCGCCCACGCGCACCATGCCCCTACCTCCCCTGTCCACGGACGCGAGGGGAATCGGGTTCAACTCTTCGTGGCCAAAGTTCTGCGGCCAGGTGAGCGCCCGGCCAGGAGTCAGTGTGCGGCCAGGTCAGGGCCGTGCCGGGTCAAGACGGACGCCGGGCAGTACCGAAGCCAGGTCATGACGGGATGCGAGCCACAACCGGGCCTCGGGTCACTCCGAGCGCTCGGTGTCCGGCGCGGCGGAGTTCAGCCGGGCGAGGTAGGCGTTGTAGGCGGCCAGGTGCTCATCGTCGTCGATCGCGCCCTGGCCGGGCACTGGCCTCCCCGGTTCGCCCGGTTCCCGCGGGGCGCCTGGCTGGCGCCCGGACCCCGGCACCGAGGCCGGCTCCCCCGGCTGCCCCGCGACCAGTTCCTCGAACCGAGCCCGGCGCGCCGCCTCCAGCCAGCTCCCGAGGGAGGCCCGGTCGTCTCGGGCCCACATCCATACGACGATCATCATGAACGCCAGCATGATGGCGTCCCCACCGACCCACATGATCGCCCCGGCCCAGTGCAGGTCCTGGACCGGCGCCGGGGCGCCGGGCGGGCGCGACTCGGTGGGCACCACGTCGCCGCGCCCGGAGTAGAGCAGGACGAGCCCGGTGAACGTGTTGACCGGCATGGCCAGCGCGAGGATCAGCAGCCTGATCGGGTAGGAGAGCCGCCACCGGATCGGCTCATTTCCCAACAGTGGGAGGAAGAACAGATACCCGACGACCAGGTAGAGCACGTGCTCTGCGTTATGCAAGAACTGATTTTGCAAGACCAGCCGGGACAGCACGGTCAGGTGCGTGCCGACGATCGTGGCGCAGTACGCGGCAAGGCCGAACGGCGGCCAGGTGAGGAACGCGGCCACGCGCGAGCGGACCGCACGTTTGGCCCAGGTGTGCAGCGGGTTCCTGCTTGCGTGCAGCAGCAGGGTGACCGGCTGGCCCGCCACCAGCAGCGGCGGCGCCACCATGAGCAGCAGCAGGTGCTGGACCATGTGATCCCAGGCCAGCACGTCGTCATACGCGCCGATGCCGGTCTCAGTGGCCAGGACGACCACGGCGAGCCCGGCGAGGAACAGGGCGGTGCGCCACCACGGCCACCGCCGTGCCGGGTGACGGCGGCCGACCCGCCAGGCGCCCCACAGGTACGCGGCACCGGCGAGAACAGTGGCAGCGGTGACGACGGGCGCGAACTCCCAGTTGGTGAGCACCGCGTGCCAGCCAAACGCGGGCAGCATGCGACCTCCTTCGAGGCCGAGCCTACCCAGGGTGTGCCTTACAGATCATCCAGCGGGCGCCATACTTCCCGGGCCTGCCGGCCGCAGGGGTTGCGTGGATGACCCAGTCGGAGCGCGGCGGTTTGGGCCGGGGATCGGCTGGGTCCGGTTCGACGCTGATGTATTTCCAGCGCAGCATCCCGGGCAGGTTCGTGCCGGTGCGGGCGCGACGGGTGAGTTCGCCGACGGTGATCCCGTCCTCGCCGACGAACCGCATACAGGTCCACCACATTGCCATCGACACCAGCCAAGGACCCGCGCCCCGGCCTGCCGTGCTGCCGTAGTTACTGGTCCGGTGCGGAAGTTGCCGCTCGAACTCGTTGTCACACTCGATCGTGAACGCCACGAGCACCTGGGAGAGCAGCGCGTCCAGCGCAAGTACCGCGGCGCGGCGCGGGCACAGGTAGACCTGCGCCAGATTCACTCCAACTCGCGCGGGTTCGTTGTCAAGCGCGTGCCGCGCGATGCGTACGACTGGCTGTATATCCTGGCCGCAGACGGTTGCGAGTAACTGATAGAACAGTGCCTGCACGGGCGCCGGTCGGTAAACCTGCTGACGGCACCCCGGCTTGGAGCGGTGGCAGAGTCCGGTTGATTGCAGCTGCCTTGAAAGCAGCCGGTCGTGCAAGCGACCCGGGGGTTCGAATCCCTCCCGCTCCGCCCTTGTGATGTCTCGAGACATCGAGGACACCCCGAACCCACGTCTGGCCGGTCAGGTTTCTGCCCCGGGTTCCAGCCGGATCCGCTGAGCCCGGGCGCGGGCCCTGCCCATCTGCCCGCGGGGCCGATGTATCACGACATCGGGGACACCGTGAACCCAAGCCGGGTCGGAGTGTTCTTGGCTTGGGCCGGGTGGCCTGCCCGACGGGCTGGTAGTCGCGGGCGGGGTCGAGGGTGAGCTGGCGGACCAGTTCGCGGCTTGACCCAGGTTGAGGCTGCGACAGATCATGGCAGCGGCGTATCCGTGGGGGGCTCCGTCCGGGCATGGTGGTTAGCGGAGTGGGTCAGCGGCCTGTTGGCCGAGCTGGAACGCACCGAGCCCGGCCTGGTGCCGGTGCTGCGCCGCCTCCACCCGCAGCCAGGCGGTCAGCCAAGCCCGCGAACTGGGCCTGCTGGACGGGTAACAATCACCGTGTCGCCCATCCAGGCGATCCCGCCTCACATCACCGGCAGGCCCGGCTCTTCTATTGGTGGTTTACCACCTCACGCTTGGCGTGCCCGGAGCGTCTACTTGGTGGGAAAGGGAGTGACGGCATGGCCGACGGTCTCACGTTCGCGGCCGGGGAAGCATCTGTGCGGGCTCGGGGATGAAGCAGCCGTTCGAGAAAGTCGTGAAGCAGCACGGGGGGACCGTGCTGCGCGTGTGCCGCGTGCTCCTCGGCGTCCACGATGCCGAGGACGCGTGGTCGGAGACCTTCCTGGCGGCGATGCGCGCCTACCCGGATTTGCCCGATGACGCCAATGCCGAGGCATGGCTGGTCACGATCGCGCATCGCAAGGCTATTGACGTGCTCCGGGCCCGTAAGCGGCAGCCCGCGCCGGTCGGGGAAGTTCCCGAGTCGCCGACCGCGCTCGGCGTGCCGGGGGCCGGGGACGGTGACCTGTGGCAGGCGGTCGGGGCGCTGCCCGAGAAACAGCGCCAGGCGGTGGCATACCACTATGTCGCTGGCCTGGCCTACGCCGAGATCGCCGAGATCCTCGGCGGCACGGCCGATGCGGCACGCAGGGCTGCGGCCGATGGCGTCAAGAACCTGCGGAAGAACTACCTCGGCGCGACTACAGAAGGGGCGCCATCATGAACATCTCGCCTGACAATTTTGCGTCCCCCGCCGATCCTGACACGCTGCGGCGGCTCAGCCACCGGCTCGGGCTTGCCGCTGAAGCCGAGGGCCTGCTCGACGTCGCCTATACGACGGTTGACTCCCCGGTAGGCACGCTCCTGCTGGCGGCGACGCCTAATGGCCTGGTGCGCGTGGCCTACGACATTGAGGACCACGATCGCGTGCTGGACACGCTGGCGCAGCGGCTCAGCCCGCGCGTGCTGCGGGCGCCGAAGCGGCTGGACTCGGCGGCGCGGGAGCTCGACGAGTATTTCAGCAGGCAGCGCCGGGCCTTTGACCTCCCGTTGGACTTGTCCTTGTCCAGGGGGTTCCGGCAGCTGGTGCAGCGCCGCCTTCCCGAGATCGGGTACGGGCAGACCCGCACGTACGGGCAAGTCGCGGAACTCGTCGGGAACCCGAAGGCGGTCCGGGCCGTCGGCACCGCCTGCGCCACTAACCCGCTGCCGGTCGTCGTGCCCTGTCACCGGGTGCTGCGGGCCGACGGGACACCCGGTGGCTACGTCGGAGGGCCCGGCGCCAAGAAGGCGCTTCTCAGCCTGGAGGCGGCGGCATGAGCAGCGCCACCCGAGGCACTGAGGTCAGGGACCCGTGGAAGCACCGGGTCGATTCCGGCGACTGGGAAGCCATCGCGGCTGAGGTCAACTCCCTCGGCGGCGCCCTCCTGCCTGAGTTGCTCACCCCCGGCGAAGCGGAGCAGATCCGCGGTCTCTACGAGCAAGCCGGGTGCTTCCGCAGCACGGTCAACATGGGACGGCACCGTTTTGGGGAAGGCGAGTACCGCTACTTCAAGACCCCATACCCCGAGCCTGTCGAGCGGCTCAAGCAGGCCCTTTACCCGCGGCTGCTGCCGATCGCGCGCGACTGGTGGGCCAAGCTCGGCCGTCCCGCCCCGTGGCCGGACACGCTCGACGAATGGCTGCAGATGTGCCATAACGCCGGGCAGGACAGGCCGACTGCGATCCTGCTCCGCTATCGCGCCGGGGACTGGAACGCCCTGCACCGTGACCTCTACGGCGACCTGGTGTTCCCGCTCCAGGTCGTCATCAACCTGAACGAACCCGGTACCGACCACAACGGAGGGGAGTTCCTGCTGGTGGAGCAGCGGCCACGCGCGCAGTCCCGCGGCACCGCCACCTTGCTCCCGCACTGCCGCGGCTACGTATTCACTACCCGTGACCGGCCTGTCCGGTCAGCGCGGGGCTGGTCAGCGGCCCCGGTGCGGCACGGAGTATCCGTGATCAGGTCAGGCCAGCGGCATACGCTCGGGCTCGTCTTCCACGACGCGCCATGACTGCGTTCTGCTAGGGCGTGTCTTATAGATCTATGCCGTCGCGAGCGGTCGCCGGCGGGATGGATCGCAAGGCGGAGGAGGAGCCCATAGCGGAGCTATGGGCGACGACGACAACGCCGCGAGGCGCCCGCCCGGCGGACGCGCAGAAGGCTGGATGATCTGTAAGACATGCCCTACGCCGTCATACGGCTCAGCGTTGCGTCGGTGGTTCAGTCCCGGCAATGCCGCCTGCCCTACCGGGCGGCAGCAGTAACGATGCGGTCATCTCTTGTGAGGTAGGGCCAGTGTGCCGTGGCGGAGCTTGGCTTCGCCACGGCACACGCTGAGTTGCCGATGTGCTCAGGCCTCGGGGATGAGGCCGAGCTGGCGGAGTGCGGTGACGCCGTCGTCCAGGCCGATCTCCTCGGTGATGAGGCCGTTCTCGACCTTCAGGACGGTGGTGCCGGTAAACCGCATCACCTTGCCGGTGTTAGCCGGCAGCGACCCGAGAGGCATGTCATCGAACGCGTCTCCGGTCTGGGCGCCGCCGCCTTCCCACTGGCCGACCACGTAGTCGCCCTCGGCGATCAGGTCGGCGGTGCCCCAGAAGTTCAGGTCCGGGAACGCAGCGCGGAACTTTCCGGCGAACGCGCGGACCGCGTCCCGGCCGCGCAGCGGCGCGTGCAGCGAGTACTCGAACCGGATGTCCGGGGCGGCGAGCTCGTCGATGACGGCCGGGTTGAAGTCCTTGCCCCAGAACTCGGTGAACCACCGGCCCACAACAGCCTTGTTCTCCTCGATCGACATGAGTCGGTCCCTTCCTTGTCGTGAGTTTTCCGTTCCTTTCGGCGCACCCTGCAGACGCGCGCCAGGGCCGTCCCGTGAGATGGCGGCGAGGACCCCTTCACCGCCGGCCGGGGTGCGGTGGGGCTACCAGAGGCCCGCCGCAGGAGCATGCCCGTCCTGCAAGGCCCGCGTGTGCTCGATCTCGAGCAACGTGCGCTTCCGGCCCAGCCCGCCCGCGTAGCCGGTCAGCTTGCCCGTGCTGCCGATCACCCGGTGGCAGGGGATCACGATGCACAACGGGTTGCGGCCCACTGCGGCGCCGACATCCCGCGGATCCGTCCCGGCCCCCAGGCCGCGGGCGAGATCGCCGTAGGTGGTCGTCTCCCCGTAGGGCACGCCAGCTATCAGCTCCCAGACCCGCCGGTCGAAGTCGGCGCCGTTGATCTTCACGGGCAATTCGAACAAACGCCGGTCCCCGCCGAGATACTCACCGAGCTGGCGCGCGACGTCCTCGAATCCCTCATCGGTGCGGGGACCGAAGGCCGTCCGGTCGGGCCTGGGCCAGTGCCGCGGAAAATACAGTCCGGTCAGAGCCTTTTCCTCCCGGACAACCGTCACCGTTCCCAGGCGCGTTGTGAGCACCGTGTGCGCGGCACCCGCGGCGCCGCCTGCTGTTACCGTCACCGTCTGCTTCCTTCCGTTGCCTGGCCTGTGCTCAGCGACTGCGGCGGGGAGCATGGAACGAGACGAGTTCGGCCCAGTTCTTGCGGTTCAAGCCGATCGCGTAACCCCGCCAGCGCCACAGCAAGCAGACGCTCCGGCAAGGCCGAACGTGAGACGGCAGGGGCACCGGCCACGCCGCGAGGATTTGCACCCCCGCCCCAGGCGCGACCTGGCCCAAGCGGGTGAATCGTGTCCGGCGCCGGTGACGCATGCCATTCTCCACTAGCCCTCCACCGGCCGCACACTCGCACTGCGCAGCTGTGTCCTATTCCAGAAGATATGGCCTGATCAACAGGCCGTCCCGCATCACAAAGAGGTGGTCGCGATGACAGCGACGCGGCAGCGGCACCAGCGTTCCTGGAGGCTGATAGCAGCCATGCGCCGCACCAGCCACGCTGCATGAGCGGAGCAACCTTGCTTCAAACAATCTCTTTCCTGGCCGTCGTGGCCGTGATCCTTCTGACAGGCTGCGTCGTCCTGGTGCTGGAGTCCGGCGGCCATCCGCCCGAGCGTGAACAACAGGCAGCCAAGCTCAGCGATGAGCCTGGTGACGTCACTGCGCCCGAGCGCGAAGCCGCGTAACGCGTCATTGCGCATGGGATCCGCCCCGCCGATGCCCGCGACGCCGGCATTTATCCGGGGAACGGCCACGGCAGCCCGGCAAGGCTCTTGCCGGTGTAGGCGATCAGGTCTGTCTGACCGCCATGATTACTGAGTCACGTCAATTCTTCGGCAATGATCTCAATGCATAGTGATAGGCACTCGTCACAGATAGCCGCAGGCTCGGTGACCTCGCCGCCTGTTTCGGCCGACATGGCGGCCATCCCGGTGACTTGGTCACGATGCTTGTCACAGAAACGGCAGCGAACCCGCCCATCCTGATCCGCCGCCGCGTGCACCGGCCCGAGCGGGGTTTCGGCGACGCTGCCCGAGTTGATGACGCCGTGGGCGAGCTCGACACACGCGTCGCAGATGTATATGCCCGGGCCCGCGATCAGCTTGCGGACCTGATATTGCGATGTCCCGCAGAAAGTGCAAGCAAGCCCGGTGTCCGCCCGCCTGTCGCGGCCCTCGCGTTCAGACTCGCCGCCCTGCTGGACAATCTGGTGAAGTTGCTGGCCGTTGAGCCCCAGTGCGGCAGCGACGTCCCGGGGCCGCGAGCCTTCCGCGACCAGACGGCGTACGGCATAGTGAAACTCAGCCCGGGCGGCTTCTGCTTCGTGTTCGAGATTTTTCAGCCGCTCCTGGGCTTGCCGGGCCTCGGCCAGCAGCTTCTCATCCACATTGCCCACAGTAGCTAGCTGCTCCACGCCTCTGGCAATCACGGCAATCTGGTCGTTCCAGGCATGACAGTCATGAACAGAATCCCGCGATCATGGAAGACAGGGGCCGCAGGGACCGTTGCGGACCTGCCGCGGGCATGCCCCGGCGGCCAGAATCCCATGGTCACAACACCGGACCGGGCTCAGGTCGCGCCGAAGTCGACGTCCTTGGTCTCGACCGTCCCCGGCGGTCCGCCCGGGCGCCTCGCGGCGAGGATCACTCCGGCCAGAACGGGCGCACGTCGATCGCGCCGAACCGCGCCACCGGGTGCTTGCCCGCCACCTCGATGGCCTCGTCCAGGCTGGCGCATTCCAGGACGTCGAACCCGCCGATCTGCTCCTTGGTCTCCGCGAACGGGCCGTCGGAGATCAGCGCCTCGCCGTCGCGGACCCGTACCGTCCTGCCATAGCTGGCCGGCCGGAGCTCGTGGCCACCGGGCAGCAAAATCCCGCGGCTCTCCATCTCGTCCACCCACGCGACCACCGAGTCACGCATGGCTGCCCGGTCCTCCGGGGTCAGCTCGATGGCCGGATCCCGGCAGACCAGCATCAGATACCTCATCGCCGTCTCCTTCCTCTCACGCGGACGACGAACCCGAACCGCCGCGATGGACAAAGCCAAGGTCAATCTTGTCCTGGCCACTCGTTGGGTTCCGAGCATGACCCAGTTGGTGATCAGCATCGCCACCGCGGTGACCACCAGGTAGCTGGTGAACAGCAGGGTCACCTCGCTCGGCGAGGCGTTCAGCTCGTGGGAGATCGCCGGGAGGATCGGGTCCACCAAGCCGACGCAGGCCACTTTGATGCCGAACGAACGATCGGGGAACTCTGGAACGACGATGTGGCTGGTCCGGGGCGGATGGCTAGCCCGGGCTCGGCGGGCTGGTCCTGTTCGCTCTCGCCCAAGGCCGTTCACCCCGGCCCTCATCCGTAAGAGAATCAGTGTGCCTGGCGCGCCGGTACAGCCCGTCGTCGAGCCCAGGTCACCGTTTTGTGTAACGGCATACCCGCTATGCCCCGGCTTCTGGAGCTGCCCATGCGCGCGGTCGTCATCACCTCTCCCGGTGGGCCCGAAGTGCTGAACCTGGAGGAGGTCCCCGACCCGGTCCCCGGCGAGGGCGAGGTTGTGGTGGAGGTCGCCGCAGCCGGCGTGAACCCGGCGGATCTCCTGCAGCGGCAGGGTTTCTACCCTCCTCCGCCAGGGGCGCCCGCCTACCCGGGGCTGGAGTGTTCAGGCCGGATCGCCCAGGTCGGGCCGGGGGTGTCGGGGTGGCGCGAGGGGGACAGCGTCTGCGCGCTGCTGGCCGGCGGCGGTTACGCGGAGCTGGTGCCCGTGCCCGCCGGCCAGTTGCTGCCGATCCCCGGCGGGGTGAGCCTGACCGACGCGGCCGCGCTGCCGGAGGTGGCGTGCACGGTCAACGCGAGCGTGTTCGGCCAGGCCAGGCTGACATCCGAGGAGGTATTGCTCGTGCACGGCGGTTCGGGCGGGATCGGGACCATGGCGATCCAGCTCGGGAAGGCCCGCGGCGCGGTCGTAGCTTGCACCGCCGGGTCCCCGGCCCACCTGGAGCGGTGCCGGGAACTCGGCGCGGACCTCGCAATCTCCTACCGGGACGACGACTTCGTGGCGGCGGTGCGGGACTTCACCGGCGGCCGGGGCGCCGACGTCATCCTCGACATCATCGGCGCCCCGTATCTGGCGCGGAACATCGAAACGCTGGCGACCAGCGGCCGCCTGCTGCAGATCTCGACCCGCGGCGGTGTACACGCGGACATTGACCTGGGCGCCTTGATGCGCAAGCGGATCAGCATCTTCGCCTCGACGCTGCGGGCCCGCCCCGCGGCGGAGAAAGCGGTCATCGTCGCCGACGTGGGGGACCAGGTGTGGCCGCTGGTCGCCGCGGGCCAGGTGGCGCCCGTGATCGACCGCACGCTGCCGATGGCGGAGGTGGCGCAGGCGCACCGCCTGATGGAGGACGGTGCCCACGTGGGGAAGATCCTGCTCGTTAACTGAGCCGGATGCGGACCCGCGGTGATTGCACTCCACGGGAAGGGACAGACTGGGAGCCATGACAGACCAAACAGGCAGCGGGCCGACGGGCCGGGACGGAACGCCCCCGCCCAGGCTGGTAGTGGTCGGGCCGGAAGGCATGGCGGTCAGCGAGGACGGCGGGCAGGAGGGCGGCGACCGCGAGCGCCCGCTCATCGAGATGGTCGAGCAGCCCGCGAAGGTCATGCGAATCGGCAGCATGATCCGGCAGCTGCTGGAGGAGGTCCGCGCCTCCCCGCTGGACGAGAAGAGCAGGGTGCGGCTGCGGGAGATCCACGAGCGCTCGGTGAAGGAACTGGAGGACGGCCTGGCCCCCGAGCTGTCCGAAGAACTCGAACGGCTTTCGCTGCCGTTCACCGACGACGAAGCGCCGAGCGAGGCAGAACTCCGCGTCGCCCAGGCCCAGCTCGTCGGGTGGCTGGAGGGCCTGTTCCACGGCATCCAGACCACCCTGTTCGCTCAGCAGATGGCCGCCCGGGCGCAACTGGAGCAGATGCGCCGCGCCCTACCCCCCGGCGTCATGCCCCCCAGCGCCGGCGACGAGGGTCCGCAGCCGCCCCGGGGATCCGGCCCCTACCTCTAGCGGGACCGGAGCACCCCGCTACACCCGGCCGTACCTGAGCCGCCCGAGCCAGGCTGCCGCCTGGGCGAACTCGGCGTCGGAGGTCCCCGGGCGTACCTGCGCGGGCGACCCGTCGTGGCGGGGGTAGCTGCCGAGGAACCTGACGTCGGCGCACACGCGGCGCAGGCCCATCAGCGCCTCGCCGACCCGGGCGTCGTCGAGGTGGCCCTCGCAGTCGATGGAGAAGCAGTACTTGCCGAGCCCGTCGCCGGTGGGGCGGGATTCGATGCGGGTGAGGTTGATCCCGCGCACCGCGAACTCGGTGAGCAGTTCCATCAGCGCGCCGGGGTGGTCTTCGCGCAGGAAGGCGACCAGTGAGGTCCGGTCGGCGCCGGTGGCGGCGGGCACCGGTCCGGGGCGGCCGACCACCACGAACCGGGTGACCGCGTCGGCGACGTCGTTGACCCCGCTGGCCAGCACCGTGAGGCCGTATCGTTCGGCCGCGAACGCCCCGGCCAGCGCGGCGTCGATCACGCCCCCGGCGGCCTGCCGTGCGGCTTCGGCGTTGGACGAGGCCGGTAGCCACTCGGCGTCGGGCAGGTTCGCCGCCAGCCACCGCCGGCACTGCGGCTGCGCCTGCGGGTGCCCGCCGATGGTCTTGACGTCGCCGATCGCCGTGCCCGCCCGGGCCAGCAGGGCGAACGTCACCGGCAGCAGCAATTCGGCGCTGATGGTGACGCCCTCACCGGTGGCGAGCGCGTCGAGGGTGGCGTTGACCGCTCCCTCGACGGAGTTCTCGATCGGCACGATCGCCCGGTCCGCCTCGCCGCCACGCACCGCGTCCAGCGTGGCCTGCACGGTCGGACACGGGATAGCTCCATCGAGGGCGGCGGGGTCAAATGCCGCGAGGGCTGCCTCGGTGAACGTGCCCTCCGGCCCGAGATAGGCATAGCGGTCTGCCATGGTCCCCTATCTTGCCAGGTAGGAACCCATGGTTCGGCAGACCCGGGCCAGTCAAAGGCGCCCAGTGCGGCGCAGCCGCCCGCCGGCCGGGACCGCGCGGACGGCGAGGGCCCGGGCAACGTCGGCGAACTGGCGGGCGCGGTGCACCTGGGAATGCCAGTCGCTGCCGGTAGCCCGGTGGGCGAGGGGCACCTCGACCTCGGTCACCCGCATCCCCAGGTTGAGCAGGTCGATGGTGAGCGCCGTTTCCACGCCGAACCCGGCCGCGAGCGGCCGGGCCAGTTCGAAGGCGGCCCGGGTGAGGCAGCGCTGCCCGTTCAGCGGCTGGGCGGGCCGCCAGCCGGTGGCCCGTTCGATGCCCGCGCCGGCCAGGCCGACGACGAAACCGTGGCCGGCCCGGCGGACCCGGTCGGTGAAGACCGCGATCGTCATGTCCGCCTCGCCGGTCCGGACCGGTTCGATGAGCGGGCCCGCCTCGGCCGCGGTGGCGCCCAGGTCCCCGTCCAGGAACAGCAGGTGACGGGGCGGACCGAAGGCGCCAGGGATTGCCGTTGTCTCCCCCAGCCGGACCGTTTCGGCCCCGGTTTCCATGGCGGCGGCCTTGCCGCGGCTGCGGCTGTGCCGCACCACGGTCGCTCCGGCGTCACGGGCCAGCCCGGCAGTCTCGTCCGTGGACCCGTCGTCGACCACGACGACCAGGTCCACCCCGGGCAGCCCGGACGCGCCGGCCACGGTTTCCTGGATGCGGTCGGACTCGTTCTTGGCCGGGATGACGACGGCGACGTCACCGCTGGGAGACATGCGGAGATCTTAGAGTGCCCGGCAACGAGGCCGCAGGCCCCGGTGAGGATGGGCTGGTGCTACTGGCCGGCGACCGCCGGCAAGTCGTCTTCGATGGTGAACACGGACTGAAGCCCGGTCACCTCTAGGATCTTCCGCACGGCCGGGCGCGGCGCGGCCAGGGTCAGGTCCCCGCCGTGCTCGGTGGCCACGCGGTGCGCGGCGAGCAGCACGTTCATGCCGGTCGAGTCGCAGAACTCAACCGCCGACATATCCACCACGATCTGCGCCGACTTGTTGGCGGACAGGACAGACGTCAGTTCGCTCTGCAGCCTTGGCGCCGTGTACAGGTCGATCTCGCCAGCAAGAGCAAGGACGATGTGATCACCCTGGGACCGGCTCGATACCCTCAACTCCACGTGCCGCACCTTACCGGTCCCAGCGGCCGACGACCATAGCCTCTGCTCAGGAGGCATAGCCCGGGCGGCTTGCCCCCGGTCGCCCGGCCGGGTTACCGGGCCCGGGCCCGGGCAAGATCAGCGACGGTGGCCGCCGCGGGGGTTTCGACATCCGGCACCGGCGCAACCGCAGGCACGGCGGCGGCGCCCCGCAGCGAGGCAGCCGCGGGCGCTGCAGCGTCCGCTATGGCGGCGACGGTCAGCGCCGCAGCTCCGGGCTGCACCGCCACGGCCAGGCTTTCCCGGCTGACCGCGCAGGACATGGCGCGCGGGCCGCCCCTGGCCCAGCCAAGCTCGCTGCCCGGCACGCGGATCACCTCGACGCCGGCCGCCTCGAGCCGCGCGTTGGTTTCCACGTTGCGTTCGTAACAGAGCATCACCCGCCGGTCCACGGCCAGCGCGTTGCCGCCGTCGTCCCACTGGCGCCGCGCCGCGGCGGGCGGGTCGACTCCGGTGCTGATCACGGTGAGCGCCTCGACGCCCATCGCCTGCGCCATCGACTCCAGGAGCGGCATGGGCCGGGACAGCCGCAGCTCACCGTCCACGCGGGTGATCACGTGAGCCTGGAGCACATAACCCAGCGCGGGGAACATCAGCACCGTGCCCGAATCGATCACCGTGCAGACGGTGTCGAGGCGGGTGCCCTCGGGGACCTGCCGCAACGGCACAGCGAGGACCTTCGTCGCCAGGCTCGCCTCGAACAGCCGACTGGCCAGGCGCTCCACGCCAGCCGCAGTGGTCCGCTCGCTGATCCCGGCGGCGATCACCCCCGGCGCAATCTGGAGCAGGTCGCCCGCGTCCAGCGGTTCCTGTCCGGGGCCGTAGATGCAGGCCACGCCCGCGAACCGCGGGTGGTGCCGGTACAGGCAGCGGATCAGCGCCGCCTCGCGCTGCCGGGCGGGTTCCAGGCTGGCCACCGCCACCTCGGGGCCGACCCAGGTGTGGGTGTTGCGCAAGAAGGCCAGGTTGGGCAGCGGCGCGATGACGAAGTCGTGCCGGTCCAGCAACCCGAAGACCACCCCGCGGCCGGGCCGGAACTCCTCCGGGGTCAGCCCCGCGACCAGCACGCGCGCCAGTTCCTCCGGGTCCAGGCCCGCCAGATGGCTGTCCAGGTCGGCCCGGAGGCGCTCACCAAGGTACGACGCGCCGAGCGCGGCGACGATCGCCTCGGCCCGGGCCGAGGGGTACTCCATCACGTCTTGCAGCAGCTCCATGACGTAGAGCACCTCGACACCGCGGTCGCGCAAGCATTCCGCGGCGATGTCGTGCTCCTGCTGGGCCCGGGCGACCCAGGGCAGCCCGGGGAAGAGCAGCCGGTCCTTGGTGCGCGGGGTGAGGCGGAGCAGCTCGGCGCCCGGGCGATGGGCAAGCACTGTCCGCAGCCGCCCGACCTCACTATCGATGCTATGAATATGGCCCACAACCAACCCCCGTCCGGCGCCGGGACCCCGTGGCTGGACAAACCCGTCACAGGGAGTATCACCGCTTCCCGGGCGTATTACGCCTCCCGGTCGCCCGCGTGGCCGCTGTCCTGCCCTCGAGCATCGCTGTGCGCAGTCGTATGGAGGTTTATTACTAAACGAAGCGCTCATGGTGCTCTAAGTCACCGCTAATGCTGTACTGCCGGGTGCAGCAAGGCAATGCGGCTAGCATGGGTTCGCCGAGGCGCACCCGGGCCAGGGGCAGTCCCGTGGTGCCAGGCACACTCCGCGATTTGACGAACGTGAGCCCGAGGATGGGCACCGGCCTGATGATAAAGCTGGACGAGGTGAATTGATGGGACGGGCCGACCCCGAGCGGTCTGGCCACCCGGCGGCAGCGACAGCGGGGACGCTGGACACCGGCGTGCCGGATTCCAGTGGCCCGGCGCCCGGTGCGGGCGCCGGGGAAGTGACGGGGCAGGGCGCCGGGCGGGCGGGAGACGACCCGGCCGGGCAGGCCGCGGCGGACCCGTCCGACTCGCCTGCAGCCGCGCCGCCGCCACGGCCAGGCTCGACCGGCACGGGCCGGGTGCGCAGCGCGTTCCGCAAGCCGGTGGTCCAGCATCTCGGGATCCTGCTCTGCTTCATCGCCGCCGGCGCGGCCGCGACGTGGCCACTCGCGGCCAATCTGGCGGGCCGGATACCCGCCAACCGGGACCCGGCGAGCTACGTGTGGGACTTCTGGTGGGTCGCCTACCAGGTCACACACCTGGGCAACCCCTGGTTCACCCCGCTGATGGCCGCGCCGGTCGGGATCCAGCTCGGCTTCCACACGATGATGCCGCTGCCCGGCCTCCTGTTCACCCCGCTCACCCTGGCCTTCGGCCCGGCCTTCTCCTACAACCTGTGGACCGTGATCCTGCCCGGGCTGCTCTGTTATGCGATGTACCGGGCGGCGCGGCTGTGGCTGCGCTCGGCCACCGGCGCAGTCGGCGCCGCGGTGTTCTACGGCCTGTCCTCCATGCTCACCCAGCAGGACTGGTACCACGTGAACATCGCGCTCGGCGCCCTGTTCCTGCCGATGGCCCTGGAGGCGTCGGTACGGCTGCGCCGCAAGCCCGGCAGGCGGCAGGCGATCATCCTCGGGCTGGTGATGGGCGCTGCCGTGCTCAGCGACCAGGAATCCGCGGTGCTCGCCTCGATCGTGGTGGGCCTCGTGCTGCTGCCCTGGCTGCTGCGGCGGCCCGGCTGGGCCCGGCTGTGGCCGGTAGTCCTCGCCACGCTGACCGGGGCCGTGGTGGCCAGCCCGCAGATCATCGCCATGGTGCAGGAGGTCGTGGCCTCGCACGGCGGCCTGTCGATCCCGCCGGACAAGCTGGTGGTGTCGTACAAGCAGTACGGGATCGGGCTGCCCGGGATGTTCACCCCCACGCCGCGGGTGTCCCAGTTCGGGCTCGACGTCCTGGCCGGGCCGTTCCTGCACGGCCGGGACAACGAGGGCCTGCCGATGTTCGGCGCCACGCTGACCGTGCTCGCGCTGATCGGCCTGATCGTGGCCTGGCGGCGGCGGTCCGCGTGGCAGCTCGCCGCGCTGTGGCTCGGGTGCGCGGCGCTGGCCCTGGGCACCTCGCTGTGGATCGGCAAGCACCAGTACCTGCCGCTGGCCTCGGTGTGGAACGGGGTACGGGTGTCCAACCTGATGCCCTACACCTGGTTCGTGCGGCTGCCCGGGCTGTCCAGCTTCCGTGAGGCCGACCGGCTTGCGATCCTCGGGCTGCTGCCCGCGGCACTACTGGCCGGGGCCGCGGTGGAGTGGTTCCGCTACCACGCCAAGCCGGTGCTGGCCGTGGTGGCGGCCGCCATCATCCTCGAATCCGGGTACAGCGGCAACCCGAGGGTGGGCAGAATCCCGGTCAGCTTCCCTGGCGTGGACCGGGGCATCCTCGCGGACCACTCCGGTTCGATCGTCCTCGACATCCCGTTCGGGCTGCGCGGCGGGATCCCGGTGTACGGAGTGCCGTTCTTCCCCCAGGCGCTGGTGATGGCCACCGAGGACGGCCACCCGCGCTCGATCGCCTACACATCGCGGATACCGGCGCCGACGATCAATGCGATCAGCGACCACCCGTTCTACGCGGCGCTCATCTCGGCCGAGCACGAGCTGCCGATGACGTGCCCGTGGCGGGTGCCCGGGCAGAAAGGGTCGCTGAACCTGTGCGATCACCCGTACGGGGTGTCGGCGCCCGGTGTCGAGGTCGCCGAGAATAAGGTCTCGGAGTCCCTCTCGCCGAAGACGCTGGCCGCCGCCAAGCGGGACGCGGCCGCGATGAACGTCGGCTGGGCCGTCGTGTGGAAGCGTAACGGCAGCGTCAGCAAGTTCCTGCTGACCTATCTCCACAACACCGGGTTCAACTTCGCCTACCGGCAGGAGATCCACGGCAAGGACCAGGTGCTGGTCTATAAGCGTGCCTGAGCCACGGTCAGCCAGTTCCCGAAGAGGTCGGAACACCTCAGTTGGCAGCCGTTACAGTCGCGGCCTGACAGGCTCGCTCGCCAATCACGGCCCGGGGCTGCGCTGGCCGTTGGGAGGCGGCGGGGCAGCCAGCAGGCCCTCGGCGACCAGGCCGCGAAGCACGCCGCGCAGGCCGGTGGCCAGGCCAGCCCGTTCCTCTGCGGTGAGCCCGGCCAGGATGCGCGCTTGCCGGGACTGCCACGCCTGCCAGATGCGGTCGGCGACCGCGCGCCCCTGCGGGGTGAGGTAGAGGCGGACGTAGCGGTGGTTCCGCTCGTCCCGCCCGCGCCGGATCCATCCCTTGCTCTCCAGGCCGGCCGCCAGCCTGCTGACCGTGCTCTTCTCCAGGCCGAGGAGGGCCGCGAGCTGCCCCTGGGCTATGCCGTGCGCCGCCAGCAATTCGGTCAGCGCGCGGGCCTCCGAGGCCGTGACGGCAGGCAACCCGCCCGGCGCGCTGCCGCCGGGGGCGGTGTCACCCCGCACGCTGTCCGCCTGCACCTTGCCCCCCGGCGCGCTGCCCTCCGGCGCGCTGCCGCCGGGGGCGGTGTCACCCCGCACGCTGTCCGCCTGCACCTTGCCCCCCGGCGCGCTGCCCTCCGGCGCGCTGCCGCCGGGGGTGGTGTCACCTCGCGCGCTGTCCCGTGGCGCCTTGCCCTCCTGTGCGCTGCCTGGTGCACTTCCGCCTGGCGCGCTGCCGTCCGGTGCGTTGCCGGTCGCCGCGGGGCTGGCGGGCGCGGCGGCGGCGGCGTGGTCGTTCCCGCCGGGGTGGGCGCCCGGCGGGACGGCCGCCGGGCTCAACAGGCGCAGCAGCACCGCGAGGAGCTGCTCCAGCTCCGCGCCGCCCAATGCGGGGTCCATAGGGACAGTTGTACCCCACAACTCTTGCCGTGGTACCTTCAATACGTGAGAGTTGCGTCATACAACTACGGATTTGGCCGGCATACGGGCTCGAAGACCATAAGCTCACCGCTGTGACTAACCGTGGACGGCTGAGCGCGCCCGGAGAGCTGACCGGGCCGGGCAGCCTAGACGGCGGTCCCGGACACCTTCGGGACAGCGGCTCGCGGGACAACGGTAGCCCGGCCACCGCTGGCGCAGCCGTGCTCGCGGCCGAACCGGGCGAGGTCTACCTGGCAGGCGCCGGGCTGTCGGCCGATGAGCCGCTGAGCGAATACGCAAGCCGGCACAACCTGGCACCGGCCTCTACTCGGCCGTCCGCACCGAAGTACCTGCGGTCGCTGTGGCAGCGACGGCAGTTCATCACCGGCTTCGCCACCGCGAGCAACGTGGCGATGTACAGCGAGGCCCGGCTCGGCCAGCTCTGGCAGGTGCTGACACCGCTGCTGAACGCGGCCGTGTACTTCCTGATCTTCGGCGTGCTGCTGGGCATCAACCGCGGTGTGCCGGGCTACATCCCCTTCCTGGTCACCGGCATCTTCGTGTTCAACTTCACGCAGCGCTCATGCATGACCTCGTCGGTGGTAATGCGGCAGAACCTGCCGCTGATCCGGGCGCTGCCGTTCCCGCGCGGCTGCCTCCCGCTCGGCTACGTGATCATCGAACTGCAGCAGCTGGTGCTCTCGTTCGCCGTGCTGTTCGTGATCATTCTCGCCTACGGCGAGCCGTTCACCTGGTACTGGTTCCTCATCCTCCCGATCCTGATGCTGCAGACCCTGTTCAACGTCGGGTGCGCGCTCATCCTGGCCCGCTGGGGCGCCGGGTTCGACGACGTCAGCCAGCTGCTGCCGTTCATCATCCGGACCTGGTTTTACGCCTCGGGCGTCATTTTCAGCATCCAGACCACGCTCGCGCTGATCCCGGGCAAGGTCCTCTACAACCACCCGCACCTGGCGTACCTGCTGCAGATCAACCCGGCGGCCGTCTACATCACGCTGATCAGGAACGCCCTGCTCCAGGACCAGCGCACCAGCATGCCCGGCTACCACGCCTATAACGCGGTGCGGTGCGCGATGTACGGCAACCCCGTGAAATTCCACATCCCGTCGAGCGTGTTCCAGAGCAAGGTCATCTACTACAGCTCTTACTGCCACCCGGTGGTCAGCACGCCGGCTTTGTGGGGGTACGCGGTCGCCTGGGCCGTGGTGGCGGTCGTCGCCGGGTTCTTCTTCTTCTGGCGGGCCGAGACGAGGTACGGCCGTGGCTGAGCCGATGGTGGTCGTGGACAACCTGCACGTGGTGTACCGCGTGTACGGGTCCGGCGCGGACAAGGGCACGGCCGCGACCGCGCTGCTGCGGATGGTAAAGCGCCAGCGGCGGCCGTCGATTCGCGAGGTGCACGCCATCCGGGGCATGTCGTTCGTCGCGTACAAGGGCGACGCCGTCGGGGTGATCGGGCGCAACGGGTCCGGAAAGTCCACCCTGCTGCGCGCGATCGCAGGGCTGCTGCCGGCCGAGCAGGGCATGGTCTACACGCTCGGGGACGCGGCGCTGCTCGGGGTGAACGCCGCCCTGCTCGACAACCTGACGGGTGAAAGGAACGTCATACTCGGCTGCCTGGCGATGGGGATGAGCCCGCAGACGGTCAAGGAGCGCTACCAGTCGATCGTGGACTTCTCCGGCGTCGGCGACTTCATCAACCTGGCCATGAAGACCTACTCCACCGGCATGGGGTCCCGGCTGCGGTTCGCCATCGCGTCCGCCAAGGACCAGGACATCCTGCTCGTAGACGAGGCGCTGGCCACCGGGGACGCCGAATTCCGGGTCAAGAGCCATCAGCGGATCGACGAGCTGCGGGAGCATGCCGGCACGGTGTTCTTGGTGGCGCACAACCTGAACGAGATCGAGGAGACCTGCAACAAGGTCATCTGGCTGGAGAAGGGCCGGATCGTCCAGGCCGGGGAAAACGTCCTCGAGATCATCGACGCCTACCTGGCCGCGACCGGCGGCGAGCCCCGGGTCCGCGAGCCCAGTGACCCTGTGACCGGAGGTAGCCGCTAGCTTCCGGGCGGCCCCGTGTCGGCCCGCCGCAGTTGCAGGCTCATCCTCGTCCCGCCACCGGGCCGGGACGACGACGCCACCTCGCCATCTTGCGCCCGGGCAAGCTGCCGGACGATGTACAGGCCAAGGCCGATGCCGCCGAACCGGCGCCGGTCGCCGGTCTCGCCCTGGACGAAGCGGTCGAAGATCCGCTCGTGGTCACCGGGGGCGATGCCGATGCCCTCATCCTCGACGGTGACCTCGATCCAGTCCCCCGCTACGCGGGCGGTGACGGTGACCGTGCCGCCGTTCGGTGAGTACTTGAACGCGTTCTCTAGCAACTGGCCGACCATGATGTCGGTGGCCATCGGGTCACCGTGCGCCTGAGGCAGCGTGCCGGGGATCTCCGCGACCAGCGTGTGCTTGTCGGACAGGGACAAGAACCCGGTCACCGTCCCACGCAGCAGCGCTGCCAGGTCGAACGGGCCGTTGCGCACGGTGAGCTGGTCGGCCCCGGCGCGGGCGCCGAGCAGCAGTTGCTCCACCAGGTGGCTCAGCGACCCGGCCCGCTCGGCGATCGTCTGGACCGCGCTGCGCCGCTCGGCGTCGGTGAGCTTGTCCCACCGCTGGGTCAGTGTGCTGGCGAAACCTTGTACCACGGTGATCGGGGTGCGCAGCTCATGGCTGGTGGTAGCGAGGAACAGGTCCTTGGCCTCTTCGAGCTCCTTGGCAGCGGTCACGTCGCGGAAGTCCACGACCCGTTCGTCCTTGCCGTTCACCTCGTTGCACAGCACGTCGAGCCAGCGGCCGGTGGGCAGCCGGTGGGTGACCCGGGGCGCGCCAGGCTCGGGCACCGGGAACGGCGGCGGCTTGCCGGTCACCTCGGCCGCGGACATCCCGGTGAGCTTGTGCGCCGCCGGGTTCCACTGCAGGATCAGCCCGGCGCCGTCGAGCACGGCAATGCCGTCCGCGCTGGCGTCGATCACCGCGCGCTCGTGCGCACGCTGGCGGACCAGTTCCTCGAACGCGGTCGCGTTGGTCAGCGCGACCCCGGCGTGCCCGGCCAGCAGTTCCAGCAGTTCCAGCTCGACGTGGCCGACCTCGCGCCCGCTGTACAGCGCGTACAGGGCGCCGTAGGGGCGGTCACCCACATGAGACAGGGCCAGGGTGATCGTGTGCAGCCCGGGCAGGGCGGACCAGATCAGTTCGGCGAACTCGCCGGACTCCCCGGTGGCCATCATCACGCTGCGCCCGGACTGCATGAGCTTGCCGACCAGGCTGGTGGGCAGGTCCGAGGTGCTTCCCCGGAGACGGGCGGGGAGGCCTTCCATGCTGACCAGGCGCACCCGGTCGTCCTCGATCAGCACGAAACAGCCCGCGTCAGCGCCCGTCAGGTCGCACAGGCTGGCGGCGATGCGGTCCAGCACCGCCTCTAGATCACGCTGAGCGTTCATGTCGGCGACAACGTCGCCGAGCTTGCGGACCACCCGGGCCCGCTCGGCCATATGGTGCCGGGCGGCGGTGTCTTCCCCGGTTCGGTGGCACACGTTCACCCAGCCGATGACCTCACCGGAACGATCCCGCAGCGCGCTCGCGTCGATCCGCAGGTCCAGCAGCTTGCCGTCCTTGCGAGCACGGCGGGTCACGTAAGAGATCTGTCCACCGGAGCGGACCCGTTCCAGGGCGGCGTTGTGCTCGGCTTCGAGTTCCTCGGGAATCAGTGGCGGTTCTTCGCCGAGGACTTCCGTGGCGCTCCAGCCGAACATCCGCTCGGCTGCCGGGTTCCACAACAGCACGGCCCGCTCGGCGCTGAAGGCCACGATGGCGTCGGCCGCGCACTCGATCACCGCGCGCGCTGTCGCGTCCACGCGGTCTTGCCCGGCTGTCACCGTTTCGGATCGCACCCTTGCATCGTGCCATTGCCCGTGCGTCCTGGGCTCTAAATCCCGAGGCAGAATCCTCCACCGGCCATGAGGTCCGGGCGTGCAAACTGTTCCGGCTGAGGGACCAACTCAGCCGGTGCCCGGTTGCCGGGCCGGCATGGCTACTTCAGCAGCCGGGACATGCGGCGGTCGGCGAGCGGCTTGCCCCCGGTCTGGCAGGTCGGGCAGTACTGCAGCGAAGTGTCCGCGAACGACACCTCACGCACCGTGTCGCCGCAGACCGGGCACGGCTGCCCAGCCCGGCCGTGCACCCGCAGCCCCGACTTCTTCTCCGCCTTCAGATCGGCGGCGGCCAGGCCCGCGCTTCGTTCCACCGCCTCCCGCAGGGACTCGGTCATCGCCGCGTATAGCGTCGCCACCTCGTCCGGGGTCAGCGTGGAGGCGAGCTTGAACGGCGACATATTGGCCGCGTGCAGCACCTCGTCGGAGTAGGCGTTGCCGACGCCCGCAATGATCTTCTGGTCCCGCAGCACGCCCTTGATCTGGGTGCGGCGGCCCTTGAGCAGGCTGGCCAGCACGTCCACGGTGAAGTCCGCGGCCAGCGGGTCCGGGCCGAGCGAGGCCACGCCGGGCACCTGCTGCGGGTCGGTGACCAGGTAGACCGCGAGGCGCTTCTTGGTGCCGGCCTCGGTCAGGTCGAAACCGGCGCCGTTGGTGAACCGGAGCCGGAAGCCGAGCGGGCCCTTGCCGGGCTTAGGGCGCTGCTCCGGGAGGTCGTCCTTCCAGCGGAGCCAGCCGGCCCGGGCCAGGTGCATCACCAGGTGCAGCGGCGCCGGCCCGCTGACCAGGTCGAGGAACTTGCCGTGGCGGGCGGTCCCGGTGACCTCTTGCCCGGACAGCGCGCTCAGGTCCGGCTGGTAGGTCTTCAGCACCGAGATGGCCGTGCTGGCCGCCCAGTCGATCTCCGCTCCCGTCGCGCGTTCCCGCAGGAAGACGGCGAGAGATTCGACCTCTGGCAGCTCAGGCACAGTATCGATTGTGCCGCCTGCCGCCGGGTGACCGGGACGGTGGGCTGGCCGTGATCCATCGTGTGACACTTAGTTGTTTGGCGAAAACTAACTTACAATTTAGTTTACTTCCGCTTGACGTTGCGGGAGCGCCTCAGTGAGCGGACCATGGACCCAACAAGGACGAGAGGCCATGGACCAAGCAGAATCTTCGCCCCTAGGCGGTCAGCCAGACCCCCGGCAGCGGAGGGTGCACGGCAACGAGCCGGCGCGCCGTTCAGGCGCGGACGCGAAGCTGGATCACCCGGTCGTGGTGGGGTACGACGGGTCGCCGTCGAGCCGCAACGCGCTGGCCTACGCCGCCGGGGTGTCCCGGCGCCTGTCCCGGCCGCTGGTGATCGTCCACGTCACCCCCGGGGTCTACTGCGAGCCGCTGACCGGCCAGGTCATCGGTGCGCCGCGGGCGCGGGCCGAGACCGAGCGCTGGGTCCGGGCCGAGCTTGCCGAGGTGTGCGACTGCGCCGGCGTCGAGGTCCGGGTGATCATGCGGCACGGGAACGCGGCGCGGGAACTGTCCACCGCTGCCGATGAGCTCAGCGCGGACGCGCTGGTGATCGGGGCGCCACGGCAACGGTGGCACCACGTGGCGGGATCGGTCCCGGGGTGGCTCGCCCGGCACGCGCGTTGCCCGGTGATCGTGGTCCCCTGACTGCGTGGGTTACCAAAAGGTAATATTGTTCTACCCCTCTTGGCGCACGGGCTGGATGGGCGAGCGCGGTTACCTGGCCGCGGACAGAACTCTGCGCCCAGATGACCCCCGACCGCCAGTAGCGGCTGAGGCGCCACAGACTCCAGGGATGCCTGGACCCGGCAGAAGCCCTGGCTTGGTGCGGTACCCGTGATCCGGGAAGCCGCGGCCGATTACGCGAGCCGCGGCCGGCTTAAGAACGCGAGGAGGATCTCGGGGCTGTGGTAACAGCGGGCAACCGTCGAGCGTGGCAGGTCGCCGGATACGGAGCCGCGAACCTCCGCCACGATTCGTGTAGGGGTCCTGGGGGATCGCCGGATGCTGACCGGCGAACCTCCGCCGCGAGTTGCGGGCCCGGGGGTCGCCTCCGGAGCAAAATCGCGGTCTGCGGGGAAAGGCGGCCGCAGCCACCTGACAAGCGTCGCGCAACTTGTGGGCGAGGAGGGATTTGAACCCTCACGTCCTCGCGGACACACGGACCTGAACCGTGCGCGTCTGCCGTTCCGCCACCCGCCCGGGCAACGAGTCAGGTTAGCACGTCCTCATGGGGGTCCTCACCGCCGATACCATCGGATGCGAGCAGGGGAAGGAGGTACCCGGTGGGAGTGCTGCAGCGCTTCGAGCGACGGCTCGAAGGCATGGTGGAGGGTGCCTTCGCGCGGGCCTTCAAATCCGAAGTGGAGCCGGTGGAGATCGCCAGCGCGGTTCAGCGCGAGATGGACGACCGCGCGGCGATCGTCGCGCAGGGCCGGACGCTGGTGCCGAACGATTTCGTCGTGGAGCTGTCCGATACCGACCATCAGCGGCTGGAGGTCTACGCGGACAACCTCGGCATCGAGCTAGCCACCTTGGCCCGTGAGCACGCCAGGGAGCAGGGATACTCCTTCGTCGGCCCGGTCCGGATGCGTTTCGAGGGCGTGGCCGACCTGACGACCGGCACGTTCCGGATCCGGTCCGGTGTCATCCGGGGCACCACGGTGGAGGGCGGGGAGATCCGCCGGCCGGCCAGCGACCTGCCGCGCCCGCCCGGCACGTTTGCCGGGCGGCCACGGCTGCTGGTGTCCGGGCCCGAGCCGGGCTCGGACGCACATCAGCAGCGCACCTACGAACTGACCTCACCGGTGACCATGCTCGGCCGTGGAACCGACTGCGACCTGCGCCTCGTTGATCCGGGTGTGTCCCGTCATCACGCGGAGCTGCGTGTCGAAGGTGACGAAGTGATATTGGTGGACCTGGGCTCCACCAATGGCACGTTTGTCAACAGTGAGCCGGTCCGGCGGGTCGCTCTCACCGACGGGACCCGCGTCACTCTGGGGCGGACCACCCTGGTGTTCCGGCGGGACGCCGCATACTGATTCCTTCGTGGGACAGGTACGGAAAGGCAAACAAGCGGTCTTCGCCACCCGAGGACACATGACCCGATGAGTACGCTCACCCTTCTCCTGATCAGGATCGCCTTCCTGGCGGTCCTGTGGTTGTTCGTCATTGCGGCCGTAGGCGTGGTGCGCACGGACCTGCTCGGCAGCTCACGGCCGGGCCGCCAGCGGCGCCAGCGCAAGCCCCCACAGGCCAAGGCGCCGCGCCCGGCCCGGCCCGGGCGCATCGGCCGGGGCGCGCCGCAGCGGCTGCTGGTGACGGCGGGTGGGCTGGCCGGAACGTCGATCGGCCTCGCCGACCAGCAAATCACCATCGGCCGGGCCAATGACGCCACGCTAGTGCTGCACGACGACTACGCTTCGACCCGACACGCGAGGCTGTTCCCGCAAGACGGTCAGTGGATTGTTGAGGATCTCGGATCGACCAACGGTACCTACCTCGACCGGCAGAAGGTGACCCAGCCGACTCCGGTGCCCCCGGGCGTGCCGATCCGCATCGGCAAGACCGTTCTGGAACTCCGCAGATGACACTCGCACTCCGCTACGCGGTCCGCTCGGACGTAGGCCTCCTCCGTGAGGGAAATGAGGACTCGGCCTATGCCGGCCCGCGGCTGCTCGCGGTCGCGGACGGGATGGGCGGTCATGCGGCCGGCGAGGTGGCCAGCGCTGTCGCCATCGCCGCGCTAGCCGATCTTGACGACGAGATGCCCGCGAGCGAGTTGCAGATCGCCCTGTCCACGGCCGTGGCCCACGCCAACCAGATCCTGCACGACATGGTCAACGCCGATCCCTCCATCGGGGGGATGGGCACCACGCTCACCGCCATGCTCTGGTCCGGCAGCAAGGTGGCGCTGTGCCACATCGGCGACTCGCGCGCCTACGTGCTGTCCGGTGACCAGTTCCGGCAGATCACCCACGATCACACGCTGGTCCAGTCACTGGTGGACGACGGCAGGATCAGCCCGGACGAGGCCGCCACCCATCCGCAGCGATCCCTGCTGCTGCGCGCCCTGGACGGGACCTCGGAGGCCGAGCCGGACCTGTCGATCCGCGAGGCGCGCCTGGGCGACCGGTACCTGCTGTGCTCGGACGGGCTGTCCGGGGTGGTCAGCGAGGAAACGCTGCACCGGACGCTGGCGGCGGTGGACGAGCCCGAGGACGCGGTCCTGCAACTCGTGGAACTGGCCATCCGGGGCGGCGGGCCGGACAACATCACCTGCATCGTCGCCGACGTGGTGGACAGCTCGACCGCGCCCAGCCCGCCGAGCCACGCCTCGGTGATGGCCGGCGCGGCCTCCAACGGCGGGCGGCCGACGATCCGAACCGACAGCCCGGCCGCGCGGGCGCACTTGCTGTCGCAGACCACCCCGCAACCGGCGATCGTGGTGGACCACGAGGACCCCGCGCCGCGGAACGCGCACGACGAGGAGGACACCGAGCCGCCCCGGCGCCGGTGGCCGATTGTCACATCGCTTTTCGTGCTGCTGGTTGTCGTCGTGATCGGCGGCCTCTACCTGGGCTGGCGGTACACCCAAGACCAGTACTACGTAGGCGCCGACGGCGGCAACGTGGCCATCTTCCAGGGGATCAACCAATCGGTCGCCGGGATTAACCTGTCGCACGTGCATGAGCGGACCGACATCCCACTGTCCCGCGTGCCGTCCCCCGATTCGTCGACGATCCGGGCGACCGTGTCCGCCAGCAGTCTGGCCGCCGCGCAGACCATCGTGACCAACATCCGCAAGGACTACCAGAACTGCGTGAATGCCTATCAGGCCAAGAGTCAATACGACGCGGCGCAGGCCCGGTACCGGACGGCCTTGCACAACTACGTGAAGAAGTACGGGAACGACAAGGTGCAGCGGACAGCCAAGGGCAAGATCAAGGCCACGCCGCCGCCAAAGCCCACCGGAACGCCACCGACAATCCCAGCCGGCTGCCCGGGGCCCCCAGGGACGGGCCCGGGGAGCGGCTCATGACCGCTTTGGGCGCTATCGGCGACGGGGCCGGCGCCACCGGGACCTCGACCGGGCTGGCCAGGGTGGTTACCCTGCCCCGCGGCCGGCGGGGCGCCGAGCTGATCATGCTCGCCTTCGCCATCGGCGTGGTGCTGTTCGCCTACGCGAGCGTCGGGCTCGGGCTGAACGGGCACGTGCCGACCGGGCTGGCCACCTATGGGGTGCTGTTCGCGCTGCTGATGCTCGCCGCGCACCTGGCCATCCGCAAGCTCGCCCCGTGGGCGGATCCGCTGCTCCTCCCGCTCGCCGCGCTGTTGAACGGCCTCGGGCTGGTGATGATCTACCGGCTGCAGGAAGCGGGGCGGCACGGCAACCCGGGGAGTCCCATCTCCACCATGAGCGCCTCGACGACCACGTTCCAGCTCATGTGGAGCACGATCGGGGTGATCGCGTTCGTGGCGGTGCTCGTGGTGGTGCGGGAACCGCGCATGCTGCAGCGCTACACCTACACGCTTGGCGTCATCGGGCTGGTGCTGCTCGCCCTGCCCGCGCTGCTTCCCTCCAGCATCAGCGAGGTGCCGGGGACGGGGGCGAAGATCCAGGTCTCCTTGGGCGGGTTCAGCATCCAGCCGGAGGAGTTCGCGAAGCTCGCGCTCGCCGTGTTCTTCGCCGGCTACCTGGTGGCCAAGCGGGACGTGCTCTCGCTGGCCGGCCGGCACGTGCTCGGGATAGCGCTGCCCCGGGCGCGGGACATGGGGCCGGTGCTCATCGCCTGGGCCGCCAGCCTGCTGGTGCTGATCTTCGAGAGCGACATCGGCACCTCGGCGCTGTTCTTCGGGATGTTCCTGATCATGCTCTACGTGGCCACCCAGCGCACCTCGTGGCTGCTGATCGGGACGTCGCTGTTCCTCGGCGGGGCGTTCCTGGCCAGCCAGCTGGTCAGCCACGTGGGCCTGCGGTTCAGCATCTGGCTGCACCCGTTCACGTACGCCAACGTGTTCTGCGGCGCCTCCAGCATCCATGTCCCGTGCGTGCCGTCCTACCAGCTCGCGCAGGGGATGTACGGGCTGGGTTTCGGCGGGATACTCGGCACCGGGCTGGGGCATGGGCAGCCGTACCTGACCCCGCTGGTGCAAAGCGACTTCATCATCACCGCCTTCGGCGAGGAACTGGGCCTCGCCGGCCTGATGGCCCTGCTGCTGATCTACGGCCTCATCGTGCAGCGTGGGCTGCGGGCCGCGGTCGCGGTGCGGGACCCGTTCGCCAAGCTGCTGGCCGGGGGTCTTTCGTTTGTGATCGCCCTGCAGGTCTTCGTTATCGTGGGCGGCGTGACCCAGCTCATCCCGCTCACCGGGATCACTACGCCTTTCCTGTCTCAGGGGGGCTCATCCCTGGTGGCGAGCTGGATGGTCATCGCGGTGCTGATGCGGATCAGTGACACCGCCCGCCGACCCGCCCCTCAGCCGATCCAGGACGAAGGAATGACGCAGGTGGTGAGGGGCATATGAACCATGCCCTGCGCCGGGTCTCCCTCGCCTGCCTGGCGATGTTCCTGCTGCTGCTGGTGAACGCCAACTACGTGCAGGGGTTCGAGGCGGGCAAGCTCGCGGACGATCCCGGCAACGGGCGCACGTTCGCCCAGCAATATCAGTACCAGCGCGGATCGATCATCACCTCGGACAACCAGCCGGTCGCGCAGTCCAAGCACATCTCCGGCGTGTACAGCTTCCGGCGGTACTACCCGGCCGGGGCCACATACGCGCCGGTGACCGGGTACGACACCCCGTACAGCAAGACGGGCATCGAGCAGGCGGAGGACAAGCTGCTGGCGGGCACCGACCCCCGGCTCGCGGTGCGCAACCTCATCGATCTGGTCACCGGGAAGCCCCGCAAGGGGGCGACGGTGCAGCTCACCATCAACTCGGCCGCACAGAAGGCCGCCTACCAGGCGTTGAAGGCCACCGGGCTACCCGGCGGCGCCGTCGCTATCGACCCCTCGACGGGCGCCATCCTGGCGCTGGCCTCCTACCCGTCCTTCAACCCCAACAAGCTGGCCACGCTCAACGGCAAAGCCCTCAACAAGGCGGACAAGAAGTACCTCAACTCGCCGCAACAGCCGCTGCTGAACCGGGCGATCAACGAGACCTTCCCGCCCGGGTCCACATTCAAGATCGTGACCGGCTCGACGGCGTTCTCCAGCGGCAAGTACAACCCGGACAGCCGGTACTACGCGCCCACCAACCTGAAGCTGCCCGGCACGACGCACCAGCTCATCAACTTCGACAACACGCCGTGCAACGACGGCAGCAACCCGACCGGCAACGGGAAGGTCCCGCTGATCTACGCGTTCACCGTGTCCTGCAACACGGTTTTCGGCGGCCTGGGCATGAAGCTCGGCGGCAGCGCCCTGCGCCATCAGGCCAACGCGTTCGGGATGAACACCGAACTAAGGATCCCGCTCAAGGTCTCAGCGAGCCAGTACCCGCCCGTTTCCAACCCGGACTACACCGCCTACTCGGCGATCGGCCAGTACAACGACACGGTGACCCCGTTGCAGGAGGCGATGTTCTCGGCGGCGATCGCGAACCGCGGCACGCTGATGCGCCCCTACCTGGTGCAGAAGGTGATCGCCCCGAACCTGAGCACGCTGGTGATCACCCAGCCCAGCGAGCTGAGGCACACGGTGAGCCCGGCCGTGGCCGGGCAGGTGGGCAGGATGATGGCCGACGTGGTCGCCCAGCCGTACGGCACCGCGCACAGCATGGTCGCCAACCTCGGCGGCATCACGGTCGCGGGGAAGACGGGAACGGCGCAGAACGGGGCCAACAACACCGGCCTCGACGACGCCGTGTTCACCGGTTTCGCGCCAGTTGCCAACCCACGGATAGCTGTCGGCGTCGTGGTAAAGGGCGGTGGTCTCGGCGCCGACGCCTCAGCTCCGGTGGCAGCAGCGATCATCAAGGCATACATGAACTACCTGAACTCGTCGGCAAAGCGATGAACGCCCCGGACCAGTGGTGGACTACGATCCAGGACGGATACGAGAAGTGCGAGACATGACACAGCCCCGCCTCCTGGGCGGCCGCTACGAACTCGACGGCATCGTCGGGCGTGGCGGCATGGCCGAGGTATATCGGGCGCGCGATATCCGCCTGGACCGCATCGTCGCAGTGAAGACGCTCCGCGAAGACCTCGCCAGGGACCAGACGTTCCAGGCCAGGTTCCGCCGCGAGGCCCAATCCGCCGCCTCGCTGAACAACCCCTCGATCGTCGCGGTCTACGACACCGGTGAGGACGACACCGGCGGGTCGCATATCCCCTACATCGTGATGGAGTACGTCGACGGCCGCACCCTGCGTGACCTGCTCCGCGAGGACCGGCGGCTGCTGCCAGAACGCGCGCTGGAGATCACCGACGGGGTGCTGCGCGCGCTGGACTACAGCCACCGCGCGGGGATCGTCCACCGCGACATCAAGCCCGGCAACGTGATGCTGACCCGCAGCGGCCAGGTCAAGGTGATGGACTTCGGCATCGCCCGCGCGGTGAGCGACGCCCAGGCCACCATGACGCAGACGGCGCAGGTCATCGGCACGGCACAGTACCTGTCCCCGGAACAGGCCCGGGGCGAGCGGGTGGATGCCCGCAGCGACCTCTACTCGACCGGTTGCCTGCTTTATGAGCTGCTCACCGGCAGGCCGCCGTTCCTCGGCGACTCCCCGGTCGCGATCGCCTACCAGCACGTGCGGGAGAACCCGATCCCGCCGTCGCGGGTGGACCCGGAGGTCCCCCAGTGGGCGGACGCCATCGTGTTGAAGGCGATGGCCAAGGACCCACGGGACCGGTATCAGTCCGCGGCGGATATGCGCGCCGACATGCAGCGCGCCCTGCAGGGCATGCCGGTCGCCGCGCCACGCACCGCCGCCTACGGGGCGGCGACGACGCAGCGAGTGGGCCCCGGCGCCGCGATGGGCGGGATGCCGACCGGCGCCATGGCCGGCTACGACTACGGCCCGGGCGACGACGGGTACCCGCCAGAGGAGAAGAAGCGGCGCTGGCTGCCCATCCTCCTGTGGATCTTGGGCGTGCTGCTGGTGCTGGGAGTGGTGGGCGCCGTGGCCTACGCGATCCTCGGCGGCGGCAGTACCCATTCCGTGCCGCAGGTGGACGGGCAGACGCTCACGCAGGCCGAGCACGAGATCACCCAGGCTGGGCTGAAGTACACGGTGCAGAAGCAGTCGAGCCCGAACGTCGCAAAGAACATCGTGATCAGGACCAGCCCGGCGAACGGCAACGTCGTGGCCGCGGGCACCACGGTGACGATCTTCGCGTCCAGCGGGCCGAAGATGGTCGATGTGCCGAACGTCAAGCATCATTCGGTGACGGACGCGGAGAACATCCTGAAGTCCAAGGGATTCATTCCCCAGGAGCAGACGGCGAGCAACTCGACCGCGCCGCCCAACACCGTGGTCAGGCAGGACCCGTCCCCCGGCGCCTCGGCCAAGTTCGGCAGCACGGTAACGATCTTCGTCTCACCCGGCGGGTCGCTGGTGCCGGCCGTGGTCGGCGACAACTACCAGGTCGCCCTCGGCAAGATGGGCAACGCCGGGTTCTCCAACATCAACGTGGTCTACGTGGCCAACCCGCAGCTCAGCAACGGCACCGTGGTGCAGCAAAACCCGCACGCCGGCCAGCGGGAGCCCGCCGGCACGCAGATCACGCTTACTGTGGTGAAGAACAAGGCGACGCCCAGTCCGACGCCCAGTCCGACGCCCTCGCCAACGCCCTCGCCTACGCCCAGCCCCGGGCAATGATTTACCGCAGGAGACGACCGTGCCCAAGTCCCGCGTAAGAAGCAAGGCGGTCTACACGCCGCCGTCCAGGCAACCCAAGTCGAAGGTGAGCCCGCGCTGGCTGGTGCCTACCATGCTCGCGTGCCTGCTGGTAGGACTGGCATGGATCGCGCTGTACTACATCACCGGCGGCAGCCTGCCCATCGCGGCGCTACAGGCGTGGAACCTCGCAATCGGGTTCGTGCTGATCATCGCGGGCGTGGTGCTGTCCACGAAGTGGCGATAACCACTCCCGCGCGGCCCCGGGCCGGGGCAGCTCAGCCCGGGCCTGAGGTGATGAGCTGGTGGTTGCGGGTGAGCACCGCGACGACCAGGACGGCTGCCACCAAGACGGTCGCGCCGATCTGCACCAGGGCCCGGTGGTTGCGCGGCGCGTAGGCGTACGCGGCGGTGAGCAGCCCGCCGGTGATCAGCCCGCCCACGTGAGCCTGCCAGGCGATGCCCGCGACGGCGAAGCTGATGACGAGGTTGACCACGATCAGGAACACGATCGACCGGGAGTCCACGCGCAGCCGCCGGGCCACCACAAACCAGGCCCCGAACAGCCCGAAGACGGCGCCGGACGCGCCCAGGCCCAGTTCGTTGACGGGGGCCAGCAGGTAGAACATGACCGCGCCGCCGAGCGCGCTGAACAGGTACACCGAGAGGAATCGCACCCGGCCCAGCAGGCGCTCCAAGGCGGGCCCGACCAGTATCAGCGCCCACATGTTGAAGATGATGTGCAGCGGGCCGAACCCGCCGAACCCCTGCTCGTGCAGGAACGCGGAGGTGAGCAGCCGGTACTCCTGGCCCTGGGCCACCCCGATCACCGCGTGGACCTTGGGGTCGTAGGCGCTGCCGATCAGCGCCAGGTAGTCCACGACCTTCGGGTAGGCCCACTCGACCAGGTAAAACGCAACGTTGAGGGCAACAAGGGTCCAGGTGACGATCGCGCCGGACACCGCGCGGCCGCCGAAGACCCCGGCGGGCTGGCGGACGGCCCGGCCGCCTTCCCTGACGCATTCCACGCACTGCTGGCCGACCGGCGCCGATCTCAGGCATTCGGGGCAGGCCGGCCGGCCGCATCTGGTGCAGGACAGGTAGGTTTCCCGTCCCGCATGCCGGTAACAGGTGGGCACACCCGAGCCGCTCCCGGCGTCGGGGGCTTGCTGGGTGGCCATGGGCTATTCCGTAGGTCCCTGGCTGTCGTCGCCGGTGATCTCCACCGACTCGATCACCACGTCGGTCGCGGGGCGGTCCCGTGCGTCGGTCCGGACGCTGCTGATCTTGTCTACGACATCGCTGCCTTCGACGACTTCCCCGAAGATCGTGTGCTTGGCGGTCAGCCACGGGGTGGGCGCCGTGGTGATGAAGAACTGCGAGCCGTTGGTGCCCGGCCCGGCGTTCGCCATGGCCAGCAGGTACGGGCGGTTGAAGGTCAGGTCGGGGTGGAACTCGTCGGCGAACTTGTAACCGGGGCCGCCGGTGCCGGTGCCGAGCGGGTCCCCGCCCTGGATCATGAATCCGGGAATCACCCGGTGGAAGATCGTCCCGTCGTAGAGCCTGTCCTTCGAGGCGCGCCCGGTCCGCGGGTCGGTCCACTCGCGGGCGCCCTCCGCCAGTTCGACAAAGTTGCGAACCGTCTTGGGAGCATGGTCGGGATAGAGCCGCAGGACTATGTCGCCCTGATTGGTCCGCAAGGCTGCGGTAAGCGTATTGGTCATGGCTGAAATCCTGGCACGGCTTGGGGACCTGCCAGGGGCAGACCCTTTCATGAGCACGTCAGCATGGGCGTGGCCCGAGCATACCCGCATGCCGCGACCGCGCTGCGCGCGGTGGTGTCAGCCACCTAGGGCACAATGCGGTTGTGCTGCTGCGTGAGCTGGTCCAGACGTCGGAGGCGGTCGCCGCCACCTCCGGGCGCACCGCGAAGGTAACCGAGATCGCGGGCCTGTTGCGCCGGGCCAGCGCCGGTGAGGTACCGGCCGTGGTCGCTTTCCTGTCCGGGGACCTGCTGCAGCGCCAGATCGGCGTGGGGTACGCGTCGCTGGGCGAACTGCTCCGGCTGGCGCCCTCCGGGCAGCCGCCGGCCGGGCCGTGGGCGCGGCTCGCCCCGGGGCAGGCCCCGGCGGCCGGGGCTCCTGCCGCCGGGGATCCAATCGCTGGAACGGCGCCCGGGGAGGCGGCCGGCGAGGGCCCGGTCACCGTGGCCGGGACCGGCGCCGTGTTCGAGGCGGTCGGCCGGGTCGCCGGCGCGGGCGCGCAGGCCGAGCGCAGGCGGTTGCTGGCTGGCCTGTTCGGGCGCGCCACACAGACCGAACGCGAGTTCCTGGTCCGGCTGCTCGCCGGTGAGCTGCACCAGGGGGCGCTGGAAGGGGTGATGACCGAGGCCGTGGCCCGCGCGGCGGGCGTGCCCGCCGCGGAGGTCCGCCGCGCTCACCTGCTGGCCGGGTCGCTGCCGCTGGTCGCCCAGGCGGCGCTGGCCGCGGCCTGGCCAGCCACGGACACAGAGCCCGACTCCGGCGCCGCGCAGGCCGCGCTGCGGGCGTTCGGCCTGAAAGTGGGCCGGCCGCTGCGGCCGATGCTGGCGTCCTCGGCGGCCACCGTCGCCGACGCATTCGCCCGGCTGTCGCCCGCGATCGTGGAATGGAAGATCGACGGCATCCGGATCCAGGTCCACCGGGTCGGCGCCGACGTCGCCGTGTTCACCAGGACGCTCGACGACATCACCATCAGGGTCCCCGAGATCACCGAGGCGGTGCTGGCGCTGGACGTGCGGGACGCGGTGTTCGACGGGGAGGCGGTGGCACTGGCCCCGGACGGCCGCCCGCGCCCGTTCCAGGTCACCGCGAGCCGCACCGGCAGCCACATGGACGTGGCGCGCCAGCGGGCGGACACCCCGCTGACCCCGTTCTTCTTCGACCTCCTGCACCTGGACGGGGCAGACCTGATCGACGAGCCCGCCCACGTCAGGCACGCCAGGCTGGCGGCGGTGATGCCCGCGCGCCTGCTGGTCCCGCGCCTGGTCACCGGGGACGCCGCCGCCGCCAGCGAGTTCTTCGCCGACGCGGTCGCGCGCGGCCACGAGGGCGTGGTGGTCAAGGCGCCGGACAGCCGGTACGCGGCCGGGCGGCGGGGCAGCGAGTGGATCAAGGTGAAGCCGCGGCACACGCTCGACCTGGTGATACTGGCCGCCGAGTGGGGCCACGGCCGGCGCCGCGGATGGCTGTCCAACCTCCACCTGGGCGCGCGGGACCCGGACACCGGCGGCCTGGTCATGCTGGGCAAGACGTTCAAGGGGCTCACCGACGAGATGCTCACCTGGCAGACGAACCGGCTGCTGGAACTGGCCGATCCGCCCGGGTCGGGCCCGGGCGGGGATCGCAAGGACGCCTACGGCGTGCTGCGGGTGCGGCCGGAACTGGTGGTGGAGATCGCATTCGATGGGGTCCAGGCCAGCCCGCGCTATCCGGGCGGCGTGGCGCTGCGTTTTGCCCGGGTGCTGCGGCACCGGCCGGACAAGCCCGCGGCGGAGGCGGACACCATCGGCTCGGTGCTCGCGCTCTGGACCGGCGACGACGCCGGGCAGCCCGCGCCGGAGTAGCGGGTCAGGCCTGGCTGAGCCCCGCGATCAGCGCCTCGGCGGCGCCGGCGGTGTCCGCGCCGTTCGCCAGGCCGGCCAGCAGCGCCAGCGCGAGCACCCTGGCGTCGTCGAACATGTCCAGGCCGGCGAGATCCCCGGGGGCGTACCAGCCGAACGGGTGCGCCGCCGCGCCGGGCGCCCGGCCCGGCGCCGCGCCGTCGGCCAGGGCGACATACAAGTGATCAACGTGGACGTGTGCCACGTCGAGGTGATTGTCGGCCGGGACCTGGTATTCGGCGATCCACCAGGGCGGAGCGACCCGCCGGGCCCGATAGCCGGACGGCGCCGGCGCGGCGGGCGGGCTGACCAGCGTGACAGCCAGGCCGGTCTCCTCCGCCACCTCGCGCACGGCGGCCTCGGCCGGGGACTCCTCCGGCTCGACATGACCGCCCGGAATCATCATCCGGCGGAACCGCGGATGCTGGATCAGCCCGATCCGCCAGCCACCAGGCAGCCGCCGGAACACGAAGACGCTCGACGTCTGGTGCTTCAGAGTCACCCGCCCATCCTGGCAGGGCGCGGTCTAGGTGATGGCGTCAGCGGCTGGCGGCCGACGCCGGATCAGTTCGTACTCGGCCGGATCCACGCGGCGGGTAGCCCGCCGGAACCCGATCGTCGATCCCGGCCACAGGGTCGGGTTGCGCCCGGCGGCGTTGAGATACCAGCTCACGCAGCCGCCGGTGGTCCACACCGTGGACGCCATCCGCCGCTCGACGTCGTCGCACCAGCGCTGCTGCGCGCCGGGCCGGGGGTCCATGGCGGCGGCGCCGGTCCGGTCCAGGGCGCCGAGGTAGTCGAGGATGTAGTTGAGCTGGGATTCGATCATGTAGATCATCGAGTTGTGGCCGAGGCCGGTGTTCGGCCCGATGACCATGCACAGGTTCGGGAAACCCGCGATCGTGGTGCCGCGCAGCGCGCGCATGTCACCGGCCCAGGACTGGGCCAGGCTCATCCCGTCCGCCCGGTAGATGCGGTCGGCGATGGGCGCGTCCACCGCGTGGAACCCGGTGGCCAAGATGATCGCGTCCACCTCGCGGGAGGCGCCGTCCTTCGCGGTCAGCGTGTTGCCGTCCACCTTGGCCAGCCCGGACGCGACCACCTGCACGTTGGGCTCACGCAGCGCGGGGTAGAAGTCGCTGGAGATCAGGATCCGCTTGCAGCCCATCACGTAGTCCGGGGTCAGCTTGGCCCGCAGGCCGGGATCGGGGATCGAGCGGGCCAGGTTCCGCAGCGCCATCCGCTGCGCGGCCTTCAAGATCGCCGGGCGCTTGGTGAACCCGCCCACCAGCGATTCACGGGAGGCGTAGATGCCCAGGCGGGCCAGCCGCTGTACCGCCGGGACCTGCCGGTACAGCCGCTTCTCGAACTCGGAGATCGTGCGGTCGCGGCGCGGCACGACCCAGGCGGGCGTGCGCTGGAACAGCACCAGGCGCTGCACCACCGGCTGGATCTCCGGCACGATCTGGATCGAGGAGGCCCCGGTCCCCACCACGGCTACCCGCTTCCCGGCCAGGTCGAAATCGTGGTCCCACCGGGCGGAATGGAAGACCGGACCGGAGAAGTCGGCCAGCCCGGGCACGTCGGGCAGGGACGGCTCGGACAGCGGGCCCGCGGCGCAGATGAGCACGTCGGCGGTGAGTTCGCCGCGGCTGGTCTGCAGCCGCCAGCGGGCCTCCCCGGCCGCCCAGTCCGCCCGGCTCAGCTCGGTGCCGAAGGCCAGGTGGCGGCGCAGGCGGTACCGGTCGGTGACATCCTCCAGGTAGCGCCAGATCTCCGGCTGCCGGGAGAAACTGTGTGACCAGTCCGGGTTGGGCGCGAACGAGAACGAGTACAGGTGCGACGGGATGTCGCAGGCACAGCCGGGATAGGTGTTGTCGCGCCAGGTGCCGCCGACCGAGCCGGCCCGTTCCAGGATGACAAAGTCGGCCACACCGGCCCCGCGCAGCCGGATGCCCGCGCCGATGCCGCCGAGGCCGGCGCCGATGATGGCCACGCGCACATGGCCCGGCAGCGGCGCCGGGGCGGCCGGCCCGGCGGCGTCCTGCTGGCCGGCGCCCGGGCCAGCGCCGGCGTCCGCAGTGCGGAAGGGCGGGGTGGAGATGCCGGTGACGCGGTACCGCCGCGAGGGATCCGGCTCGGAAAGCTCGCACGGCGCGGACCCTTCCGCGGTCGTCAGCACCCCGGTTGCCTTGCCGGAACCGAGCGCGCCATCGAGCGCTTGATGGGCTGAAATGCGGCCATACCAGTGATAGCGGCCATCGATGGGCTGGAAGTGGCCCCGCAATCGCACCTGCACGTCGAACCGCGATCCGCCGACCTCCACCACGGCGGTTCCCTCGTAGCCGTCTGTGCCGCCGAGCCCGGCCATCTGGCCTCCTTCGCTGATCGCGCCGCTCTGGTCTGCCGCCCCGCCGGTTAGCCGCCCCCGCTGGCTGCTACACCGCCGGCTGCCGCCCCAGCGGGTTTGCCGGCCTCCGCCGGTTTGCCACCCCGCCGGCTTGCCGCCTGGCCGCGGTCAGAGGGCTGATCACCCGGGGGCCAGCCGCTCGTCCCGGCCGGGCAGGGCGTGCAACGCCGGCCGTGCCTCCGGGAACGGCTGATCCGGGTCCACCTCGATGCCCCCCGCGCGCAGCATCCCCGCGATCGCCGCCCAGATCATCTGGGTGACGTATTCGACCACGTGCGCGCGGCTCATCGAGCGCCGCTGAAGCCACCACTCGCCCGTGCTTTGCGCCAGCCCCGTCATGCCGTAGGCCCACGGCTCCGCGCCGCCCGAGTCAAGCCCGTAGACCCGCAGGTAGTCACCGATCACCGCGGTGAGCGTGGTGGCGATGAACTCCCGGTTGCGCGCCATGGAGTCCTGCTCGCCGCCCGCGTCGGCCTTCGGCTGGCGGGCCAGCAGCCAATACAGGTTCGGGTGCTCGTCGAGCACCGCGAAGTAGGCGCCGACCGCGTCCCGCACCCGGGACAGGGCGGAGACGCCCGCCCGGATCGCCGGGAGCAGGCGGTCCAGCAGAATCTCCGAGCCGCGCTCGGCCAGCGCGTCCACCAGCGCCGCCTTGTCATGGAAGTACCGGTAGAGCACCGGCTTGGTGACCCCCGCCTCGGCCGCGACCGCGTCCATCAGCAGTTCCGGCCCCTGAGCCTCCAGGACCCGCAGCGCGGCATCCACGAACTCACGCCTGCGGCGCGCCCGGTGGTCGCTCCACCGGTCCCGCCGGGCATCGACCTTGACATTTGCGCTCACCCGAATAATGATACCAAAGGTAACTGTTACCTCAAGTTACAGATGAATTTTAGGGCGATCCCCGGAACGGCGCCGCCGCCGATAGGAACAGGAGAGCGGTGATGACAACCCGCGAACTGCCCGGCCAGGCCGACCAGGAGCGGCTGGCCGACCGCCTGCTGCGCTCGACGGCAGCCCGGTCCTACGACCCAGAACTCGACATCGACTGGTCCGCGCCGCCGCAGGAAGGCAAGCTCTTCCTGCCTGAGCGCCGCAGTTCGCTGTACGGGACCGCGATGTGGGAACGGCTCAGCCCGGACCAGCGCCGCGATCTCGGCAAGCATGAGGCCGCCAGCGTCGCCGGGTTCGGCATCTGGCTTGAGTGCATCCTGATGCGCCTGCTGACGAAGCTGGCCTACGAGGGAGACCCGGCTACCCGGCATGTGCAGTACGCGCTGGCCGAACTGGCCGAAGAGTGCCGCCACTCCACGATGTTCGCGCGGCTGATCGAGTGGCTGGGAGTGCCGCACTACCGGCCGTCCCGCCGGGTGCACGCGCTGGGGCGGCTGCTGACCGCCACCGCGCACGGGCCTGCCATGTGGGGCGCAATCCTGATCGGTGAGGAAATCACCGACCGCTACCAGCGCGAGATGGCCGCCGACCACTCGATACAGCCGATCGTTCAGATGGTGAACCGGATCCACATCCTGGAAGAAGCCCGGCACATCGGGTTCGCCCGCGCCGAACTGGCCCGCAGCGCGGCACGGCTGCCCCGGGCAGAGCTACCGGTCCAGCGGGTGATGCTCGGCCGGGTTGCCTTCACCGTGGCCCGGAACCTGGTTAACCCCGAGGTGTACCGGTCGGTCGGGCTGGACCCCGCCGAGGCACGCCGGGCCGCGCGGGCGAACCCCGCGCACCACGAGACGCTGCGTTACGGCGGCGAAAAGATCGCGGCGTTTCTGCGGGAAGCCGGGATGATCGGGCCACCGGCGACGCACCTGTGGCGCCGCTCGCACCTGATCGCGTAGAGGCGTGCCCCTAACCCGCCTGCGCCACGGGTCAGCGGCGCAGGCTGGAACAGCTGAACGTCGTGTTCAGCTCCCGGGGCCGTCCCCACCAGTTACGGAAGTGGACCGTAATCGTCCCCGCCGCGTTGTGCTGGCAGTAGTGCAGCCACGGGCCGACCGTGTGCTCCCAGGCCGAGGCGGGTGCGGACAATCGGCGAACCGGGTACCGGAAGTCCGTGGCCCAGCCGGCGGCCAGGACCGCTACCAGCGCGGCGACCGCGGCGATGGCCTTGGGGCGGGGCCACCACCGGCGCGCGTAGGCATCGGCCGCCACGATCAGCGCCGCTTCCAGCAGCAAGATCGGCAGGGTGGAATACCGGGCGCCGTGTTCCACCTGGACCGAGATTTGCTGGCCCGCCCCGTTCCAGGCGAACGCCGAGGTGACCGCCGTGAACACCAGGCCGGTGGCCACGGCGGTCACCACGAACACCCGGCACCGCCGGTCCTGCGTGGCCACCGCCACGGCCAGCACAACGGCGATCAAGCCGCCAACGAGCGCGGTGGCGCCGGTCATTCCCAGCAGGTCGCGCAGCTGCCAGGACAGGTGCCAGCCCAGCGCCGGCAAAAGAACATCATGCGCATAGAACAGCACCGCGTGCACCGGATCCCGGGGGCGGAGCCGGGACTGGTGGCTGGTCACGATGACCGCCACTTGCAGCACGGAACCGGCCGCCCAGCCGACGGTCGCGGCGTGCTCGCGGAGGGTCCGGGGCACCACGATCGCGCGGGCCGCGAACAGCGGTGCGAAGAGCAGACCGAGCGAGCTTGAGGCTGCCGCGGCGAACGCCACGACCGCGGCAACTGCCGCGCCGGCCCTGGTGCGCGGTCGCCACAGCGCTGCCCAGAACAAGGCGACAAGCAGGTACCAGATGGAATTGACGCCGTTGTCGGCGATCTCGAGCTGCGCTACGGGCAGCAGCACTACAGACAGGCCGAGCAGGGCGCGGAGCCAGCGCGAACCGACATGGCCCGCACTGGCGTGGTACGCGAATAGCCCGCACGCGGACGCGATGAGCGCGCCGCCGACTGCCAAGGCGACCGAGGCGTGCCTGATCGGCAGCAGCGCGGCGATCTGGCCGATCAGGCGCGGGACCAGCTGCAGGTACCCGCCGTACGACTGCAGCAACTGCCCGGGATGCGCGAGCGCGTCGGGCACGTAGATGCCCCGGTCCTCAGCCCAGACGGTCTCCCAGACCGGCCTGCCGCCCACGCGGGCCAGCATCACCAGCGCGCCGAGGGCGACGGCGGCGACCTGAACGAGGATGAGCGCCCACCGCGGGAGGCCACCGCGGGGACCTGGCTCGGCCGGCGCCGGGAACAGGTCGGCGAGCACGGCGCGGATGCCGTGGTCTGCGCCCGGCTGCACCCGGGCCCCGGGCCCAGCCTGGCCGGGCACGCGGAGCTCAGAGGCAGACACGGCTGGAACTTACCACCGGCCGGCCCTCGGCCTGACTAGCCAGCAGACCACTCGGGCACCTTTTGAGCGACCGTCGTCCAGATCGTAACCCGCAGATCGCGCGCGCATTGGATTGCCTTGACGCATGACGCCGCCCGCGCGGGCGCCCTCTATCGTGATGTTGCTCGCGGCAGGCAGCAGCCGCGCCATGCTCGTGAGATGCCTCCGCATAGGTGGCTAAGCTAACGGAAGTCTGCCCGCTACCACGGACATCCTGACCGCATTGCACGCTGGCGCTTCGAGATCGCCTTCACCCACCGCAGGAGGGTTGGGAACGTGTCCTACTGGCCGCACTACGCGCGCGGGAGGTTCTGGTGGCCGGAACGCTTGACCGCCAGGCCGATCGTGTTGACCACATCCGACCCGCGCGCCGACGCTGCAGCTGAGGTCCGCTCGGGCCCGCACGCCGATCTCGGGGCACAGGTGGCAGCAAAGCCGCGGTTCAGCGGCCGGGGCATTGGCTGGCTAATCGGCGTCGCGGCGGCGTTCACGCTTGCGGTGCTCTTGTTCGATTCGCTGCGCATTCCCCTGTTCTGGGACGAGTCGGTCTACGCCAGTCAGATCAGCCAGCATGTGCCGATGCCCTGGGGCGCCGAGCGGGCCCGCGGCCTGCCGTTGCTCGTCGCGCCGGTGACGCTGCTCACCAGCTCGGTGGTCGCGCTCCGCGTCTACCTGGCGGTGATGGCAGGGATCGGGCTCTTCCTCGCCATGCTCGCGTGGCGTGGCCGGCGCCCGACTGGGTGATCGCCCTTGCAGGTGTCATCTTCGGCGGCCTCTGGGTCACCCAGCAGAACGCCGCGCTGCTGCTCCCGAGCTACTGGAGCGCCATCGGCGGCCTGGCCGGAGTAGGGCTCTTCCTGCGTGCCATGGAGCGGGGCAAAACGTCGCCGCTGGGCGTTGTCCTCCTGGCCGCCGCGGTAACATTCACCGCACTCATCCGCCCGGCCGATGCCGTCGCCATCTTCGTGATATTGCTCGTCATCGCGGTAACCGCACGACCTTGGGGGCAGGCGGTACGACTTGTGGCGGCTCTGGCCGGTGCCATCGTGGCGGGCCTCGCCGTCGGTATCGGAGAGTGGATCGCCGAGTCCTATGTGTACTTCGGCGGTCCCGTGAAGAGGCTGCACGCAATGGGCGCGGCGTCCGGCGGCAGCAAGCTCAACCTCGTGAACAACCTGCGGATAATGAGCGGCGGCGTGGTTAGCTCGAAGCCAGGCTATCCGAACATGAGCGGGTGGAGCCATCCGCCTCTACTCGCCTGGTGGGCGGCATTCGGCGTGCTCGCCCTCATTGGCGTCTACGCCGCCCGGCGTTATGTCTACACGTCGCGCGACTATCACGGCTGGCTGCTCGCGGCGACTCCCGTCATTTGCGCGCTCGGCCTTTATGGCCTTTATTCGCTTCCGGTCCGGGACAATACGCGCTACCTGCAGCCGATCTGGGCGCTGCTCGCCGTTTTGGCCGCCGATGCGATCTACTGGCTGGTCACCGCGTCACGGGGCAGGCTCCGGGTAGCGGCCGCCGCCGCGGCAATCTTGTTCGTCGCGGTGGAGCTTGGCACCCAGCATGCGGTGCTGGCCACCGCGAACGCCCAGCGCGTGGCGGCCGGGCGGGGCCAGACGGATGCCGTGCAGTACCTGCGCCAGATCGGCATCCGGCCCCCATGCGTGATCACCAGCTCACGGGTGGCCGTGCCATACACCCTGCCCGCCGCGTACTACCTCGACTGCAGCTATCAGTGGCACATAACGCGCCTCACGCCCGCGGATGGCCGCCGGGTGGTCGTGCTGATGCGCCGCGGCGCGCCCCCGCCGCCTTTTGCGCAGTACTGGCCCGCACACCGCCTGCCCAAGACGGAAGACGTGGTGGCCTACGTTGAGCCCAGGGGCTTATGAGCGGCGCGGGCGAGCAGGCATGCGGATGCCGTGAGCCGCCTGGCTCACGGCCCGCCAGGACGATCCCGCAGCGACCCCTCGAAGGTTTCCCGCCACTTGGCCGGCGAGGTGAACTCCGCCGAGGCGGCGCGGTACTGCTTGGCCAGCCGGGGCCAGTTCCTGATCAGCCGGAGATGCATGGTGGCGCTGCGCCAGGCGAGCGCCCGGAACTGCTCAGGGTCCCGCTTGTACCACGCGGCGGTGGTACCGTCCGGCGCGGACACGACGGCGCTGTCCAGCTTGGACAAGACAAACCAGCCCGCGTCCTGATACGGCAGCTGCAGCTGCGGGCGCTGGAAGTCGCGGGGCTTCCGGAACTGGCGCAGCGTCCCCCCCATGGCCTTCGTCACCAGGTTCACTTTGTTGGTCGGGGTGGTGTTCGTCTTCACGTTGTCCGGCGTCTTGCGCCGCGCGGGCGGGAAGTCTGCCAGGTCAACCACCCCGCGTGCGTCGGTGAACCGCTGGCGCAACTCACGCAGGGCGGCCATCTTCGTGCCGAGCTCGCGATGCAGGTGCTCCGGCCCGGACAGCACGTCCTCGATCGCCAGCAGGCGCAGCGCCGCCGTGGAGTACTGCATCGACAGCAGGGCCTGCAACTGCCGCTCCGCGCTTTCCGCGGGAAGCCGGCCGCCGCGCTTGAACGGCGAATGCAGCAGCGCCACGATGACCCGGTTCCGGATGTGGTAATACGCCTGCCAGTCCAGCGCGTCGTTCTTGTCCAACCACGGGATGTGCCACGCGGCCACCCCCGGCATGGACACCGTCGGGTACCCCTTCTTGCCCGCCCGCACCGCGTACTCGGCGTCGTCCCACTTGATGAACAGCGGGACCGCCAGGCCGATCTCCTTGATGATCTTCGTGGGGATCAGGCACATCCACCAGCCGTTGTATTCGGCCTCGGCGCGGCGGTGCAGCCACGGAGTGTTGCGCAGGTTCCGCCGGCCGAAGTCGTGCCGGGCCCTGGTATTCGGCGAACTGTCCCACCACCACTTGATCGGCGAGATGTGCTCGGCGTAGGCGTGCAGCACCGACCGGTCGTAGAGGCTGAACATGTGCCCGCCCACGATCGTCGGCTTGCGGGCCAGATCGGCGAAGGTAGCCGCGCGCAGAATGCTCTCCGGCTCCAGGGCGATGTCGTCGTCCAGAATCAGCAGGTAGTCGCTGTCGCCGGCGCGCACCACCTCGTCCATGGACCGGGAGAACCCGCCGGAGCCGCCGATGTTGCCCTGCTCGATGATCCGCAGCCGGTCGCCGAGCGCCTTCGCCGCGTCGCCGAAGTCCGGGTGGTCGGCCAAGTGCCTGGTGCCCTGGTCGGCCACGTATACCGCGTCGATCAGCTCGAGCACTTCGGGCGTGGCGCCCAGGGTGCGCAGGTGCTCGACCATAAAGTCGGCCCGGTTGAAGGTGGTGAAGCCGAGGCTGATCCGGCCCGGCGGGGCCGGCTTGGCGGGCACGGCCCACTCTGCCTTGATCACCGTGGTCCCGTGCGGGCCGGCCACGATGTCGAACCAGTACCAGCCGCCGTCGATGAACGGGGCCAGCGGCAGGGTCCGCTCCACCGACAGGGGCTCGTCGGTGTCGACCTGGATCGTCTCGATCGGGAAGCTGTGCCCCTTGGCCGCCGAGCGGTACAGGATGATCGCGCAGTCCCCGGCGACCCGCAGCCGCAGCGTGACCGAGTCCACGGTGGTCCAGCGGCGCCAGTAGCTGGCCGGGAAGGCGTTGAAGTAGGTGCCGAACGAGACCCGGCCGCCCGCTTTGATCGCCGCGCTGCGCCGGGGCTGGATCTCCTCGGCCGGGTAGGCAGGCAGGCTCACGCCGAACCGGATGACCGACTGGGTCATCCCGGTCGCCACGCCGACCCCCGAGGGAGGAGGGGGTAGCTTGTCGGCTGCGTACCCCCGCGCGCCGGCTACCTGTTCGGCGTGCAGCTCGGCGGCGCCGCGGTCGGGGTTGGTCTCCACGTACAGCGGGACCACGTCGAGGTCCGCGCCGGGAAACACCACGCGCTGCACGACCCGCAGGCTGCGCCCCGCGGGCGGGGCGGCCGGCGCGCCTACCGAGCCCTCCTTGGCCACGCTCGGCGTTCCCGCCGTGACGTCGTCAGTCATCGCTGCCCCCGAACTGGCTGAGCGGCTGGTGACCGCCGAAGAACGGCCGCACCCGGTTGTCGTACACGCTCAGCGCGGCGCCGATGGCCATGTGCATGTCGAGGTACTTGTAGGTGCCCAGGCGCCCGCCGAAGATCACGCCAGGTTCACGGGCCGCCATTTCCCGGTAAGCCAGCAGGCGTTCTCGGTCCTGCGGGGTGTTGATCGGGTAATACGGCTCATCGCCGCGGTCGGCGAAGCGCGAGAACTCTCGCATGATCACTGTCTTGTCCTTCGGATACCAGTCGCGCTCAGGGTGGAAGTGGCGGAATTCGTGGATGCGGGTGAACGGGACGTCGGAGTCCGCGTAGTTCATCACAGGCGTCCCTTGGAAGTCCCCGGTCGGGAGCACCTCCAGGTCGAAGTCGAGGGTCCGCCAGCCTAGGTCACCGGCAGCGTAGCCGAAATACTCATCGAGCGGGCCGGTGTACACGACGGGGACATTTCCCAGCAGGCCGGACCGCACGCTGGCGAACTCGGTGTCCAGCCGCACCTCGATCCGGGGATGGTCCAGCATCCGTACCAGCCAGGCCGTGTAGCCGTCGACCGGGAGCCCTTCGAACGTGTCGTTGAAGTAGCGGTTGTTGAACGTGTACCGGACCGGCAGCCGGGTGATGATCTCCGCGGGCAGGTCGGCGGGGTCGGTCTGCCACTGCTTGTAGGTGTAGCCGCGGATGAACGCCTCATACAGCGGGCGGCCGATCAGCGAGACGGCCTTCTCCTCGAGGCTGGCCGCGTGGTCGGCCGGCACCTCGGCGGACTGCTCGCTGACCAGGGCCCGCGCCTCGTCCGGGGACATCGCCGCGCCGAAGTACTCGCAGATGGTGGCCAGGTTGATCGGCATCGGGTAGACGCGGCCCTTGTAGATCGAGAAGACCCGGTGCTGGTAGCCGGTGAAATCGGTGAACCGGTTGGCGTACTCCCAGACCCTCCTGTTCGAGGTGTGGAACAGGTGCGCGCCGTACCGGTGTATCTCGATGCCGGTATCCGGTTCCTTCTCGCTGTAGGCGTTCCCGCCGATGTGCGAGCGCCGCTCGACGATCAGCACCCGCAGCCCCAGGTCCTGGGCGCATCGCTCGGCGATGGTCAGCCCGAAGAACCCGGATCCCACGATGACCAGGTCCGCGGTCACGGGCTCACCCGCAGCGGCGGGCCGCCAGGGCCAGCGGCATTGGTCCCGCCGTCGGGACGCCCCGGGTAGTCACCCTCCGCGGGCGGCGGCGGCACGGGCTGCTGCGCCGCCCGGCGACCGCCGCGGGAAAGGATCGGGCGGTACACCGCACGGCGGACCCACCACGGGATCAGCCGGTAACCGCCGCGCACGACGACGTTTCGTGCGTACTGCGCCGGCGAGGTGAACCCGTTCTTCCGGAATTCACGCTGCAGCCGCAGCTCCGAACGGAGCAGGTCGGTGCCGCCGCGTCGTTTGAAGGCCGTCTCGCCGACCCGGTACCAGACCAGCGGCTCGGCCACGTTGACCGCGCGGGCGCCGTTTTGCAGCATCCGCGCGAACAGCGCGTAGTCCTCCATCAGCTTCAGGTCCCCGTAACCCCCCGCGCCACGCACGGCGCCGCGCCGGTAGACGACCGTGGGGTGGTTGAACGGGTCGTGCATCCGCGCGTACCGGGCGATCTTCTCCTGGCCGATGGGCGGCACCCGCTGCCCGACGATCTCGCCGGTGTCGCCGGAGAACTCCAGCAGGCCGGACCCGACGATGTCCGCGTCGGCGATCAGCGGCAACTGCACCTCGAACCGGTGCGGCATGGCGACGTCGTCGGCGTCCATCCGGGCGACGACGTCGTGCTCGCTCGCCGCCAGCCCGCGGTCCAGGGCCGGGCCGAGGCCGCCGTTGCGCGCCAGCGGGACGAACGTCACCGGCGCCGGGCTGCTGGCACACAGCTCATCGAGGCATTCGGCGAGTTCCGCTCGCACCGGCCCATCCCGGACGATGATCACCTGGTCCGGCCGCACGGTCTGGTCGTGGACCGCGCTGCGGAACGCCCGGCGAAGGTAGTCGGGCCGGTCACCGTCATAGACGGGGACCAGAAGCGAGAAGGGCTCATGCATAAGCAGAACTCGCCTTCCTTACCGAGGAAATGCGTGCTACGGAAGCGGGACCTGCGGCACGCGGTCCCGGTGGCACGCTTCGAAGCATAGGCGGCATATCAGCTGTGTGCAGGTTCGTAAGCAGGTCCTCCCGTACCGCATTGGGAGCACTCTCTCCTACGATAGCTTGTGTGCTGATTCGCCCGGCTGATCGACACGGCAGGTCATCTTGCCTGGTCAGTCCGGTAACCCGAGTCATGACGCAGAATTCGCGAGGTGTCCCGGTTGCCAGCGCAACCCGCTTCTGAGGCCAAGGTCTTCCTGCATATCGGCGAGCCCAAGACCGGCACGACATTTATCCAGCAGGTCATGTGGGGCAACCGCGCCGAGCTCGCGGCGCAGGGCGTCGTGCTGCCGGGGCACCACCCCCAAGATCATTTCCGGGCCAGCCAGGACCTGCGCGGGATCGAGAAACTGCCTACCGACCCGGCGGGGTCCTGGACCGGTGAGTGGGAGATCGTGGCCAGCCAGGCGCAGCAGCCGCGGAAAACCGTGGTGATCTCGCACGAGCTGTTCTCCGCGGCCGACGCCGCGCAGGCCGGCCGTGCCGTGCGGTCGCTCCAGCCTGCCGAGGTGCACATCGTGCTGACCGTCCGCGACATCGCCACGCTGCTGCCCGCCGAGTGGCAGGAGACGGTGAAGCACCGCAACACCCGGAGCTGGGAAGACTGGCTGGGGGACGTGATCGACCGGGAGTCGGTCGATGCGGACCGGCGGCAATGGTGGTTCTGGCGGGTGCACGACACCATGGCGATCTTGCGGCTGTGGGCGGAGCACGTGCCCCCGGAGCGGATCCACGTGATCACGACCGCGCGGCGGGGGTCGGCCAGCGGGCTGCTGTGGGAGCGGTTCGCCTCCGTGCTTGGCATCGACCCGGGCCGCGCGGACCTGGGCCGGGCCCGGCCAAACGCCTCGCTCGGCATGGCCGAGACCGAGTTCCTGCGGCGGCTCAACGAGGCACTGCCCAGCCGCGATGAGATCCCCGACTGGTTCTACATGTGGAACGTCAAGGAAACGGTCGCCCACCGGGCGCTGGCCGGGCGGGGCGGCGGGGCGCGCCTGGTGCTGCCCGCCGACCGGGACGCCTGGGCCAAGGAACAGTCGGAGACGCTCATCGCCAGCCTGCGCGCCTGTGGCTATGACGTCGTCGGCGACCTGGAGGACCTGCGCCCGCCGCAGGTCACCGAGCCTCCGGTGAGCCCTTCGGACCAGCCGGCCGGGCAGATGCTGGACGCAGCTGTGCAGGCCGCGGCGGCCCTGGTCGTCAACCAGTACCAGCGCCAGCACCGGGCGGCCCGCCCGCCGGCGCCTCGCGGGCACGGGCTGTCTGGCCAGATCGAGGCCGCCATCGCCAGATCACCGCGGCTCAAGCGGGCCGTGCGCGAGTTCAGCAGCCGCTACCCGGCCGTGCGCCGGCTGCGGGTGCTGGCCTGGCAGGCGCTGGAGCGCATCCGCACAAGAGGCCGCTGATGGCCGGCGCGCCTAAGGTGGCTGCGGTCGTGGTCACCTACAACCGGCGCGACCTGCTCCTGGAGTCGCTCGCCGCGGTCCTGGCGCAGAGCCGGGCGCCGGACTCGGTGATCGTGGTGGACAACGCCTCGGAGGACGGCACGGCCGACGCGGTGCGGAAGGCGTTCCCCGGCGTGCAACTGGCCGAACTTGCCCGTAACTCAGGCGGCGCGGGCGGCTTCGCCGCCGGCATGGCGCTCGCCCTGGCCGACGCCGCGGACCTGATCTGGCTGATGGACGACGACACGGTGCCCGAACCGGGCGCGCTGGCCGCGCTGCTGGCCGCCCGTGACCGGATGCCGGCCAAGGCCCGCCCGCCCGCGCTGGTCGCCAGCCGGGTGCTGTGGACCGACGGGCGCGCGCACCCGATGAACACCCCGCGCCCCAAGCCGTTCGCGGCCAAGTCGGAGCGCAGCGCCGCCGCCGCCATCGGCTGCGTGCCGATCCGCTCCGCGTCGTTCGTGTCCGTGCTGGTCAACGCCGCTGAATGCCGCCGCCGCGGGCTCCCTCGGGCTGCCTACTTCCTGTGGAACGACGACTTCGAGTTCACCACCCGGCTGCTGCGCGGCAACACCGGCCTGCTCTGCCCGGAGAGCGTCGTGGTGCACAAGACCAAGACGTTCGGCTCGACCGACGTGGACCCGGGGGATCGCTTCTTCTACGAGGTACGGAACAAGATCTGGATGTTCCGGGATCGCGCGCCGCTCGCCCCGCTGGAACGCCTCGTGTACGGCGGGTCCACGCTGCGCCGCTGGGCCCGTACGTTCGCCGGCTCGCATGACCGGCGCACGCTATCCTCCTCGCTGGCCAGGGGCATCGCGGCGGGGGTGCGGACGCGGCCACGGCCCACCGACGAGGTGCTCGCGGACGCCGGGCTGCTGGTCCCGGCGCAAAGCCGGGACTGACGCCCGTGATCACACCTGACGCCGCTGACTGCGGGCGCCGGAGGCGACTTATCACGCGAAACGGCCCCACAAACCATGACCTACCAGACGCCGGACCGGCCGTTCCGCGTGATATCACCGGAACGGCCGGGGCAGACGGGCTGGAACGACCGGGGCAGATGGGTTGCAACGGCCGCGGGCGGGCGGGTTGCAACGGCCGCGGGCGGGCTGCAACGGCCGCGGGCGGGCGGAAAGGGGGTCGGCCGGCGGAGATTTTGCCGGGTCATGGCGTGGTCAAAAGGCCGCGGCGACCCGTCCTGCGGGCTTATGTGTACTGGCAAGGGCAGTATTGGTCGCATGGCGCCACCCTCCCGTTATTCGCGGCGAGCATTCATCGGTATCGCCGCCGGCGCGGCCGCGATACCGGCGGTGACGGCTGGCTGCCAAGGTTCCGGGCCGGGCGCCCCGGCCGGGCACGCCAGCGCGGCGCCGTCGCGGCGCCGGACAGTGCAGGAGAACGAGCGGCCCGGCGACCGGCGCTGGGACATCAGGCACCTCGGCGGGCCCGACGCGATGATGGGTTACGCGGGGCAGGCCAGCGTGCTGCCCGGTGAGCAGATAACGCTGTACGCGTTCAACGACCTCGCGCTCGTTCACGGTGAGCGCGTTCCGCATGGGCTGGTACCGCGGCGACCTGGCCCGCCTGGTGTGGCGCTCGGGCACCGTGGGCGGGCACCGGCAGCGCAAGCCCAGCCTGATCAGGCCGACCAACACGGTGGAGGCGCGCTGGGGGCCGTCGCTGTCTATCGCCACCCACGACTGGCCAGAGGGCAGCTACCTGCTGCGGATGGACTCCGAGGACGGCCCGCAGCGGTTCGTCCCGGTCACCGTCCGGTCGGCTAGCACCACCGGCAAGATCGTGATCAAGAACGCGGTAGAGACCTGGCAGGCCTACAACGCCTGGGGCGGATACGACCTGTACAACGGCCCGGGCGGGATCGCCGACTACAACAACCGCTCGCTGGCGGTCAGCCTGGACCGGCCGTACGACCGGCAGGGCGCTTACATGTTCCTGTACCACGAGCGGAAGCTGATCGAGCTGGCCGAGCGCCTGGGCCTGCCGCTGGCCTACGTCACCAGCATGGACATCGACGCCGACCGGCGCCTGCTGGACGGGGCCAGCGCCCTGTTCTCCCCCGGGCACGACGAGTACTGGACGCCGCCGGAGCGGGCGCACGTGACCGCGGCCAGGGATGCGGGCGTGAACATCGCGTTCCTCGGTGCGAACTGCATGTTCCGGCGCACCCGGCTGGGCAGCACGCGGCTGGGCCCGCGGCGGCTGGTCATCTGCTACAAGACCAGCTACCTGCAGGACCCGATGTACGGGAAGGACAACGCGCTGGTCACCAGCGACTGGCGGGAGCCGCCGCACCCCGATCCGGAGTCATCGCTGACCGGCACGCTGTACGAGTCGAACCCGGTGTCCGCGCCCTACGTGGTCGCCTCACCGCACGCCTGGATGTTCGCCGGGACCGGGGTGCGGAAGGGAACCACGTTCCGTGGCCTGGTGGGCATCGAATACGACCGGGTCAACCCGGGCTCGCCGGTCGAGCGGCCGATCGAGGTGCTGTCCCACTCGCCGGTGACCTGCCGGGGCGTGAACAGCTACTCGGACTCGGCCTACTACACCCACCGTGGCGGCGCTGGGGTGTTCAACACCGGGACGATGCGCTGGGTGGCCTCGTTCGGCCGCCCCTACCGGTTCGGCCTGGACCGGCACACCAGTGACTTCACCCGGAGGGTCACGGAGAACCTGCTGCGCGCCTACGCTGATGGCCCGGCCGCGGCCAAACACCCGGCGCACGACAACCTGGCCGCGATGCATGAGTGGGCGGGCGACCCGATCGCGGCGAACCACAACCTTTGGCCGCCGGTCGTGCTTTAGCCCCGGCCCCGGTCGTGGCACGACCAGACCGTGGCACGGCCGATGCGTCCGCAGCCGCGGCGGCCGACCACGTCGGTCGTGCTGTGACCGGATGGCCGCAGGTCAGGGCGCCTGGGGGAGCTTGACCGAGCCTCGTTTGGCCGCGGGCGCCGACGGCGGCGGCACGACCGGCCCGATGTCGCCATCCGGCGCCTCGTCCAGATCGACGATCACCGGGGCGTGGTCGCTCGGCCCGGTCCCCTTGCGGGCCTGGCGATCCACCCACGCCGCCTGCACCCGGCCGGCCATCGGCGCGCTGGCCAGCACCAGGTCGATCCGCATCCCCAGGTCCTGGTGGAACATCCCGGCCCGGTAGTCCCAGTAGGTGAACACCCGGCGGTCCGGCCAGCGGTCCCGGACCACGTCGTGCAGGCCGAGCGCCTCGAGGCTGGCCAGCGCCTCGCGCTCCGGCGGCGTGACGTGGGTCTGCCCGATGTAGGCCTCCGGGTCGAACACGTCTGCGTCGGTCGGCGCGATGTTCATGTCCCCGCACACCATGACCGCTTTCGGCCCGGCGGCGACCTGCTCCCGCAGCGCCGCCAGCCAGGCGAGCTTGTAGTGATAGTGATCGGAGCCCGGCACCCGCCCGTTGGGCACGTAGACCGAGTGCACCCGGACCCCGCCACAGGTGGCCGAGACCGCGCGCGCCTCGGGCTTGGGGAAGCCCGGACCGCCGGGGATGCCGGTGATCACGTCGTCGAGGCCGGCCCGGGACAGGATCGCCACCCCGTTCCATTGGGCCTGGCCGTGCAGGGCGACCGCGTAGCCACGGCGGTCAAGCTCCCCGCCGAGCAGGCCGGTGAACGCGCTGTCGGCGAGCTTGGTTTCCTGGAGGCAGACCACATCGGGCTGCCGCTGATCCAGCCACGGCAGCAGCCGCGGTACCCGTTGCTTGACCGAGTTAACGTTCCAGGTCGCTACCCGCACGGGCCTACGGTAGCCGCCATCGACGACATCCGGTGTCCGCTCTGCCCCGGCGGCGCCGACGTCCCTGGTAGAAGCACCGCCACGTACAGGAAGAAGGGAGCCGACCATGAAGTACATGATCTTGCTATACGGATCGCAGCAGGACTACGACGCCCTGACCGGGAAGCAGGTCCCGGGCAAGCCGGCCTGGGGCGCGGAGGACTTCGCGGCGATGGGGACGTTCATGGCGGAGTTCACCACGGGCCTGGCCGAGTCCGGGGAACTCGTGGAGACCCGGGGCCTGACCGCACCGGTGCACGCGAGGCGGATCGAGCTGGCGGACGGCGTCGCGGTGGTGACCGACGGGCCGTACGCGGAAACCCAGGAGGTGCTGGCCGGGTACTGGGTTGTGGACTGCGAGAGCTTCGACCGGGCCACCCAGATCGCCGGTGGGCTGTCGAACTGCCCGGGCCCGGCCGGCGCCGCCGCGAACGCCGCGGTGGATGTGCGGCCGATCGCCGATTCCCGTGACGAACTGGAGCTGTGACCACCGACATGGCTGAAGCCAGTGCCGAGGACCTGCTGCGGCGGCTCGCGCCGCAGGTCCTCGGCGCGGTGGTGCGGCGCTACGGGCACTTCGACACGGCCGAGGACGCGGTCCAGGAGGCGTTGCTCGCGGCCGCGGTGCAATGGCCCAGGGACGGGGTCCCCGACGACCCGCGCGGCTGGCTGATCAAGGTCGCCTCGCGCCGGCTGACCGACCTGCTGCGTAGCGAGCAGGCCCGGCAGCGGCGGGAGGACACCGTATTCCGGTGGACGCTGCCCGAGCAGTGGGTGGCCCCCGCCGCCGACCGGGCCGGGGCTGCCGCCGACGACACGCTCATCCTGCTGTTCCTGTGCTGCCACCCGGCGCTGTCGGCCGCCTCGCAGATCGCGCTCACGCTGCGCGCGGTCGGCGGGCTGACCACCGCGGAGATCGCCCGGGCGTTCCTCGTGCCGGAGGCGACGATGACCCGGCGGATCAGCCGGGCCAAGCAGAGCATCAAGGCCAGCGGCGTTCCGTTCAGCCTGCCCGCGGCCAGCGAGCGCGCGGCGCGGCTCGGCGCGGTGCTGCACGTGCTGTACCTGATCTTCAACGAGGGCTACGCCAGCACCTCGGGACCGGACCTGCAGCGCAGCGAGCTGTCGGCGGAGGCGATCCGGCTGGCCCGGATGGCGCACCGGCTGCTGCCCGAGGACGGCGAGGCGACCGGGCTGCTCGCGCTGATGTTGCTCACCGACGCCCGCCGCCCGGCGCGCACCGGGCCGGGCGGCAGCCTGGTGCCGATGGCCGAGCAGGACCGCGGCCGGTGGGACGCCGCCGCCATCGCGGAGGGGGTGGCGCTGATCACCGGCGCGCTGCCGCACGGGCCGACCGGGCCGTACCAGCTCCAGGCGGCGATCGCCGCGATCCACGACGAGGCGACGAGCGCCGAGGAGACCGACTGGCCGCAGATCGTGGCGCTGTACGAACTGCTGCTTCGGGTCACCAGCAACCCCATGGTGGCGCTCAACCACGCGGTCGCGGTGGCCATGGCCCAGGGCGCCCAGGCCGGGCTGGACCTGCTGGCCGGGCTCGACGGCGATGAACGGATCACCGGGGATCACCGGTTCCACGCGGTGCGCGGGCACCTGCTGGAAATGGCCGGGGACCGGGCCGCGGCGCTGCGCTGCTACCAGGACGCGGCCCGGCGGGCCACCAGCCTCCCGCAGCAGCGCTACCTGCAGGCCCGCGCCGCCCGCCTGGCAGGCACTGACTGAGCCCCTTTCACCCGCCGAAGAACTCGCGCGGGTTACGGACCAGCATCTGCTCGATCTGGTCGTCGGTGACGCCGCGCTCGCGCAGGCCGGGCAGCGGTGCGCTGTGGATGTAGCCGAGTTGCCAGTCGGGCAGGGCGAAATCCTGCTCGGCATTGGTGAACCAGTCCGTGAACGAGGCCTTGTCGTGGGAGAGCATGACCCGGCCGGCGTAAGTACGCTCACAGAGCCCGGCCAGGGCGTCGAGCTGCCCGGCCGTGGTCGGGACTTTGGGCATGGCGGGCCTACCTCCGATGCGGGCAACGGTTGCCGGGGCGTCGTAATGCACCCAATTACAAAACGGCTGACGGGAGTTGGCCAGCCCCGCCGCGCGGAGCGGGCAGCGCGGCCGACGCCTGTCGCGCACGCCAGGCGATCAGCCGGCCCCGGCCGCGGCGAGCACCACCAGCAGGATGGTGCTCGCCGCGAGCGTGCCATGGACCACGATCATGATCACGGGCCTGCCCGCCGGCGCTCCGGCGCCCGGCGCCGCTGGCCGGCTGTGGCTGCCCGCCCCGGCGACGGCCACGGGCCGGGCCACGTCCGCGGCCGGCCCGGGCAGCCCGCCGACCAGCGTGGCCATGCCGAGCCCGGCCACCGAGAGGATCACGCCGACCGCGACCCAGGCCAGGGCGGCCGCGCCGGTGGCCACGAAACCGATCCAGATGCCAAAGCCCGCTACGGCGAGGCCAAGGTGCCCGGCGATGACCGGCCGGGGCACCCCCGCCGCCCGCCGGTAGCCCGGGCGCAGCCCGCCGCCGGCCAGCCAGCCCGCGGCCAGCCAGGCCCCAGCTGCCACGGTGACCACCCATGCGCCCAGGGCGCCGAGGTCCAGCGGCAGGCCAGCGGGCCTGCCCGCCGGCGCGGCCACCGGCGGCGCCGGGGCGCGGGGCGGCGGAACCACCGTGACCAGGTAGGCGAGGTAGGCGGCCTCTTTGTGCGCCAGCCGCCGGCCCTTGGCCTTGGGCTGGGGCCCGACCACGTCGCGGACGGCCCGTTCGACGACCAGGTTGATCTGCTCATGGCTCAGGCCGGCGCAGGCCCGGGGCACCGAGGTCACCGTGACGTGCCGGTCCAGCGCCTGCACGGCGAAGGCGTAACAGGCGCTCACGGTGGCCTGGTACGGGGCGGGCGGCCCAGCCGAGCAGCCGGCCACCGGGGCAAGGGCCAGCAGGACGAGCACGGGGGCCAGTGGCCCGGCCCGGGCCAGGATCGGCGGCACGGTCACGGCCGGCGGTACGGGCGGAACACTTCGCGGAGCCTGGCCCGCCAGGAGATCTGGCTCTGCCACGGCCGGGAAGTGGCCGCCCCGGTCGTGCTCGGCCCAGCCGGAGACGCGGAAATACCGCTGGGCCAGCTCCCGTGGCGGTTTCGGGAAGGGCACGGTCTCGCCGCCGAAGATGTCGATCGCGGTCGGCACCGGCGCAGGGTCGTCGGCCGGTAGCGCGCTGGCCGGGGCATGCCGGTGCGCCCAGTAGGGCAGCAGCGACGAGGCGGCCGTCCTGGTCACCCAGTAGAGGGTGAGCGTGGACAACAGGTGGTCCCGGTCGCAGGCCGGCTGCCCGTCGGCGGTGGTGCTGCTCCACCGGATCAGCTTCTCCCCGAGCCACGCGGCCAGCGCGACCGGTGAGTCGTCGAGCCCGGCGCCGATCGTCGCGGGCTTGGTGGCGTGCATGTGCGCGTACCCGCCCTCCTCCGCCGTCCAGGCGTCAACCTCGGCGAAGTGCGCGCTCACCGCGTCGCTCCAGGGCCGCGGCGGCGCGGGCAGGCCCGGCGTGGCGAGGTGGATCGCCGCGACCGCGCCGGGATGAGCCCGGCCGAGCCACGCGGTGACCCCGGCGCCGAGGTCGCTGCCGTGGGCGGCGAACCGCCGGTAGCCGAGCACGTCGGTCATGACCGTGTGCCACAACTCCGCGACCTGCCCGTGGACCAGGCCGCCGGGCGGCGGCGGGCCGGAGAAGCCGAAGCCGGGAAGGGAGGGCAGCACGACGCTGAACGCGTCCCGCGGGTCTGCGCCGTGCGCGGCCGGTTCGGTGAGCAGCGGCAGCACCGCCAGGTACTCGAGGAACGAGCTTGGCCAGCCGTGCGTCAGCACGAGCGGGAGCGGGTCGGGCCCGGCGCCCGGGGCGTGCACCAGGTGCACGGCCACGCCGTCGATATCGGCGCGCAGATGGGTGAGCCGGTCCAGGCGGGCCTGCAGGGTCAGCGGGTCGAAGGCCCGCCAGTCGGCGATCAGTTCGCCGAGCCAGGTCCCGGGCACACCGCGTTCCCAGGTTCTGCCTGTGCCCGGGGCCAGCCGGGCGGTCCCCAGCCGCAAGGCCAGATCCCCGAGGGTCTCGATGTCCAGCGCAGCCCGGAACGGCTCGGCATGAGGATGCGAGGCCATACGGAGATCTTGACATCCTCCATCCGCCTAAAGGCGGGGGATTCCGGCGGTCACCCGCTGGGTTTCGTGCTTCGCTGGCGACCGCCCTCCCCGGCTTACCGGCCGGGGCCACGGAGACCGGTGTCCGGTGACAGAACGCAGGGGATGCGCCCCGAGCCCGCGTAAAGTCAACCCGCGTAAAGTCAAATTATGCGGCTGGGCGCCGCAAACGTCTCCTTGACTTGGGTGGAGGCCTTAATGGGCCGGGACATTCAGCCGATCAAGATCAGCGGCGAGGACCGGGGGAGGTACCGGGACAAGCTCCAGCGCTCGCTCGAGGTGTTCGCCCGGATGCTGCGCGAGCACCTGTTCGATGCCGACACGTCACAAGTGGGCCTGGAGATCGAGCTCAACCTCGTGGACGACGACGGGGCGCCGTCGATGCAGAACGCCGACGTGCTTGATGCCATCGCCGATCCGGCCTGGGCGACCGAGCTCGGGCAGTTCAACCTGGAAATCAACATCCCGCCCCGGCGGCTCGACGGCGATTCCGTGGCGGGCCTGGAGCAGGAGGTCCGGGGCAGCCTCAACGACGCGGACGCCAAGGCGCGTGGCACGGGCAACCGCCTGGTCATGATCGGCATCCTGCCGACGCTGAAAGAGAGCGACCTGAACGAGGGCGCCCTGTCAGCTAACGCGCGGTACCGGGTGATCAACGAGCAGATCTTCGCGGCGCGCGGGGAGGACATGCGCATCGCGATCGAAGGCCCCGAGCGGCTCGTCACCCACGCCGACAGCATCACCCCCGAGGCCGCCTGCACCAGCGTCCAGCTGCACGTCCAGGTCTCGCCCGAGTCCTTCGCGCACTACTGGAACGCCGCCCAGGCCATCGCCGGCGTTCAGGTCGCGCTGGCGGCCAACTCCCCGTTCCTGTTCGGCAAGCGGCTGTGGCAGGAGACCAGGATCACGCTGTTCGAGCAGGCCACCGACACCCGCCCGGTGGAACTGCAGCAGCAAGGCGTGCGGCCCCGGGTGTGGTTCGGCGAGCGCTGGATCACGTCGGTGTTCGACCTGTTCGAGGAGAACATCCGGTACTTCCCCGCCCTGCTGCCGATCTGCGAGGACGAAGACCCGCTCGCCGAGCTTGACCGCGGGGCCGGCCCGCAACTGGCCGAGATGAGCCTGCACAACGGGACGATCTACCGCTGGAACCGGCCGGTCTACGCGGTCGTGAACGGCACGCCGCACCTGCGGGTGGAGAACCGGGTCCTCCCGGCCGGCCCGTCGGTGTCGGACATCATGGCGAACGCAGCGTTCTACTACGGGCTGGTGCGGGTGCTGGCCGAGGCGCAGCGCCCGGTCTGGACCCAGATGTCGTTCGCCACCGCTGGCGAGAACCTCTACGAGGCCGCGCGCAACGGCCTGGACGCTCATCTGTACTGGCCGGGATTTGGTGAGATGCCCGCGACCGAACTCGTGCTGCGCCGCTTGCTGCCGCTGGCCCTGGAGGGGCTGAGCCGCTGGGGCGTCAACCCGGCCCTGGCCGACCGCATGATGCAGATCATCGAGCAGCGCTGCATCACCGGCCAGACCGGCGCGGCCTGGCAGACGGCCACGGTCGCGGCGATCAGCGAGAACAGCGGCGCCGATCGCAGGGAGGCGCTGCGGCAGATGACCCAGCGCTACATCGAGCACATGCACACCAACGAGCCCGTGCACAACTGGCCCAACGGCGGCTGAGCAGCATCGCCCCGGCTGCCCGGCGTACGCTGAAGGCCTGGGCGCCGTTCCGTGGGGCGCCCGCGGAGGTTGCGATGGTGCTGACCGGGGTGCTGAGCGTCCTCGCGCCGCTCGCTGACCTGGCGCGGGACACAAGCCACCTGCTGCTCGCTCCGGCCAATCTGTCCGCCGTCGCCGTAACCCTGCTCGCCGGTGCCGTGCTCGCCGGAGCGCTGGCCGCCTGCCTGGCCAGCGGCGCCGGGCTGGGCCGGCTCTCCACCGCGGCGCCGCTGATCCGCCGCGCCGCCGCGCTGCGCGAGAAGTCCTGGCGGGCCGCGTTCCTGCCACAGCGCGACCCGGACGCGGCCGGACGGCCCCGTCCCCGAGCGCCCTCGGCGGCCCAGGCGGCCGCCGTTTCCTGACCTCAGGGCGCACCGGCCCGCGGGCCGACTGACCTTGAACCATGCCCGATCGCGGGCTGACCGCGGCCGCCTCCAGCCGTCATTCCCACTTCTGGCCCGCTGGAGGGTTGCTCACCATGTCTGTTTTCCCCGGCGTCCCCGTCAACGCCGCTTACCACGTTGTCTCCGGGCTGGCAGGCCTGCTCGCGCCGCTGGCGGGAGGGCTGGCCGCCGCCGTCGCGATCGCCGGTTTCACCGTGGCCATCCGGCTGCTGCTCCTGCCGCTGAGTTACCGCGCGATGCGCGGGATGGCGGCGCAGGCCCGGATCGCGCCCCGGGCACGGGCGCTGCAGAAGCAGCACGCCGGGCAGCCGGACCGGCTGCAGCGCGAGCTGGCCGCCTTGTACCAGTCCGAGGGCACCAGCATGTTCGCCGGGTGCCTGCCTGCTCTGGCGCAGTGGCCCGTCCTCAGCGTCGTGTACCTGCTGTTCCGGTCGCCGCGCATCGCCGGGGCCCCGAACACGCTGCTCAGCCACGGCCTGTTCGGCGCGCCGCTGGGCAGCCACTGGCTGGGCGGGGCCGGGCCGCTCAGCGCGCAGGGCGCGGTGTTCGCTGGCTTGTTCCTGCTATTGGCCGGCATCGGCTGGCTGTCGGCCAGGCTGGCGCGCCGCATCGGCGCCCCGGCCGCGCGGCCGGGCACGCGCGCCGCCGGGCCAGGCACCACAGCCACCCGGCTGACCCACACCACAGCCACCCGGCCGACCCGCACCCCGGCCACCCGGCCCGCCGTCACGACCAGCGGGCCAGGCGCCACGACCGCCCGGCCGGCCCGGACCACGGTCACCGGGCCGGCCGAGACAAGCCCGGGCGGCGGCGTCGCGTCGATGTCCGCCGCCCTGGCCCGCGCGCTGCCGTACTTCACCGTGGTGGTGGCCGCGTTCGTGCCGCTGGCGGCCGGGGTGTACCTGCTGACGACCACCGCCTGGACGCTGGCCGAGCGGGCCTTCGTGCAGCGTGCCCTGGTCTCCGGGCCGGGCGTTGACGGCCAGGACGGGGACTGACTGACACCCACTAGAAACCGGGCCGGAATGCGGGCGGAGAATTGGCTTGGCAAGACCTATACTCGGTATAATACTGAGCATGATGCACGCTTGGAGGGTCGCATGAGCGTCCGGCACGCACTGCTCGCGCTGCTCAGCGAGGGCCCGAAGTACGGCCTGCAGCTTCGTGAGGAGTTCGAGGCCAGGACCGGTGAGGTCTGGCCGCTGAACGTCGGCCAGGTGTACACGACGCTGCAGCGCCTGGAGCGGGACGGGCTGGTCGAGTCCGACGACAGCACGGACGAGGGCCCGCAGAAGGGGTTCCGTATCACCGCCGGGGGCGCGGAGGAACTGGCCGCATGGCTGCGCACCCCGCCCGACCTCAGCTCGCCGCCCCGCGATGAGCTGGTGATGAAGGTGCTGGTGGCGCTACGGGTTCCCGGTGTGGACGTGCACGACGTGATCCAGGTGCACCGCCGCTACCTGGTGGAGCTGATGCAGCAGTGGACCCGGCTGAAAGACGACGAGGCCGACTTCGACCTCGGCCTGGCGCTGGTGGTGGACGCGGAACTGTTCCGGCTGGACTCGGTCATCCGGTGGCTGGACGCCGCAGAGGGCCGCCTCAAGCGGGCCGCTGCCGACCAGGCTACCGAGAGCACGACCACCCCCGCCCTCCAGCTTGCTCCCGCGCCGCTGCCGAACCTGCGGCGCCGGACGGGGATGCGCAGATGAGGCACGCATACCGCGGCCTTCGACCGATCAAATTGCCTGCAACACGACGGGGGCCCGAGGAGGCCATGAGATGAGCATGCTGGAACTGCGCGGCGTGACGAAGGTCTACGGACAGGGCGCCACCGTAGTGAACGCCCTGGGCGGTGTGGATCTGACGGTAGAGCCTGGCGCGATGGTGGCGGTGATGGGGCCGAGCGGCTCGGGCAAGTCCACACTGCTCACGATCGCCGGGAGCCTGGAGGAGCCGACAGAGGGCGAGGTGCTGATCGACGGCGCCCCGCTGTCGCGAATGTCGCGTAACGCCAAGGCCAGGCTGCGGCGCCGCTCGATTGGGTACGTGTTCCAGGACTTCAACCTGCTGCCCGGGCTGACCGCGGTGGAGAACGTCGCCCTGCCGCTGGAGCTCGACGGCATTTCCGGCCGGCGCGCCCGTGCGGCCGGGAAGCGGGCCCTTGACGATCTGGGCCTGTCCGAGCGGGCGGACCAGTTCCCCGACCAGCTTTCCGGCGGCGAGCGGCAGCGGGTAGCCATCGCTCGCGCGGTGGTGGGCGACCGCCACGTGCTGCTCGCCGACGAGCCGTCCGGTGCGCTCGACTCGGTGAACGGCGAGGCGGTGATGCGCCTGGTGCACGACGCGTGCAAGCGCGGCGTCGCCGCCGTCGTCGTGACCCACGACGCGCAACTGGCCTCCTGGGCCGACCGCGTGGTGTTCTTGCGCGACGGCCATGTCGTGGACCAGACCGCGCCGCCCGCCGGGCCGGAATCGCTGCTCACCACCCCGGGCCAGTTGCAATGAGCACGGCACTCCGGGAGAGGCCGGCCGCCCCGGCGCCCTCGGCCGGCGCCCGGAACGGGGGCGTGCCGGCCCGCCGCGCGGTGACCCGCTGGGCGTGGCGCATGTTCCGCCGCGAGTGGCGGCAGCAACTGCTGGTCCTGGCGCTGATCACGGTCGCGGTGGCCGCCACCATCATCGGCGCGGCAGCGGCCACGAACAGCCCGCCGCCGGCCCACGCCGGCTTCGGCACCGCCCGGGACATGGCCACGTTCCAGGCGCCTGACCCGCACATGGCTAGCCAGATCGCGGCGCTCCAGCAGCGGTTCCACCCGATCGACGTCATCGAGAACCAGACCTTCGCCATCCCCGGCTCGATCAACACCTACCAGCTCCGCGCGCAGAACCCGCACGGACCGTACGGGCAGCCGATGCTCTCCCTGGTCTCCGGGCACTTCCCCACGGGGGCAGACCAGGTAGCCGTGACCAGCGGGGTAGCGTCCGACTTCGGGCTGCGGATCGGCAGCGTGTGGCACCAGGATGGCACCGCGTGGACCGTCGTCGGCATCGTGCAGAACCCGCAGAGCCTGCTGGACGAGTTCGCCCTCGTGGCACCCGGCCAGGTCCACAGCCCAACCCAGGTCACCGTGCTGTTCGACGGGCACGGCCACCCTCCCGCCGGGGTCGCCCAGAACATCACGGCCGCCGGATCGCAGACGCAGGCCAACGTGGTCAACCCCGATAGCATCTCGGTCGCGGGCCTCGTCGTCGGGATGCTGCTCATCGCCCTGGTCGCGGTCGGCGGCTTCACCGTGCTGGCGCAGCGCCGGCTGCGGTCCCTCGGCATGCTCGCCTCGACGGGCGCCACCGACCGGCACGTCCGCCTCGTGGTGCTGGCCAACGGCGCCGTCGTCGGCATCGCCGGCGCCGTCCTCGGCCTGGTGCTCGGGCTGGCCGGCTGGCTGGCCTACCGGCCCGCGCTGGAGCAGAGCGCGCACCACCTGATCGGCATGTTCGCCCTGCCGTGGGGGGTGATCGCCCTGGCGCTGCTGCTGGCCGTGGTGGCTGCCGTCTTCGCGGCGTGGCTGCCGGCCCGGGCCATCACCAAGGTCCCCATCGTGACCGCCCTGTCCGGGCGGCCCGCCCCGCCCAAGCAGGTGCGCCGCTCGGCCGTGCCCGGCCTGGTCCTGCTGGTGATCGCGTTCATCCTGTTCGGCTGGTCGGGCAGCAGTGGCAACGGCAATTCAGGCCTGCCGAAGCTGGCCCTCGGCCTGGTCGTGCTCATCGTGGCGGTGATCCTGCTGGCCCCGTTCTGCCTGGCCGTGCTGGCCAGGCTGGGCAAGCGGACCCCGATCTCGGTGCGCCTGGCGCTGCGGGACCTGTCCCGCTACCGGGCCCGCTCCGGCTCGGCGCTCGCCGCGATCAGCATCGGCATCCTGATCGCCGTGATCATCTCGGTGGCCACGGCGGCCCGGTACGCGAACGTGCTCGACTACGCCGGGCCGAACCTGGCGTCGAACCAGCTCATCGTCTACACGCCCAACGGCCAGGGCAGCGGCCCGAATGGCCCGGGCACCCCACCGTCGGCGGCCACGATCCGGTCGATGGCGGCCAAGGCGCACGCCATCGCCACCGACCTCGGTTCCCGGGATGTCGTCGAACTCGAGTCCACCGACGCCGGTCTCAACCACAACGGGGGCGGCCGCAACTGGTCCGGGCCCCTGTATGTGGCCACCCCGCAGTTGCTGCATGCCTTCGGGATCACGAGTTCCCAGTACAGCCCCACGGCCGACATCCTCACCATGCGGCCCGGGCTGTCCGGCCTCTCCGGGATGCAACTCAACTACGGCAACGCCAAGGGCCCCGGACCTTCTAGCCCGGGACCGGGCCAGAACCCGAGCTCGTTCCCCTGCCCGAGGGGCAGTTGCGTGGCCAACCCGCAGATCCAGGAGGTCAGCGCGCTGCCGTCCGGCACGTCGGCACCGAATACGGTGATCACCGAGCACGCCGTCCGTACGCTCGGCTTGCAGACTGGCCCCGGCAGCGTCAACGGCTGGCTGATCCAGACCGCCAACCCGCTCACCAGCGCGCAGAACCACAACGCCCAAGTGGCGGCCGCGGCCGCGAACCTGAGCGTGGAGACGCGGTCGAGCGTGCCCACCTCGGCGACGATCGTCAACTGGGCCACCGTGTTCGGCATCGTCCTGGCGCTGGCCATCCTGGCCATGAGCGTCGGCCTGATCCGCAGCGAAACCGCCCGCGACCTGCGCACCCTGGCCGCCACCGGAGCCAGCGGCCGAACCCGCCGCAACATCACCGCCGCGACCGCCGGCGCGCTCGGCTTCACCGGCGCGGTGCTCGGCACGGTGGGTGGCTACGTGGGCACCGCGGGCTGGTTCCGCACTAACTCGCTCAACGGCGGCCTGACCGCGATCTTTACCACGGTCCCGGTCACCAACCTACTGATCATCCTGATCGGCATGCCGCTGGTCGCGGCCATCGGCGGCTGGATCTTCGCCGGCCGCCAGCCCCGCGACCTGGGACACCAGCCGCTCGAATAACCGCGCCTGTCCGCCCGCCTGGCCGCGGTCCCGCGCGGGGGGTCGCGGCCAGGCGCCGCTCTGTGCCAGATCCGGGCTGGCGCGCTTGCCGCCCTCGACTATTCATCTGTATAGTTTGCTATACGGATCAACAGAAAACTGTCTGCCCGTACAGCACTCGTAGGCCAGTGAGCCCAGGTGCCGCGGGTGACGGCGCAACGTGGTTCGGGCCGGCGCGTCATCGTGGCGTGGGCGGGCGGGACCACACGGCAGGTGAACGTGGTGGCAAGCGCAGCCGGGGAACGGTCCGCCGAGGACCTGACGGCCCGGGCGCGGATCCGCGACGCGGCGCTGGAGTTGTTCGCCGAGCGCGGCATGGACGGAGCCACGATCCGGGACATCGCCAAGGCAGCCGGGGTCTCCGGCGGCCTGGTCCGGCACCACTTCGGGTCCAAGGACGACCTGCGGGCCGCCTGTGACTCCTACGCGCTGGACCAGCTCATGCAGATCAAGGAGCAGGCGGTGCTGGATGGCCAGCTCGCCAACCCCAGCTTCATGTCTGCCGCCCACCCCACCGTGCTGCTGCTCTACCGCTACCTGGCCCGCTCCCTGGTAGATGGCTCACCGGCCGCCGCAGCAATGTTCGACGAGATGGTGGAATTGGGCGAGGCATGGCTCGCCGCGCACAACCCCGGCCAGATGGCCGACCCGCGCGGCTACTCGGCGGTGCTGGTGGCGATGCAGACCGGCATGCTCATGATGCACGGCCAGGTCTCCCGCTGGCTCGGCGCCGACATCTTCACCACTGAGGGGCACCTGCGGCTCACCGAGGCGCTGATCGACTTCTTCTCCCAGCCGCTGCTCAGCCCGGAACTCGCCGAACAGGCGCGGATGGCGGTGCGGCACCTCCAGACGCAGCAACCGGCGGCAGGAAGGCCAGCGCGATGACCCCGTTGGACAAGGCGACCAGACCGATCCAGGCCGAGGGCCTGACCAAGCGCTACGGCGAGACGCTGGCCCTCGGCGGCCTCGATCTGTCGATCGAGCCTGGCGAGGTGTACGGCTACCTGGGGCCGAACGGGGCCGGGAAGACAACGACGATCCGGCTGCTGCTCGGGATCCACCGGCCCACCCGCGGCCGCGCCGCGCTGTTCGGCATCGACGCGTGGGCTGACCCGGTGGAAGCGCACCGCCGGGTCGCCTACGTCTCCGGCGAGCCGTTCCTGTGGCCGGGCATGACCGGGGCGGAGACGATCGAGTTCCTCGCCCGGCTGCACGGCGGGACGAACCGGGCCTACCGGGACGAGCTTGTGCAGCGCTTCGAGCTCGACACCAAGAAGAAGGTGCGGGCGCTGTCGAAGGGCAACCGGCAGAAGGTGCAACTCGTCGCCGCGCTGGCCACCCGGGCGGACCTGCTGGTGCTGGACGAGCCCACCAGCGGCCTTGACCCGCTCATGGAGATGGCGTTCCGGGAGTGCATACGCGAGGCCAAGGAACGCGGGCAGGCGGTCTTCCTCTCCTCGCACATCCTCAGCGAGGTCGAGGCGCTCTGCGACCGGGTCGGCATCCTCAGGGAAGGCAGGCTGGTCGATCAGGGCACGCTCGCGGAATTGCGCCACCTGAGCACGCAGACCGTGGAGGTGACGTTCTCCGACCGGGTGCCGCAGCTTCCCCCGCTGCCCGGGGTGCAGGTCAACCAGGCGGGGCCGAACGCGCTGCGGTTCGAGGTCAGCGGCAGCGTCGGACCGGTCATCAACGCCCTCGCCGGGCATCCGGTGACCGCGCTGGTCAGCCGGGAGCCCTCCCTGGAGGAGATCTTCATGCACCACTACGACGGTCATGCCGGCCATTAAAGCCGAAGCGCCGCCTCGGCCGCGGGTGCACCGGGGCGCCCGGTCTGGCAGCGGGCCGGCCGGTGCCCTCATCGGCCGGGCGTTCCGTGATGCCCGGACGCTGACGATCGTTTTCACCTACCTGTTCGCCGTCTACTCCTTTGTCCAGCCGGTCGGCTACCGCCGCGTGTACACCACACAAGCCAGTCGTGAGGCGTTCGCGCGCAGCTTCGCCACGAACCCCGGCCTGCGCCTGCTCTACGGCGAGCCACACAACGTGGCCACGGTCGCCGGTTACACCGGCTGGCGGGTCGGCGGGGTGCTGGCCATCGCCGCGGCGATCTTCGGCGTCCTGGCCGCGGTGCGGGCCCTGCGCGGCGAGGAGGACGCGGGCCGCACCGAACTCGTGCTCGCCGGGATCGTCAGCCGCCGCACCGTGTACCTGTCCGCGATGGCCGCGATCGGGGCAGCCACGCTGGTGCTGTGGGCCGCGGAGTTCGCCGGGTTCGCGGTCGGCGGGCTTCCGGTGGGCGGCTCGGCGTACCTTTCCTTGACCACCGCCGCGGTCATCCCGGTCTTCGCCGGAATCGGCGCGGTGGCGAGCCAGATCGCCCCGTCGCGTCGTTTGGCAGCGGAAATCAGTGGCGGCGCAGTCGGACTGTTCTTCCTGCTAAGGGTGATCGCGGACACGGTGGCCGGGGCGGGCTGGCTGCGCTGGGTGACGCCGCTCGGCTGGGCCGAGGAAATGCGGCCGTTCGCCGGCGCCCGGCCGGTGGTGCTGCTGCTTCCGGTGGTGGCCACCGCACTGCTCCTCGGCGTCGCGGCGCGGCTCGGTGCGACCCGGGACGTTGGCAGCGGCTTGATCCGGGAGCGGACCGGCGCCAGCCCGCGCCTGTGGCTGCTCTCCTCGCCGACCGCGCAGGCGCTGCGCGGCCAGCGCGACGGCCTGATCGCGTGGGCCGGCGGCTTCGCGGTGTTCTCGTTCATCCTCGGCGTGGTCGCCAGCAGCGTCTCCTCGTCCGGGATCCCCGCGGGCGCCGACCGTCAGATCGCCAAGCTCGGCGTGGGCTCGGTCCTGACGCCGTCCGGCTATCTCGCCTTCGTCTTCTTCTTCTGCGTGCTGGGGATCAGCATGTTCGCCTGCGCCCAGGTCGGGTCCGCCCGACGGGAGGAAGCTGGCCAGCAACTGGAGACTCTGCTGGCCCTGCCGGTGGGGCGGACCGGCTGGCTGGCCGGGCGACTGCTTCTCGCTGCCTGCGCCGCCGCGGTGATCGCCCTGCTGTCCGGCCTGCTCACCTGGGCCGGGGCCATCGCGGGCGGGACCAGCGTCCCGGTGGGCCAGATGCTCGAGGCCGGGGCGAACTGCCTGCCGACGGCCCTGTTGTTCCTGGGCATCGCCGCCCTGGCGTACGCGGCTGTGCCGCGGGCCAGCACCGCGATCAGCTACGGGGTCCTGGTGCTGACCTTTCTGTGGCAGGTGGTCGGCGCGCTGCTCGGGGCACCAGGCTGGCTGGCCGGGCTGACGCCGTTCGCGCACATCGGGCTGGTGCCCGTGGAGCCGTTCCGCGCCACCGCGGCCGTGGTCATGATCGGGATCGGCCTGGCCGCTACGGTGGCCGCTCTCGCGGTGTTCCGCCGCCGCGACCTCATCGCCGCCTGACCGCCGCTCGCCCACGGCCCCGCCCGCACCAGCCGCCGCACCCGAACCAGCCCCTGCGGCCCTGTGTTCCATGATCACGGGATTCTGTTCAAAACTGTTTTGAACAGAATCCCGCATCCTCGCGCAATGCGACTTCGGTTGTTGCTGTCATTGTGCTATCCTCCTGGGTCTCACCAGTCCCACCAGTAACAGTGTAACCCGGGGGGATGTGACAACCGGGCAAAGTGGCGCTTGACCAGCCGAGACGCCAGAGCTGGATGCCCTCTCCGGCGCTCCCAGGCGCACGCTGCGACAGCCCCGCGCCTTTCGGGGTGCGGGGGGGCTGTAGGCCGGGCTGTCTTGCTGTCTCAGACGCGTTCTAGCGGTGTCCACTCAGTGCGGAGCACGCCACCCTGTAGCCTGAACAGCCACGAATGTATGTCGATATTCGGCTCAGATAGTTTTCTGGGCTTTTCGACATCGTGTACGGCTTCCGCGTAAACCTTGACGTTTTCTACCAGCATTGCCCGCTGCTGAGCGTCGTCAAGGCTCATAAAATGCTCAGCTATGGTCCGCTTGTGATGGCCAGCGGTTTCGCAAGCGTCCCGCCACTCACTCCCGCAGGTAGCGCAGACTGGCACCTCATCCCAATAATCGGGGCGCGCGTCCTTGTTAAGTTCGGTCAGCCGATCCCGTTCGGCGCGCAGGCGCTTCCGCTCGGAATCCTCCTCGCTGTCCTTAAGTCCTCGTTTCGCAAGGTCGCTTAGCGCTAGCTGAACCTTTACCAAATCAGCATCATAATTCTCACCCTCTATGCGCCGAAGTTCTATCCACGGATCTTGAGCTTGGTTAATGAGCTGAACAACCCACCAATCGACCACTTCCAATTTCACCATGTTGCCACAACTCTTGAGTCCGGGCGCGTGGCCACGGCAGCGGTAATAGTAGTGAATGTGCGGACTACGGCCGGTGCGAATCCTGTACATCGGCGCGTACTTGCCATCACGCGCGCAACGCCGACAGAACAGGCAGCCAGTGAGAAATGCGGACTTCCCGCTAGCCGGTGTCCTGCGACCACGGGGCGCATTCTTGAGTCTGTCGTTTGCCTGCTGCCACAGCTTCGCGTCAACTAGCGGCGGCACTTCCATGACCGGAACGCCGTTAGCCATCTTGGTGCCCATATAGACCCGGTTATGGATGATGCGATGAACCGTCCTATCCGCGATTCCAGGCCGGGGTCCGGACCTTAGCCATACGCCTACTTTGTGGATCGACTGACCGTCGGCTATGCGCTGGAAAATCTCTGGGATGTAGAGCTTGCCTTCCTCAGTCGGCACGAGCGTCTTATTGTACTTCTCGCCGGTAATCTCGTAACCCCAGTGCGAATTGCCCCAGAGCGCGCCGTTGGCGCGTACACGACTAACCGACAAGCTAACCTGGTCGGACAGGTGAGCGGAATACTGATGCGCTGTAGCGCCAGCAATCGCCGTCATCACCGTTCCGGCCATGTCGGATTCGCCTAGAAACTGCTCTTGTACCGACTCGAATCGTCCGCCAGCCTCGCGGACGTTCCGCAGATCGGCAAATAGCGCTTCTGTGCCCCGGCGTTCCAGCCGGTCACTGTGCCAGAACACGAGCACTTCAATTTTCCGAGTGCGCACATCCATAAGCATTTTCTCAAGCTCGGCGTCTTGCTCGCCCTTAAACGCGCTACGGTCGTGTACCTCATACCGGCGGGTAATGTCGTATCCTCGTTCTGAGCAGTGCTTCAAAACGTCAGGCTCTTGATTAGCCTCGTCCTGCTTGCCGGTGCTAACCCTGATCCAGATTCCTGCCTTGGTGGCCATCGTGCCTACCTCCCAAGACTATGTTATCTCACATAGCGGGAAGGGATATCTGGGCGGTCAACGTGGCGGCCCCGTCCCTGCAACGTGATCTGCACGTCAGCGACGCAGCGCTGCAACTGATCGTCGGCGGTTACGCGTTCATGTACGCCAGCGGCATGGTGACCGGGGGCCGGCTGGGCGACCTGTTCGGCTACCGGCGCATGTTCATGCTCGGCGTGATCAGTTTCGCTGCCGCCTCGCTGCTGTGCGGGCTGGCCCAGTTCTCCGGCGAACTGGTCGCCGCGCGGCTGCTGCAAGGCCTTACCGGCGCCATCATGGTCCCGCATGTGCTGGCGCTGATCACGGCAACGTTCCCGGTGCACGAGCGCAGCCGGGCGCTGGCCTGGTTCGGCGTGACCATGGGGGTCGGCTTCGTGTCCGGGCAGATCCTCGGCGGCGGGCTGATCCAGGCGAACATCTTCGGGCTCGGCTGGCGGTCCATCTTCCTGGTGAACGTGCCGGTCGGCGTGCTGGCGCTGGTCGCCGGCGCCCTCGTGGTGCCGCACGCATGGGGGCAGCGCCGCCCTCGGCTGGATCCGCTCGGGGCCGTGGGCGTCTCACTGAGCATCGCCCTGGCCCTGGCGCCGCTGACGCTCGGCCGCGACGAGGGCTGGCCCCCGTGGACGTGGGCCTCGCTCGCCGCAGCCCTGCCGGTGCTCGGCCTGACCCTGTGGTGGGAGCGGCGGCTCGCCCGCCGGGGCGGTGAGCCCCTCATCGACCTGCCGCTGTTCCGGGACCGCACCTTCTCGGCCGGCCTCGTGGTGAACTTCGGCCTGGTCTTCTTCTTCGGCAGCTTCATGTTCGTGCTGACCCTGCTGCTGCAGGCGGGGCTCGGCCAGTCGCCGCTGCACGCCGGCATCGTGGTGCTGCCACTGGCTGCCGCGTTCACGGTCATGTCGATCCTCAGCCCGCGGTTCTCGGCCCGGCTCGGCGCCCGGTCCATCACCCTGGGCGCGAGCATCACCACGCTGGGCACGATCGCGCTGGCCGCCACGGGCGCACGCTACGGCGCCGGGCTGACCGGCTGGGACCTGGCGCCGGCGACCGTGCTGATCGGGCTGGGCCAGGGGATCGCGCTGCCGTCGCTGATCGGCGCGGTGCTGACGCACGTACGGCCGGAGCGGGCCGGAGCGGTCGCCGGGATCCTGACCACCACGCAGCAATTCGGCGCCGCCAGCGGCATCGCCGTCATCGGCGCGGTCTTCTACGCCGCCCTGGGGGCAGCGCCGGACCGCGGGACGTTCGTCTCCGCGATGGTGGTGGCCATGTCGGTGAACGCGGCGCTCGTGGCGATCGCGGCGGCGATGACGTGGCTGCTGCCGCGCCGGGCGGCGGCCCGGCAGGTGTCATCGGGGCAAGGAGCAGCCGTCGGCCAGGCCCCGGCCATGAGCCACGCACCTTCCCCCGCCAGGGAGCACGTGGCCACGGCCGCCGACTAGCGGCACGCGCGGCAGCCACCCTGCCGTATCTGCTCGGCACTACGCTGACGCCCAGGATCCAGCCGGGGCGTCAGCGTATTTGCGTTAAGGCGGCTGCAGCTTGTGCCATCCTTTTGGCGTGATTTACGCTCCCCGAGCGCTTTTGAGGGAGGGCCCGTGCCGAGCGAGGGCGAACCGGCCCGCCGTGGCCGCCCCCGTGACACCGCTGTTGACCAGCGGGTCTTGGACGTGGCTTGGGATCTCCTGCTCGCCGGCGGCTACGCGGGGCTGAACGTGGACGAGGTGGCCGAGCGGGCCGCCGTGGCGAAGACCACCCTGTACCGGCGGTGGCCGACCAAGGACCACCTGGCCGTCGCGGTAGTTACCCGCACGATCCAGCCGGTGGCGGTGGCCGATACCGGCGACCTGCGCCACGACCTGACCGAGTTCGCCGCCGGGCTGGCCACGAGCCTGCACATGTACCGGATGACGGGCCAGTCCGATGGAGTCTCAGCCGGCCTGGTCGCCGAGCTCGTGGCCGCGGCCGCCCGCCACCCGGACCTCGGCGATCTGGTGCGCGCCTTGCATGCGCGGCGGCATGCCATGCTGCTGGCCCGGCTGCGGCGCGCCACCGAACGGGACGGGCTTCGCCCGGACATCGACGACGCGGTGCTGATTGACCAGGTGTCCGGGCCGATCTACTACCGGGTGCTGATCACCGGAGCGCTCGCGGACCGGGACTATGCCGAGCGCCTCGTCAGCGCCGTGCTCGAAGGGGCCTTCGGCCCCGCCATGGAAGCGTCGCCGCAGACGCCCCGGTGAAAACCGGCGCTCACCCGTCGCCGCGAGACCCGATGCTCACCCGCCGCCGTCAGACCACCCGGTGCTCACTGGTCGCCGTGGGACAGGTGCTCGCCGGGCGCCCCGGGCACCCACTCCAGCGCCTTCTCGAAGTGAACGGTCGTCATCCCGTTGCCGGTCAGGCGCATGTTGTCGGTGACCGCGTCGATGATCTTCAAGCCGCGGCCGTGCTCGGCGGTAAGCGGCGCCGGATCGCTAGGCGGGGGCATCATCGCGGCGCCGCTGCCGGTGTTCACCACCTCGATCACGCACCGGTCGTCGCTGGCCCGGGCGATTACCTCGTACTCGTCGGCGGCGCCCGCATGCAGCACCACGTTGGCGCACGCCTCGGTCAGGGCCAGGGCGATGTCGCTCCGGGTGTCCGCGGTCACGCCGAGGGTCTCCAGGCAGCCGTCGAGAACCTGACGGCTGATCGGCACGCTGGCGGCATCGCGCGGCAAGAACAGCACCACCTTGAACTCCACGTACCCCACCTCTCAGCCGGGCTTGGCCGTTGCCATCCGCTTTAGCCACTTCCCCGCACAGTGCCGCCCTAACGCGCGGCCGACGCCGCGCCCTCCTGCACGGACCGGGCCGCGGGGACGAGCCGGACCGGGAACGCGGTGACAATGGGAGAGCCCCGGGTGTGTCCTGCCCAGGGCGGCGGGAGGTGGCACGGTGGACGGCTGGCAACCGGTGGAGGAACTGACCCGGTGGGGGTTCGCGCAGGCGCCGGTGGTGATGGCCAACGAGGCTCACAGCGGCCTGCGCCGCTGCGTCCGGACCCGGCAGGTGGGCGCCCGCATGGTGCGGGCGGCTCATGAGGCGGGGGTGCGGCGGCTGGCCATGGAAGCGCTGCCGTGGCAGCCAGGCGGCTCACCGGGACCGATCCGTGACATACCCGACATGCCGCCGGGTCAGCAGGGATACCTGGCCCAGCCGGACATGCGCACACTGATGGCGACGGCCCTGGACCTGGGCTGGACCTTGTGGGCCTACGACGCGGTCATTGCGGTGCCGGCCGACCATGACCCGGCCGAGTTCCTGACCATGGAATTCACCAACTGGCGTGAGCGCGAGCAGGCACAGAACCTGTGCCAGGTGCTGGCGGCGGGCCCCGGCGAACCGCTGATGGTGTGGAGCGGCAACAGCCACGCGGCGACGGAACCTAGCGAGGACGGGTGGGTCCCGATGGGGTGCCTTTTCCCGGGCCTGTCCGGCATCAATCCGTTTGTCATCGACCAGACCGTGACCGTCGACTTCGAGCACGGCGCCCGGTCCTGGGCCCAGGAACTGCTCGACAGCCTGGCCGACACCCTGGCCACGTGCGGCGGCACTGCCGGAATCCTCACCGGCCAGGCGCCTCCGCAACTGGGCGGCTGGCCGGCCGACGCCGTGGTCGTGTCTACCGACAACGCGCTCAGCTAGCCCGGCGACCATGGCAGCCGGGCTGGTGACCCTTGCGGCACCGGCTGCGCGTCGAGATCGCGTCCTCGGCGTTCCCGAAGTTCGACGTCAACCTGGGCACCGGCGGAGACATGATCACCGAGACCGACGGGGGTCATCGCCACCAACCGGCTCTGGCATACGCCTTCCCGCCCGTCGCGGCTCATCCTGAACTGACAACCGGACCGGGCACACCTGCCGCAAGCACAGGCGGCGCCGGACGCCGTGTCACAGTGGGCTGATGCAGATCCGACACCGGGACGCTCCCCCTTCAGTGGATCCGGCGGCCTGCATCGCGCAGACCGCGGTGCTCAGCGGCGATGTCCGGGTGGGCCCGGGCAGTTGCGTGCTGCACGGCGCCGTGCTGACCGCCGACGGCGGCCCGGTGCGCGTGGGCGCCAACTGCGTGATCATGGAGCAGGCGGTCCTGCGCGGCACCCCGGCGCATCCGCTGCTAGTCGGCGATCACGTACTGATCGGGCCGCACGCCTACCTCACCGGGTGTGACATCGGCGACGAGGTGTTCATCGCCACGGGCGCCATGATCTTCAACGGCGCGCGCATGGGCCGGGCGAGCAGCGTGGCGCTTGGCGGCGGGGTTCACATCGGCTGCGTGGTACCGCCGCAGACCGCCATCCCGATCGGCTGGGTGGCGGTCGGCGATCCGGCCCGCATCTACCCGCCGGGTGAGGTGGAGCAGATCCGGGCCGGGCTGGCGGAGGCCGGCGGTTTCCTCCCGTTCGTGTTCGGTGCCGACCGCGCGGCGGACCGTGGCGAGCAGATGCGCGCCGCCCTGGGCCGTTACTCTCGCGCGCTGGCCCTTCATCACGCCCGGGACGAGGAGGTCGCTGGCGGATCGTGACCGCGGTCAGCCGGCCTCCATGGCCGGGTTGTGCCGCCTAGCGGGCCTTGCGGTCCCGGTGACCGTTGAGCAGCCAGTCCGCCTGGCGCATGACTTCCCGCTCGGCGCGCAGGCGGGCGTCGGCGAAGTAGCGGTCCGGGTCGCGCATCATCCGCTCGGGCCGGTCATCGCGGTCCTCGATGGTGATGTGCACTGCCACGTTCGCTGCCTTCCCCACGAACTCCGTGTCAGCCAGCACCCGTGGGGGCGTGCGGCCGGTTTCTTGCCCTTTCAGCTTAGCGCGACGGCGGCCAGGCCGCCGAGCAGCCTGATCAGCGGCACGTCGGTCCGCCGGATCCCGTCCACGTCCAGCGAGTCGACCATCAGCATGCCGAACGCGTTCTGCCCGGCCGCGACCGGGACGGCGGCAAAGGATTTGTAGGTCTGCGGGGCGGTGATCCGCCAGCCCTGCGGCGCGCTGGTGTCCAGGTCGGGGCAGAACAGGTGCTGGTTGTGCCGGATCATGCCGAAGACCAGGTTCCCCTCGGTCGTTCCCTCAGTGATCGCCTCCAGCGGGTCGTCCACCCGGCCGCTGTACTGCGCGGGAACCAGCATCATCGGCGTCCCCGGCGCGAACCGGAACAGGCAGGCCCGCACCCGCCCGGTACCGGCCAGGTGGGCCGCCGAGTCCAGCACCATCGGGATCGTCGCCTCGGCGAGCGGCGCCCGGTCGTGCTTGGCCGCCGTGGCCACCCGGCCGAGCTGGCGCACGATCGGGTCGAGCGCGTCGTTCATGGTCACCTGCATCGCGACCGCCGCGTCCACCGCGGCCCGGTGCGCCCGGGCCCGCAGCCGCTCCTTTCGGGTCTGCTCGTACGCGGGCACCCCGGCAGCGGTGACGCTCGCGAGCACGGCGCCGAGGGCCCACCACCCGCGACCGGGCCGGGCGGAGCCCGCCTGCATGCCGAACCACGTGGCTAAGGCAACCGCAGCCAGGCTGATCGCCGTGGTGAGGTAAACCCGGGCGCCTGGTGGAATGCGCATGCGGAGCAGAGTAGATCACGTGCCGATGGTTTCGCGGGGTACGCGCCCAGGGCTGGCCTATTGCCTGCCTAGCCGCTGATGGCTGGCTGAGCCTCCGCCACCGGGCCACCATTCGTCGCCCAGCAGGCATCAGGGGGCGAGCAGGTCTAGCGAAGGAAAGCAGGCGCCGTACCGTGCGGCGTCCCGGGTCAGCAGCCGGTAACCGCACCAGCTGAATTCTCGCAGCAGTGATCCGTGCGGCAGCCTGGCCGGGGACGGCCGGTTGCCGCCTGCGGGTTAGCCCTCACTAGGCGGTGCGTCGGCGCTTGGGCTGCCGGGGCGGCGGGCTGTCAGTTAGCGTCGGAGGGTGAACGAACCGACCGCCACCAGGCCGTACATGCCCGGCTACGGGACGCTTCCGGCGACCGAGGGGAGCGGGCTGCTCCCGTGGTCCTGGGCGGAGGAGAGGCTGGCCCGCTCGCACGACTTCTGGCTGGCGACGGTGACCCCGCAGGGCGCGCCGCACCTCATGCCGGTCTGGGCGGTCTGGCTCTCTGGCCGGCTCTGGTTCTCCAGCGCTAACGGATCCCGTAAGGCACGCAACCTGCGCGCCGACGCCCGCTGCACCGTGTCCACCGACAACCCGCTGGCGCCCGTCGTGGTGCAGGGCAGGGCCGAGCGGGTCACGGGCGCCGACGAGCTGCGGGCGATGCTGGCGGCGGAGAACGCCAAGTACGGGACCGACTATGGCCCGGAGATGGTGGACCCCGCGCTGAACAGCGTGTTCGCACTGCGGCCGGAGTGGGTGTTCGCCCTGGACTCCAGCGATTTTGCCGGGTCCCCCACCCGGTACACCTTCGGCCCGCCGTAGGCCGGGGCCGGGCCGGTATAGCCGGGGACGACCCCCCGGGCGGTGCCGATCAGGGGGCCGGGCGCGCATCCCGCGACCCGCTCCCGCCCGTAGCCGGGTACCGGAGCGGACGGGCGGAGATCGCCGGGCTGGATCACGGGCTGCGGCCGTTTCGCGGGCCGGAGCGACCAGCGCCGGTCCCGGGCCACCGCCGGCTGGAGCGCCCAGCGCCGGCCCCGGGCAACCGCCAGGCACATGACGCTCAGCGGCACGAGGACGAAGACGGAGGCCGTGAAGATCCCGTGGCCGCGGCTGAACAGGCCGAAAGCGAGGGCGGTCGGCACGAAAACGCCGTATCCCATGGTGCTGACCACCGAGGAGACCCCGGCCCGGATGGCCGACGGCATCGCGTCGTGCAGGTAGCGGGTCAGCACGATGTTCAGGACCGTGACCCCGAAGATCGTCGCAACCTGGGCGCCGACCACCAGGCGCGGGTCCCGGAAGAACATGCCACAGGCGATCATGAGCGTGCCCAGCCCTGTCACCAGCACCGCGCGACCCCCCCGCAGCCAGCCGGCGAGGGCGCCGCCGCCCCAGGCGCCGGAGTACATGAGCGCGCAGCTGGGGCCATACCAGATCACCGGCAGCGCCAGGCCGAGGTACCAGAGCTGGTAGAACTCGATCAGCAGGCGCATGACCACGCAGTTGGCCACCAGGGCGACGACGATCCAGCCGACATGGCCCCTGGTCGTGCCGTGCACCAGCTGGCCGAGGTGTGCCATCAGGTGCGGTCTTGGCACCGCGCGGTGCAGCCCGGGCTCGCGGAACCGCCGCAGCGTGGCGAACGCGCAGCAGGTGAACGGAATCGTCAGGAGGTATTCCAGCCGCAGGCTGTACCGGGCGACGAGCGCGCTGAACAGCGCGCTGGTGATAAAGGCCGTGGCCTCGAACATCTGCAACCGGCCGTAGCAGCGCGCAAAAGCCTCAGCCGAGCCGGTTTCCTCAAGGACCACGTCGTAGATCGCCGAGTCGTAGGTCCCTGCGTACGCCGCGTAGAAAAGGCCCCAGACCGAGATCCCGGCGGCGTACATGGCGAGACCGTGGCTGAGGCCGCAGACCAGGGAACTGACGATCAGCGCGCACGTGGCGATGTAGAGCACGCCCTTGCGGCGCCACCGGTCGGCGAGAACGCCGAGCGGGATGTTGGCCACCATCATGACCACGATGTAGACGAGTGTGGCGATCGTAACGAGGTAGTCATTCAGGCCCACCGACCGCATGAAGAGCTTCTCGATCGAATACCAGAGCACGAAGCTGTGAATGAACCCGGTCGCGTACAGGGGCCGCAGTCGTTTCTTGACGGGCTCGGCTACCAGCGGGCTGGTCATGGCGCCTGCCAGCGCCGCCGCGATTGCGCCCGGTCCCGCATGGGTCGCAGTTGCACCGGGTCCTGCATGAGATGCCACCTTCGGTAGCTCACAGCCGGGGATCTCCATGCACAGCGTGCGGCGGGCGGATTGCACTGAGCTTGATACGGATCTTGCACCGCAGGTCAAGGCGGCAGCAGCCAGGCGTGAGCGCAGCCAGCAGATGCGCCGCCGGCTTCCGGCGCCTGCGGGGAACTACGGGCTAAGGCGGCCCAGGGCGGGATCCAGGGAGTCTATGCGTATCCGTGCCGCCTCCGCCTCGGGCACGCCGAGGCGCTCGAAGATGTCCAGCGCCTGCCGGAACAGAATCCGCGCGGCATCGGGACGCCGGTTGCCGAGCGTCGTTTCTCCGATCCCTTCGAGGATCTTGGCCTCCTCGTAGGGGTCGCCGATCTCCCGGGCCAGCTTGAGCGCCTTGTGGTATTGGTCGATCGCCTCGTTGTAGCGGCCCGAAGCCCGGGATACATCGGCAATCCCGCGCATGGCGATGACCTGCTGGGACTGGTTCCCGATCTCCTCGGCGACCAGCCCGGCCTGCTCGTGGTGCAGCAGCGCCTCGTCGTAGCATTCCGCCTTGCGGTAGATGGCGCCGATGTCATTGAGGACATCCGCCTGATTGGGCAGGTCGCCGATCTCGCGGTAAATGATCAGGGCCCGCCGGTAGGCGGCCAGTGCCTGCTCGTAGCTGCCCTTGTAGTCGTAGACGCCGCCAATGTTGTGGTACAGGATCGCCTCGTTCTGCGCCCCGCCAATCTCGGCGAATATCTTCAGCGAGTCTTGAAAGGCCCCGAGCGCGTCCCGGTGATAACCGGACAACAAGTGCATCCGGCCCAGGTTGCTGAGCGTTTTCGCCTCGCCGCGCCTGTCGCCGGCCGCACGGTAGCGGGCGAGCGCCTTGGCCAGGTGATTCTTCGCGTCCGGATAGCGGCCGAGATGCCAGCAGGCGATGCCGGCGTGGCTCAGGGCATCGGCCACGCCGTGCTGGTCCCCGACGGCGTGGTACATGATCCGTGCCTCGCGGAAGTAGGCGAGCGCCTCGCGGTGCCGGGTCACCCGCGCGTGCGCCATCCCGATCTGGTCGAGCGCATGCGCCTCGCCGTGCCGGTCGGCCCGGGACCGGTAGATCGACGCGGCGTCCTCCGCCAGCGGAAGCGTCTCCTCGTGCCTGCCGGTCTCCTGGCTCACCTCGCAAAGTTCCAGCTCTGCCTGCGCGATCCTGCCCGGGTCCGCGATGTCACGGGATGCCTGCAGGGCCAGGGCCTGCGCCGCGATCGCCTCGTCCCAGTACGCCCGGATCCGCAGGAAGCCGCCCAGCGCGTGGATCAGGTCCGCGCACTTGCGTTTCCACTCGTGCCGGGCCGCGTACCGCGCCGCCTGCAGCACGTTGCGCCACTCCGCTTCCAGCCAGGCTGCGGCCGCCTCCTGCGTGGCCGCGGGCGGGGTCGCGGCCGGCGGACGGGTGACCGACACCAGCATCCGGCGCCGGAACGGATACAGCACCCGGTCCGCCTCGTCCGCTGTGGCCAGGTAATAGTCGAAGAGCCTGGCGAGCGCCTGACGGTGCACCGACGGCGAGTCGTCCCGCGCGGCGCACATCGCCGCGTAGCCGCGGACGAGATCGTGGAACCGGAGCTGCCCGCCGGTGGCCCGGGTCAGCAGGTGGTGATCGAGCAGGACGGCGATGGCCTCCTCTGCCTCGGCCAGGGTGCAGCCGCCAAGCGCAGCGGCGGCATGCGGGCTGATCTGGGCGCACGGGCTCAGGCCCAGCCGCCGGAAGAGCTGCTGATGCCCGGGCGCCAGGGCACGGTACGACAGGTCGAAGGCGGGCGCCCACTCCATGCCGGCTGGGGCGGGCGCCCACTCCAGGCTGGCGCCTGCCGCGCCGGCCAGTGCAGGCGGGCGCGACAGCTCCGTCACCAGGTCGCCGAGCCGGTACGGGTAATCCCGGGCCAGCCGGCCCGCGGTGACCTGGATGGCGAGCGGCAGCCGCCCGCACAGTGCCACGGCCGCGGCCACCTCTTGGTCGTCCTGGGCCCGGCTGCCGCCCGCGATCTGCCGGAACAGCGTGATCGCATCGTCGACGGGCAGGACGTCCAGGATCAGCGACCGGGTCCCGGTGAGGCCGGGAATCCGGTGCCGGCTGGTGATCAGCACCAGGGAGCGGCCGCCGGCGCCCGGCAGCAGCGGGCCGATCTGCTCCAGCCTGGCGGCGTCGTCCAGGATCACCACGGCGCGGCGCCGGCTGAGCTGGGCCTGCCACAGCGCGGCACGCTCGCTGAGCGATTCGGGTATCTGCGCGGCAGGCCCGGTGAGCATCTGGAGCAGGCGGCGCAGCGCCTCGGCGGCCTCGAGCGATTGGCGCCCCCCGGAGTCGTGGCTGTGGAAGTTGAGGTAGAACACCCCGTCCGGGTACTGCCCGGAAACAAGGCGGGCGGCGTGCACCGCCAGCGCGGTCTTGCCCACCCCCGGCATGCCCTCGATCACGCTGACCCGGGGGGCATCGCCCGGCGCCTCGGCGAGCAGCCCGAGTTCCCCGCTGCGGCCTACGAACTCCGTGGTCTCGGGCGGGAGGGTGTCCGGGCGCGGCAGCCGGGCCGGAAGCCGCTCGGCAGAGGGCGCGGCCAGCACGGGATCCCGGCGCAGGATCCGCTGATGCAGTTCGGCCAGCGCCGGCCCCGGCTCGGCGCCCTGTTCCTCGACCAGGCGGCTACGCGTCTCCCGGTAAAGGCTGAGCGCGTCACCGGGCCTGCCGCTCCGGTACAGGGCGGTCATCTGGTAGGCGATGAACGTCTCGTCCAGCGGGTAGGCAACCAGCAGGTGGTGCAGTTCGCCGACCAGGTCGGCGTGCCGGCCGAGCGCGAGCTCACACTCGACCCGCTCCAGAATGGCCGCCCGGCGCTCCTCTTCGAGGCTGTCCCGCATCCGGGTCACCCAGCCGCCGTCGATGCCCGCGAGGGCCTGGCCGCGCCACAGCCCGTCCGCCTCGCGCAGCAGCGCGGCCGCCTGGTCATGGTCTCCGTCAGCAGCCAGGACATCCGCCTGCCGCCGCAGCCGGCGGAATTGATGCAGGTCCACGGCCTCGGGATCGACGTCGAGCAGGTAGCCCCTGGCTCTCCCGGCCAGCTGGACGCCGTCGCCGACGGCTTGCCGGAGCGAGCCACGGAGCCGGGCCATGTACGCGGACAGGCTCTCCCGCGCCTTGGCCGGCGGCCGGGCATCCCACAGCCGGTCAATCAGGGTGCCGGCCGGCACGGTGGTTCCGGGCGTCAGCAGGAGGATGGCGAGAACGCAGCGTTCCCTGGCCGGCCCAAGATCGTGTTGCCGGTCAGCCGACCAAAGCTCAATCGGCCCGAGGACCCGAAATTCCATGATCGCCTAGCGTCTTCCACCGCCTGCGGGCTAACTCTCGGCTGTCGAATGTGCGGCACGGAGCTATTACTTCGGCGTTAATACCCGCCCTGGCCTTCTCGCACTCGCAGCGGAGGGCCTGATAACGGAGAAATAGGAAATGTTCATCCGCTGGTCAGCCCGAGTGCGGCGCAATTTTCATGGAGCCTTTCATGGAAAGAGCAGCCGGTCGGCGATAAACTCCTGCGCCGCGCCCGTAGCGGCCAGGTCCTCGCGGCGTTCGTGACTGGTGAGCACCATGAGGTGAGAATGACAGTCAGTGTGTTCAGTGGCTAGTGTTATGCAGTGGTTCCCCGTATCGTGGCCGCGCGGCTTGCCCGGACAGGCGCGGGAACACTTGCCTGAGTTCGTCCAAATGCCATGTCCCGGCGCCGGCAGAGGAGTAGTTTCTGCGTCCTAGAGGACCCAATGTCTATGTCGTCTAAGAGGGGACCCTCTCCGATGAAGAGTCGTAGCTCGTTATGGAACGGCACGTCCACTAGCGGCCCGGCGGGCGGCGCGCACCGAAGGTTATCGGCGCACCGCAGATCCCCGAGGTCGGCCCGCGCCCGGGCGATGCGCGGGATTCTCGTCCTGGCCTTCGCGCTCGGCAGCCTTGGCGCCTTGGCGGTGGCATCGATGGGACCCACAGGCGGCGGTCACCACCACGGCGGAGTCGCCGTCAGCCATCCCTGGATGTGGTAGTCCCGGATCACCCATGCCGGACGGCGCCGCACGGCGCCGTCCGGGTACCGGGCCGGGCCTGCCGCAACGCTCGTCGCGTCCGGCGGCGGGCGGTCAGGGCGCGGGCGCCGGTTCGTCCTGCGGCATGGTGTGCGGGTACTTCAGCCCGGTGCCGGTGTTCAGCAGGACCACCTCCTCGTCGCCGGACAGCCACCCGGACACGCGCAGCTCGCGCACCGCCGTGACGCAGGCCGCTCCCTCCGGGCAGAGGAGGGCGCCTTCCAGCTGCGCCGCCGTGCGCTGATCGGCGAGCAGCGCCTCGTCGTCCACGGCGACGGCGGTCCCGCCGGTGGCGTACAGGGCATCGAGCACCAGGAAGTCGCCGAGCGCCTTGGGGACGGTAATGCCGAAGGCGATCGTCCGCGGGTGCGGCCATGGCTCGCTCTCGGCGGCCCCGCTGGCGAAGGCCTTCACGATCGGGGCGCAGCCGCTGGCCTGGACCGCCACCAGGCGCGGTAGCCGCTGCCCGATCCAGCCGAGCTCGCGCAGTTCCCGGAGCGCCTTGTAGATGCCGATGATCCCGACTCCGCCGCCGGTGGGGTAGACGATGACATCGGGCAGCCGCCAGCCGAGCTGCTCGGCGATCTCGAAGCCCATCGTCTTCTTGCCCTCGATCCGGTAGGGCTCCTTGAGCGTGGACACGTCCTGGAAGCCTGGGCGGGCCGGCGCCTCCGCGGCGACGAGCCGGCCCGCCTCCGCGATGCCCCCGCCGGGCACCCGCAGCTCGGCCCCGGCGGCCCGGCATTCGGCCCGGTTGATGGCCGGCGCGTCGGCGGACATGACGATCAGGCTGGGCAGCCCGGCCCGCGCGGCGTAGGCCGCCCAGGCGGCGCCCGCGTTCCCGTTGGTCGCCATGGCCAGCCCGGCGACGCCGAGTTCGGCGGCGCGGGACACGCCGACGCTGGCGCCACGCGCCTTGAAGGTGCCGGTCGGGATGAGGCCCTCGTCCTTCATCAGCAGCCCGGGCACGCCCAGCGCCCGGCCCAGCCGTGGCATGCCCAGCAGCGGCGTCATGCCCTCGCCCAGGCTGATCACCCGCGCGGCGGCGGAAACCGGCAGCAGTTCGTGGTAGCGCCACAGGTCCGCCGGGCGCCGTGCGATGTCCGCGCGGTCCACCCGCGCGGCCTGGCTAAGGTCGTAGCGCGCGAGCAGCGGCGAGCCGCACGTGCACAGGCCCTGCACCCGCGTGGCGTCATGGCCGGCGCCGCACCGGGCGCACTCCAGGTGGGAAAGGGCTGAGTAGGGCCGCCGCGCGATCAAGGTTTGCGCGCGACGCCGCCGTAGGCCGATACCCCGTCCGGAGGGACGATGTCGTCCGGGCCGGGCCGCCAGGTGTGGACGTAGACCAGGCCAGGCGGCACCAGGTCCAGCCCCTCGAAGAACCGGGACACCTCGGCCCGGGTGCGCAGCGTCTGCGGGGTGGACACGCGCTCGTTGTACCGCCGCTGGGCTTCGGCCTGGCCGGGGTGAATGTCGCTGGCCGGATGCGAGATGGCGAGGTAGCTGCCGGACGGCAGCGCGTCCATCAGCCCGCCCACGATCTCGTACGGGCCCTCGGCGTCCTGGATCAGATGCAGGATGCCGAGCAGCATCAGCGCGGTGGGCCGGGTGGGGTCCAAGGTCCTGGCCGCCGCCCGGGTGATCGACGCCACGTCCCGCGCGTCTCCGTCGATGTACTGGATGGTGCCCTTCGGGCCGCCGGCCAGCAGCGCCCTGGCGTGCGTGAGCACGATGGGGTCGTTGTCCACGTAGACGATCCGCGAATCCGGCGCGGCCTGCTGGGCGACCTCATGGGTGTTGTTCGCCGACGGGATCCCGGTGCCGATGTCGAGGAACTGCCGGATGCCCGCGTCGGCGGCCAGGTAGCGCACCGCCCGCACGAGGAACGCCCGGTTCGCCCGGACCCGCTCCCGCAGTCCCGGGGTGGCCGCGAGCACCCGGTCGCCCGCTTCCCGGTCGGCGGTGAAGTTGTCCTTGCCGCCGAGCCAGTAGTCGTACACGCGGGCCGGATGGGCCACCGAGGTATCTATCTCGGCCGGCTCGCCCGCCGGGAGCGGGGCGGTGAGCCAGCCGTCCTGCTTGTTGTCAGCCACGATCTGCTGCTTCCGGTTCGCCCCAGTTCACTCCGGCATCCTGTCATGCCGGGGTCGGCGCTGCTCAGGAAAGGCGCCTGAAGGATCAGTCAGGCACCTCGCCGGCGGCGCGCGGGCCGGCCGCCGGGAGGCGGCCAGCCCTTCACGCGGGAAATGGGCGTCACCCGCCTGTCCTGACCGGAGGCGCAGGCACAGACAGGTGACGCCCGTCTTAGGGGGTGTTACCCGTTAGCCCCGCAGACCGGCCAGGCGCCGATGCCCTGGCCCGCGAGCACTCGCTGGGCCACGGCGATCTGCTGCGACCGGGAGGCCCCGGCCGCGGCGGAGGAGTACTGGCCGCCACCGTAGGCGTCCCAGGTCCCCTGGGAGAACTGGAGCCCGCCGGAGAAGCCGTTGCCGGTGCTGGTGCTCCAGTTGCCGCCGGACTCGCAGGCAGCGATGGCGTCCCAGTTCACGCCGCTGCCAGAGTACGAGCCGCCCGAGTACGACGGGGCCGAGCTGGTGGCCGGCAGGCTGGACGGCGACTGCGCGGACGCGGCCGGCGCGGGCGGTGCGGGCGGCGTGGACGCGGCCATCGCGGCCCGCACGATCCATGCCTTGCGCGGGTGCCAGGTGCTCAGCCGCAGCCGCTGGCCCACCACGATCGCGTCCGGGTTGCCCACCTTGTGCCGGTTGGCCCACCACAGGGCGGGCCAGTCGGACCTGCTGCCGTACGCCTTGTGGGCGATGCTTGACAGGGTGTCGCCCGGCTTGACGGTGTAGTTGCCCGGGGCGTGGTGCGCCGGCGCTGCATGCAGCGAAATCGTGACCCCCATCAGGGCCTTCGCCACGCCGGCAGCTGGAATACTGAACATGTCGGGGTTCCTCCTAAGGTTGATCCGACACACAAGGTCCCGGCGGGGTGCTGCAACACCTGGCCGGGACCGTTAATTAGCTAGCCCACAGTGATCGCGAACGTCACCTCCTGTCCCCGCAGGGCGGGGGTGTCACTGAAGATCACTGGACTCTCTCCTCTGGGCTGGGCCCTCAGCTAGCCATCCAGGAGAGAATAAACGCCCCATGCAAATCGGAGCACACCACAAGACCGCCAAAGCCCGCCCAAACCCTCACATATCGTTACTTGTGTGACTGGTGAGGCGTCAGAGACATGCTGAGGTCCTGGCGATCCGGTTTTTACCGTCCCTAAACCATCCACGGATGTGGCGAACGGCACATTTGACAGTATGACCGACTGGCGGTTTCACCCGGCTTGGGCGGCGGGGGCCAGGACGAAATCGCTGGCCAGCGACCACCACCGGCCGGTGATGCCGGCCGCCGCTCCGGGTCGTCGGCCGAGCGGGCGGTGAGTTCCCGCAACAGCGACGGCTTGACCGCGAACACCGCGTCGCTGTCGATGTGCTCGCTGCCGGCGTCGAAGATGTGCGTGGTCACCGGGCGGTGGCCCGGCGCGCGCACGATCACGTGGATGTGGGCGGGCCGCCACGGATGCCGCCCGGCCGCGGACAGCATGTGGCCGACCGGCCCGTCATGCGGGATGGGGTAGGGGGTGGGCCGCACCGTGACGAACCCGTACGACCCGTCCTCGCGCGTGGTGAACCGCCCGCGCAGATGGGTTTCCGGCGCCTCCGGGTCCTGCACGGCGTACAGCTCGTTGTCACCGTTCTGCCAGACGTCGAGTTCTGCCCCGGGCAGTGGCCGTCCGTCGAGCGATCGGACGGCGCCGTGTACCCACAGTGGCTCGCCAGCCGGGCATCTCGTCGATCCGCTCGCCGTAGCCGCGTCGCGGCGCGCCGGGGACGTAGAACGGGCCCTGCACCGTTGACTCGGTCGCGGCCGGCTCGCCGCTATCCGCCTGCCCGGCGCCGCTGGCCGGAACGCGGTTGGCCAGGGCATCCACGAGCATCGATACGCCGAGCGCGTCGGACCACAGGATCCACTCCTGGCGCTTGCCGGTGGTGATGTGGCCGGTGGCGGTCAGCACGCCGATCGCCGCGCGCCACTCCTCCTCGGTCAGCGCGACATCCTTGACGAACGCGTGCAGATGCGCGGCCAGCGAGCGCATCACCGTGCCGAGGCGCTCGTCGGGCGAGTGCCCGAAACTGGCCAGCACGGCAGCGGTGATGTCGTCGGGCGTGGTGTGCTCGGTCATGCCGGGCCTCCGGAACCGCTCGGCGCAGGGCAACACGCTCCGCGCAGGATGCCGTTCTTTCCTGCCAAACGGAAGCACATCGCTGGCCACACCCGCCAGCGCCCGGGATCCGTGGTGGCCGTAACGTGACCGTCACCGGCACAGGGCAGATCCTGGCGGGACCGTGCCGAGGGCAGCGGCGGGCTGGGCGGAAGGAGTCGGGCACCGGTGATCCGGGTGTTGAGCTGGAACCTGTGGTGGCGTCATGGGCCGTGGCAGCGGCGGCAGCGGGCGATCGAGGCGACCCTGGCCGAGGTCCGGCCGGACGTGTGCGGCCTCCAGGAGGTGTGGGGCGGCTCGAAGGAGAACCTGGCGGCGGACCTCGCCGAACGGCTGGGCATGCACTGGTGCTGGGCCGACGCCGGCAAGTGGCACGACAGCGATGGCGAGGAGCTGTCCATCGGCAACGCGATCCTCAGCCGCTGGCCGATCACCACGCAGGCGCAGACGGCGCTGCCGGCCGGAGGGCTCGCGGACGAGCGCCGGGTCGCGGCGCACGCCTTGATCGACGCGCCGGGCGGCGCGTTCCCCATGTTCACCACCCACCTGACCTACGGGCCGGGGCGCTCGCAGGTGCGCACGGCCCAGGCCCGCGCGCTGGCCGGGTTCGTGGCCGGCCACACCGGGGCGGACGGCTACCCGCCGGTGGTCACCGGCGACCTGAACGCCGAGCCGGGCGCGGACGAACTGCGGTTGCTGGGCGGCGTGCTCACCGCCCCGGCGGTCGAACGGGCTGGTGCTGGTTGACGCGTGGCGCTACGCCGGCCCTGGCGACCCGGGTTTCACCTGGGACCACCGCAACGGGTACCAGGCCCGCAGCGCGATCCCGGATTCGCGGATCGACTACATCCTGGTCGGCCTGCCCCGGCAGGGCCGCGGCAAGGTCCGGTCCGCCAGCCTGGCCGGCGCCGCCCCGGTGGATGGCGTCTGGCCGTCGGATCACTTCGCGGTCGTGGCAGAACTCCAGCCCTAGCCACCCGCGTCAGCCCGCAACGGGCCCGGCAGCCGGTCAGGTCATCACCCGCCGTGGGTGATGAGACCCGTTTCCGGTAAAGGCCGTGAAGTCCAGGCGCCGTCTTGGCGCTGCGTGGCGGCGGGCCTGCCACTAACCCAGGCCGTTTTACGCAGTGGATCAGCGGAATCACCCCCCGCAGGGTGACGACACCAGCCCGCGGCTCGAACAGGTTTGGGGGTGTCAGGGGATCTCATGAATCCGGCTAAGGAGGGCCCATGCAGCCCCCATCAACGACACCTACTATCGGCGAGGCTAGAAGCCGCGAAGGGGGCCATGGCTACGGCCTGGTCTTGTTCGCGTCGATCCTGCTGCTCGTGATCGGTTGCTTCAACCTGATCTACGGCATCGCCGCGGTCGCCCAGTCCCACGTGTTCACCGCCCACGCCCACTACGTCTTCGGCAGTCTGCGCACCTGGGGCTGGATCACGCTCATCCTCGGCTGCTTGCAACTGCTCGCCGCGGCCGGGGTGCTCGCGGGCAGCCAGGCAGCCCGCTGGTTCGCGGTGGCCGTGATCGCGCTCAACGCGATCGACCAGATGTTCTTCATCCCCGCGTACCCATTCTGGTCCGTGCTGATCATCGCCATGGACGTGATCGCGCTGTACGGGCTGTGCGCCTACGGCAGCCGCGCCAACCTCGAAGCTGCCTGAAGATCGGCGGACGATGCGGTAAGGATCCTTTCAGGAAACAGCCAGATAACGTCCAGTACTTCTCAAGCAGGCAATCAGGTTCACCGGGTGACATGTGAGTGGCTCCTCCCGGGGACGGAGCCCCGGCCAGAGCCGGGGGGAGCCACAAGAGCGCACCCCGCCGACCAGAGTTATACGCTGCGTCGGCGGGGTGCCTCACCAGTTGAGGGCTGCCGCCAATCCCCGCTGGGCCCGCACGCCGGTTGTCGCCGCAGCGCCGGTCGTGCCCGCAGCATGGGCGTATGCCCGCAGTGCCCGCCGTGTGCCGCAGGGCCAGCAGGCGCCGCTATGACCGCGCTTGCAGCATGACCTGCCACGGCCGGACGGTGACGGCCAGGAGCCCTTGGACGACGCTGGCGTCGTCCAAGGTGGCGAGGAGGGTTGCGCGCCCTGCCTGGCCTATCCCGGGAAGGCGCAGGATGGCCATGCCCTCGACAGCGGCGTCGGTCAGCGGCCCAGCGGCGACGAGATAGCCGGCCTCGCGCATCCGGGTCAGGAACGCGAAGTGATCCGCGAACCGCGGATCTTCGATGATCGACCCCTCCTGCGGCGCCGTGGGGCCAGGGCGGTGCAGCAGCGCCACCCAGGTTTCCCCGCTGCCTTCGTCATCGTGCTTACCGGCCCGCTGCCGGTAGTGGTCAAGCACTACCGGCCAGCCGTGGTCGTATTCGGCGCGCGCGGCGGCTGGATCGGCGAAGACATCCCAGCCGGTGTGCGTCACGGTGACCAACGTCTGCGGCCCGGCGGGGGCAAAGGCGACCTCGACGCGGCTCGCCCGCTCCGGTCCGTGCCCGGGATGCCAGGGGTCAAATACGTAATTCTGCGGTACCGGGACCAGCCAGGCGCCGCCTACCGTCTCCTCACCAGCGATGCGTGCCCAGGGCCGGACCCGGCCCGTTGCACCCGAGGAGAGGGGACAGCAATGGCTGGAAAGGCAGTGATCAGCCTCACCACCGGCCTGGAGGACCCGGAACAGGTGACCGTGGCGTTCCTGGTCGCGGTCGGCGCCGCCGAATCCGGCCGGCCGACTTTGATATTCCAGGCCAAGGAAGCTGTCCGGCTTGCCCTGGAAGGGACGGCCGTGGGTGTCGCCTGCGACGGCTGCCCGAGCCTGCCCGATCTGCTCGCCCGGTACGACAAGGCGGGCGGGCGGTTCATGGTCTGCCCGGTCTGCTTCAACGCCAAGCAGCTCGACAAGGGCGACCTGGTGTCCAATGCCGAACTGGGCGGCAGCGTCCAGCTCTGGGAATGGATCGGCGACGACGGCGCGACCGCCTTCAGCTACTGATCATCGGTGGGCGGCTACCGGCGCACGAGCCAAAGGTGCAGGCTGGGACCATGACCGGGTTGCTGGTGGGGCGGGACGCCGAGAGCAAGGCGCTGCGCGGCCGGCTCGGCTCCCCCGGCGCCCGGCCGGGCCCGGTCGTTCTCGTCGCAGGTGAGGCGGGGGCCGGGAAAACCACGCTCGTCGAGGATGCCCTCGCTGGCACCGCCACGGTGGCGCTGCGCGGCCGGGCGGCCGGGTGGGCCTGCCCGGCCTACGAGGTGCTCGCCACCGCGCTGCGCCCGGCCGTCCGGGGCGCCGCCGGGCCGGTTCCCGGCGTGCTGGCGCAGATCATGCCCGAGCTTGGCGCCCCGCCGGCCGAGCCGGGCCCTGCGGCGCTCGCCGCCGCCGTGTGCTCGATCCTCGCCGCCGCCGCGGAGCCCGGGGCCGATCCCCCGCCGACCGGTCCCGCAGGCGGGCCGCCCTTCGGTGCCGCGAGCGCGACGGCCGGTGCCGCACAGGCTTCCCTCTCGAAGGGGCCGGCCACCAATGCGATCGGCGGGCGGGCCGGTGCCCGCGACAGGCGGGGCGGTGCGAACGGCGGCGGGATGGCGCTGTTCCTTGACGATCTGCAGTGGGCGGATGAGGCGACGCTCAGCCTGCTGCCCGCCCTGGCCGACGCGGCCATCGGCCTGCCGGTCGCCGTGGTCGGCTGCTATCGCAGCGACGAGCTTCCCCGCGGCCATCACCTGCGCACCGTCCGGGCATTGCTGCGGCGAAACCACCAGCTCGCCGAGATCGAACTCGGCCCGCTCGGCGATGACGACGTGGCACGGATGCTGACCAGGCTGCTAGGCGCGCCGCCGCAGCCGGCGCTGGCCGCGGCCGTGGCCAGCCGGTCCGACGGGCTCCCGTTCGCGGTTGAGGAACTGGCCTTCGGGCTGCGCGACGCCGGCCGACTCGCCTACCACGACGGCACGGTTGCGCTGGCCGGCCCGGGGGACGCGCCCGTGCCGGACGGCATCCGTGAGGCGGTGCTGCTGCGGGCGTCGCGGCTGACCGATGAGGAACGGGCCCTGCTGGCGGCCGCTGCTGTGGCGGGCACCGAGTTCGACGTGGACACCGTCCTCGCCGTCGCCGGCTTGGCCGCCTGGCCCGACGGCTTTACCGGGTCGGGGCTGCTGACCGAGGCCCGGGACGGGCTGGCCGCGTTCCGCCATCCGCTGACCCGGGAGGCGGCCTACGCCGACATCCCATGGTCGCGCCGCCGCCGCCTGCACCGGGCGATGGCCAGCACGCTGGCAGGCCATGCCGCGGCGCCCGCGCTGATCGCGATGCACCACCTGGCCGCGCGGGACTTCGAGCCGGCCCGGCAGGCACTGCTCGCGGCGGCCGAGGAGCACTGCGCGGTACACGCGTACCGGGACGCGGCGCGCGCCCTGCGGACGGCGCTGGAACACTGGCCGCCCGACGAGCGGGACGGCGCCCGGCTGCCGGTGGTCGACCGGCTCGCCAGGTGCGCCGAGATGTGCTCGGAGTACGCCGAGGCGGTCACGTTGCTCCGCGAACTCGCCGACAGCTACCAGCGCCGCGGGGACCTACCGGCCCTCGCCGGCGCCCACCGGCGGCTGGCCCTGGCCCACGAGCTGCGCGGGCAGTGGGAATCCGCGCTCTCCGCGCGGGAAGCGGCGGCTAAGGCGTACTCGGCCGCGGGCAGCCACGCCGAGGCGGTCATCGACCGGCTCGCTATGGCGGCCCACCTTCGCTCGGCGGCCAGCTACTCCGCGGCCCTGGCCGCCCTGAGCGCCGCCGAAGTGGACGCCCAGGCGTCCGGGCGGCCCGACCTGTCGCTGCGCGTCCGGGGGCTGCGCGGCAATGTGCTGTCGCGGCTGGGGCGGGCCGGGGAGGGGATTGCCGCCCTGCGTACGGCGCTCGACCAGGCGCTCGCCGGATCGCTCGCGGACACCGCCGCCGAGCTGCAGCAGCGGCTAGCCGATTCGCTGGAGCACTCCGGCGACTACCGGGCCGCAGCGGCCGTTTACGCGGCCGCCTACCAGTACTGCGAGACGCACGGGGCCGATGCCGTCGGCCAGCTGTGCCGCGCCTGCGCCACGGTGGTGCTGTTTTCCCGCGGCGAGTGGGACCGCGCTGTCGGCGTCTGCGAGGAGGTGCTCGGCTCGGTGGCGGCGCCACACGCGCGGGCGGTCAGCACCGGCATGCTCGGCCTGGTGCACGCCCTGCGCGGCACGGACAAACTGGCCCGCACCCTCCTGCTAGAGAGCAACCTGACCGCCACCCGGATCGAGCTCACCGCGATGGAACTGCTTTCCTCGTGGGGGCTGTGCATCCTCGAGCACGCGGCCGGCGCGGACAGCGACGCCGCGGACCGGGCCCGGCAGATGCTCACCCTTCTCGCCCGGACCGAGGAGCGGCATTACAGCGTGCCGATCCTGCAGTGGCTGGCCACCTTCTTCGCCGAGCAGGACCTGAGCGCCGACGCGCTCGCCTGCGCCGCTGCCCTGTCCGAGATGGCCGAGGCCACCGCGCAGCCGGAGGCGATCGCTGCGCTCGCGCACGCCCGCGGCGAGACCCTGCTGGCCGGCGAACCACAGGCGGCAGCGCGGGAGCTGGCCACCGCGGCGGGCATGTTCTCCCGCCTGGACCTCCCGTTCGAGGCGGCGCAGGCACAGCGGCGCGCCGCCGCGGCGGCAATACGGATCGGCGAGCGTGCCCGTGCCCGGGAATTGCTGCACGCGGCCTGCGACACCGCCGACCGGCTCGGCGCCCGCCAGCTGCACGAAGGCTGCGTGACGGCGCTCAAGGAACTAGGCGACCGGCCACGGCGCCGTGGCACGCCGCGCCGCGCTTCGGCCGGGCTCACCGGCCGCGAAATCGACGTGATGCGGCTGGTCGCCGAGGGGAACACCAGCAGGCAGATCGGCAGCACCCTGTTCATCAGCCCGCGGACGGTGGAGATGCACGTGCAGAGCAGCATGCAGAAGCTCCAGTGCCGCACCAGGGCGGAAGCGGTGCGCCGGCTCGCCGACCTGGGCGCGCTGCCGCAGCGATGAATCCGGCCGCCCCGGGCCGTCTCCTCTGCAAGCGGCCACCCCTGGAGAAGGAGACGACGATGCAGCTGACCTTGCACACCTTCCTGACCCTCGACGGTGTCATGCAGGCGCCCGGCGGCCCGGAAGAGGATCCGGACGGCGGCTTCGCCTACGGCGGCTGGTCGTTCCCGTACGGCGATGAGGACTTCGGCGCGGCCATGACGGGCTGGTTCGAGCACGCCAGCGCATTCCTGCTCGGCCGGAAGACCTATCAGATCTTCAGCGGCCACTGGCCGCGGGTCACCGACCCCGGCGACCCGATCGCGGCGAAGCTCAACGCGCTGCCCAAGCACGTGGCATCGACGACGCTGGCCTCGGCAGACTGGCAGAACTCCTCGATCCTGTCCGGTGACGTGGCCGCCGAAGTCGCCAAGCTCAAGGAGCAACCGGGAGACGAGCTACAGGTACATGGCAGCGGTGAGCTCGCGCAGACGCTCATCGACCACGACCTCATTGATGCGTACCGGCTGCTCGTCTTCCCGGTCCACCTCGGCTCGGGGAAGAAGCTGTTCCGCGACGGCGCCAAGGCGGCAGCCTTGCGGCTCATCAGCACCACGACGACGGGCGCTGGTGTCGTCATCGCGACCTACCAGCCCGACGGGCCAGTGCGGCTCGGCTCTTACGCGCTCGACGCGGCCTAGCCCGGGCGGATGGCCACCAGGACCGTGTCGTGGACCGTGACCTCGACTCCGTCCGGAGTGGTCGCCGGGCGGGGGCGGGCCTCGCTGACGGCCACCCGCCACGAGTCATCGAGCAGCGCCGCGATCTCGTCCGGCGCGTAGAACCGTTCGGGCATCGGCGGGCGGGGGACGCCGGTGGCCAGATCCGACGGGTGATGCCCGACCACGAGCAACATGCCCCCGGTGGTGACCGCGGCGGCCAGTGCGGTGAACAACCGGGTGCGCTGCTCCGGCGGCAACTGCATGAACTGCGCCGACACCAGGTCGAACGAGTCCCGCTCGGGCGGCCGGGCGATCAGGTCTGCCTGCCGCCACTCGATGCGCGCGGCCGCTGCCGGGTCGGTGTCCCGGGCGTGCTGCGCGGCCCGGTCCAGCGCGACGCCGGAGATATCGGCCCCGGCCACCGTCCATCCCGCGCGGGCGAGCCAGATGGAGTCGGCGCCCTCACCGCAGCCCACATCCAGCGCCCGGCCGGGCGGCCTGCCCGCTACCTCGGCGACCAGCTGCGGGTTCGGATTGCCGCTCCAGACCCGCTGCGCTGACCGGTACCGCTCGTCCCAGAAGTCCGCGCCGAACATCGCATCGGGTGCGTGAGCGTGCTCACTCATCTGCCCAGTATCGCCCTGCGGCCTTTCCCCACGCTGGCAGCCCCGCTGCGGCCCAGAGCCATGGCGCATTTTGTGGGGTATACGTCGTAGACGCCAGCAGCTGGGCTGCGCAGACTGATGAGGTGACCGCACGGCGCATCGTGTTCGTGATCTTCGACGGACTGCAGCCGATCGACCTAGTGGGCCCGCAGGTCCGGATCGCATCGGCGCGGCGGGCGCTGACCGAGGGAGATGACCCGGTGGACGCCATCGCCCGCCGCTGCGGCTTCGGCGCCGCCGAGACGCTGCGCCGGGTGTTCCAGCGCCGCCCGGGCGTCGCCCCGTCCGAGTACCGCGACCGGTTCCGGCTGACACCACTCAAGGAGACACCATGACGACGTTCGGGCTGCTGATCTTCGACGGCGCCGAGGAGCTTGACTTCGTCGGACCCTGGGAGGTCTTCACCGCCTCCGGGATGATCCAGGCCGCCGCTGGCGCGGCGGCCGACACCTGCGTGACCATTGCCGAGCAGGCCGGCCTGATCCGCTGCGCCAAGGGGCTGCGCGTCCTTCCCGACCACAGCTTCGCCGACCACCCGCCGCTGGACGTGCTCCTGGTGCCCGGCGGGGCCGGTGCCCGCCAGGGCGTCACGAATGCGACGCTGACCGGCTGGATCCGGGACACCGCCGCCAAGGCAAGCTGGGTCACCAGCGTGTGCACCGGGGCCGCGCTGCTGCACGAGGCCGGACCGGCCCGCGGGAAGCGCGTGGCCACCCACCATGCCTACGAAGATGCCCTGGCCGCCCGGGGCGACGTCACGGTCGTGCGGGACGCCCGGTACGTCGTCAACGGCAACCTCGTCACCAGCCAGGGCGTCTCCGCGGGTATCGACATGGCCCTGTGGCTCATCGGCCGCATCCACGGCCGCCCGCACGCGCGTGCGGTCCGGCGATACATCCAGTATGATCCGGCGCCGCCCTACCTCGCCGACGAGCCGCTCATCTGACCAGAGCAACCTGGCCGCGAGGCCGGCCGTGACGGCATAACGTCGGGCACGTGGTCCGGTATCGGGTGCTGATCTCCGGCCAGGTGCAGGGCGTCAACTTCCGCGCCGCCTGCCAGCGGATGGCCTGGCAGTGCGGCGTGGCCGGGTGGGTGCGCAACCTTGATGACGGCCGGGTGGAAGCGGTCTTCGAAGGGCCGGCCGGGGACGTTCAGCGCCTGCTGGACTGGGCACGGCACGGTCCCCGGCTGGCCGTGGTGTCCGACGTCGCGGTGCGGGCCGAGCAACCAGAGGGCCTGGGCGCCTTTTCGGTCAGGTAACCGGGCAAGGCGCCGCGCAACTGCGGTGAACCGGCAAGCGCCCGCCACCGTGAAAGAGTGGTCAGTCCCCGTCACTTCGCCGTCGGCTTTCGGCGGACCGCCGTGGCGCGGGCACGTTGTCGGCCCCAGCCAGAAAGGCGCGACTAGCGTGGGTTACGCAGCGCTGATCACTTGGTTCGCCGGTGTGCTGGCGGGCCTTTACATGTTGACGGTGTGGCTCATCGAAAATGACGTCACCGGCCAGGATGCCGCCCCCAGCCAGTTGCGGGTGCCGGTCATCTTCGGCCACTTGACGCTGGCCATCGCGGGGCTCGGCGTGTGGGTCGCTTACCTGGTCCTCGACCGCGACATACTCGCCTGGGCCTCCGTCGGCACGCTGATCGCCATAATCCTGCTCGGTCTCACGATGTTCGCCCGGTGGCTACCGGTGTACCGGGCGCCCGGGCTGCCGATAGCGCCTGCCGTGCTGACCGGGCCAGGATGGCCGGCGGGGACGGCCCTGCCGGCAGAGGAAGCGCCGCCCGCCGGGCAGTTGTACGCCGCCCCGGCCGAGAGCCACTTCCCGGTGGCGGTGATCGCCGCGCACGGGCTGCTGGCCGGCGTGACGCTGGTCCTGGTCGTGCTTACCACGCTCGGCGTCGGCGGAAGCTGATGCCGTGCGCCTCGTTACCCGCGGTGGGCGTCACCGGTCCGCAGGCCCGGCGATGGGCCGGGCGCCGACCGCGTGACGCCGGGCCAGGTCACGGTAGGTCTCGGGGTTGGTTTCCACCCATTGCCTGGCACTGCCGCTGATCTCTCTGAGGATCCGCGCGGGGACCCCGGCGGCGAGCATCCCGCCCGGGATCGTCATCCCCGGCGGCACGGTGGCGCCGCCGGCGACCAGCGCGCGCGGCCCGACGACCGCGCCGTCCAGCACCGTGGCGCCGTTGCCCACCAGGGCTTCGGCGCCGATGACCGCAGCGTGAACCACGCACAGGTGGCCTATGGTCGCTCCCTCACCAACCTCGGTGACCGGATCGGCGCCGCCGTGCGGCACCGACCCATCCTGAACGTTCGCCCCCCGCCGGACCACAATCGCCCCGAAGTCAGCGCGCAGCACGGCGCCGTACCAGATGGACGCCGCTGCCTCGACTCGCACCTCGCCGACCAAGGTGGCCGTGGGCGCGATCCATGCTTCGGGGCTGATGACCGGTTCCCGGCCTTCGAAGGCAAACAGGGGCATTGACTCACCTGCCCTCCCTTCACACGTTAAAGCTCGATGCGCGAGCCCATGATGACGGTGCGCTCGCGGGGGAGCCGGAAGTAATCGGCGGCGTCGGCGGTGATCTCCGCGGTCGCGAGGAAGAGGCGCTTGCGCCACCGGCTCATGCCGGGTGTGGTGCCCGGATGGATATCAATGGTTGAACAGGAAGTAGGAGACATCGCTGTCCTTCAGGGGGCTCTCGACATCCGCCTTGCGGACCAGCGGCAGGAGGGCAGGGACGTCTATCTGGTCCATGTAGCCGTAGCGGGCGACGACGTGGGTGACCCGGTCGTCCTTGTGCCCGAGGGGGTCGACGGTGAGCCGCTCGGCGGCCGTGACGTGGGGGACCGGCATGGTCACGATCGAGAGGATGAGGACATACTCGTGCAGGATGTGGTTGTGCTCGACGTTCGCGCGCAGCGCCAGGGGGGCAGTGGCCTTGCCGCGGTTGAGGAAGACGGCGGTGCCGGGCACCCGCTGTAGCGGGGGCCTCATGGCGTGCAACTGATCGATAAAGGCCTGCAGCGGTCCCTCGTCGCGCTGGCGCTGGCGGGTGACCAGTTCCCGGCCCTTCTGCCAGGTGGTCATGATGGTGAACACGACAAGGCCGATGAGCAGGGGAAGCCAGGCCCCGTGCACGAGCTTGGTCAGGTTCGCGGCGAGGAACAGCAGGTCGACGCTAACCAGGAACGCCGCTCCAGTCGCGACGAGCCAGAGCGGTCTATGCCACAAGCGGCGCGCGACATAGAAGTACAGCAAGGTCGTGATCGTGATTGTGCCGGTCACCGCCGTGCCGTACGCGTAGGCCAGCGCGGTCGAGCTTCTGAACGTGACGACGAGCGTGAGGACGGAGACCAGCAGCGCCCAGTTGATCCACGGCACGTAGATCTGGCCCGCCTGTTCCTCCGAGGTGTGCGCGATGCGCAGCCGGGGCAGGTAGCCGAGCTGCGAGGCCTGCTGGGCCACCGAGAACGCGCCGCTGATGACCGCCTGCGAGGCGATGACCGTCGCGGCGGCGGCGAGGAGGACCATGGGCAGCCGGGCCCACCCGGGCACGAGCAGGAAGAACGGGCTGGCGATGGCGCGGCGCGGGTCGCCGAGGATCAGCGCGCCCTGTCCCAAATAGTTGAGGATGCAGGCGGGGAAGACCAGCACCAGCCAGACGCGGGTGATCGGCGCGCGGCCGAAGTGCCCCATGTCCGCGTACAGCGCCTCCGCCCCGGTGACGGCGAGGACGACGGCGGTTAGCGAGAAGAACGCCGTGGTGAAATGCCCGAACAGGAAGCCGAGGGCGTAGCTGGGCGAAAGCGCCTTCAGGATCGCCGGGTGCGCGGTGACGCCGTGCACCCCGATCACGCCGATCGCGGTGAACCACACGGCCATGACCGGGCCGAACAGCCGCCCGACGGCGCCCGTGCCCAGCCGCTGCAGCAGGAACAGGCCGAGGATGATCACCGCTGTGATCGGGACGACCAGCTCGTCCACCGACGGCGCCGCCACCTTGACGCCCTCGATCGCGGAAAGCACCGAGATCGCCGGCGTGATGATGCTGTCGCCGAAGAACAGCGAAGCGCCGAAGATGCCCAGCGCCGCAAGCATTAGTTTCGTCCGGCGCCCACCGGGAGTCCCCCGCCTGCGGATCAACGTGATGAGCGCCATAATCCCCCCCTCGCCGTCGTTGTCGGCGCGCATCACCAGCAGGACGTAGGTGACCGTGACGATGATCGTCACGGACCAGAAGATCAGTGAGACGACCCCGAAGACATTCTCCGTGGACACCGGCACGGGGTGCGGATCCTGCGGGTTGAAGACCGTCTGAACCGTGTACAGCGGGCTGGTGCCGATGTCGCCGAAGACGACCCCCAGGGCGCCGATCGCCAGCGCCCCCCGGGCCGCGGCCTGCCGGTTCACGGTCACAGTTCTTTGCCTTCCGGCTCACCTCAAGCGATGGCGCCCACCTTAACGAACGGCGTCGCGGAACCGGGGGATCACGAGCGCATGATGGCGTTATGAGCGAACTCGACGTCATCGTCATTCACATCCGTGCCGAGCAAGCCGCAGAGTACGAGCGCCTGTTTGCCGAGAGCGAGCTGCCGCGCTGGCGCGACTTCAAGGCACGGGGCGCCTTCCTCAGCGCCCGGATCTCCAAGGTCGCGTTCGGCACCGACAACCGCCAGGACGTGGTCAAGTACGTCATCGCGGTCGAGGTGCCCAGCCATGCCGCGCACAGCGAGCATGACGCCGACCCCGGTTTTCAGGAGTTCAACCGCCGCGCCGACCTGCTGCAGCCGGAGGACCCGCTGGTATACGGCGGGGAGGTGCTGCACGCCGTCTGATCCGGGAATCACGCGAGCGGGGTGCTAGGGCGTGTCTTATAGATCTATGCCGTCGCGAGCGGTCGCCGGCGGGATGGATCGCAAGGCGGAGGAGGAGCCCATAGCGAAGCTATGGGCGACGACGACAACGCCGCGAGGCGCCCGCCCCGGCGGACGCACAGAAGGCTGGATGATCTGTAAGACATGCCCTAGCGGCAGGAGCCGGCGCCGGCCGCTTATCCGGCCGCGCGCTCGTGGTAGGCGGCAAGCGGCTCGAACAACTCGACCGGGTTGCCGGAGGGGTCCTCGATCAGGATCTGCCGGACGCCCACGCCGGTGACGATGTCGTTGCGGAAGTGTGCGCCCTTGCCGCGCAGCTCCTCGACGGCGGCGGGCAGGTCTTCGACCTGCAGGGCGATCCGGTTCCAGCCGCCGGGCTCAGGCAGCGCGCCGTCGGGCATCGGGGCGCCGCCGCCCTGGCCGCCGCCGGGGACGCTGAGCAGCAGCCGCAGGTCGCCCCGGTAGAGCATGGCGAACGCCGGGGACGGGCGGAGCTCCTCCTCGAACCCCAGCAGATCCCGGTAGAACGCTACTGCGGCGTCCAGGCCGGTCACGAAGTAGCGCACGGTGACGGTGCTCATCCGGTGGTCCTCCTAGTCTCGGGAACAGCTCGGGCACGTGGTCAGCTCGACGGCTGCCGGGTCCTCTCGTGGTATCCAGCGGCCGGCTCAAACAGCTCCACCAGGTTGCCGGCCGGGTCGTGCAGCAGGACCTGCCGGATGGCCACCCCGGCCGTGATGCTAGTACGGAAGCGGGCCCCCTTGGCGCGCAGGTCCGCGACGGTCGCATCCAGGTCGCCAACCCGCAGCGCGATCCGGTTCCAGCCGCCCGGCGCGGGCACGCTGCCATCGGGCAGGACGTCACCGCCGCCCCTGTGGCCGGGGACGCTGAGCAGCAGCCGCAGGTCGCCGCGGTAGAGCATGGCGAACGCCGGGGACGGGCGAAGCTCCTCCTCGAACCCCAGCAGATCCCGGTAGAACGCGACCGCGGCGGCCAGATCGGTGACGAAATACCGCACGGTGGCGGCCTGGCGGGCGGCGGGTTCGTCCAGCCCCTCCATCCGCCGCAGCAAGGCGGCGGCGAACTCCGGCCGGGGCTCGACCGGCACGACCGGCAAGCGCAGGGCATCGAGCGGGTCAGGCATCACCGCTGCCCTCCTCCCGGTAGATCCGGCGCAGCGCGGCCCGCGCCCGGACCAGCAGCGTCTCGGTGGCATGTTCGCTGCGCCCCAGGCACGCGGCCACCTCCGCCACTGCCAGCCCGTCCAGATAGCGCAGCGTCAGCGCCGCCCGCTGCGGCCCGGGCAACCGGGCCAGGGCAGCGTGCGCGACCTGCGCGTCCAGGTGCTCGTCCCACGGGTCGTCGGCATCTTCGGCCAGCACCGCCACGGCGGCCAGGCCGCGCTGCTCCCGGGCGGTGCGCCGCCAGTGGTCGGCCAGCTTGTGCCGGGCCACTCCGACCAGCCAGGCGACCGTCACCTCGGCCCCCGGCACCCGGCCCTGCCGGACGGCGGCGACCGCCGCCATGAACGTCTCCGCGGTCAGGTCCTCGGCCACCACCGCGCTACCACACCGTGGCAACAAGTATCCGTAGACCTGCGGCAACGCGCGGCGATAGACGGCCGCCACCGGCTCGGCGCCCGATGACCCCGGCAAAGATCCCACACCAGATCATCGCTCGGCAGCCGCGTATTCCGAACATCGCCGCGGGCACGCCGACGGAAAGCCACCGCCGCCCGGGCAAGACCCGCGCTCCGGCGTGGCCCGGGCCGCAGCAGGGACGCTCCCGGCAACGCCGCCGCGGTGCCCGCCCGACATAACCTGCGGACGGCGAACCGGGCCTCCCGCGGGGTGGCCAGCGGGCCGTCCCGCCACGCCAGCACCGGGGTGGTGAGGTAGGCGCACGGGTACCGGCGGAAGAACGCCCCGGCGTACTCCGCTACGGCGGCGAGGGTGAGCTCGTCACCCGGGCAGCGGTGCTGGCCGGGCCCGAACGCCAGCCACGCCCCGCCCCGCGGGTGGTGCACCGCCGAGACCAGCGACGGCAGCACCACGGTTCCTTCGGGGACCGGGTGCCCGCCTATCCGGGCATCCTGCCCGGCGACCAGCGGCGGGGTGACCGGGAACAGCGCGCCCTGCACCATCGCCTCCCGTATCACCTGCGGCCAGGTACGTTCCCCGAGGAACACTTCGACGACGGCGCCGGGGTCCTGCAGCAGCCACAGCAGCACCCGTTCCAGGACCGGCAGCAGCGCGGTGGCGCCGTTGCTGACGGTGGCGACCGCCCGGACGATTTCCTCGGTGGCGTACCCGGCTTGGTTCATGGCCAGGTACATCTGCGTCACCAGCCCGCCGTCGGGGCTGGCCCGCTTGGCGGCGATGACCCGCCGGTAATACGCCCAAATGCCGTCCCAGGCAGCCCGGGAGGCGGCCAGCCCGCCCCCGGGGTGCACGACGCCGAACGCGGCCTCACCGGCCTGCCGGATGACCGGGGCCCAGTCCGTGGCCGGTATCCCCAGCGCCGCGCATACGGTGGCGGCGGTGGCGGGCTCGGCGTAGTCGGCCCGCAGGTCGCCGGCGCCCTGGACGGCGAGCTGGTCCAGCAGGCCGCCGGCGGTCCTTCTCATCTGGGGGCGCAGCGTGTCGGCCGCGTGGCTGGTGAACAGGTGCCCGGTCGTCTTGCGGAGCTTGCGGTGCGGTGCGCCGTCCATGCCCAGCATGTGCCCGGCCGGGTCGCCGCCGGGGATCTCGGCCCCGGTTAGCGGGGTTTCGCACCGGTTGGCCATCCGCCACGCCGGGGAACTCTTGACGCTGAGCAGGTCTTCGTACCGGTGGATCACCCGCATGGGCGCCCCGCCGGCGGGCGCCGTGACCCGGCCGTCGTCTTCGGTCAGCACCGAGGGGAACCGGCCGCCGGGATTGGCAGCGAAGGTGAGGGGGGTTGCGGTGGCCTGGCGGGCCTCGGGGCGGGTTGTCGTCATGACGGTCGCTCCTTCGGGCGGCCCCCGAGCAGCCCTTCGCTGCCTGGAAGTGAGGGCATCGGCGCGCCGTCCCGTGGCGTGCGGGCGTCCCTGGTTGCTGGGACAGCGCTGCGCCTTCAATTCCAGGCGGCCTCCATTGCGGAAACCTTGATGCGCGTCTTGCATCCCAGGTCACCCGGCACACGGCGGAGCCGTCCTCCCGGCCATCGCCGACGTGACCGAGGCGCCATCGCCGCCCGGGACCGATGTAGCGGACGATGTCGAAAACCCGGTCCGGCGGTTCGTGGAATCGGTGAGAGGGTGCCACTAGGCATTCCGGCTGCAACACGGGAGGCAAGATGAAGTACCTGTTGCTCGGTGCCATCACCGAGTCCGGCCAGCGGCTCAGCCCACCGGACCTCGAGGGTTGGATGGCCGAGATCGGGGCCTGGTATGAGAAGCACGCCACCACGGGCAAGCTCGCTGACTCCGGGCACCAGCTCGACTGGCCGGACAAGGCCAAGACGATCCGCGCCAGCGGCGTGACCGACGGCCCGTACATAGAGGCCAAGGAGGTCCTCGCCGGGTACTCGCTGCTGGAGGTGGCGGACACCGACGAGGCGGTACAGATCGCGCAGACCTGGCCGGGCGTGGGCCGGGGATGGATCGTGATGGAGGTCAGGCCGGTCATGGCCCAGTGACGCCACCGGCGCCTACAACGCGAGGCGGCGGGCGAGCAGTTCGCGTTCGGCCGGGTTAGCGGCCAGCTCGAGCGCTCGCTTGTTCGCCGCGCTGGCCTGCTCATAGTTCCCAAGCTCGGCCAGCAGCTCGGCACGCACCGCGTGGAACAGCCGGTAGCCGTCGAGGTCACCGGCCAGCGGCTCGATTTCGGCCAGCGCGGCCTGCGGGCCGAGCACGAACCTGGTGGCGACGGCGCGGTTGAGCCGGACGACCGGGGACGGTTGGAACAGCAGCAACCGGTCATACAGCGCCCGGATCCGGCGCCAGTCGGTATCGGCGTAGCGCCGCGCGGCCGCGTGGACCGCCGCGATGGCGGCCTGGATCTGGTAGGGCCCGGGGCGGTGCATCGGCATCGCCCGGGAGAGCAGCCGGGTCGCCTCGGCGATCAGCGCCCGGTCCCACAGCGAGCGGTCCTGGTCGGCCAGCCGGACCAGCCGTCCCCAGCCGTCGAACCGCGTGGCGGCGCGGGACTCGTGCAGCAGCATCAGCGCCAGCAGGCCCAGCACCTCGGGCTCGCCTGGCATCAGGGTGTGCAGCAGCCGGTTCAGCGTCACCGCCTGGGCCGCCAGGTCGCGGCGCGCCGGGGTGCGCCCGGCGCTGGCCAGATATCCCTCGTTGAACACCAGGTAGATGACGGCAAGCACCTCATCCAGCCGCATGCCGAGTTGGTCCGGGTCGGGGATGTGCACCGCCGCGCCGGTCTCCCGCAGCGCTTTGCGCGCCCGGGACAGCCGCTGCGCCATCGCCGGCTCGCTGGCCAGGAAGGCGGCCGAGATCTCGGCCGTGGTCAGCCCGCATACCACGCGCAGGGTGAGCGCGATCTGCGACTCCCGGGACAACGACGGATGGCAGCAGGCGAAGATCAGGCCAAGCAGCTCATCTGCCTGGTCCCGGGCACCCCAGGGATCATTTTCGCCCGGGGGCGCCCGTGACGGCGGGACCGCCGCGGCCAGCAGCGCCAGCTTCTCTTGGCCGGCGCGCTCCCGGCGGATCCGGTCCACCGCCTTGCGCCAGGCGGTGGTGGCCAGCCAGCCGCCCGGGTTCGGTGGCACGCCGTCGGCCCGCCAGTGCTCCAGCGCCTCGATGAACGCGTCCTGCACGGACTCTTCCGCCAGGGCGACGTCGCCGAGGCGCGCCGCCAGCGCAGCCCGGAGCCGGGTGGCTTCCCGCCGGTACGCGCGTTCCAGCTCACCCGCGTCGTCCACTCCAGCAGTCTCGCAGCGCAGGCCTGTGGGGAGCCGGGCAGGTGCATCGTCCCGGTCGCTTCCTCGCCGAGCAGGGGGGTGAGTGAGAATGAACCGGTGACGGGCTCTCCGGCAGGACCGGTGACCTTACGCTCACAGCGGAGCAGGGCCACGCCGTTGCCGCGGCATCAGCGGCTATCGTCATGGCAACCGCAGCGCTTGCCGCGCGGCACCGGCGAGCAGGCTGGCGAACGACGCCCTGGTCGCGGCCGTGCCCGGCCCAGAGCCGGTGTTGAGCACCTGCCGGACGTGCCCGGCACGATCGATGACGTACGCCTGGCCGGTGTGCCCGGTCGCCGCCCCCGCGGACAGGCTGGAGGCGGTCACCGCGTACGCCTGCCAGACTCGCTGCAGTTGCGGCAGTGAGCCGGTCAGGAATAGCCAGTTGGGCACCGCATCCAGCCGCTCCCGGCGGTTAAAGGCGCCGATCACCGCGGCCGACCGGTAGCTGGGGCTGAGGGCGATCGCGACCAATGCCACATCGCGGGAACTGGCGCCGAGCAACTGGCCGGCGGCCCGGAACTCCTGGGCGACCGGGCAGCCGGTGGTGCAAGCCGGGTCGAGGAAGGTGAGCAGCACCGCCTTGCCGCGCAGGCTCACCAGCGACACCGACCGCCCGTGCTGGCCGGTGAGCTGGAACGGCGGCGCCGGGTAGTTCAGGCGGCCGTTCGGCCCGGCGATCGACTCGGCCAGGATCGGATCGGCGGCCCGGCTGGCCTGGGCGGCCGCCATCGGGGCCGCGCCGAGCAGGATTACGCCGACCGCCCCGGCCGAGACCATCGAACGCACGCTCGCAGCGCCGATCGCCCGGCGCAGCGCGCCCGGCCGGAACCGGTCACGCCAGCCCCCGCCGCCGACAGCGGCGGCCGGGACCGCTCCACCGGTCAGGGCAGGCATCCCGGTCTGCGCAGGCGCCGTGTCCTCGGCGGGCGCCACCGCCACGGCCTGAGCGGGCGCCACCGGCAAGGCCTCGGCGGGCGCCACCGCCACGGCCTGAACCGGCAGCACGGCCTGGGCAGGCGCCACGGTCTGCGCAGGCGCCGTTGCCGGGACGGGCGCCAGGGCCAGATACCCGGCGATGACCAGCAGCAGCAGGGGGATCATGCTGTTCGGGTCGGTGCCGAGCCCGCCGAAGAACCCGATGTCCTGGACGAGCACCCAGTCGGCCAGGCACAACACAGCCAGGAACACAATCGCCGCGCGCAGCAACCCGGGCCGGGCGGCCTGCAGCCACCGCGCCGCCAGCAAGGTGATGCCGAGGACGGCGAGGGCAACCACCATGAACAGGTTCACCGCGAATCCGTGCGCCTCGTCGAAGGCGGTGAACGCGCGGACGCTCGCGGCCAGGAACCCCGGCTGCGGGGTCTGCGCCATCGAGGAGGTCATCTCGGCCAGCGGGCCCCGCCTGCCGTGCGAGGCGCCCTGCCAGAACCCCCGGCCCGGCCACGCCTGCAGCACCGCCATCCCGGCGAAGAACACGCCCACGACCGCGAGCACGGCCTGGCCCAGCCTGGGCGTGCGCCAGCACCGGCCCGGCAACGCGATGAGAACGCCCGCCGCGCAATAGAACGCCACCGCGCCCGGGGCGCCGGACAGCCAGGTCAGCCCCGGCGCGAAGATCCCGCCGAACGACTCGCCGAAGACCCAGACCACCAGGCCCCACCCCGCGCCGGCCAACCCGGCCAGCCGCGACCACGGGCCATCGGCCGCGGCCATGAGCCAGATACCGATCCCCACCTGGATCCACACCGCCGCTGCTGCGGCCTGGACCGGGTGATACGACCACGTCGCGCCGCCCCAGTTCACCACGTGCTGTACCCACCCGGGCGAGCTGGCCGCCTCCGGCTGGATCACCTGCGACGGCAAGCCCACGGCCATGGCGGGCTGGGCCTGCAGCATCCCGTCGAAGATCCACAACAGGCCGAACCCGAGCCGCAGCAGCCGCCGCCCCGCGGGCTCGGCCGCCCACGCGGCGGCCTGCCCGGCGGCCAGGCCCGTCGTGCCCCGGGACGGGGCGAGCCTTCCCCTGGCCGCGGCCCACACCGCGCCGACCAGGCCGAAGATCAGCAGCGCGAGGATCCCCTGGTGGATCAGCGCCGCGCGGAACGCCGCGACCACCACCGGGTCGTTGGCGTCCAGCCCGGAGTTCATGCCCGGCATCGCAATGCCTCCCGCCACGCTCGCCCGGCCCGGCTGCCGGGCGCCCGAACGAACGTAAAACAGACAGCTCAGGCGGTTCATCGGGAAAACTGCCCGGTTTAGCGCCGACGGGTACCCATATTGGGGCCGTGCGCTCCGCGGCCCCGCCCTGACAAGCTGTACCCATGGCAGAAGACCCTGGGCGCACCCTGGTGTTGTTCCGGCACGCCAAGTCAGCCTGGCCCGATGTCGCTGACCACGACCGGCCGCTGGCGCCCCGTGGAATCCGCGCCGCCCCCGTCATGGGGCGCTGGCTCCGCGAGGCGGGCCTCCTGCCCGGCCAGGTGCTGTGCTCGACCGCCCGCCGGGCCCGGGAGACCTGGCAGTTCGCGCAGGCCGGCCTGGCAGCCACGCCGCCGGTCACCTTCGACGCCAGGATCTACGAAGCCGCGGCGTCGGACCTGCTGGCCGTGATCCGTGAGGTTCCGCCCGCGACCGGCACGCTGCTGCTCATCGGGCACAACCCGGCGATCGAGGACCTGGCCCTGCTGCTCGCGAACGCGCCCGGCGCCGCGGCCGGACCCGGGCCCGCCGGTGCGGCGCCCGGCGACCTGGAACGGATGCGATCCAAGTTCCCCACCGCCGCGATCGCGGTCCTGGACTTTCACGGAACCTGGCCCGGACTGGCGCCGGGCCGGGCCCGGCTCACCGCTTTTGTCACGCCCCGCGACCTGGGTTCCGGGAACTCCGCAGGCTAGTAGCGCCGGTCGTTCGGCAAAACAAGACATGCACCGGCGGGCGCCGTGTCGGCGCGGCGGCGGCCAGGCGGCGGCGCCGGTCGCGCGCGCGTCCTGGCGCGGCGACGGCCCCAGACGGCGGGCGGCGGGTCAGCCAGCGCGATCCAGCCAGCCGGTGATGCTGCGGGCCAGGGTCGGCATCGGGAGCGAGCCGTGGTCCAGGACCGCGCCGTGGAAGTCAGGCAACGAGAAAGCCGGGCCCAGGCGCTTGCGGGCGTCGTCGCGGATCCGGATGATCTCGAGCTTGCCGGTCAGGTAGGCCAGGGCCTGTCCCGGCATCACGATGTACCGGTCAACCTCGGCGGCAAGGAACTCCGGGGGCATGGGGACGTGCTCGGCCAGGAAGCCGAGCGCGCGCTCGCGGCCCCAGCCGAAGGCGTGGATGCCGGTGTCCACCACCAGCCGGGCGGCCCGCATCAGCGAGGTGCTGATCGAGCCGAGCAGGCCGCGATCGTCGGCGTACAGCCCGGCTTCCTCGGCGAGTTGCTCGGCGTACAGGCCCCAGCCCTCGGAGAACACCGCGAGGCTCCGCTGCCGCTGGAGCGCGGGCAGGCCGGTGAGCAGCTGGAGGCGGGAGAGCTGCAGGTGATGCCCGGGAACCGCTTCGTGGAAGGCCACCACTTCGGTGTCCCATCCGGTGCCGGCGGTGGGCCGCTTCGTGTTGAACCAGAACGTCCCCGGCCGGCCGCCGTCGAGGCGGGGCGGGGTGTAGTGCGGCGCGGCGCCGCTCACGGCAACGACCTCCGGCATGGGCGTGACCTCGCACGGCGGCGGAAGGGGCTCGGGGAAGAACTCCCCCGCCCGCGCCTCGGCCCGCCGCACGGCCGCGGTCGCCTGGCGTATGGCCTCATCGGGGGCAACCTCCCCGTTGGAGTCCCGCAGGGCGGCAAATACCTCGTCCAGCCCGGAAAGTCCCACGCCGGCGCCCAGTTTCACGGCCCGGGCCTCCAGCGCCGCGATGTGGTCCAGGCCGGTCTGATGCAGTTCTTCGGCGGACAGCGACAGGGTGGTGTAGATGCGGACCGCCCTTGCGTAATCCGCATCCCCGCCGGGCAGGCACGCCAGGCCGGCCCGCTCGGGCGGCCGGGCCTGCGGGAGCAGTTCCCTGACCGTGGCCACCCACCTGGCCAGCGCGGGGTGCACCACCTCTTCGGCAGCCGCGCGGCGCTGTTCCTCCCATGCCGCCGTCGCCTGCCACCCCTGCGGTGGCCGGGGGGCGAGCACCGGGCTGGCGCCGGGGTCGGCCAGGACTCCCTCGGCCCAGGTGACCGCCCGCTCGGCCAGCGGGGCGACCGGCAGCCGGCCCTTGCGGGCCCCGGTCCGGAGCCGCTCTCCGAGCTGGTCGAGCCAGGCGCCGCTGCGCCGCAGCCGGGACAGGTAAGCCTCGGCCGCGGCCGAGTCAACCAGGACCGTCCGGGCCGCCACCGCCAGGAAGGCCGCCGGGCCCGCGTACTGCATCGCGGTGACCGTGTGCTCCGCCCCGGCCAGATCGATGGCCTCCCGCTCCCCTGCAGCCGCCTCCGTGGCGCAGTCGAGCGTGACGGCCTCCGCCGGCGTGAGCTCCCCGCCCGCTACCACATCGGCCTCATCGAGGAACCGCCCGACCTCGGCCCGCCAGGCCCGCCGGCCCTCCTCGCTCTCGTCCGGGACCAGGTCGTCATACCCGGGGATGCCGTACATCGTGGCGGCGAACGGGTTCTCCTCCAGCCAGCGCCGGTGCACCCGGTCGGCCAGTTCACGTGCTGAAGTCATGCGGCCTTCCCCGATCGGTCATGGTTTCCGGCCTACCGCCCAGGCCCCTGCCCTGCCGAAGCCTAAGGCCCGGCGGCCGGGCGCCTGTCACCGGCTCGGCCGCAGGCGAGCGTGAGGACCCCGCAGCCCGGCTGATGGGGCCCTCCGCAGCCGGCGGATCGGCCGCCCAGGAGGGCTGATGGGCCGCCAGGCGTGATCGACATGGCGTAGCGGGACCTGCCTCTTGCGTAATTCCGCCCCGGCAACAGGAGCGAGTGGTGCACCCTGGGGGATCAACAGCACCCAGCGTGCGGTCGCTACCGCGATCCTGTCGCCGTGAACCCGTGCAGGATAAGCACGCCGCTGGCGAGGTGTACCTGCCAGGCCAGCAGCCGGGTGGAAGTTGAGCGCGCCCGCCGCGCCTGACCGAAAGCTGATCGTGTCCCGCACCGCTACCGTTGCCAGGCACCGGAAGCCGTCACGATCCTCACCCGCGCCTCCGGTCACGGCCGCCGCCCCGTACCGAACGCCTGCGCCGAGGACACGGCCCGTGCGGAACAGGCTCGCCCGGGTCGCGGTCGCGTTCGTTGCAGGCTCGGCTCTCCTGGCCTCCGGTTGGTTTGCCGCGGCCCACTGGAAGGAGCTGGCCTCCCACCCCGCCGCGGCGAGCCAAGCTGATGAGCTCGGCATGTCAATGGCCGGTGCCCTCCCTGACCTGGTCGGCAAGCGGGCAGCCGCGCTGGCCGGGCTGTTCACCCAGCCGCCCAAGATCGTCGGCATGGCCGTCGCCGGCCGCCCGGACCAGGCCGTGCCCCCGGCCGGCTACCTCAACCCGCTGCGCGCGGTAACCGGCCTCGTGCCCGAGCGCATCGACGAGGGCGTCGACTTCGCCGGGACCGGCCCGGTCTACGCGCTCGGCAACGCCGTCGTCACCAATGCGGGCGAGAACGCCGGGTGGCCCGGCGGCGGGTGGATCACCTACCGGCTCACCGATGGACCGGACGCGGGGCTGATGGTCTACCTGGCCGAAGACGTCACGCCGACCGTCCGGGCCGGCCAGCACGTGACAGCCTCAACCATGATCGCCCGCATGTGGAACGGCGGCGACGGCATCGAGACCGGATGGGCGCAGGCAACCGGGCTGTCCGCGGAATCGGAGCTTCCGGAAGCCGGCGGCATCGGCGGGGGCGGCCCGTTCCCGACCATGGTCGGGCTCAACTTCGACCACCTGCTCCAGTTGCTGGGAGTTCCGGCCGCGCCCAACGCCGCCGGCCCCGCTTACGGGACTCTGCCGGCCAAGTACCCGGCCCGCTGGAACTGACGGCGGAAGGAACGGGCCGGATGGCGGCGCCGGAGTAAGCCTCAGCGCCGGGCGGCGCCGGCCGGGTAGCGCGCGCCGGTGGTGTTGAGGCGCAGGCAGTACACCGAACTGGTGGCGGTGATGAACAGGTCGTTACGTTTGGGGCCGCCGAAGGTGAGGTTGGAGACGACCTCCGGAATGCGCAGCTTGCCGAGCAGGGCGCCGTCGGGGTGGAAGCAGTGGACCCCATCGTGGGCGGCGGCCCAGACCCGGCCGGTGTCGTCGAGCCGGATGCCGTCGAAGGATCCCGCGTCGCAGGTGGCGAACACTTCCCCGCCGGACAAGGCGCCGTCGCCGCCCACGTCGAAGAGCCGGATGTGCTTCTTGCGGGTATCGACGATGTAGAGCTGGCGTTCGTCGGCGGAGAAGGCGAGCCCGTTGGGGCGCAGGAATCCGTCGGCAGCGATGCGGACTTCGCCGGTCTCCGGCGCGACACGGTAGACGTGGCAGGCGCCGATCTCGCTGGGCGCCTTGTGTCCCTCGTAGTCGCTGTCGATGCCGTAGCTGGGGTCGGTGAACCAGACCGAGCCGTCCGACCGCTCCACGACATCGTTCGGGCTGTTGAGGCGCTTGCCCTCGTAGTGGCTGGCCAACACGGTGATCGAGCCGTCGGGTTCGGTGCGGGTCACCTGCCGGTTCCCGTGCTCGCAGCTGATCAGGCGTCCCTGCCGGTCCACGGTGTGGCCGTTGGCGTACCCGGCCGGCGCCCGGAACTCCCCGACCATGCCGGTGAGCTCGTCGAACCGCAGGATGCGGTCGTTGGGGATGTCGCTGAAAACGAGATAGCGGCCTGCCGCGAAGTAGGCCGGGCCTTCGGCCCACCGGCAGCCGGTGAACAGCCGCTGTGTCCAGGCGTCGCCGTCGCATCGCCGGAACCGTTCGTCCAGCACTTCAAGCTCGGTCCTGATCCTGTCCGACACGGCTGCTCCTGGGAATGACATGGCTCTAGCTTTAGCAGGAAGCAACTCCCAGACCTAACCGGCAGGTCGCCCACGACATGCTCGGATGGGCAATGGAAAAATGCGCATAACGTGACGTGGCCCGAGTGGGCCCGCGGGCAGCCGGGAGAAGCTATGAAAATCGCCGGATCGGTTGCCCTGGTCACCGGGGCCAACCGGGGGTGAGCAGATGAGCGACTACGACGTCATCGTCATCGGCGGCGGCTCGCCGGGCGAACATTGCGCCGGCGAACTGGCAGACGGCGGCCTCCGGGTGGCGCTGGTCGAGCGCGAGCTGGTCGGGGGCGAGTGCTCCTACTGGGCGTGCATCCCGTCCAAGACGCTGCTGCGTCCCGGCGAGGCGGTGCACCAGGCACGCGAGGCGGCGGCCACCGCGCAGGTCGACGTCGAGGCGGCGCTGGCCTGGCGTGACTTCATGGTCGCGGACTACTCCGACGCCGGACAGGAACGGTGGCTGGCGAGCAAGGGCATCGACCTGCTGCGCGGGACCGGCAAGCTGGCCGGCGCCGGTGTGGTCGACGTCGGTGGCGTGCGCCACTCGGCCCGGGACATCGTGCTGGCGAACGGCGCGGATCCGGTCATCCCGCCCGTCCCGGGCCTGCGCGAGCTCGACGGCATATGGACCAACCGCGAGATGACCGGGATGAAGGCCATCCCGCGGCACCTGCTCATCCTCGGCGGCGGGCCGGTCGGCGCCGAGATGGCCCAGGCCGTGCGCCGCCTGGGTGGCGACGTGACCCTCGCCGAGGGGGCCTCACACGTGCTAGCCCGCGAGCCCGCGCCGCTGGGCAACGCGCTCGGCGAGGTGTTGCGCGCCGAAGGGATCGAGTTGGTGCTGGGCGTGCACGTGACCACCGCGCGGCGCGACGGCGAGGACTACGTCCTGGTCCTCGAGAACGGCGCCGAGCTACGCGGCGACCACCTGCTGGTGGCCACCGGCCGGCGCCCGCGCGTGCACGGTATCGGCCTGGAAACGGTCGGCGTGCAGGCTGATGAGCACGGGATACCGGTCGACGCGCGGCTGCGGGCGGGCGAGCGGCTATGGGCCATCGGCGACGTCACCGGCATCCGGTTGCTCACCCACGTCGGCAAGTACCAGGGCGAAGTCGTCGCCAGCAACATCCTCGGCGAGCCTCGCGACGCGAACTACGGGGCCATCCCCGACGTCGTCTATACCGACCCGCAAGCCGCCGCGGTCGGTGCCACCGAGGCCCCGTTCATCGCCACCACCCCAATATCCGAAGTGGCCAAGACCGAGACCTACACGCGCGCCTACGCCCAATCCAACGGCTTCCTCACCCTGCTCAGCGACGGCGAGCGGCTGACCGGCGCGTGTGCCCTTGGCCCCGAGGCCGGTGAGTGGTTGCAGCAGGCCACGCTGGCCATCCGGGCCCGCGTGCCGCTGGCGGTGCTGCGCGACACCATCCAGCCGTTCCCCACCTTCTCCGAGATCTACGTCGCCACGCTGAAGGCCCTGCGGAACGAGATCGCGGGCGCCGGCCAGCCGCCGGCCCGACATCGCCGTGACGGTCCGTTCGGCATAGAAACGAGCTTGCCGAGGAGCGCGGTTCCCAGCAGGCTCATCCTTATAGTTGACATTGACTAATCAATCATGGATACTCGGTGTTGACCACAGCGTAGGTGATTGCCCGATTCCAGGAGGAACACAGAGATGAACACCACGCACACCGTTACCACCACCCCGGTCCGGGTCGCCGCGAACTACGAGGTGACCAAGCGCCTGGGCAACTGGACCACCGCCCGAGAGTTCCAGGTCCGCGCCCACCGCGGGCACGCCGTGCTTGACCTGCGCTCTCCGCAGATCGAAGCCGACGAGATCAGGATCGACGTCGAACTCGACCACGCCATGCTCAAGCTGCTGGTTCCCGACGGCGCCGTCATCGACGACTGGGACCTGCAGCGGCTCGGCCGCGGGCGGGTCAAGGACGCCGAAGGCCGCAACGCGGCCGGCGGCAGGCGTATCGTGCTCACCGGGCAGCTGCGGCACGGAGAGATCCGGGTCCACCGCGGTGGCATCGCCCAGCTGTCAGCCATGTTCTCCCGCGAGTACCTGGCCGACCTGCGGCGGGCGCACGCCGAGGGCAGCTTCCCGACCGTGGACGACCCGGCGCGCACCACCTGACGCCGTGACTCTGCGGCGGGCGCACGCCGAGGGCAGCTTCCCGACCGTGGACGACCCGGCGCGCACCACCTGACGCCGTGACTCTGCGGCGGGCGCACGCCGAGGGCAGCTTCCCGACCGTGGACGACCCGGCGCGCACCACCTGATCACCCGCGACACCGCCTGATCACCCAGGAGGATGGGGGCGCCGCCAGCGGCGGCGCCCCCATTGGGATGGATGGACTGATGGCCAGGAAACGCAAGGTCGGCAACCTGCTCGCGCTCGCGGTGATGTCGTACTTGTCGCAGCAGCCCATGCACCCCTACGAACTGAGCCGCACCCTGCGCGAGCACGGCGACGAACGCAGCATCAAGTTCAACCACGGATCCCTGTACATGGTCGTTGGCCAGCTGGCCAAGGCCGGGTACATCACCGAGGTTGAAACCACCCGGGCCGGGCAGCGCCCCGAGCGCACCGTCTACGCGCTGACCGACGAAGGCCGGGCCGAGTTCCGCGACTGGCTGCGGGAACTGGTCGCGGAACCGGAGCATGAGTACCCGCACTTCGTGGCCGCGCTGTCGTTGCTCGCGGCGCTGCCGCCGAGCGAGGTCGTGCCGCTGCTGCGCCACCGGCTCGACCAGCTCCACCAGGCACGCGCCGAGATCCGCAGCCTCATCGACACCACGCTCGACCAGGGGGTGCCCGAGCTGTTCCTGATCGAAGAGGAGTACCGGCTGGCGCTGCTGGGCGCCGAAACCGCGTTCGTCGAGGAACTCATCGGGAAGATCACCGACCCGCACGCAGGGTGGGGCGCCTCGTGGTCCCAGTTCCACGGCGAGAACGCGCCGCCACCGGCGGAAACCTGACCGTCCCGGTCGCCGGGCAGCTTGGGGCGTATCCCGCAAAGCCCCTAGCCTGCTGCGCGGAGATCTACGGGACGCGCCCTAGTTGAGCAGGTCGGCGACGGCGGCGATGCCTGGCTCGATGGCCCGCTCGCCGACCTGGCCAAACCCCAGCACGAGCTGAGGTGGCCCCGCCGACCCGGCCGCCCGGTAACCGCTCATCCCGTACAGGCCGACCCGCCGCTCGCGCGCGGCCGCCACCACAGCGTGCTCGTCGGCGCCGACCGGCAAGTGCGCGACGGCATGGAAACCCGCGGCAAGCCCGGTCAGCCGGACGCCGGGCGAATGCCGGGCGAGGACCGCGATGAGCCGGGTACGCCGGCTGGCGTAGATCGCCCGCATCCGGCGCAGGTGGCGATCGTAGCGGCCCGACTCGAGCAGGGCCGCCAGCACCAGTTGATCCAGGGTCGATGAGCCACGGTCGCTGATCCGCTTCTCCTCCGCGACGGCGGCGGCCAGCGATGGCGGCGCGAGGATCCAGCCGAGCCGCACCGCCGGGGCGAGCGCCTTGCTGGTCGTGCCGATAGTGAAGACGCGCCCCGGGGCCAGCCCCTGCAACACGCCGACGGGCTCCCGGTCGTAGCGGAACTCGGAATCGTAGTCATCCTCGACGATGAACCCGTCGTTCCGGTTCGCCCACGCCACCAGGGCATGGCGCCGCCGGGCGGCGAGCACGACCCCGGTCGGTGACTGGTGCGCCGGAGTGACGACGACGGCCTCGGCGCCACTTTCCTCAAGCGCCGCGACGTCGATCCCGAGGTCGTCCACGGGCACGTGGACCGTGCGCAGGCCAATCGCCCCGGCCGCGCGCACGGTCTCGCTGTTCTCGGCGCTGCCGTACCCGGGGTCCTCGAAGGCGACGCACCGCGCGCCGGCTGCGGCAAGCGCCCGCAACACGAGGACGATGCCCTGCGCGAACCCGGTGCTGACGATCATCTGCCCCGGGTTGGCGGACGCGGCGCGCACCCGCCGCAGGTACCCGGCGAGCACCCCCCGCAGCACGGCGCTGCCACGCGGGTCGCCGTAGTCGAGGTCGAGGTTGGCGACGCTGCCGCAGGCCTCCCGGGTCGCCCAGATCCAGTCGCCCCGCGGGAAGCTCGCCAGGTCGGGCACCCCGCTGCGGAAGTCCGCGATGAGCCGCGGCGGCGGCTCCTGCCGGGCCGGCGGCTCGGCCGGCGCCGATTGCGCGCCCATCGCAACCCGGGTGGCCGAGCCGATCTGGCTGGTCAGGTAGCCCTCGGACAGCAACTGGCTGTAGCACTCTTGCACCAGGCCGCGGGAGGTGCCCAGTTCCCTGGCCAGCTCCCGGGATGAGGGCAGCCGCTCGCCGCTTTGCAGTCGGCTGCTCCGGATCGCCTCGCGCAGGCCCTCTTCCAGCTGGGACCGCAGCGGCTGGCCGCTGCCACGGTCGAGCCGCAGCAGGAGCTCCGGGCCCAAACCGGACCACTGAATCGCCATGACATTGGAACTTATCAGTGCCCCACTTCGGATCTTACGGTCGCAGACATGAGCACATTGACTTCCGCCGAGCCGCGGCACAGCAGCTACAGCGACAGCACACCGGACCGCGCCGGCAGGCCCGGGGGGCGCCTCCTCAGCGGCCCGCTCGCGCTGGTGTTCCTCGCCGAGTTTTGCGCGCTCACCAGCTTCTACCTGCTGCTGTCGGTCACGCCGATGTACGCGGCAGCTGTCGGGGCCGGGAGCGCGGGGGCCGGCCTGGTGACCAGCGTGCTCCTGCTGGGCACCGTGGCCGCGGAGCTTGCCGCGCCGATCCTGATGCGGCGGTACGGGTACTGGGCGATGCTCGTCGTCGGCGCGCTGCTGCTCGGAGTGCCAGCGCTGGCGCTGCTGACCGGCGGTTCGCTCGTCGTCATCGTCGCCGTCAGCGTCGTCCGCGGACTCGGCTTCGGCCTGTGCACCGTGATGACCGGCGCCCTCACGGCCGCGCTGCTGCCGCCGGAACGGCGCGGCGAAGGACTCGGCCTGTTCGGGGTCGTGGCCACCGCGCCGGGAATCGCGGCGCTGCCCGGGGGTGTCTGGCTCGCCGGCCACACCGGCATGGCGACGGTCATCGTCATGGCGGCCGCGACCGCACTCGTCCCGCTGACCGTATTCCCGTGGCTGGCCGGACGGCCCGGCTCGCCTAAGGCGGAGGCGGAAAGCGCCGGCGCCCGGCGCCCGGATGGGCTGCTGGACGGCCTGCGCCAGCCCGGGCAACTGCGGCCCTTCCTCATCTTCGCGGCCAGCACCGTGGCGGGGGGCGTGGTCGTCTCCTTCCTTCCGCTCGCCACCGGGGTATCCGGCAACGTCGCCGCCGCCGGCTTGTTGGTGCAGGCGCTTACCGCCACGATCAGCCGCTGGTGGGCCGGGCGCCGCGGCGACCGGACCGGTCACGCGCGCCTGCTGGTTCCGGCGCTGGCGATCGCGTCCCTGGGCATGATCAGCATGCTCTGGCTGGCCTCCCCGGCCGCGGTTCTCGCGGGCATGAGCCTGTTCGGCATCGGGTTCGGCATAGTCCAGAACGCCACCTTCGCGCTGATGATCGACCGCATGCCGCCAGCCGGGCTCGGCACGGCCAGCGCGCTGTGGAACCTGGCGTACGACGCCGGATACGGGGCAGGCCCGGCCATGTTCGGCCTGCTCGTCGCCCACACCGGGTACCCGGCCGCCTTCGCCCTCACGGCCGCCCTGATGCTCGCCGCCCTGCCGGCCGCCCGGCGCGAGCGCTCCGCGGCCACGCCCCGCCCGAGGTGAAGAAGCTCCATCGCTTCTTTACGATTGGGTTACCGTACGTTACTACCTATTCCGCTGCCAGTACCCCTGGCTCTACACTCGGCGCATCTTCGGGGCGGCCCGGTGCCCCTAACCCCCCGCGTAGCACGCCTGATGCGAAAGGAAGTCGCAGATGAGCGCCAATCCGGATGCCGCAAAGGAGCGCCGTGCCGATTTCGGGCGCCGCGCTGACGCGGCGCTGTGGCGGATGGCCGGCCCGTGGTGGCTGTTCCTGGTGACCGGCATCGCGTGGCTGATCATCTCGGTGATGGTGCTGCGGTTCACCCCCGCCTCGATCAACACCGTGGGCATCCTGATGGGCGTCTTGTTCCTGCTGGCCGGGTTCAACGAGTTCATGATCGCTTCGGTCGGCCACCATTGGCGGTGGGCGCACATCCTGCTGGGCGTCTTCTTCGTGATCGGGGCGATCTGGGCGTTCGCCCGCCCGTTCAACGCATTCTGGGCCCTCGCCTCGGTGCTGGGGCTGCTGCTGATCTTCAAGGGCACGCTCGACATCATCGCCGCCGTCATGACCAAGGACGTCAACCCCTCCTGGTGGCTTGGCCTGGTGACCGGCATCCTGGAGCTCATCCTGGGGTTCTGGGCCTCTCAGCAGCAGTTCCCCGCACGGGGAGCGCTCCTGCTGCTCTGGGTCGGGTTCTTCGCCTTGTTCCGCGGGATCTCTGAGATCGTCATCTCCTTCGAAGTCCGCTCCCGTCAGCGCGCCTAGTGCAGGGGCATCGCGACGGAGGGGGGTGACACCGGCGGCCATGGCGGCCGCCGGCCACGGCCCCCAGGTCAATCCCCGCGATCACTTGGCACCGGCGGGGAATCCGGCGCCGCGAGGCGGAATGACACCCGAGCCGCGGGGATTCGTTCTTGCTCGCGGGCCAGCAGGGCCAGCGCGCGGGCATCCGCCTCGGTCGGGCGGTTCAGGTCCACCGCGCGCGGCCACAGCCGGGCATAGCGGACGGCTGCGACCTCGGCCGCGTACAGCAGCCCCTGGCCAACCAGGTAGAGCAGCGCGAACATGCCCGCCACGGTGGCGAAGCTGCCATAGACGGGCCCGGCCTTGGTCACCAGCCGGGCCAGCAACGGCGCCCCGACGGTGAGCACCAGCGTCACCACCGCCGCGCCGAGTACGGCGGCCGGCCACAGCGCCCGGATCGGCGCCGGCCGCACCAGCAGCAACCTGGCCGCAAGCAGCAACACCGCGAAGACGACCAGGGCGGACCCGAGCACCGCCGCCGCCCGTTGCACCCCGGGCTGTCTGGGCAGCGCGGTGGCCACCACGGTGAGCGCACCGACCGCCAGTCCCCCCAGCAGCAGCGTCACCAGCATCACGAACACCCGGACGTAGCGGGACAGGAAGGGCGCCCGCAGCCGGTGCGGGACCGCCGCGACGTGGTTCAGCGTCTGGTAGACGGAGAACACCACACCGGTTCCCGAGTACAGCAGGCCGAGCAGGCCGAACACGAACGGAAGTGTCGACGTCGGCAACGCGGCCAGCGAATGCTCAACCGTGGACCGCAGCGCCTCCGGCACGACCGCAGCGATGAGCCGCTCACGCAGGTCCGGATGGCCGGCCAGCACCCGGGACAGCACCGCCACCCCGAGCAGCAGCAGCGGGAAGATGCTCAAGAACCCGTAGTAGGTGATGAGCGCGGCTTCCCGCCCGCCCGCGTCGTCGCCGTACTTCTTCACCACCGCGTAGGGGAATCCCAGCACGCCGTGCTTGCGCTGGAGACGGTCCGCCCAGGCGATGATCCGGTTCACCCGGGCAGTCAAGCCGTCCAAGTTCATAGGCCCAGCCTGCCCGGCATCCCGCCCGGCAGGTCATCATTCCCGGAATGGGCAGCCGGATTCTTGGGATGGGCAGCGGGCAGGCCGCGCCGTTCGGCGTTACCATGGCCGGCCATGACCTCGTGGTGGTGGCCGAAGCGGCCCGCCCGGGTGCCCAGGGCCTGGGCCGCCGGGCTCCTGGCGGGCCTGGGAGCGGTGCTGTTCGGCACGTCGGCGGCCTTGCTCAAGGCAGGAGCGGTCGGCTGGGACCTGAGCCTGTTCCGGATCCTCAACGAGGTCCCGCCGGGCGTGGCGTCGGTGCTCACGCCGCTCGTCCACCTGTTCCTGCCCGTCGGCATCGTCATCGTCGTCGTGCTCATCGCCGGCTACGTCGTGGCCTGGAGCCGGAGCGTCCTGCCCGTGGCGGCCGGGGCGGTGGCCGCCGGCGTCGCCTGGGCGCTGGCGAACGTGGCGAAGGTGATAGCCAACCGCCCCCGGCCCTACCAGGTGGTGACCGACGCGGTGCTGCGCCAGCCGCCGGCGCATGGCACGAGTTTCCCCTCCTCCCACACGGCCGTCACCGTGGCGGTCGTGCTCGCGCTCGTGCCGTTCCTGCCCCGGGTGCTGGCCTGGGTGGCAATTGCGTACGCCGTCCTGGTGGGCTGGTCCCGGGTCTACCTGGGCGTGCACTACCCACTGGACGTGCTGGCCGGGGCGGGCATCGGCATGGCGGTGGGCGGCCTGGTCCTGCTGGCGCTCGGGGTCCTGCTCCGCCGGGCGGGGGAAGCAGCCCAGAGCCGGGCCGCGGCGCCAGGGTGACGGCCTGGGCCGCGGCGCCGGGGTGACTGCTCATTCCGGCCTGGGGTCCCAGCGGAAGCGCCGGACCGCCACGATGGCGCCGATCACGCCCCACGCGGCCAGGACGGCCAGGTGCCGCCAGTCGGCGCCGGTGTGCCGGGACAGCGGCCCGGTCAGCGCCTCGTTGAACGGCCGGATCGGGAGCCAGCCGGTTACCTGGTTGAGCAGCTGGGAGTGGATCGGCAGGTAGGTGCCGGACAGGAACAGCAGCGGGAACAGCACGAGCTGCGCGACGGCCGGTGCGGCCTCGGCGTTCGAGATCACCGAAGCCACCGCGACCCCCAGCGCGCAGAACGCAGCGGCGCCGAGCACCAGCGTCAGGGCGATCGCGGGCCAGTGCGACGGGAACGGCACGCCGTACAGGCGCCCCACCCCGACGATCAGCGCGATGTCGGCGATGCTCACCAGGATGCAGTGCGCGAGCAGCCCGACAAAGTAGGCCCAGGCCGGGAGCGGCGTGGCCCGGATCCGCTTGAGGATCCCGTTCTGCCGCCGGGCCGCGAGCGCGACCGCGAGCTGCCCGTAGCACGAGCCAAGCACGCATAGCGCGGCGATCGTCGGGACGTAGTACTGCAGCGCCGACAGCCCGCCGAAGTACGAGCTGCGCCCCACGCTGCCGAACAGGGCGCCCATGATGGTCACGAACACGACGGGGAAGACGAACGTGAAGATGGCGCTCTGCGGGTTGCGCCAGAACGACAGCTGCTCGTACCTGACCTGATGGGCCACCAGGCGCAGGTTGCTACGGCGGCGGGGCGGCCGGCCGGCGACGGCGGCGGCGGTCATCGGGTGCTCCTCTCCGGCGCGCCGGGTTGCGCGCCCTTACTGGTTAGCCGCAGGTAGATGTCTTCGAGGCTGGGCCGGTCCACGGTGAGCCCGGACAGCGTGACACCGCGCCGGATGGCCCAGCCGGTCAGCCGGTGCAGTTCCTCGGTCGGCCGGGCGGTCTCGATCACCACGGCGCCGTTTTGCACGGCGGCCAGTACCGGCAGGTCGGCGGCCGGAACGCCGGGCGGCAGCCGGAAGCTGATCCGCGCCTGTTCCGCGTCGCGCCCGCCCAGGCCGGCCGGCGGCCCCTCGGCCACGACGGCGCCGCCGTTGAGCAGCACCACCCGGTCGGCGAGCGCCTGCGCCTCGGCCATGTCGTGCGTGGTCAGCAGGATCGTGGTCCCGGCCGCCCGCAACTGCCTGACCAGGTCCCAGGCGTCGTGGCGCGCGGCCGGGTCGAACCCGGTCGTCGGCTCGTCCAGGTACAGCAGCTCCGGGCGGCCGATCAGGCCGAGGGCGAGGTCCAGGCGGCGCTTCTGGCCGCCGGACAGGGACCTGACCTTGCGCCTCTCCAGGCCGGTGAGGCCTGCCAGGCCGATGACCTCGGGCACGGCACGGGGCGCCTGGTAGTAGCCGGCCTGGCGGGCGAGGGTCTCGCGCACCGTCAGGTAGGGCTCGACCGCGATGTCCTGCAGGACCAGCCCGGTCCGCTCGCGCAGGTCGCGCGCCGCTGACCGGTCGCCCGGATCCAGGCCGAGCACCTCGACCGCCCCGCCATCGCGAGCCCGGAAACCCTCCAGGATCTCGACCGTCGTGGTCTTGCCGGCCCCGTTCGGCCCCAGCAGGGCGACGATCTCATCGCGCCGGACCGAGAAGCTGACGTCCCGCACGGCCTGCACGGACCCGTAGCTCTTGCGCAGCCCGGCCACCGTGATCGCGGCCGGCGGGTTCGGTTCCCGCTCGGCGGGGCCAGGCTGGGCGAGCCGGCCGGCGGCGGATGCCGTCCCGGTGGTCAGTTCCGGGTGCATTGGATCTCCACGGTCAGGTCGAGGTAGCGGGCGGCCAGGCCGCGTGCCGCGGTGATGCCGAACTCGGTCCGGTCGATGCGGGTCGTGGCGCGGGCGGTGAAGGACCCGCGGGACGCCTCGCACCGGGTGATCGTGAGGGTGATCGGCCTGGTGGCGCCGCGCACCGTGAGCGTTCCGGACAGGACCTGGCGCCCGGCCTCGATCCGGTCCGACCGGAAGATCAGCACCGGGTGCCTGGCGGGGTCCAGGAACCGTGGTGACAGCACGCTGCCATCGCGAGCAGGGTTCCTTGTATGGAAGCTCGCGGCGTCGATCTCTGCGTATATGGCTGACGCCTCGATCGGGTCGGCGACGTCCGCGGCGCCGCCGCGGATGGCGAAGGAGCCCTTCACCCGCCCGAGCCCGAACAGGTGGCGGGTGGCGAACGTGACGCGGGACCGGCGCGGGTCGATGTCGTAGTGGCCTGGCTGGGGTGTGGTCGTGACGACCGTCGATGTGGTTTGCATGCCCTCCATTGCAGGCCTTCGGCCATGCGCCGGGGCAGGGCTGCCGGTCGGGTCCTGCCGCGACACAAGGATGCCGTGCCGGGGCGGCGTGCGACTTTAGTAGGTTCCCGGGCGGCCGAAGGTATCGCGGGCCTGGGTGGCGGGCCTGCGATGACATAGCGTGAGCCGCATGAGCACCCGATCGTGCGCCCCGCGGAAGAACGTGGCGCTGGACGTGGGCCTCGCGTGCTTCTTCGTGCTGCTCGACACCACGGTCACGCTGGCGGGCGCCTCCTGGTGGCCGGTGCACCCGGACAAGCTCGCCTGGGCGATGCTGGTGCTGCAGGCCCTGGCCGACGCGTCGCTGGTGGCCCGGCGGCGGGCGCCGATGCTCGTCATCGCGATCCTTACCGGATTCACGCTGGCGATCTCGCTGCTGATCTCCCCGGCCGGGGCCCTGACCCCGGCGAACTGGGGGAACGTGTGGGCGCCCTTCGGGACCGTGCTGGCCGCCTACGGGCCGTTCTACTACGGCAAGGACCGGCGCACCGCGTTCGCCGCGGTGGGCATCATGACGCTCGTCGCGGCCAGGCCCTGGGACCCGTCGGCGGTCGTGATCACGATCGCGGTGCTGCGGACGGCGGTCGGGCCGCTGCTGGCGCTGTATTTCAGCGCGCGCCACGAGATGCTGCAGGCACTGCGGGACCGCGCCGAGCGGGCCGAGCGGGAGCGCTACCTGCTCGCCGAGCGGGCCCGGGCGGAGGAGCGCGCCCGGCTGGCCGGTGAGATGCACGACGTCGTGACGCACCGGGTAAGCCTGATGGTGCTGCAGGCGGGGGCGCTCGGCATCACCGCGACCGACAAGGCCACCCGGCAGGCGGCGGAGGAACTGCGCGCCGCGGGCGTCCAGGCTCTGGACGAGCTGCGTGACCTGGTCGGCATCCTGCGGACGGCACCCGAGGATGACCAGGCCCTGCCGGTCTCGGGCCTGGCTGAGCTGGTCGCCGAATCGACGGCCGTCGGCACTCCCGCCGAGTTTGCCCAGGAGGGCGACCCCGCGCTCGCCTCCCCCGTGGTCGGGCGGACGGCCTACCGGATAGTGCGCGAGGCGCTGACGAACGTGCGCAAGCACGCGCCGGGCGCGCACGTGGTCGTCCGGGCCAGCTACGACGAGTCGCAGGTCTGGCTGAGCATCCGCAACACCGCCGCCGCGGCCCCGCCGGCCAACGGCCTCGCCGCGACCGGCTCCGGCCTCGGCCTGGCCGGCCTGCGCCAGCGCATCGAGCTTGTGCACGGCACGCTGCGCGCCAGCGGCACCCCGGACGGCGGGTTCTGCGTGGAGGCGACCATGCCGTCGTACGTGCCGACGGCGGAGCCGGCGGCGGGACCGGCATGATCAGGGTGGTGGTCGTCGACGACGAGCCGATGGTGTGCGCGCACCTGCGCACGATCCTCGGCTCCGCGCCCGACATCGAGGTCGTGGACGAGGCGCACGACGGCGCCGCGGGCGTGGAAGCCGTCGTCCGCAGCAGGCCCGACGTGGTGCTCATGGACCTGCGCATGCCGGTGCTGGACGGGATCGCCGCGATCGAGCGGATCGTCAAGCTCGCCAATCCGCCGGTCGTGGTGGTGCTGACCACATTCGACGCCGACCAGTACGTGCTGCGCGCGCTGCGCGCCGGAGCGGCCGGGTTCCTGGTCAAGTCCACCCCGCCGGAGGACCTGATCGGGCTGGTGCGGGTGGCGGCCGAGGGGCACACGGTGCTCTCGCCGGCGGCCGCCCGGCGGCTGATCGCCGCGTCCGCCGACAGCCAGCTTGCGGCCGAACGCGCCCGCAAGCTGGCCGGTTCGCTGACCGAGCGCGAGGTCGAGGTGCTCACCGGCCTGGGCGAGGGACTGTCCAACGCGCAGATCGCGGCCCGGCTCTACCTCTCCGAGGCGACGGTCAAGGGCTACGTGTCCCGGATGCTGGACAAACTCGGCCTCGACAACCGCACCCAGGCGGGGCTGCTGGCCCACGACGCGGGCATCGTCAGCCGTTGACTTCCACTCCGCCTTGACGGGCTAGTGGCCATTGGGCAGTACGCCTTCCTTTTTCACCCCCTAGGGGTCATGTTGCTCTGCGCCGAGCGTGGTGAGATTGTGCGGTGACAACGCCCGCGGATCCGGTTGCCCTGTTGCGCAGCCGGGCCTACGTGCAGCTGCTGGTGGTGGCCGCGATCTTGGGCGTGCCGGTGTCCGCGGCCGCCTACGGCTTCCTGGCTCTCGTCAGCTACCTGCAGGAAGAGATCTTCACTCACCTTCCGCACGGGCTGGGCTTTTCCACCGAGCCGCTGTGGTGGCCGCTGCCGGTCCTGGCGGTCGGGGGGGTGCTGGCGGCGCTGGCGATCCGCTTCCTGCCCGGCCGGGGCGGCCCGTCTCCGGCGGGGG
>CAVTIX010000016.1:0-147022 GCA_963734725.1 uncultured Actinomycetes bacterium
GGCCCATTTGCAGGAAGTGTGTCACTGGTTGAGCGATTTCGGGTCGGTGTGTAGGTTGGGCAGCGTGGCGGTCGCCGCCAAGTAGCGGCGCGCCACGTGACCGGCTGCTAGGCGGCAGCGGAGGACGGCTTGAGCCGCGCAGCCGCGTGTTTGCGCGACAAGTTCGGCAGCAAGGCCTCGCGGGCCTTGGTCAGGCGCTGCCAGTCACCGGCATCCGGCAGGGACGGAACGGTGATGAGTTCGCCCTGATCGAAGCCGGTGAGCGCCGCGTCCACCATCTCACCGACATCCATCACGACCTCCGGCGGCAGGTCCTTCAAATCGACGCCCGATCCATCCCACAGCGCCGTGCGGGTGGCGCCCGGCAGCACCACTTGCACGCGCACGGCGGTGGCCTTCAATTCCGCAGCGAGCACTTCGCTGAAATGCAGCAGGTAGGACTTCGTCCCGCCATAAGCCGAATTGCCCGGCTGCACCATCTGCGCCATCACCGAGCCGATATTGATGAACCCGCCCCGATTGCGCGCAATGAAGCCGGGCAGCACGGCGCGCGACAGGCGGGTCGGCGCCACGATGTTCAAATGAATCTCTCGATCGAGCCGATCGATGTCGGCGTTCGCCAGCGCCCCGAGGGTCATGGTCCCCGCATTATTGATCAGCAGGGTGATGGCGGGATTATCACGCAGAAGGGCCTCGACGCGATGCAGATCGGCGTCGACGGTAAGGTCCGCCGGCAATGCTCGGACTTTTGAACCGGTTTCAGCCGCCAAGCGCACGGCGAGCTTCTCGAGGTTGGTCTTATTGCGCGCCACCAGGATCAAGTCATAGCCTCGGCGCGCCAGACGATCCGCGTAAGTGGCGCCGATTCCCGTGGAAGCGCCGGTAATCAGCGCGGTACCCAGTTTGTTTGCAGTGCTCATAAAGACCTCATTTGTCTGAAGTTTGTGGATTACGTTCAAAATCCACAATGAGGCTACTCTCCGATCTATCTAGATGTCAAGTAACATCCAGACGAAGACTGGCGCGCTGCGATGTGCTATACAGCATGTCCATGGGACATTCGAAAGCCAGCAAGGCAAATACCCACGCGCGCTTGGTGGAAAGCGCCGCTGCACGATTCAAGGAGCACGGCGTCGACGGCATCAGTCTCGCGGACTTGATGCAGGATCTGAAGCTGACCCACGGCGGCTTTTACAAGCACTTTAACTCCCGCGACGAGCTTGTGGCGGAAGCGCTGGAACTGGCGCTCAGGCAGAGCGGCCAGGCGATGCATCAGAACTTGTTCGACGGAGATCAGGCAGACATCGCCGGATTCTTGGACTTCTATCTCAATGAGGCACACCGCGATGGACGGGCGGCCGGGTGCGCCGTGGTGGCACTGGCCGGGGATGCGGCACGCAAGAGTCCCGAACTGCAGGCGCAGTTCCGCAAGCAGATCGAGAGCAACCTCGAGGACTTGAGCGGCGCACTGGAGCGGGGCGGCAACAAGCAACCCCGCGAGACCGCAGTGCTGCTGTTGAGCACCCTTTACGGTGCCTTGATGATGGCGCGCGCGGTGGGCGATTCTCCATTGTCGCGCGAAATTCTGCGAACCGTGCGCAAACAAGCTCTCGCGCTCGGCGGCACCGAGAAACGGCCGCGATTGCGGAGCAAGGCAAAGTCATAACTCGACGGTGTGGCGAACTAAGCCACGCTTTCCGCGCTATAGCGGGCCAGCAGCCCGGTACGTACCGCATGCCGATAGACGCGGGCGTAAAAATAGGCGGCCAGCAACAGCTCCAGCACCGCCACTCCCGATCCCTGCAGCAGCAGAACCCCGGGAAAGGGTCCGCCGGCGAGCAAGGCGCGCATCCCCTCGAACACGTAGGAGGGCGGCAGGGCACGCGCCACGCACTGCATCCAGTGCGGCAGGACGGCGAGTGGATAAAACACCGCCGCGAAGGGCGACAGCAGCGCCGGCAAGGGCCACAGCAGCCATTCGGACGCCGGGCCCAGCCGCAACACAATGCCGCTGGCGAATATGCCGAGCGTAATTCCAAACACAAACAGGACCATGAGGAAGGCGATCAAAGGCAGGCCCATGGCAAAGAACTGCAAGTGGAATACGCCCGTGGCCAAAAGCAGCATCACGACCACCCCGACACTGCTGGTCAACACGCTGGTGATCACCAGCCCCGCGATGTACTCGGAAATCGACAGGGGCGAAGCAAACAGATTCAAGAAATTCCGCGACCAAACGTCCTCGAGAAATGCGGTACTGACGCCCTGCATAATGCGCGTGCAGAAATCCCACAACAGCACGCCGCCCAACAAGGTGGGCACGAAATCCATGCCGCTGCCGCTCACATTGTTGAGATAGCGGGTGATGAATCCCCATAGCACGATGTCGATGGCCACCCAGGTCACCATGGGGAACACGCGTACCGGACTGCCGCGCAACAGATAAATCTGGCGCAGCACGATGCCGGCAATCGGACGAAGCTTCATGGAACGCCATTAGCAACGGCCGACAGCGGCTCGCGCGCCACGCGAATGAAAAGATCTTCCAGGGTCGCCGAGCCATGCTCATGCGGCAGCATTCGCGGGTTCCCCTCGAGCAGCACCTTGCCGCGCGACAGAAACAGCACCCGATCGCACACAGCTTCCACCTCGTTCATATTGTGCGAGGTCCACAAGATGCCGCAGTGATTGTTGGTTGCGAGACCCCTGATTTTCTCGCGAATGAGTTGCGCCGCGGACGGATCCAGCGATGCCGTGGGCTCATCGAGCAGCAGCAGCTGCGGATCGTTGAGCAGCGCTTTGGCGAGAGCCGCGCGAGTCTGTTCGCCGGAAGACAGCAAGCCGCACTTGGTATGGCGCAGATGTGCCAGATCGAATTGCTCCAGCAATGCTTCGACGCGGGCGCGCAGTGATCGTATGCCGTAGAGCAGGCCAAAAAATCTCAAATTCTCTATGACCGTCAGATTGCCGGGCAGCGGCGCATACACGGCCGCAAAATTGGTGCGCGCCAGCGCTTTCGCGCGGCGCTTCGAGATGTCGATGCCGCCGATTTCGATGCCGACAATAGAGTCGCCTCGCTGCGCACCCACTGGCACATCCCCTGCCACCAGCCCAGCGGCGACGCGCCAGCGGAAGGAGACCTGCTCAACGTGACCCAGGCCGCCCGCCAGCTCGGCATCGCGCCGTCCACCCTGCTGCGCTGGCTCAACGACGGCTTCGTCGCAGGCGAGCAGATCACCCCCGGCGCCCCCTGCGCATCCGCCTTACCGATCAGCTGCGCGGCATGCCCACCAACGACGCCCCCGACGGCTGGGTTCCCCTTGGCTACGCCACCCAGGCGCTCGGCATCTCCCGCCAGACCGTATTGCAGAAGGTCAAGCGCGGCGAGCTACGTGCCGTCCTGACCCGCACCGGACGCAGGAAAGGCCTGCGTATCGAGGTGCCAGCCCCACAAGACAGGCTCTTCTGAGCCCGGAAATCAGCAAAGGAGCAGTATGACCATGGATCCAAACAATCGGAGATGTCTCCCTCGATGAACCAGGTTGTCCCAGTCCAGGTGTCCGCCACTTTCCTTAACGCGGTGTGGCAGCCCCGGCCGGGCCGGAAACCGTGAGAGTGATCGGAGAACTGCGGCTCGTAATAGGCCTCCAGCAGGAGGCGGATCACCTCGCCGACAAGCTTATCCGACCAGGACGGCAGGCCGAGCGGCCTTTTCTTCCCGTTCTTTTTCGGATCCAGGTCCGCCGCACGGGCTTGAACCGGTAACGCTCGTGGCGCAGCGCATCGATGATGCGCCCGATCTTGGCCAGCGACGTGCCGTCCGCGGTTTCCCCGTCGGCCCCCGGTGTCATCGCGCCCTGGTTGGCGTAGATGCGCCCGTAGGCCAGCAGGTACAGCTGCGGGTTGAACAACTGCCGGTACAGCTCGTCACACGGCAGGCCGCGCCTGCCGCGCTCACGCAGGACACCCAGCACCGTTTCGGCGTTCTGCATTTCGCATACCTCCCGGACTCCGGAATATCCATCACCTGGCCCCCTTCGCCCTGTAAGCGGTTCTCCCGCTCTCCCTGGCAGGCCGTTACCCCTGCGACTACTACGAGGCCTCCGTCACCTTAGGGCTCGCGCCCCTTAGGCGATCCCATGTTCGTCCCTGACATACGTAACAGCGTGACTTAGGCGCCCCACTCATCCCCTTCAATGCCCTCACTGGGCATCGTCCCCTGCCCGGAGGCTGCATTGGCCCGGACGTTATGCCAGCGCAGGGCACGGCGGCGGTTACAGACGCCTTTCCGCCGGATGCATGAATTTCATCAACTGGAGATTGGGATTCAGGCAGTCTAGCTTTCGCCATATCACGCGGGTCCCGCAGCGGCCCACCTTCGACGCCTTCGCGATGCCCGCTGCTTTCCTGGCATGCTGCTGTCCCCTTCACCTTTCGGATCCAGGTAAGCCATCAGACCCAGAAATTATCCTCCAATCTCTCCCGGCTGAACCGGGAATATGTCACGACGCTTCATGGCGCACCGCCCGGTCATGCCGCCGACAGGCTGCTGGCGCTCGAGTGCTGCCTCTAAAGGATGAGCGGCACGAGCATCTTGGTCGAGCGCTTGTACACCGGGTAGGCGTCTGGGAACCGCTCGGTCAAGTAGTGCTCCTCGACCTTTGCGCTATAGACGAAGTAGACGCCGGCCAGGGCCACGGCGATCAGCCACAGCCAGCTCAGCGCCACCGCGGTGCCGGCGCCCGCGACCAGGATGCCCGAGTAGATCGGGTGGCGGACCAGGTGGTAGGGGCCGCTGGTCACCAGCTCTGGCTCGTCCTTCTGTGTCATGGGGGTGCCCCAGTTACGCCCGATGTGCAGACGCGCCCAGATCGCGAACCCCAACCCGACAGCGAACAGGACTAGCCCGACGCCAGCGAGCCACACGTCCGTGTTGCTGGCGTGGTGCTGAAAGGCTCCGAAACGGACCAGCAGGATCACGACGACAACGATCACCGCCCGGATCCCCAGCTCGCGAGACCACGGCATGCGGCCCCGCTTCATCGAAAAAGCTGCCGCGAGCCAGTACAGCCAGAACGCCGCCCAGCCGACCGCCAAGACAACCTCGACCGCTCTCATCGTGGCTCAGACTGCCACAGTGCCTGGGTGATACGCGACGAGCCCTGCGTGGCTCCCCCGTGATCTCGTTGGCCTCGTCGTATTCGAATGACCGAACGTAATGTCGATCTCACCAGCCGTGACCCGGCGCGCTCAGCACCAGACGGCCTCACGCCGAGTGATGTACCAAGGCCTGAGCGAACCCGGGCATGGCGGATCGGCGTCTAGGCCGGAGGTGAAGGTCCCTCGCCTGGCAGGCGCAGGAGCGCAGGCGTCAGCTGGCCCGCCGCCTAAGCCCACGTGCCGGCTCGCCGCTGGTGGCTGGCAGGGTAGGAGCATGACCGATGATTCTGTGCGTCGTACCGTAACCGTGGAGCGCATCGCCCCCGGCATGTTCGCAGTGACCAACACCCGCGGCGGCCAGCTCACGTTCGGCGCCGTCAGCGGCGCCGAGTTCACCCCCACCGAGCTGCTGCTGGCTGCCATTGGCGGGTGCACCGCGATCGACGTGGACATCCTCACCTCGCGGCGGGCCGAACCAGACCGGTTCCAGGTGCGCGCCGAGGCGAACAAGATCCGCGATACCAACGGCAACCGGCTGACCGATATCCAGGTCATCTTCCAGATCACCTTCCCGGCCGGCGAGCACGGCGACGAGGCCAGGGCCGTGTTGCCGGAGGTGGTCAAGAAATCACACGACCGGCTGTGCACGGTCAGCCGCACCGTGGAGATCGGCACACCCATCACTACCGGCATCGAGTAGCGGCACCACCCGTCGGAGGCCGGCGCCTCGGCCGGAGCCCCCGGTGGATGGATGAAGACGATCTCCCCAGTCTGCGTCTCGATCACGACAAGAGAGCCGTGATAGTCGAACTGCTCGCCGCTGGTGCTCATCGTCTTGAAGCTAACACCGGGTGCCGCCGGTCACGCCGTGAGCCGGGCTCCATGATTAGCTGTGCTCAAGACCATTGCCGGGTCCCGGCGCCGGTTGCGCGCTTTTGCCGTGACAGAGGCTGTCCTGGCCGCTCAGCCTTACCTGGTGAGCGTTTCCTTCGGCCGCACTACGCAGAACTCATTTCCCTCAGGGTCGGCCAGAACGGTCCAGGACTCCGCGCCGGTCTGTCCGATGTCGACCCGGCGTGCCCCGAGCGCGAGCAGGCGGCCGATCTCCTGGTCGCGGTCTGCGGCGCTGCTGGTCAGGTCCAGATGCACCCGGTTCTTGACGGTCTTGGGATCGGTGACGGGCATGAAGCAGATGCCGACGGGCGCGTTGTCGTCAGTCCCGATGACGATCTCCCGCTCGCGCTCGGAGAGGATCTTCCAGCCCAGCGCTTGCGCCCAGAACCGGGCCAGTCCAGGCAGGTCGTGAGCGTCAATCACAATGTGGTGCAGTCGGACAGGCATGCCAGCAGTCTGCCCTGCGCACTGCCTCCGCGCGGAGCTCTTCCAGTCGATGATCTCCGGCCCTTCCCCGATCACCAGACCGGCCGCTGGCCGCCGGGGATTCCAGGCAGCGGCACGAAGCGCCCCCCGGATACGATGCCGATCTCCTCCGGAGTCAGGTTGCCGTTCTTGCTGGGTGCCGCGCTCAGCCTGGTGGTCGAGATGATCAGCTGAGACCCGGAGGAGTTCGACCACAGCACGTTCGGCCATCCGGTGATTGAGCCCTTGCGGTAGTGGAGGGTCGCCAGGATGCCGAGCGGGCGCCCAGTGGTTGCTGAGAACTGCCTGACCCGTACCTCGGTGGCAGTTCGCGGGGTGGGGACTTCCATGGCGATGATCTTGGTGCCGTCGGGGGTGAGGATGGCGCTGCCGGAGGCCGAGCCGGTGGTGGCCCAGTTGGAAAAGGTCATGACGAGCCTGGCGGCCGACAGGCCAATGCCGGGCGCGGCTGTGTCGAGCGCGTGAACCTCGACGCGTGCCGGGCTCCACGCGTCGAACGCGAGCGTCCGCCCATCGGCCGCCCAGGACAGTGTGTTGGCCCCGAGGAGATTGGTGCCGACCACAGCGCCGCCCGCCAGCCGCGCCTTCCATTCCCGCGCGGGCCCGCCGGCCAGGTCGAAGACTTCGATCACCGATTGGCGGCCGGTCGACACGGCCACCGCGAGCTTTCCCCCATCGGGCGACAAGGCGATGCCAGCGCCCTGGAGCCATTTCCCGGACACGGGGGGTATGGGCAGGGCGGCCAGCCTGGCCGTGCCGGCCGCAGGGTCCAGCCGCAGCAGGAAGAACTTCATCACGACGCGGCCGCTGGCCGTCGGTTGCTGCTCTGGCTGTGCGGCCAGTACGAAGGTGCGATCGTCGGCGGCGCCCGTTACCCCCGTGAAGGTGCCGTACGGCCGGGGCGGCCGTACCGTCGCGAGCATTGCCCCGGTGGCGGTGGCCCGCACCACGGCGCGCGTGGCTTGGCCGCCTAGCGGGCCCGGCGCCAGCGCGACGTCGTATGCGGGGATACCGGCCGGGGCCGCCGGCGCCGGGTGCAGCGCGACCGTGCCCGCGCGCCCCGCCGCCGTCTGAGCTGGGCGCCTGGCATGACCCAGGGAAAGCGCCCCTGACACGGCCACGGAGGTGGCGATCGCGGCGGCCACCGCGGCGGCCGCCGCCAGCGGGGCCACCCAGCCCGGCCAGCCGCGTCCCCGGCGCGGGTGCGCCGCCGGGCCGCGGCGCGGTCGCGCGGGCAGCGGCGGTGGCGGCGGGGTGCTGCCAGGCGTGACCGTCTGCGCCGCCGCGTGAGTGGCGGCCCGGACCCGGTCTTCGGTGGTGCTCATGTCTCCTCCCGCAGAATGCGGCCAAGCGCGGCAAGCGCCCGCGATGTCGTGGATTTCACCGTGCCCTGGCTGATGCCCATGGTCTGGGCGATCTCCGGTTCGGCAAGCTCGAGGTAGAAACGGAGCACGAGTGCTTCGCGCTGGCGGGCGGGCAGACGTTGCAGGCCCGACAGCACCTCGCGGTGCTCTTCCGCCAGGAGCACCGCCGACTCGGCCGACTCGGCATGTTCCCAGCCCGCCGGCTGCCGCCCGGCGCGGTACCAGCGGCGCCGATAGTTGCGGCAGCCGTTCAGCACCGATGACCGCAGGTAAGGCAGGGCCTTGGCGGGATCGGACAACCGCCCCCAGTGCGCGTACAGCCCGCAGAACGCCTCCTGCACGACGTCCTCGGCCGCGGGCCGGTCGCCGAGCATCACCACAGCCAGCCGGGTCAGTCCCAGCACGTGCACCCGGTACAGGCCAATGACCGCGCTTCCCGGGTCATCCGGGCAGTCCAGCGAGCCAGGCACGCCCACCACGCCGCCATGGGGCATGTTCATATATCAGAGACACCCAGCCCGCTCGCTGGTTGCCTGGCGCGTGCTCCAAACTCCATCGCAATCAGCCGCGAGGTCAGAGGGCTCGCGGTGACCAGCGGCTCCGCATTCTCGACCTCGCCACCAGCCCGTAGCGCAGGACCGGGAATCCCACGGAAGCTAGGCCGCTAACCGGTGTGTGTCGTGGGCCCATATTTGCTCCTTGGTCGCTCGCGGCGGGGTGGGCGGTGGTTACCCCGGTACTGGGTCCCAGCCGCGCAGGTGCTGGACGGATTGGCGGTATTCCCACTCGATGGCGTCTTTGAGCAGGTGGGCCAGGCGCCCGCCGGTGGTGATGCCGGCGATGTCGGCGACCGCGCGGCGGGTGCCGACCGAGACGACGAACCCCTTGTCGTGGAAGGTGAACGCTTCCAGCGGCGTGCCGTTCAGCTCCGCGTGCAGGTTGCGGGCCACCGTCTCGCCCTCCTCCAGCGCCACCTGCGCCAGCGGGGGCAGCACGTGCCCGGTGCGCGGATCGGTCACCGACGCGAGGTCGCCGGCGACGTAGATGTCGGGCCGGTCCAGCACGCGCAGGTACCGGTCGACCTTGACGCGGCCGTTGTGGCCGGCCGGCAACCCCGAATCGGCCACGAGCTCGGGTGCTTTCACCCCACCGGCCCAGACGAACACGCCGCCCTCCACCAGCTGGCCGTCGGTGAGCTGGAAACCATCGGCGGTCGCGGCGGCGATGGTCGCGTTCGTGCGGACGGCAACCCCAAGGTCGGCAAGAATTTTGGCGGCCTTGCCGATCAGCTGCGGTGAGGACCCGGCCAAGATGGCCGGGCCCGCCTCGACAAGCTGCACGGCGGGCCGGTCCGGCGCCAAGCCGTGACCGCTGGCCACCATGGGCAGCACCTCGGCCAGTTCGCCGGCCAGTTCGACTCCGGTGGCGCCGCCGCCGCCGACCACCACGGTTGCCAGGCGGCGCTGCCGCCCAGGGTCGGTGGCGGCCGCGGCAGCCGTGAGCGCTTCGCTGACGGCCATCCACACCCGCTGAGCGTCGCTCGCCGAATACAGCGACAGCGCACGTTCGGCCAGGCCCGGGATGGCGAAGTCGTTGGGCCGGCTGCCGAGCGCGGCCACCAGCCGCCTCCAGCCGATCGGCCCGGCGCCGGTCAGCAGCCGCCGGCCGGCCAGGTCGAACCCAGTGATCTCGGCCTGGACGAAGCGGACCCGCGAGGCCAGCACATCCGGCAGCGGGATGCGCACCGCGCCGGCGTCGCGGGTCCCCCCGGCGACCCGGGGCAGCTCGGTGAGCGCCTGATGGTAGTCGTGCCGGTTGACCAGGGTCAGCATCACCTCCGGACGGCCGCGCAGCTTGGCCGCCAGGCGCAACGCGACGTGCAACCCGGCGTAGCCCGCGCCCGCGACCACGATCTGGCCGCCGCTCCCGGCGGCGGATGCATTCACCGCGTTCTTCATGTGCCCTCCCTTCCCAGGATGCCTGCCCGCCCCCCAAAGTGATTTTCCCTGCCGCCGCGCAGCCCAAAGGAAAAAAATCTATCGCATGACGATATAGTGGCCCGGCCGGTGACGCCGCCGGTGCCTCTGTTGTCGGCTCACAGGCGCGGATCTGGCTACTCGTCGAATCCCGGTCCGCGATTGCGCCGCAGGCGCTTGCGTTCTGAGGCGCGCCGCTTGGCCGCCAGCCTGCGCTCCCTGGCCGCACGGCTGGGCTTGGTGGGGCGCCGGGGCCGGGGCGGCGCGGCGGTCGCCTCGGTGAGCAGCGCGGACATCCGTTCCGCCGCGGCCTCACGGTTACGCAGTTGCGACCTGGTCTCGGACGCGGTCACAGTCAGGATCCCGTCGGCCAGCCGGCCCGCAAGAGCCCGGAGCGCACGCTCTCGGTAGACCGGCGGCAACGCCGCGGAACCCTCCAGGTCGAAGGAGAGCTCGACGCGGCTGTCGGTGGTGTTCACCGACTGGCCGCCGGGCCCGGCCGACCGGGAGAACCGCCACGACAGTTCCTCGGGCGGCAGGGTGATGCCGCGGACGGTGACGTCGAGGCTCATCTCATCTCATTGCCTCCCTCGCGGGCGTCGTGCCGGAGGCGCGCAGGCCAGCAGCGCGCTTGGTCGTGCCGGAGGCGCGCAAACTGACAGCGCGGGAGGCGGGTCTTCGCCGCCGGGAAGCCGCGGCGCGGAGCGTTGCGGCGTTCTGCCCGGCGGCTGGGGCGTGACACTGCCCGCAGTTGACACAGGCGCCTCATTCAGCGTCGGGCCCGGCGGTCAGCGCGGTGAGCACGTCGGGAAACATGGCGTCGGCCCGGCCGGCCAGCTCATCGTCGGAGAGCAACTGGACGGGGTGCGGAATGTACAGCATGCGGGCGTCTGGCATGCCGAGCAGCCGCGCCTGGGCCACTGCTTCGTCGGCGAACGGCGCCGTGGCGATGCCGACGGCCGGGATCCCCCGGCGCTCCAGGTGAACGAGGTCGCACAAACTGCACGACGTGCACGAGCCTCAATCGGCGAGAGCCTCCACGACCAGCCCGCCGCCGCTGGCGATCTCATCGATCAGCCCCAGCGCCGCGGGCTTGGAGAAGATCTCCTTGGTCGCGCGGGCCGTGCTGGCCCCGGCCGCCCGCAGCAGCGTTTCCATCCGGTCGAGGAATTCCGCGCCGCGATTCTTCCGGATGTCCAGCAGCACGACGTGCTGCCCCTGCACGTTCGCCGGGCGCGGCGCGAGCGGCGCCGCCGCCCTGACGCGCTCGTCGAACGGGCTCACGTAGTCAGCGGCCATGCTCACGTCACCTCCCGGGAGACGATCTGCGATCCCATGCCGGTGCACGGGCCGAGAACAGCAGAGTAACGCCCGGCCTCACCACCGGCCACGAGCAGCACGATGGCTTCCAGCGATGCCCACTTGGGCACCAGCGCGTCCGGCGCGGCCGCGTGCACGGCCGGGGTTGTCTCGCCGCGCCGCAACTGCCCGGCCGGCTTGCGCACCGCGTCGAACATAAACTGGCGCAGCCGCTGCTTGGTCCACCCGGCATCGCGGAACATCTGCGCGTGCTCGGGGCAGATCACGAACACCGACGGGTCCGCCAGCGGCCACCAGTTTGTGCTCCAGGCGCTGGCCGCGGCCCAGGCGAGGATGTAGGCCAGGTCCTCGGGGGTCCGGCTGCGGTGGTCGGAGATGGACAACGGCGCATCGCTGCCGATGACCGTGACCACCGACTGGCCCGGCGCAAAACCGCGCTCCACGTGCAGCGGCGCCCACGGGCTCACCTCTTCGTCCTCCGCGATGCAGAAGCCGAGCTTGCCCATGTGCCCGAGGGTGGCCCGGTCCATCGCGCCGGGCATCGCCCCGCCGGTGAGCGAGACCAGCAGCCGCACCGCCCGGCCGATGGTGAGATTCGCCCGGAACCCCGGGCCGAGCGCGCCCATGCCGCTGTTCAGCCCGATCGCCTCGCGCACCGGCCCGTTGACCACGACAAGCTGCCCGGCCGGCTGAGTGGTCACCGCCTGGCCGTGCAGGTTGAACGCCGGGTCGAGCACGGCCCGCGCGGCCGCGGCCACCACGGGGAAGTACGCCGGGCGGCAGCCGGCCAGGACGGCGCAGGCGGCCACCCGCGCCAGCGTGGCCTCACCCATGGCCGGCGGGACCAGGCCAAGCGACTCACCGCCGTCCCGCCCGCCGAGCATGGCCTCGACGCGCTCCGCGGTGGGCGGGATCACCGGCAGGCCGTCGGTCCAGCCGCGCTCGAACATCTCCTCCGGCTCGTCGCCGCCCTGGCCGGACATCGCCGCCGCCAGTTCCGGGTCGATGGCAGCCTTGGATGAACAGCCCGGCTTGCTCAGCGGCTCGGCCTCGGGCGGCGCCGCGAGCGCGGCCCCCAGCCCCTGCCCCGCCTCGTACAGCAGGCTGGCCAGGGCGCGCTGGTCCCAGCCCGTGACGGTACCGGCGACCAGCCCGCCGCGGCCGACGAGCACGGTGGTGGGCACCGTGGCCACCCGGTAGGCCCGCGACGCCGGATACGGCGGTTCCTGCGCGGCCACCTGGCCAGTCCAGCCGAGGCGGCGCGCGGTGCGGATCGCGAGGTCCAGCGGGTCCTCGAAGATGGCGATGGCGGTCAGCCCGGCCCGCGCCCAGGACTGGCACAGCGGGCCGAGCCGGCGCAGCGCCAGCGCCGAAGTGGGGCAGTGCTCGGACACGAAGACCAGCAGCGCGCCGCCGTCCGCGGTGAGCCCGCCGACAGTGATCCGCCCAGGACCGGTCCCACGCACGGCCAGCTCCGGGGCCGGGCCGCGGCCCGTCCCGGCGCCGCAGCCATCGCCGCCGTCTGCCATCCGTGCCGGCTTCATCGTTCAGGGTCAACGGTGGCCGGTGCGCCGGCGATTCCCGGCCCGCTCCCCAGTTGTGGTGGCCGCCGAACGCCCGGCAGGCGCCCGGGGATGGCGGCGCGGTGCTTGACGCCGGCCCATCCGCGCCATAGCGTGACGCTGCCGCGGCCGAAGATCGCGGTGGTGCAGTTCTAGCGAAGTCCGGTGAGATTCCGGCGCTGTCCCGCAACGGTGGTCCCCCTTCGGGGGCGAGCCCGGTCGCCTGTGCTGTGCCGACGACATGGCCCTCGAGGGAAGGGCGGTGCGTGGGGTGCCTCACCTGTCCCAGCGCCCGGCGACCATGTCGGCTGGTCGGCTTCCGCTGCCTGCCGTGCTGCTGGTGGGTGCCACGCTCCTGCTGGTGAGCATGGTCTTGGGCGTGGCTATCGGCTCGGTGCCGCTCAGCCCGCAAGCCGTCCTGCGGGTGATCGTGGATCATCTGGCCGGCCAGCCCAGCAACAGCGTGGCCGACGCGATCGTCTGGGATATCCGGCTGCCGCGCGTGCTGCTGGCCGCTCTCGTCGGGGCGACGCTGGCCACCGCTGGGACCGTGGTCCAGGTCCTGGTCCGCAACGCGCTCGCCGATCCGTTCCTGCTCGGCGTGTCCTCCGGCGCCAGCGTTGGCGCGACCTCCGTTCTGCTGTTCGGCGCGTTCGCCTCGCTCGGCGCCTGGGCGGTCTCGGCTGGCAGCGTCCTGGGCGCGCTGGGCGCGATGGGCGCGGTGTTCCTGGTCTCACGCCAGGAGCGGGCGCTGTCACCGACCCAGCTGATCTTGTGTGGCGTGGTGCTGTCGGCACTGTTCGAATCGGTGACCAGCTTCCTGATCTTCCGCGGCAACCCGCAAGCGACACAGGCCGTGCTGTTCTGGCTGCTCGGCTCGTTCGGCCTGGCCACTTGGCAGCAGCTGCCGATCCCCGCGATCGTGCTCGCCGCCGCCATGGCCTACCTGCTCGCCCAGGGCCGCTCCATGAACGCGCTGGCCCTGGGCGCAGGATCCGCGGCCGCGCTGGGGGTCGACGTGCACCGGCTGCGCCGTGACCTTTTCATCGTCACCTCGCTGATGGCCGGGGTCGCGGTCGCGGTCAGCGGCGTGATCGGCTTCGTGGGCCTGGTGGTCCCGCATATCGTTCGCCTGATCGTCGGTTCGGAGCACCGCCGGGTGCTGCCGGCCGGGATGCTGTTCGGCGCGTCTTTCATGGTGCTCGGCGACCTGCTCGCCCGGGTGATCGTCGCGCCGCAGGAAATGCCGATCGGCGTGATCACCGCGTTCATCGGCGCGCCGCTGCTGATCGTGCTCATCCGGCACCGCCCCTACCAGTACGGGGCGGCCGGATGAGCCTGGAACTGCGCGACTTGTGCGTGGACATCGCGGGCCGGCGAATCGTCACGGGCATCGGCTTCACCGTCCCGGACCGGACCTTCGCCGGGCTGCTGGGGCCGAACGGCAGCGGGAAGTCCACCATCCTCAAGGCCATCTACCGCGCCTACCGGCCAGCCGCCGGGCAGGTGCTCGTGGACGGGCGGGACCTGCTGACGCTGCGGCCCAGGGACGCGAGCCGGCGGATCGCCGTGGTCACCCAGGAATTCACCCTCGAATTCGACTTCACCGTAGCGGAGCTGGTCATGATCGGCCGAACCCCGCACAAGCGGGCCTTTGACCGGGACGACGACACCGACCGGGCGGTCACCGAGCAGGCCATCGAGCGCGTCGGCTGCGAGCGCCTGGCCCATCGCGGGTTCAACACCCTGTCCGGCGGCGAGAAACAGCGGGTGCTGATAGCCCGGGCCCTGGCCCAGGGCGCCGACCACCTGATCCTGGACGAGCCGACCAGCCACCTCGACATCCGCTATCAGGTCGAGATCTTGGAACTCGTCGCCGGTCTCGGCGTCACCGTCCTGGCCGCCATCCACGACATCAGCCTCGCCGCGCTGTTCTGCGACGCCGTTCACCTGATCACCGACGGGCAGCTGATCGGCGGCGGGCCGCCCGAAGAGGTGCTCACCGCGGCTACCGTGCGCGCCGCATACGGCGCCGACGTGCTCGTCATCGACCATCCCGAGACCGGAAAACCGCACCTGATCCCGCGCCGGGCCCGCCACCTGGACCGGCCTGCCCCGCAGGGCTCACCCACCCCGGATTCCGCCGGACGCGGCCGGCCACTGAAAGGAGACCCAATGCGGCTCTCACCGCCTTCCCGGTTCCGCGGCTGTGCCTGGCGCGGGGGCGTGCCCGCTGTAGTGCTCCTCGCGGCCTGTGCCGCACTCGCCGCCTGCGGCGCCTCCGACGCGCCCGAAGCCACCTCCGCGCCCGCAACTCACGCTGGCTATCCCGTCACGGTGACCAGTTGCGGCGTCCCGGTCACCTACGACCGGGCCCCGGCGCGGACCGTATCCAACGACATCAACACCACCGAAGACATGCTCGCGCTCGGCCTGGAGTCACGCATGGCCGGGACCTTCGGCGTCACCGGAGACGGCCCGGCCGGCCACCCGGTACCCGCCCCTTACCTGGCCAGCTTCCGCAAGGTACGCCAGGTCTCCCCCGACTACTTCACCCGCGAAGAACTCGTCGCCCTGCACCCCGACTTCCTGTTCGCCGGCTGGGACTACGGCCTGCAGCAGGGCACCAGCCTCACCCCGGCGGGCCTGGCCCAGTTCGGCATCAAAACGCTGGTCCTGACCGAGTCCTGCGCCCGCGTCCACCAGGGCATCGACTCGGTCAGCATCAACGACACCTACACCGACCTGCGCAACCTCGGCGAGATCTTCAACGTCCGCGCGAAGGCCCGGCAGGTCATCGCCGCCATGCAGCACCAGGTGGCCGCCGCGCACGCCAAGGTAGCCGGGCTCAAGCCGGTCACGGTCTTCGACTACGACAGCGGCCAGGCGGCCCCGTTCACCGGCGCTGGCCTGGCCATACCGACCGCCCTGATCACCCTCGCGGGCGGGACCAACGTCTTCGCCAGCCTCAAGCAGAGTTTCACCTCGGTGTCCTGGGAGCAGGTCGTCAGCAAAGACCCGCAATGCATCATCATCAACGACTACGGCACGCCCACCGCCGCCCAGAAAGAGAAGTTCCTGGAGACCAGCCCGATCACCCGCAACCTCACCGCGGTCAAGCACCGCTGCTTCCTCCCGCTCAGCTACGACGAGATCACCCCCGGGCCGCGCAATGCGGTGGCCGTCACAGCGATCGCCCGCTGGCTGCACCCGGCCGCCTTCGGGCTGCCCCCGGACGGCGCCCCCTGACTCAGCGCGCGGCTACCCGCCGCGCCACACGCAGCAGGTACTCCTCGCGGTTCAGCGGGTTGTAGTCGGTCCGCGGCCGGTCCGGCCCCTCGCCGCGGACCGGCTGGTAGTGGCCGAACACGGCCTCGAGCACGCCTTCGCCGCGGGTCAGCCCCGGCAGCTGCTCCTCAAGCTCGCGCACCTGGGCCGCCGGAATATCCCCCTCCAGCAGGCACAACGGGCCCCGCATGACTGGTGCGCCCGGAGCCGCACGGCGCCGGGCCAGCGCCGGGAGCACCGCCCCGAAGGTGTCAGCCGGCATTTCCAGGTGGAAGCGGTGCACCGGCTCGTAGACCGTGGTCCCGGCCAGCTTGAGCGCGTCCATCAGCACCAGCGGCGTCAGGTTGCGGAAGTCCCCGGCGGTGCTGGACATGCTCTTGTCGAAGTGGGCATGGGCGTGGCTCTGCCGGGGCCAGTAGCCGGAATGCGTCATGCTGACCACGCAGTCGGTGACCTGCCAGCCATGGATGCCCTGGCGCAGCGTCTCGGTCACCGTCTCCTCGACCGCCTTGAAGAACGCGAACGGCATCGAGCCGAGCTCTACCTCCAGCCGGAACCGAACGCCGGATTCGGCGGGCGCCGGGTCGATCCGCAGCCCGACCGTGGCCAGGAACGGGTTGGGCGGCGTGTCGATGATCTCGAAGGCCGCACCGGACCCGGCGGGGCGCTCGATGCAGATCGTGGTCGAGGCGCTGAAAGTGGCCTCGATGCCGTACTCGGCGGCCAGCGTCGCCTGGATGACCTCCTTCTGCACCTCGCCGTAGAGCGACACGAGCAACTCGGTGCGGGCGTCGTCGCGCCGCAGGCCGATCAGCGGATCCTGCTCGGAGAGCTGGGTCAGCGCGGCGTGGAGTGCGCCGCGATCCGCCGGGCGCCGTGGGGCGACGACGGTCTCCAGAGCGGGCGGGGCGAACCGGTGCTGGATCCGCCCGGGCGGCGGCACGCCGAGCGTGTCGCCGACCTGGATGTCGCGCAGCCCCCAGAGCTTCCCGATCTGCCCGGCGCGGACCTGGTCCCGCGGCACGGCGGGGCCTCGCTCGAAGACGCTGATCGCGGTGATCTTCCACTCGCCCTCCCGGCCCGGTGGCAACGGCCCTCCGTTGCGGCCCGGGGGCCGCGAGCTCCCGCGGCCGGACGGCAGCCGGTCGCGCACGCGCAACGCGCCGGAGAACATGCGGACGTAGGCGATCTTCTCCCCGGCCGGGCCGCGCTCCACCTTGAACACCGCGCCCGATGCGGGGCCCGCGGCGTCGCCACGCGCCGCGGGCAGCAGCCCGGTGATGCCCGTGGCCAGCTCGGCGACACCAGCTCCGGTGATCGCCGAACCGAAGAACACCGGGTGCACCAGGCACCGCCTGGCCTGCCGGGCCAGTTCGCGGCGCAGCCGCCGGTAGGGCAGGGCGGCCTCGTCCTGGACGTAGGCGGCCAGCAGCGCCTCGTCGTGCTCGGCGAGCACCTCGGCCAAGCGGGCGGCGAAGGCCTTGTCGCCCGCGCCGTACGGCCGGAACGCGCACCCCCGGGCGCCCGCGCCGGAGACCGTCCCCATCGCGACGACCCCGGGGGTCAGGCGTTCGGTGATGTCCGCCAGCACCCGCCCGGGGTGCGCGCCCGCCCGGTCGGTCTTGTTCACGAAGACGAGAGTGGGAATCCGCAGCCGCCGCAGCGCCCGCATCAGCACCCGGGTCTGCGCCTGGACGCCTTCGACCGCGGAGATGACCAGCACGGTGCCGTCCAGGACGCCAAGCACCCGTTCCACCTCGGCGATGAAATCCGGGTGGCCCGGCGTGTCGATCAGGTTGACCGTGACATCGGAGATGACAAACGACACCACGGCGGATTTAATCGTGATGCCGCGCTGGCGTTCCAGCGCCAGCGAATCGGTCTGGGTGCTGCCGTCATCGACGCTGCCGATCTCGTCGATGACCCCGGCGGAATACAGCAGCCGCTCGGTCAGGCTGGTCTTACCGGCGTCTACGTGCGCCAGAATCCCCAAGTTGAGCGTTTTCACGAAGCGTCATGTCCCTACGCATTGGCGTCATTTCCTTTCTGGGCGGACATGAACGCCGCTCGCATGGTGCTCTCCATTGGGTCGCCGGCACTTCCGAGGCAGTACAGCATGCGATGCTTCGCGCGGGCAAAGCATTTTCCTGCGCAACGACGCCGGTGGTGCTGTGGGCTACCGGCGCGGCCGTGGCCCGGGGCGCCACCGGGCCGTTACAGATGGAAGGCAGAGGTCATGGTCGGGAAGGTGGCTGCCTTCCCCAGGGCGGGCAGGCCGAGCAACTGCTCGGCGGTGCCGAGCAGCGAGTAGTGGTTGAACAGCTTCGGCGACCGCGTGCCGGGCCTGGTGCTTGGGCTGATCACGATGGTGGCGACGTGGCAGCCCACGTCGGTCGTGTTACTGGCGCACTTGGTCGCGGTCCCGCCTTCGCCCTCGTCCCAGGTGATGAACACCGCGGTCGAGCCACTGGTGTACTCGGGACTCTTCAAGATCGCGGGCAGGTTGGCGGCCAGCCACTTGTCGCCTTCGGCGACGGTGCCGTTATGCATGTCGTCGATCAGGTTCGGGGTGACGAAGGAGAACGCAGGCAGTTTGCCCGCGGACAGGTCGCTGGCGAGCCGCCTGTAGGGCACGTCGAAGGTGGCGCAGCCACGGAGCCTGGTGAAGTATGGCGGCGGGTTGTGCCGAACTGCGTACTTTCCGGAGTTGGCCTTGTGGCACTTCGAGGGCATCGACCCCTCGTACGCCTTCCACCTCTCACCCTGGCCGAAGATGCTGGCCGCCGGGCTAACGCAGCCCGGAACGGGGTCGCAGTCGCGATCGAACCTCGCGATGGCGCGGTACCCGAGGCCCGAGGTCGCGCTGACGTAGTTCGGCAGGCTGGGATGGGAGACGTTGTGATAGTTGGTCGCCAGCCCGCATTCGGTGGCCAGGGAGTTGATGTAGGGGGCCTGGGACGAGCCGATGATGGAGTTGTAGCTGTGGTTCTCCATCCATATCCAGATCACGTGCTTATAGCCAGGCGCTGTCGCCCGCATGCCGCACGGCCCGCTGGCAGCAACCGTCGGGGCCGGGCGCTCGACCGCGGCGACGGCGGCCGGTGTGCCGGCCAGCAGGGGCAGGACCGCCGTGAGGGCAAGCAGTCTGGTCCGCATCGAAACCTCCGCGCGATCGAGGACTGCTGCCAGTCTGCGGCCGCGCTCGCGGGGCGGCCCCGGATACGGAGAAACCCTTACCGGCCGCTCACCGCCTCTTCACCTAGGGCATGCCTTACAACCATCCAGCCTGCTGCGCGTCCACCGGACGGGCGCCTCGCGGTGTTGTCGTCGTCGCCCATAGCTCCGCTATGAGCTCCTCCTCCGCCTTGCGATCCCCGCCTGCCTCCCCATCCCCCTTCACGGCGGCCGCCCGCGACGGCACAGGCCTGCAAGACACGCCCTACCGGGCGAGGGCGCCCATCGGGTCCCAGGCCGGCAGGACGATCGGCGCGGTGTCCAGCGCGGCCTGCAGCTCCGCGGGCAGCGCGGACCGGCGCGCCGCGATCTCGAAGACGTAGCCGTCGAACCAAGAGTCGTTCATGGTGTAGAAGCCGTCTTTGCCCTTGTCGGCGCCCCAGCTGTTTTCCACCCGCCACTTGCGGGTGACCCCGTCGAGCACGTCCACGCCGGTGAACAGCATGGCGTGGGTCATCTGCGTCTCGTGGTACAGCAACCGGTCGGCCTTACTGAGGTTGAAGGCCGTGTCGTAGACCGCGGGGAAGTCGTACAGGCGGGCGTCCCACACCCCGTACTCGTTGCTCATCATCTTGCCGACATCGCAGCCGAACCACACCGGCTCGCCATCCTGCAGGGCCCGCACGGCGATGCCCTTGATCACCGGCATCGCGACGTTGAGGTAGATGACCGGCGGGGCGCCGAGCACGTTGCCGAGGTATTCGACGGTGAACGTCCGCCCGGCCGGACTGGACGGGCGTGGGTCGTGGACCAGGCACACGTAGTCGTCGATGGGCAGGTCCACGTACCGCGCCGCAAACTCCCGCGGGGTGAGCATGCCGTCCCGGTGGAACTCGCGGTCCTTGTCGGTCCACTGCCAGTCGAAGCGCTCCGGCGGGGTGCCGAGGTGGATGCACAGCACCCGGTAGATGACCCGGAGCACCTCGGCCTTGGCGGCCCGTGCCGCCTCGGGGCCCCGGGCGGCCGCCTCGCGCACCGACTTGGCGCCCTGGCGCAGCAGGTTGCGCAGGATCGAGTTCATCGCGCCGGTGTTGCTGGAGCTCTGGGTTTCCGGCATGAACGCCTTGGGCACCAGGCCGTGCTTCTTGACGATGGCCACGAACATGTTCCATTGGCCGCCGTCTTCGGCCGGCGAGTCGAGGAGGTAGGCCACGGTCCGGTCGTCAAGATCGCGGCCGGCCGTCTCGATGATCGCCTCGAGGTAGTAGTTGGCCCGCTCCACCTTGTCCCAGAACATGGCGTAGTTCTGGGAGAACTCGAACTCCTTGAGGCCCATCTTCTTCATGGCGCCGACGCGCAGCAGGTTGAGCCCGGCGAACAACCAGCACCGGCCGCTGCGTTCCTGGTTGGTGACTTTCCAGTCGTCCAGCAGGGTGGACAGGAAGTGGTCGGTGTTGTTGATGATCTCCCGGTTAATGGCCACGTCGTCAACGGGCACCCGGGTTACCGCGTTCTGTGCCAGCCGGTACGCCGGATTAGCCGAAAAATCCTTGCGGAGCAGTTCCAGGTCCTCAGTGCTCAGCGCTCCGTTCATGCGCCGCATCTCCCCGCTCTCGTGGCTTCATCGCCCTCACCACCATCAAAGTACCAGCGGCCCGCTACCCGCCAGTTAGGGCCAAAGGCGCCGTGGCGGGCGGGCCGCAAGCCCTAACGCGGCGGGTGTCGCCGACGGCGGTTCCCCCCGGTGGCCCGGCCAGCGCCAGGGCAACGGGAATCGCGCGAAGGCGAGGGTGAGCGCAAGCAACACCATCATCGGCGCCCACCAGACCCAGACGCCGTGCCAGGCGATCTGGGAGGCGGAGGTGAGCGCCGTCGCGGCCAGGGCCGCCGGGATCAGCCGGGACCAGGTTCGCGCCGCCGCGACGAGCGCCACCGCGACGGGCGGCCACAGGTAGTAGGCCACGACCACCGGCTCGAAGACGCAGCGCAGCGCCAGGGCCAGCGCGGACCACCACAGCACCTCGATCAGCGTGTCGTGGTCCCAGTCGGCGGTGCGGGCCGCGTCCCATCGGCGCCCGGCGACGGCCCCGCAGCCGCAGGCCACGAGGATCGCCAGGATCCTGGCCGGGCCGGCCGCGACCACTCCACCGCTCAGGTGCGGGGCGAGGGACTCCCAGGGCGTGGGGTGGTTGATGGTGGGCGAGTTGGGCTGGCTGGTCACCGCGGCGTAGGTGGCGTTCCAGTTCGCCGCGGCCGCGGCGGCCAGGGCCACCGCCGCCGGGACAGCCGCCCGGATGAGGAAGCCGGGCGCCCGCCGCAGCGGGATGGTCATCGCTACAACCGGGACCGCGAGCAGCACCAGCGGCTGGATGGCGATCGCCGCCCCGGCCAGCCACGCGGCCCGCCGGCGCCTGGACCTGGCCAGCGCCAGGACGGCGTACAGGAAGAGCCCCACCGACACCGCGTCCTCGGGGTGGCCCCAGCGCACCGACACGCTCCACAGCGCGACCGCTTCCGCGGTGGCGAGCACGGCCCGCCGGCGCCGGTCCAGCCCCAGGTGCTCGGCGATCGCGTCGGCGGCGAACAGGACCACGGCCGACAGCGCAATCTCGTACGGCCCGGCGAGAAGCCACACCGCAGGCTGCGGGTTGGCCGCGCTCTGCAGGGCCAGCGAGAGCCCGGCGACGTCGGTGACCGCGACCAGCGGAAGCAGGATCACCACCGCACCGGGCAGGGAGATCAGGCCGGTGGGCTGGGTGTACAGGCCGCCCGGGTGCAGGTGCAGCAGCCGGTGCGCCGCTTCCAGCGTCCCCCAGAAGTCGAGCGGGAGCGACCAGGCGGTCTTCCCGATCATGGCGGGCCCCCACCAGATCGTCGAGGACATCCCGATGAGCAGGAGGCCGACCGTGGCCAGCAGCGGAAGCACCCTGCGGGCGAGCCAGGGCGCAGCCCCGGGTGCGGCGCCCGCCGCCCCGGTGCCGAACACCGCCAGCTTGCGAACGACCGTCACCGCGGCAAAGTTAGCGCACCAGGGGCTGGCCAGGCCAAGATGGCTCCAGTACAGGGGCGAGCAGAGCGGAGCGGCAGTGGCCACGCGAACCGCCACGTTGGCGCGGATGAACCGGTGGGCGATTCTGGCCGGCTACGGCCTGCTGGCCGCGTCCACGCAGTTGCTGTGGCTGACCTACGCGCCGATCACCACCCAGGCCCACCGGGTCATGGGCGTCTCCGTAGGGGCGGCCGGGGACCTGGCCGGGATCTTCCCGCTGATGTACGTGGTGCTAGCGCTGCCCAGCGGCCGCTGGCTGGACACAAAGTTCGAACGGGCGCTGTCGACCGGCGCGATCCTCACCGCCGGCGGCGGCCTGCTGCGGCTGGTGGGCCCTGAGTCGTACGCATGGGCACTGGCCGGGCAGTTCGTGGTGGCCGCCGGGCAGCCGCTCGTGCTGAACTCGATCACCAAGGTAGCCGCGCGGTACTTCCCGGAGCGGGAGCGGACCGCAGCGATCTCGGCGGGCAGCGTGTCGCTGTACCTCGGCATCCTGGCCGCGGTGCTTATCGGCAGCCCGTTGTTCAACGCGGGCGGGCTGCGGCTGCTGCTGTCCGTGCAGGCCGCGGTGGCGCTCGTCGCGGCGGCCTGGGTGCTGGTGGCGGTCCGCACGCCAGCGGCGTTCCGGGGAGACCCGTCGGTCGCGGTGTCGCTGCGCTGGCTGTGGGGCGACCGGTTCCTGTGGGTCCTGGCGGGCCTGCTGTTCGTCGGAATGGGCGTGTTCAACGCGGTCGCGACCTGGCTCGATTCGATACTCGGCCACTTCGGCCGGGGCAGCGCCGCCGGATACCTGATCGCGATCATGACGGTGGCCGGGATCCTCGGCGCCGCAGTGGTGCCGCAGGCCGTCGCCAAGCGCGACCGGCGGCGGGCGCTGCTCCAGGTCACCGTGGCCGTCACGATCGTGTCGTTCGCCTCGATCGCGGTCGTGCATCCGGTGGGCTTTGTCGCCGTGGCGCTTGCCGTGGAGGGGTTCGTACTGCTGGCCGCCCTGCCGGTGGTGCTTGACTGGTCTGAGCTGCACACCGGCCCGGAGCGGGCGGGCGCCGCGGTCGGGTTCCTGCTGCTCGCCGGGAACCTCGGCGGGGTCGTCCTGGTGCTGATCGTGCAGGGCTTGATCGGCGACCCGTACCTGTCCCTGGCCGCGCTGTCGGTGGCCGGCCTCGCCGGGCTGGCCCTGTCCACCAGGCTGCCCGCCTCGACGCAAGAAGGGTCCTGACCATGGCGCCAGACGAGCTGATCGCCGCCCTGGACCGGCAGTTGAAGCCGTACCGGGGTGACTTGGCCGCCTACCCGCGGCTCCCGGAAGACGGCGTGCCGCGTGCCGAGGTGGCCGGGCTGATCGAGCGACTTGCCGCGACCGAGGAGGCGCGCTGGCGCGACGGGTACGCCTCTGGCGCCGTCTACCATGGCGACCCGGAACATGTCGCGTTCCTGAACCGCGTGTACGCGGCACAGTCGCAGAGCAACCCGCTGCACCCCGACCTGTGGCCGAGCGCCACGAAGTTCGAGGCGGAGATCGTCTCGATGACCGCGAACATGCTCGGGGCGCGGCACGCAGACCCCGCCGCCCCGGTCGCAGGCACGGTCTCCTCCGGCGGGACCGAGAGCATCCTGCTGGCGATGAAGACCTACCGGGACTTCGCCCGGGCCCGCCGTGGCATCGCCGAACCGGAGATCGTCGCGCCGGTGACCGCGCACGCGGCGTTCGACAAGGCCGCCAGGTTCTTCGATATGACGCTGGTCCGGGTGCCGGTGGACGAGGGCTTCAAGGCCGACCTGACGGCCATGTCCGAGGCCATCACCGAGCGGACCGCGGTCGTGGTGGGGTCAGCGCCGACGTTCCCGCACGGCGTGATCGACCCGATACCGGAGATCGCCGCGCTGGCCGCCGAACACGGCGCCGGCTGCCACGTCGACGCCTGCCTCGGCGGGTTCATCGTGCCCTGGGCCGAGCGGCTCGGCTACCCGGTGCCGCCGTTCGACTTCCGGCTGCCCGGGGTCACCTCGATGACCGCCGACACGCACAAGTACGGCTACGCCGCCAAGGGCTCTTCGGTCGTGTTGTACCGGGGCAAGGACCTGCGCCAGTTCCAGTACTACACGAGCACCGACTGGCCGGGCGGCCTGTACCTGTCACCCACGTTCGCAGGGAGCCGGCCCGGCGCGCTGTCGGCCACGTGCTGGGCGGCGATGGTCTCCATCGGCGAGCGCGGGTACCTCGACGCGGCCCGACGGATACTGGAAACCGGCGCGAAGATCCGCGACGGCATCGCGCAGATCCCTGGTGTCCGCGTGCTCGGCGACCCGCTGTGGGTCATCGCATTCGCCGCCGAGGACGGCCTCGATGTGTTCCAGGTGCTGGAGAACATGGGCAAGCGCGGCTGGAGCCTGAACGGGTTGCAGCGGCCGGCCGCGGTGCACATCGCGGTCACGCTGCGGCACACGTTGCCCGGTGTCGCCGACCGATTCCTCGCCGACCTGCGGGAGTCGGTCGAGGAGGTCCGCGCGAACCCGGGCGTCAGCACCGGAATGGCCCCGGTGTACGGCATGGCCGCCTCGCTGCCCGAGGAGCTGGTCCACGCGATGCTGGGCGTCTACCTCGACCTGACGTTCGAGGTTTGAACGTGGACCGGCACGTCCTGGCGATCGACCTGGGCACCTCGGCGCTGAAGGTCGCACTGGTCTCGGTGGCCGGCGAGGTGGTCGCGGCGGAGGAGGAGGCACACCAGGTCCAGCTCCTGCCGGGCGGCGGCGCCGAGCAGGACCCGGAGGGCTGGTGGGCCATGATCACCAGAGTGTCCTCCCGGCTCATGGCCCGCGGCGTGGTCCCGCCGGACGCGGTCGCCGCGGTCTGCTGCACCGCGCAATGGTCGGGAACGGTGCCGGTGGACCGCAGCGGCCGCCCGGTCCGCAACGCGATCATCTGGATGGACTCGCGCGGCGCGCCGTACGCGCGGCGCATCACGAGCGGGCCGGTGCGGCTCAGCGGCTACGGCGCGGACAAGCTGGCCCGCTGGATTCGCAAGACCGCCGGGATCCCCTCGCACTCCGGCAAGGACCCGCTAGCGCACATCCTGTGGCTCAAGCATGAAGAGCCGGAGGCCTACCGCGCCGCCAGCTTGTTCCTGGAGCCGAAGGACTGGCTGAACCTCCGGCTCACCGGCGAGGCGGCGGCATCGTTCGACTCGATCGCGCTGCACTGGGTCACCGACAACCGGCGCCCGGGCCAAATCCACTACGACCCGGCGCTGCTGCGGCTGGCCGGAGTTGCCGGCTCGAAGCTGCCCGGGCTGCGGGCGGCGACCGACATCCTGGGGCCGCTGCTGCCCGGGCCGGCGGCGGAACTCGGCGCCCCGGCCGGCCTTCCGGTGGTCGTCGGTACCCCCGACCTGCACTCGGCGGCGATCGGGTCCGGCGCCACCCGGGACTTCCAGGCCCACCTCTACGTCGGCACCTCCTCCTGGCTTACCTGCCACGTGCCGTTCAAGCGAACGGACCTGCTGCGGAACATCGCCTCGCTGCCGTCGCCGATACCCGGCCGGTACTTCGTCGCGGACGAGCAGGAGACGGCCGGGGCGGCGCTGACCTTCCTGCGCGACCGGGTCCTGTTCGACGGCGCCCCGCCGCCCGGGGCCTACCGGGAGTTCGACCGGATGGCCGCGAGCGTTCCCCCGGGCAGCCACGGGGTGATCTTCACCCCGTGGCTGTACGGCGAGCGGACGCCGGTGGAGGATCACTTCATGCGCGGCGGGTTCCACAACCTGTCCCTGTCCAGCACCCGCGAGGACCTGGTCCGGGCGGTGTTCGAAGGGGTTGCGCTGAACACCCGGTGGCTGCTTGCCGCGGTGGAGCGGTTCACCCGGCAGCGGCTCGAGCCGATCCGGTTCATCGGTGGCGGCGCCCGGTCCGCCCCGTGGTGCCAGATCTTCGCCGACGTGCTCGGCCGGACCATCGAGCCGGTCACCGACCCGGTGAACGCGAACGCCCGGGGCGCGGGCATGCTCGCGGCGGTGGCCCTCGGCGAACTCACCTTCGATGAGATCCCCGACCGGGTCACCGTCAGCGCGAGCTACCGGCCAGACCCGCGGACCGCCGGTCTCTACGCCAGGCTCTACGACGAGTTCGTGGGCCTCTACCGCCGCAACCACAAGGCGCATGCCCGGCTGAACGGCCCGGCCGGGTCGGCGTGACCCGGTCTACCACCGGCGGCCAGGTCCCCGCCGTCCGCCCTCGTAGTCTCGGAGGAGGCCAACAGGCCGGAGGGAGGCGGGCGATGGCTGAGGACCGGGCGCCGGGGCTGTTCGCGCCGGAGCGCCGGGCGCTGACCGCCGGCCTGGTCCTCACGATCACCTTCGTCGCGTCGGAGGCGCTGGCGGTGGTGACGGTGATGCCGGTCGCCGCGCACGACCTGGGCGGCCTGCGCCTGTACGGCTGGGTTTTCAGCGGGTTCATGCTGGGCAGCGTGATCGGCATCGTGCTGGCTGGCCGGGAGGCCGACCGGCGCGGGCCGGCGGCGCCGTTCGTGGCCGGGCTCCTGCTGTTCGGCGCCGGGCTGGCTATCGCGGGCCTGGCCCCGGCGATGGGAGTGCTGGTCGCGGGGCGGGTGCTGCAGGGCATGGGCGCCGGCGCGGTCCCGTCGGTCGCCTACGCCGCGATCGGGCGCAGCTTCACCGGCCCGCTCCGAGCCAGGATGATGGCCGTGCTGTCCACCGCGTGGGTCCTGCCGGGACTGGCCGGGCCGGCGCTGGCCGCCGAGGTGGCGCGCGCGTTCGGATGGCGCTGGGTATTCCTCGGCCTGCTGCCGGTGGTGGCGGTCGCCGGATCGATCGCCGTGCCCGCGCTGATCCGCCTCGGCCCGCCCGGCGCCCCCGGCGCCGAGGAGCACCGGCTGATCGACGCCCTGCGCACGGCCGCTGGGGCCACGCTGCTGCTGGCCGGGCTCACCCTGGCGGCCGGTTCCGGCCAGGTGCTGGCCGGCTGTGCCCTGATCCTGGCGGGCGCCCTGACCGGGCTGCCCGCGCTGCGCCGGCTGCTGCCGCCCGGCACGCTGACCGTGCGCCCCGGGCTGCCCGCGACGATCCTCACCCGGGGCCTGCTGACGTTCACGTTCTTCGGCGCCGACGCGTACGTGACGCTGGCCGTCACCGCGATCCGCCATCGCAGCCCGGCGTTCGCCGGCCTCGCCGTCACCGGCGCCACGCTGTCCTGGACCGCGGGCGCCTGGGTTCAGGCCCGGCTCAACGAAAAGTGGGAAGGGCGGCGGCTGATCCGGACCGGCCTGGTGATCGTGCTGGCCGGCATCGCCGGGATGACGCTGGCGCTGCGGCCGACCGTCCCCGCTTGGGCGGCCGTGGCCGCGTGGACCGTGGGGGGCCTGGGCATGGGGCTGGCCTACGCGCCAATCTCGCTGATGATGCTGCGGAACGCGCCGCCGGGCCAGGAGGGGCGGACCTCGGCGTCGCTGAACCTGGCCGACGTGCTCGGCATCGCGATCGGCATCGGCGTGGGCGGCGCGGCGGTGGCGGCCGGCGCGGGCGGCCACCTGAGCCTGGGCATCACGGTCGCGTTCGCCGCCGCGGCAGCGGCCGGGGTCACGGCGCTGGTGGTCTCCCACCAGCTGCCGGACACCATCACCCCCGCTCCGCCCCCGGTTCCCCAGCCGGTGCCCGCCCCGGCGCCCGACGAGGCCCCGCCGCGCGGATAGCGGCGGGCGCCCGGCGGCGCCGGCGGGGCGGCGGCTGATCGGGGGGCGGCACGGTCGCCGCGACCGGCAGCCGGGACGGGGGCTTGATCTCCGCCAGCCGCAGGTAGGTGACCAGCCGCTGGCCGCCCCGGGTGGCCAGGCTGGCCAGCACCTCCTGCAAGTCGGCGACGTCGCGGGCCACGGCGGTGATCACGTAGTCCATCTCGCCGGCCACGTTGTCCGCGGCGATGATCTGCGGCAGCGCGCGGAGTTGGTCGTCGAAGATGCGGGTGGACCGCGCGTCGTGCCGGCTGAGCGACGCAGTCACGTACACCTGCAGCGGAAACCCGGCCGCGACGGGGTCGAGCTGGGCGCTGATGATGCGGATGACGCCGGACTCCTTCAGCCGGCGGACGCGGTGCAAGGTGGCCGCCGGGGACAGACCCACCAGCCGGGCCAGCTCAACGTTCGTGCAGTCCGCGTCGGCCTGCAGCGCAGTAAGCAGCCCGACGTCAATTTCGTCAAGTTCAACGGCCATATTACAATATATTATATAGCTAAGATGGCCAACAGGCCAAATTCTGCATATGCAGGAGCGACTATGGCTGCATGAACAGCAACCGTCGCACCTTCACCGCGCTCATCAGCGCCGGGCTGCTCTGGGGCACCACGGTGCCGTTGTCCAAGCTGGCCCTGCACTGGCTCCCGCCGGGCTGGCTCACCGTCGTCCGATTCGCCGTTGCCGCCGCGATCTTGCTGCCGGCCGCGCGCCACCAGTTGCGGGCCGCGTTCCGGCCAGCGGTGCTGGCCTCCGGGGCGCTCGGCTACGGCGCGACCGTCGCCGTGCAGAACGCCGGGATCACCCGGACCAGCGTCACCCATGCTGCCCTGCTGATCGGCACGGTCCCGGTGCTGGTCGCGATCATCGCGGCGGTGTGGCACCGCACCGTGGCGCGCCCGGTGGCCTGGGCGGGCTTCGCGCTATCGCTGGCCGGCGTCGGCCTGGTCACCGGCGGCAGCGGCGGCGGGGCGAGCGCCGCCGGGGACGCGCTTGTGCTCGCATCGCTGCTGCTGTCGGCCACGTTCACCGTGGCCCAGGCCAGGCTGCTGCACGGCCAGGACCCGATCGCCTTGACCGCCGTGCAGTTCCTGGGCGCCGCCCTGGCCGTGCTGCCGTTCGCAGCGGTCACCGAGGCCGGGCCGGCCATGCCCGGCACGGCCGGCCCGATCTTGGCCACCGCGGCGCTGGCGGTCGGCGGCACGCTATTGCCGTTCGCCCTGTTCGCCTACGCGCAGAGCCGGGTGCCCGCCGAGGTGGCCGGCGCCTTCCTTAACATCGAGCCGCTGGTCGGGGCCATCGCTGGCGCGGTGTTCTTCGCTAACCCGGCCGGGCCGGAGCAGCTCACCGGCGGGCTGGCCATACTCGCGGGCATCGCGCTGAGCAGCCTGCCGCTGCTGGCTGGCGGGCGCGCGGCGCGGCGCGGGTCACCGAGTGACCCAGTCACCGTCCCGCATGAGATCGCGGCCGACCAGCTCGTTGACCTCGCGCCAGGCCTGGACGCGCCGCAGGCGGATGTGGAAGTAGGCGTATTCGGTCAGCTCGCGCGGGTCGAAGCCGGTCTTGTCAGCGAAGGCGTCACCTGCGGCGGCCGGAATGTCGGCCGCCGCGGTCACCGCCTGCACGGTCCCCTCGATCAGCACCAGGTCGCGGGTCGGGCCGATGCCCAGCCGGACCTTGCCCGTGGCCTGCAGGTTGCGGCTGGTCGGGCTGGCGGCCGGGGTCGCTATCAGCACGGTGGCGCCGTCCCACAGGAACGACAGCGGCACCATGTGGGGGGCGCCGCTGCCCGGGTCGGCCGTGGCCACCCACGCGTCGGTGTCGCGCTCGAGCCGGCGCAGCGTGTCGGCCTTGCGCTGCTGCGGGGTCCGGGCGGGCGGGATCATCGGCGCAGCCTCCAGATTGCCGGGTCGCGGTCAGCCCCAGGCGCCGGCCACCTGCTGGGCGGCGGCGTCGCGGCGGCTGTCGACATTGGTGGTAGCGATCATGAGGATCGAGGCCGCGAGGCCCCGCTCATGGTAGTCCCGGGCGGTCGCGGGGTTCGTCATCCGTGCCCGCCTGAGTGCCTCTCGCCGGAATGCGCGGATGCCGCCTGACCCGTGAGGGCCGCATCCGGCCTGCCGTGGTCACACATGCCACGTTCCGCCGGTCATTTGGTATGACAGCCTGTGACGGAGGTATGTGACGGATGGAAACCCACGACTGGCTGGCGGAGCGGTTCGAGGAGCACCGTACCCACCTGAGGGCCGTGGCCTACCGGATCCTGGGCTCGATCAGCGACGCAGACGACGCCGTCCAGGAGGCTTGGCTGCGGCTGGCCCGCTCGGACTCCAGCCAGGTGGAGAACCTGGGAGGGCGCGCCAGGGCCGCCAGGCTCGCGCTCATCAACGGGGTCACCGGGGCGGTGTGGGCGGCCGGCGGTCGGCCACGGGTGGTCTTCACCTTCACCCTCACCGGCGGGAAGATCACCGAGATCGACCTGCTCGGCGACCCCGGCACGCTGGAGCAGTTCGATCTGGTCACCCTGCCGGGCTGACCCGCCGGCGGGTATGGCCGCCGGGCCGCCGCCCCGCGCCACCGGCCGGCCTTGCCCCGGCCGGAGTCGTGCGTGATCCGGCGGTTCCGCGGTTAACGAGGCCCATTTGATCAGCCCAAGCGTGGCGGCCCGGGTAGCGGCCGCGCGGCGGGTCGGCGAGTCCAGCTTGGCCAGCACCGCTGACACGTGATGGTTGACGGTCTTGACCGAGATGAACAGCTTCTGGGCGATCTCCGCGTTGGTGTGCCTGGCGCAGATCAGCTCAAGGACCTCACGCTCGCGCCGGGTCAGCCCGAGCGGGTGCTTCCGCGTCGCCGTGCGGGGCCCGGCCGGGATCGACCGGATGGCGAGCCGGCGCATCTTCTGCCGGGTGAGCCGGACCGTGGCCGACGCGCCGAGGTCGATGAAGGTCCACAGCGCCTTGCGCAGCGGGGCCTCGTCAGCAGATCCGAGCAACGCCAGCGCGGCCTCGTAGGGGCAGCCAAGCTCGGTCCACAGACGGGCCGCGCCGGCCCGGTCGCCGGCGAGCTGAAGCCGGTAGGGCGCGGCGAGCTCACCGCGTGGTGGCCGGGCCGAGCCGGTGCGCCGCAGCCAGACCGCGACCGCCCCCTGCTCCCAGCTGTCGCAGCCGTCGGCAACAGCGTCGGCCAGCTCGGCTTCGCGGCGGGCTTCAGCCAGCTTGCCTTCCAGCCAGAACGCCTCGGCGCGGGCCAGCCGCAACGGAACGATCAACTGCGGCTCACCGGACCCCTCGGCGTAGCCGATGCCTTCATCGAGACACTCCCAGGCCCCGGGTTCGCCCCGGCGCGCCAGGATCGTGCCGAGCCGGTGCAGCGAGCAGAGCCGGATGCTGGGGGACGGGCCTCCCTGGTGCAGCAGCTCACGGCAGAGGGCCACGGCCTCGTCCCAGCGGCCCGTCCGCTCCAGGACGCTGGTCCGCTCGCTGCGCAAACAGGTTGAGTAGCTGGTGATGTCGTGGTCGTCGCAGTAGGTCATTCCCGGGATGAAATACCGCTCGGCTGTGGCCCAGTTCCGGTCTGCGGCATAGCAGGCGTGCAGGTTCACGTAGGCCCGGGCCACCTCGGCCTCGTGCCGGCCGGCCAGCGCGATGTCCAGGGACTGGCGCAGCGTGTCGGCCCACTCCCCGCCGGTCCCGTGGACGGCGCACGCCTCGGTGTTCAGCGCGCTGCTCAGCACCTTGGTCAGGCCCAGCGGCCAGGCGATCGCCTGCGCCCGGCGGGCCAGCTCGATCGCGTCCTGGTTGACGCCGCGCATCATCCACATCGACGCCAGGGTGGCGTACGCCCAGGCCAGCTCGGCGGTGGGGCCCAGCGGTTCGAGCAGGGCGAGGGCATCCCGCGCAGCGGCGATCCCTGCGGGGCCCCGGCTCAGTGAGCCCAGCGCGGCGGCGATCCAGCGGAGCGTATCGCCCTCACGCAGCCGGTCACCTACCTCGCGCCACAGGGTGAGCGCGCGCTCGCGGGCGTCGGCCGCTTCCGGCCAGCGGTCCAGCAGCGATGCTTCGTACGCGAAACCGTCATACAGGCCGGCCACCGCAGCGGGATCGGCCGGATCTGCGAAGCGGAGTGCCCGCTCGAACTGGGCGGCCGCCTCGCGGTGCGAGGCGAGCGCGGCGGCCCGTCGGGCGGCCGCGGACGCATAGCGCAGCGCCGCCGGCCCATCGCCAGCGGCCTCCGCGTGGAACGCCATCTGGGCATCGTCGTCGCAGCCGAGGGCCTGCAGCGACGCCAGGATCCGCGCGTGGATGGCGCTACACCGGTGGGCGCCCACCGCGCCCTCCACCGCGAGCCGCGCAATCTCATGACGGAACTGCAGCGCCATGCCATCGACCGTGAGCAGCCCGGATGCCAAGAGCTCATCGATCGCCGGTGCTGCGCCGCCGGTGACCGACTCCAGCAGCGCAAGCTCGATCCGGGTGCCGATCAGGGCCGCCGCATCCAGCACAGCCCGCGCGTCGCTGCCCAGCCGCGCGGCCCGGGCCAGCACCGCGTCCCGGGCGGACTCAGGCACCTCGCCCATCCCAGCCTGCACGGCCTGGCTGACATAGAACGGGTTGCCGCCGGTCAGCCGGTACAGCGCGGCGGGATCGAGGCCGCTCCCGTCGGCCAGCACCGCCACCGCGGCCGGGGTGAGCGGCGGGAGGACGACGCGCCGGACGCACTGCTGGGTGGCCAGGTCGCCCAGCGCGATCTGCAGCGGATCCATGGCGCGCAGGCCCTCGTCCCGGTAGGTCGCCAGTAGCAGGACCCGGATGTCCCGGATCCGCCTGCCGAGGAAACGGAGCAGGTCGATGGTGGCCTCATCGGCCCAGTGGACGTCCTCCACGACCAGCACGTGCAGTTCGCCCGGCGCGCCAACCTGCCGCAGCAAGGCGCTGAACAGCTCTTCGCGGGGAGCGTCAGCCCGGCACAGCTCCAGCAGCTCGCCCCCGAGCTTGCTGGCTATGTCGAACAGCGGGCCGAGCGGCCGCGGGGTGAACAGGCCGTCACAAGCCCCCCAGTACCAGGTGGCCTCCGGCAGGCCACGCTCCAGCTGCTCGACCAGCGCCGACTTGCCGACACCAGCCTCCCCGGCGATGAGCACCAGCCGGCCATCCCCCAGCCGCGCCTCCCCCGCGTACTCCGCCAGTGAGGCCAGCTGCGTATCTCGTTCCAACAACGGCATGACGTCAATCCCCCGTATCCAAGCTCGTTGACTACCTGGCATAACGCTGGCACAGGGCCACTGGTTCAGCCTGGGTAACCGGGGCCGGGGATCTGGGCAGCCTCGCGGTGAATCTGGGCAGCCCGCGGTGAAATCTGGGGCGCTGCTCCCGATCCGGCGCAGCAGCCTGCCGCCATACGTTCGTGCAGGCCCGGTAACCAGGCCGGACGTTCAAAGGAGCAACCCGACATGAGCTTTCCCTACATCCCCACGGCGCTGGCCTACGAGCGGCAGAACACGCTGCTGGAGGAGGCGCAAACCGCCCGCCGGGCCAGGCAAGCACGGGCGTATCGCCGTGCGCACGGCACGCGGGCCATCCACGGATCATCGTTTCGCTGGATGCCAGGCCGGCTGGCGTCAGCGTGGCGCCGCCTGGTCTCTTCGCAGCCGCGATCCAGGTCTGAGGCAACCGGCTAGCCGATCGTGCAGCGCGACCGTTCCGTGGTGATCGCCCGAGAGATCCGGCCCGCCGGCGCCCTCGGACAGCCGCGGAACACTGAACTGGACTCACCTTGTTCCGCCAGGCCCCGGTTCATCGCTGGAGAGGCTTCAGCCAAGCTGGTCGGGCCAGGGGGGAAGGGCCAGGTGGATCATCAAGATCACCAGCCCGGCCAGCACGACGGCGGCCGCCGGGCGCCAGCGCCGCTCCAGGCTGGTGATCGTGGCCAGCAGCGTGGGCCAGGGCACCTCCCGGGCGAACCAGTACGCCAGCACGGACGGGATGATCACCAGGAAGATCGCGATCAAGCCGTAGATGACGTAGCCGAGCACCCAGAAGTCGCCGCTGGTCGCCGCCGCGATGATGCTGCCGATGGCGATTGCGGCCAGCGCCAGCGGAACGTAGAACAGCGCGGGCGCCGGGCTGATGTCCGCCGGGGTCTTGCTGAGCCGGCCATTGTAGGTCCGGCCGACGCCCGCGCCGGTCCCGCGGCCGAGCCCGCCCTGGCTGTAGGCCAGCGAACCGGGCTGGCTGACCGGGACCCGGACGAAGTAGAAAGCGACGATGACGATCACCGCCACGACGATGACGGCCGTCGGCGGCCACAGCGCATCCAGATGGGCGATCGTGTCCGACAGCGAGGGCCACGGCGGGTTGGCCAGGGCCGCCCAGCTCTCCGGGACGCCGAAGACCAGGCCCATAAACAGCCAGAAGCCGTAGCCCCACTTCTCGGTGGTGCTCATGCCGCTGAACCGGGCCGCGAAATCCCGCCCGGTCTGCACAGAAGATCCGCTTTGCCGCGCCACGGGCAGACGTTACGGCTGCTCCGTCAGGCTGTGCAAGAAATCGACGAGACCGGCGAAATAGACCTGCTGATCGTCGTACATGGCCAGGTGACTGCCGTCCGGGCAGCACAGGTACCGGCCCTGCGGCAGCGCGGCGGCCATCTGTTCCATGTGCGCCGGGTCCATTGTGTCGTGCCGGGCGCCGATGACGAGGGTCGGCACCTCGATCGAGGCGAGATCGGCGAACCGGTCCCAGCGCGCGAGCTTGGCGTCGGCGCTTATGCCCAGCTCGCTGGGCCCCTGCATGGACACGTAGATCGCCGGGTTGATGTGCGCGAAGCCGCGCTGCACCGGGTCCGGCCAGTCGGCCGGCGGCAGGCGCAGCACGTGGTGTACGTAGTGCTGCTCGGTCAGCAGCTCCATGTACCTCGGGTCCTCGATCTTTCCGGCCGCCTCCAGCGCCTTGATCTCGGCCAGCTTCGCCTGGTCCATGACTGGCATCAGCACCTGCTCGGCGTAGGCGTTGTAGGCCGGGACGCTCGCCATCATGTTGGAGATGACCAGCGCGCGCAGGTGCCGCTGGTGCGCCAGGGCGTATTCGATGCCGAGGATGCCGCCCCACGACTGGCCGTACAGGACGAAGCTGTCGCGGTCCAGGCCCAGCGCCTGGCGGACCTGCTCCACCTCGTCCACGAACCGGTCAAGCTCCCACAGGGACGGCTCGTCCGGCTGGTCGCTGAACCCCGAGCCGAGCTGGTCGTAGTAGTAGTACTCCACCTCGGCAGCGGGCAGGAAGCTGTCGCAGGCCTCCAGGTACTCGTGGGTGGACCCCGGCCCGCCGTGCAGCAGCAGCACCCGGACCCGGGGATTATTGCCGATCCGCTTCACCCACACCTGGAACGTGCCCTTCGGCGTGTCCACCGGGATGCGCCGCGCTCCCCCGCCCAGTACGTCGTCCCGCCCCGAGTAGTCCAGATAGCCCGTCACTGTCGCCTCCTCGCGGGCGGTGGGCCCTCAGCGGCCGGCCGCACCCGCCCCGAGTGTGGCAGCAAGCACCGCGCGCTGGGTAGGCAGGGCCTCGGCATGCCGTCTCCGGCCGTCCTCGGTGAGGCAGACGTAGACGCCGCGGCGGTCGTTGTCGCACAGCGAGCGCTGGACCAGGCCGTGCTGTTCGAGCCGGCCGATCATCCGGGACAGGGCGCTCTGGCTCAGGTGCACGGACTCGGCCAGCTCCTGCACCCGGAACTGGCGCTCCGGGTTCTCCGTGAGGCGCTCCAGCACCTCGAACTCGGTGACCCCGAGGCTGTGCCGTTCGCCCAGGTCATGTTCCAGGGCCATGCTCACTGCCGCGTGGCTCGCCACGAGCGCGCGCCACTGGCTGACCAGCTCCGGTACCCCTGCCATGGGCCGAAGTCTAGCGCCGCACCGCAGATAGTTGCAAGTGCACTAAATGCAATTGCAACTATTGCTTGTGCATGCATAGCGTGGACAGCATGAACTCGGCAACAATCTCTCCCGTCGCCGGCAGCCGCTGGAGCCCCCGCCTGTGGGGCCTCCTCGTCGTGCTGTGCGGCGCCCTGTTCCTTGACGCGCTCGACGTCTCCATGGTCGGCGTCGCCCTGCCGTCCATCCGCGCCGACCTCGGCCTGTCCACCGCCTCGCTGCAATGGGTCGTCAGCGGGTACGTGCTCGGCTACGGCGGGCTGCTGCTGCTTGGCGGGCGCGCGGCCGACCTGCTCGGCCGGCGCCGGGTGTTCCTGGTCGCGCTCGGCGTGTTCGCCGTCGCCTCGCTGCTTGGCGGCCTGGTCAGCTCCGCTGCCCTGCTCATCACCGCCCGGCTGGTCAAGGGCATGGCGGCGGCCTTCACCGCCCCGGCCGGGCTGTCCATCATCACCACCACGTTCGCCGAGGGACCGGCCAGGAACCGGGCGCTGAGCATCTACTCGGCGTTCGGCGCGGCCGGCTTTTCGCTGGGCCTGGTGCTGTCCGGGCTGCTCACCGAGATCAGCTGGCGGTGGACGCTGCTGCTGCCCGCGCCGATCGCGGCGGTGATCCTGGTCGCCGGGCTGCGGCTGATCCCGCGCACCGGCCAGTCGCGCCTCGCGCGCCCCGCTGCCATGGCCGGCGCCCGGGAGCACACAAACCCCGGCGCCGGCCGCCCCGCCCGGCGCGGATTCGACCTGCTCGGCGCGGCCACGGTGACCACGGGCATGCTGCTGCTGGTCTACGCGGTGGTCAGCGCGCCACAGGCCGGCTGGGCGTCGCCCCGGACCCTGGTTTCTTTCGCAACCGCCATCGCACTGCTCGGCGCCTTCATCGCGGTCGAGCGGCGCAGCCGCGATCCCCTGCTCCGGCTGGGCATCTTCCGGTCCGGCGCGCTGACCCGCGCGAACCTCGCCGCCATGGTGCTGTTCGGCTCGTACGTCTCGTTCCAGTTCCTGGTCACCCAGTACCTGCAGATCATGGCCGGATGGTCGGCGCTGGGCACCGCGCTGGCCTTCTTGCCGGCCGGGGTCCTGGTCGCGGCCAGCACGCCGCGGATGGGATCGGTGCTCGACCGGTTCGGCCCGGCCCGGGTCGTCGCCGCCGGCTTCGCCTGCCTGGCCGCGGGTTACACGCTGTTCCTGCGGGTCGGGCCGGCGCCGGACTACCCGGCGGTGATCCTGCCGTCGCTGCTGCTCATCGGCGCGGCGTTCGGCCTGGGCTTCACGGCGCTGAACATCCTGGCCACCTCCGGCGTGGCCGACCACGAGCAGGGCCTAGCCTCCGGCATCCTGCAGACCTCGTTCCAGGTCGGCGGGGCGATCGTGCTGGCCGTGGTCACCGCGGTGATCGACGCCCGCGGGGCGGACCACGCCATCTCGGCGCACGCGCTGACCGCCTACCGGCCCGCGCTCGCGGTGATCACCGGGATCGCGGTCCTCGGCCTGGGCATCGCGCTGACCGGGCTCCGCTCGCCCCGGCTACGCCCGGCCCTGGCCGCCGCCGACCCCGCTGCGGACGAGGCGGAGCTTGAGCCGGTGGGCAGTTAGCTTCTGTGCCGCCCGCCACGCTGCCGCCACCACTCGGCCGTCCGGTGGTGGCGGCAGGCGTTTCGCCTGAATTGAGCCCTGGACGGCGGACGTACGCCGGCTCGCGCTGGAAGAACTGGCCCGCCGCTATCCGCGGCTGCGCCTGGCCGGAGACCAGGAGTTCACCTTCCACCCGAACATCTCGTTCAGCGGCCCGCAGGTGCTGCGGGTGTGGACCGGCGAAGCGCCCGGACCGCAGGCGTCACCGGCGCTGCCGCACCGCGAGCAGCATGCTGACGCTGAGCATCACCAGCGCGGCCTCGACCAGCAGCGACACCGTGCCCACCCAGTAGCCCCAGTTGCCGATGTCGCCCGGGTCGCCGGGCACGCCCACGGTGCGTGAGGCGACGTAGCCGAGGAACGGCGCGGCGCCGAGCAGCGCGCCCGCCGCCCAGCCCAGCCAGGCAGGCCCGAACCAAGCCGGCCGGGGCAGCAGCAGGATCAGCGCGGTCAGCACGCCGCCCACCTCGATCAGCCGGTAGCCCCAGCCGATCCAAGCCGGGTCCGCCAGGGCGGTGACGCCCCCTGATCGGCCACGTGCACCGCCGCGACCGCCACCGCGAGCAGGGCACCGGCGAACCGCACCGCGAATTCCGGCGCACCGCGCGCGCTCTCCAGAACCGAATTCGTCCCGCGTGCCACTGTTTGCTGCATCACTGATTCTCCCCTGTGCCCGTTGACTCCGACCGCGTGCTCTTTTGGGGTACGGGACACACGGGCCACGGGTTCAGCATCGGGGCCGGTCAGCGGCTGTGAGCATAGCCACATGAACCGCACGCGAGGCGGATCCGTTAAGGCATTTTGTCCATCGGCAATTGCCGTGCGAATAGGTACGTACATTTGCTGTCGCGACGGCGCGCGTTTTCGCCGGCCGGGCGCGAACAGCAGCCGAACCGCGCCAGGCAACGCACGGAATTCTTAGCGCCGGCGGGCGGCGATGATCCAGGAGCGCGCGTCGAAGAACACGCCGTCGGCGGCCTGGTGCCCGGCCAGGGTTGCGCGCAACCGGTCCAGCGCCCGCTCGGCCTCTCCGGCGTCCAGTCCCGCGAGCAGGTCCCTGGTGCTGCGCAGACCGCGGACCACGTCAAAGGCCACGGCGGGATCCGGGCCGTAGTAGACCGGTTCGCGTACGTCGGTGAAGCTGATCTCGGCGAAGCCGGCCGCCGTCAGTATGCCTTCGGCGACGGCCGGGTCGGCGAGTGAGAACGGGTGCGGGCCGTCCGTGGGCGGCGGCGGCACAGGGTTGTCCCCGGCGAGGGCTTCGCGGATCGCCGTGGTCCACTCGTTGCGGTCGCGGGCCTGCCAGACCATCAGCACCAGTCGCCCGCCGTGGCTCAGCGCGTGCCCGATATTGCCGAACGCGGCCACCGGATCGGCGAAGAACATCGTGCCGAACCGGCTGATGCCGACCTCGAAGCTCGCCGCCGGGAACCGGTGCACCTGGGCGTCGGCCTGCAAGAAGCTGACATTTGCCAGCCCTTCCTCCCGGCTCAGCCTGCGCGCATGATCGAGCATCTGCGCGGAGAGATCGATGCCCAGCGCGGCGCCGGCGACGGCGGCGCGGGCGGCATCCCGGGTGGTCTGGCCGGTGCCGCAGCCGATGTCAAGCACCCGGTCGCGCGGCGCCACGTCCGCGGCGGCGCGGAACCGCTCGTTGTGCGGACGGGTCTCGGCATCGAACACCGCGGCGTGCCTGGTCCGGTGCGCACCGGCCGGCCCATCCCACTCGGCGGCCTGCGCGGCGTTGGCGCACGCCCGGGCCTCTTGCGGTTCGGCCATGTCCGCCTCTCCTCTCCTCGCATCTAGCAGGTGACGTTAGCGCTGAGGTGGATCGCGTGGCCTTAGCCGGCCTCATCCCCCGCCCGCGCGCCATCCCCGCCCACGCGCGCCGCGGTCCAGGGCCGCCACGGAGCGGGCCACTGGTGGCTCGGCCGCGCCGGCGCCGACCGCCGCGGAGTCGGCTGCCCTAGCGCGGACTGGCCCAGGTGAGAAATGACCCCCTGGGCCAGCAAAGCCGCCAGGTTGGCTACTTGGGACCCACGTGACTCGTTAGTAACATCTCGAGAAGTTTGCCCTCAGGAAAACATGGATGTCCTGTTACGCTCGATGTGGGGCTTGCACGGCGAACCTGTTGAGTGGGCTGTCTGCACATGACCAATGTCGCAGCGGGCCATGGCGCGGCGACTCCGTCGGCAGACTGCTTGGCAGCACGGCCGCCTGGCGCTGCGCACGACTAGCGAGCAATGCAATCCCCCGAGGTCCGCACCCTTTCCTTACCGGGGGGGATGGCTGATGAGTTGGCACACGCGGTCAGTTCGCGCCAGGATTTTACTGCTTGTGCTGATCCCGGTGCTATCGCTGTTCGGGCTGTACCTGTTCATTACGGGCATCACCGGGAAAGACGCGCTGAATCTGGCGCGCGCACGAGCGCTGAAGAGCACCACGAGCGAACCGGTAAGCAATTTCCTCGGGCAACTGGATACCGAACGCGTATTCGCGCTGACCTATCTTTCGGCGCCTGCTCGCCGGAATCTCGCCAAGCTCCGGACGCAGGAGGCTGCCACCGGGCACGCGACCGCAGCGCTGCGCGCCGCCCTCACCTTCGACAGCACGCTCAGCAACGCCGCGCCTGCGGCGCAGCAGGCCGCCGTGACCGTGCTCCGGGATGCCGCCGAGCTGCCCCGGCTGCATTCGTCGATCGCTTCGCGAGCCGTGACGCGGCCGCAAGCGCTGACCGCCTATGACAAAGTGATCGGGGACTCCTACCTGCTGTTGCACCAGGTGATCCTCACCGGGACAAGCACGCCCAGCGTCGCCCAGGCCCTGGCGCTGGAGCGTATCGCCAAGTCGGGGGAAGCGCTGCTGCAGGAGAACGCGCTGCTGGTGTCCGACCTGGCTGCGCACAGGTTCCCGCTCGCCGACCAGCACGCCTTCACCCGGCTGACCGGGGCGCGCACGACGCTCTACGACCAGGCGCTGCCCGAACTCGCCCCCCGCTACCGGGCGATGTACCAAAGGGACGTCAGCCCCGGCGCCTACGCCGCGCTGACCGCGCTGGAGAACACCATTATCGGCAGCCGGCGCTCGCCGTTGCCGCCCCGGGTGGCGCCCGGGCACTGGGAGCGCGCCGTGCAGGGCGTCTCGTCCGGGCTCGAGCGGGCGGGAACGCAGGCGGCTACCGCCCTTGATCAGCAGGCCGAGCACCAGGTGCGGATTACCAACCTGCGGCTGCTGCTGTCCGCCGGGCTCGGCCTGCTGGCCGTGGTGGCGTCCATCATCGTCTCGCTGCTGGTCGGCCGCGGGCTGGTGCGGGAGCTATCTGGCCTGCGCCGGTCCGCCGGGGACCTGGCCGACCACCGGCTGCCCCAGATGGTGGACCAGCTAGCCACTGGCGAAAACCCGGACGTGGCGGAGGCGCCGCTGGACATCAAGGTCAAGACTACGGAGATCGCCCAGATCCGGGACGCCCTCGCCAAGGTGCAGCACACCGCGGTAGACGCGGCCCTGGGCCAGGCACGGCTGCGCCAGAGCATGGGCGAGGTCTTCCGCAACCTGGCCCGGCGCAGCCAGTCGCTGCTGCACCGCCAGCTCGCGCTGCTGGACCGGATGGAACGCCGGACCGAAGACCCGCAAGAGCTGGAAGACCTGTTCCGCATCGACCACCTGGCCCTCTGCATGCGGCGGCACGCGGAAAGCCTGATCATCTTGTCCGGCCAGTCGCCCGCGCGGGGCTGGCGGAACCCGGTCCCGTTCGTGGATGTCATCCGGGCGGCGGTCGCCGAGGTGGAGGACTACACCCGGGTCAGCGTGATCTCCGCGGGCGACACCGGCCTGGCCGGCCCGGCCGTCGGCGACGTCATCCACATGATCGCCGAGCTGGTCGAGAACGCCACCATCTACTCCCCGCCGAACACGGCGGTGGTCATCCAGGGCGGCATCGTGGGCCAGGGTTTCGCGGTCGAGATCGAGGACCGCGGGCTCGGCATGAGCGACGGCAAGCTGGCCGAGGCCAACGCCAGCCTCGCCCACCCGCTCCCGTTCGAGTCGGCCGGCGCCGACCAGCTCGGCCTGCTGGTGGTCGGGCAGCTCGCGAAACGCCACGACATCCAGGTCACGCTGCGGCGCAACCCTTACGGCGGAACGACCGCGATCGTGCTGCTCCCGCACGGCCTCGTGGTGGCCGAAGGATTCGGCGAGCTATCGCCTGCCAAGGCCTTGGAGGTCGCGCAGCCGATGCTGGGCCGGCAGCTCGCCGGGGAACAGAACGGTTTTGCCGACGAGGCGGACACCGAGCCGGACCTGCCCGGCGGTGGGGGGCCCGGCGCGGCCGCTGTCGCGGGCGCACCAACGCTGGCCTACCAGGCCGCACCGCCCGCAGCCGCACCGCCCGCAGCCGCCGCACCGCCCGCAGCCGCACCGCCCGCAGCCGCACCGCCGCGCGTGGAGGCCGGCCCGCCGCCCTCGGCCGAGACAGACGCACCGGACCAGGCTGAGGCAGAGTCCCAGGCGTGGACCGGCATGGAGTCGCCGGCCTGGAACGGCCCGCCGCAGCCGGCGAACCCGCCGACGCGGAACGGCACGAACCCGCCGGTGCTGCCCCGGCGGGTGCGCCAGGCCAGCCCTGTGACCGGACTCAAGGATGGCCCGCCGCACTACTCTTCGCTGCCCGGCAGATTCCCGAGCCCGCGCTCCCCGGGAGATGCCAGGACTACCTCGTCCGCGATCCAGTACGGCGTGTGGCGGGGGTGGTCCATGCCCGGCAGGGCCGACGGCCTGCCGCAGGTGCCCGGTGCGGCGGGGGATGGCGGCACAGGTTCCAGCGGCACGGCGGAGGATGGCGGCGCAGCTTCCGGCGGCGCCACCGGTGAAGGCGGCACCCACGGGACGTAGCCGCGCCCGACTGCGGGTGGCCGCAGCCGGCAAGGCGGCGCCCGTAGGGATGACGGCGCCCGTAGGGCATGGCGGCGCCCGTAGGGCATGGCGGCGCCGGACCGCCCGTGGCCGCGCACCGCGCGGCGCTATGCTCGCCCCATGCCGCCGGACGCAGCCCGCCCGCCCGGCGCGCGCCGGGCCGCGGTGGTGGCCAATCCCACCAAGCACGACGACGTCCCGAAGCTCAGGGACGCCGTCCGCGCGGCGATGGTCGAGCACGGCTGGGACGAACCGCTCTGGTTCGAGACCACGCCCGCCGACCCGGGCACGGGCCACGCGGCGCAGGCGGTGCGGTCCGGCGTCGATCTGGTGCTGGCCTGCGGCGGCGACGGCACCGTCACGGCCTGCGCGGAAGGGGTCGCGGGCACCGGGGTCCCGCTGGCCATCCTGCCGCTCGGCACCGGCAACCTGCTCGCTCGCAACCTCGGACTGCCCCTCGATCCCGATACGGCGCTGGTCATCGCGCTCACGGGCAGCGATCGTCGGCTGGACGCGGGCTCGGCCAACGGGCGCCCGTTTGTGGTCATGGCCGGCCTGGGTTTGGACGCCAAGATGCTCGGCGAGTCCAGCGAGCCGCTGAAGAAGCGGCTCGGCTTGGCCGCTTACGTCCTGTCCGCGCTGCGCCACCTGCGGGACCGTCCAGTACGGGTGAGCCTGGTCGCGGACGGTGGGCCGCCGCAGCGGCTGCGGGCCAGCGCCGTGATCGTCGGCAACGTCGGCTGGTTGCAGGGTGGCGTCCGGCTGCTCCCGGACGCCGAACCCGACGACGGCATCCTGGACGCCGTGGTCCTGACCGCCCGCGGGTGGAGTGGCTGGCTCAGGCTCACCGCACGGGTGCTGCTGCGCCGCCAGACGCCAGGCCAGATGACCGCACTGCGGTTCCGGCAGTTGACCGTCACCGCCGACCGTGAGCAGCCGTGGGAACTCGACGGCGAGGTCATGGGCGGGACCAGGCGGCTAATGATCGTCACCCAGCCAGGCCGGCTGCTGGTGCGGGTGCCGGACCGGGCCACGGGCTAGCGCCGCGGGTCCGGCCGACCCGCCCGCCCCGCGGGCCGCCCGCGCCTGCACCCGAGGCCGCCCAGGTCTACGCCCACCGCGGCCTGTCCGCGTGACCTCCCGCGTGCCGCTGGCTTATGGGTGTGAGTTAGGTGTTCAAAGAGCAACACCAAACTCACAATCATGACCGTCATGGGCCGTGGTAGCTGGGGTGGATGTGGGGGAATGCGACTACTGAGGTCGCGTTCCTCGACGGAGGTTGAGGTTGGCCAGCCCGCGCTTGCCAGCCACCCGGAACAGTATGGCCATCAGCACATACACCAAGACCGTGCGCAGGATCTTCTCGGTGAGCGGAATCTGCTCGACGAACAAGGCACGCCACATGCCAGCCTCCAGGTGCGGAAGAGACCAGCCTGTCACTCGTTCATCCGCTGTGCCCTCGATGCCCGTGGCGCCGTGCTCGCCGGCGCCGTGTGGCCGGCCTGCCCGGTGTGCTCGCGATACTCGTCATGCCCGGCCCTGCCCGGAGTACTCGGCATGACTGCGGTGCTCACCGTGCTCCGTTTGCTCGCGGCGCTCACGGCGGCGGCGCCGCCACAGCAGCACGATCGCCACGATCACCAGCAGCACGAGGAGCCCGCCGAGCACGAGGCTGGGACCGTGTAGCGTGCTGGCGACGTTCGCCCAGTTCTTGCCGACCAGGTACCCGGCCCAGGCCAGGGCCGCGGTCCAGGGAATGCAACCGAGGACGGTGTAGATGCCGAACCGGGCCGGCGGCATCCGGGCCAGGCCGGCGGGCAGCGAGATAAACGTCCGCACCGCGGGCAGCAGCCGCCCGAAGAACACGGCCTTCCCGCCGTGGCGGCCGAACCACCGCTCGCTCCGGTCGATGTCGTCGTCGCGGAGCAGGATGTAGCGGCCCCAGCGGCGCCATGCTGCCCGCCCGCCGTAGGCGCCCACGCCCCAGGCGAGGTAGCTGCCCACCACGTTGCCGGCCACTCCCGCAGCGATCGCCACCATCAGGTTCATGTGCGTGCCGGCCACCGCACCCGCGGACAGTGCGCCGGCGAACGGCATCGTCAGCTCGGATGGCACCGGGATGCACGCCGACTCAGCGAGCATCAGGAGGAACACCGCCAGGTACCCATAGCTGCTGATGAAGTGCTGCACGCTCGGCGAGCCCCTTTCGTGTCGCGAAGCCCGCCAGCTACCCGGGCCGGGCCGGCCGAAACGAAGCGCGCGCAGCACCACACGCCGTTGCGCATCGGATGATCGGCGCGGACGAGCCGGGCGGGGCGGGCGGATTGCGCGCCGGGCGGTTAGGCGGATGGGCGGATGTCCAGGTTGGTATTGAAGGCGCGGAAGGCGCGTTCCACCTGGGCGAGGGCCTTGTAGGAGGAGACGATCTCGCTGCTGTCCAGGCCGCTGGCGCCGACGCTGGTGCGCAGCACGTAGATGCCATCCAGGGCGGCCTCGGCGGTGATGGACTCCTCGTTGCGGGCGTAGCTGAGGTGGTCCTCGCCGATGTCGATGGTGAGGTGCTTGCCGACCTTGCGCCGGTTGAGGACTCTGTCTGCGCGCAGCGCGATCTTGTCCTTGCCGCGCAGCGGCTGCCGGGCCCGCTGGGTGGCGGCGGTGATCTTGGCCAGGCCGGCTTCGGTGGCGGCCAGCAGTGCTTCCCGCTTGCGGGCCCGCTCGGCTTCCAGGAACGGGTTCTTGCAGGCCACCAGCCGCTCGCCGGGATAGTCCGGGCAGGTGATCTCGGCCAGATCGGTCTGGTCGAACAGGGACAGCTGCAGCGCGCCGTCGCGGACCAGCGCCTTGACCTGCGGGGCGCGCAGCGCCGTGATCCAGTCCAGGCCCGCGGGGCCGACGTCCTCGCGCAGCCTTGCTGCGGTCAGCATGCCGCGGTCGCCGACGAGCACCACGCGGGTGATGCCGAACCGGTCTTTGAGCTTGCCTGCCTGGCTGGCGACGGTCTTGGGGTCGCCGGTGTTGCCGTTGAATACCTCGATGGCGACCGGGATGCCGTCCTTGGAGGTCAGCAGCCCGTAGACGATCTGCAACCGGCCCCGCACCCCGTCTTTGGGGTGGCCGATGGCGCCCAGCGGGCAGGTCCGGCCCTCGAACGCGGCGGAGGAGACGTCGTAGAGGACCAGGGTCCCGCCGGCCAGGTGCCGGGCCGCCAGCGCGTCCTCGATCCGCTGCTGCCGGGCGGCCAGCCAGTCCATCGCCGCATACAGGTCATCCTCATCACAGCCGCCCAGGTGCAGGATCTCGCCCAGGGAGCTGGCCGCGGTGGCGTCCCGCAGACCGCGGGCGATCGCCAGGGCGGCCTGGTCGTCCAGCGTGGCCAGGAACGCGGCGATGGCGTCGGCGATCCGCGGCGCCGCGCGGCGAGGAAGGTGATGCCCGGGCCCGTTCAGCAACTCGACGCGGGCGTCGGGCAGCGCGGCCGCGAGCCGGTGGGTCGCCCGGACCGGGATGATCATGTCGTGCGCGTCGGCCATCAGCAGTACCGGCTGTGTCACCTCGGACACGGACGCGGCCAGCTCATCGAGTTCCCGCATCAGCGCCCGCTGCTCGGTAAGGAAGCTGCGCCACAACGCCCCATGATCATGATGGGCGTAGCCCCAGATCTGCAAGTTCACGAACTCATCCGCGGCCAGCGGCCGCCGCCGCAGCCGGGTCATGCCGGCCAGCCCGGCCCGGGCCAGCCAGGGCGTCAAACGCCACGCCATGAACGCGAGGAACTCACCGCTCACCGGTGCGGCCAGTGGCCAGTCCGCCCCGGTCAGGCAGCCCGGGCCGACGCTGGCCAGCAGGACCAGGCCCGCCACCCGCTCGGGAGCCAGCCGGGCCGCCGCCAGGGCGACCCCGCCGCCGTAGGAGTGGCCGACAAGCACCGCCTGGTCGATACACCGCGTGTCCATATCCGCCAGCAGCGCGCGGGCACCGGCCGTAAAGCCCCCGGCGGGCCGCCGGCTCGCCCCGTACCCGGGCCGGTCCGGCGCCAGCACGCTTAGCCCGTGTGGCAAGTGTCCCTCGACCTGCTTCCAGTCCGCCCCGGAACCCGGCTGACCGTGCAGCAGCACCACCCAGCGCCCGCTCCCCGCAATTCGGCCCACGCCCAGAGCCTAAATCGCCGCTCGCAACCGCAAAATAGGCTGGAAGCCACCAAGATTGCCCACGGAACTACGCATACCAGGACATTACCCCGGTAACCCCCGTCCCTTGCGGCGCGCCACGCCGCGTGCCGGGCCTCATTCCGAGCTCTTGTGGTAACTCCGGGTTACCTTAGGAAATGTGTCCGGATGCGAAGTTCCGCCACCAGCCCCCGGCCGATCGAAGGCCGCATGACGTCTGTGGATGACGCCAGCACGCGCGGGGCGACTCCAGCAGATCACGCCGGCAGTGTGTTGTGCCGCTTGCTGATCTCCCACCCCGAGGTCGTCGACATCGAAATACTCGGCCAGCTTGACCTGCCCGACGGGGTCATCATCTATTCGCTGGGCGTGAAGTTGCCGGACGGCCGGGAACTGCTCGTTGACGTCGGGGACGTCTGACGGGCAGCGAGCGCGCGAGCGCGGCGGCCCGGCCTGATCCGAACTGATCAGGCCGGGCCGCCGCAGGTATGCCAAACGGAGTGCGCTAGCTCAGCACATGGGGTTCGGCAGCGGTTTGCTCGCCAGGTCGAACTGTCCCTTGAAGAAGCCGTGCTCAACCAGGTGGGCGTACTGAAGGTCACCTCCGAACCTGTTGCCGTTGGTCATGTTGCCGAACTCCCACACGCACTGCCCGCCGACCTTTGCCTGGGTGTAGTACGGGTAGAAGTGCCCCGGGCCGCCTGGCGGCGGGACCGCGCAGCCCTGCGGGGTGTCCGGCGCGCACGTGTTGATCTCGCTCGCCGGGGCGTCGGTCTCGAACTGGATGCTCGAATACCTGGCCCCGCCGAGGGTCCTCGGCTGCTGCTGCAGGAAGGGCGAAGGGAACGGCCCCGGCTTCAGCGAGTTCGGCCAGTCCGCGTAGTAAGGCGTGCCGTCGAAGTCCAGGTCGGTCACGATGCAGCCGGTGGCCAGATCGGGGGGCGTGGTCCCGCCGTGCGTAAAGCCCTTCGGAGAGCACGGGAAATCATTCAGCTCCTGGCTCGGCTGGGTGCCATCGGGCGGCCCTGCGTTCTCGTAGGCGCCGTGGCAGTTCAGCCAGAACTTCCCAGCACCCGAACCGACCGGGCCGGTGACGCGGCTGCAGGGCGTGAAGTGGCCGATCTCGTACTGGGTGAGGATGCCGCTCAGCAGCACCGACCAGCCGATCGAGTTCTGCACCCGGGCGGTATTGAACAGCGGCTGGAAGTTGAACGGGTGGCCGCTGCAGTCGAACATTGACGTGTTCATGAAGCCGTTGGCGGCCGAGGCGACCATGAACCCGCTCTGCCCGGTCGTCAGGTCGCTGATCGTGACCTTGAACGCGTGCTGGCCGCCGCCGAGGCTCGCGTCCCACATGTGGGTGCGTATCACGTCACCGGGGTTCATCATCAGCGTCTGCCCGTTGGGGGTGAACGTCGCGCCGTTGGACGTCTCCGGGCCGGGCGGTCCGGCGGGCACGCCGTTGCGCTGGATGAAGGCGAAGTTCACCGGCTCGATGCAGCCGTTGTTCATGGTCCCGGCCGCATTGGCCGAGAGCGAGTCGATGTTGAGCGCCGCGCACCAGTGCGTGTTGGAGTTGCAGCTGACCCCGCCGTTGAACGGCGAGAAGCCGGGCGGGTAGAACTGCATCTCCATGAACGCGGCGCCGCCGCCGGGGAAGGCGCCGTGCGGCGCGTTGCTGTCGCTGTTGGGCATGCAGTTCCGCTGCGGATACGAGCGCGGGTCGCACATGCTCATCCCGAACCACGGCGCGATAGAGAGCTCGAACCAGTGGGTGACATCGCGGCCGGGATGGGTGACCGTCGGGTTCGCGGCCGGGTCGCGCGGCAGCCGTTCGGTAAAGGTCACATTGTTGCCTGAGCCAGGGCGGTTCGACAGGAACCGGATCGACGGCTCGTCGTGGCCGACGTAGTAACCATTGTCGCGGAAGCGGTGGCCGTGGCCGATAAAGCCGCGGATATCGGCGCACAACAGCGTTCGGTCAACCGGCCGCTGGATCGTGCTGTGGCCGTTGCAGTCGAGTTCGCCCACGGCGTTCGGGCGGACCCCGTGTGACGCCATTGGCACCGCATTGGCCGTCACGCTGAACAGAGACTGGCCTGCGACCAGGACGACCGTCGAGGCGGCGCCTATCACCGCCATCGACCATGTCCGCCAGTGGCCATGGATGATTCCAGCCATGGCATCGCTCTCCCTTCGCTGTGGCCCCGCAACTCTGCGGGTGCCGTCCAGACCCGGGCACCGGCACGCCGAATGCGGTCAGCCGGTGCCACAAGCTGACACCTACGCGTCACCCGTGAATTGAACACCGCGGGTGACTTTCCGGCTGGCCGCCGCAGGTGCCAGTCTCCCCCGCCGTCGGTGACAAGTCCAGCTTTTGCCTTTTCATTACCTTAAGGCCGGGAATGCCGAGGTCGAGTTCGGACGGTCAATTCCGCCATCCACCTCGAGAGCCTTTCCGGTGACATAACCAGACGCCGGGAGGCGAGGAAGACCACCGCGGTGACGACCTCCCGAGGGTCGCCGATCAGGCGCAGTGGGCCGCCTGCTTCAGCTGCCAAGTGATCTCTGCGGTAAGTAGAACAGGTTTCAGTTCTGTACCGCGAGGGCGTGCCCATGCAACCCGAGCAAGCGTTAGGGAGGTAGGCCTCGGTCCTGCGATAATGACGCCGTGGCTACCATCAGAAAGGGCCAAGCCATGCCCCGCGGCGCCACCACGGGCAGTCCCAACGGGGCGCTTCGCTCGCGGCGCAGGGCCGACATGGTCTCGATCGCCGGCGAGCTTTTCGCACAGAAAGGATATCGTGCCACGACCGTCCGCGAGATCGCGGACGCCGCTGGAATCCTGTCCGGCAGCTTGTACCACCACTTCGACTCCAAGGAGTCGATCGGCGACGAGATCCTGTCGGGGTTCATCAACGAAGTGCTCGCCAACTACCACGGCGCCCTCGAAGCGGCCCCGGATCCGAAGGCGGCGCTGGAGCAGATCGTGCGCTCGACCAGCCGGACCCTGCCCCAGCACCGGGCTGCCCTTACGATGCTGCAAAACGACTGGCATCACTTCGCCGGGCAAGCTCGGTTCGCCTACCTGCCCAAGGCGCTGCGCGAGATCGAGCGGATCTGGATCGAGCAGCTTGAGCTGGGCAAGCAGGCCGGGCTGTTCCGACTGGACCTGGACGCCAAGCTCACTTACCGGCTGCTCCAGGACGTGCTCTGGGTGCCAACCCAGTGGGGCCGCACCCGCGGCTACAGCACCGACCAGGTGGTGGACGGGTTCCTGCAGATCCTGTTCGGCGGGATCAGCGCCAGCGCCCCGGGCGCCGCCTGCCCCTGACCCGCCGGAAGGAAACCGGGGGCGCACCGTCATTTCGTGGCCGCCAAGAATTGCGAGTTCGCGTTCGGCGGGGGCAACCGTCCAGTTGCGCCAGATGGGCGCCGACCTGGCCAGCGAGAACTGACCCGCCCGGCTCCGCCAGGTGCTTCTACTTCCTGGTTAGCGCTGCCTCGATGCGCCTAGGAGTGTTTGAAGGTGGTGGTGAACGCGTTCTTCGCCGTGCCGGTGATAGCCCCGGTCAGGATTTGCAACACGCTCGCGCTGGTTTGCATGTTGACAGCCGTGCGCAGGGTCACCGTGCCGATAGCCTTGCCGCCCACGGCACCGTTGGTGTACGAGATCTTGCCGAAATTGACGACCGGCAACTGCTGATTGCTGGTGTTGACGAGCGAGCTATCGATGATCGCCTCATCGATTGATGTTCCGCCGGTCCCGGACTTCGTGAATTTGAAGGTGTGACCCACGGTCAGATCCGCGATTGTCGCTGTCGTCTTCGTTGTGGATATGGTGACCGTCGCCTTCATCAGATCACCGACGTGCAGCGCGTTCGTCGAAAGGTACTTCCTACTACCTAGCGTCAATCGTCGCAACGTAACGTGCTCCTTCCTGGGCATACGCCGCTTGTCGGCCGCTACGGGCCCCGGCAGGCCTAGCGGACGCTCCCGGATGATCGTCCGGCGCACGCGCGCCCCTGTCATCGGGCAAACGTCGAGACGCACCAGTAGCCGAATTAGACAGATCTCCGGTTGCGGCCGTGGGACCGCGACGATCTCCTGCCGGGCCGACGGCGGGCGCAGAGAGCAGTTCTGGGTCGGCGGGCGTAACGCCGACGGGTAATGCAGCGGTATTACGAGTGGAACTCTCGGGTCAATCCCAGTTCAAACGCGCTGATCAGGCCGCTGAACAGGGAGGATGTTCTATGTCGCAAGACACGCTCCAAGAGCTGGTCGAGGATCTGGCTCAGCAGCTGAACGCTCCAGCAGTGATCGAGGACGACGAGCTGCGGATGGTCGCCTATTCGCCCCACGGGGTGCTCATCGACGACATCCGGCGCGACTCGATCCTGATCAAGCACGCGCCCGCCGCCGTCTCCGATTGGTTAGGGCGGTTCGGGCTCAAGGCCGCAGCCGGTCCAGTGCGCATTCCAGGTGACCAGGCCCGCGGAATTCTGGGCCGGCTCTGCGTGCCGGTGAGCTACCGCGGCGCCCGGCTCGGCTACCTGTGGCTGATTGACGATGACGGGCGGCTCGGTAGTACTCAGGTGCGGACCGCCGCGCGGGCGGCTGACCAGGCCGGCCTGCTGATGTTCGGCGACATGCTCGGGGAGCGGATGGCTAGCGGGGTGCTTGCCCATCTGCTCTCGCCCGTGGACGAACTGCGGGCCGACGCGATGCGGCACATCGACGACAGTGGCCTGCTCGGCCTGTGCGGGCCGGTGATCGTGGTGGTTGTGCGGACTGCTGGCGCGGCGGCGCCGCTGCCACAGGCCGTTCTTGCTGAGAGCCTGCGGGATGTCACCCGGGGGCGATTGGCGGGCGCCGTCATCGGCCTGGCCAACCCCGATCACGGCGTGCTTGTCGCGCATGACCAGGGCGCCGCGGCCGGTCGCGACCTGGCCGATGCCGCCCGCGCCAGCCTCCTGCTGCGCCTGCCGCCTGGCGACAACGAGGTGTCGGTAGTAGCCGGAATCGGCGACCCGTCGATCCTGGCCGACGCCCGTGGCTCCTACCGCCAGGCGAAGCAGGCCGCGCGGGTCGCTGCGACGATCGGGCGAACCGGCCCGGTCGCACGCTGGCAGGATCTCGGCGTATACCGCACCCTAGCCCAGTTGCCTACCGACGCCGAGGCGGCGGCCAGCCTCGACCCGCGCCTCGCCACTCTGCTTGACCAGGCCGACAGCCCGGTCATTACGACCCTGGAGACCTACCTCGACCTCGCCGGTGATGCGAAGGCGAGCGCCGAGCGGCTCAGCCTGCACCGCGGCACGCTCTACTACCGGCTGCAGAAGGCGGAACGGATTGCCGGGGTTGACCTGCGGAGCGGGTGTGACCGGCTGGCCCTCCACCTCGGCTTCAAGCTCGCCAGGCTCATCGGGCTGTACCCGAAGCAGGTACCCGGGACGGCCGGGCCGTGAGCTGACCGACCCGGCGCCGCCTTGGACCGATCCGCCGCCCTGGGCCGGTCGTGTCAGTGCTCGCCGTGGTGGTAGACGCCGAACACGTTCCCGGCCGGGTCACGGAACGCCCCGGTCTGCATGTGGTCATCCACGGCCATCGGGCCGTAGATCCGGGAACCGCCGAGGGACTCGGCCTTGGTCAGCGTCTGCTCCACGTCGGGAACGCTGGCGTAGATCGTGGCCCACTTGGCGTCCGCGCTGGCGCCCAGGCCGCCCTGGATGCCGCGCCCGGCCCCGGTGTCGGCCATGCCATAGCTGGCGCCGCCGCCGCCAACTGTCCAGCCGAACAGGTCCGCGTAGAACCGCTGGGTCCGGCTCGCGTCGGCGCCTAGCACCTCGAACCAGTCGACAGGTTCACCGGCGCCGGCCGACGGCCCGGGCTGCTCCCCGGCAGACGGGTCTGCGGCCTTCACCAGCCCGACCAGCAGGCCGTCCGGGTCGTTGAACATGGCGATGGTCACCGCGCCGCCGAAGTCGGTGACGGGCATGACCGTCTTCGCGCCGAGCGATTCTGCCTTGTCCAGCACCGCCTGGAGGTCCTCGGCCTCGACGTAGAAAGTGGACCACGGCTCACCGGTCTGGCTCTTGCCGATGCCGCCGTTGATCCCGCCGCCGCCGTTGGTGTCGATCAGGGTGTATCCGCCACCCTCGAAGGACTGGAGCTTCCAGCCGAACAGTTCCCCGTAGAAGGCGACCAGCGACGCATCAACCGGTCCGCCGATCTCGAAGTGCACTACCGCGTTCCCCATGGTGACTCCTCTGCCACACTCACCGGCCGCCGCGCTAACCTGCCTATTCTCAGTGACCGGCCACCCTGCCACCTGACCGGGTCACACCCCCGACGTTAGTACCGAGGTCGGACAGTTAGCCGCCGTGGCTGGCGCCGACGGCGCTGGCGCCAGCGACCCGGGTCGCCGGGGTTCGGCCTGCCTTCCGTGCTCGTGCCATCGCCCGGAATTGCGTCGTTGCATCGGCGCACCGGTAGGGGAGGTTTTGTCGGTGACAGCTGCCTGCGAGACAGCGCGGCCGCTAGCTGACAACCTGCCCAGGACACTGGCCCTCGGCATGAGCATCCGGCCAGACGATGACGCCGTTCACGAAGATGTAGTCAGCGCCGGTTGCCAGCTCGCGTGGGCTGTCGTAGCTGGCATGCGCGGTCAGGCCTGCGGGGCCGATGACGCAGAGGTCGGCGGCCATCCCGGCGGCGATCCGGCCGCGGTTGCGCAGCCCGTAGGCGTCCGCGGCGCTGGCGGCTAGGTGCCGGGCGAGCTGCTGGTACCCGGTCTCCGGCCCGGAGCTGAGGTACTGCCCGGCGAGCCGGGCGAACGCGCCATAACCGCGCGAGTGCGGATGCTGGCCCTGATAGATCCCGTCCGATCCGGCGCAATGCCGGTCGTGTGCCGCGATCCAGGCCAGGTGGGCGTCGGTGAGGGCGAGCCGGTCCAGGTGACCGCCGACGTTGAGGTCCGCCACGACCAGCAGGTCGAGCACCCACTCTCCCGGCGGGCGCCCCTCGCGGGCCGCCGCTTCGATGACCGAAAGCCCGGCCAGGCTGGCCATGTCACGAGGGACGGCGCCGAGGTAGACGTTGCGCAGGTAGCTCGCGGTGAGCTTCTCCCGGTCAAGCAACGCAGCCCGCTGCGCCGGGTCGGTGAGCGCAGTCAGCGTCCGGTCCGGGCCGTCGGCCTGTACCTCGGGCGGGAGCAGCAGTTGCGCCAGGATCGTGCTGGACCTCTGGTAGGGGTACATGTCGTAGCTGACCGGCACCCCGGCCGCGTCCGCGGCCGTGAGCGCGGCCTCGATGTCGGCTGGCGCCCCCCACAGGTGACTGGCGTGCACCCGCGCCCCGGCGTCCGCCCCGACCGCCACCAGCTCGTCCAGCCCGGCCCGGACGTCCGGGCCGTAGCCGCGCAGGTGCGACACGTACGGCCGGTCCGCATCGGCCAGCGGCCGGGCGATCCCGGCTATCTCCTCCATCGCCCCCAACCGGCTCGGCAGGTAGTCCAGCCCGCTGGACAGCCCGACCGCGCCCTCGGCCAGCGCGTCCTCGACCTGCCGCCGTGCGGCCGCCCGATCCGCGTCACTCAATGGCCCAGGCGCCATCCCGGCCACGTTGTGCCGGATGGTCCCCTGCGAGGCGAGCACCGCCACGTTCTGCGCCAGCCGGCCCGCCACCGCCTCCCGGAACCTGGCCACGCCGAAGTCCCGGACCGGTTCCAGCGCCCCGTTGACCGGCGCGAAGTACCGGTTCAGGTACCGCGCCGTGTCCGCGCTGGCCCCGATCCACGACTCCCCGTCCTGCCCCACGATCAGCGTCGTCACGCCCTGGGCGAGCGCTCCGGCCACCCGTCCGTCAGCCAGCAGCGCCCCTTCCGCGTGCACGTGGGCATCGATGAACCCTGGGCACACCATGCTGCCCGGCGCGAGGTCGATCACCGCAGACTCGCCCGGCGACGCATCGATGTTCCCCACGGCGGCGATCGCAGGGCCCTCGATTAGCACGTCCGCCCGCTGCACGGTGGTCCCGATGCCGTCGGCAACCAGGCCGCCACGGAGCAACATCCGGGAGTTCATGGGCCGATCTTCCATCTTCCCGGTGGCCAGGGGAACACTCCGGGCCGTCAGCGGTGCTGGCCGCTGACCGAGATGACCCCGCCGGTCAGGCAGGAGGCGTAATCGCTGGCGAGGAAGAGGGCCGCCAGCGCCGAGAAGCGCGGCGAAACGCCCGGTCGGGTTATCGGTGAGCCACTCGCGGATACGCGCAGGAACTGCTCGTCTTCCGGAGTGGACCGTGCCCGCGCCTCCCGAGGAGGGACCCGCGGGCCCGCAGGGGGGGTTGCAGGCCCGCGGGAGCTTCATGTCTGGCCAGCGAGTGGCCGCCGCGCGTAGGCTCAGCCTACCAAGCACTTGCTTCGTTCGAGGCCACCTGGTGGAGCTGATGATCCCGCTCGCGCTGGGGGCTGCGGCGGGAAGGTTCGGCGACGGGCCCGCTCTTGCCGAGCCACGGGGCCGCGCATCAGTTATCACCAGCAGCTTCACCAGGCCACGACTGTCACACGGGCACTCATCTCCGGCCACAGCGCATCATCAAAATTAGAACACGGCTGCGCGGCCGATTTCTGCCACGACAACAAGGGCGGGAATGGCAGCGGCGAGAACAGGTACCGTCCCCACCGCGGGCGCGGCCACCGAGTCCGAGTTCAGCTCGGCGGCCCAGCGCGAGCGCCGTCAGCGCAGCCTGGATGCCACCCTGATGCTGGCGTCCCGGGGCGGTTACGAGGCGGTGCCGATGCGGGCGGTGGCCGGCCGCGCGGGCGTCGCCCTCGGCACGCTGTACCGTTACTTCCCCTCCAAGGTTCACCTACTGGTCTCCGGGCTGGCCCGCGAGTTCGAGCGGAACCAGGAGAAGCTCGACCGCCTGGCGATTCCCGGCCCTGCCGGCCCGCCGACCTGGACGCTTCACTCCGGCCCTTGGATGTAACGCGTTCTAGTTGCGAGGACGGCGATATGCCTGTTACAGACGTCCTCGTGAGCGATCGTGCCGCCTTCCAGTCAGATCTGGCCCGGTCGGCCCGGCTGCTGCGGGCGTTCCGCACCGAGCAGGCGGCCCCGGACGCGTACTACGCCGGCCTGGCCCGCGACACCGCCCGCCAGCTCAGCCAGTACCTGGACCTGGCCGGTCGGGTGGTGGCCGACGTCGGCGGCGGGCCAGGGTACTTCGCCCGCGAGTTCCGCGCGGCCGGCGCCCGCGCGGTATGCCTGGACAACCGACCGCGGGGAACTGGCTGGCCTGGGCCGCCCGGCGCCGGGCAGCGCGATCGGCAGCGCGCTGCGCCTCCCGCTAGCCTCCGGCGCTGTGGATGTGTGCTTCTCCTCCAACGTGCTGGAACACGTGGCGGACTGGCGCGCGATGCTGGCCGAGATGGTGCGGGTGACCAGGCCGGGCGGGATGGTCTTTGTCACGTTCACCAACTGGCTGTCGCCGTGGGGCGGGCACGAGACCTCGCCCTGGCATTACCTTGGCGGGGAGCGCGCGGCGCGGCGCTACCAGCGCAAGCACGGCAGGCCGCCGAAGAACCGCTACGGCGCCAGCCTCTATCCGGTCTCGGTAACCGCCGCGCTGGCCTGGGCCCGCTCGGCGCATGGGGCGGTCCTAGTGGACGCCGTGCCCCGGCAGGGTCACGGTCTGCTGGCTGCTGCCCACCAGCGATCCTGGCACGTTCTGCGTGCCGGCCTGGGTGGGCGCCACCTGCTCCACGAAGCGGTAGACGCCGATGCCTTGGATGGTCCCGGTGCCTGCATACCGGAATGGCATCGGCTTGAGCAGCGTGGTGTCGAACACGTCATAGGTCTGCTTCTGGGTGTCGAAGGGCCAGACGTACCCGGACAGCCCGGTCTGGCGGATCGAGCTGTCGCCGCCGATGTTGGCGCCGCAGCAGTCGACGAGCTCGCCGGTGCGGCGGTCGAAGGCGGCACGGCGGGTGGAGTACTGGAATTCCACGTGGTTGGTGGTGTCGTACAGGTAGGTGAACTCATCCCACACGGCCGTGGATGAGCTGCCGGCCGCGCCGTCACCCTTGACCGTATCGGTGACCTCCATCGTCGCCCCGGTCACCGGGCGCACCAGGCTCGGGCTGAAGTAGGACACATCCTTGCCCAGGAGGGTGGTCTTGGCGTAGGCGTTCAGCGGGAACTTGACCACCTGGCCGGCCACGTAAGTGCGGCTGAGCAGCGCGGCCACCAGGAGAAAGGCGCCCAGCCCGGCAAGGGCGAGCCCGATGATGCGACGCATCGTTCCTCCTGGACTCGGCTGGCCACCGCTGCTTACACCGGCCCCGGCCGCTGGCGGCCCGCCGCGACCGTCGGCGATCCAGGCAGATAGCTGTAGCAAGTTCTACCACTCAACGCTTGCTCCTGACGACCGGGTTCGAGCCAGGAGCGTCACCGCGGGCTGGCGCCCGCAAGCCCGGGACCGCACGTGACGCCACTGGTGCGCGCGTCCGGGCGCAGCGACCCCTGGCTGCGGAAACGGCTAGGGGTCGCCCAGGCCAGGAGCGCGGCCGCCGAGCCTGCCGACCACGGCCAGGCAGATGACCTGGGGAGCGGTGTTCGTGAGGACGGTGACGACCGGGCCGGTGGTCCCGTGCAGCGCCAGCTGCCCGCCGACCACCCCGCAGGCCGCCGCGGCCAGCAGCAGCGCGCCCGGGACCCACGCACGGGACACCTGGTACCACGACGGGTGGGCGTGCCGGTAGCTGACCGCGACCGCGAACAGCGCGGCCGCCGCGGGCAGGATGGCCGCGCCCGGGTACCCGCCCAGCCACAAGCCGGCCAGCGCCAGGCAACAGACGGCCGCCGCCCCGGTGAGCGCCGCGGCAGGCCCCGGTGGCCAGCGCGGGCGCGCTGACCCGGCTGGCCGAGCGTCTTCCGGCTCCGCCGCCTCATGACCCGCCCCCGGGCCCGCCCGGGGTCCGGCCTGAGTTGACGCCGCCTCCGGGCCCGCCGGTCCGGCCACCTCGGTTGACGCCGCCTCCGGCGCTGCCGCCGCGGGGAGCGCCGTGTCGGGGCGCGCGCCAGTGGTGGCTGCGGCGTGCGGCCCGGTGACCTGCCGTTCCGGTGCCCGGCGGCGCTGCCCGGGCAGCCATCGCGGCCGCCATGCGGGCTGGCCGGGCCAGAGCGCCACGAGTATGACCAGGCCCAGGGCGCCCAGCCCACCGAAGATCGCATGCCGGTACAGCGTGTCGGGCGGGTAGGTCAAGATCACCGTTCCCGCGGCACCGGCCGGCAGCAGCCAGGCCTGCTTCCACCCGTCGATCCGGACCGCTCGCAACAGCTTGCCGCCCGCCCGCGCCTGCCAGCCGACGTTAAAATTCTCGTCCACCACGAGGTAGGACCGCGCAGCCGGGGCGACCGAGAGGACGCGCCGGGCGGAGCTCCAGGACCGCACCACGGCCGCAGTCGGTGGCCCCGGCGCCGGCCCAGGCCCGCGCACTGCCGTCCCGCCGCTCACTGCCCCATCGCGCGCCGTCCCGCTGCCTGCCGCGCCGCGCCCGTCGCCGTCCCGCTGGCCGACACCCCGCCGCGGACGGCCAGCACGACATCCTGCACGTCAAACCCGTCGCGGGCGGGCTCGAACACCCGGTTGGCGCCCGCTGCGATGCTGGCACGGGGACAGGCGGTGAACGGCATGGGCTGGCCGCCGAGCAGTTCGGCGAACGTGCCTTTCACCCGGGTGGCCAGGGTCCTCCCGTTCAGCTCGACCATCGGGCCCAGGCCACACGGCAGCCGGAACGGGCCGAACAGGGCCTCGGGGGCGCCGTACACGCGCAGCGTGCCCGCGGCCGGCTGCACGGTAGCCACCGGCTGCGCCCCGGCCACCTGGTAGATCTGCACCGGCGGATAGGGCGGGTCGAATCCGGCCGCGGCGTCCCCCGCGGGGCCGGTGCCGACGGGAGCGCCGAACTGGGCCACCCTGGTGATGCCGGGCGACGCGGTGAGCGCCTGGCTGATCCGGGCTGGCCAGGCGCCGTTCAGGCGGGGCCGGCCCAGGTCGTTGCGTACCAGCACATACCGCACGCCCATCCGCGCCAGCACCTGGGTCAGCGCGGCCGACCCGGCGCCGGCCGCCAGCCGCTGGTCGATCGCGTCCAGCAGCCGCTCGTTGCCGGGCGAGCCGATCAGGGACAGGTCCCGCTCCGCCCAGTCGGCGCTGGTCAGCGGCTGCAGCACATCGTCGAGCGGGCTGCCCCACAGGTACTGGCCGAACGCCGCGCCGGGGACGACGAGCACGGCCTGGCGGCCCGCGTGCCGGTTCAGCCAGTTCGCCGCGCTCACCCAGTACGGCGGGACCTGGCGGAAATCACCGGCGACGGCCAGGCCGCCGATGTACGCGGGCAGCGTCAATCCGCCGATGGCGAGCGCCGCGGCCGCGGCCAGCACCGCGTGCGGCCGCGGCAGCCGCACCGAGGCGAGCAGGTGGGCGAGGCCGAGCGCAATAGGCAGCCGGATCAGCGGGTCGAATTTCCTGAAATTACGCAGCGCTGCGGCTGGCCCGTTGATCAGGTGCTGGACTGGTCCGGCCAGCGGGTTCCCCAGGCCGGTTACGTGGCCGGCGCACATGAGGAGCAGGCCGGTGAGGAGCAGGCAGAGCAGGAACCGCCGGGCCGGAAGCCTCGGGCGCAGCAGCCCGGCCAGCCCGAGGCCCGCGGCCAGCCCGGTCAGCAGCACTGGCGCCGCACCGGTGGCGATCCAGTGCCCCAGCCGCCACCACGGCTGGCCGTTCACCAGCAGGTAGCTGACCCAGTTCCCGGTGCCGCGCAGGGCATTGGACAGGCTGGTCACCGAGGTGGTGACGGCAGCGCTCTCGGTGTAGGGGATGACCGAGACGCCGTACCGCGACAGCAACACCAGCGGGACGCTCCACCACCAGGTCGCCGCCGCGACGGCCGGGACCCACCAGGCGAGGATCCGCCATCGCGGCGCTGGCCGGGGCAGGGTGAGCAGCGCACACGACCGCCGGCACGCAGACCGCGACGGTCGCGGCCGCGTTGATCCCGCCGCAGCAGGCGACCGCGACGGCCGACCGGGCGGCGGCGCGCACCCGCCCGGCGCCGTGCGCCGCGCTGACCAGCGGGAGCAGGATCCAGGGCAGCATCGCCGCCGGGAGGAACTCCGACGACAGCCCGCCGATCAAGGTGAGCGCGGCGGGTGAGGCGGCATAGCCGAACCCAGCGGCGATCCGCGACCACGGCGAGCCGACGCCCAGCCGGCCCGCGAGCCGTACCGTGCCCAGGAACGCGGCGGCGCCGACGGTGCCGATCCACAGCCGCTGGATCATCCAGGGCGCCAGGCCCGCGAGGTGGCCGAGGGCGAAGAACGGCCCCATCGGGAACAGGTAGCCCGCCGCCTGGTCCTGCAGCGTGCCGAACTGCTGCGGATCCCACAGGTGCAGGGCACGCGCCAGGAACCGCACCGGGGCGATCGCCAAGTCGATCTTGGTGTCGGCGATCAGGTTGCCCGGCGCGGTCAGGAGCGGGGCCGCCACGAGCAGCAGGCAGCACGCGAGGATCCGCCGGGTGTCCGGGGTGAGCGGGATCCGCCTCGTGCGCGGGGGCACGTCCGCGGGGGCCCGGGCGCGGCCCCGGATCAGGCTCGGTGCTCCGATCACGGCGGGTTTCCCGGTTCTCCGGCCGATCGTCGGCGGCATGCGGGACGGCCGGGGATGGCCCGGTCGCGGACAGAACTCCGCGCCCGGGCAACCCCGCGTCCGCCCCCTTACCGGATCCGCGGCTGGCCAGCCACGGCGCGCTGGTCACGGCAGGGCTCCCGGTTCCGTAGCGGGACGTCCGAGCAGGCGTTCGAGTGGCGTCGCGAGCCGCAGGACCAGGCCGGGGCTCGTGGCGAGCAGGTGGTCCAGCGCGGGGCCCTCGGCTAGCACGCCGCCAGTCTGCTCCTGGCCCGGCGCGGATACGATCCACGCGCCGGGCCTGGTGGCACGGGACGTTCCGTTATGCACGGAAGCTGAGATCAGCGCGGCCATCCGCGCTGCGCTCCGGTCCCAGCTAAGGCTCGATGCCCACGCGCGGCAGGCAGCGGCGACCTCCCGGCGGCGGGCCGGGTCGGCGAGTTCCTTGACGGCGCGCTCGGTGACGTCCTCGAGGGTCTCCCCGGCCCGGACCAGCCACCCGGTCCTGCCATCCCAGATGGCGTCGCGCAGCCCGTTGACGTCGAAGGCGACGGTGGGCACGCCGAGCGCCGCTGCTTCGAGCACGCACAATCCCCAGCCCTCGCCCTGGGAGGTGTTCAGGTGGAGCAGCGACCCGGCGACGATCTGCTGCTTGCGCGCCTCCGGCAGGAAGCCGTGCAGCCGGACCACGCCGTCCAGTCCGGCCGCCCCGGCGGCACTGGCCAGGGACGGGGCGGCGGGACCGCGCCCGACCACGTTGACCGTGCACCCGGCGCCCGCCAGCCGCTTCGCGACGGGCAGTATCAGCTCGGCGCGCTTGTGCGCGACCAGGCGGCCCACCCAGGCCAGCGACCGGCCCCCGGGGCCAGCCGGAGCTACGGCAGCGGGCGCCGGGGCGCCGTTCGGTATCAGATAGATGTCCCCGGTCCAGCGGAGCCGTTCCCGCATCGCGGTGACCGTGGACGGGGACACCGCCACGCAGGCATGCCGCCGGTAGGCCCGGCGCGCCACCGAGCCTTCCAGCACCCGGCCGGCCGCCGCCAGCCAGCGCGGGAAGTGCACGCCGAACTGCGCGGTGTGCACGTGGTGCATCACGCACAGCACGGGCACCCGCCGGGGCAGCACCCATGGGGTGAAGAACGGGATCCCGTTCTGGCAGTCGAGCACGGCGTCGAACGACCGGCGGTGCGCGAGCAGCCAGCCGAGCAACAGCGGGTACACAGTGAACCGGCCGCCCATCCGGGCCACCGTTATCCCGTCGTGGCGGCCGCGGCGGGCCTGGCCGGGCGCCCGCGCGGTCAGGAAGGTGACCCGCGCGTCGCGCGCCACCAGGCGGCGGCCGATCTCCCAGGCGTACCGCTCGGCGCCGCCCGCCTCCGGGTGCCACGGGTCGCGCCAGTTGGCGATGGCGATCCGCAGGCCGGCGACGTCGTCCGGCAGGCCGCGGTGCTGCTGAGACGCCGCATGGATGGACGTTCGCCGTTCAAAGATGGACAGCAACCGTCCAACCATGAGAGCCGGGGCGGCGCCGGGGGTGCTCACGCCGTAGTGACCCCCGCCGGGAGCGCCTGGCCCGTGCCCGGGACCGCGTGACCGGCGGCTAGCAGCTCATCGCCCGCGCCGGGGAGGGCCGGGCTGGCCGGAAGCCCGTGGCTCGCGGCCGGCAATCCTTGCCGGGCGTCGGCAAGGCCGGGCTCGGCGGCCAGCGGTCCGGCGGCGACCGGGAGCGCGAGCGGGCTGCCTGCCGCCGTGGCCGACGCCCAGGCGGCGCGGGCCGGGGCGGCGCGGGCCCGCCCCGGCCGGTGGCCCAGCCAGATCGCGGCGACATCGCGCAGCGCCGCGGCGCTGTGCCTGGGCACCGAGAACGTGGAGCCTGGCATGTCCCGCCAGCAGACGGGGAACTCGGTGAGCGTCGCACCCAGCCGCTGGCACAGGGCGATCAACTCGATATCGAAGGCGAAGCCTTGTGTGGTCAGCCGCAGCGCCGCGGCCCGCGCCAGCGGCCCGGAGAAGAACTTGAACCCGCACTGGGTGTCGGTGGCGCCGGGGACGACCCGGCGGGCCATGGCACGGAACACGGCCGCGCCGGCCTGGCGGACCGCGCTGTGCCGGCTGATGACGACCGAGCCGGCCAGCCCGCGGGAGCCGACGACCAGCGAGTTGCCGCCAGCGAGCAACCCGATCGCCACGTCCAGGGCGGACAGGTCGGTGGCCATGTCTGCGTCGCAGAACCCGACGAACGGGGCGCGGGTGGCCAGCAGCCCGGCCCGGACTGCCAACCCCTTGCCGGGCCGGGCGCAGCGCAGCAGCCGGACCGGCACCGGGCCCGCGGGCCAGCGCCGCACCACCTCGCTGGTCTCGTCGGTGCTCGCGCTGTCCACCACCAGGACCGCCGCCGGGACCGGCAGGGCAGCCGTCTTGCGGCACAGGGCGGCAAGCCCGTCGGGGAGCCTGCGGGCCTCGTTATAGGCCGGGACAACGATCTCGATCAGCACCGGGGAGGTGGCCGGGCTGGCCTCTCGGCGGCATGGTCACCACCGCCCGGCCGGGTCAGCGGTTTCCGTACTGATAGAGCGAGGCGTTGGTCGGAGTGCCGTTGGCCACGCCGGTCAGCGCGCCGCTGGCGGCGAAGGCGCCCCCGACGGCAAGCGCGATCCCCAGGGCGACGGCGATGATCAGGTGGATCATGGCGCTCCTTCCGCGGCAGGGGACACACCGGTCGGCGAGACGGTGGCCGCTGGCCATCCAGGGTGCGGAAACAGGAAAGAACTGTACACGTTCTAATCACGATGGGACCCGATAAACCACCAGGCCAGGCCCGGTGGCGACCACTGCGCAGCCGGGCAAGCGGGCCGCCGCGGCGCCGCTGGCGCCAGGACCGCCGGCGCCAGGGCCGGCGGCGCCGCTGTCCACGATCACGAACCGCACCCCGGCCGCCGCGAGCGCCGTGGTCAGCGGCCCGGGAGCGGTAACGACGGCGCCCAGCCGGCGGGCGTCCGGGTCGTCTGGCACCATCTGGACGGCGCCCACCTGGGGACCGTCGTTCCAGATCACCGGGCGCGACAGCAGCCGCGGCCACGGGTCCAGGATGGCCCGGCCGCCGTTCCACGCCGGGCGCCGGTAGGCCGTCCAGGGGAGCAGCAGGACCTTGCCCGCCGTCCGGCTGCCATCAACGAGGCGCGCGGCGTTCAGCCAGGAGGACGGGTACCAGGCCGGGCGCAGCCGCCCCGCCGCCCCCCAAGCGAGCCCGGGAAGCAGCAGCACCGGTGCGAGCAGCAGCGCCACCGCGATGGCCAGCCCTGCCCGGTGCACGCCGAGCGCGGCAAGCCCCGCGCGCGCCCGCTCCCCCGGCCGTCGAACCGCGGCGCCGGGTGAGGTCGCCCTGGCGGCCGCGGTGTCAGGAGCGGCGGGCGGCCGGGCGAGGACGGCGGCGGGCAGGACGACCAGGGCGGTCACGGTCATCGCGGCGAAACCGCCGACGATGGCGGGCAGCAGCGCTGCGCCCAGCCGCCCGGCGCCGCGCCAGGACGCCACCGTGCTCGTGGTGACCGCGCGCAGCGCCCACGGCAGGCCGGCGTAGCCGAGCAGCAGCGCCCACTGCCCGATAATGAGCCGCTCGGCTACGAAGGGGTTCCAGGCGTAGAACACCCCCGCGACCAGCCGCGCGAACCACGGCTCACGCGTGAGCAGAGCAGCTGCGCCGGAGCAGGCCAGGGTGAAGATCGACAGCAGCAGCAGCTTCTGCACCAGGTCGGCGGGCAGCGCCCGCGAGGCCATGGCCACCACGGCATCGCTGGGCGCCGCACGGGGCGGCCCGCCCGCCAGCCCGGCCAGCGCCGCGGTGAACGGCTGGCGTGGCACCGCCACCATGTCGTAACTGAGCAGGAACCCCCGCCGCAGCCCGGGGCCCAGGGCCAGCAGGCCGATTGCCAGCCCGGCCAGCGCCGGGGCCGCGCGCGCGGTCAGCCCCGGGCCCGCCGTACCTGCCCGGCGGACCGCAGCCGGCCCAGTCACGGCCCGGCGGATCACGGTCCCCATGCTCGCCACCCCAGCGGTGTCCGCGTTCAGTGACAACGCCTACATTCTGGCGATTCTGGCCTCGTCACGCAGGCCGAGGACCGCTTTGCCGTTGGCGGAGAGAACGCGGTCGGCGTCGCCAGCGCCAGGTTGTGCGCCCCTCCGGCTGGGACAACAGCCGCTAGGCGGCAGGTTTCAGGGGCCTGAAATCCCGCCTCCGGGGCAACCGCACGCCCTCCTAGGCGGACGGAAGCACGGCGACGGCGTCGATCGAGATAAGCAGGCCGCGCGGCAGGGCCACGTTGGCCGGCGCGGAGCGAGCTGGCGGCGGGTCGGGCATGAAGCGTGCATAGGCCTCGTTGATGGTCGCGAAGTCCTGCACGTTGGCGTAGAAGATGGTCGTCTTGACCAGGGCCGACAATGATGCCCCGGCGGCGGTCAGGATCGCCTCGAGGTTGCGCAGCGCCAGTTCGGTCTGCGCCTCGATGCCATCACCGGGCAGGCCGGTGGCTGGATCGATGCCGGCCGCGCCCGAGCAGAACACGAAGCCGCCGGCGACGATGGCCTGGCTGTAGGGCCCGAGGGCGGCCGGCGCAGCGTCGGTGGAGATTGCCTTCCTGGTCATTGGTGCTCCCTCTCATCGGTGGATCGGGCCCAGGTGGACGCTGGCCCGGCCGAGAAGCCGTTTCGCTTCGCGAATGCCGCTGGTCATCGCGCCGTCGGCGTAGGCCAACCGCGCGCTTTGGGTGTGTTCTCCGGCGAACAGCAGGCGCCCGGCGATCGGCTCGCCCAGCAGGTCAGCATCGGCCGGGCTGGCGCCCGGTGGGATGTGGGTGTAGGCGCCGCCGCTGTAGGGGTCGTTCGCCCATGAGGTCACGGCCACGGCGGCCGGCGCCGGGGGTGGACTGCCGGTCGCTTCGGCGAGCAGGCCGAGGGCCCACTGGGCGGCGTCGTCCGCGGTCCCGTCGAGGAGATGACCGGCAGCTGTATGGAAGACATGAAAGACCAGCACCGGGCCGGCGGCGAACGAGTCTTGCCCGATCGCCCAGACCGCCGGGGCGTCCGGGTCGCGGGGGAAGATCATCGAGTGGGGAAGGCCCGCGGCGCGCCAGAATGGCTCGTCGAACCGCAGGGCCGCCTTCTCGTACCGCCCGAACCCGAGCCGCTCGATTGCCGCCAGCCGGTCGGGTGGCAGCGCGGGCGAAAACCGCAGCACATGCCGTCTGAGCACGCCCAGCGGCACGGTCACCACCACGTGCGAGCCTTCCTCGGTCGCGCCGTCACCGCTGCGCACGCGCACGCCATTCGCCGAACGGTTCACCTCGGCGACGTCCGCGCCCAGGCGCACCTCAACGCCGGCGGCCATCGCTTCCACCAGGCGCCGGTAGCCCCCGACGGGCACATCGCCGAAGTAGTGCCCCTCGTAGTCGATCTCGTTCCACATCCAGCGCAGCGACTGGCGCTCGGCCAGGTCGGCTGACTCGGCCTCGATAAGCGCGCGCAGCGCCTGCCGCGCCCGCCTGGCCGGGCCTGGCGCCAGGCCAGCCCCGGCCAGAAATGCCTCGATCCCATCCGCCGCGGACGCATCCGGCCCGAGTTCGCCGAGCAGCCGGCCCACCGCCTCCGGAAAGCCTTCGAACTGCATGCTGAGACTCGCCTGGACCTCGGCGGTGGACAGCAGGCGTTCCTCGGCACAGTCAAAACCGGCCAGCTCAGGCAGCGGGTTTGCGCTGCGGCAGGGAACCCCGGCCTGCTGCGCGAAAGCCCGCATCGGGTTCCCCACGGGCGTGTGTATCCACGACCCGCCCAGATCGACCGGCCAGCCCGCCAGGTCCACGGTGTGCAGCCGGCCACCGATCCGATCGCGGGCCTCCAGCACCACGCACTCCACGCCGCCGTGCACGAGAGCGTTCGCAACCGTCAATCCGGCGATCCCCGCGCCGACGACCACCACGCGCTCGACCGGCGCCGCTACCCCTGCCGGAACTTCTCTTCGTCCATCGTCGAAACCCTCGACAGCCAACCCTGCTACCCCCGTGTCGCTGACGTGCCGCATGCTATCGCCGCAGCACCACCGCCAGCACAGCCCACCGTCGCCGGCCGCTTTCCGGGTCAAGTGATGTGGCCATGCCGTTCCTGACTGAGTGTCGTGTTAACCGGTACCTGGCCGAAGCTATGCACGGCGGCGTTCGCGGAGCGCTCGGGTGCGGCGTTCGTGCTACGCCGCCGGAAGAACGCCCGGAACGGCCAGGCGCATGCGGGCGGAGTCGCCGGGGCACGCCGAGCGGATTGTCGCGCGGCTGGCAGCCGTGGCTGCCAGAATGCTGGGCTGATGGCACTGCTATCGGGCACCGGGATCGGTGGGAAGCTGCCGCGCCGGGCCCTGGACATGCTGCCGCCGGGGACGCTCACCGTGGGGGCCGGGCTCCTGGTGCTCGGCGCCGGCTACTACGCCCACCTCGCGGTGGCCGGGCACAGCCTGACGGCCGATGGCATGGCGGCGCTGTCGGTGCTCTGGTCGATCGTGTTCCTGCTCGGCCTGGGCGTGTTCCTGCCGATCGAGCAGGAGCTGATCCGGCTCGTGGCGGCGCGCGCCACCGTGGGCGAGGCCATCGGCCCGGTGGTCCGCCGTGCCTGCGTGGTGTCGGCAATCGTGCTCGCCGTCATCCTGGTGCCGCTGGCCGCGGCCGCCGGGCCGGTGACCGACCGGCTGTTTGGCGGGGACACCGCGATGGTGGCGGTGCTGGCCGGCGCCTGCGCGGCGCTCGCGGTCACCGCGGTGAGCCGGGGCACGCTGGCCGGCCTGGGCGCGTTCCGCGGCTACAGCGTCCAGCTCGCCGCCGACGGCGGCCTGCGCGCCGCGCTGGCCTGCGCGCTCGGCCTGGCGGGCTCGCGTTCGGCGGTGGCGTTCGGGCTCGTTCTCACCGTCGCGCCGCTGCTCGCCGTGCTCGCCACCGTGAGCCCGCTGCTGGCGAAGCTGCGCCCCGGCCCCGCGTTGCCGGCGTCGGCGATGCGCGGCCGACTGGCGCTGCTCATCGGCACCATGCTGCTCGCCCAGATCCTCATCAACGCGGCGGTGATCAGCGCCAGGCTGCTGTCGCCCAGCAATCCCGCGGTGGTCGGCGCGCTGCTGGCCGCGGCGGTGCTGGCCCGGGCCCCGCTGTTCGTCTTCAGCTCGCTGCAGACGTCTCTGCTGCCCAGTCTGGCCGGCGCCGTCGCGGCGGGTGACCCGGTGCGGTTCCGGCATCTGCTGGCCCGCAGCTGCGGGGTCGTGGTGGTCCTCGGCGTCGCCGGCGGGCTGGTGACGACCATCCTCGGGCCGTGGCTGGCCCACGTGCTGTTCGCCGCGCGGCCCGTGCTGGGGAATGCCGTGTTTGCGTGGCTCGCCGCCGGCACGCTGTGTTACATGCTGGCCATGGTGCTCGGCCAGGGTGCGATGGCCTTGTCCCGCCACCGGGACCAGTTGCTGTCCTGGCTCGCGGGCGTCGCGGTGCTCGCCGTGATCACCACGGCGCCCGGCGAGGTGACGGTGCGCCTTGTCACCGCGTACGCGGCCGGCTGTGCCACGGTAGCGGTAGTGCTGGCGATCGTGCTGGTCCGGCACTCACCGGTTACCGGGCAGCACGCGAGCAGAAGGGCTCCGGCATGGCCGACAGCGAATCAGTAGCCGCCCTGGTGGCCGGGCTGAGCGTGGCGCAGAAGGCGGCGCTGTGCCTCGGCTCGGACTTCTGGCACACTGCCCCGGTCAGTGAGGCGGGCGTCGAGGCCATCATGCTGTCGGACGGTCCGCACGGGCTGCGCAAGCAGCCGGGGCGCACCGATCATGCCGGGCTGCGGGACAGCCTGCCCGCCACCTGTTTCCCCACCGCCTCGGCGCTGGGCTCGTCCTGGGACACCGAGCTGGCGCGCGAGGTCGGCGCCGCCCTGGGCGCCGAGGCCCGGGCACAGGACATCGCGGTTGTCCTCGGCCCCGGGGTCAACATCAAGCGGCACCCGCTGTGCGGGCGCAACTTCGAGTACTTCTCCGAGGATCCGCACCTGTCCGGCGCGCTCGCCACGGCCCTGGTTGAAGGGCTGCAATCGCAGCAGGTCGGCGGCTGCGTGAAGCACTTCGCGGCGAACAACCAGGAAACCGACCGGATGCGGGTCAGCGCCGAGGTGGACGAGCGGACGCTGCGGGAGATCTATTTCCCCGCGTTCGAGCGCGTGGTCACCACGGCAGGGCCGTGGCTGGTGATGTGCTCCTATAACAAGGTCAACGGCGAGTACGCATCCCAGCACCGGTGGCTGCTGACCGACGTCCTGCGCGGCGAGTGGGGCTTCGACGGCCTGGTCGTGTCCGACTGGGGCGCCGTGCACGACCGGGTCGCCGCGCTGTGCGCGGGCCTGGACCTGGAGATGCCGCCCAAGCTCGGCGTGAGCGACCGCGCGATCGTGGCCGCGGTCGCGGCCGGGGACCTGGACGAAGCGGTGCTCGACCAGGCCGCCGGGCGCGTGCTACGGCTGGTGCGCCAGGCCCGGCGCCGCGAGCCCGCCGCGCTGAACGCCGAGGCACACCACGCCCTGACCCGCCGCGCGGCGGCGCAGAGCATGGTGCTGCTCAAGAACGAGGGCGTGCTGCCGCTGCAGGACGCGCCGGGGCTGACGGTCGCGGTGATCGGCGAGTTCGCCCGCACCCCCCGGTTCCAGGGCGCGGGCAGCTCGCAGGTCAACCCGACCCGGGTGGATATCCCGCTCGACGAACTCGCCGCCGCGCTGCCCAGCGCCACGCTACGGTTCGCCGCTGGGTACCGCACCGGCGATGCCCCGGCCGGGGCCGGCGATGGCCCGCCCGACAGCGGCGATGCCCCGCACGACGCTGGCCTGGCGGACGAAGCGGTCAGCGCGGCCACCGGGGCCGATGTCATCCTCGCCTTCCTGGGGCTGCCGCCGGCCGAAGAGTCAGAGGGCTTCGACCGGGCGCACATGGACCTGCCCGCCGTGCAGACCAGCCTGCTGGCCCGGCTCGCCGAGGCGGTCCACGGCGCCCCGATCGTGGCCGTGCTGTGCAACGGCGGGGCGGTCCGCACCAGTGCCTGGGACCACGCCGCATCGGCGGTGCTGGAGTGCTGGCTGGCCGGGCAGGCCACCGGATCGGCGGTGGCCGACGTGCTGACCGGGGCGGTCAACCCCTCCGGGCGGCTGGCTGAGACGATTCCGCTGCGGCTTGCGGACTGCCCGGCGTATCTCAACTTCCCCGGCGAGGAGGGCCACGTCCGGTACGGCGAGGGGGTGTTCGTCGGTTATCGCGGGTACGACGCGCTCGACCGGCCGGTCGCCTACCCGTTCGGCCACGGGCTGTCGTATTGCGCCTTCTCCTATCAGCACCTGCGGATCGCCTGCACCGGCGCCGCCGACGCCGGCGACCTGGCCGTGACCGTGCGCTGCACGATCACGAACACCGGCAGCCGCACCGGGCAGGAGGTCGTCCAGGTCTACGTCGGCGACCCGGCCGCGGCGGTGGCCCGGCCGCCGCGGGAGCTGAAGGCGTTCGCCAAGATCGGCCTGGCGCCCGGGGCGAAGCGGCAGGTCGCGTTCGTCCTCACCGCCCGCGACCTGTCCTACTGGTCGGCGGTGCACCGGCGGTGGGTGCTGGAGCGGGGAGAGTTCCGCATCAGCGTGGGCGCCTCCTCCCGTGACATCCGGCTGGCCCAAGACATCACGATCGAGGCCACCCCGCCCGCGGTCCCGCTGTCCGGCGCCTCGACGCTGGCCGAATGGCTCGGCGACCCGGTCGGCGGGCAGGCGCTGCGCGACGCCTTGGGCACCGGCCCGGACGGCAGGCCAGCCGGCATCCTCGGCAGCGAGGAACTGCTCGCCATCATCGGGAACATGCCGCTGGGCACGCTCGCCGCCTTCCCCGGGCTCGGCGTCACCGACGAAGTGGTCGCGGCGCTGGTGACCGCGGTGAACGAACGCCGCGCGGAGGCAATCCCGGGCCCGCGCCAGCGTTGGTAGTTATGTGGAAGGCGACGTCGCGCACCTGCCTGACTCCACCGGTCCCCGGGGCTGCGCCCGGCAGCGGGCGCGGCCGGCCGCCCCGCGGAGGGCGGCGCGGGCACCGCGAACACGGCGGCCAGTCACGCGGTGACCGCGCTGTACCGGGGCCACGCGCTCGGCCTGACCCGGCTCGCGTTTCTCATGCTTGGTGACCGGCATGCCGCAGAAGACGTGGTTCAGGAGGCGTTCTACGGCCTGTTCCGTGCCTGGGACCGGCTGCCCGACGACGCCAACGTGCTTGGCTACCTGCGCGTCTCGGTGGTGAACGGCTGCCGGTCGGTGTTGCGCCGGTCCAGGCGCGCCCCGCGGGCCCTGGCCGCTCCCCCGGCGCCCTCGGCGGAAGCCGATGTGCTGGTGGGCGAGGAAAAGCGCGAGGCGGTAGGAATTGCAGAGCGCGCTGCGCACCGGGCCCAGCTGGTCTGGTAGCCCAGCCTTGCGCCGGTCATCCGTCCTCCTGATCCAGGACCAGGTGCCGCAGCGGGCCAGGCCATCGATGGTGCACAGCAGGATCTCGCCACCGCTGGTGAGGATCGCCGCTACCCACAGGTTGAAGATCCCCTGCGGGCTCTCCCAGGAGATGTCGCCCGTCGTGGCCATTTGGCGTGTTCCTCCCTGTGGGCCGGACCGGCCTGACCTGGTGACGCGGGCCTGCGGCGGCTACGCCGCGCCGATCTGGCGTAGCCGGGTGATGTCGCTGGGGCTCAGCCGGTCCAGCAGGCCGGCCGCGGCGCAGTTGGCCCGGAGCTGCTCGGGGCTGGTCGCACCGAGCAGCACGCTGGTGACGCCGGGGTTGGTGAACGGGAAGGCCAGCGCGAGCGCGGCGGCGGTGACACCCAGCGAGGCGGCCAGGCTGGCGAGGTCGGCGGCCGCGGCGATGGCCGGAGCGGCCCGCGGGTCATCCAGCGTCGCGGCGGCCCGCCCGGACGCGGCGCCGGACTGATACTTTCCGCTGAGCACCCCGCCTTCCAGGCAGAACGAGGCGACCACACCCGCGCCCGCCGCGTGCAGGGCTCTTGTCATCTCGGCACCCTCCACCCAGGTGCGCCACACCAGGCTGTAGGGCAACTGCGCGGCGCACGGCGGCGCCACGCCCAGGGCGGCGGCCGCCGCCACCGCCTCGGCGAGCGGGCCTGCCTGCCAGTTGACCACCGCCCACGCCCGTGCCTTCCCCGAGCCAAGCAGCCCGCCCACGGCGGCCACCATGTCGGCGACGGCGAGACCGTCGGGCGGCGGGTTCGCGTAGATGAGGTCCACGTGGTTGAAGCCCATGCGAGCCAGGGAGCCGTCCAGTTCCGCGGCGGCGCTCTGCTCTGGCCAGAACTCCCACCACAGCTTGTTGGCGACAATCACCTCGTCCCGGCGCACGCCCGCGCTGCGGAACAGCTCCCCGAACAGCACCTCGGAATACCCCGTCGGCAGCGGCGCCCGGCCGGTTTCGTCGTTGTAGCGGGCGTCGTCGAAGAAGTTGATGCCCTCGTCCCTGGCCGCCGCCAAGATCGCGGCGCCGGTCTCCGGCGGGAGATGCTCGAACGTGCGCCAGGAGCCGAGCGACATGGCCGAGACCGTCATGCCCGACGAGCCCAGCGGGCGGGGGCGCAGGCTATCTGCTGGCATCGCCAGCCTCCCTTCGGCGTGCCCGCCGCGCCGACAGCGCGGCAGTCTGATCCCGGTTACCGGTGCAGGTACTCGTTGGCGAGCTTGGCCGGGGCGCAGGCCAGCCAGCCGTCGATGATCGCCTCGCGCAAGGCGGCCGTGGACGCCTTCCGCAACTGGACGAGCACGGCAGCATAACCGTCGAAGTGCGGGATCGTGAAGAAGGCATCCAGGTTGGCGGCGAGCACGGCCTCCTTCTCGCCGAGATCCCCGACGCGGACCGCCAGGATCGGCCCGTCCGGCGGGGTTTCGTCGCCGAACCGCCGGATATCCGCCTTGCTGAACGGCCGTTCCCAGGCGAACGCCTTGCCCCCGACGGCCCAGGTGCGGTTGCCGCGGCTTTCGCCCTCGGTGACCTCGGGCAGGGCCGCGGCCATGCGGGCGGCGTCCTCCAGAGTCGCCATAGCGGTACCGTAGCGCCGCTGGCCGCACGGGCTGGCCGGGAGCCTGCCCGATGATCGCTTTTATGGGGTGATCTCGATCCAGGTCCGGATCATCTCCGGGGTCGCCATGTGGAGCATTTCCGGGTGGTCCGTGCGGATGTGGTTGCGGACCAGCGCCACAACTCGGTCCTCGTCGTCGTCACGCATGACGTACCCGCATTCGCAGATCACCTGGCTGGCCACCGGATGCCCCTTCCGCCGACGTTTGCCGGGTCCAAGCCTTGTCACTATCTTGACCGATAGATTGCCGAGACGTAACGAACGCTTTGGGGACATGGTACGGATCCAGCTGTGCGGGCGATTCGCCGTCGTGATCGACGGGCAGCCGGCCGAGTCGCGGCTTCCCGGACGGCAAGGCCGGCTACTGGTCGCGTACCTTGCCGCACACCGTGCGCAACCAGTCGAGCGCGCGGTCCTGCTCGATGCCCTTTGGCCGGCTGGCGGCACCGGAGCCGCCGGCACGCTGACGGTGCTGCTGTCGAAGTCCCGCCCGCTCCTCGGGCCCACCGAGATCCGGGGCCGGCGCACCCTGCAACTGGTGCTGCCAGCGGACTCGGCAGTGGACCTCGAAACGGCCACCACTTCCTTGCACTCGGCCGAGTCCGCGGTGGCGCTGCGGGACTGGCGCCGCGCCTGGCCGGCCGCGCTCACCGCCCAGTACGTCTCGCACCGCCGGTTCCTTGCGGAGTTCGAGGCGCCCTGGATCGACGAGCGGCGCCAGCAACTGGACGTGATCTACGAACGAGCCCTTGCTTGTTACGCCGAGGCGTGCCTCGGCATCGGGGGCACCGAGCTGCCGGCCGCAGAGCGCGCGGCACGCCGACTGCTGGCGCACGCTCCGCTGGCCGAGACCGGGCACCGGCTGTTGATGCGGGCCCTCACAGCGCGCGGAGATCCCGCGGCCGCGCTGGGCGTCTACGGCCAGCTGCGCCAGTTGCTGCGCGAGGAGCTGGGAGTGTCGCCGTCCCCGGAAACCCAGGCGCTGTATGTCCGCCTGCTGCGCGGCCAGCCGCTCGATGAACCTTCCAGGCCAGCCACCGCCTAGACGCCGGACGGCTGCGGCATCAGGCCCAACTGCGTGAGCAGCGAGACCTGGTCGTAGTAGAGGTCCCCACCGACGACCCGCCCGCCGGAGTCGAAGTGCCACATCTCGCACAACGGCAACGCAAACTTCTTGCCGGTGGCGGCGAACGGTCCAAGCGGCCCGTCGTGGGTGCCCATAACGGTGAAGGCGCAGAGCACCGTGAGGCCAGCATCGATGTAGCGGGGGCCGGTGATCCTGATGTCAGAAGACGACACGACCCACCCGGCCAGGAACTCGTCTTTGAATTCCTGGGGCGTGCTGAACGTCCGGCCCAGCGAGTGATCGGTCCAGGCGATGCTGTCGGCGTAGTAACTGGTCATGGCCTCGAAGTCCCTCTGGTTGAAGGCCTCGTGACCGGCGCGGTAGGTCTCGACGTTGCTGGATACCACGGCTCCTCCTGCTCGTTCTCGTCGCGAGTTTCGCGCCTCCGGCGCCAGGGGGTCACCTGGTAGGCCATCGGCTGCCCCGTCTGTCGGCGATTGTCGGGCCCTGGCCTTGTCACTACGTTGGCCAGCAGGTTGTCGAAACGTTGAAGCCAGCGCTGCAGGGCATGGTGCGGACTCAACGGTGCGGGCGGGCAGCTGCCGGAAAGTCAAGACCCGCGAGAATGGGCGCCGGGAGGCGGGCGGGTTAGCGGTATAACGGCTGTATGGGCGAGGTGGCCTTAAGCGCGGCCGGGCTGACCAAGCGATATGGGCGCGCGGTCGCGCTCGACGGGCTCGATCTCGAAGTGCGCACCGGCGAGGTGCATGCCTTCCTCGGGCCGAACGGCGCCGGCAAGACGACGACCATCCGCATCCTGCTTGGCCTGTTGCGCAAGGACGGCGGCGAGGTCAGCCTGCTCGGCGGCGATCCGTGGCATGACGCTGTCGAGCTGCACCGGCGGCTGGCGTATGTTCCGGGCGACGTGACGCTATGGCCGAGCCTGACCGGCGGGGAGATCATCGACCTGCTGGGCGACCTGCGCGGCGGCATCGAGACCGGCCGGCGGCGGGCGCTGACCGAGCGGTTCGACCTGGACACCACCAAGAGGGCGCGGGCCTACTCCCGTGGCAACCGGCAGAAGGTCGCGCTGGTCGCGGCGCTGGCCAGCCGGGCCGAGCTGCTGCTGCTCGACGAGCCGACGGCAGGACTGGATCCGCTGATGGAGGCCACCTTCCGCGAGTGCGTCAACGACGAGCGGCGCGAGGGCCGCACGATCCTGTTGTCCAGTCACCTCCTGGCCGAGGCCGAGGCGCTGGCCGACCGGGTGACGATCATCCGCCAGGGCAAGACGGTGGAGACCGGCACGCTCGCGGAGATGCGGCACCTGACCAGGATCTCGGTCGAGGCCGAACTCGCCGCGCCGGCCGCGCTCGACGGGATGCCGGGTGTGCATGAGTTGACTGGCACGGGAACCACGGTGCGCTGCCAGGTGGATAGCGCCGCTCTTGATGAGGTGGTCGGCCGGCTGCACCAGGCCGGCATCCGCTCGCTGACCTGCCGGCCTCCGGCCCTCGAAGAGCTCTTCCTCCGCCACTACTCGCCGGAGCGGTCCGCCCCCGGAGGCGAGTGATGACCGGCTTCGCTGGCACCGGGCGGCTCGCCAAGCTCGCCTTCCGCCGGGACATCGTCATGCTGCCCGTGTGCGTCTTCGGGATCGCCGCGCTGCTAGCGATCACAGCCCGCGATCTCCGGGTGCTGTACCCCACCGCCGCCAGCAGGCTGGCGGTGGCAGCGCGGGCAGGCGAGAACCCAGCGCTGCGGTTCCTGCTGGGCCGGCTGAACGGCACCTCGGTCGGCGCCTTCCTCGCCGCGCGGTGGGGTGTGTGGGGGCCGGCCTGCGCGGTCTTGCTGACGACCTTCATCGTGGTCCGGCACACCAGGGCCGATGAGGAAGCCGGCCGGCTCGAACTTGTCGGCTCGGCCGTGGTGGGGCGGCAGGCGCCGCTCACCGCGGCGCTGATCGCGGCCGTGACGGCTAACGTGGCGCTGGCCCTGCTGACGTTCCTGTGGCTGCCTGTCCTGAAGTTGCCGCTGGCGGGCTCGGCCGCGCTGGCGCTGGCCATCAGCGGGTGCGGTCTGGTGTTCGCCGGGGTTGCCGCCGTCGGTGCCCAGATCGCCGTGACCGCGCGGGGCGCTCGCGGCATCGCGATCGGGGCGCTGGGCGCCGCCTTCGTCCTGCGCGCGGTGGGCGACTCGGGCCCGGCGGGTGCGTCGTGGTTGTCCTGGTTGTCGCCATTGGGCTGGGTGGAGTTCACCCGTTCATTCGGCTCAGGCGGTGAGCAGTGGTGGGTGCTGCTTCTGCCACTGGCGGTGTCCGCCGCTCTGATAGCAGCCGCGTTCGCGCTCGCCGCCTGGCGTGACCAGGGCGCAGGGCTGCTGCCGGACCGGCCGGGACGGCCGGCCGCCTCCGGTCTCCTCCGCGGTCCATTCGGCCTGGCGTGGCGGGGGCAGCGGCTCATGCTCGCCGCATGGCTGGCCGCGTTCGTCTTCGCCTTCGCCGCATCCGGCGCGGGCACCCGGGGGCCGGCTCGATTCTCGGCGGCAGTGCCTTGCTGAAGCGTTACCTCCTCCGTGTCGGCTACCAGGCCACGGTCATCAACGCCTACCTGTCCGCGCTCATGATGCTTGCGGGTCTCGCCGCCGCCGCGTACGCGATATCTACGGTGCTCCGGCTGCGGACCGAGGAGACGGGGAACCTGGCCGACCCCGTGCTGGCGGCCGCCACCGGGCGGATCCGGTGGGCGCTCAGCCATATCTCCGTCGCGGTGGGCGGCGCCTGCCTGCTGCTGGTAGCGGCCGGCCTGTCAGCCGGCCTTGGCTACGGCATCCCCACCGGGTCGGTGAGCACGCAGGTGCCGAGACTGCTCGGCGCCGCGCTGGCCCGGCTGCCGGCGGCCATGGTGCTCGCGGCGGTGGCTGTCTTGCTGTTCGGCCTGCTGCCGTGGGAGTCCGTCGCACTGGCGTGGACCATGATGGCGCTGGTGGTCGTCATCGCGGTGTTCGGTCCGCCGCTGCAGTGGCCGGCCTGGATGATAGGCATCTCGCCGTTCACCCAGACGCCCAAGCTGCCGGGCGGGGCGGTGTCGGCCGGGCCGCTGCTGTGGCTGTGCGGGATCGCGCTGGCGCTGGGCACGGCCGGCCTGGCCGGCCTGCGGCGGCGCGACATCGGCGACCTGGGTCCCACCGGCCTGGTCCGCCCCCTCTTCGACGGGCTCGCTGACTACGTCAGGGAAAGCAATGAGATATCTCAGCAGGCCGTGCTCGGCGCCACCGAGCCGCCCGTGCAGCCCAGCCCGTCCACGCCGCCGGGCCCGCCCGCCCGGCCTGGGTAGATCACCGTGGCCAGTGGAACGCGGTGCGGATTCCAGGTTCCCGCCCGCAAGCCAGGTCGTGCACCCCAGCCAGCTAACGCAGCGACCGGACACCCCGACCGGCCCGCATTGGCGCCTTGGAGCTGTTGTTGTGATGCGCCGGGCCCACCGGGCCGGTAAAACGGGTGAATGCCAGAGCTTCCCGAGGTTGAGGCCGCCCGCAGCCTGATCGCTGACCGGGCCCTGTACCGGCGCATCGTGGATGTCGACGATTCCGACACCTACGTGACCCGGCCGCACCCCCCGAGGGAGCTACAGAGCACGCTGATCGGACGTTGCCTCACCGCCGCGCACCGGCGCGGCAAGACCATATGGCTCGACACCTCCGGGACCGGCGGCCTGGCCACGCCCGGCGGTCCCGAGCTCGGCATCCATCTGGGTATGACCGGCCGCATCGTCGTCACCGCCCCGGACGGCACAGTGACCGAGGCTGGCGATCCGCCCCGCTATTACCCAAGGCACCCCAAGGCGGAGTGGCGCCGATTCACCCTCACGTTCGCGGACGGCGGCAGCCTTGTGCTGCTCGACCCGCGCCGATTGGGGCGGGTCCGGCTCAACCCCAACATCGGAGCGCTTGGGCCGGATGCCATGCAGGTCACGCCGGCGGAGTTCCGTGCGGTCATCACGAAGGGGACGATCGCGATCAAGGCGCGGCTGCTCGACCAGTCCAAGATCGCTGGCGTCGGCAACCTGCTGGCCGACGAAATTCTCTGGCAGGCGAGGGTGTCACCCCTGGCGCGGGTCGATAGCCTCTCCCCGGCGCAGGTCAATCGCCTCTATCGCGCGCTGAAGTCGGTGCTGGAGTCGGCCGTCGCCAAGGGCGGTGCGCACACCGGCGACATCATCGCGGCCCGCCACCCAGGCGGCATTTGCCCGAGGGACGGCGCCCCGATGGCGCATGGAATAGTCGGCGGACGGTCCACCTGGTGGTGCTCGCGCGAGCAGGCGCTCACGTCGTGTCCGTTCACGCCGGCGCGGTGATACCGGGGAGCTGCCCCCGATGCTGGGTGTCGTCGCGGGGCCGGAGCACCTCTCCAGCTCGGTTACCGAAGGCATGTCGTGCAGTCTCCTTGATCACATGGAGATTGATCCGGCGAAACCGTCACCTCATCCGAGCAGATCCTGGCGCGGCTGGCGCGACGGGTGGTCTGGCAGGCTGTTCCCGGGATCACAGAAAGGGGCGGCATGACATCGACGGCCTTGCTGATCATGGACGTGCAACAGGGCATTGTGGAGCGCTTCGCCGGCGACGGCGACGGCTACCTGGGGCGGCTGGCCACCGCGATCGCGGCCGCCCGGGCCGCGGACGTCATGGTCGGCTACGTGACGATCGGGTTCCGGCGCGGATACCCGGAGGTCAGTGACCGGAACAAGAGCTTCGCTGCGATCGCGGGCACCAGCCGGTTCACCGACGACGACCCCGGCATCCGCATCCCCGGCGCGGTCGCCCCGGCGCCCGGCGAGGCGGTGGTCATCAAGCGCCGGGTCTCCGCCTTCGCCGGCAGCGACCTGGACGTGCTGCTGCGCGCCCGGGGCATCGATCACCTGGTGCTGGCCGGGATCGCCACCAGCGGCGTGGTGCTGTCCACCCTGCGCCAGGCCGCCGACCTGGACTACCGCCTCACCGTGCTGGCCGACGGCTGCCTGGACGCCGATCCCGAGGTGCACCAGGTGCTGCTGGGCAAGGTGTTCCCCCGGCAGGCGGAGGTCACCACCGTCGCCGTGTGGGCCGCGAGCCTGCGGCACGGCTGAGCCCCCGGTCCGGGCTGCGGCCGCCCGCGTTAAAGCCAGTCTTTGCGCCTGAAGACGAGGTAGAGCAGGACAACGCCCGCGATCATGATGGCGGCCGAGGCGTAGAGGCCGGCCTTTTCGCTGAACCCGGGGTAGGGCACGTTCATCCCGTAGAACCCGGTCACGAGCGTCGGCACCGCGATGATCGCCGCCCAGCTGGTGACCTTCTTGGTGATGGTGCCCAGCCGGTTGCCCTGAATAGTGAGGTTCGTCTCCCGGATCGTCGTCACCAGGTCCCGCAGGCTGTCGGTCCAGTCCGCCGCGCGCAGCACATGGTCGTAGACGTCCTGGTAGTAGGGCGTCATGTCGTCGGCCACGATGTGCAGATCCCGCCGCATCAGCGAGTTCACGACCTCGCGCATCGGGATCACGATCCGCCGGAGCAGCACCAGGCTCTTGCGCAGCTCGAAGCTGTGGCGCTGCACCTGCATGCTCATGGGGGCGTCCGCAAACAGGTCGTCCTCCAGCGATTCGACGGCCTCGTCCAGGCTCTGCACCGCTTCGAAGTGACCGTCCACGATGTAGTCGAGCAGCCCGTGCAGCAGGTAGCCGACGCCAAACTTGGCCAGGTCGGAGTCGGCGTCCCAGCGCTCCACGACCGCGCCGATGTCCAGGCCGTCGTCCTTGCGGATCGTGATCAGCGCCCGGTCGGTGATGAAGGCGTCAACTTCGCTGGCGGCCAACTGGCCGGTGCCGGTGTCCAGCTTCACCGCGTAGGCGGTCAAGAACAGGTGGGTACGGTATCGGTCGAGCTTGGGGCGCTGCCGCTCGCTGCCGGCGTCCTCGACGGCCAACGGGTGCAGGCCGAATTCCTCGCTCAGCACCCCCAGGTCCTCCTGGTCGGGATCGCGCAGGTCGAGCCAGACCGTGACGGCCTTGTCAGTTATGTAGTCGCTGATATCGGCGACCGGGAAGCCCTCGAGTTCGAGCCGCCCGTCTCGGTACAACCTGGTGCGTGCCTGGCACTTGGTCGGGGTGGCCCGGCTGATACAGGAGAGCGCCGCCGTGTCCGGATCCCGGCCGTGGAATGCCTCGGTCCCCACGAGCCGTGCGCCCAGGGCACCGCCGGACGTGTCGTTTGGCTGGGCCAGCGTGCTCTTCTCGCCGGGTCCGCGCTGCGGTGAGTTCATCTGGTCCTCCTCGCACGCCGTCACTGTAGCGGCCGCGCAGAACCATGGCTGGAGCCGGAACGGTACCGTTCCTTCCGTGACCGATATGACCTGGCTTGACGCCACCGCCCAGGCTGATCTCGTCCGCCGCGGCGAGGCCAGCCCGGCCGAACTGGTGGACGCGGCGATCGGCCGGATCGAGGCGCTGAACCCGCGGCTGGACGCGGTGATCCGGACCCGGTTCGACCAGGCGCGGGCGCAGGCGGCGGGCACCCTGCCCGACGGCCCGTTCCGCGGCGTGCCGATTCTGCTCAAGGATCTCGGCTGCCTCGTGGCCGGTGAGGTGACCGCCTTCGGGCTCGGGCCGCTGAACGACGTGGCCTGGCCGGTGACCTCGTATCTCGCCGGGCAGTTCCTGGCGGCCGGCTTCATCCCCCTGGGCCGCACCAACGTGCCCGAACTGGGCACCACGGTGACCACCGAGGCGCTGAGCTTTCCGCCCGCACGCAACCCGTGGCATACGGGGCGTTCCACCGGCGGCTCGTCGGGTGGTTCGGCGGCCGCGGTGGCCAGCGGCATGGTCGCGGTGGCGCACGCCGGCGACGGCGGCGGGTCGATCCGCATCCCGGCCAGTGAGTGCGGGCTGGTGGGGCTCAAGCCGACCCGGGGGCGGGTGAGCCAGGGCCCGCTGGCCGGCGAGTCGTGGGCCGGTAGCCACATAGACGGCGCCGTGACCAGGACAGTCCGCGACGCCGCCGCCGTGCTGGACGTGATCAGCGCGCGGGCGCCCGGTGAGCCGTACTACCCGCCGCCGCTGCCGCGCCCGCTCAGCCAGGAGGTGGGCGCCAGCCCGGGACGGCTGCGGATCGGGCTGGTGGACCGGCCGGACGGCGAGATGTACTCCGACGATCCGGAGTGCCGGGCGGCGGTGGCCAGCGCGGGGCGGCTGCTGGAGTCGCTGGGCCACCACGTCGAGGAGTCCGGGCCCGCGGCCATGTTCGACCCCGGGTTCGCCAGGTGCTTCAACAAGATCATCGCCGCCGACACCGAAACGCTGTTCCAGGCGTTCGAGGGGGTGCTCGGCCGGCCGATCGCCGATACGGAGATCGAGCCGCGGAACGCGCACTACCGGCGGACCGGGCAAGCGCTGACCGCGGTGGCGTACCTGCAGGCCAGGCAATGGCTGGGGAGGTGGGCGCGGCGCATGGCGGACTGGTGGGCCGAGCACGACCTGCTCGTCACGCCCACCGCTGCTGCCGCGCCGCCGGAGCTTGGCTGGTTCACCGCGGCCGGGCCTAAGCAGGAGGGCCTGCGGATCGCCAGCTTCATGCCCTACACCGCGCAGTTCAACGCGACCGGCCAGCCTGCGGCGAGCCTCCCGCTGCACTGGACACATGGGGGCCTGCCGGTCGGCGTGCAGCTGGTCGCGGCCTACGGCCGGGAGGACCTGCTCATCCGGGTGGCCAGCCAGGTGGAACAGGCCGCACCGTGGGCGGACCGGCGCCCGCCGCTGGAACCTCAGTAGCCGCCTGGCCCCCAGCCTGAGGCGGCGCCTATGACCCGCGGCCTGCGCGGGTCATAGGCGCACCGGTCCAGCCGGCTGATCCGCCCGGAGCGGAGTTACGGGGTGGTGAACGGCCGCAGGTACGGCGCGGGATGGAAGTTGATGAAGGCCGGGGGCGTGGGCACGACCTGGTTGTTGACGGAGAAGATGTTGAACTCCGAGCCAAGCGCGGCGGCGTTGGCGTTCAGCATGCCGGGCGTGAGCCCGGTCCAGAGACCGGTGTCGAGGCGGTGCAGCAGCGTGCGCGCGGCGGTGATGGTCTCCGCCGGGGTGAACGCGCAGTGGCCCGCGCGGTGCACGTAGATCTGCCGGAGCAGCGGCTGGTTGCCGGCGCTGCGTACCACGCTGCGGTAGGCCGACTCGTTCTCCGGCACCACCAGGCCGTCACCGGTGGTGTGCATGGTCAGCACCGGGATGCTGATCTGGCCGTTGAACGCGATGTTCTGGGTCAGGTACTGCACCGCGCCCGGGTCGGCGCTGATCCGGGTGGCGTTGTTGAGCATCGCCAAGTCGGCCCTCAGGCTGAGCCCGGCCGCCTTGTACAGCGCGACCACCTCGCGCATGTCGACCGACTTCGCGAGCTGGGTGGCGTAGTTCACGCCGGTGTTCCAGGACGGGTTTCCGCCGGCCCGCGCCTCAAGCTCGGCTCGCAGCGCGAAGATGAACGGGCCGTCCACCTGGCTGAACCACAGGTACTGGTTGGCTTCCTGCGCAGCGAAGTCGCGGGGCGCGGGCTCGGGGGAAGTCGGCGTGAACCAGCCGGGAGTATCGCCAAGCGCCGCGGCCAGGGCCAGCCGGGCCCGGCCCTGGCTGGTCTGCTGCGCGCTGGCGGCGGCCGCCTCCGCCCCGTTCAGATTCCCGGCCGGGTCGGTGATGTGCACTATGGCCACCGAGGGGTCGAGGAGCTGCTGGAACGCGAACGCGGCGTCCAAGGCGGTGTTCCAGGTGGCCACGCCGCCGGACAGCACCCCGCACATGGGCAGCGCGGCGGCGAACCGGCCGGGGAACTGCTGGATGAGCCCGGCGGTGATGATGCCGCCGAGAGAGTGACCCCACGCGATGGTCCGGGTCGGTGTCGTGTAGGTGCTGTCGAACGTGTCCAGCGTGCTGATCTGGTCGGGCAGCGCCTGCTGGATGGCCCACCCGGTAGTGGCGTAGGACGAGCCGGCAAGGGCGAAGCCGTGGCTGAGCAGCCAGGCGCCGGTGACCTGGTCACCGACATCTTGTGCGGGGTTCGGTTGGCCGGGCGCCACGTAGCCGTGGCTGTACAGGAAAAGCGTGCCGTTCCAGGCGCCATTCGGGCACTGGATCAAAAAGGCTGCCCCATCGGGCAATGTGCCCTTCACGGTCGTCACCGACCCGGTGCCACCGCACGTCTGCGACGCGGCCATGGAGGCGGCTGGCCAGGCCAGCCCGGCGACCACGAGGGCCGCGGAGAATCCGACAGCAGCGACTCTGCTCCTAATTTTCACGACCACTCTCCACTGCGAGACCACTGTGATGAATGATGCTTCATCGCCGACTGTAGACCCGTCCGCATGTACCGGGGTAGAGACTGTTGTGTTCCTGGACGGCGGTTCAGGTCAGGCGCCCCGGCGCTTGATCAGCGCGGGGTGCCCGGGTGGCCTGAGCATCCCCGGCGGGTCCCGTAGGTGGCGGTTCCCGGCCGGCCCGCACGGCATCCGGCGACACGCCGGGCCTTGACCCCGCATTTCCCATATTGCTGGATTCCCCGGCAGCATTCTCGGATTCGGGAGGCTTCCTTTAGTAATGGGCGGGCAAATTGCCGCGGACATCGGCAGAGGCTCGGCCACCCCGATGTGACGGCTATGTGCTGAACGCGGCCGGTCTGTACCTCGTCGAGGTCGGCCAGGGCGGGATGCCCGAGATGGCGGAAGACCTGGATGAGTACCAGCGGAGCCTGCCGGAGGCAGTCGGCCGGGCGTACAGCAGCCTGATGGAGGCCGCCACGAAGCTGCTCCGTCCCCGGACGCGGACCGCTACTACGCCGAGGGCCTCGCCTACCGCGAGGGCAGCGAACTGGTTGTCTTCACCGTGTGCATCAACGGCTGGCGATCCCGCGAGCTGCTCGTTCCTGGGACGGCTGGGACGAAGCCGGTCGAGATCTGCGCGCTGATGCTGGCCAGCCGGGATCTCGCCGGTCAACCGCGCAACCCGCTCGTCACGCTGGGGGTATCCAGGGCCGCTACGCGGCGGACGATGCGGTGCGGGCTCGCCCGGGCGAGCGCAGGCACCCGGCGGGCGGTGGAGTCCGCGGCGGTCATCGGAGCTCGCGTAGAACCGTCCCTGCTGGCCTGGCTCCTGGCGGACGCGCAGACGTCCACCGACGAGTGCATCGCGACCGGGACCCTCATCCCCGACGGGACCGGGCTGCGGTTCCGGCACGAGCTTGTCCGGATGGCCGTGGAAGCTGGGATCACGCCGCACCGCAAGACCGAACTGCACACAAGGCTGCTGGCCGCGCTGGAAGAACGCGGCGACGCGGACCCCGCGCTGCTGGCCCACCACGCCGAGGGCGCGGGCGATGAGCAGGCGGTGCTGCGGCACGCCCCGGAAGCAGCCGTGCGTTCGGCCGCCCTGGGGCACACCGCGAGGCGGCGGCACAGTATGAACGGGCGTTGCGTTCTTCAAAAGATCCCGGCAAGCCGGCGCTGGCGGCCCTGCACGAGGGGGCGGCGACCGAGTACTCACTGTTGGACCGGTGAGCAGCAACGCGGCCGCGGGACATCGGCGAGAGGCTCGGCCACCCCGATGTGACGGCTTATGTGCTGAACGCGGCCGGTCTGTACCTCGTCGAGGTCGGCCAGGGCGGGATGCCCGAGATGGCGGAAAGCCTTCGGATCGCGCTGCAGGCGGACCTGCCGGAGGCAGTCGGCCGGGCGTACAGCAGCCTGATGGAGGCCGCCACGAAGCTGCACCGGTTCCCGGACGCGGACCGCTACTACGCCGAGGGCCTCGCCTACTGCGAGGGCAGCGAACTGGGTGTCTTCACCATGTGCATCAACGGCTGGCGATCCCGCGAGCTGCTCTTCCTGGGACGGTGGGACGAAGCCGTAGAGATCTGCACGCAGATGCTGGGCAGCCCGGGCATCTCGCCGGTCAACCAGCTCAACCCGCTCATCACGCTGGGGGGTATCCGGGGGCGCCGCGGCGAGGACGGGGCGTGGGAGGTGCTAGACCGGGCGCTCGAGTACGCCGAGGGGGTGGGCGAGCCGTCGTGGATCGCGCCGGTGCGGGCGGCGCGCGCAGAGCTGAGGTGGCTGGAGGGCAGCCCAGACCTCGCGGGCGCCGAGGCCGGGATGGGCTATGACCGGACGGCCGACCGGATCGACCCGTGGACGTCCGGGTCGCTGGCCATCTGGCGGCTGCGGCTCGGCGTGCGGTCCGGCCCGCCCGGTCTCCCGGCGCCGCACGCGCTGGAGGCCGCCGGCGACCATCGCGGCGCGGCCGCCGCGTGGCGGAGCATCGGCCGGCCCTACGACGCCGCACTGGCCATGGCGTGGTCGTCCGACGAGGCCGGGCTCAGGGAAGCGCTCGCCGGGCTCGAGGAGCTGGGCGCCACCGCGGCCGCCACCGCGGTCCGGCGGCGGATGAAAGAACTGGGCGTGAAGGCCATCCCGCGCGGGCCGCGGGCCGCCACCCGGGCCGCGCCGGCCGGACTGACCCCGCGTGAGCAGGAGGTCCTGGCGTTGCTGGCCGTCGGCCTGCCGGACCGGGAGATCTCGGAACGGCTGTTCATCTCCGAGCGGACCGTGCACCACCACGTCTCCGCGGTGCTGTCCAAGATCGGCGTCTCGTCGCGGACCGCGGCGGCCCGGGAGGCCGCGCGGATGGGCATCGGATCCTGACCGCCGGGGCATCGGGCCGGACCGCGGGCGAGCTGGCCCGTGGCGCGCGCACCGGTTGCTGCGGCGGGCGGCGCAGCCAATATAGGTACTCCTCCCCTTAATCTGGGCAACCGCTGCCTGTAAGTCGGGCAGTTTCCCCGATGAGCCCGTTGACCTGGCCACCTTACGGTCGTGGAGACATTTCCGACGACTGAAAGGGAGGTCGCCAGTGCCGCTCTTCATGGATCTCCACGAGTTCGACGGCGGCGTGTCGATGGACGACGTCGCCAAAGCTCACCTCGCCGATCTGCAAGCGCAGGCGGCTTACGACGTGCGGTACCTCAGGTACTGGGTCGACGAAGGCGCCGGGCGAGTGTTCTGCCTGGTCGAGGCGCCGTCGGCGGAGGCCGCGGCCAACGTTCACCGGGAGGCGCACGGTCTCGTCGCCGACCACATCTACCGGGTCCAGGAAGGGTCCTAGGGGGAAATGACAATGCAAAAGACACGAATGATGCGGCTCGCTGGCGTCACCGCGCTGGTGCTGACGGCCGGCCTGTGGGCGCTGGTCCCGGCCTGGGGCCAGTCGTCGCAGGCGAAGGGCATGGCCGGGATGAGCGGCACCGGGAACGCGGCGCTGACCAAGGACATCGCCGCGGCCCGCGTGGCGACCGCGAAGTACGCAACCAACCTGGCCGCGGCCAAGGCCGACGGCTACCAGATCCTCACGAAGGAGATCCCCGGCATGGGGTTCCACTTCGTGAACATGAAGAACCTCAGTGGATTCGACCTCACCAAGCCGCAGATCCTGGTCTACGAGCACACCGGCAACAAGTGGCAGCTTGGCGCCCTGGAGTGGGTCTTCACCAGCAGTCCAAAGAACCTGCCGCTGCCGAACGCCACGTTCGGCACCTTCCCGGCAGCCTGTCAGTACGTGGACGGCACGTTCGTCCCGGAGCCGAGCCAGAATGACTGTCCGACGACCGCACCGGGCACCGGAGCAGCGTTCTCCTTCTGGCACCCGCTGCTGTACACGATGCACTTCTGGATCTGGTACCCGAACCCGGCCGGGCTGTACTCCAGCATGAACCCCCTGGTTGCCCCGTTCAACGGCGGCTGAGTCTCACGGCGGGATGAGGCCAGTGGCGGCTGACCTGCACCGTGCACCCCGGTAGGGCGGGCCTCGCGGCCCGTCCTGCCGGGGCCAGGCCCGCCAAGCCGAGATCCGCGAGCAACGGCCAGGCGGCGGCCTGGCCTATCACCGCAGCTACACCCGTGCCCACTGCCTCTACTACGCCGGTGTGGCAGCGCCCGGCAGCTACCGCTGACCTGATCGTCTGCGGCCCTGACCTGATCGTCTGCGGCCCTGACCGGACCGCCTGCGGCCCTTGCTCTAGGGTTAGCCTCGCAGGCACGCGGCACGGCGAGGGAGGCCATGAGCGAGGTCCCGGCTGGCTTCGAGCCCTCGCGACGGACCAGTCCCTTCCTCGACATGATCGGGCCGGTCTACACCATGACCGGGGAGCGCGGCATCTTGCTGGGCCTGCGCGCCCGCACCGAGCACTGCAACACCCGCGGCTTCGTCCACGGCGCGATCCTGGCGGCGCTGCTCGACGTGGTCTGCGGGCGCAACTGCGGCGCGCTCACCGAGCACCCTAGCCTGGTCACGGTCAGCCTGACCGTGGACTACGTGGCGGCCGCCCAGAACGGCGACTGGCTCGAGGCGAGCGCGACCGTGGCCCGGGTCGGCCGCCGGCTGGCCTTCGCCGACGGCCGGGTTGACGCGGGCGGCAAGCCGGTGGCCAAGGCAAGCGCCGTGTTCGCGGTCGGGTGACTCGCCGAGGAGGGCAGATGAACGGCGCTGAGGCGATGCTCCATACGCTGACCGGTTCCGGCGTCAGCATGTGCTTCGCCAACCCGGGGACCTCGGAGATGCACACGGTCGCGGCGCTGGACGAGGTCCCGGGGATGCGCGGGGTGCTGTGCCTGTTCGAGGGGGCGGCGACCGGTGCGGCCGACGGTTACGGGCGGATGGCGGACCGGCCCGCGGCGGTGCTGGTGCACTTGGGGCCTGGCCTGGCCAACGGGCTGGCCAACCTGCACAACGCGCGCCGTGCCAGGACCCCGCTGCTGGCAATCGTCGGCGACCACGCCACCTACCACAAGCGGTTCGACACGCCACTGGAGTCCGACATCGAGGCGCTGGCCGGGACGGTCTCGGGATGGGTCCGGCGATGCGCGCGCAGCGCCGACATCGGTGCGGACGTAGCCGAGGCGGTGGCCGCGGCCATGGCCCCACCCGGTCAGGTGGCTACCCTCATCCTGCCCGCCGATGTGTCCTGGTCCCCCGGCGCCGAGCGGGCCGCGCCGGTACCGGCGCGGCCTCGGCCGCCGGTACCGGACGAGGTGGTCGGTGCGGTCGCGGCGGTGCTCCGCAGCGGCGAGCCCTGCGTGATACTGCTCGGCGGCGCCGGGACGCGCCGGCCCGCGCTGGCGGCGGCCAGCCGAGTCGCCCGGGCCACGGGGGCCCGGTTGCTCGCCGAAACCTTCCCGGCCCGGCACGAGCGCGGCGCGGGCATCCCGCCGGTGGACCGGCTCGCGTACCTGGGAGAGATGGCCGCGGCGCAACTCGACGGCACGCGCCACCTGATCCTGGCCGGAGCGCGGGCCCCGGCGTCCTTTTTCGCTTACCCGGACAAGCCCGGTTCGCTGGTGCCGGACAACTGCCGGGTACACGTGCTGGCCGGTCCGGAGGACGACATCCACGGCGCGCTGGCGGCGCTGGCCGATCTCGCCGCCCCCGGCACGGCCCCGGGCGCTGCGCCACCTCCGCGGCAGCCGGAGCGCCCGGCTCTTCCGGACGGCGAACTGACCGGACACAGCGCGGCCGCGGTCATCGGCGCGCTGTTGCCGGAAGGCGCGATCGTCTGCGACGAGGCGAACACCTCCGGGGTGGCGCTGCCCGCCGCCACCGCGGGCGCGCCGCCGCACGACTGGCTCACCCTGACCGGCGGCGCGATCGGCCAGTGCTTGCCGCTAGCGGCCGGCGCCGCGCTCGCCTGCCCGGAACGGCAGGTCCTCGCGCTGGAGTCAGACGGCAGCGCCATGTACACGATCTCCGCGCTGTGGACCCATGCGCGTGAGCAACTGGACATCACCACGGTCATCTTCAGCAACCGCTCGTATGCGATCTTGAACATGGAACTGGAGCGCACCGGCGCCCCGGGCGCCGGGCAGGCCGCCCAGAGCCTGCTCGACCTGTCCCGGCCCGGCCTGGACTTCACCGCCATGGCCGAGGGCATGGGCGTCCCGGCGAGCCGCGCCGAGACCGCGGCCGAGTTCGCCGCGCAACTGCGCCGCGCGCTCACTGAGCCTGGGCCACACCTCATCGAGGCGGCCGTCCCCCCGTTCAGCTAGCGCCCGCTCCGGGCGTGCCAGTGATGTGGGCGGCGAGCCCGAGGATGCCGTCGGCGATCATCCGCTCGGCCGGTGCACGGCCGGGATCGATGAGCCACTGCACCAGGACGCCGGACATCAGCGCCAACTGCACCGAGCCGAGGGCCAGCTCCGCCTGCCCGGCCACGGTGTCCTCGGGGATCCCGAGCAGGCCGGCCGCGAGCCCGGTGCGCCCCTGGCGCAGGCTGGCCGCCATCAGCTCGCGGAGCTTCGGCGAGTGCTCGGCCTGCACCGCGGCCTCGATGGTGGCCAGCCAGAGCCACCGGTTGGCGTCATAGGACGCGATCACCTGGCGCCAGAACGCTTCGTACTGCTCGCGCGGCCCGGCCCCGGCGGCGACGGCGGCGCGGACCGCGCCCTCGGTTTCCGCGCCCCAGGCCTCGATCGCCTGGGTGAACGCCTCGATTAGGAGCGCCTCGCGGGAGCCGAAGTGGTAGCCGATCGCCGCGTGGTTGACCCCGGCAGCCGCCGCGATGTCGCGGACGGTCGTTCGCGTCCAGCCCTTGGTCTTCAGGCACTCCAGCGCGCCGGCCAGCAGGTCCTCCCGGTTGCCCATGACGTCGATCCTAGCGCCGTTGTCAACCAATTGGATTATCCATATGGATTGACCAGTTGGATAAATCGCTTGTAGGGTGGCCGTACCGAGACCCGAGCGGACACCAGGAGGAACCATGACCAGGTCGGTGCTCATCTCCGGCGGCGGCATCGCCGGCGCCTCACTCGCGTGCTGGCTGGGCGAATCCGGGTACGCGGTCACTGTGGTGGAGCGGGCGCCCGGGCTGCGCACCAGCGGGGCGGCCCCGGTGGATTTCCGCGGCGACCAGCTTGCCCTGCTGGAGCGCATGGGCGTGCTCCGCGACATCCAGGCCAGCCAGACTGGCATGGGCGACCAGACGGTGATCGACGCGAGCGGCCGTCGGCTGTCCACGTTCCCGTCCGTGCTGTTTAGCGGCGACGTCGAGATCGAGCGCGGCGACCTGGCCCGGATCCTGTACAACCGGAGCGCGGGCGCCGCCGAGTACGTCTTCGGTGGCCACATCACCGGCATGACCCAGGACGCGGACGGGGTGGACGTCACGTTCTCGCACAGCGCCCCCCGCCGGTTCGACCTCGTCGTCGGCGCGGACGGGCTGCACTCCGCCGTGCGCCGCCTGGCGTTCGGCGAGGAATCTCTGTTCCGGCACGACCTTGGCCTCGCCATCGCGGGGTTTGACGTGCCCAACACCCTCGGCCTCGACCACAGCGGGCTGATCTACAACGAGCCCGGCCGGCTCGTGATGGTGACCAGCGGCCGAGACCTCGCCCGGGCGGCGGTCTGCTTGATGTTCACTGCGTCGCTGCCGGACTACGACTGGCACGACACCGACGGCCAGAAGCGCATCGTGGCGGAGCATTTCGCCGGTGTCGGCTGGCAGGCGCCAGCTTTGCTCGCGGCGCTGCGGGACGCGCCGGAACTGTACTTCGACACGATCGGCCAGATCCGGCTCGGCCACTGGTCGGCCGGGCGCGTGGTGCTGCTCGGGGACGCGGCCTGGTGCACCGGTCCCGGCGGCAACGGCACCGGGCACGCGGTGCTCGGCGCCTACACGCTCGCCGGGGAACTCACGCTGGCCGGCGGCGACCATGCGGCCGCGTTCCGGCGTTACGAGCAGATCATGCGCCCGCCAGTCACGAAGTCGCAGAAGAACGCCGCAGGCGCGGGCCGCTTCCTCACCCCGGCAACCGAGCGGCGGATCCGCAACCGGAACCGCACTTTCCGCATCCTGTCCTCCCGCGCGATGACCGGGCTGTTCGGCTGGCTGGCCAAGCGGACCGCCAACACCGGCACGCTACGGGACTACCCGCTGTGTGGCTCGCGCGGCCCGATTCCAAATGGCCAGCCGTTGCCCCGGTGAGCGCCTGCATCGCGGCCTTCGCCGCTGGTGAGGGCCGTAGCTCCAGCATCGGCTCGACCAGCGCTCGGTACAGTGACGGCATGCGGGCGGGATCGCGGGGCGCGGGGCGTGTCCACCCGAACGTGATCCTGGCTGTTCTGTCGCTCGCGGGCGCCGTGTATGCGGTGCTCAGCTCGGCGGTGATCCCGGCTCTGCCGACGTTGCAGCACGACCTGCATGCAAGCGAGACCGGGGTCACCTGGCTGCTCACCGGGTTCCTGCTGTCGGCGTCGGTCGGCACGGCGATCATCGGCAAGCTCGGCGACATGTACGGCAAGCAGCGGCTGCTGGTGTGGACCCTGGTGGTCCTCTCCGCCGGGACGCTGCTCGCGGCGCTGTCCGAGTCGCTGCCGACGCTGATCGTGGCGCGCGTCATCCAGGGGGTGGCCGGCGGCATCTTCCCGCTGTCGTTCGCGATCGCGCGCGATGAGTTTCCGGCGGACCGCGTCGCCGGGAGCATCGGGCTGATGTCCGCGATCCTCGGTGTCGGCGGTGGCCTCGGCCTGGTCGTCGGCGGGCTCATCGACGAGCATCTGAGCTGGCACTGGCTGTTCTGGCTGCCGCTGCCGATCATGGTCGCGGCGGCCGCCTGCGCCTGGCGCTACATCCCCGAGTCGCCGGTCCGCGCGCCGGGCCGGGTGAACTGGGCCGCGGCAGCGCTGATGTCGGCCGGGCTGTCCGCCGTGCTCATCGCGATCGCGCAGACCACAGCCTGGGGCTGGACCGGGCCCAAGACGCTGGTGCTGCTGGGGTCTGGCCTGGTCATCTGCGCCGCGTGGATCCTGGTGGAGCTGCGCAGCAGCAACCCGCTGATCGACATGGCGATGATGCGGGTGCGCGGGGTGTGGACGGCCAACCTGGCCGCCTTCCTCGTGGGCGCCGGGCTGTACGCGTGGTTCCTGCTGCTCCCCCAGTTGGCGCAGCTCCCCACCAGCACCGGTTTCGGGTACGGGCTCTCGGTGGTGGCCGCCGGCCTGTACCTGCTGCCGTGTGCCCTCGGCATGGGCGTGCTTGGCTCGCTGGCGGGCCGGGTGCAGCGGCGCTTCGGCGCCCGCCCCGCTCTGGTGGCCGGCGCGGCGGTCAGCGCCGTCGCCTGCGGCTGGCTCGCCGTCACCAGCCGGCACCCTCTCGCAATGCTGCTCAGCTCCTTGCTGCTCGGAATCGGCATCGGCCTCGCCTTCGCGGCGCTGGGCAACCTGATCGTGCAGGCCGTGCCGCCGCACCAGACCGGTGTCGCCAGCGGAATGAACACGGTGCTCCGGACGCTCGGCGGCGCGCTGGGCGGCCAGATCGCGGCAACGTTCGTCGCGGCCAGCACGCTGCGCGGCCTGCCCGCGCTGACCGGGTTCACCACGACGTTCGCGATGGCCTCGCTGTTCCTGGCCTGCTGCGCCGCAGTGGTCCTGCTGATCCCCTCCCCCGCCCCGCTGGCCGCGAACTAGTGCCGCATCAAGCTACGTTTGCCCGGTCGATGATGCGCCGTAGTCGTTCGTCGTAGGCGTGGTTGTTGCGCCAGATGATGTAGCGGCGGATCATGCTGGCCTGCTCGTGGTGGCTGGCGTGGTCGGTGCCATCGAGCGCGAAGTACCGCAGCGCGGTGAACTGGGCCTCGATGCGGTTCAGCCAAGAGGCGTTGGTCGGGGTGTAGGCGATCTCGGCATTATTCGCGGCTGCCCACTGGCCGACGCGCTTGTCTTTGCGGGTGGTCAGGTGGGGTGAGAAGTTGTCGCAGATGATCGCGATCCGCACTTGCGGCGGGTAAAGGGAGCGCAGGTAGCGGCAGAATTCCAGGAACCGGGCCCGGGTTTTGCGTGGCTTGATGTGCCCGTAGAGTTTGTCTTCGCCCAGGTCGTAGGCGGCGAACAGGTGCCGCACGCCCTGGGCGCGGGTGTAGGTGGCGCGCAGCCGGCGCCGGGGTGCGCGGCCGGGTTCCTTGCCCTTGCCGCTGATCGGCGCCCAGTGCCGGCCGGGCCGTGGCTGAAGGCCGAGCGGCCCGAACTCATCCACGCAGATCACCACCTGCGGGTCGCCCGGGCCTGGGGCCACGTCGCGGTCGGCGATGGCGTACAGGTGCTCGACCCGGGCCTTCTTGGCCTGGTAGCGCGGGTCTTTGGAGGCCTTCCAGGTCTTTAACCGCTGGAAGGTGACGCCCTCCTCGCGCAGCAGGGCGCGCAGGCCCTCGTGAGAGATATCGTTGACCACGCCCTCAGCGACCAGGAAGTCCGCCAGCTTGGCCAGGCTCCAGGTGGAGAACGGCAGGTCATAATCGGCAGGCCGGGACTTGGCGATCTTCTTGGCCTCCCCGCCGCTGGCCCAGGGTGAACTTCGGCGCCCGGCCGCCGCGGTATCTCGGGTAGAGGGAATCGAACCCGTCGGCGTTGAAGTTGCGGATCACATCGCGGACCCGGTCCTCGCTGGTGAACGCGACCCTTGCGATCGCGGCCACATTCATCCCCTGCGCCGACAGCAGCACCATCTGCGCTCGCCGCCAGGTCACCACCGACCCGCTGCCCCGGCGCACGATCCGCACCAGCCGACGGCCCTCGTCATCATCGATCTCACGCACCCGCACACGTTCGCTCACCGGCCCAGTCTCGGCGATCAGCACCCGGCAGCAGAAGTCCCGCACCAGTCCAGCGGCGGGGCAACCGTGACCTGCTACGGCGCTAGCCGCCCGATGTCAGCGGCCGGGTCTAGCGTCAGGACATGGTGTTCTGGCAGTTGACCATCGACGCGAATGACCCCGCTGCGCTGGCGCGATTCTGGGCGCAAGCGCTGGGCTATCAGCCGGTGCCGCCGACGGCGCCAGCGACGGCCTGGCACGCGCTCTACCACGCCCGGCTGGGGGAGGACGCAGCCTTCGACGACCGGCTCTTCGACCCAGACGGCCTGCGCCCGCCGATCTGGTTTCAGCAGGTGCCCGAGGCGAAGGCCGGGAAGAACCGGCTCCATCTCGACCTCTACCCCACCGGCCGCGATAACGCGCTGCCCATGCAGCGGCGGATCGAGATCGTCGAGGCGAAGGTCGCCGAACTGACCGGGCTGGGCGCCAGCGTGCAGCACCGAACCCGGCACGACGACCCGAAGGACCCGACCTACTTCGCGCTCATGCACGACCCGGAAGGCAACGAGTTCTGCGTCGGCTGAAACTCACCGCGAGACACAGGTCCGCATCCCCGCGACCCACACTGGCGCCCACAGCTAGCTGCTCCGCCACCGGGCAAACGTTGCCTGATGCGGCACTAGCGGGGCGGCGCGCCGGGAACGACACCACTTGCGGGAAGCGCAGCGCCCGGTTCTGCCGCCTGGGCCGGTCAGCTCAGCCGGGCCGGTGCGCCGGGAACGACACCACTTGCGGGAAGCGCAGCGCCCGGTTCTGCCGCCTGGGCCGGTCAGCTCAGCCGGGCCGGCGAGTACCCGGCCGTGCCGGTCGCAGCCACAGCGGGCGGGCCTGCCGTCGCCAGCGCGACCGCCGCAGCAATACCGGCAAGCCACCAAAACCGCCCCAGTTTGCGCATGGGCGGCAGCGTAACCGTCAGCTCTGTACGGGGCTAGCCTGACTCGCCCAGCTAACTCCGAACGGGGGCCGGTGGGATCAGGGTTGATCCGGCAGCGAGTAAAGCCCCGGTTCATCCGCGATCTGGGTGATGCGGCCGGCGTCGGCGAGATGGCGGAGGTGCGCTGTTGCTTCGGCGAGCGCGGCGCGGCGCATGAATCCGGTGACCGAGGACCAGCCACGGGACCAGGACAGCTCCTGGGTGACCTGCCAGGCGGTGGCGAGGCCATCGCGGGCCAGGATGTCGATCACCTCCGCGCACCGCCGCTCATGGTGCGCGAGCAACATCCGGACCCGGTCGGCCACGCCGTGGAACCGGTATTCGTGGGCGGGCAGCGCCTCGGCCTTGTCGTAGGCCGCAATCAGTTCCAGGGACCGCAGGTAGGCGGCAAGCGGCGGCTCGGCCAGGTTCGACATCAGCCCGATGTTGGGGCTGATCCGCGGGAGCACGTGGTCGCCGGTAAGCAGCAGGCCGTCGGATTCCTCGTGCAGGCATAGGTGCCCCGGCGTGTGGCCGGGGGTCCACACCGCTCGCACCTCCCTGCCGGGCAGCGGCACCAGGTCGCCGTGCTCGAGCAGCACGTCAGGCTTCGCCATGGCCCGGACCGCGGCCAGGGCATCGTCGTTCACGGCCAGGCCGGCCGCTACGTCGTCGGGCACGCCGCACCGGGCCAGCCAGGCCAGGTCGGCCCGCCGGGTGTCGGCGTTGCGCGGCCGGAGGGCGGTCAGCGTGCTCTGCTCCTCGGGGTGCATCGCGACCCAGGCGCCGCTGGCTTCGCGAAGCCGTGCGGACAGGCCGTGGTGGTCGAAGTGGATGTGGGTTACCACGATCCCGGTGACGTCGGCGGGCAGCGCCCCCGCCGCCTTGAGGCCTTCGGCCAGCGCCTGCCAGCCCGCCTCGGAATACCACCCCGGGTCGACCACCACCAGGCCGCTCCCGGCAGCGATCAGATAGGTGAGGGTGTAGCGGAGCGGGCTGCCCGGTATCGGCACGGGCACCGACCACAGGTCGGGGCGGACCTGCTCGACGGGCGGGGAGGTGCATGCCAGCCAGGCCTCCCGTTGCGCCGTCCCGGTCACCCGCACATATTGTCCCGTCGTGAGATGGTCAGGCGACCCGTTGCCAGCCCAGCTCGCTGACCTTCCACCGGGCGATGGCCTGGTGCCGGCTGACGACCTTGACTTCGCGCAACTGGTTCCCGTGACGGTGCATCGCCTGCTCAGCCTCGAGTATCCCGCTCGCGGCCGAGGGCTGTGGGATCTCGCGCTTGACGCCGGACTGCTCGACGAGAATGAGGTTCGCCGGCTGGTCCGGGCGCCGCGGCGGGACGGCACGGCACGTGTTACTAGAATCGATCACACCCCTTATGACATCCGGGCCGGTCCCGGCTGTTCCCACCGGCGATATGGCATGCGACACACCAAGGACTCGCCCGCATGATTCAGGCGAATCTGGCGTGTGCCCTCCGCAGGCCCCCTACGCTGGGCTGAGACGTGGGTCTGGAGTTTGCAACGCAGTGACAACGGCAGCAGAGAGCCTGCGATAGGGCGGCGCGAGGTGGGCGCCAGCGGTAGCCGCGCAGGTCCGCCAACGGAGGTATAACCAGGTGACACGGGTGTCGACCCACCCGGCCGGCCCGCCAGGGCGGCCCGGCACGGTCAACTTGCCGCCAGCGCCTGATCTTGTCGTACACAATGGCCCGGTCGAATGGGTCATGAGCCGGGTGATCCGCAGGCTGGCCTGGAGCCCGCTGTCGGATCCCATGGTCGCCCTCAGCCTGTCCGGGGCCGGCTTGCTGCTCGGAATGATCGTCGGGGCGACCGCGCCGAACGCCGAGACGGTGCCGGTCCGGCTGCCGCTGTCCTTCATCCTGCCGGCGCTGGGCCATTCGGAAACCAACGTCGTCATCGCCTCGATCCTGCTCTATACCGGAAACATCCTGGCTTGCCTGGGCCTGGCCGGGATGCTGTGGGCACACAGCCAGGGCTGGCGCCCCAACCCCAAGCACCTGCTGTGGGCCAGCACGGCGATCATCGCGGTCATGGTGAGCCTCACCCCGGTCGGCTCCTCCGACACCGGGAGCTATGCGGCTTACGGCCGGATCGACGCGCTGGGCGGGAATCCCTATGTCACCAACCCGCTGGCGTTCCTCGGGGCGCATTCTCCCTACACCCACGCCGTCGGCACGCTGTGGAAGAAACAGCCATCGGTGTACGGCCCGTTCGCCACGATTATCCAGTCCTTCGCGGCGGGGATCGGCGGCCCGCACGTCTGGGCCACCATCTGGGCCCTGATGATCCTCAACGGGGCGGTGTTCATCGGGGTCGGGTGGCTGCTCCTGAAGACCTCCGACAACCCGGTGCGGGCGACCCTGTTCTGGACCGCGAACCCGGTCCTCATCCAGCAACTAGTGAGCGGCGGCCACCTTGACACGCTGGTCGCGGCGGCGGCGATCTGCGCGATCCAGGTAGCGCGCCGGGTCTCGGGCCACTGGGGCGACGTGCTGATCGGCGTCGTCATCGGCCTGGCCTGCGGGATAAAGATCAATGCGGCGCTCATCGCGCTCGGGTTGGCCTGGCCGCTGCTGCGTCGGCACGAATGGATGCGCACCGCCCGGATCGCGCTAGTGGCCCTGGCGACGGTCGCGCTGCAGTACTGGCCGTACGGGCTGGTCGCGCTGAAACCGATCCTCGGCGGGCTGAAGCTCGCCACGCTGCCTTCGCCGTGGCGGGTCTTCGAGCTGGTCGGCGGGCTGTTCGGCGCGGAACCTGCAGTGTTGACGGTCATGGGCTACCTGTGGCCGTTCGCCATGGTGATCGTCGCCTGGTTCGTCTACCGGCGGATCTCCTCCGACCAGCCGGGCGAGGTGGTGGCGCCGTTCGCGCTGACCTACGCCTGGATCCTCGTCGGCCCCTGGGTGTTCGCCTGGTACACGGGGATCGCCTGGGTCGCGCTGACCCAGGTCCCGCGCAACCGGATGACCAGGTGGCTGACGCTCGTCACGGTCTTCCTCGCGTTGTGCCATTCCAGCGGCGGCCAGGCGACCCCTGGTATCCGCTGATCACGCGGGTCCGCTCCTAGTCATGCTCGAAAACAGCCAGGTAGAACCCGCCACAGTGGAGAGCAGGGCCGGCGCGCCGCGGCCCGCGACAGCTCGCGCCCACCTGGCCGCGGCCGTGCTGCGGCGGCACTGGCTGGCCGCCGTGCTGCTGGCTGCCGGGCTGGTGCTCCGGGTGCTCGCCCAGTTCGCCTACCGGCCCGTGCTGTTCTACATCGACACCACGCGGTACCTGTACAACGACGCCCAGGGCATGGACCCGGTCGGCTACAAGGGGCCGCTGCGGGTGCTCCTGGCGGTCACGAACCTCAACACGATCGCCGCCGTGCAGCATCTGCTGGGCCTGGCCATGGCCGTGGCCATCTACGTCCTGCTGCTGCGCCGTGGGGCGCCCCGCTGGCTGGGCGCGCTGGCCATGGCGCCGCTGCTGCTGGACGCCTACCAGATCCAGATCGAGCAGACGGTCATGCCGGACACCTGGTTCGAGGCGCTGGTCGTGGCCGGCCTGGCCATCTTGCTGTGGCGGCCGGCCCCGGGCTGGCGGGCGGCCCTGGCCGGCGGACTGGTGCTGGGCACCTCGGCCGTCTTCGCGCAGATCGGCGAGGCGCTGCTGCTGCCCGCGGTGCTGTACCTGCTCGTGCTCGGCGGCGGCTGGCGGCGGGCCCTCGGCAGGGCGGGGGTGCTCTGCGCGGCGTTCATCCTCCCGATCCTGACCTACTGCACGATCAACTTCCTGGCCGTCGGTGACTTCTTCCTCTCGCACACCGGCGTCACCTCGGTGTACGGCCGGATGGCGGCGGCCGCGGACTGCGATACCCTGCGGCTGACCCCGGCCGAGCGCGGGATGTGCCCGACCAGGGCCCAGCAGGCGAGGGGCCCCGACTCGCTGGAGTTCGACCAGGACTCGCCGGTCCAGCGCTACTACGCCGACCTGCCCCGCGACCGGGTGGACGCGCTGATCACCGACTTCAACCACCGGGTGCTGGCCCAGCAGCCGCTGCGCGTGCTCCGCGCCTACGCCCGCGACGTAGTGCGGCTGTTCGCGCTGACCCGGGACGGCGCCCCCGGCGTGACGGCCATCTCCCGCTGGCAGTTCCAGACCGCCTACCCGTACTTCCCGCCGCACGCCTCCCGGCAGGTCGTGGACACTGCGACCGACCGCTTCGGCGGCGGCCGCCCGGCCGTCTGGGCCCCAGCCGCCAGGTTCCTGCGCGGCTACCAGTTGCACGGCGGCTACACCCCGGGGCCGCTGCTGGCCCTGTGCACGCTGGCCGGGCTGGCCGGCTCGGTGAGCCTGCTGGCGCGCGGGCGCGCCGCCCGGCGGGCCCGCGAGCCCGCCCGGGCCTGCCTGCTTCTCTTCGCCTCGGCGGTGTCGGTGCTGCTGGTCTCCGACCTGTTCGAGTTCTCCTGGCGATACCAGGTCCACGGGCTGGTCACGCTGGTACCGGCCGGCGCCCTCGGCGTCACCGTGCTGCTCCAGGTGGCCCAGGCCCGGCGGGCGCCCGGCTGACCCTCACTGCTGTTTCCGCACGGCAACCCGGCGACCGGCGGGGTCGGCCGGGTGCCCCGTCGCGTGTGACGATGAGGACGTGCGGATCGTGCGGGCAGAGTCCACCCCGTTGTTCGTCAGCACCGGCCACGGCCGGTGCCAGGTGGTCCGGGTCACGGTGGCAGGCGGGGGCGAGCAGCGCACGCCAGCCCGCGTGCTTGTCCGGGCGGAGGGGCCGGAGGTCACCACGCGGCAGCCGTTCTTCATTGAAAAACTCCCGGCCGACGCGGAAGTGACAGCCGAGGTTCCGGTGACTGTCGCCGCCCCGCACGGGCCGGGCAGCAAGCTGGGCATCACGGTGATCGCCGAGGGCCCCGGCACCCGGGCTGAGCTTGTGGCCGAGCTCACCGTCGCCGAGCCGGGCTGGACCATCTGGATGATCTGCCACTTCCACTACGACCCGGTGTGGTGGAACACCCAGGGCGGCTTCACCGAGGCCGGGCTGGCGATGCCGGATGAGGACGGCGCGCTGCCCGACGTGCGCACCGCGTTCGAGCTGGTGCGGCTGCACCTGGACGCGGCCCGCGACGACCCCGACTACAAGTTCGTGCTGGCTGAGGTGGATTACCTCAAGCCGTACTTCGACGCCCACCCGCAGGACCGGGCGGAGCTGCGTGACCTGATCGCGGCGGGGCGCGCGGAACTCGTCGGCGGCGCGTACAACGAGCCCAACACCAACCTGACCTCGGCCGAGTCCACGATCCGCAACATCGTCTACGGGCTCGGGCAGCAGCGCGACGTGCTCGGCGTGGACCCGTCGGTGGCCTGGGCGCTGGACGCGTTCGGCCACGATCCCGGCTATCCGGGGCTGATGGCGGCGGCCGGGATGACCGGGTCCGCGTGGGCGCGCGGGCCGTTCCACCAGTGGGGGCCGTGGCGCACGGTGGGTGACAACGCCAGGATGCAGTTCCCCAGCGAGTTCGAGTGGATCTCCCCCGACGGCAGGGGCCTGCTGACCAGTTACATGGCCAACCACTACGGCGCAGGCTGGGTCATTCACCAGGCCGCCGACCTGGCGGCCGCCAAGGAGGAGGCGCTCGGGCAGCTCGCGCTGCTCGCCCCGGTGGCGGCGACCAGGAACGTGCTGCTGCCGGTCGGCGCCGACCACGTCATTCCGCCGCGGTGGGCGACCGCGGTGCACCGGGACTTCGCCGCGCGCTACGTGTGGCCGCGGTGCGTGACCGGGCTGCCGCGGGAGTTCTTCGCGGCGGTGCGCGCCGAAGCCGCCGAGCGCGGGATCTGGCTCACCCCGCAGACCCGGGACATGAACCCGGTCTACCCGGGCAAGGACGTCTCCTACATCGACACCAAGCAGGCGCAGCGGGCCGCCGAGGTGGCGGTGTCCGACGGCGAGCGGCTGGCCACGCTGGCCTGGCTGGCCGGCGCGCCACTACCCGGCAGAGTCGCTGGACAAGGCCTGGCGGCAACTGGTGTTCGGCGCGCACCACGACGCGATCACCGGCACCGAGTCCGACCAGGTGTACCTGGACCTGCTCGGCGGGTGGCGCGAGGCGTTCGAGCGGGGTGACTCGGTGCGCGAGGAGGCGGCCGGTTTCCTGGCCAGCCTGGTCAATACGACGCGGAAAAACGAAAGCGGGGCCGGCCCGGATCCCCCCGGCGGGCCGTGGTCGTGTTCAACACCTTGTCCTGGCCCCGGGCCGGACTGGCCACGCTCACTCTCACATTCGCCGAACCTGGGGTGCCGTGGCTGGCCTTGTCCGACGAGACCGGGGCCGCAGCGCCATTCCTGGCCGAGGGGATCCGCCGGCACCCCGACCACACCCTGGCCAGCGTCACGATCACGTTCCGGGCGGAGGCGCCCGCGCTGGGCTATCGCAGCTACTGGGTGACCGCCGCGGCCGGTTCCGGCGGCGAGCCTGGGCCCGGGGCCGGGCCGACGCCCGGCGCGGGCTGGACCGGCATGCCGGGCACGGTGATCGCCAACGAGGCGTTCGAGGTGGCGGCGGACCCGGCGCGGGGCGGCGGACTGGGCCGGATCACCAACCGGCGGACGGGCGCCGGGCTGCTCCGCGGCCTGGGCAACGAGCTGGTGCTCGCCGAGGAGTACCCGGCGCACCCGCGCTGGGGTGAGGGGCCGTGGCTGCTGTGCCCGAAGGGGCCGGGGTCAGGGTCCGGCGGCGCCCCGGCGGAGGTGGCGGCGCAGCGCTGCGCGCTCGGCGCCCGGCTGATCGCCCAGTTCCCGCTCGGGGACCTGCGGATCACCCAGGAGACGATCCTGTGGGACGGCCTGGACCGGGTGGAGTTCCGCACGCACGTGGACGGGTCGATCGGGCAGGACCGGATGCTGCGTGTCCGGTTCCCCGCGCAAGTGCCGGGCGCGCTCCCGGTGTTCCAGTGCGCGACCGCCGTGGTCGGCCGGCCGTTCGGGGTGGCCGACATGGACGTGGGCCAGGACGCGTTCACCCTGGACAATCCGGCCTGCGAGTGGTTCGGCCTGGGCGCCGCCGCGCGGGTGTCGGCGGGAGGCCACACCTGGGCGATCGGCGTGGCCGAGGTCATCGTCCCGGGCGGCGGCGAGACGGGCGGCAACGATGGCCCATCCGCACATATCACGCGAAACGGCCCCTCTGATGCCGGAGTTATCCAGGTTTGTCCAACCGGTTCGCGTGATATCACGGGTTCTGGCCCGAGGCCGGGCGCGGGCGTGGCTGGCCCGAGGCCGGGCGCGGGCGTGGCTGGCCCGAGGCCGGGCGCGGGCGTGGCTGGCCCGAGGCCGGGCGCGGGGGTGGCTGGCTGGCGGGCGGGTGTGCGGGAACTGGTTGCCGCGCTGGCCGGCGCCGGGGTCACCGCGACGTGCTCCCGCGCGGACGGCCCGCGATACGGGTCGCTCGACCTGGACTCGAACCTGCCCGACGTCCGAATCGCGGTCGGCGGCCCCGACGTGAATCCGTGGACGGCGCGCCTGGTCGCCGGGCTCGGCCCCGCCGCCGCGGACGTGACCGCCCGGCTGGCCGCCCCCGGCGGCGCGCAGGTCTGGGTGCCCGCGGCCCGGCCCCGGGCGGAGCTGTTCACCGCCAGCGCGGACGTCCGGGGGGACCGCGACCTGCCGGTGCTGATCGTGTCCGGCGCGGACCTGCCGGCGGCCGTCGCGGAACTCACCGCCGACCTGGCCGACGCGGTGATCGACGCGGAACTGGCCGGGGCCGCGCCGGGCGCGGCGACGCCCGGCGGCCCGGGGCCGCATGACCGGTTGCTCGGCTCGCACAGCGTGGCGCTGCTGAACCGGGGCACGCCCAGCAGTCTGGTCACCACGGACGGCACGATGTACATCACGCTGATGCGGGCGTCGAGCGCCTGGCCGGCCGGGGTGTGGATCGACGGGACCCGGCGCACGGTTCCCGACGGCAGCAGTTTCGCGTGGCAGCACTGGCGCCACGAATTCCGGTACGCGCTGGCCGCCGGGACCGGCGACTGGCGCGAGGCCGGCTTCGTCATGGCCGGCCAGGAGTACAACCACGACATGCTCACTTGCGAAACCGGCCTGCACGACGGCCCGCTGCCCCCCTCGGCCAGCCTGGCCGAGGTCAGCACGCCGGGCCGTGCGCGCCCGGCCGCCTTGTTGTCCACGCTCAAACCGCACGGCAACCCGCTGGCTAGCGGGCAGCCCGGCCAGCCTGGGCGGGCGGCGGGCGTGACCATCCGGCTGCGGGACGCCGACGGCCTGCCTGCGGCGCCCACCCAAGCCCAGGTCAGCCTGCTGCACGGGATCACGGCTGCCCAGGTGAGCGACCTGACCGAGCGCGCCGGCGGTCCTGCGGTCGAGGTGGCGGACGGCCGCGCGCTGGTCGCGGTCCCCCCGGCCAGCCTGATCACCATCGCCGCCACGACGCCTGAGGAGGCGCCTGCTCATCAGCCGTTTCCGGTGATATCACGCGAAGTGGCTCCACAAACCACTACAAACCAGGCGCCAGCCGAGCCATTTCCGGCGATAAGCGGGGCGGAACCGGTGCAGCCCGTGTTCACCCGGTATTGGCTGCACGGTAAGGGACCCGCCCCGGCCGGGAATATGCCGGTGGCCGTGCACCTGTCCCCTGGCCACATCACGCTGGCCGACCCCGCTGACCGGCAGGCCAGGCCGTCACCGCTGTACCTATCGGTCGCCTGCGGACCCAGCGGCGCGACGGGCGAGGTGACGCTCGATATCCCGCCCGGGCTGGCGGTGGCCGGGCCGGACGGCGCCACCCCCGGCCCGCTGCGCTATACGCTCGACGCCGACTGCCCGCACCGGGAGTGGGAACTGTCGGTGACGGCCCGGCCTGGCGCCCGTCCGGGGCGGTACTTCGTGGCCGCACAGATCCCCGGCGGCCCGGGCCAGGTGCTGGAGGACGCGGTGCTGGTCACCGTCGGCGAGCCGCCCCCGCCGTCGCGGGTCATGCCGCGTGCCGAGCGGGACGCCCTGCTGGTGGCCGACCTGGTGGCGCGGGAAGCCGAGATGGAGGTGGCCGTGGCGCCCACCGTCCTCGAAGTTGCTCCGGGCGAGTGCGCCACGCTGGCCGTGCGACTGGTCAACCGGACAGCCAGCGTGATCCGTGGCGAGTCCCAGCTCATGTCGCCGTGGGGTACCTGGCGCGAGGCCCGGCCGTGGACCCAGGGGTTCACCGCGGGCCCGGGTGAGACCGTCCGGCTCGCCTACACCGTGGCGCTGACCGCGGGCGCCCGGCCGGGATCGCACTGGTGGGCGCTGGCCAAGGTGATGTACTTCGGCCGCGTCCGTTACACCGAAGCCGCGCAGATCCGGATCACCGGCTAACCGCACGGGCCGCTGGGCGTGGTGCTGGTCATCATGGGCTACTGGGCGGGGATGCCGCTGCGCGGCCAGGCATCCCCGCCCAGCGTCCTCCCGCCCACTTATGCTGCGGCGATCCCCTCGCCGCCGACCGCGCCGGGCACCACGACGCTGCCAATCTCGGTGAGCGTGCCTGCGGTGACGGAGAACTCATCCACGTTGCCGTCGCCGCCGGCCTGCACGTACAGGAACCGGCCGTCCGGCGTGGCGCTGGAGTCCACGGTCCCCGGGTCGGTTGCGGTCTGGCCGAGCAAGGTCAGCTGACCCTGCGCGTCCGAGGTGAAGCGGGTGAGGTTGCCGCTGCCGGCGTTGGAGGTGAACAGTTGCACGCCCACGGCGGTCACCCAGCAGGTGGCCGACTGCCCGGTGTCCACCGCGTCGATCTGGGCAATGGCGCCGTCGGTGTGCAGCGCGAAGGTAGCCAGGGCGCTGGGGCCGGCCTCGGCGATCACCAGGTCACCGGCGGGGTCGAACGTGGCAGCGAACGGGACGGTGCCCGGCTCGGAGTTCACCACCGGGCTGGGGGTAAGGGTGCCGCCGGGCCGGACGCCGAACACATCGACGTCGTTTCCGTTGGCCTTGGTGGTGACGATGAGCTGGGCGCCATCGGGAGAGAACGCGACCTGGCCGGGCGTGTTAGTGAACTGCGGGGTGGCCGTCGGATCGAGGTGCAACAGGCGCTTCGACCCGTGGATGGGGAACAAGCGCCCGGCGAACACCCGGTAACCGCGGACGGACCCGCCGTTGAGGGCATTCAGAACATAGACGAGGTTGCCGTGCACGGCCACGCTGACCGGGAACCTCCCACCAGAAGAAATCACCTGCTGGCGGAACAGGTGGTGCCCGTGAGCGACGAAAACCGTGACCGTGTCGCTGCCCGCGTTCACCGCGTAAAGCAGGGAATGCCGCGAATCGTAGGTCAGCGAGCCCTGGGAGGCCAGGTGATCGACGACCGAGCCGGTGAGCTGGCCGCCCAGCCCGCCGGTGTTGTAGCTGCCCGCGAACGACAAGGCGCCGTCGGCGGCCCGCCGGTAGGCGACCACCTGGTTGCCCGCGGTGTTGTCGGTCTGGACGAAGACGACGTGGCTGGCGCCGCCGAAGCCGGCACCGCGCCCGGTCGCCGCGCTAGCCGGCCCGGCGAAGACCGTGACCACAGCCAGCGCGGTGACGGCCAGGACGGCCGCAGAGCCAATACGCCCGGGATACCTCATGCGCTCTCCTCCACAACGTTGGGGTTGCCATGAGTAGATTCGGCGCCCCCACGGCCCCGCATTGCCGACGCTGGCAGCCGGGCTGGCCGTGCCGCCCGGCGCACCGGGATTTCCCGGGAACGGCTCCGGCGCCGTTCCGGACCGTAGAATCCCAGCAGCGCTTGGCCTTCCGGGAGGGCAGATGAGGATCAGGGCCGTGGTGCCGGGAGCCGTGTTCGCGCTCATCGGGCTGTGCTGCGGGGTACCGTCGGCCAGTGCGGCCACGGCGGCCACGGCCGGGCACGGTGGCTGGACCACGGAACAGCGGTGGGGCCCGCACGATGACTGGGAGCCGAACATCGCGGCTGACCCCTCGTCGTCGTGGCTCTACCAGATGACCACGCAGTACGGCGGGCGCCGGGTGTGCCGCCCTCGCATGAACCACTGCATCCTGTTCCGGTCCTCACCGGACCGTGGGCGCACCTGGCACCAGGCCATCGTCATGCCCAGGAGGCAGTGCCCGCCGGGCAAGTTCTGCCGACTTGCGGCCTGGCAGAACGACCCGGGGGTTGCCGTCTCCTCGTCCGGGGTCGTCTACGCGGCGTGGATGAACCAGTGGGACGTGACGTTCGCCAAGTCCCGTGACCACGGCCGGACCTGGACTGGGCTGCACGACTTCCGGCGCGCCCTCGGTATCTCGTTCACCGACAAGCCGTGGATCGCGATCTCTCCCGGCGGCAAGGACGTGTACGTCGCCTTCAACAGCAGTGACTCCTATATCTCCGCCTCGCACGACTACGGGCAGACCTGGTCGCGGCCGGTGCAGACGAACACGAACGGGCGGTACTGGTTCGCCGAGGCGGGCGCGGTCGCGCCGGATCGCCACGTGTACTTCGCCGAGAGCGCCGAGCACCAGAATGCGAAGGGCGACGTCCGGCTCGCGGTGCTCTCCTCCGCCAACGGCGGCGCCTCGTGGCGGACCACCTACGTCGCCCGCAGCCAGCAGCAGCCGCACTGCCCGGTGAGGGACTGCCCGAACGACTTCTACGGCGCGCAGATCGCGCTGGCCATCGACCCCAGGGGAACCATCCTCGCCGCCTACGTCGCGAACGCCGGCTCACAGGCGCCGATGCGGCTGTATGCGATCACCTCGGCCGACGGCGGCAGGTCCTGGAGTGCCCCGCGCAGCCTGGGCGCCCGCGGCACCAAGGTCGGGGCCGACTTCCCGAAGGTGGCGGCCGGCCCGCGTCCCGGTGACTTCCGGGTCGCCTGGGAGGACGACGGCAACGGCGCCACCGCGTGGAACGTCTGGTACCGGGCGACGGCGAACGGCGGTGCCTCGTGGAGCCGCACGGTCCGGCTGTCGAACCGCGGATCCGGGGCGCCGTACAAGAGCCGCGCCGGCTTCCGGTTCCCCTACGGCGACTACTTCGGCATCACGGTGGACAGTCACGGCACCAGTTACGTGGCGTGGAGCGAGGGCACCAACTACGACGGTCCCGGCGGCACCTGGTGGGCGCGTAATCACTGAGCCCGCGCCGTTCCCGGCGTGCCCTGCCCGGCGCCCGGCCGCGGGTCTCGTCATAACGTGGGAACCGTGACGGCCTTAGCTACGTCCAAGCAACCGTGATGTCCTCTGCGGCACGCTCTGGCAGGCTTGCTGACAGGCCCCATGGCGGCCATCACCGGGGCCTGGCGCCGGGCAGGGCACGGGCCAGGGCGCGCGCGCTGGCGGGCGGTGGCGCCGCGGCGGCCGGGATCCTCGTTGCGGTTCTGGGCAGCACCGGCGCGGCGGCCAGCCCGGCCCTGGCCGGCCTGTCCTCGGTGGCCATCGGGGCGCCTTCGCCGTCCTCCAGCCACTCCACCAGGTCGCTCTCGCCCTCGCCGAGCAAATCCCCCTCTCCCAGCCCCTCACCGTCACCGAGCAAGTCGCCCTCCCCAGCCCCTCACCGTCACCGAGCAAGTCGCCCTCCCCCAGCCCCTCACCGTCACCGAGCAAGTCGCCCTCCCCCAGCCCCTCACCGTCGCCCAGCAAGTCGCCATCGCCGAGCAACTCACCTTCGCCCAGCCCTTCACCGTCGCCGAGCAAGTCGCCCTCGGCCAGCCCGTCACCGTCGCGCTCCGGGTCGGCTGCGCCCAGCAATTCCCTGGCCAGCGGTGCTCCCACTCGGCTCCCAGGTGTGACCGCGCCGCTCGCCTCCGCGCCGCAGTTGCCGCGCGGAACCGCTCTGTCTGCGCCGAGCCCGACCGGTAACCTCGCCAACCTGTTCCCCGTGGTCACGCCCGCTCCGACTGCCCCCGCCGGGCCTACCGCGCCCGGCGCGGGCAGGGCTCAGCACGAATCGGCGGGCGCGAGCGCTGGAGCGGCCACCACACTGACCGCTGACACCGGGGTATTGGGCACCCCCCAGAGCAAGCTGATTGCCCTGCTGCTCACCCTCGCGGCCGGGATCGCCGCCTTCGGCATCTGGTTCGCCGCCTCCGGGCCCGCCCGGAGAATTGTGGGTTCACTGGCCCGCCGGCGCGGCCACCACACCAGGTAGCGCGCTGACCGGCTTCCCGGGAAAGGTCACCTCGATATCCAGGCCGCCTTCGGGACGGGCCTTGGGGGTCAAGGTTGCGCCGTGTGCGCGGGCGATCGCCTGGACGATGGCCAGGCCGAGCCCGTGCCCGCCGGTGTGCCGGATGCGCTCCCCGCCGGCCCGGCCGAACGGCTGGAACAGCCGCCCGAGCTGTTCGGGCGGGATCACCGCACCGGTGTTGCTGACCCTGATAGTCGCCTGGCCGCCAGCGGCCGCCGTGGATATCTCGGCCCGGCCGCCGCTGGTGTTATGCCGGATCGCATTGTCAACGAGGTTCGTGATGAGGCTTTCCGCCAGCCCCGGATCGCCTGCCGTCGGGGCTTCGGCGAGCCTGGTCTCGATGCTGATGCCCCGGCGGTCCGCTTCCTCGCGGCGGACGGTGACCACGTGCCAGGCGATGGCCGCCAGGTCAAACGGCGCCCACTGCTCGATGCCGCCCTCGCCGCTGGCCAGCGTGAGCAGCGCCTCGATGAGACGTTCCTGCTGGTCGCCCAGGGCCAGCACCTGCTCGCACGCCGACCGCAGCGTCTGCGCGGTCGCGTCCGGGTCGGCGAGCGCGACTTGCAGCAGGGCCCGCTCCGCGGTGAGCGGCGTGCGCAGTTCGTGCGACGCGTTGGCCACGAAGTGCCGCTGCGACTCGAACGACGCCTCGAGCCGGCCGAACAGGTCGTCGAGGGTCTCACCGAGTTCGGCGAACTCGGCGTCCCGCGGGCTCAGCGACACGCGCTGGTTCAGGTTGCTGGCGGAGATGTCCCGGGCGGTCGCGGTGATCGTGCGCAACGGCCGCAGGAACCGGCCGGCGATCAGCCAGCCGCCCACGAGCGCGAGCAGCACCACGACCGGGAGGGCGATGGCCCCGATGATCTCCTTTTGGCGGATGGATGTGTTCAGGGCGGCGGCGACCGCTGCCGAGTGCGGCCCCGCTTCGACCGACGCCGTCCCGCTCAGCGGGACAAGGAGAAACAGCAGGCCGCCGCCCAGCGCCGCGAGCAGCCCGGCGTAGAGAAGGGTGAGTTGCGTGCGCAGCGTCGGCCGCAACCGGACCAGCGAGGCCACCTCGTGGTAAAGGAACATCACACCTCTCCGATCCGGTAGCCGCCCTCGCGGACGGTGTGGATGATCGGCGGGTCGCCGAGCTTGGCCCGTCAGCCGGCGAATCGTCGTCTTCACCGCGGTGGTGAACGGGTCAGCCGCCTCGTCCCAGACCCGTTCGAGCAATTCTTCGGCCGACACCACCCGGCCGCCGGCGGCGAGCAGGCACTCCAGGACCGCGAACTCCTTCGGGGACAGGTCCAGGCGCCGCCCGGCCCGGAACGCCACCCGGCGGCTTGGGTCGAGGGTCACGTCGCCGCCGGCCAGCGTCGGCGGCAACGCGGGCGCGGAGCGGCGGCCCAGGGCCCGGACGCGGGCCACAAGCTCGGCGAAGTCGAACGGCTTAGGCAGGTAGTCGTCGGCGCCCAGGCCCAGGCCGTCGACCCGTTCCCGCACCGTGCTGGCCGCGGTCAACATGAGCACGCGGCCCTGCGCGCCGGCGGCCACGATCTGCCGGCAGACTTCGTCGCCGTGCACCCCGGGCAGGTCCCGGTCCAGCACCACGACGTCGTAGCGGGTGAGCGCCAGGTGCGTCAGCGCATCGGCCCCGTCCAGGGCTACGTCTACGGCCATGCCCTCACGGCGCAGACCGCTCCCGATCGCGGTGGCCAGGACCTCGAAGTCCTCAACGACCAGCACCCTCATGACCCGCTCGTGGTCCTTTCTCCGGTCCGCATGGTCCGTCCCGACCAGCGTATGGCGGTACGACCTGGGCCAACGATGACAGCCGCGAGGTGTCAGCACGGTGTCGGCCGCCGACACCGTGCTGACACCGCCGGTGGCATACAACCACTTGCGAACGCAGCGTCCGCCAACGACAAGGACGATGTCCGATGGAAGCAACGATCGAAGTACGCGGCCTGCGCAAGAGCTTCGGCCCGGCGCTAGCGCTGGACGGCATGACGTTCACCGTCGCGCCCGGGCAGGTGACCGGGTTCATCGGGCCGAACGGCGCGGGCAAGACCACCACGATGCGGGTGATTCTCGGCCTGGACGCCCCCGACGCTGGCGCCGCGCTGGTCGCCGGGCGGCCGTATCAGGCGCTGCGCCGTCCGCTGACCCGGCTCGGGTCGCTGCTGGACGCGGCCGCGCTGCAACCAAGCCGCACCGGGCGTAACCACCTGCTCTGGCTGGCCCACTCCCAGGGCCTGGCGGCCGACCGGGTTGACGCGGTGCTCGGGCAGGCCGGGTTGGACAAGGCTGCCAGGCGCAAAGCGGGCGGCTATTCGCTGGGCATGCGGCAGCGGCTGGGGATCGCCGCCGCGCTGCTCGGCGACCCGCCGGCGCTGATGATGGACGAGCCGTTCAACGGCATGGACCCGGAAGGCATCATCTGGATGCGCGGGCTGCTCCGGTCCCTGGCCGCCGACGGCCGCGCGGTGCTGGTGTCCAGCCACCTGATGAGCGAACTGGAAGGCACGGCCGACCACCTGGTGATCGTCGGCCGGGGCCGGGTGCTCGCCGACACGCCCACCCGCGACCTGCTGGCCGCCGCGTCCGGCGACCGGGTCACGCTGCGCACCGCGGCGCCGGACCGGGCGGCCGCGGCGCTGGAGCGCGCAGGCGCCACGGCTACCACCGACGGCGCCACGGTGACCGCGTCCGGGCTGCCGCCGGAGAAGGTCGTGCTGCTGCTGGGCGAGAACGCGGTGCCGTTCTCCGAGGTGTCCGCGCACCGCGCCTCCCTCGAGGAGGCCTACCTGGAGCTCACCCGCGACGCGGTCGACTACCGCGCCGAGGACGCGCGCACGGAGGAAGCTCGATGAGACATCCTTTGTCAACCACAGGCAGCAGCACGCCGCAGCAGCCGGGCCGAACACCGCAACGCTCCGCGCTGCGGTCCCGGCGGCGAGACTCGGCTGACCCGGGGGACAACCCCCGGACCCCCGCGCCTCCCGAAGCCAGCGCGCTGCCATCAGGCGCGCCTCCGGCACGACGTCCCGCGAGGGAGGCCATGAAATGACCACGACGATGACGCCGGCGCGCTCCGCCACCGCAAAGGACGACAAGGACGGCTTCGGGCGGCTGCTACACGCCGAGTGGACCAAGTTCCGCAGCGTACGCGGCTGGGTGATCGCCATGGTGATCGCCGCGGCGCTGACCGCGGGGGTCGGTCTTTACGCTGCCTCCGGGCCGCAGTCCGGCTGCCAGCCCGTCGGTTCCAATGGCCCCGTCGGCCCCCCGGTGCCGTGCCAGCCGTCCAACCCGGTGGGGCCGGGCGGCGAGGCGGTCAGTGACAGCTACTACTTCGTGCACCAGGCACTGCGCGGGAACGGCAGCATCACCGCCCGGGTGACCTCGCTGACCGGTCGCTCCTCGCCGCCGGGAGGCGGGATCGCGCCCGGGCCGAACCCGGAGCAGAACTTCACCAGCGGCATCCAGCCCTGGGCCAAAGCAGGGATCATCGTCACCGCCAGCACCCGGCAGGGGTCGCCGTACGCGGCGATGATGGTCACCGGCGGTCACGGCGTGCGGATGCAGTACAACTACACGGGCGACACGCCTGGCCTGCCCGGGGCCGTCTCCGCCGCCTCGCCGCGCTGGCTGCGGCTGGTCAGGGCCGGCGACACGCTCACCGGGTACGACTCCGCCGACGGCACTCACTGGACCAGGGTCGGCGCCGTCCGCCTGGCCGGCCTGTCCCCCACGGTGCAGGCTGGTCCGTTCGCCACCTCACCCCCGTGGGTGCAGAGCCAGAACAGCGGCCTCACCGTGGCCACCGCGGTCTTCGACCACGTCAGCCTTCCGCACGCGGCGCCCGGCGGCGGATGGCGCGGCGTGAGCATCGGCGCACAGGCCCAGGAAGCGTCGTCCCTGCCGGGCCGGTTCCACGCCGCGGGCGGCACGTTCGCGGTGACCGGTTCCGGCGACATCGCCCCGGCCGGGCCCGGGCCCACGAACATCGGCATGCCCGCCGATGACGGCTTCGTCGGCGCGTTCGCCGGGCTGATCGTGGCGATCGTGGTGGGGGCTATGTTCATCACGGCCGAGTACCGGCGCGGCCTGATCGCCGTGACGCTCGCCGCGACCCCGGGTCGCGGCCGCGTCCTGGTGGCCAAGGCCGTGGTGATCGGCTTGGTCACGTTCGTGGCTGGGGCCATCGGGGCCGCACCGGTCATCCCGATCGGCGCCAGCCTGCTGCGCAGCCATGGCAACTACGTGTTCCCGGTGAGCGCGCTCACCGAGGTGCGCCTGATAACCGGGATCGCGGCGCTGCTCGCCGTGGCTTCGGTCCTCGCCCTGGCCGCTGGCACGATCCTGCGGCACGCCGCCGGGGCCATCACCGCGGTCATCGCGCTCACCGTGGTGACCTACTTCTTCTCCGTGCCGCTGGCTGTGCTGCCCGCCGGCGCCGCGGACTGGCTGCTGCGGGTCACCCCGGCCGCCGGGTTCGCGATCCAGCAGTACGTCCCGGCGTACCCGCAGGTGAACAACGTGTACACGCCGCAGCACGGCTATTTCCCGCTCGCGCCGTGGGCTGGGCTCGGCGTGCTGTGCCTGTGGGCCGCGGGCGCGCTCTGCCTGGCCACGGTCCTGCTCCGCCGGAGGGACGCATGAGCGAGGCGCTGCGCGCGGAGTGGACCAAGTTGCGGACGCTGCCGGGCACCGGGTGGCTGCTGCTCGGCGTGGTCGCGGCGACCGTGATCATCAGCGCGACGGTGTCGGCGGCCGTGTCCTGCTCGTCCCCGGCCGCCTGCCACGTCGATATCACCAAGCTCAGCCTCACCGGGACCTACTTCGGCCAGGCGGTTGTGGCCATCGTGGCCGTGCTGGCGGTCGGCGGCGAGTACGGCACCGGCATGATCGCCACCACCCTGGCCGCGATGCCGCACCGGACCACGGTGCTGGCCGCCAAGGCCGCCGTGGTCACCGCGGCGACGCTGGCGGCCGGCGCCCTCGCCGTGCTTGGCTCGGTGCTGGCCGGGCGGCTGATCCTGCCCGGCCACGGGTACACCCCGGCGAACGGTTACCCGGTGCTATCGCTGGCCGACGGGACGGTGCTGCGCGCCGCCGCCGGGACCGTGCTCTACCTGGCCCTGATCGCGCTGCTCAGCCTGGGCATAGCCACCGCGGTGCGCGATTCCGCCGTGGCCATCGGCTCGGTGCTCGGCCTGCTGTACCTGTTCCCGATCCTCGCCCAGGTGGTGGGCAGCCCGGGAGTCGCGCGGCACGTGCAGCAGATCGGGCCGATGACCGCCGGGCTGGAGATCCAGGCCAGCACCGGGCTGGCTCACCTGCCAATCGGCCCGTGGGCAGGGCTTGGCGTGCTCGCGGCCTGGGCGGCCGCCGCGCTCCTGGCCGGCGCGCTGGTGCTGCGCGCGAGGGACGCGTGATGCCGGGCGTCGTTGCGCATCAAATCGCGGCGCGGGCGTGACCGCCCTTCTCCCCTGCGCGGCAACGGCCCGTGCATTGGCCGGCCATTTTCGTGCGGCCTTTCCCGGCGGGGAATGGCGGGCCGGGACGGAGTGTTGCCGCGATCATGACAGCACAGCCGGCTGAACGCGAAACCGTACAGTTCTGGTTCGACCCGGTGTGTCCCTGGGCCTGGATCACCTCCCGCTGGATACTGGAGGTTGAGCAGGTCCGGCCGGTGCAGACCGAGTGGCGGATCATGTCGCTCGCCTACCTGAACCTGACCCAGCATGAGGGCCAAGGGCTGAGCGAGGACTACCTGGAGCGGATGAGCCGGGCCTGGACGCCGGTTCGGATCTGCGCCGCGGCCGCCCAGCACAGCGGCCCGGAGGTGCTGGGCCCGCTGTACACCGCCATCGGCACCCGGCTGCACAATGAGGGGCGCCGGGAAGACCCCGAGGTGATACCCGAGGCCCTCGCCGAGGTGGGGCTGCCCGCTTCGCTGGCCGAAGCCGCGGTGAGCACCGAGTTCGACGAGCACATCAAGGCCTCGCATCACGAGGCCTTCGACGCCGTCGGGCTGGATGTTGGCACGCCGGTCGTCCGGATCCGCGGCAACACCATCTTCGGCCCGGTCATCACCCCCATTCCCCGGGGCGAGGCCGCCGGGCGCCTCTTCGACGGAGTCGCGCTGGTGACCGAGGCGGACGGCTTCTTCGAGCTGAAGCGGACCCGGGACCGCAAGCCCTCCTTCGACTGAGGCCCTCCGCGCCAGCGCACCCATCGCCCACCTGACGGGCCGCGCCGCCGCGCGCTGGCGCGGATCCATCAGGACCGCGCCGTTAGCTGAGCCGCGTAGCGCGGCTTAAGGGAATGTCCTTGTGGCGCTTCTTGCCGTACCCGGCCTGTCGGTGCGAAGGTCGATCCGGCAAGTATGGCCGACCCTGTTAATCCCGGGGAACAAGGAGGATGGCGATGCGAAGGTACCTCGTTTTGTCGGTGCTCGGCGCGTGTCTGTTGGTGTTCGTGCCGGGGACGACTGCCTTCGCCGGCAGCAGCACGTACTACGCCGGCAAGAACTCACAGGGCCAAAAGCTCCTGTTCAGCGTGGATCAGACCGCGCACGGGCCAAGATTTGACCCATTCTTTACTAACATGACCGCCCGCTGCCCGGTAACGGGCGACGTGATTCAAGTCGGGTTCAGCTTCGGGGGGTTCCAGGTTCCGATCAAGAATGGGAAGTTCAGCCTGCGGTTGAACGACCTCACCGATATTTTCACCTGGAACGGGACCGTCACACCCAAGAAAGCAACGGGGACGGAATCCTTCGACCTGGCCGCCTTCGACAACCAGAAGGGCCTGCAGGACTGCACCACGGGTTCGCTCCGCTGGACTGCCCAGGCTCTTGTCCCGGCTGCCACGAAGGCCGCCGCTCCGCGCGCCTCTTACCGCGTGAACATCACCAAGGCGGCTGACGGCTCGGTGCACTTCAGCCTCACCCACTGACGAGATCATCTAGGCAGGAACCCGCCAGCCCGGGGAGACCCTCTCCCCGGGCTGGCATAGTTACACACCATGGGCACGCAGGTAGACCACCTCAGCCACCTGGCGCAGGAGTCCGCGCGGTTCGCGGAGGCGATCCGGCAGGCGCCGCCGGAAGCGCCCGTGCCGACCTGCCCCGGCTGGAACGCCGACGACCTGCTCTGGCACCTCGCCAAGGTGCAGTACTTCTGGGGCACGGTGGTGCGCGAGGGCCTGGCGGGTGACAAGGCCGACGAACTCACCCCGGAGCGCCCCGGGGACCGGGACGGCCTGCTCGCGTTCTACGAGGATGCGAGCGGCCGCCTTGGGCGGGTCCTCGCGGCGACCGCACCCGAGGCGGCGGCCTGGACCTGGTCGCTGGAGAATACGGCCGGGTTCATCCGCCGCCGCCAGGCGCACGAAGCGCTCATCCACCGGGTGGACGCGGAACTGGTCACTGGGCGCCGCTCCCCCATCGACCCGCTGCTCGGCGCGGACGGAGTGGATGAGGCCCTGCGGGTGATGTACGGCATGGTGCCCGACTGGGCCAAGTTCACCCCCGATCACTCGAAGACATTGCGCCTGCTGGCCGCCGACACCGGCCACACCTGGTTCGTCACGCTCGGCCGGTTCACCGGCGCCGACCCAGACAGCGGCGCCAGTTACGACGAGCCCGACATCCAGGCCGCCATGGCGGACCCCGGCCAGCCAGCCGGCGCCGAGATCAGCGGCGATGCCGCCGACCTGGACTGCTGGCTGTGGCACCGCCCTTCGCTGGGACACCTCCAGCGCAGCGGCGACCTGGGCATCCTGGATGACTTCGAGGCAGCCATCGGCCCGGGCATCAACTGAACCCGCGGCCGGAACGGGTGGGACGGCAGGCCGCTGCCTTGGTGCTGATCCGCCGCGCAGGTTGCGGCGCCGCGCTAGGTCAGGTACGGGAGCCCAGGATGACCAAACAAGCCAGGTAGCCCGCCGGTATGCAGGAAAACGGTACGGTCCCCGGGCTTGATCCGCCCGTCGGCGACGAGCGCCGCCAGGCCGGCCAGCGCCCGCGCCGTGTAGGTGGGGTCGAGGAAGATGCCCTCGGTGCGGGCGGCCAGCGGCATCGCCACGGCAGCGCCCGGGGCCAGCGCGGCGTAACCAGCGCCCACCTGACCCCCGTCGATCTGCAGCCTGGCCCGCGGCACGTGCCCGCCCGGCATTCCGTCGAGAAGCTCGTCCAGCGTGGCGCGCGGGTCGGGCACGGCGCCGGCGTCAATGCCGATGACCCGCTCGGCGCCGAGGCAGGCAACCAGGCCGGCCATCGTCCCGCCGGAGCCGAACGCGACCACGACATGGTCAAGGCCGGGAACCTGAGCGAGCAGCTCGGTCCCGCAGTCCACGTAACCGAGGGCAGCGAAGGAGGTCGAGCCGCCGAACGGGATGACGTAGGGCACGCCGCCGCCGTCCCGCACGCGCTGGGCCTGGCGGTCGACCTCGCGGCGGACCCGATCCGGCGCAGGGTCCGCGACCCAGGCGAGCTCCGCCCCGGCCAGCCGATCCAGGGCCAGGTTGCCCTGGAGTGCGCCGGGCCGCTCCCCTTCGAGCACCAGGACGGACCCCATTCCCAGGCGCGCCGCAACGGCCGCCGTCAGCCGCGCATGGTTGCTCTGCGGCGCGCCCGTGGTGATCAGCGCCGTCGCGCTGGCGGCGAGCGCCTGGGCGCCGGTGTACCGCAGCTTGCGGAGCTTGTTCCCGCCGCCGCCGAGCCCGGTCAGGTCGTCGCGCTTGATCCACAAGGCGTCCGCCGCCAGGCCGATCGCCGCGGCCAGGCGGGGAGCCGGCTCCACCGGCGTGGGCCAGGTCCCCAGTTCGATCGGCGCTGGCCGCGCATCGGCTGGCACGGCTGGAGACTACCTCGCCGGGCACGGCCGCTGAGTGACCGACCGGCGGGCTACCGTTGTGCCATGACCGCTGCGCCACGTGCCCGGGACGACGAGCAGGCGCTGCTCCGGCTGGCCGCCGACGGCGACGAGGGCGCGTTCCGTGAGCTGGTCGAGCCGTACCGTGCCGAACTGCGCGCCCACTGCTACCGGATGCTGGGCTCGCTGCACGACGCCGACGACGCGCTTCAGGATGCGATGCTCCGCGCCTGGCGTGGCCTGGCCGGGTTCGAGGGCCGCGGTTCGGTCCGCTCCTGGCTTTACTCCATCGCGACCAACGCGGCGGTGGACATCACCAGGCACCGGTCCCGGCGGGAGCTGCCGGTCAACTTCGGCCCGGCCGCCGGACCGGGGGGCCGCGTGGCGGCGCCGGTGGCGGACCCGGTCTGGCTGGAGCCCTACCCGGACCGGTGGCTGACGGGCGACGTCGGCGCCTCGCCCGAGGCACGGTACGAGCAGCGCGAAAGCGTGGAGCTCGCGTTCCTGGTGGCGCTGCAGCGGCTGCCGCCGCGCCAGCGCGCCGTGCTCATCCTGCGCGACGTGATGGGCTTCTCCGCCTCGGAGATATCCACCCAGCTGGGCGCCTCGGTGCCGTCGGTGAACAGCGCGCTGCAGCGGGCGCGCGCCTCGGCCCACCGGGACCTGCCCGCGCGGCGCCAGCAGTCGGTCTTGCGCGAACTCGGCGACCAGCGCACCAGGGCGCTCGTGCGGCAATACAGCGATGCCATCGAACGCGGTGACGCCGACACGCTGATCAGCATGCTCACCGAGGACGCGACCTGGTCCATGCCACCGGCCCCCACCTGGTTCCAGGGCCTGCCGTCGATCAGGGAGTGGCTTGTCCGGGATCCGCTGCCGCTGCGCTGGAAGCACCAGCCGGCCTGGTCGAACGGGCAGCTCGCGGTCGGCTGCTACATCTTCGACCAGGACAAGGGCAGCTACCTCCCAGCCGTTATCGACGTGCTGACCCTGGCTGGCGAGAAGATCTCCGCGGTCACCGCCTTCTTGGCCGCCGACGTGGCGGGCGTCCCGCGGGACGGCGGCCAGGGATCCGGCGAAGAGTTCTTTGCCCGCTTCGGCCTGCCCGCCGAGCTCACCTGACGCGCCCGCCGGGCGCCCCTCGCCGGCCCCGCACCCGGACGGTGGCGCACGCCGCTGGTAGGTTCGGCCCTAGTGACCGGTAATCACGAGCAGGGCGGGCCGGGCCCCACCGAGCCGCCCGCGGCGGGGGATGAGACCGCTACCCTCCTGGGTTCGCTGGAGCGCCAGCGCGCGATCTTCGCGTGGAAGTGCGGGGGGCTGGACGCGGCCGGGCTGGGGGCGACGCTGGGCCCTTCGTCGATGACCCTGGGCGGGCTGCTGAAGCACCTGGCCATGGTCGAAGACGAGTACTTCTCCCATCGACTGCCGGGCCGGGCGCCGGGGCCACCGTGGGACACGGTTGACTGGGACGCCGATCCCGACTGGGAGTGGCACTCGGCCGCCGAGGACAGCCCCGCGGAGCTCGTAACGCTCTGGCAGGACGCGGTGGCCCGCTCCCGCGTCGCGGTCACCGAGGCGCTGGCCGACGGAGGGCTGGATCATCTGGCCCGCGCCTGGCCGTATCCCGAGACAGCCAGCCTGCGGCGGATCTTGATCGACATAATCGAGGAGTACTCGCGGCACGTCGGGCATGCCGACCTCATCCGGGAATCGGTGGACGGGCTCATCGGGGAGGATCCGCCGCGCTGAGGTCGCTCGCGCGCCGAACTCACCAGGCTCCGGGCGCCAGCCGCTTGCGGCCGGCGGCGAAGCGCTCGCACTCGGCGCCGAGCGCCAGGGGTCAGTTGCCGTTCCTCGGCGCGGATCCGCGCCGCCAGCCCGGGCCGGCTACCGGTCTGCGCCGGGCATGAGCTCCCCCGCCAGCAGCGGCCGCCCGAGCGTGTTGCCCGCGGGGGCCAGCGGGCACGCCCAGGCCGGGTCGTACGCGCAGGACGGGTTGTAGGCGAAGTTGAAGTCGAGGATCAGCCGTCCCTCGCCGCCGCCGAGGTCCGCGCCCTTGACCGTGTCGATGAGGTAGCGCCCCCCGCCGTAGGTCGCCGATCCCGCGCTCCCGTCCTTGACGGGGACAAAGATCCCCCCGCCGTAGCAGCCGAGCCACCACACGTCCAGGTCGCCGCCGCCCGGCAGATGCACGCATCCGATGCGGTCGAAGCGGACGATCCCGTCGCCTCCCGTGGGGACGTCCATGTGCTTGGACGGCACGCTGGTATCCAGGGTGACGTCGAAGCGCAGCCGTGGATCGTACGCAGCGATCGGGGCGCCCGGGTAGCCGGCGCGCTGCGCCTCGGGGACGGGCGACTCCGGGTGCGTGCGGAGCAGGTCGTCACGGGTCCTGCGCCAATAATCGTGCGCCGCGACGACATCCGGCTCGGCGCGGACCTCCGCGTACAACCGGGCGACCCGGCGGCGCCAGTCGAGCAAAGCCAGGGACATGCCTGCACCTCCGCACTCGTCCCTTTGTGCAGTGCCACTATGCACTGCGGGCGCATGACGCTGCGGGTGCGGTCCGCGGAGCGGCACGCCGGCCGGTGTCCGCGGCTGCTGGTAGCGTGAGGCACGGCTGTGCTTGCGCCCCTCACCAGGTCCGCTGGCGAGCACGGTCCGCCGAGCCCGGGCGCGCCGTTTAAGGATGCGTCATGGTTGTGACCGGGCTTGCTGTTGCCTCCGCCGTGTGGGGCGTGCTGATGGGCGTTTCACCGGTTCTGCAGATCCGCCGGATGCTCCGGCAGCGATCCTCCCGCGATGTGTCGATCAGTTACTTCGCGGTGCTGCTGATCGGCTTCGTGCTGTGGCTCAGCTACGGGATCGCGGCCCGCAACCTGGCGCTGATCGTGCCCAACGGGGTCGCCTTGCTGATCGGCGCGTGCACGATCTTGGTCGCCGTCCAACTGGGCCCCGGGACCAGTGGCAGGCGGTAACCCACCCGCCCCCGCGCCGCCGCCCTAGGCTTGGGCAATGGCTGAAGGTGTCCTGATCACCGGGGTGTACGGCTCGGGGAAGAGCTCGGTCGCGGCGGAGATCGCCCACCTGCTCGAGCAGCGACGCCAGCCCTACGCCCTGCTGGATCTCGACTTTCTGGGCTGGGGCACGGTCGCCTTCCAGGCTGTCGGGCAGCAGGAACAGCGCGCCGCCGGCCGCCGCCCGCGGCGATCCGCTATCCAGCGCTGTCAGGGCCATGGCGAGCAGCGCGGTGCTATACCCCAGGACCGGAATGCGGTCCTTGCCGGTCCGCTGCCACAGGTAGGCGTTCAGTGAGCCGAACGCCGCCACATACGGCAGCGCCAGCGCCGGGCGGGAACGCAGCCGACCGCCGCCGCGGCGCTGGCGCAAGACGGCGATCCAGGCGATGTGGCCAGCGAGGAAACTGACCAGCCCGGCGGTGAACGCCGCGTCGCCGCTGCCCAGCAGCGCCACGTCGCCGGCAGCGCCGAAGGCCAGGGCCCGCCGCGACGAACGGTCGCTGCCCGCCATCAGCGCGGGCATCAGCAGCGGCTTGGTCACCCACCGCGGCCGGTCACGCCCCATCCCGGCCAGCACCGTGTCCGCGGCCGCGAGCGTCACGAAAACGGTCGTTGCCCGGCGGGCCATATAGGCCACCTCATCCCTTGCGTGCTCCCATGACGGCGGACGGCGCGGCTGCGCGCCGGTGTCCCCGGCCAACTTCATCACGCCTGGCCGGGGTGGTGGCCGGTTATGCCCAGGACCGGATATGCGCGTCGATCGCCGCGGCGCGCTCTGCGACCGGGCCGGCCGGGACGTCAACGATCTCGAACCCGAGGCGCTGGTATTCGGTTTCGTGGAGACGCTCGAACGCCAGCGACTCTTCGTAGCTGATCCTGCGCACCTCTGTCGGCTGCAAGAACCCGAGCGGACGGACGAAGAACACCCGGCGGTCGAAGTACCCGGCCTCGGTGATCCTGGCGATCTCCGCGTCCAGCGCCTGGGGAACCGGGTGGCCGAGGTGGCGCGCGAGCGCCAGCGTGCAGACCGCTGACCGGTCGTGCACCTGCGCCGTGGCGCCCGGGCTGACCGGTACCTCCCTGCGCCGCCGTTGCAGCAGCGCGATCCGTTCGATGAAGATCGGGTCGGCCCACGGCTCGGTGTCCCCCGCTGCCAGCCGTGCCGCCATCACGTCGGTGGCGGCCTCATCGACAACTGGGTACCCGGTGGCCACCAGGACGCGCAGTATCGACGTCTTGCCCGACCCGGGCGCCCCGGTCAGGATGAATCGCTTCATGGTTCTCCTAACGCATCCCGCTCGCGATCCCACGGCCTCGGCCGGGCCGTCATTTGGTCTGCGCTCGGTTCCTGCGCCCGGGCGGCCAGCGGTCCTTGTCGCGACCGAGGCGGGCGGGCCGTTGTATTCCTCGCTGGGATTCCGGACCGTGACGGAAGCGGCCTGGTACCGCAGTCCCGGGCCGGGAAACCGGCATGACAGCACGGAGCCACCAACCGCGCCGATCTGGTGTCGAGGGCCGGGCGATAATCGGCACGTGCTGAGGATCGGGACGATCGTGATGGGCGCCGCCGACGTCCGGCGCGCGGTCAGTTTTTGGTGCCAGGCGCTGAACTACGTGCCGAGGTACGAGGTGGCGGACGACTGGGCGGTGCTGGTCCCCGCCGACGGCCGGCCCGGCCCGGGACTGTCCCTGGCCCGGAGCGAAGTGCCGGTCCAGGATCATCCCCGGGTACACCCGGACCTGTACGCCGGCGACGCCGCCGATCAGATCGCCGAGGTGGAGCGCCTGGTCGCTCTCGGCGCCGAGCGTGTCAACTGGGACGGATACGAAGCCGATTCCGACTTTGTGGTTCTCGCCGACACCGAGGGCAACCGCTTTTGCGTCATCAATACCGGCGGTCACTAGGAGTCGAGGCCGGCGGTCACCAGGAGTCAAGGCCGGCGGTCACCAGGAGTCGAGGCCGGCAGTCACTAGAAAGTGTGTTCGAGTTCCGATATCATTCCCTAGAACACGCTTTTGCTTTCAGTCGTTGACGCCTAGTATCGTTCCCGAGAATTGGCCACTGCGATGGGAGGGGCGTATGACCAGCACGACAGCCGACGGGCCGCCCAGTCCCGGCGCCGACCGAGCGCTTACCCCGAGGCAGCGAACGATTCTCCGATTCATCCACGACTGGGTGCAGGAGCGCGGGTACTCGCCGTCCATTCGCGAGATCGGGCGGGCGGTCGGCCTGACCAGCACCTCCAGCGTCGAGCACCAGCTTTCCGCCCTGGAGAGCAAGGGCCATCTGCGGCGCGAGCCAGGCTGCCCCCGCACGGTGGAGGTCCGGCTGCCCGGGGTTCCGCCGGTGCCCGCGAAGGCCCCGGGGGATGCGAAGACCGCTGCGCCGGCGCCGCGGCGCACCTTCGCGCGGGAAGCCACGAGGGTGCCTATGGTGGGCCGGATCGCGGCGGGCAGCCCGGTCCCTGCCGACGAATCGCCCGACGAGGCGTTCCCGCTGCCCAAGGAACTGGTCGGCGAGGGAGAGCTGTTCATGCTCAAGGTCACGGGTGACTCGATGATCGGGGCGGCGATCACCGACGGCGACTGGGTGGTCATCCGTCAGCAGTCCGACGCCGAAAGCGGCGAAATCGTCGCGGCCATGATCGACGGGGAAGCGACCGTGAAAACGCTCAAGCGGTCTGGCGGCCACGTCTGGCTCATGCCGCACAACTCCGCCTACACGCCGATACTCGGCGATACGGCCACGATTCTCGGCCGGGTCGTCACGGTCTTGCGCCGGGTCTGACGCCGCCGCCCTCAGATCGGGTGGGACTGGATGCCCCGGTGGCAACCGGGCACGACCTCGCCGGCGCCGGCTAATCCCATCGCGCCGACATGGGCCGGCCCGCCGCGGGGGCACCGCGGCGGGCCGGATCGTTGGCCAGGCCGACCGGAGAATCAGCCGAGCGGGACTTCAACCACGCGTGTCCCCCAGTTCTGGTGACCGTCCGTGGTCTGGCTGGACTTGGGCGGGATGTACTCGGTGGCCAGCCACGCGGAGTCCGACCCGGTGGCGGGGACCGCGAAGGAGTAGTCGCCCCACCGGCCCGACTTCCGGAAGTACGGCCCACGGCCTGCGCCAAACACGACCGGCGGCCCGAAATTGCCGGCGCCAGCCTTCAGAGTGGCAAACGCCGCGCTCGGGAACATCGAGCGGCTGGTCTCGGTGAAGACCATCGCCGCGTTCCCGGCCGCGTCCGGCTGCACCGCCGGGTAGATCAGGTACTTGCCGCGGACCGAGACGTAACCCTGGCGGACCATCGACCCACCGGTGACCACGCCCTTGGCGAGCCTCGGCTTCACCTGGAACCAGGCACCGCCCGCCCGCGGCACGGTGTCGCCGGCAGGCGTCAGCGCCGTGCTCAGCTCGCCCCAGATCGTGCCGCTGGCGGTCTCGGTCTGCTGCATTCGGTCATCGCCGGGATTCAGCTTGCTCTGCGAGCCCTTCTGCGGCGGCAATGGCGGGTTGGCGTACGCCTCGGACTTGATGATGGTGCTCGACACCGTCGGGAGGGCGCCTTGGGTGACCGCGCCGCGATTGGTGATCGCCCACAGGCCGAGGCGGTTGTCACCTTTGCCCGCGAAATCCAGCGAGCTGAGCATGAACTCGGCGCGTGGCTTGCCGAGCGACAGGGCCGGCTGCGGCGCCAGGGCGCTGTGGCCGGCGATCGTCATGTGGGCGAAGTGCGCGAACAGCACGGTCGGATTTTTGGCGATCAACCCGGCCTTGTTGATCACCCACAATTCCGGGCCGTTGAACTGCGGTCCCTGGATGGAGAACTCATCCGCGGTGATGTACAGGTTCTGCTGATCGATGCCGATCCTCGGCTGGTCGCCGAAGCACGGGCAGCCGCGGCCGCCCGGGTCGGTCGAGTCGATGGCGTACTCGTTCCACAGCCCGAGCGGGTCCTTGGCGTGCCGGACGGCTATCAGCTCGGTCCCCACGGTGCCGGTGTCGTTCAGGAACACGATCGTCGAGAACCAGGTCGTGGTCGCGGGGTCGTACCAGCAGCGCGGATCGCTGGTGAACTCCTTGCCGCCCACGTTGTACAGGTCGTTGATGTTGAACGGCCCTCGGATCGACTTCCCGTTCGTCCGGTAGATGCGGTACGCGGAGTTGACCGGCTCCAGCACGAACCCGTTGGCCTCACACAGCCCCTGGTCCGGCGGCTCGAACTCAAGGTTGTAGTTGGTGAACTGGCTGTCCCGGCTGCTGGTGCCGTTGAAGTTGGACAGCGTCTTAGTTGCCGCCGCCGACTCGGACGCCGCTGCTGACCCGGCGACCGGCACCGCCTCCAGCGCCGAGAAGCGCGCGCCTGGCAGATGGCGGGCGCCCTTGGAGAAGATTCGCGCCGGGCCCGAGCGCGGGGTGTGCCGCGCGGTCCTGGGCACCAGGTGAGCGACCCCAAGAGTCCCCTTGTAGTGCGTCACCACGGGCGCCGCGCGGCCCCGCGGCGCCAATTGAGCAGCAGCGGGCGCTAGCCCTGCCGCGATCGTTGCCAGAGCCGCGGCCGCAGCCACGGCTAGCCCGCCTTTGCGAGTCAAGTTCACCTGACGCCCCTTCGCCGAAAGTCGTTTCCCCGGCCACTCTCACCTCAGGGGCATCCTGCCCCCATCCGGTGATCATGAACATTACGGCCTCATCACGGGCGATGGCCACTGGCGCACGGCGGGCAGTTGTACGCCTTTGGCGCGGGCGGCGCCGATGGATCCGGGCCGGCGTACCTGAGATTGATACGTTGCTGTCGTGGAATTCCAGGATGTTGTCCGGCACCGGCGAATGGTGCGCCGTTACGACACGAGCCGCCCGGTGCCACCCGAGATTGTTGACCGCATCGTGCGCAATGCGCTGCGCGCGCCTTCGGCGGGATTCTCGCAGGGCTGGGGCTTTCTGGTGCTCGACGACCCCGCCGACATCGCCCGGTTCCGCGAGGCGGTGCGCTCGGAACTCGATCCGGATGGGTGGTTCGCTGCCCAGGTGCAGGCGCCGCTGCTGATCATCCCGCACTCCAACAAGGCCGCCTATCTCGATCGCTACGCCGAGCCGGACAAGGGCTTCACCGACCGGTCGGACGCGTGGTGGCCGGCCCCGTACTGGGACATCGACACCGGGTTCGCGTCACTGCTGATGCTGCTGACCGCGGTTGACGCGGGGCTGGGGGCGTGCTTCTTCGGCATCGCTGTGGAACGGATTCCCATCTACCGCGAGGCGTTCGGGGTCCCGGACCAGTTCATGCCGATCGGCGGGATCTCCATCGGCTACACCGACGAGCCGCCACGCAACTTCAGCCACGAGCGCAAACCGGTGGCCGACACCGTGCACAAGGGCCGGTGGGGCCCGCCCGCGTGACCGCCGCAGCGGCTAGCCCGTAGCGAGCTGCTCGGCGATGAGGTACCCGCCGAGCAGGATCAGGGCGATTCCGGCGGCCTGCTCCGCGCGCTCGCGCCACCGCTCGCCGATCCGAGCCCCGATCGCCAGCCCCAGTTGCGCAGCCAGGAACGCCTGCAGGGCGATTGCCAGGATCACCGCGGTGACGGGCAGGCCCGCGAGGCCGATGCTGAATCCGGGCCGGGTCCAGCCGGTGCACCGGCACGTGCGCGCCGAACGGCACGCGGCGCGATTGGCATCCGGAGTGGCCGGCTTGCCGCAGGGGCCAGGATGCGGCTGGAAGCCGTGAACCCGGGCCATCGGGCGGCTCATGGCCGGCGGATCCTTAGCCCTTGGTCACGGTCCGCTGCTGCGCTCAGCATGAGTCGGCGCGAAATGCTGGGGGAACGCCAGGTTGCGGCACCGCTGGTGGCGCAGCGCGCCGCAGACCGGGCACTCAGACTTGCTCACCGCCGGTTCCAGCCGGGCGAGGGTGTCGGCGTCCAGCTGGCGGGGCTCGGGCTGGGCGGGAAGTCGCAGCGGCCCGCGCAGTGCCACTTCGGACACGAAACGCTGGTGCTCGCGTTCGCACTCATCGCACCGGCAGCCTCGCGCCCATGCCAGCACTGTGCCGTGCGGCGGCAGCGCGCGCGGCAGGTTGCTCCATGCGCTCACCCATCCACGGTAGGGCAGCGTTTTCTCCGGTTGGTACCGCGAGATGACCAGGAGGAGCGGCGCAGGACATCTGGCTGGCTTCTTCTGCCGGAGAGGGGTCACGTTGCCGCAGGCCGGAGAACAGATGGCCCGCGGCGCCTGTGGTGAGCCTGCGGATGGCCTGCGAGCCGAGAACGCGCACCACGGCGCCGAGGGTGAAGTGGTCCTCAGGCGGCACGATACCGGCGAAGGCGCCGAGGAACCAGTCCGTGGCCAGCGTGATCGAGCGCGCCGAGCAGGACCGGGTAGGCCGACATCAGCGCTGACCGCCGGTGCGCGCCTTGACCTTGTCTGGGGCGCCTCGCGCTGGCCCAGACCGCCCGGTCGCCCGCCCGTTTGACAACCGATGGTTAATACAAATAGCTTTTTAGCTATGGATCGTAGCTATGTGAGGATCGATGGCCGTGCCTAGGGCAGGGCTCAGCACTGACGCGGTGATCGATGTCGCCCTGGCCGTTGTCGATGAGCAAGGGCCCGAGGCGCTGTCGCTGGCGGTGGTCGCCGCCCGGGCCGGGGTTGCCGCTCCGTCGCTCTATAAGCATGTCGCGAGCCTGGCCGAGCTGCGGTCACGGGTGGCCGCCCAGGTCCTGACCGAGATGACCGAGGTGGCCACCGCAGCCGTGCTGGGGCTGGCCGGGGACCCGGCGATCGCCGCGCTGATGAGACGGCTGCGCGCCTACGGTGTGGAGCATCCCTCCCGCTACCTGGCGGTGCCGCCCGACCCGATGCACGACCCGGCGCTGGAGCAGCCAGCGGCCCGTTTTATCGCGGTGTTCCTGGCCGTGTTGCGGGGCTACGGCCTGCACGGCGCCGCCGCGATTCACGCCACCCGGCGCCTGCGCGTGATCGTCCACGGCTTCGTCTCGATCGAATCCAGCGGCGGCTTCGGCCTGGCCGAAGACCCAGCCGAGACCTACGAACAGCTCATCCAGATGTACCTCGCATCGTTGCCCCGGCACTGACCTGCCGCAGTTCACAACCACAGGAGACGCATATGTCCACCTCCGCAACCCACATCCGCGCGGGCGCCGCCGCCCTGGCGGCGGCCAGCGTGCTGTTCCTCGCCTACCCAGCGCTGCGGCCATGGCACGATGAAGGCACGGCCGCGGGGGCAACCGCCTCGATGAGCTCCACTGCCTGGGTGACTGCTCATTTCTTCGCGATGCTCGCCTTCATCCTGATGCCGCTGGGGCTGCTGGCCCTGCGCGCGGCGCTCGCAGCCACCAGGGTCGAGCCGCTGGCCCTGACCGCAGCGGTGCTGGCCTGGATCGGTTCGGGGCTGGTCCTTCCCTACTACGGAGCTGAGGACTTCGGGCTGCATGCGATCGCCGGATCCGCTGGGCCCAGGGCCGGCCTGCTCAGTCTCGTCCACGCGGTGCGCTACCAGCCGCTCGCGCTGACGATCTTTGGCGCCGGGCTGCTGCTGCTGGCTGCCGCGGCCATCATGGCGGCGATCGCGGTGTGGCGCTCACACGTCCTGCCCCGCGCCAGCGCCATCCTCTTCGCCGCCGGAATGGCCCTGTTCCTGCCGCAGTTCTTCAGCCCCGCCGCCGTCCGGATCGGCCACGGCATCCTGCTTGCCGCAGGCTCGTTCATCCTCGCCGTCGCCCTATGGTCGTCGGCCGGCCGGCCCCGCGCCGCCGTCACGCCGCTCGCCGGCGGTCTTTCCGCCGACGTCAGCGGCAACGGCGCCACACAGGCCGCCCGCTACCCTGCCGAGTGGAGGATTTCATCATGAAGATTGCGCCGGGTATCCACCGGATTGGCGACAACAGCATGATCAACGCGTACCTCCTCGAGCAGGCCGGTGAGGTCACGATCATCGACGCCGGGGTGTCCGGCTTCTACAAGGGCATCACCCCGGAGCTGGCCGCGATGGGCCGCACGCCCGCCGACGTCCGGGCGCTGGTCCTCACCCACGGGCACACCGACCACATCGGCTTCGCGGAGCGACTGCGCCGCGAACAGCAGGTCCCGGTGTCGGTGCACGAAGCCGATGCCGCCCTGGCCCGCGGCGAGGTGCCGAACCCGTCAAAGGGCTACGGCCCGGTTAAGCTCGGGCCCCTCCTCGGGTTTCTGTGGTTCACACTGCTGCACGGCGGGCTTCGCACCCCCAAGCTGCACGAGGTCGCGACCTTCGGCGACGGGGCAACCTTGGACGTCCCGGGCAGCCCGCGGGTGATCTTGACGCCCGGCCATACCCCCGGCAGCGCCGCCCTGCACGTCGCATCGCTCGGCGCGCTGTTCGTTGGCGACGCATTCGCCACCTACGCGGTGACCACTGGGGTGCGCGGCCCTCAGGTCGCGCCGTTCACCGCAGACGCCGCCCAGGCGGTCGAATCGCTGGCGCGCCTGGATGCAATCTCCGCTGATCAGGTTCTTCCCGGGCATGGTGACCCCTGGACTGGCGGCGTCCAAGAAGCGATCCGGCAGATACGCCAGCGGCACGGCAGCAGCGGCTAACCTGACGACAGGAACGACGGGGTCTCCTGCTACAGCCGTTCGGGTTAACTGCGGAGCGTGTCCCGATTGCCCGGTTCTGCACACATGGCGCTCTCGCCGGCGCAAGACATTCGTTGCGACGCGAGCGGACGTCTGGTGACCGTATGCCGCAGCTACCGGCATGGCTGGACGGCAAGACTGGGCGTCGTCAGCGCCCGGGGCGCTGGATGGCCACCGCTTGCGCTTAAGACGGTATTACCAGGTCACCGACCTTGATATGGCCGGGCCGGACGATCTCACACCAAACGCCGAAGGTGATGTCGTTCTTGCCGCGGAGCCGGGCCAGCGCGTGCAAGACACGCGCGTCAGTTGCGCCTGACTCGGGGTTACGAGTGGTGACTACGCAGCGCGGCACGGGCTCTAGGACACGCAGCGCAATGTCTCCGATAGTCACATGTTGCCCGCTCCAGCTGTGTTCGGCCCAGGGGTCAGCGCCCGTAACCGTGATGGTCATGCGGAATCGGCGCGGGTCAGGCGCCGTGCCGCTGAACTCCGCGGCGAGCGCGTGCAGCGATGCCTCAGACATCAGCGTCACGGGACGATCATCGTGACCGAGGTGGTCTGCCGCCCGCTTGAACAAGTGGACGCCCCGGCCGAGGTAGCCGGATAGCGCGGCGCTCAGTGGCCCGGAGATGAGCCGCCCGGGTATTTCCCTGCCGTCATACATCCGGGTAACTGCTGCGGTCCCGCGCTCTGGCTCGTCTTGGACGATGCGGCCGTCAGGGAAACGCAACGCCAGGAGGTTCCGGGCCGGTTCCCAGGAGGGCTCGATCCGCAACAGGCCCGGGTTCCGGGCGGTCAGGAGCAGCTTGCAATCGTCATCGACGATAAGGAACTCACGGTCACCTGCTACCCCGTGGCGACCGAGCTGGATCTCAGGGCTGCGCTGCAGCCGCATGCCCTTGACCGGCGCGATTGCCAGGTGAGAAACGGTGACCGGCAACCCCTTCACACCTCCTGCCGACGACGGTAACAGTTGGTGGCACGAAGCAATACGCGGTGCCGAACGCGCCGCAGGCACGGGCGAGACGGCCGGTCCTGGATCCACTGTCGGGCGCGGCCACGACCAGCCCAAGTCGTCACAGGCTCGGCTATCAACTGCCCTGCTGTGGCTCGGTAGCGGGCTCGATCAGCTCCCTGACTGGTCACGTGCCACCGGTCAAGCTGGCGCAGGCACTCGGCGATCAGCGCCTCGGCCGCCCCGGTAGCGTCGGCCCAGTAGGGATTGCCCGAGGGGGCCTCGGGCCAGAACACCAGCCAGCTGATCTCCCCCAGACCCCGGTAGGCCTGCCCGGCGCGCTCGTCGGCGAAGTAGCGCAGCAGGTGAGCCGCACCGACGATCCGGCGCCCCTGCTCGGCGACCAGAGTGGCGCGCTCGCGCACCCAGGGATCGGTAATGGGCTCGCCGGGCTGCCGCTCCAGGCTGGCAAGCAACGCCGCGACCGAGGTACCCATGCCAGGCACCACCGCCTCGGCATGCGCATTCACCAGGTCAGCGAGCTGGTCCCGGTCAGCGCGGCGGAACGGCCGCACTTCTGCAGATGACATTGACGGACTCCTTGGGCAACGCGAAAACGTGCTGACGAAGAGCCCGCTACCGGTGCGGTACAGCTCCAGCCTACCGCGCCGGAACTCGCGCCGAACATCCGTTCTTTGCGCAGGCCCGCCCGGGTTACTCCGGTGGCGCGTCCGGCGGCGGCTATGGACGGAATTGCCAATGCCTGGTGATTCCAATCAGGCAGAAACGTGATCGCACGGCTCTGGCTCCTGAGGGCAGGCTGGCGGTCCTTTACCAGTTCGGGATGGATTCGGGGCGAGAAATATGACCAGGATGCGAGTGGAGAGGGGTGACCAGGATGCGGTGGAGACTATGGCTATGCACAGTGGCGGCGTTGCCGCTCATGGCGTTGGCAATGACTGGGGGAGGTGTGGCGCCGGCCGGTGCCGCCGCTTCCTATCACGAGGCGCATATTGGCAGCGTGCGCATTACCGGCCTGGCGGCGGGTAACCCGTTCTGCAAGTACCTGGGCAAGCGCTACTGGGCGTCTGCCGGAGCGCGCGCATTCTGCTTCGGCCCGCAACGGCAGACCGGTCCGCAGTCCAGACGGGCCGGCGTCAGCGAAGCACCGGGAGCGCCGCGCAACGTCAACGCGGCCAGCTTCGCTGAAGACGTCACACCATCTGGCGTGCAGGCCGATGGCCAGTCAGAGGTGTCGATCGCGGCGTCCGGGCCGGACGTAGCAGAGGGATGGAATGACTCGACCGGATTCTTCTCCTCGTGCCCCTCGGCGATGTCGAAGGAGGAGATAAGCGGGTTTGGGTTCTCCGCCAACGGCGGGAGGTCCTTTACCGACCTGGGCGGGCTGCCGAACGCCCAGTGCACCAAGGACGTGTACGAGGGTGACCCGAGTGTGGCCGCCTACCGGGTGGGCGGAAGCACCTATTTCTACTTCTCGGGCCTGTTCAACTCGCCCACCGGCCTGGGCCTGTCGAAGATAGCGCTGGACGCCTGCAAGGTGGTTGGCGCCGGCAGCCGCGTGACGCTGAGCTGCGGCCAGCCGGTCATCGCCGGCAGCAGCACCGAGTGCCAGAAGGTGAAAATCGGCCAGCATAAGACCGCACGTTTCTGCAGCTTCACCGACAAGGACTTCATGACAATTGATCCCGCCCGCGGCCGGCTCTACATGACCTACACCGACTTCCTGCTCCACGGAGGCACCAGGGTCGAAGCCGGGGTGTGCGATCTAGGCAATGCCTCGGGGGGTCGCGGGCCTGCTGGCGGCACCCCGGCGGCGCCGGTCTGCGAGCACGGCACGCCCCCGGTTCCGGTGAGCAAGAACTTCTTCAAGGGCAAGCCGTACTTCACCGTGGCCAAACCAGACCCACGCGGCTGCGAGAACGAGGGCGCCTACCCGGCGGTCGATCCCGCCACCGGAGCGATGTACGTCGCCTATGAGTACAACATCTTCACCGACCAGTTCCCGCCGTGTAACGGGGCAGCGACGCCCACGGCCGACGTGATGACCAGAACACCGCTGAGCTGTCTGCCGCTGGCCGCGGTGGCCACGTGCGCGGGTCCGAAAGCACGGATCTCCCAGCCGATCAACTCGCTCAACGCGACGCCGATTCTTGGCTACAATCGGGGCTCCTCCAACGACTTCCCCCGGCTCGCGGTCAGCGATCGGTACGGCACGGTGAGCATGACCTGGAACGACGCCCGGCGCCACCCGCTGGGGGACATCCTGCTGGAGAGTTTCCGCCTGGCATCGCTGCGGCCCATCCAGGCGGTGCCCGTGGTGCTTGACCGGCCCGCCTCGGGCGGCGTGCACATGTTCCCCGCGATACGGACCGCCACCAAAGCGGGGCTGCTCGACGTGGCCTGGTACTCGCGGGCATCGGCGGCCACCGCAATCACCAACGTGGACGCGGCCCTTGGCGTCAACCCGCGCGCCAGGACCGGACCGCGCTCTAACGTGCGGATCACCACCGTGGCGTCGAACTGGCTCAACGCCACCTCGGTCATTTTTCCCAACTTTGGCGACTACAACGACGCCGCCCTGGCCACCACCGGGACGCCGCCCTACGTCGGCAGCACCCTCTACATCGCGTGGAGCGACGGGAGGTTCAGCATCCCGCAGCCATTCGAAGCGCACCTGCCCGGGTAGAGCGGCCGCGCAGGCAACCACGGCGCAGGCGCCAGCGGCGCCTGCGCCGGTGCCTGCAGATGTCTCGCTTGGCAGGAGGGCAGGCCGGGTAGCGGTGGAGCTCCACGCGGCGCCTTATCCGGCTGTCCCCGGTTACCGCTCGCCAGCGAACCTGTCTCCCTGGACGTAGGAGGGCTTGGCTTCGCGTGTGTCCGCCGCCCGCCGGGCACCCGCCGCGCCGGTGGCTGGGCCGGGTGGCCGGGTGGGGCGGGTGGCAGTTGGGGAAGATGTGATCAGGCGGGTGTTTGGACTGGGGATGGAGGGCGCGGATGAATAGGTCGTTGCTGGCGGTGCTCAATGACGCGGAGCGACTGCTGGTGGCCCAGACCGGGCGGGCTGAGCTGGCCGGTGACCGGGCGCTGCGCTCGCCCGCCCGGGCGCAGCAGCGGGCCAGCACCCGCGCCGCGGGCGCCCGCCGACAAGCGAAGCGGGACAGCCGGTAACCGCCGCCCCGAGGCAGGGCCTGGCCAGAACAGCGCCACCGGGGTGGCCCGCTGCCCTGGCGCCATGGCCGCCCCGGCGCGATCAGGCCCGGGTTAGCCGGGCATCCCGGATCTGCCCGTCCAGGCCGCGCACCCGCCGCGGCACTTCCTTGTATGCGCCGGGCGGCTCCAGCGGGCGCAGGGTGTCAGCGCGGACCTGGACCACCTTGTGATGCACCCGGCCGCCGGACTCGTGCACCCAGGACACCCAGGCCCACCAGGAGCCATCGGCCTCGACCTTTTCCCAGCACAGCAGGTGCCCGGTCACGCCGACGGACAGTTCCACCAGCGGCGGCGCCCATGGCGGCTGAACCCGTGCCATCAGCCAAGTATGCGAAATCTTGTTCGATTCCGCCGAGCTTAGGCTAGGGTCCCGGCTTTCGCAGTTGGGCCGCTGCCTCGGCCCTTCAGCAGCCAGAGGAGAAAGCCGCCGAGGAGGAGGCCGGCAGGTGTTGTGGACCTTCGTCGTGACCGCCGGGAGCTGGCAGGGGCACGCTCCGCGGGACTTTCGTGTGCGTTAGGCGCACAGCGGGCTTGGGAGCGATGCGGGCGGCGCGATCCCGGCGCCGTGGCTAGGAAATGCTGGGTACGGCCGCGGCCACCGGGCTGTCCCCGCCGACCAGCTCAAGCGTCTGGTGCCGGGTGCTCGGATTGTCGAGCAGGGCAGCGATGACCGCGGCGACGTCGGCGCGAGGGACCGTGTCGCGGGGAACCGGCGGGGGTGCGAGCCGGATCCTCCCGGTCGGAGGAGCGTCGGTGAGGCGGCCGGGGCGCAGGATGGTCCAGTCCAGGTCCCGGGCGCGCAGGTCGTCCTCGGCGGCTGTCTTTGCCGTGATGTAGGCAGCCCAGACCTCATCGGCGCCGGGCCGCGGCGGCTGCCCGGTGCCCATCGCGGAGATCTGCACGAACCTGCGCACCCCGGCCCGCTCGGCGGCTTCGGCCATGAGCACGGAGGCGCCCCGGTCGACGGAGTCCTTGCGGGGGGCGCCGCTACCCGGACCAGCGCCGGCCGCGAATACCACCGCGTCAGCCCCGGACAGCAGCACCGCAACGTCCTCAGCCGAGGCCGCCTCCAGATCACAGACCACAGCTTCGGCGCCGGTTTTCTGCACATCGGCGATGTGTGCCGGGTTCCTGATCAGCCCTACGGCCTGGTCACCGCGCTCGGCGAGGAGGTGTTCCAACAGCAGCGCGATCTTCCCGTGCCCGCCCGCGATCACTACGCGCATGCCGTCAGCCTACTTACTGAGATCATTGCAGAAGCGACGACGGCGCCAGCGGCCGTTGCGATCGTCAAGTGCCTCATGGCCCCAGGCCTAGCAGGGGCAGAGCAGACTGCGGCCGCCGTCATTTGCGGCAGAACCGGACATAGGATTCGGGCGAATGCCGCGACGAGTCCCGTGCCGATGAGAGCGCCTCGATCGCTCGACTTGCGCTGATTCGAGGCTTAGGAGGCGCAGGCTATGCACGAACTGCCCGTTACCCGGTCGATAGAAAATGCCCCCGTGGTCATCGCCCCCGATGGATCAACGGTCCGGCCACTGTGCCATCTCACCGGTCTCGGCAGCTTTGCTCACTTCCAGCTTGAGCCCGGCGAAGTCGCGAAAGCCGTCTCCCATGCCACCGTTCAAGAGATCTGGTACATCATCGGCGGCGCGGGACGGATGTGGCGCCATCAGGAAGGTCACGAGCCCGCGACAGAGAACCTGCGGCCCGGCATCTGTCTGACGATTCCCCTCGGGACCACATTCCAGTTCCGCGCTGACAGCCCGGACGAGCCACTTCAGGTGGTCGCCGTGACGATGCCACCATGGCCGGCCGGTAGCGAAGAGGAGGCGCGACCAGAGCAAGGCTGCTGGACGCCCGTGCTTCGGCATTGAACGCTCCAGGCCCAACGGCGCCCCCGACCCGTCAACCTCACGATGGGGTGGCCGGTGAAGTGCCCGGGTCGCGCAGGGTCGAGCGCGGGACGGCCTTGCAAGTATTCGACGCGGCTTACCTGGCAGAACCATTTCGCGAAGATCGAGCAGGCCGCCAAAGCAGCTGATCCCGCCAGCGCCTAACCGCAACCGCTCCGACGGTGCGCTTCACCGCTGCTCATTAAAGGCGGCCGAAGCACTCCAGGTGGAGCCGCCCAGAACAGAACAGCGGGGCCAAACCAGCCGCACCCGACCGCTTCACTGCCCCCGGGCCGCCCTCCACCTGACGACGGACAGTTCGACGTACGACGGGGATGCCCCCGGACAAGCGTCCGGAGTGGTTCCCGGAGAAGCTGTCCGCGAGCGGGCAGTGCACCTGGTGGCGCCGCGGCAGGAAAGGTTACTCTTGCCGCATCTGGCGGGAGGGGGCTCATGACGGACGTGGGAAGCATTCAGGCCGGAGCGGTCGGCACGGCGCCGGTGGCGGCGCGTCCCACGATCCAAGTGGTCCCGCTGAAGGGCCTGCCGATCGTCGCGGTAGTGGTCGCATTCGTCATCGCGTCGATCGCGGGCAACTGGCTGTGGGCGCTCACCTTCTGCCATGTGGTGGGCGGCGGGCTGTGGACCGCGATCGACCTGTTCGTCGGGCTCATCGTCGGGCCGATCCTGGGCCGGTTGTCCCTTGCTGCGCGGGCCGAGTTCACCGCGCGGTTCATGCCGAAGATGGTCCTGCTGATGCCCACGCTCGTGCTGATGACGCTGGCCGCCGGGTTCCAGCTCGCGCTGACGCTCGGCAACCTGTCTCCCGCCAGCCCGAACCACGTCTGGCTGGTCGCGTCGTATTGCGTGGTGGGCGTGATGGCCGTGATCGCGCTTGGCGTGCTGGAGCCGGCCAACATCGCCGTCCTCTTCGAGATGCGCAAGCTGAATCCGGACGGGGCGGTGATCGCCAGGCTGATGCGGCGGTTCGTGCTGACGGCGGGCATCACCGGGGTGATGCAGGTGGCGACGCTCATCATTATGACCAGGGTGGCGACCCAGTGAGCGGCATCCCCGCCGTTGCGCCGGCGTCGGTGCTCTCCCGGCGGTTTCCTCCGGTCGCCGGGCTGACCACCGTGTCCCTCGGCCTGGTCGTCGTCGGCGGCATCTTGATGGCGTCGTACGCTCCGCGCCGGCCGCCGCTCGGCGTGCCCGTCGCCATCACCGTGGTCAGTGCGGTGCTGCTGCTCGCCAGCGGCTACCTGACGTCCCGGCTGCGGCCGTTCGCCTGGGACCGGTTCTTTCTCGTCTTCCGGTGGGCCCTGCTGGCCTACGTCATCTCGGCCGGGATGATCGGCTTCGCGTTCATCAAGGATCACGTCCGCGGCGCCCCGCTGGCCGTCGTCTTCGTGATGCTTGTCATCTTCGCGCTTGACGTGCCGCTCATCATCGCCTTTACCGTCGCGCGCTACTCCTCCCCCGCTGGTCATGCCGGATCTCTACCTGACGTATCTCAGCCGACCTGACGTCGAGGCGGCTGCGCTGGCCGACGATGAGATCCTCGCCGCGATCGAGTTGGGCCTGGCGATGCAGGGGCGCGGTGAGACGGTGATCGAGCCGCGCGTGCACCTTGAGCCGAAGTCCCGCGCCGAGGGGCATTTCAACGTGCTGCGCGGCTTCATCGGTGGCCAGATCGGCATGGCAGGCGTCAAGGTGGTCGGGGACTTCGTCGGCAACTACACCCGCAGCCTGCCGTCGGAGCTCGGGCTGCTGTGCCTGTTCGACCCGGAGACCGGCGCCCCGGTAGCGGTCATCGACGCCAGCGGCATCACCGAGATGCGCACCGGGGCGGTCACCGCAGTGGGCGCCAAGTACCTGGCCCCGGAGCGGCCAAGGACGCTGGGTCACATCGGGGCACGGGGATCCGCCTACTGGAACGTGCGGCTCCTGGACCGGCTGTTCGGCTTCGAGGAGATCCGGGTGCATTCGCGGCGGCCCGCCAGCCGCGAGCGATTCGCCGAGCGCCTGTCCCGCGAGCTCGGCAAGCCGGTGATCGCGACCGCCGACTGGCGGTCCTGTGCCGAGGGCGCGGACATCGTCGTCGAAGCATCCCGGCTCAGCGCACCGGAACCGATGCTGCGTACCGAGTGGATCAAGCCTGGCGCCCTGGTAGTCCCCTACGGGACCATGAGCGCCGTTGAGCTGTCCCTCACCGACATCATGTCCAAGATCGTGGTGGACGACTGGGGCCAGTGTGCCAGCGGCAAGTTCGGGGCGCTGCGCGCGCACGTCGAGGCCGGCAAGCTAACCGCGGAAACCCTGCACGCAGAACTGGGTCAGATCGTCGCCGGGCTGCGGCCACGCCGGGAGACCAGCGAGGAGACCATCCTGTTCTGGCACCGCGGGCTGTCCCTGTCGGACATCGCGCTCGGGCACGCGCTGCTGGTCAAGGCCACCGCCATCGGCGTGGGACAACGGCTCCGGTATACCTGACGAAGCCGGCCGGGGCCCTGATTACCGGCGAGCGGCGTTTTGCGCGCAGACTAGACGCGGTGGCCGCTCCCATGCTGCGGGAGGTGCTGGCCATGGGATTGACCTGGCGGGACCTCGCATCGTCGGCCATTGTGGCGGCGATGGTGATCGGGTTTGTGTCGTTTGAGTTCGGCACGAGCCTGGTGCTGTTCTCCACCGCATGGGCGGCCAGCGCCGTCGAACTGGTGCTCGGGGCCGCCTGCGCTGTGATCGCGGCCGCCGACCTGCATACCAGGCCACAGGCTCTGCAGGGCCGGATATTCCGGAGGGTCACCACGGTGCTCGGGACGATCGCGCTGCTGACCGGGCTGATCGGGCTGGCCGGTAACAGCGGGCAGGCGCTGGAGACCATGGTCGTGGCGACGATCTTTTTGTGGCTGACGGCCACCATCTGGCATGTGCTCTCGATCGGCGAGGAGCCGTGACCGGGCCGGGCACACCCGACGCGCGCACACCCGACGCCGGCACACCCGACGCCGGCACGCCGGGCGCGGGCACACCCGACACGGGCACGCCTGGCGCGGGCGGCGCCGTGGAGCTCTTGAACGACGTCGAGCGGCCGGGAGCATGGACGCTGCTCATCGACGGGATTCTCCAGTCCGAGGTCGATATCGGGGATCCACGGCACCTGGAGATCGAGTACGTGCGGCGGCTGGGCCACCTGGCCGACCTGGCCGCACCCGCCGGGATGCCGCTCGACATGCTGCACCTTGGCGGCGGTGCGCTGACGCTGGCCCGGTACGTGGAGGCCACCCGGCCGGGGTCGCGGCAACTTGCGGTGGAGTCCAATGCGACGGTGGCCGCGCTGGTCAGCCGGCGGCTGCCGGTAGCTCGGCCAAGCCGGGCCGGGCCCGGCCGGGCTGAGCCCGGCAAGGCGCAGCCGGGAACCGGCGAGATCGGCGTCCTGGTAGCCGATGCCAGGGCCGCGCTGAAGCGGTTGCCGGCCGGTTCGTTCGACGTGCTGGTGGTGGACGTGTTCGCCGGCGCGCAGACCCCCGCCCACCTGACGTCGGTGGAGTTCACGGTTGCCGGGGCCAGGGTGCTGAGGCCGTCGGGAATCTACGCGGTCAACGTCGGTGACGGGCCGCCACTGGCGCACGCGCGCGGCCGGGTGGCCGCGGTGCGCTCGGTGTTCGCGCATGTCTGCGTGCTGGCGGAGCCAGCGGTGCTGCGCGGCCGCAGGTTCGGCAACCTGGTGCTCGTTGCGTCGGATCGCGAGCTTCCGGTCAGCGGGCTGATCCGGCGGATCGCGGCTGATCCGTTCCCAGCGCGGCTGGTGGAGGGCGCCGCGCTGGACCAGTTCGTCGCGGGCTGCGCCCCGATCGTGGACGCGAACGCCGAGCCATCACCGATCATGCCGCCTGAGGTCTTCGCGTAGCGTGCGATAGCGCCGACCCGGGGCAACAGCGCACGATGCTGGCAACTTGCCCGGGGGCGCTACCAATTGGCCGCTAGTGTGCCGACTTTCAGGCTGTGGTGAAGGTGGCCCGCGCGCACGCGCGGGTGGCCGATGCCCGGCGGGACTTTCACCACCAGTTGTCCACGGCGCTGACCCGCGAGAACCAAGCGGTCGCCGTCGAGGACCTGGCGGTCAAAGCACTCGGGCGCACGAGAATGGCCAAGTCGGTCCACGACGCCGGGTGGGCCGGTTTCGTGGCGATGCTGGAGTACAAGGCCCGGTTGTATGGCCGGGAGTTCCACCGGATCGGCCGGTTTGAGCCGACCTCGCAGACCTGTTCAGCCTGCGGGGTGAAGGATGGCCCGAAGCCACTGCACGTCCGCGAATGGCAATGTGGGGTGTGCGGGGCGTGGCTGGACCGGGATGTGAATGCGGCGGTGAACGTCGCGAGGGCCGCCGGGCTGGCGGTGACAGCCTGCCGAGCGCAGGTAAGACCGGAGCTGGTTCCGGCGCAGCGCGTTGAAGCAGGAACCAGCTCCGAAGTCATGTCGGCAAACGGCGTGACAGGCGAGAAGCTCCGCTTTCAAGGCGGAGTGGAAGTCAAAGGACTATCCACCTACGGCCGTCGATGAGTTCGCGCACGGCATCGAGATGGCCTGCGTGACAGGCAGTTTCCTTGATCATGTGCAGCATGATGAACCTGAGGTCCGGGAAGTCGATCCCCCATTCCTGCCACCGCGGGTCCGGCTGGCGCGGCGGCGCGGCGAGCGGAGTAGCTGCGATGATCGCGTTCGAGCGTTCGATCTCATCCTGGTACAGGCCGAACACGTCGTCGGCCGTCTTATCGGGCCCAACCTGCCACTCGGCGTTCGGCCCCGGGGGGAAGAAGTCGAACGACTCGCCGCCGACGACGCTACGGAACCAGTAGTGCTCATCAGCCAGCGCCAGGTGCTTGATCATGCCCAGGCACGTCCACCCGGACGGCAGCACCGGTCGCCGCAGTTGCTCGTCGGACAAGCCCTCCAAAATGCCAAGCACATGGTTGCGCTGCTCGTCGAGGAATTCCCGCAGTAGCTCAGTCTCTTCGTCCATCGGCCGGTAACCCTGGTCTCTAGGCATGGCAGGGGCTCTCGCAAACAGCTCTCATGATGGCCGGCGATTTAAAGGATGTTGACCGCGCGCGCGATCACCAGAGCGCCGACCGCCAAGGACACCGACGACTGGACGAGCATGGTGAGCTTCGCCCACCTGGCCAGGGGCATCACGTCGGTCGGGCTGAACGCGGTCGCGTTGGTGAACGAGAAGTAGAGGTAGTCCACGAACACCGGTTCCCAGTCCGCCGGTGCCAGCTCCGGCGCCGCCATTTGCGGGAACATCAGATCCGGGTAATGGCGGGTGCCCAGGGAGCGATTGACCGGGCCGCCGCGGTCGAACTCCCAGTACCACAGCGCGAACGCGATCACGTTGGTCGCCCAGATCGACGCTCCCGTGGCGATCAGCGGCCCGGCATGGTTACCGGCGTGGCCTTGCAGGATCGCCCGGATCAACAGCCCGGCGGAGGCGGCGTTGGCGATCGTAATCAGCCCGATCAGCACCATGCTCGCGGCGCGGATCACCTTCCCGCGGCGCTCGATCCGGACCGGGTTCGCGATGCTCAGGCCAACCAGCAGCGCCCCTTCCAGCACGGGCAAGAGGCTGGGGGGCAGCGGCTTGGTGTAGTCGGGCGGCAGCAGAACCTGCAGGACGATGGCCGCGATCACGCTCAGCGTTACCGGCCAGCGACGCTCGCCGGGCGTCTTGCGCAGCCAGGCCGGAACCGCAACGCTGCGACCCCGGGCCACCGCCGCATGCTCGGCCCTGCGCAGCCACTCCTGCCACGGGTCCGCGGCGCGCCGAAAGTGTGGCCAGGGCCGATCTGGCACGAACGGCTGTCCGGCCGGGTCTTGCTGCCCTGCCCAGTCAGGCTGCCCGGGCTCCGTCACCTGTCCTATCTTGCACCTCGACACCACCCGCTACGGTCGAGCGGATGGCAGCCGCGGCCACGGCGGGCCGTTCTTTCCCCTCAGCAGAACGATCCAACGGACAAACGTTGCCAGGCGCGGCTCTAGGCCCCGGCATCGACGATGGCCGGGGCGGCCTTCCCCGGCGAGGCTCTCTGCTCCGGGGTGTTCCCCTCGTTGACCCGGTCTCCCCCGTCGGCGGGGTCTGCACTGGCGGGGTAATCCGGCCGACGGCGATACCGGGTGAACGCCGGCAACGCCAGGCCGATCACGACTGCACCCACGATGGTCGCCAGCCCGCCGGACAGCGCGCTGATCACTGGTGAAGTCAGCGATCCCAGGGCACCGGCCTCCAGGTTGCCGAGCTGTCCGCCGCCCGCACCGATGACGTAGTCGGCCGCCATCACCCGGCCGCGCAGCCGGTCGGGGGTGGCGGCGGCGACGATGGCGCCGCGGAACACCACGGTGAACGCGTCCGCGGCGCCGGCCACGGCCAGCAGGCTGAGCGCCAGCCAGAGGCGGGGAGCGACCGCGAACCCGGCGAAGGCCCCGCCCCAGACCGCGACCGTGCACAGCATCGCCCGGCCCTGGCGGGTGATGTGCCCGAGCGGCCCGGAAAGCGCCGCACTGGCCAGCCCGCCGACGCCGATGGCGGTAAGGAACAGGCCCAGGGTGCGCGGATCGCCGCCGAACCGTTCGGCGTTGATCGCCGGAAACAGCGCCACGGGCAGGGCGAAAACCGTGGCGTTGAGATCGGCGAGGAAGGCGCCGGCGATCACCTGGCTGCGCCGGATGAACCCGAGGCCCTCGGCGACCGCGCGCGGGCCCGGCCGCGTCGTTCCGCCCGATGGCCGCATCGCGGGCAGCCTGGCGATCCCGTACAGCGCGGCGGCAAAGCTAAGAGTGTCGGTGAGGTAGCAGGCCGGCAGGCCCAGATGCGGCGCAGCCGCGATGAGGCCGCCCAGCGCGGGCCCAGCGGTGAGCGTGATCTGGAAGCTGAGCCGGTCCAGCGCCAGCCCGGCGGCAAGCTGGCCGGCCGGCAACAGGCCAGGGATGAACGTGCTGCGAGCCGGGCGGTCCACGGCATTGAGCGAGGCCTGCAGCGCGACGAGGGCGTAGAGCAGCCAGAGCACGCCCAGCCCGGCGAATGCCTGGATGGTGAGCGCCGCGGCCACCACGGCCAGCCCGGTGCTGGTGATCAGCGTGAGCTTGCGCCGGTCCATCGCATCGGTGACCGGCCCGCCCAGCAGGCCCGCAATAAGCGTCGGCACCATCTGCGCGACTCCTATGGCGCCGACCGCGAACGGCGAGCGGGTGAGGTCGTAGACCTGAAGCATGACCGCGAACGCGGTCAGGGCGCTGCCCACCGAGGACAGGGTCGTGCCGGCCCAGAGCCGCCGGAACGCGGCGGACTGACGCAGCGGGGTGATGTCCGCCAACAGCCGGCGTCTGCCAGGCACGGTCCTGCTCTCCTCACTGCGCCGCCAGGGCGGGACGCGGCGGCATGCGGGACGGCCCGGTCAAGCGCCGAGTCATTGTAACACCACTTATATAAGTGCTGTTACAATTAACAGGTGACCGGCACTCCCCCCGACCCGAGCGAGCACAGCAGATGGCGGCCGTTGCGGCTGCTGCAGACGGCAATCGACGCGGACATCGCCCGCACCTACGCCGAGGCGCAGATCACCGGGCTCAAGCCGAGTTACGTCATGGAGTTGCTCCGGCTCCGCGCCCGCGGGCCCATGACGATCACCGAGCTAGCCAGGTCGGTGCAGCTCACCCACTCGGCCGCGAGCCAGAAGGTGGCCGCGATGCGGGCGGCGGGCTGGGTTAGCACCGCGCCGGGCCCCGATGCGCGCAGCAAGAAGGTGACTCTGACGGCCAAGGCGGCACGCGTAGCCGACCGGCTGGCGGCGGAATGGCAGGCCACGGAGGCCGCCCTGGCTGAGATCGAGGCGGAGATCCCCTACCCGCTAAGCCAGGCCGTGACCGATATCGAGGCGGCGCTGCGCCGCAAGAGCTTTCACGACCGGATCGCGGAGAAGCTGGCCGACGACCCGGCCTGGAACTGAGCTAACGCGCTGCCGGGGCGGCGCAGGGCCGCCCCGGCAGCGTGCGAGGCCACGTTCCCGGCATGCTGCCCGAGTCCGTGCGCTACTGGTTCTGGTAGGCCTGCTCGGATAGCGGATGGTCTGGTGGGAGGATCAGCGGGGCGCCAGCGCGTTCTGCCGCATGTTTTTGCTGGGCCAGCTGCGAGCCGGGGGTGGCGTAGAGCACGTGAACGCTGGCGTTGCCGCTGCCGCGCTTGTCCACGGGCGCGACCGCGGCGGGGTTGCCTTGCTGATCGGTGACCCACAACTGGAAGTCGTCGTACTTGAACAGCTGAATGTCGGCGATGGGCGTGGGGTAATGGTGCACCCCGGCGGGCTGCGAGTTCGCGCCGCGCCCCGGCGGCAGGCGCAGGCTGCGTCCCGGCCGCGGGCGCCGCCTGGGCGGGCAGCACGCCGGTGTGGAAGCTCGGGTGCAACGGCACGCCCGCGTTGAAGATCGAGTCGGTCCACTTGGCCACGCCGCCGGCGTCCGTGATGGGTGTGTCCAGCAGGCCGTCGGGGTCGAGCCGCTGCTTGAGCTGCGGCGCGACGAGGTCATACAGCCGCTTGGCGTTTTGTCGCAAAAGGTCAATTTTGGCCGGATCTGCGCAAAACTGTGCGGACCATTCGATCCCGACCTGGTTGCGCACCATGAACCAGCCCTGGCTGTCTTGCAGCCACAAGGCCCCGCCGTGGTGATCCTCAAAGGGCCCTTGCCCGTAGATCAGCCCGGTCGCCTGCGCGGCGATCTGGTTCATCTTGGTCCGGGCCGCCACATACTCGGGGGAATCCTTGCGGGCCGGGTGGTCGGGCACGTCGATCGCCCACGGATGCGACTCGGACTCCGAGTGAACGGACTCGGGATTAGTCATAACAAATCTCCCCTCCCTGGTGACCGAAAGGTTAGCGGTCGCAGCGCGACTGGCAAAGGAAGGGCAAAGAACGGCCGGACGGCCAAACAGTGAAGGGGATGGGGAGGCGGGTGGGGCCCGCTAGGGCAGATCGTCACGGGCCGAGAAGGGGCGCTCTGGCCAGTAAGGCCATTCCTCGAACCAGGAGCAACGGCCGTCGTCATCCAGCCGGATGACCCACAGGTCGCGGTATTCCTGGCGGAGCGGATCCCCGTAGCGGACTTCAGCCCGGACCACCGCGACCGGGCCGTCGACCGCGAGGATGTCGGTGGCCAGGGTGAACACCTCGTCGGGGCCTTCCCGCTCCGCATCCCACATCCGCGCGATCGCGTCCAGGCCGGTAACCGGCGGCTCGTAGGGCGATTGCAGGTAGCTGGCGTCAGCGGTGAACAGGTTGGCGAGGCTGGCCGTGCCAGGTGACCGCCAGGCGGCCTCATATCCCGCCAGCCACCGGCTCACCAGGGCACGATCGGTCACCAGCCCATCGTGCCGCATGACGCGCCGGCGGGGCGGGCGTGCGCCCGATCCGGCCGGCTCAGGTGGCGGGGGAGCGCGCCAGGCCGCGGCGCACGGAGGCCTCGGCGCCGTACCAGACCACGTCCGCGACGGCCTTGCCGGTGACCATCCCCAGCCACACACCGCCGGGCAGCGGGAGCAGCAGCCAGGCGGCGCCGGCCACGCAGCCGGGCCGGATCAGCACGAAATCCAGTGCCTCGGCAACGGCGCACGACGCCAGTTGCTCGGTGATCGCGTGCCATACCCCGGCCGCCACCCGGCGCGCCCCGGCCAGGTGGGCCGTTGCCCGGCGCGCCGCCAGCGCCGTCTTGGCCCCGACGCAGCCGTAGAAGCCGATGGACTCGCCGAGGGTGGCCAGTCCGGCAGCGGCCAGCAGTGACCTGCCGGGCAGGTACCCGGCGGCGAAACCGGCGACGGCGGCCACGGTGCCGCAGACCTCGGCCAGCCCGAACCGGGCCCGCCACGCCCGCCACCATCGCCGGGTCCCCGCCGCCGCACCGCGGCCCGCCGGCCCGCAGGCCGGTTCGCCGCTCGCCGCTCCCCCGCAACCCACTTCCCCGCGAACCGCTTCCGCGCAGCCCGCAGCGGTATGTACGTTCATGCTGGTCCCCCGCATCCCCCGGTACAGGTGAAGGGCGCCTGGGAGGCCTTGAAATACGGTTAGGCCGCAACTACTTGCTCCGGGCGCCGGACCGCCCGGGCGGGGGCGCACGCCGCTCATCCCGGCGGCCTCCCGCGCTGGTAGCGTGGGATTCAGCTAGTGGTTGCGCCTAGGGTTCCGCGCCGTTCCGTTTTGCAGGAACACAACCAGGAGTGCGGCGGCCTGGACCGAGCGGCAGCAGGGGACCGTACGGTCCCCCACACCTGACGGGACAAAAGCCCCCGGGGCTCTTATCGGCATGCCCGGAAATCCGGGACAGGCAGAAGGAGCCATCGGTGCGAGGAACCTGTTCCGTGGTCGGTGACCATGGCGCCGCCGCCCGGCGCCCGGCGGGTCGCGGCCGCAGTCGTGGTCGCCGCAGGCATCGTCCTGATCAGTACCTGACTAGCCCCTGCGGGCGGCCAACCGGCATCAGGCGTGGCCGGCCCGGGTATCCGCCGCCGGACAAAGAGGCGGCCCCGGGGCATCCGCCCCGGGGCCGCCGTCCGCTCCGGCTTACTTGAGCAGGGAGCTGAGGTTGCCCACCTGAACGGTGTCGCCGGCGTTCCCCAGCAAGGCCAGGCCGAAACTCTGCTCGATGGTCTGCAGCAGGGAATAGTGGTCGGCGAAGGTGGAGTCAACGCGGGGCCCGACGCCCCTGGCTACCACGATCATCGGGACGTGGCCGCCGCCGTAGGTGGTGCCGCCAGCCAGGTCACCGCCACCACCGGTGGCAGGGTTGGCGGGCGTCGCGGGCAGGATGGGAGAGTCCGGCCCGGGCGAAATGTCGGTAGGCCCGAACGGGGACGAGGTCTCGAAACCGCCCTCGTCCCAGGTGATGAAGATGGCCGAACGCCCGGTCCACGCCTTGCTGTGCGTGATGGCCCCCACCCAGGTGCTCAGGAAGTTGTCGCCATCCTGATATAGCGCCTGCTGGTTGGCGTCGTTCGGTGTGTTGGGGAACGGGCAAGAGAGCGCCCCGCCGTGCATGTTGTTGCAGTTGTTCGGAGTGATCCAGACGAATTGCGGCACCCTGTTGGTCGCCAAGTCGGTGCTGAGCTGCGTCAGCGGCACGACCTTGCCGGCCCGGGCCGGGTTGGTGTAGACGTCCGGGTACATCAGGAACGGGTCGTGCTTGCGCACGTACAGCCCGTCCGGGGTCTGGGTCACTGTGTCACCGGGGAACGGCAGATCTTCCATGTAGGCCTTCCAGCTCACCCCCGCGGCCTCCAGCTGGTCAACCAGGTTTTGGTGGTCGAACGACGGCGCCTGGGCGACGTCGTCGCTGTTGGAATTCCAGGTCTGCCCGCTGGTGGCGGCGATGTAGTTGGGCAGGCTCACGTGCGTGACGCCGAAGTAGTTGTTCGCCAGCCCATTGTTCGCCGCGAGATGCCGAATGAAGGCCGTGTTCGTGTTGCTGGGCGACAGGAGGTCGTCATACGACGTGTTCTCCATCATGATCACGAACACGTGCTTCAGCGGGGCCACCCCCGGCGCCGCGGCGCTGCGGCTGGCGCCGTTCATCGGCCCGGCGCTGGCCGCGATCGGCCCGACGATCGCGCCAAGCAGGAAGGCTGCTGCTACAGCGACGGCCCAGGTCGGCAGCCGGAACAGCCGCCGGGCCGAAGAAATGATCTGTCGCGTCACCGCGTACCTCCATATCGCCGTGTGCTGTTGCGGAACCCCGGGGGGCCGCAGGCGCATGCCGCTGACCTAAAACGGTTTAGGTCATGGCGCAACCGGCACCGCGGCCCCTTGTCCTCGCGCAAGTCTGGCCCTGGCGAAACCGCCAAGTCAACGCAATCGCGACGCCAAATCAACAAGAAGTTAGACAACAAGTGGCCGGCGGATGAATTGCCAACGGCAACGCCGTTGCGGGTCAGCGGCCCGCGAGCGGGAACGGCGGGGTGACCCGCAGTTCGACGTTGCGGTCGGCCGGGGTGCCCGCCGCGCCCGAGCCGGCGCCGCGGAACGGGACGTTGGCTGCGAGTTCCCGGTGCAACGAGGCGAGCCCGGCCCGGGTCTCCAGCGACGCAGCGGCAACGGGCGTGTCGTGATCCACCATGGTGCAGACGATGGACAGGTAGCTGCCGCGGTCCACGAACTCGACCAGCCGCGTCTGGCACGGCCAGTCGATGACCGCGCAGGTGGTGACCTCCCAGAATCCGCGCACCGGGTTGCCGGGGTCGTAGCGGGCGCGCACCGCGTTGAGATGCGTGTGGCCGTTCAGCCACAGCACGACGTTCGGGAACCGGTGCAGCTGGGCGAGGATCTCCGCGGCGCCGAGCAGGGGCCCGGTGTCGAGCCCCGCATGTTCGGTGTTGGTCAGGGTGTCGATCCCGTGATGGGAGAACAGCACGACGAGACGGTCCTCGTTGCCGGTACGGATCTGACTGCCGTCGGCGGCCTCATAGTCCGAGTGGACCTCCGCCAGTTGCTCCTCCAGCCACGCGGCCTGGCCGCGGTCCAGGCAGCCGGCCGCGCCCCCGGCGAGGCAGTTGGTGTCCAGCGCGATGAAGCGCACGTCCGGCGTGTCGTAGGTGTAGTAGGCGGTGCCGTCGCGCCGGTTGCGCTCGCAGAAGCCGTGCCCATGCGGGCGCGCGCCCGGCCGGAAGTGCGCCTCGACGAACTCCCGCCTGGTGATCGGCCGGCGAGCAGGGTCGGCGATGATGGGACGCGAGGGGCCGTCCATGAACACCTCGGGGCGCCGGGTGAACAACTCCAGCGCCCGGTCGTGGTCGAAGCCTTCGCGGAGTCCCAGCGGCTTGCGGTCACCGGTGAGCGCGCGGGCGATGCCCTCGGTCTGGACGCCGACCCCCTGGTTCAGCGCCTCGTGGTTGCCAAAGCACGACAGCCACGGAATGGCCAGCCCGTCCGCCTGGAACTCGCGCAGCGCGCGCTGCAGTAGCCCAGGATGATGCGGGAAGCCGAACTCGCGGCGGAAGACGTCAGG
>CAVTIX010000017.1:0-157772 GCA_963734725.1 uncultured Actinomycetes bacterium
TAAAAACTTGTCCTGAGCGAGCAAGGCGAGTCGAATGGATCGCAATTGTCGCTGTTCCCGTAGTTCAACGGATAGCAGCGCTTTGCTAAAATCTAAAACGGCCCTTCCTCCCGAATCCTCCCAGCTTATCCTCTCTCTTCAATTCCGCATCTGCGAGGCAATTACACCGAATCGCCTTTCCGCCGACGTTCTCTTAGGTCATCTTATCTCATACCGCAGACTTACCTTTTCGACTTACCTTTTCACGCATCAGAGATCCGGTGCGACGCCTTCGCGCCGGCGACGGAGACGATGGAGATTCGCTCCGCGCTGCCGGCGAGCAAATCCATCCAATTGCAGATCGCCGCTGTGTCGTCCGTGCGCTCACTCCTTCGCCCTCACTGCTTCGCGGAACTCGCCGCCGTAACGTGCGGCTCGCCGAAATAGGGAAAATCCGGGCGCATCAGCCGCATATCGGGCGCCACCCCATCGCCGAGGGCCGTGTTCGTGGCCAGCGTGAGAATCACGTCCATCACGTCGTCGCAGAGGCCGCGACCGTTGAAGGCGGCAAAGCTGAATGAGGCGGGCGTGTCCAGTTCATACGGCAGGACCGATGGGCACAGGCGCGCGAGGAGTTGCGTAGCGTAGGCGGATGGGTCGGCCGCTGAGTGGGCGAGCGCGGTGGCTTTTTCCACGAAGTCGCGGATCGGTTTGGAGAACAGCGCCACTTCGTCCGCCGGGACCGCGCGGTTGTAGTTTTCCGATGCGTCGTGCAGCGAAGGATCGGAGAGCAGGATGTGGGTGATCATCGGCAGGCCCCAACGCGATACCTGCACCTCCGGTGCGTGCCCGTAGAGCGATGCGGTGGCCCAGGCGTGCACCACACCTCGGCCGATCAGGCTGCTGGGGACCTCGAGGACGATGGCGGTGACATTCTTGCCGCCGAAGAAGTTCTGGCGATTCTGGAACGCCTCCGGGGCAAACCGGTTTTCGGACCACAGAGCTTTTCTGAAGGCACCGAAACCGGCGCCATCGGAGGCGAACAGATCGGGGGCGAGGCCCGCGTACGCCAGGCAGCCCTGATCCGCTTTCACCACGCGTCCCGTATTCCCGGAAATGATGAGTTCGCCCCCGGCACCCTTCAGAGCGTCCGCTCCCGTGGCGCGCCGGACCGCGAAGGTCTGAACGTGCCGGTGCTCGCCGCCATCGGCGTGGGCGGGCGCGCCGAACTGGACCTTGAAGGCGACATCTTCGCGAAGATCGCGATTCGTGTCGAAGCGAAAGGCGTAGAGACCTTCGTCGCGGAAGGTGTCGGGCGCGCCGACGCCAGCGTTCGGATTCACGGTCAAAGCCATCACCGTTGTGCCCGGGCGGCCGCGGAACAAGTAGAAGTCGCAGACGTTGATGCGGGGGTCTTCTTTTGCGGTAGCCGTATCGAAATGATGCGACATGGCGAAATCTTCTCCTAAAGGGTTAGACGCGAAGGCCAAAAGGTCGATCGCTTGGATGCGGGGTCGATGGGGCGATCATCCTTGACATCCTCAACCTCATCGGAAGATTTTTCAAGATCTCTGTATTGACCGCGGAACGATTGAATGGTGTCCGGGAAAACGAACAGGGGGGACGGAATCCGAAGGAACTGGAACCAACTTATCGAGTTTTTCGAGAACGAATAGCGCAAATAGCGCTTTGCTAAATCCAAAACGGCATTTCGTCCCGAATCGTCCCATCTCATTCTCTCTCCTCAATTCCAAACCCGTGAGGCAATTACATCGAATCGCTTTTCCTCTCGCGTTCTCTTACGTCATCTTATTTCAAACCGCAGACTTACCTTTTTGACTTACGTTTTCCGCGCATCCCCACTTTGCAGTGGCAGAGTAATACCTTGGCCAGTTGAAAGATTGTAACGCAAGGACGGTTCAGATTTAATGTCCGTCCCTGCCACAACTATGCAGATTCGGGAAGTTTACGAAAAACATCCTTATCCTGCCGCAAACCTGACGACGGTGACCAAAACGCGCTGGAGGCTTGCGCCAATGGCATGGATCAATGCCCTCTGGAAGCCTGGCGCGAAAGACCAGAGCATGAGGAAGATTCTTGTAGCTGGCTGCGGCACCGGCAGTGAGGCGTTCAAGTTTAGGCGATGTTTTCCGAAAGCTAAGATTGTTGCCGTCGATTTCAGTCCTCGATCGATTGCAATCGCCCGCCATCTGCAAAAGTGCGCGCGGCCGAAGCCAAAGATCCGATTCGTCGTGGCCGATCTGGCGAGCCGCAATCTCAGTAAAATCACCGGAAACGGATTCGATTTTGTCTCGTGTCACGGTGTGCTCTCGTACGTCCCTCAACCGGTCAAGGTTTTGACCAATCTAAAACGGCTGCTGAAAACAGACGGTGCGCTTTATCTTGGTGTTAATGGCACCGAGCATTTCAGCGTTCGCGGCCGCCTGTTCTTGCCAGCATTTGGGTTCGATTTGGCTGAACCGCACGAAGGTCCGTATTTGCGCAACGTGCTGAAACTATGGGAAGCAATTTTGAATGAGCCCGGGGGTACATCGTTCGCCAAATTCCCCATAGGATATCTGGCCGGCGACCTCTTTGGCCCGCTTATCCATAATCTCTCGCTCCGTGATTGGACGCGCCTCGCCAGCACCGCAGGGCTACATTTTCAAAGCAATTGTTCTTCCTGGCGGACGCTTCGGTCGGCGATGGAGAAAGCGCAGTTCAGGCTTATTATTCCAAGATCGCGCTCGGAAGTCTGTCAGCTTCTCGCGATCGCCGCTCCGGAACGCTTCCACAAGCTCTTATTCACAAGACAGGCTCCGACAAATCCACCTTGGCAGAATCAGGAGGAACTGCGTCGGTGGCGCCCGACCCTAACTAATCTTTATGTCGTACATTTGCCAAGGCGAACGAGCTCACAGCGAACCCTTCGAAGTGTGACGTTCAAGAGTGTGGCCATGAATACGCGGCTCGACTGGAAAATGCCGGAGTGGGAAGTGGAAATTCTTCGACGAAGTAACGGAAGACAAAGCCTCCATGAAATCCTAGGAGGGATCCCACATCCTGTCCCGTCGTGGCTGCTTCGGGAGCAGCTTTATGTTTTGCATCAGCTCCTGGTCATCGCTCTTTTGCCGGGCTGACCCTGCCGGAGCGAATCGCTAATCTTGTGGTTAATACTTATATTGATGTTTATACTCGATCTTCCCAAACCCGCCACGCGCATTGCGACTTGGCCGCAAGTCTTTGATTTTTAATGATGGTTTGCTGGCTTTTCTGGCTTTGGCTGCTTTGGGTTTTGCTTTCATTTTTTTGTATTTTTTTCTTCCCCTAGGCCGTTGATGTGTGTCAGGGGTTTACTGGGGCTTCGGGGGTAATCCTTTCTTCCTGACGATATTACAGGCGGACAGAGGTGCTGACAAGTTCGCATTAACCACGTCTGCTCAAGCACCGTTTGCAATCGCCAATCGAAAATCTAAAATCGCAATTGTCATTGTTCCCGTAGTTCAACGGATAGAACGGAGGTTTCCTAAACCTTAGATGTGGGTTCGATTCCCGCCGGGAACGTTCTGTAAATCACGTGAGTGTTGGGTAGCTCGGGTACATGCTCTCGCTTGGCCTTCGATTGATTGACTCGAACTTCCCAGTTCTCGGTCTGCGACCTGCTTCGCTGCGTCTATGTCGCACGGCTTCCCGCTGGCTCCATTCGCTGACTCCCGCTCGCTCACCCTTACGGGCTTCGTCTATGTCGCTCGATGCCCATCGGCTCCATTCCCGCCGGGAACGATTACCAGGAAAACAAAAGCTGGTAACCAAAAGTCGGAACTAAATCAGAACGCCATTCACGTTAGCTGCGGTAATTTTTTTGCTAGCGACTTTCGGCTTGGCAGCGTGACCGAAGTTAAATTTGGTCTTGATATACTTAGGTAAAATCCCCTGTGAAATGTTACTGAACGAACACTTCATCACAGTTGCATTAAAGCCGAAGTCTAAAGGGCGGTGTGGTGGTTAGGTTTCCGCACGAGATCGATCACACCGCCCCGTCCCATTTTTCATTTCTTCAATAATCCTTGAAATTCATTCTCAAACGTTTCCCTAAGTATCCTGTCCCTGTAGAGTGCTGCCCTAAACTTGCGGAGGGCTTTTTGCTCAATTTGCTGGATGGCCTGACGTGAACAACCACAGTATGCAGCGATTGTCCGATAGTGTGCGGCGGTTCACTGGTCGAGGCTAGGATCGCCAGCCCCAAATCAATATTGGCGTTGCGCGCGAGTATGCCTTTCATGCCAGTCCGACCGTTTTGTCCTGAAATAGGGACGCGCCGGAACAAATTAAAAACCGACGCGTCCCGTTCCCCCCAAAAATGCTAAAGGCTCCTTCGGATTGCGGGGCCTGGTTGGTCGTATCGAAAGCCTATTTTCTGACGGGACAAAGGTTCAGAAAATCTACCTTTCGCTTCGCCGGGTTACGTATGAAAGCGCCCTAACGGAAAGCGAAGACGGGCGCCCGCGTCTGGTTGTTGAGGCCTATGGGCGCGTCATATCTAATTCACTCAGCCTTCAGGCTTCGTGCATGTCGCTCGACTCCCATCGGCTCCATTCCCGCCGAGGATTTGTGTTCCGAGTGCGCGCTAAAGCGCGTATTTCTAGCGAATGACAGTAAGCGACGTTGAGGCACCCGAAGGAAGTCGCGGACCTTGGCGATGGCGTTATTTGATCGACGTCATCGTACTCCTCACGGTGACGTTTCTTCTCGATGCGGTTCTTGGTGCTTTTGTTCAAGTGCCGATCGATTTGGAGAAGGGATTAGTTTTGGATGCGATCGTCAAAGTGCTGCTGATCGGAGTTGGGTGCGGACTGGTTTTGTTACGTGGCGAGAGATTGGCCGACATCGGGCTGAAGCGGCCGAAGAGTTGGACGCGCACATTGATCATTGGCGTTGGCCTGGCGGCAATTGTTTTCGTTGCCATGTATCTTTCGGAAAAGGCGGGATTGCGTCGCGAGCTCAGCAAATTCAAGCCCGTAGAGGGTAATCCGGAACTGGCATTCGTAGCCGTTTTATATGCATTAATTGGAGCCGGGTTTTATGAGGAGTTCACATTTCGTGGATTTCTCATGCAGGGCCTGGCGATGTTGTTTGGTGGAAGTCGCAGGGCATGGATGAGCGCTTGTATTCTCCAAGGGGCGCTCTTTGGAGCAGCGCACGCTTACCAGAATCCGCTGGGAATCGCCATCACCGGCGCACTCGGCATTTTGATGGGACTACTGGTTCTTGCATCGGGCCGCAATCTTTGGCTCGTGATCGTCGGGCACGGGCTTTTCGACGCGAGTCGTTTTGTTTTGTTCTACTTTCAAGGGCCGCCGGCTGGCTGATCTCCTTGATCGGTCGCTATTCTACCGAATCGTCATCGATTCAACAGACGCGAATCGAATCGGTACTCGACCGGCCGGCTGATTTTGATCTTTTTGAAATCGGGATGCTTTGGATTTAACAAAAAGTTCACCTCGCTCGCACTCAGGATGCTGGGCACCACAAGGGCGACGGACTTCCCCGCGCGAACCCATTCGTCACCGATTTGCATAGTTCGAAAGTCCGGCGGTTCTGCATTCCAATGCGGTGGCAGATTTTTGACCGGAAAGTGGTCGGTCAGTTTGTCCTCCCACTCCAATCGAAATGACGCGTACCGATCATCCGGAGGAAGCGGCGTTAGATGAACGAGCAATTCCAGCGCGGCGAGCGATTCGTGTTCGCTGACATAAATTACCGCGGTGCCTCGCGAGTTCCATCGCCCACCGTAGATGCGAGCACCTTCGCCGGTAAACGCAGTGTTAACCCGCGCCGCGCGAACAATTCGCCACGCACACGGCATCAGGTATAAACACTGTACTCGATACGCCCTAACAAGTTCTCGACCTCGCGTGCGCCTGTCTCAGTGCTCGCATAATCGAGCGGGACTGCGCCGCCGAGACCGACTTGTGGATGTTTCAGCCATGCTCGTGCTTTTTCAGCATCGCCGAAAACTGTTGTCGCGTGTCTGAGCAATCGTGAAAAACGGACCACTTTGTCCGATTCATCCGGAGAGAGTCGCCCCGCCGCTTTGCGCCGCTGCAGAGTCGATCGCGAAATGCAAAGTTTCGCCGCGAGCTTCTCAAATGGCAGGTCAAGGGTGTCTTGCAACGTCTTCAGTTCAGAAAAGCGCAGACCTTTCTGAATTTTTTGAATCAGTTCGGTTGGGTGCGTTGGTTTTCCACCTACCGCAGTCTTATCGAGGGTTGCCGTTTTCATGACTTGTGTGCTTTGACTCAGTTGACACAATGTAATGTCTCAATTGGATATGGTCAAAGCAAGCCCTGGATTAAACAAAATCCGAAACACAGATTCACGCCGCGATCTGACCGAGAACGCTGCGCAGTTCGTGAAAATCCACCGGCTTCGCCAGATGGAAATCGAATCCGGCTTTTCTGCCGCGCTCGACGTCGTCACGCGCTGCAAAGCCCGATATCGCCACGGCTTTCACAGCTCCTTTTCGTTTCGCTTCCACAATGACATCGTAGCCGTTGCCGTCTGGCAGCGCGATATCGCACAGCACAACATCGAACTGCTTCGAGTTGATCATGTCCAGGGCGCTCCGTGCATCATCAGCCGTGGAAATGTCATGGCCAAAATAATTTAGGAGCCGAGATAGCGCCTGGAGCGTGTCGCTATGATCCTCTACGACAAGGATCCGCAAACTCTTGCCCGATTTATAATCCGCCCTCGATCGATCCTCGCTCATCTCTTCGAAAATCCCCCTCGAAGCCCTATAATCGGATTTCGTGCCGCGTCCAGATGCCATTTGGCCGTTACCGAAATGTTACAGCTCGAAAAACGCCCGCAACCGTTGCAGAAAGTTGGCGGTGTATTGCCGTTCTGTTAATGCATGCTCGTTGGTGCTTTTCGCTTCTTTCAGGATTCCTTCAGTTTCCATTCTTCGCTGCGCGAGCAGCTCGCTCAACTTCTCGAGGCAGCTCGGTGCGTCGCGCAGGACTTCAGCCATCACAGGTTTGCCGATCTCCATCACATAACAATCACCGTCGGCGCGGACCGTTGCGCTGCGCGGTTCGCCAGTGAGCAGCGACATTTCACCAAAGCAATCGCCGGCCCCCAGTGTTGCGATTTGGATTTTCGATCCGTTTTTTGAAACGAAAACATTCGCCGCGCCGCGCAGCATCACGAACATCGAATCGCCCGCCGCGCCTTCTTCAATCACCCGTTCACCACGACCGAAAATGTTGAGGCGCGCCTGCCTGACCAGACGATCGAGTTGTGTCTCGGAAAGACATCGAAAGAGCGCTTCACCGCGCAGGATCGACAATGCCTCCTCGTGGCCTTCGTCGGCCGGGCGTCCAACCTTCCGCTCGAGGTTCAAGGTTCGTATCGGATAGGGGATGGTGATCTTGCGCCGCCGAAATTCGTACCAAGCATTAGTGTAGATGGCGTCGCGCACTTCGTAGTACCCGGCGTGAGTCGTCATGGCAAACTTGATCTGATAAACAATCGCTGATTCGCCGTATTCACTCACATAAACTCGAGGCGGTGGATCTTTCTCGACGCCGGGCACCTGAATAGTGGCACGCATGAGCGCATCTTTTACGCGGTTGGGCGGCACGCCATACTCTGCGTTCATCTGCAGGCGCATGAAATGCGTTCGCTTCGGGTAACTGAGATTGACGATCTGATGACTCACCATCTCGTTGTTTGGGATATCGAGATAAATGTCGTCGTTCGTGCAAAGCCGGGTGGAACGCCAGTTGATCTCACGCACCTCGCCGTAGGTGTCGCCCACCTTCAACCAATCACCGACCTTATATGGCCGATTGATTTGGATCGATATGCCACCAATGATTCCGGCGAACAGATTCTGGCCAGCGAAACCTACAATGATTGCGACCACGCCGGACCCCGCAAGCAATCCCTTCAACTGCGCTTCAGCATGGTAGCCGTAGCTCAGGACCAACAGCAGGACGATCAAAAAAATGATACCGCCTACGATCTCACGAAGAAAATGTGGAATCGTTGTCTGGCGTCTCTTTTCGAAATATAAATCCCAAACATAACGATTTATCAGCGCGACAACTAATGCGGTGCTCAACAAAATCGCCGCTGCACCAACGTGATAACGCCATGGAGCGTGCACTCCGTACACCGCAATCGCGGCATAAAAAGCGAGCGTTAAACAAAAGAGCCGAAATAGCAGGCCAAGCTCAACGCCGGCGCGACGCTTTAAAAATCGCCCAATGCCAAGGGCGACAAAAAACGTCACGATAAACACCAGTACCGTGATGGCGTCCCGCTGCGCTTCGCTCACCGCGTTGAACATCGAAGGCAATAGTATACCAGAACCAGACCGCCGGAATAGTTTTTCTGCGTTACGTTTAAAAGGCAAACCGATCCTGCGCCAGGCTAAGAGGCTGGCAGGCGCCTATCTTGGTGGCGCGAGAACTAACCACGCCCACCCCGCAAGGAAACAAAGACCGCCCAAAGGGGTAACCGGTCCGAGCCAACGAAGATTTGTTAGGGCGAGCAGATACAGGCTTCCGCTAAACAGCAAAATCCCGATAAGCAGTAGCAAGCACGCGCCGCGGTTGATGGTCCCGTAGAGCGCAAGCACGAGGAGCGCGAGTGCATGTACGAACTGGTAAAACACCGCCTTGTTCCATACATCGAGCATTCCGCGTGCTTCCAGAGTTGATCGCAGACCATGCGCTCCAAATGCTCCCAGTGCCACTGCCAGAAAGCAAAGCACAGCTGCGATTCGAAAAAGCGCCACGGACACCTGGTTACTATGTCATTCAGAGCGGAGACAAGGAATCTTAAATTCTGATACGTAGGCTGTTGCTAATTCCAGCGACTTCGCCTCATCTCCAACTCTTTTTTCAAATCGCTCAGGGCTAATTGTCGACTTCGGCGAGTCGTTCTGATATAGAAAATCGTTCCAGTTGCTCCGATCGCCGCTGCTCCAAGAAAATTCAATGCTGGTCCGAGTTTCCACAGATACGCGCCGAAGATCGCACCAGTGCTGACGATCAGATCACGAACAAGATAGTAAGTACCCACCATTTGACCGCGTTTGCCGGGGTCGCTGGTCTCCAATGATGAGCGCCTTGCGCGATGTATCACCGAATTCTTTCAAGCCGCGAATCACAAACGCGATGACCAGAGCCGAAAAACTCCGCGACATCAACAAGCTGATCGGAAAAAGCGTGAACATGATGAAGGTCACGATCACGAATGGCTCGCGACGATATTGATCCGCGTAATGTGAGGCCGGAATGATACATAATGTGGCCGAGAGCATTTCTATCGTGGTGAGAACGCCCACCTGTTGACCGCTAACGCCGATGTAATCCATCGCAAAAATCACCACCCACGCGTACGGGATTCGTTCGCAAAAACGAATGAGAATGTCGCTGAACAACAAACGCCGCATCGGCTGATTGAACTCGCGCAAGCTTCGCCAAAAACTCCACTGCTCTGATTTCGGCGCCGTCCCCGCGGCGATTTTTGCATCCGCCCCCGTGTCGTCGCGCAGTTGCCGTTGCACCAGGATTGTGAATGCGGAGAGAAAGATCGAGATAAGAAGCGCAATTCGCACGCCGGGGATGATTCCGAAGTGATCGATCAACATTCCGCCGAAAATTGGCGCGACCATGATCGGCAAACGTTTAATCACTGATTGAACGCCGACGCCCATGGAATAGCGGTGTGCTTCGAGTGCAGCACCGACGAGCGAAAACGTGGCCGGCAGTGAAAAACAGGTCCACGAAAGAAAGAGAAACATCCCGACTATGACTGCGCCCCAATTTGGAATGAGCAGGACGAGCGCGTAGCCAATGATTGAGACCACGTTGAAGATGATGAACGCATGCCGATGTCCCCAGCGGTCCGCGAGTAAGCCACCGGGATAGGCGTAAATTGCACCGAGCAAGGTGCGTAGCGCATCATAAAGCCCGATAACAAACACCGTTGCGCCGAGAGCTTGCAGATACTTCGGCACAAAACGCATCCAGAGTTCTTCGCCCGCGCCAATGACAAAAATGGCGATGAGCAGAATGACGAGATTGCGTTTTAGCCCGAAGAAATCAGTCAGCTTACTTCGGCGACGAAACCACTTTTGACCCGGCGTTTGCATTCTGCGTAGAGCGCATGGTAAACGACAAATTCGCGTTCGAGAATTTCGTGATCAGTAAGTCCGAGAGCGCCGAAGCCACCGGCGATCCAGCGCAAACCTTCTCCGGCGGGATGGGGATTGGCGGGATGCGAATCAGCCGCGCGCACAATCTCACCTAGCAACACGAGCGCCGGATCGGTGAGCTTGTATTTTTTCATGATCGAATTGAACGAAACGTCCTCGCCGTGATGCCCGAGCTCGCAATCGGGCACATCGAACACGATTCCGGCATCGATCTTTTTCCAGTCAGTGTCGCGTGGCAGGAACACAAACTCCGCGTCTGGATCAACGAATTTTTTGATAAGCCAGGGGCAGGCAACTCGATCCACTTTAATTTTCTCGCGAGTGATCCATTTCATGATCTAGAATTATTCGTGGCAGCTTGGTTTTGGTATGCAGTCGTTGCCGCTGTTCTTTACGGCGCTCATCAAATTTTCACACGTCTTGCGGCCGAGCGCATTGGCGAAGGCCTCGGCGGTTTCGTTGTCGAAGCCAGCGCAGCATTGTCGATCTTGATTTACCTGGCAGTCCTCTGGTTCGCGGGAAGGTGGAATCAGAAATTCAGTGGGGCCGGATTTAATTATTCGCTGCTCACGGGCGTGTGCGTCGGCGCTGGCACGATCGCGTTCTTTCTTCTTTTTCAAAAGGGCGGACCGCTCTCTTCTGTTCCGGCAATTTTGGCTGGCGGCGCAGCAATCATGGCAATCGCAGGGATTCTCTTCTTTCGCGAACCGCCGTCATGGCAAAGGATCATCGGCGTAGCGTTCGCCATCGTTGGCTTGTTCTTGCTGCGCAAATAAATCTGACACAATGTAGGTAAAAAGGAGGAAATAAAAATGAGAGCAAATCCCATCAAGTTGAAACAGTACGCGCCCGAGTGGACGCAGTTACTTACCGCCGTTGCCTTCACGTTCGCGACGCTCTTTGCCGGGAATCTGTTGGCGCAGGACGAAAATTCTGCGACAGAGTCGACTAACATTTGCCTGCAAACTGCACGTGATGCCTTGGCATCCTGCAAGTCGGCGGCTCGAAGCGACTATCAAGTTGCGATTGGTAGATGCATTAACATCAGTGACCCGGCAGGACGGCGCTCATGCCAGCAACAAGCCGCAGCCGATCTGGCTGATGCGCGTGATACCTGCAGCGGAGGATTTGATGTGCGACGGGCGAGTTGTCAAAAGCTTGGCCCAGGCCCTTACGATCCAATTATCAATCCGACTAACTTCACCACGACCATAGATAACCCTTACTTTCCGCTCATTCCGGGCACAACGTTTACCTATCTCACCCCGAACGGAAGGATCAGAGACGTCTTTGCTGTGACTCACGACACGCGAGTTATTAATCGTGTTACTTGTGTCCAGGTGCATGATTCTGTCTACACAAACGACGAACTTACGGAGGATACCCTTGATTTTTTTGCTCAAGATAGGGAAGGCAATGTCTGGTACTTTGGGGAGAACACAGCCGAGTTCGAGAATGGTCTCCTCGCCACGATCGAGGGTTCGTTCCTCTCCGGACTCAACCACGATAAGGCAGGAATCATCATGAAAGCCCATCCTGTGCCCGGCGATTTTTATCGGCAGGAATTTTCGCTTGGCAACGCCGAGGATTACGCCGAAACCTTGAATCTAAACTCGAGGGTTGTCGTTCCATACGGCCACTTCAACAATTGTCTCAAGTCACAGGAAACAACGCCGCTGGAGCCCGATGCGCTCGAGGACAAGTACTACGCGCCGGGAGTTGGCAACGTCCTTACGGTGGACCTGGTGACCGGCGAGCGAGACGAGTTGATCAGCATTACGACCGAGTGAAATTTTAGGCCCAAAATCATCGCACGCGGGCACCCTGGTTTGCACCGCCGGGTGACCAGGAACGCGCAATGCGCCACAAGCGCCAGTGAAGAACAAGGTCCGGGACGTCTCAGTGTAGTCGATGCACAGCATGATTTCCGAAGACAAAAATGGACGAAAAACAATCGGATCTCGTTGCCAAGGTACCACAGGTAACATTTCTATTCTGGATCGTTAAGATCTTTGCGACAACGCTCGGCGAAACCGGCGGCGACGCCGTGAGTCGGCGCGATGATCAGCCATGCCCAAGCCTGCAAGAGAGACCGCCGATAGGCGTAATCGCTCCGAGCCAGCGAACACTGGTCAATGCCATTACATACAAAGCGCCACTAAAGATGAGAATACCAGCTAGGACTTGCGAATTCCTCGAATCGTTTCAATAGGCGTTTTGATGTGAGAGCCATTTTTTAGCCTTTTGTTCTGCTACTTCTTTCTTCTCGATAAGGGGGGTCTCTACCTCAACTGCGGCGATCTTGCCTGTTGTCGCATCTACCCAAACGTCGGTAAGGTCTTTCTTTGGCGGCTGCGCAATGTCGACTGACCAGATCAGCACCCCGTTCTCTTTTTCAAGCGCAACGCACTTGATCGCGCCACGCTTAACTTTAGCCAGTGCAATTTTTTTCGCCTCATGCTTCGTGACGCGCGCTTGCTTGAGCAGGTCGGTTTCACTTTGCTGGGCCCATAAATTGGAGTGTGTCCAGCTCGCGGCGAGTGCCAATGCGATGATCGATCCCTTTATCGGCTTCATGCGAATTTTGACCGACCGATAGTACGTTCTATTATTCTCTGAGTTTTCTGGATCTCGCAACCCAAATTACAAGCGAATCAAAAGTTGACCGCTGGCTTCATCGATCGGTTAGATGGTGTGGCTGCCACGAGCAAATCGCTTTCTAGTCAAAAGGCGTTGTTCGACGCCCTCTGCTTTCGCGCGCGTACGCGTGGAACGTTCGCTGTTTCGGATTCCAGCCGGAACCGTCTCGCCCCGTAGGAACCGCTGCAGAAGTTGCTGAACGCGTCGCCGGGTAATCTTACCCTCTGTGAGTGAAGCCCGGCGTACCTCAGCCCGCTTCTTTTTTTTGCGATGCTACAGACGAATGATCTCGAAGGACCTCGCATCCGAAATTGGCCTTTACGATAGAAACCGATCGTAAATCAAGCGGTCAATCACAGCATCAATGTGAACAGCGGCTGAAACTGCAGCGGTGGCCGCGACAGGAGCAAGCAAACGCTAAAAAAAAGCAATTGGCCGGCAGCAGTCCGAGAAACCGATCTGATAGCTTCCAAGGTCACATGAAAGCTGTGTTGCATACCGGTATTTTCGTAGCCGCGATTCTGCCAGGGTTGTCTTTCGGCGGCGCGCGACACTTCGGCTTCATTTATGAAGCGCCCACCTCGGCACCCGGCAGCTTCGAGCTCGAGAACTGGGTTACGTGGGCGCGCACAACCAATCCGGAACACTCCGATCAAGTCGCCTTTCGTCACGAAATCGAGATCGGTATTACCGATCGCCTTCAAGCGAGTATTTATTTGGCAGATTGGTTTTACGAGAACGACCCAGCCAAATCCGGTTTCACATACTCCGACTCGGCGATCGAGTTGATTTACAACCTAACGAATCCCGTCATCGATCCGATTGGATTGTCGCTTTACCAGGAATACAGAGGCGGCGACCGATTTTTTGAGTGGGAATCGAAATTAATCGCGCAAAAAAATCTCGGACCGCTTATTCTCGCATACAATGCGACGGTAGAAGCAGTCTGGGAAGGGAAAGGGCTGACCGATCACGAAGGCGAATTTCAGCAAGCGGTCGGCGCGAGTTACGAAATCTCACCGCGAATCTCCGTGGGGATTGAACTGCTGCACGAGTTTGTTTTTCCCAAGTGGCAGGACGAGGAGAAAATCAGAAATGTCTTCATTGGTCCAAATGTTGCAGTTCGCCATGGAAACTGGTTTGTAACGGTTACAGCCCTCGCGCAAGCAACGGACACGTCCGAGGAAGCCGATTTTCAAGTGCGCACGATTTTCGGCGTTGGTCTCTGAGATGAAGGCGTCGATCCTTTTCGTGCTGGCTTGTGTGTTGGCCAGTTGCCAATTGACCAACTACGTCCCACCTGTCACTTCGCAGATGGCGACCGCGAGAAAGGGACAATCTGTTAATCTTGCGATGCTGCACGAAGGTCGCACACTTTTCGCTCACCGCTGCATCGAATGCCACACACTGCCAGTGGTCTGGCGTTACAGCAGCAAAGATTGGCCGGACATCGTGGACAGCATGTCGCAGCGCGCGAGTCTGAAACCAGCTGAGCGCGAAGCCATCATCGCCTATATCATTGCGGCGCGATTGGCCGAACATTGATTTTGTTGCAGACGATTGAATCGCCCCTGGTCAATTTTGCGAGAGCTAGGCTGTCGCGTTGCGTCATAATCTGGCGGAAGGTGGGTCAGCTTGGGAGCACGGACCGGCCGAAACAATCCTTTTTTCGGGCATCTCTGTTATGTAACTCTCGGCCGCGTGGAGACCTTAACGAAAGTCTTCGTGGGCGTGCCACAGATTACATTGGCCGAGCAGGCAACCATCATATAAGGAGGAGAAAAATGGACGAAAGGAAATCGGAGCTTGTTGCGAAAGTTCCGCAGGTCACGCTTCTCTTCTGGATCATTAAGATCCTCGCAACAACGCTCGGCGAAACCGGCGGCGACGCCGTAACGATGTCGTGGCTTGGCGAAACTACCGGTGAGGCAAAGGGCACCGGCTATCTTATTGGCACGGGAATATTCGGCGTCATTTTTATCGTCGCGGTCCTGGTGCAGATCAGGGCCAAAAAATTTCATCCGTTCCTTTACTGGCTGACGATTGTCGCGACGACGACCGTCGGCACGACGCTCGCCGATTACTGCACGAGATCGCTCGGCATCGGTTATACCGGCGGTTCAACCGTCTTGCTTATCTGTGTGATTGCGTCGCTTCTGATCTGGCGCTGGTCGACGGGGAGCATATCGATCGAAACGGTGAGTACGCCGAAGGTCGAAATTTTTTATTGGGTGACAATCATGTTCTCCCAGACTTTGGGGACGGCGCTTGGTGATTGGGTGGCCGACACAAATGAAATGGGTTACCTCGGCGCTGCCGCTGTTTTCGGCGGATTACTTTTGTTGACCGCTCTTCTTTACTACCTCACGAGCTTTTCGCGCGTCATTTTGTTTTGGGCTGCATTCATTTTGACTCGCCCGCTCGGAGCCACTCTCGGCGATTTTCTCGACAAGCCGATCGCGCAAGGCGGCCTGGCTCTGAGCCGTTACACCGCATCGCTCGCGCTCCTGGTGGTGATCGTCGCGTTGATCCTGATCTTCCCTCAAAAGCCCGCTTCAAAAGCGCATTGATGTCATTCAGTAAACAAACTGCATACCGAAATAGCCGATAAGCGCGGTCGGCTGATCAGGCGACCGAAGCTCGTGTCCCATCGACACAATCAGTATGTAGTTTTCGGTAAACTCATGCCGCAAACCGAAATTCAGCGTGAGCACGTCTCGGCTGAAATTCATTCGCGATTCGTCATGAAGCTCTGCCATCAGCATGGTTGGTTTGGCAAGATCGAACCCGCAGACAATTCCATACAACCATTCGCTTCGACCAACGGTGCTCGCTCGCGGACCGAACTCGACGTCCACGTGCAATCGGCCAAACGCCTTCGCAGCTTGAAACGGAATTTGAAAGCGTGTGCCGTCTTCGGCGAGGCCGCGGCGCACTGATGACTGCGCAACGTTGAAAATTACGCGCGGAAACATCGACATGTCGAAGCCGCTGGTTGCTTCATCGAGAAAGCGCCATTTCACCGCAGCCTCAGTTCCGCCAAGGCCGCCGATCAGCCCGTGACCGCTGCGCTTCAAGAGTACCGGCGCAGTTTGCAATGTGAGCTGAATGTGTTCGCCCACTCCATAATTCAGATCGATCTCTGGCACGTCGATCGAGGTCTCATTCGGGCGATGTTCAAATATGATCGCAAAATTGTTTTCCCATTTACCGTTTCCAGGCGTTCCGGGATCATCCGTGATCATCGGCGGACCGCCTTGGCCGAACGCGATTCGCGCCACGGATGCGACCAACATCGCAATTGTTAATCGTCGCACATTCTAATGTTTCACGGATTCAGTTGGACCGTAAACGAGTAGCTTGAGTGTGTTGGGCACGACGCTGGGTCGCCCTGGGGACGCGCCGGGAGACGGTGACGGTGGCGGTTGAAACTGTGCGGTCGGCAAATATATCCGATGCGTTTGTGGGTCGAGCGCCATCGTTCGCGCGCCGCGCTCGGTCTTCAAAGTTTGCACGGCCCTGAGTTTCTCCGGCGTCTCTTCTTTCACGATGTTCGTCACGCCTTCGCCGCACGACGCGAAGACAAGCTGCGTCGCATCGTCAAAAGCCGCGCCATCAACGCCTGTGCCGATGGCTGTGGTGCCGACGACTTTGCCGCTTTGAGTATCGAGCATGGTCATCATCTTGTTGTGGCAAGTGGAGAAGAGTCGATGATGCGCGGCGTCGAACGCGATCCCACTTGGCTCTTCGCCCGGCGCGAGCGGCCAATGCGCCACCACCTCATGCTTGGTGGTATCGATCGCAACGACTTCGCTCTTGTCTTCGATGTTGACGTAGACGCGGTCGGCCGCGGAATCGATCGCAGCAAATTCTGGTCCGCCGCCCAACGAGACAGTAGCGACGACATTTGATGTCTTGGCATCAATTATCGTGACGGAATTTCCGCGGTGATTGAAAATGTAAACTTCGCCGCGCTTCGAATCATAGACGAGGGCATCGGGACTTTCACCAGTCTCAATCTTTGAGATAGTGCGCAGCGTTTTCAAATCGACCACGCTCGCTTTGTTTTCCTTTCCGTTGGATGAAAAACCGCGCTGCACTTCCGGCACGGCCAAAAATCCGTGCACTCCGGGTGTGTCCGCTATTTCGCCAACGACCGCGTTCTTACTAAGGTCGACAACGACGACTTTTGTCGCGTGCGACAGATAGAGACGCTGCGCGTTTGAATCGATCGTGAGAATGTCCCAGCCGCCTTCGCCTCCAATCGGTATCTCAGTTACGAACTCGTAAGGTTCGTTGCCCATCGCGGTCCCACAAACTAAACAAAGCCAACAGACGGTTATCCATCGAGGAATCGAAAACATTTGTTAACTTCCCATTTAGAAACCGGCAGCGCCAGAACGGACTTGCCTGCGTTTGATAAAACGCGCTGATCGACGCGGTCGACTTTAATCTTCTCGCGAGTGATCCCCTTCGTGAGCTAGACTCCTATTCGTGGCGGCTTGGTTCTGGTATGCGGTCATCGCTGCTGTGCTTTATGGCGCGCATCAGATCTTCACCCGGATGGCAGCCGATCACATCGGCGAAGGGCTGGGAGGTTTCGTGGTCGAAGCAACCGCGGCGTTGTCGATCTTGTCTTACCTTGCATTCCTCTGGTTGGCGAATCGGTGGGACCAGAAGTCGAGTCTAAACGGAATTGTTTATTCTGTGCTTACTGGTATCTGCGTAGGCGCAGGAACAATTGCGTTCTTCCTGCTGTTTCAAAGAGGCGGTCCGCTGTCTTCCGTTCCTGCCATTCTGGCGGGTGGCGCCGCGATCATGGCCGTCGCTGGCATCTTGTTTTTCCGCGAACCGCCATCCTGGCAGCGATTCGTCGGCATTGCTTTTGCTGTCATCGGTTTGTTTTTGCTGCGCAAATAGAATCGAGGCTCACAATATGACCTCCGCAGCTTACCCGGTATTTAAGAGCTAGAGCCGCGAATCATTCGATTTGATAACAGCGAACTTCCGCTTGTTGTGAGCCTCGATGCGGGACAGCTACGAATAAGACGTCGCGTTCCGAAACAAAAAGTCCGGTACGAGCGCCATCCGCTGTACCGATCGTGGTTGAGACTTTATAGGTATTTGGATCGATTTGGTCGATGACGTCGATTTTTCCCGCTCCGCAGATCGCGTATACACGCTGGCGCTTCGCATCGTAGAAGAGATCGTCGCAATCGCCGGAGATATCGATCTTTGCAATAACATCGCCCGAATCTGTGTTGAGCACGACCAGCCTGGGTGGAAGGCGGCAGCCGACGAACAATCGATGGTTAGTCTCATCCAGAGCCATCGGGAAATTAGAGAACGCTAAATCTGTTCTCCATGTCGCGATTACTTTCTTTTGGTCTCGATCGATCACTGCAACGTGACGCGAATTCGGCACATTGACGAAAATCCGACGGCCGCTCTTCTCTAGCTGAAACGCTTCGGGATGAGCGCTCAATTTGATCGAACCAACCTGCTTTCCGTCCGACGCGTTAATGATAGCGATACCGCCGCTTCCGAATCCGACGTAGATCTTCTTGGCGGCATCGTCGTAGCGAGCGTTATCGGCATCATCTTTAAGGTCGATTTCGCTTAGCTGTTGGAAAGATTTGCCATCGTAGATTCTGCAAATTCCCCCTCGATCATTAGCGACAAATATTCGATCGCCGTCCGGAATGTAGGCAACGCCTTGAGGTGATCCGAGGCCAGTAATGGAATGAACCCGTTCGCCGTTGCGAGGATCGATTACTTCAAGGCTGTTGTTTCCCAACGCGCAGACGAACAATCGCTGGCCTGATGGATCAGAAGCGAAGTGGTCGATTCGTCCTTCGACGCCCGGCAATTGAATCGTTTGTTTGAGTTTGAGCGGCGCGGATTGGGCATTGCTTGTCGCCGCTGCATAGCAACAAAGTAGCGCGACCCTGCAAACTTTCTTCGAGCTGAACGTTAGCTTCAATTGTGGATCGGTGATGTGACTTCTTGCAGACCCGCAACCAAAAACGCGCCTTTGATTGCCTGAGCTAAGTCCTTGGCGCGGCCACGGCCCCAGTAATGGAAAAACATCATGCGGGGTTGTTCGTGGGTCATGTGCTGATGGATCGCGACGATGTTTATTTTCTCTTTGAGCAGCGATCTCGCCGTCGGTTGCAATTCATCTTCGGTCACAGCGAAATCTCCATCGACAACAGCGTCGTCATCGCTGCCAGCGAACGCTGCCCAGGTGTTTACTCCCATATCCTTGCCGATGTTCGCGCCGTGCATTGTTGCAGGTCTGCCGAATGTGAACTTGACCATTCCATCCTTCGACTCTCCTTGCGCTCCAAAGATTTCGTTCAGAGGCGCAGCAGTAATTGAATTTTTCTCCGGCAACCGCGTTGCACCGAAAGAGTCCTTTGAACATCTGCCGGACACGCTGCAGCTCATCGCCAGCGCACTGACAAGGGCCGGCTTCTCGCTGGCCCAGGCGATCGACGCGGTCGTGCGTGAGGACCTTCAGCCCATCGCCGGGGAAGTCTCCCGCGCGCTGGCCGAGGTCCGGCTTGGCGGCAATCTCGAGGACGGGCTAGACGCCATCGCGGACCGGATGGATTCCGATGACCTGCACTGGACAGTCACGGCAATACGTATCCAGCAGGGCGTCGGCGGCAACCTCGCCGAGATTCTGCTCACCATCGCGGGCACGATCCGGGAGCGCGCATTCCTCCGCCGCCACGTACGTGCGCTCAGCGCGAGGCTGTCCGCCTACGTCCTTGTCGCGCTGCCGGTGCTGATAGGTATCTGGCTGTTCGCCAGTGCAACGCAGTACATGCGCCCGCTCTACACCACACCCGTAGGCGAGCTTGCTCTCGGAGCAGCCATAGTGATGGTGGTGCTGGGCACTATCTGGATGCGCAAAATGATCAACATAAAGATCTGATATGTCTGGTTCTATTCTTCTCATCGGTGGGCTCGCAGCCCTCGTGCTGGCGTTTGCGCTCATGGCGGTGGCGGTGATGCCACGGCGGGAAACGCAGCCGAGCGTCGACCGGGCGCTGGCCACGATTGACGAGCGGTATACACGCGATGCGGCAAGCACCGGCAAGCAGGCCGACCCGTTCCAGATCCCTGACTGGATGCGGCGCCTGGCGGTCCGGCTTTCGCAGATAGCGTCGCCACCGTCATGCAGCGCAGGCTCGATATCGCGGGCAACCCGAAGGGCTGGACCTCCGACCGGATGCTCGCTGTCAAGGGGCTCGGCCTGGTGGCGCTGGGCATGCTCGGCGCACTGTATGGGCTGCGCAACCCGGAGTTGCTCATCGTGGGCGCCGGTCTCGGCGCCGTGATCGGTTTCTTCCTGCCCGACCTGCTGCTGTACAACACCGGGCTGAAGCGGCAGCAGCAGATCCCGGTTATCCTGCCGGACGCGCTGGACATGCTGACCAATCTGCGTGGAGGCCGGCCTCGGGTTCGACGCCGCGCTCGCGCAGGTCGCGCGCAATACCAAAGGACCGGTGGCCGCGGAATTCTCCCGGGTACTGCAGGAGATGCAGATCGGCAAATCCCGTAGCCAGGCGCTGCGGGCCATGGCCGACCGCACCACCGTGCCAGAACTCCAGTCGTTCGTCTCCGCCCTGGTCCAGTCCGGCGAGATGGGCATACCGGTCGCTCACGTACTGCGCGAACAAGCCAAGGAGATGCGGGTACGCCGCCGCCAGCGGGCCGAAGAGCTGGCGCAGAAGGTCCCGGTGAAGATCACCTTCCCGCTGATCTTCTGCCTGTTCCCGGCGCTGATGGTAGTGATCCTCGGCCCAGGGGTCATCGAGATCGCACACACGCTGTTTGGCAAGTAGGAGCCATCATGCCCACCGCATCCGGCCGCCGCCGACTCGACGCCGGCAGACTGATCATGGTCCCGGCTATCTCGGTGATCTTGCTTGCCAACCTGGCCAGCCTGGACCACGGCAGCGCTTCTGGTGCGGCGGGCGTGCTGCGGCTGATAGGCACGGTGCTCACGTGCGTCTTCTACGCGCTCATCATCTTCTGCTACCTGCGGCGCGGCCCAGCGACCAGCACAAGCGGCTCGGTCACTGCCCACGCCGCGGCCGTGGCCGCCACGTGGCTGCCGTTCGCGCTTCCCCTGCTGCGCGGCGCGCCGCCCGGAGCGGTCCGCCAGGCACTCGCCGACCTGCTGCTGGTTCTCGGTACCACGTGGGCCGTGTGGTCGCTGTATTACCTTGGCCGCAACGTGTCAGTGCTCGCGCAGGTCCGCGGGCTGGCTGACCGTGGCCCCTACCGGTGGGTGCGGCACCCCCTCTATCTCGGTGAGCTCGTCTCCTCGCTCGGTGTCACTGTTGCCGCCAACAGTCTGGCGGCGGTAGCCATCTGGCTGGTGCTTTGCAGTCTGCAGGTATATCGGGCGCTGCAGGAGGAGCAGGTGCTGCTCCAGGCCCTGCCGAACTACCGCAGCTACCGGAGCCGCACGGCGGCCCTGGTCCCTGGCCTGTTCTAGCCACCCTGCCAGGCCGCAGGCCGCCCGCGCGCGCCCACTTTGGGGAGGGCACCTTAGCGGGCCAGCAGAACGGCAAGTGGCCCGGCAGCGACGAGGACCAGCGCCAAGATCAGCCAGGCGGCACGGCCCGATCGGGCCCATTTGGGCCATATGAGGGCCGACGGGGGTGCCGTTGTCTCTTCCGGTACCGGGTCCTCCGGGAATAGCAGGGCCATTTGCGGGGTCGGCTGACCCGGCAGCACCGGCCGCTTTCGCCGAGCCGGTTTGGCCGGCCGGGACGGCCGCGTCTTCCGTCCTGGCCCCGGTGCGAGAGCCGGCGTCTTCGCCCGGCGGCTAGCCGCCTTCGTCCGGGCCGTAGGCATCTTTATCCAGCGGGCTGGTTCCTTCGCCAGGCGGCCCTGCTCATGCTCCCGGCGGCTCGACGGCTTCTCCGGGGGGCCAGTTGCCCCGTCTGCGCGATGTTGCCGATCCGGCTCCAGCTGCGCCGGAGGCGGTGGAGCAGGGACCTGCGGAGGATCAGCTGGCGGGGCCGGGCCCGGCTCTGGCTGTACCGTGATCTCATCTGCCTGGGCACCCGAGTAGGAGGAGACGCTGAGGGGCGGAAGCTCGTGCGTGGGCGCCTCATCTGCCGGGGGGCGCGGCAGGGAGGGCCGCACGGACGGCAGCCTCGGCCGCGCGATGACCGCAGGTGGCTGAGGTCCCTTTCCTGCGCCGGGCGTCCGCCGGGGGAGGGACGCTGGCCGTTCGGCACGCGGCGCGTGTTCCTGCGGTGACGCTTCGCCCCTCATCGAGTCGAGTGCGTCACGTATGCGCTGCAGGGCATCCTCGGACAGCGCAGGCGGCCGCACCGGCCTGGCCTCTGGCCTCTGCTTGCCGCCCGGCACCCGCCGATTGCTGGATGGCGCACGCCGCGGAAGAGGCTGGGCAGGACCGTCTTCTGCCATCGGCCAACCCCCGGCGCTTGGAAGAGGACGCGAGCTCTCGCAGATAAGCCGAGCACACCGCGCCGCCAATCGATCGGTTGACCCCGTTGTCATTGGCCAGCGCCGCGCGCGCACCTGCGAAAGACACGCCAGGCGATCTAATAACGTACCGATACTAGCCGGAATCGCCGACGTCCACGCTGGGCTGTGTGAGGGGCGGCGGGCTAAAACTGGGCGTAGGCCCGATCCGCGAGCGAACCGTCAAGAAATGAATCAAGAAGACCCGATCGACTCCTGGGCGACCGGGCCTCTGACCTGCACTTACTGGTAGCAGGGACGGCCGCCTGCAGCTCCGCGGGCGTGCCCTAAGGCATGAACGCGGCGTCGGCGCCGCAGGTGCCGCAGGCACCGCCTTGATACTCGCGGCTGGGCGGCTGGCTGCACTGGGCACGCTGGTCCCCGAACGTGGGTGCGCAATGCAGCGGGTCGGCTAGGAACCTGACTGACCTCGAGCCGGTGAGCGGATTCGAACCGCTGACCTGCCGTTTACAAGACGGCTGCTCTGCCAACTGAGCTACACCGGCGGGAAGACCTGTGCATGGTAGCCGACGGCGGCCCTGACATGCTCTTTCTGGCTCTGAACTGGGCGTATGCTGCCGCTGCCGAGACCCATCCCGGCTCGTACGGAAGCCCGCGCGTCAGATGGGTGTCCGGCTGACACCGGTCGTAGAGGGCTACTGGCGGCCCTCTGTGCCAAATACGCGCCAAAGTCTTGAAGCCTGGGAGTGCCCGGCAAGCGTCTATCCGGCCTGCTCGCCGCGGCCAGGATGGCCAGGACCGCAGCGCTGGCGCGCTCTGCGCGGCATGTGTGCGCGTTCCGGGAACACGACGGTCTGCATAAATGTCCGGGGAACGACCCCGGCGTTCTGGTCGGCCATCCCGGTTCGCTGAGGGACCGTACTCACGGTCCCGAATAGTCATTCGGCGCGTCCCCAGGTGCTGGTGATCTTGGAGTGGGGCCCCGGGCGGACGCTGGCTTGTCCGAAGCGGCGAGCGGCCGCCGTGATCCCGTCTGGTAAATCCACGGATGTGGGTGACATCCCTGGGAGGAGGTGGTGGCTCATTTGACGCTGGATGATACGCAGGTTGACCGTCATGCTGATGGTCACCAGCAGCAGGAAGATCCCAAGCGGCGCCACAATCCCCGGGACGATTGCGGGGACCACGTTGTTGCCGTCCGCTAGCGACTGGAGGGCCATCGACAGCGCGACCATCTGCAGGGCCCCGTTGATAACCCCTACGAGGTAGGCCCAAATAAGCAGCCTGCCTGCCCGGGTGACTACTGAGTCCAGCCAAGCGTCATCTTGGGCCGGCGAGGGGGTGGGGAGGTTGCGGCTGATTTGGTCTCTTGCGCCCATCAGGTCGGCGATGGACACGACGCTGGCCAGTGCGATCACCGGCGCAGCAGCGCCGACGGTCACCCAGAACGACTCATGGAAGGACACCGAGGCAGTCTGGCACTTTCACGTACTGCTCGGTGGGCCAACCTTCGAAAGATGTGACTAAGGTGCCGGGCAAGTGGCTGGCCGCCCGTGCTATCGGAGGAGCCTTGTCGCAGGTTGCACGGGACACGCTGCGCGGCGCGGTCTGCTTCGGTCTGTTCCTGCTCGACTATGCCCTCCTCGCGATGCTCCTTGGCGGCCAGGAGCACGGGATGGCGCCGCGACGGCACCAGCGGCGGGGGCCCAGTCTGACATCCCGCTACCGGGGGCCAGGCCATACCGCGGCCCGGTCATGCACCCGTAGCACACCGCTGCCAGCGTCGGGTCGGTTACAGATTGCGGCTCGGTAACGACCACGACATGCGGGTCATACCCGCGTATAACTGGAGCGTCCACTCCCACTACGGCGCAAACTGTAGCCTTGTGGCGCAGGGAAGGGAGCACTCCAGGGAAGCCGACGTGTTCGCTCCGTGCAGGGCTGCTGTCCCACGTGAACGCGGGAAGGGAAAGCCCTGGAGTAATTGCACTATCAACGGCCTGGCCTCTTGCTAAGCCGTTTCTATCGCCGTTTCAGTTCGTTACCGAAGGCTTGGCACAGATGTTCTGAGTGGGGAAGCATCATGCCGATTCGTCTGGCTATAATTGATGAGCACACGCTCATCCGCTATGGCATGAGTGAACTCGCCGCCCAGCATTCTGACATTGAGATCGTAGCCGAGTGCCGGTCGGCGGCTGACGCGCGGCGCATGATCGTTGCGGTACAGCCGGATGTGGTGACCGTCGAGGTCGGCCTGCCCGACGGTGATGGCCTGCGGCTAGCCCGGGAGTTTCGGGACCGCCATCCAGGCCTCGGTATCGTCGTCCTCACCTCACAGCATGAAGACGACGTGCTGTTCCAGGCCCTGGAAACCGGGGTGTCGGCCTTCGTCGCCAAAACCGCACCGCTGACAGAGATGCTCGCGGCAATCCGGCATGCCGCCGTCGCAGCCTCATCATTCACCGCATCGGGACTGGCGGTGGCCCTCGCCCGGCGCCGTACCCTGCAGGACCGGCTCGTGCTCAGCCGCCGGGAGCGGGAAGTGCTGCGCCTGCTGCACGACGGGCTGTCCATTCCCGCCATCGCGATGGCCCTGTTCATCAGCCACTCCACGGCGAAGACCTATGTGGCGCGGTTGTATGAGAAGCTCGGCGCGGCGAACCGGGCGCAGGCGCTGATGACCGCCATGCATTACGGCCTGATCCACTATGGGCAGGAGGAGCCGTCCTCGGTCCCGGGTCCGCTGAATTCTCCGGCCAGAGCCTTGGTACAGCGCACCCGGTTAGGCCCATCTTTACGCCTGCCCGCTTGCTGCGCCGCCCTGAGAATTCCCCGGGCTGGTGCAGGTCTGCGTGCGCCTGGTCGCGGGGAAGAGCTCAGCGGCCGATGTCGTCTGAAGATCGAGAAAACGGGATGGCTGTTACGTGGCCCCTGGTGCGGCTGGGCCCTGTCCCGGTGCGCTGCCCATGGCGGTTGTTCCTTGAGTGGTTTTGGCCAACCGGCCCAGCAGGCGGATCGCCACCCGGCTGTAGGCATCGCGTACGCGCCGGGCCACATCATGGTGTTGTCGTTGACGCCACGGCCGCACCAGCACGCAGGGACGTGAGCATGATCAGCGTGCCAGCTGCCTGGGCGGCTGCCGGCCCGGCCAGTGGCAATAGCGGCGGCTCACGGCGACGCTAGGGACTGTGCCCGCCGCACGGCCGAGCCAGCCGGAGGCGACGGTGCCAAGTGATAGGCGACACTGGCCGCTGTTGCGGGATAATCGGGCATGCTCGGTCGGCTGCGTTGCTGGCCGCCGACTTTCGATGGGGAGGCTGGGCAGTGATCAACAAGCTGATGAGAAGGACCGGGACCATCTTGCTGCCCGTTGCCGCGTGGCTCATCTGGGTCCGCGGCTACAGCCGCTGCGCCGGGTTGCATGTTGACAGTGCGCCACGGAGCTGCCAGGAGGCCGTCGGGGCGTGCACCCTGGGCATTGTTTTGGCGATGACCGGGGGCTTGCTCAATGCCCTGAGCATGATCCCGACTCGTCCCCTCCCGCCAGCCAGGCGGCAGGCGCATGACAGCATCAGCCGAATCGACCAGTACCGGATAGCCCAGTACTTCCCAGACCTTCCCGATGTGATGAACGTCGATTTCGGACCGGCCAGGTAGCACTTCCGGGCCTCCGGCGGCAACGCCTACCGGACCGCCACCAGCTGAGATCCCCAGCACCGGCCGCTACAACGGTCGGCTTTAGTACCGGCTATTCGCTATGAACTTACCGTGCGCTATTGAATACATTAAGTAATCGCTAGCCACCTGTTCTAGAGCTGAGCAGAACGCGGCAACCGGAGCAAGCTTCTGCACGGGGAACGCTATCTAGCGTGGCGGTTCAGGGCGGCGCCGGGACGAAGAACCTCCCTTCGGCCCGCAGTGGCACTCACCGCCACGGCCGCAAAATCCCGGCGAAGCTGAATCCGGCCTAAACGGCCTGCAATGATGACCGGCGTGAGCGCCGTCACGGCCTGGCGCGGCAAAACGCTTCTGGACCGGGGTTGCCCAGCGTACCGTGGCCCTGATGCTCGTCGCCGCGGGCATCTTCGCCCTCTGGTACCGCAAGACCTACAACGTATGGCCAGGACAAGGCGCCTCGGCCCGCGTGCACTGGTGCGGGCGAGACTACGAGTCCTTCGGCGGCCCTCCACAGACCCAGCGGCAGATCTCCTCGCGAGACCACTTTCTGATCCACCCCGTCGGCCAGTACCCGCCGCTGGCGCTGTCCCGCCAGCAGTTGTTCGCCGCAGTGGTCATCGGCGCCCAGCGGCAATCTGTCAGGCCGCCGCCACTATGCGCAATGGTCGTTTGCTACACCGGCGGGACTCGCTGCATGGTAGCCCACCCGGCGATTGACATACCCAGCGCGCTCTGACTTGCTCATCTACCGCGAGTACCCGGCCCGTCGTACTCGCGGGTATGGTCAGGCGGCCGCCAGACCAGTACCTTTGGGCCAGTATGCGCGGTCACCGCCACCCGGGGCGCATGGTGAGCTGCGGAGACAGCGGCCTGATCGCTGCCAGGCATCAGGCGAACCGGCAGGGAAAGGGAGTGAGGGCGATTCTCAACGGTTGGGGAAGGGCTCTGGTCATGAGCGCGGCGGCGGCATCGGTGATCGGCTTGGCGGCCGCGCCGGCTCTCGCGGCGGTTACCTGGACCGTCAAGCCAGGCGGGGCCGTTACCGGAACGGCAGGGAAGACGGTCGTGACCGATGCGACCAAGGGTCTGTCGGTGACCTGCACGTCCTCCGTCGCAAAGGGCACGCTCAAGAAGGGCAGCGGCCTGGCCGGCGCGGGCATCGGTACCATCGCCTCGCTTGCCTTTAAGGGATGCAATGTGTCCGGCATTACCGTGTCGGTGACGATCACGGGGAAGATGCCGCTCAACGCCACCGCGTACAACGGGACGACGAAGGTCGCGAGCATGACCATCACGAAGATCCATGGGACCATCTCTGTCAGCGCTATCAACTGCAAGGCCACGATCGACGGCACCGGCGGCGCAGCGCACAACGGCATGGTCAAGGGCACATTCACCAACGGAACCAACACGCTGAAGGTGTCCGCCAAGGGTGGCAACCTGCACATCTACAACGCGAGCAGCGGCTGCAACGGTGCGGTCAGCAATAATGACGCGGTGAACTTCACCGGCAGCTACAAGTTCGCGCCTAAGACGACCATCACGAGCCCCTGAGGTAAAGCACGATCCATGCGGTCAGGGCCACCTGGCAACTGGGCGCCTCCGGGCAACCCCAGGTCGCCAGGTGGCCCTGCCATTAAGGGCGAAGCGCCTGCGAGGGACACCAGATCCTGCGGACGAACCGGCAGCTACCAGGCCGCGCCTGGTGGTTTCGGCGCCGGCCCCCACGGCGGGCCGCCCCGGGTAGCGTGCCTGCCCATGTAACCGGTCTCGCTGGACGAACCCACAGCTTCGGCGGCGGGCCAAGGAACCCTCGCCGGTAGCCTGGCCGGCTCCGCCTGCTGGGACGCAGGAACCTCGGGCGCGGGCGGTTCCGGCACAGGATGGCCGACAGAGTCGGGCGGCCCGGAAGGCGCCCGGCGCACCGCCTGGACGAACATCACTAGCAGTAATGGCTGGATAACCACGATGTAAAAAAGGCCCACGTTGACCAGGGCCGCATGGCTCATGGCCACCTCCTGGCGCCTCCAAAGGGCCGGGCGTGGCGCCTCGCCCACACTGCGGCCGGCCCATGGCTGATCCTGACCGCTAGCGTCACTAACCGGCGCGAAACGCCCGTCCACCCGCGCTGCAAAGGCGAGGATACGCCGCGAGCAAGCCAGGTGGCAGCGCATTGGGGCAGCCGACCGCTGCCGGCCAGCGGCCCCAGCCGGCCGTCCTGCCGCTTCCCCCTCCGGTGCCGGGCAGCCGGCCGGCCTTCGATCTCTCATATGGTGCGTTACGCAGCCCGTCCCACCCCGGATTCCGGGGCATCAGGCCCGCGCGGGGCCGCCCCCGGCCGTCACGGCCCGAGGTCTTCGACCGGCGGGCAGCCGCTGGCATCACGGTCGAGCCAGTCGCGCAGCGCCCGGGTCGCCTCGACGTCGTTGCGGTTGTAGGTGAGGAGCCACTCCCGGGCCGCACCGGCTTCCCCGGCCGAATATGCATCCCCGGGCGCGTCCGCCGCGTACGGCCCGGCCGCGGCGCCCCGTCCAGCCGCCTGGTCATACCGGAGCATCGACTCGCCGCCACCGGGGTCTTCGACCTCCCAGGTGAAGCCGCACAGCGCGGCCACGTGCTTGAGCCCGCCTGGGCCACCAGTGATGAGCTGGGCCTCGAACACGCGCAACAGGTCCACCCACTGGCCTGACCCGGTGAACGCCGCGACTTCCTCGGCCAGGCCGGCCGCCGCGGCGATCCGCAACATCTGGGTGTTCTCGGCCGCCGCGTTGTAGCAGTAGGCGCGGAACACCAGGCCCGCAGCGGCCGCGTCCCGGCGCAGTCCGGTCAGCCACGCCCAGAACTGCGCGAACAGTTCCGCCTCCATCGCGCCGGTCAGCGGCTGCCACGTGCAGAACGGGTGATACCCGCCAGCCCCGGTGGCCCGCCCCGGCCCGGCCGAGACCAGGGCCCCCCACAGGTAGACCCCGTCCTCAGTGTTTTCCATGTCGACGTCGACCTCGACGTCGCCGCGGGGCACCCGGACCCGGGACACGCCGCGGCGCCGGTAGGCCGGGGACCCGCCCAGCGCGGCACGGGCCAGGTCAATCTGCTCGGGCAGGTCGCGCATGGGGTCGCCGCTATAGGCAGCGGTGCCCGGGGACAGCGACCGGGCATCGCCGAGCGCGTGGATGCCCGCGCGCGCCAGCCGGGCAAGCTGGGCCTTCTTGCGCCCGCCGATGACATCCGGCAGCGGCGTGTCATCAGGCATGACGCCCAGCGCCGCAGTGACCGGGCGCAGGTCGACTCCGGCGGCGACCAGGGCCGCAGTGCGGTGGTCCAGCGCGGCGAGCGCGGCCCGGCTGGTGACCCCGTGGTCGCGGTGAATCCGCCAGGCCCGCCAGCCCGTGCCGGGCAGCAGGCTCACATCCCCGGAACCGGCCGCGAGCACCGGGCCGCACCACGTCCACCACGGGCACTGCGCGCACTCACCGATCCGCACCGGCACCACCACCAGGTCGACTCCCGGGTCGGCCTGGTGCGCGGCGGCGACAGCGAGTATGTCCAGCCGGAAGCCGAACTCGAAGTCGTACACCTCCATCGTGGATCGCCGCTTGGCCCGGCCGGTGGACGAGGGGGTCAGCCAGACGGGCGCGTCCAGGTCATACCAGGTGACGACTCCGTTGACGCCGATGATGCCGCCCAGACGGCCATCGGCTGGCGCCATCCCGCAGGCCTCGAGCATTCGCTGGTAATGGGCGAGCTGCAGCAGGTCGTCCCTGCGCTTGCGGGCCGACGAACCCGCTACCCGCTCCGCCGCCTCCCAGGTCAGCCGGTCCAGCGGCGAGCAGTACGCGGGCAGGCCGTCGGAACACGGGTCCAGGCAGCGGTGGTGCTTGATGTCCACCGGGCGGTACCCCGGACCCTCGGCCGGCACCAGGAGGTCAGGCTCGCCGACCCGGCGCCCGGCCGGATCCGGCGGCAGCCGGCCGCCCACGATAACCGGCGCGCCCGCGGTCATCGCGGCTGCCGTCGCCGTCTCCCGCTCGGCGCGGTCCTCCCCGGTCACCACGCGGGCGCCGGGGTGCTGCGGCAGCAGCCCGGCGAGTACCTCCGTCTCGAACCGCGGCCGGCCTCGAACCGGCGCTGCAGCGCCAGTGGCGCCGGTAGTGGCTCGCACGGGCGGATCAGGTCCCACTGTGCCCGCACCGGGCACTGTTTGGCCACGTAACCACCTTGCGGCGGCACCACGGACACGTCGTAACGCGAGGCCACGACACGATCGTATGGACTGGGTACGTCAGTCCCCGCTGTTCAGCGTCGCGCCGCGGCTCGACATTCGGGATGGTGGGGATGAACGGCTCGGCCGCCTGGGCCGACATCGATTCCGGCGTGGCGGTGGCCGTGATGCGCAACCGCTTCACCGCGGGCGACTTCAGCACGGTGACGCTGATCGACCAGATCGTCGCCGACACACTGCCCTAACCCGGGCCGCCCGGCGCGCGGCGTGAGCCAGCCCGGCACGCTACGAGCCCGCCCGGCACGTCAGCCGCGGGTGACAGCGAGGACCTCGCTGAGCACGTTGAGCAACAGGTCGGCCTGCTCGTGCGTGAACACCAGCGGCGGCCGGATCTTGAGCACGTTGCCAGCCGGGCCAGTCGTGCCGAGCAGGATCCCGTGGTCGCGCATCGCCTCGGTGACCTCGCGGGCGCGCCCGGGCGCGGGACGCCGGGACTGCGGATCCTCGACGAGTTCGGCCCCGAGCAGCAGGCCCGTGCCACGCACGTCCCCGATGAACGGATGCCGCCGCCGCAATTCCACGAGCCCCGCCTGCAGATAGGACCCGACCTCGGCGGCGTTCTGGATGAGGCCCTCGTCCTCGATCACCGCGAGCACGGCGAGCGCGGCCGCGCAGGCGACCGGGTTACCGCCGTACGTGCTGAACAGTTCGGTCTCCTCCGGCACCGCCTCAAGCAGCTCGGACCTGGTCACGAGCGCGGCGACCGGGAACCCGTTGCCCATCGGCTTGCCCATCACCACGATGTCCGGCTTGATCCCGGACTGGTGAAAGCTCCACAGATGGCGCCCGGATCGCCCGTGCCCCGCCTGGACCTCGTCGGCGATCAGCAGGCCGCCGAGGTCACGTACCCGCCGGGCCACATCGCGCAGGTAGCCGGGCGGGGGGACGAGGATGCCCTCGGCGGTGCAGGCCGGATCCACGAACATCGCCGCGACGCCCCGGTCGCCCAGCTCTGCCGAGGCCACATCCACCTGGGCGGCGTACCGCTCCACCCAGCCCTCCTGCTCCCGGCGGTACGCGCCGCGGTACCCGTCGGGCCCGGGCACGGTGGCGACGTGGGCTGGCCGCTCCCCGGCGGCCCACTCCTCCGGGGAGAGAGCGTGCGTGGCCTCGGTCAGTCCGTGGTAGGCGAAGCCGGTCACTACGGCGCCCGAATGCCCTGTGGCCGCGCGGGCGATGCGCCAGGCGAGGTCGTTGGCCTCGCTGCCGGAATTCACCACGAAGACGGCGTCCAGCTCGGGCGGCAGGGTGCCGGCGAGCCGTTCGGCAAGCTCGACGATCGCCTCGTGCAGGTAACGGCTGTGCGTGGCCAGCAGCCGCTGCTGCTCGGCCACGGCGCGGACCACCGTGGGGTGCCCATGGCCGACCACGGCCACGTTGTTGTAGCAGTCCAGGTACCGCCGCCCGGCCGGATCGAACAGCCAGGCCCCGTCGCCCCGGACCAGGTGCACCGGTCGGTCGTAGAACAGCGGCGACCGGGGCAGCGCCCGGCGCCTGCGCTCCAGCAGCAGCCCGCTTGCGGCCGGGCGGTAGGGCAGCCCGCGGCAGGCCTCGCGGAACCGCGCGGTGACGGTGTCCGGCCCGGCTGCCTCGATCCGGTCCAGGAAGTCCCGGGCGCCGGGCTCCCCGCTCGCGCTGTAGGCGGCGTTGCCCGGGTACAGCCCGCGCCGCCACGCGGTGACCGTGATCTCCGTGGCGAGCCTGGCCGCCACCAGGTCCGCGAGCAGGCCGGCCTCCTCGTCGTCCAGTGGCGTCACCGAGGTGTAACCGCCGATCATCACCTCGGCCGCCGCCACGGCGTCGTCCCGGCCGTGCAGCACATCCGCGATGGAGACCGCGAGGTCGCACACCAGCGCGGCGTGGGTCATGTCCCCGAAGTCGATGATCCCGCTGACCTGCAGGTCGTCGCTGAGCAGCACGTTGTCCAGGCTCAGGTCGGCGTGGATTACCTGCGCCCGCAGGCTGGGCAGCACCGGGACGACCCGGTCTTGGAACCGGTCAAGCACCCGTTCCACCCGCGCCCGGCGCGGGGCGCCGGAGATGTGGCCGAGCAGCGGGCGGAGCTCGGGCAGGTGCGTGATGTCCCAGAGAATCTCGTAGTCGGCCGCGGGGTGGAAGAAGCCGCGCAGCGCCCGGCCCAGGCGCGCCGAGGTCTCCCCGAGCGCCCGGATGGCCCCGGTGGTGAGCAGGGCGTTCGGGGTGACCCGGCCGGGCAGGAAAGTGAACAGCCGCACCGGGTAGGTCCGGCCGTCCGGCCCGGGGACCTCGGTCCACGGCGCCCCGCTGACACCCGGCAGGGTGCGCATGACCGGCAGGTCCGGGTCGACCTGCTCGATGTGACGCAGCGCGGCGGTCTGCATGTCCAGGATGGGCAGGGTGTCGGCCGGGTTCGAGATCTTGAACAGGAAGCGCTGCCCGTCGGCGGTGTCTGCCCGGAAGTTCTGGTCCCGCTCCCCCGCCAGGGCGGTGAGCGATCCGGTCAGGCCGAAGCCGGCGTCCAGGGCCTGCCGGGCTGCCTCGTCGCTGAAGGCTGGCGGCGCGCTCGCCAGCGGGTTGTTTGCCAACGGGTCCAGGCGCTGCACCATAGGCCCGAAGGGTATCTTGCACTCCTGCGGACCAGCTAGTTTGTGCGGATGGAAGAGAATCGGGCCCGCCGGGTCGTGGATGCGCTGCGCGAGCGCGGCATCGACGCGCACATGCTACGAGCCGGCGTGGATCAGTTTGGGGTGCAGGTGTCGCTGCACGACGGCCGCAACGCGGAGTGGGACACCGACGGCACCATTGGCCTCGAGGCGCAGGTCATGCAGGACGGGGATCTCGTCGGGTTCGTGCCCAAGATCGACGGGTCTGAGAACTTCGACGAGGCGCAGATCGTGGACGCGATCGCACGGACGGACTACGACGAGCCGGTAGCCACCGAGCGCGCGGTAGCGCCGCCGGTGGGACCGGCCCTGTCCCGGGAGGGCGGGCTGTTCCGCCGCTTCCTCGGCGGCTTCCGGGAGCAGTAACCCGATCGCCCCAACGTGATCATGGTGATGTGGCCCCTCCAGGTGCGGTAGTCCCGTGATCATGGCATTTCGGATTTGGCGCGCCATGCCCTTGTGACACTCCGCCATGATCATGGCCGCCTGGTTTCCTGCCTTTGCCATGCAGGCGTGGCAGGCAACGGCCCGGCTATGCCCGACGATTGGGGTTCGCCTTGGTCGAGCCCGGTCCACCCGCCGTGGCTGAGGATGGGGCGGCCCTGGGCGTAGGCGCGCTCGGTCAGGCGCGTGGCTGGCCGGCGCGTATCTGCCGCCATCCCTGGCGGAAGGCGTTTTCGATCTCGGCGCGCTGGTGCTCTAGCTCCGGTCGCTGTTGGGGTTCCCCGGTTGGTCCAGATGATGCCGGCGCTGTTGGCGGGAGGGGGTTGTCCATCATCTGGCGCAAGGCGTCGGGTTCGATCTGTTCCAGGAGCCGGGCGGCCTGGCGGTGCCCGTCGGAGGGCTCGAACCGGTGGTCGAAAGGGGCGCGAGGGAAGTCCTCGTGGGAGAACTCGGCCGTGACGCGCCGCGCCGGGCCGCGCCCGATGGGCCGCGCGAGTTGACGCGCGGCCCTCCATGTCAGGTGGTCAGAGTTGCCCGGTCACCTGTAGGCAGGTCAGCTGCCGGTGCACTGCGGGCTGGCCTTCACCGGGGGACCGATCGTTAGCTCGACACTGCCTCCGCGCGGTGCCTGGTCGGGGTGACCGGCAGCGATAGCAAGGCCAGCGCCGGCCGGGAAGGCCGAGGGGTGGATGACAAGGACCCGGAGGTTACCGTGGCCGGGGAGCGGCGTCACCATGTTACGCAAGAGATGACTGCCGCCAAGGCCATAGGGCTCGCAGGCCGGGTTCGACTGGCCTATGAAGGTAACGCTGACCGGGACACCATCGGCGCGGAGCGTGCTCTGCAGCCGGGCCGGGTCCCGCAACTCATGGATGGTGACCCGGATACTGCCGTCGGCCTGCTTAACCACCGTCCACGCGGCCAACTGGGCGCGGGCAGGATGGCTGGGCTGATGGCCAGATGGCAGCAGGGCGGTAACAGCCAGGACGGCTCCCGCCCCCACCGCCAGTGCTCCGGCCAGAGCTGGGGTCCGGCGCCGGGCGCGAATGGCGCGGCTGCGGCTCACGATCTGCTCTGCCGGGATGTCCATGTGCACGCCTGCGACGGACTCCTTCACCGCTGTGATCAGTTCGTCGTCGTTCATGATGAGCTCTCCTGCTGTCGTTCGGGCATAAGGTCAGTGCGCAGCGCGGCAAGGGCCTGGGCCATGTGAGCCATGACGGTGTTGGGGCTGATGCCGAGCACCTCCGCGGTGCGGGCGGTGTCCAGGTCGAGCAGCAGCCGCAGGGCGACCACCTGCCGTTGCCGGGCAGGCAGCCGCATCAGGGCCGCCTTGATCCGCGGTTCTATGAGGCTGTCAGGAGGCCCCTGGCCTGCGGGCAGGTCCGTGACCACGCGGGGATCGGGGACCGAGACCTCGCGGTGGCGGCGCCGCCACCGAGAGATGTTCGCGTTCAGTGCGGTGCGGACCACCCACGCCGCAGGGGCCGGGTGCCTGCTGACGGTGCGCCAGGACGCGCACGCCCGGGCGAAGGCCTCGGCAACGACCTCCTGGGCCATGTCCTGGTCGCCGACGCTGATCAGGACGGTGCGAAGGCAGTCATCCCTGGACTGGCGGTAGAACTCCGCGAAGTCCAGTCGTTGGGTTCCCACACTTTTTCAACGCACAACCGGCGCCCTAGGGATTAGCCGTATCCGCTACGTGCCCGACCGGGCGGTGAAACCGGACGCTCACGGTCACTCATGGGACCAACGCCAGCTTCGCAGATACCTTAGATGTGGCCGTTTCCCCGGTGCCAGGCCGCGGAGGCCTGGTGGAACGGGGATGTCCCAGGCGCCGGGGCGGGCTTGGCTTTGTGCCCGTGTGAGGCTGCGGCGGGAGCGCGGAGGTCCGTGGCGGCTGGGCCGGTACCGCGGGCCTTGTGGGAGCAGCGGCTGGATGCCCTGCACACCGAGGTGACCCGGGGGAAACGCGAACGAAGGAGCACCAAATGACCAGCAAATGCGCGCGGGAGCGGCCGCATCCTGGGCAGCCTGCGATCAACAGAGGGCAAGGGAGTCGTGCGCATGGAGGACCGCTTCGACACCAATATCGACGACCTCTGGTCGGCACTCACCGATCCCGGCCGTCTCGCCCACTGGCTCGGCGAGGTCGAGGGCGACCTGCGCCTGGGCGGTGAGTTCCGCTTTCGCTTTTTTGCCAGCGGATCGGAAGGCACCGGGCGGGTAGAAGCGTGCGAGCCCTCACGGCGGCTGCTGCTGACCATGGCACTGGGCCAGCCGGATGAGGATGTCATCGAGGCCACGCTGACCGCCGACGGCGGCCAGACCATCCTGGTCTGGGAGGAACGGGGCATGCCCCTGGACCTGCTCGCCGCCTATGGGGCCGGGGTGCAGATCCATGTCGAAGATCTCGCCGCCTACCTGGCCGGGCGTGATCGCGTCGACGCCGCCGCGCGGTGGGACGAACTCCAGTCTGCCTATCAACACCTGGCGGCCAACGTCAGCTAGGCACTGGCCGCCGCTGGAAGCTCACAGGTTGGTCGTCCACGCAATGGTCAGTGCGTGGGCCTGGCCAGCGGTACCGGGGTTTTCGGATTGTCCCGCCCTCCCGGGTGCGCCATCACCGTGATCACGTGATTCTGTTCATGCACGCGATGAACAGAGTCCCGTAGTAATGGAAGCGCGGGGCGGGCGCGGTTGCCGGATGTCCTACGCCACCCCTCCAGGGTCCACATCATCATGATCGCCGGTTCCGGGTGGCGCCCGGAAGGCCGCGTACGCGGGGTGCAGCAGCTCCGGCAGCGGCCGGCCGCGCACAGCGAGGCGCAGCTCCGGGAGCTGATCGAGGATCGAGGCGCTCGACGCGGCCGGCGGGCTGGTCACCGGGAGCGGCGCGGGCAGCGCGAAGAACGAGCCGAGGCAGTCGGCCAGCGCCGCCCCCGCGGTCGCCGGCGCCCCGGCGGTCGCCGGCGCCCCGGCCGGGGCGGCCTGGGCCGGGGTAAGCGCGCCGCGAGCGGCGTGCAGGCCGGCCAGCAGTTCCTCCCGCTCCCGCCCGCGCCACGCGAGGATGCGGAACGGGTCGTCGTCGAAGGCCTCGGCCAGCAGGTAGAACACGGCGGCAATGTGCTTGCACGGGACCTGCCAGTCCGGGCAGGAGCAGTACATCGACAGTTCGGCGGCCGAAGCCGGGAAAAGCGCCAGCCCCAGTTCCGCGAAGACGTCCTCGATGTCTTCGGGCATCTCACCGGCGAGCAGTTTCGCCGAGTACCAGGCACTGCCGGCCAGGGCCCGCTCGGCCGCGGCCCACTCCGGCCGGCCGAACGCGTCCAGCCCGATCCGGATCCGGTATGGCTGCACCCTGCTGCCCTGCACCAGCGCGCTGACCAGGCCCGCCGTCACATCCATAGAGAGAACCTGGCCGCGCCGGGCGTAGTTGCGGCCGCGCTGCAGCCGGCCGCCGACGATGATCGACTCCAGCACCGCGATGAACCGCCCGGACCACCAGGTCTGCGCGATCGCGCCGCGGGTGCTGCGCGCCTTCAGCCCGCCTTCCACGGCGCGCGGCCGCGACGCCGGTGGCCACCAGGGCCCCCCGCGCCGGTCCGGCGGGCGATCGTCTCCGTCACTCACCTACGGCCTCCGCGGACAGCTCGAACACCCGGCGCAGCTCACCCGTGGACAGCTCGGTCAGCCAGCCCTCGCCGTCGCTGATGACAAGGTTCGCGAGAGCCTTCTTCTCCTCGATCATCTCGTCGATCTTCTCCTCCAGGGTGCCGGTGCAGATGAACTTGCGCACCTGCACGTTGCGCTTCTGGCCGATCCGGAAGGCACGGTCGGTGGCCTGGTTCTCCACCGCCGGGTTCCACCACCGGTCCAGGTGGATCACATGGTTGGCCGCGGTGAGGTTCAACCCGGTGCCCCCGGCTCGCAGCGACAACAGGAACAGCGGCGGCCCGTCATCGGACTGGAAGCCGGTCACCAGGTTGTCCCGGCGTTTCTTTGACGTCCCGCCGTGCAGGTAGGCGATGTCGGTGCCGAAACGCGCGGCCAGGTGCGGCAGGAGCATCGCCGCGAACTCGGTGAACTGGGTGAACAACAGCGCCTTGTCGCCCTCGGCGAGTATCTCCTCGCAGATCTCCTCCAGGCGGATCACCTTGCCGGAGCGAGCGCCCACGGCGGACCGGTCGTGCAGCAGCAGCGCCGGGTGGTTGCACACCTGCTTGAGCTTGGCCATCGCCGCGAGCACGTTGCCCCGGCGCTCGATCCCCTCGGAGTTCTCGATCTTCTCCAGCATGTCGTCAACGACGGACTGGTACAGCGAGGCCTGCTCGGTGGTGAGGCGGCAGTACTGCTTGATCTCGATCTTCTCCGGCAGATCGCTGATGATGGCCGGGTCGGTCTTGAGCCGGCGTAGCACGTACGGGCGAGTGATCGCGCGAAGCCGCTCGGCCGGCTCCGTCTGGCCGTGCCGCTCAACCGGGATGGCATAGCGGGCGCGGAACTGCTCGGCCGGCCCGAGCAGGCCGGGGTTGAGGAAGTCCATCAGCGACCACAGCTCGGCCAGCCGGTTCTCCACTGGGGTGCCGGTCAGCGCGATTCGCTGCCCGGCGCGCAGCCGCCGTACCGCCCGGGCCGCCTGCGACCGGCTGTTCTTCACCGCCTGAGCCTCGTCCAGCACCACCCGCTGCCACTCGCACCCGGCCAGATCGTCGATGTCCCTGGTCGCGGTGGCGTACGTGGTGACCATGAGGTCGGTCTCCGCCAGCCGCCCGGCCAGCTCCCCTTCCCGCAGCCGCTCCCGCCCATGATGCGCGTACACGCGCAGCGCTGGCGCGAACCTCGCGGCCTCCCGCTGCCAGTTGCCGACCAGCGACATGGGGCACAGCAGCAGCGTGGGCGGGCCACCCGGGTTCTCGGTGCGCTGCACCGCCTCCAGGGCCAGCAGTTGCACCGTCTTGCCGAGCCCCATGTCGTCGGCGAGGCACGCGCCGAGGCCCGCCGCGGCGAGGAACACCAGCCAGGAAAGGCCCCGCTCCTGGTAGGGCCGCAGCTTGGCGTGGAAGTGAGCTGGCACAGGCAGGAAGCGAAATTGTTGAGAAACCGACCCGCCCAGCAGGTCGCCGACCCAGCCATCAGCGTCGACCCCGGTAACCGGGAGCGGGATGCCGGAGTCCTCGGGGTGAGCGGCGGCCAGGCGGAGGATCTCTCCGGCGGTGACCTGGCCGGCCTGGTTCCTGGCGAGGAACTCCAGGCCCCGCCGGAGCTGGTCCTGGTCCACCGCCACCCACTGCCCGCGCACCCGCACCAGCGGCGCCTTGGTCTGCGCGAGCGCCGCGATCTCCTCCTCGGTCAGCGTGTCGTCGCCGACCGCCAGCCGCCAGCGGAAGTCCACGAGCTGGTCCTTGCCGAACTTGCCCGGCTTGGCCACCACGCCGTCGGCCTGGGTGTGCGCGGACGCGGTGAGCCCGAGCCTGCGGCGGCGGTTCCACCAGGACGGCAGCAGCACGCCGAATCCGGCCTCGTCCAGGGCGGGCGCCGCGACGGAAAGGAACCGGTAGGCGCCGTCGGCGTCCATGTCGAGGGCGCACGGGCGGGGCTGGCGCAGCCCGTCCGCCAGCTCCGGGTAGACCCGGCTGGCCCGGCCAAGCTCGGCAAGCAGCAGTTCCTGGGGCCGCGGCAGCCACCGGCTCAGCGTGCCATCGTCAGCCCAGGTCTGCTCGGCGCCGATCAGCAGGCTCGGGTCGGCCACCGATTGGAGCAGGAACTCCAGCCGCCAACCCGGCTCGCCGTGACCCGGGCGCCCAGGCCGGCATCCGCCCCGGATCCGCCGGCCACCGCCCCTCCCGATCCGCCGTCCGTCGATTCGCCGTCGGCCGCTCCCCGTCCGCCGGCCACCGCCGCTCCCGATCCGCCATCGGCCGCCTCGGGTCCGTCGCCAGCCGCTCCGCCCCATCCGTTGCCGACCGCTCCTGCGGATCCTCCGGCGGCTCCGAATCCTCCGCCGGCCGTGACCGGCTCATCCTCGGCAAGCGCGGCGAACAGCCCGACATCCGGCTCCGCGGGGACTTCGGCCAGCCGGAACGTAGCCCGTGCGGGCCCGGTATGACCGGTGCCAACGTCCTCCCAGGGCGCGAGCGCCTGGGCGAGCGCGGACAGTTCGGCCGGGTCGGCGTCCAGCCGGCCATCCAGGCCGGTGAGCGCGGCCAGCCAGGCGTCGGCCGCGGGCAGCCGGGCAGGCAGGCGCCCCCGCCGCGGCGGCGCGAGCCGCAGCCCGGGCGGCAGCGCCTCCCGGGCGGCAGCGTCCACGAGCGCGGCTAGCGCCGCGGTCATCACCTCGTGCGCGTCCTCGGCCTCAGGGACGTGGCCCGCGAATCTCCGGACTGCCTCGTCTGGCGTGGTCTGCCTGGCCAGCGCCCGGCAGACCGGGGGCACCGCGGCCGCCAGGGCGTGCATCGTCGCGACGTCGGGCCCCTGGATGACCGGGCGCCACCGGGCCACCGCGCTGGCCCCGTCGTGGTCGAGGGTGGGCAGCACCCGGCCACGGGCCACGAGCTCAGCAGCGAACCCGGCCAGCGCGGCCAGGTACTCCATGGAGGCGCCGTACCGGATGCCAGGTGCGCGCTCGGGGATGGCGGCCAGCGCCGACGCTGCGTTGAGCAAGATAGCGGGGACGGTCCAGGGCAGGAGCGCCGGCCCGGCGCGCGGGCCCGGGCGGGGGACCGCCCTGACCAGCTCGGGTGAATCCAGCGGGGCGGTGCGCGCCGACGGCAGCAGCAGGACCGCCTCCGCCGGTTTGCCTGCGTGCAGCGTGGCCAGCGTGCTGCTAGGGGCAGCGAAGGGGTGCGGTCGGGCCGACCGGAGCGCGTGGCTGGTGCTGGCGACCGGAAGCTCGGAGTCTTCAGCCCACAAGCACAGCCCCTCGCGGGCGGCCCAGAGCCCGTGCAGCACCAGCATGGCGGATTCGCTCCAGCGACAGAACGGAGGGTGTGGCCCGCAGATCATCCAGCCCGCTGCGCGTCCGCCGGACGGGCGCCTCGCAGCGTTGTCGTCGTCGCCCATAGCTCCGCTATGGGCTCCTCCTCCGCCTTGCGATCCATCCCGCCGGACAGCCGCTCGCGACGGCATAGACCTACAGGACACACCCTAGTCGCAGTAGCCTAACGGCAATTACCGACAGTGCGGGCCGGGAGGACCGAGGCCTGCCGCGGGCTCGCGGGGGCGCAGGTCTTGACCGAACCGCGCCTCGAACGCCGTTGCGATTGTTTGCTGAACCGTGGTACAACGAGCCGAATGATCACCGATCCGGGCCCAGCGCCGCCCGACGCCGCGGGTGACCCGGCTGCCGTGGCGGCAGCCGTTCACGTCTCCGGTCTGCGGAAGCGCTATGGGGACGTGGTCGCGCTCGCGGGAGTCGACCTTGTCATCGGGGCGGGCGAGTTCTTCACGCTGCTCGGCCCCTCCGGGTCGGGCAAGACGACGCTGCTGCGGCTGATCGCCGGGTTCGAGCGGCCCGACGCCGGCCGGATCGAACTCGGCGGCGGCGACGTCACCCGCGTCCCGCCGTACGCACGGAACGTCAATACGGTCTTTCAGGACTATGCCCTGTTCCCGCACATGACCGTCGCGCAGAACATCGAGTACGGCCTGCGGGTGCGGCGGGTGCCCAAGGCGGAGCGGCGCGAGAAGGTGGACGCCGCCCTGGAGATGGTCCGGCTGCCCGGGCTCGGCGACCGCAAGCCGGCCCAGCTGTCCGGCGGGCAGCGGCAGCGCGTCGCGCTGGCCCGCGCCATCGTGAACGAGCCCCAGGTGCTGCTGCTGGATGAGCCCCTGGGCGCGCTCGACCTCAAGCTCCGCCAGGAGATGCAGCTCGAGCTGCTCCGGGTGCAGCGCGAGGTGGGCATCACCTTTATCTACGTGACACACGACCAAGAAGAGGCGCTGACCATGAGCGACCGCATCGCGGTGCTCAACCGCGGCAGCATCGAGCAGATCGGTGGCCCCGTGGAGGTCTACGAGCAGCCGCGGACGCCGTTTGTGGCCGGTTTCATCGGCGTCTCCAACCTGATCGAGCGGGATGGCCACACGATCACCGTGCGGCCGGAGAAGCTCGTGCTGATCGAGGACGGCGAGCCGGAGACACTGGACGCGCACGTCGAGCCCGGCCAGGTCCGCGACGTGATCTACGCGGGGGTCCTCACCCGCTACGTGGTGGATCTGGACGCCGGCGGCGAGCTGGTCGTCAGCAGGCAGAACGCCGAGCGGGCGAGCGTCGCCGCGGGCAGCCGGGTGCGCGTCGCCTGGCGGCCGGACCGGGCATTCACAATTCCGCAGGGACCCGATCAGGGCCCGCGCTCTGGGGAGGGTAAGCAGTGATCGCAATCCATCGGCGGCACGTTTCGCGCCCGCTATCGGCCGTACTCGCACTCACCGCCGCGTCGGTCATCGTCGCGGGCTGCGGAAGCAGCGGCAGCACCACTGGCGGCACTACACCGCAGGGATCGGGCACGGCCGGGCTTACCGTGCCCACGGCCAACCTTCCCGTGCTCCAGAAGATCGGCAAGGGCGAGGGCCAGCTCAACCTGATCGCCTGGGCGGGCTACCTCCAGCCGCTCTGGGTGAAGCCGTTCGAGCAGCAAACCGGATGCCAGGTGAACGGGAAGATCGCCAACACTTCCGACGAGATGGTCGCGCTCATGAAGAACGGCGGCGGCGGCCAGTACGACATGGTGTCTTCGTCGGGCGACGCGGACCTGCGCATCCTCTACGCGGGGGACGCGCACCCGGTGAACATTAACCTCATCCCGAGCTGGAAGGACTTCTTCCCAGCGTTCAAGTCCCCGCCGTTCAACACCATCAATGGGGTGCACTACGGCGTCTCGCTGCAGTGGGGCCCGAACGTGCTCATGTACAACACCAAGCACTTCCCGACCGCGCCGACGTCCTGGAGCATCATCTACAACCCCCAGTACAAGGGCCAGGTCACCGTCCCGGACAACCCGATCCAGATCGCCGACGCGGCGCTGTACCTGCAGAAGCACAAGCCGTCCCTGGGGATCACCGACCCCTATGAGCTGACCCAGCCGCAGTTCACCGCGGCGGTGAACCTGCTCGCCGCCCAGCGCCCGCTGATCGAGAAGTACTGGTCGCTGGCGTCCCAGGAGATCTTCGATTTCAAGAACGGGAACGCGACCGTCGGCGCGGGGTGGCCGTACCAGGTCAGCCAGCTCAAGGCGGCGCACTTCCCGATCGGCACCACGATCCCGAGCGAGGGCGCGACCGGCTGGGCGGACACCTGGATGCTGGCGGCCAAGGCGCCGCACCCCAACTGCGCCTACAAGTGGATGCAGTACATCAGCACGCCGAAGGTGCAGGCCGAGCAGGCGGTCAACTACGGCGAGACGCCCGACAACAAGCTCGCGTGCCCGATCATGAACCAGTTGCAGAAGGGCTCCTGCGAGCTGTACCACGCGAACGCACCGATCGCCTACTTCAACACGATCAAGCTGTGGAAGACGCCGATCGCGACCTGCGACAACGGCAAGCCGGACTGCGTGCCGTACGCCGATTGGGTGAGCGCGTGGAACACCCAGGTCAAGTGAAACCGGCCGGCCGCGAACCCGGACGCCGGCGGCCGGTGGCGGTAACCACAGCCGCCGGGCCAGGCGACCGAGACCGGGCGCGAGGGGGTGTGGTCCCGCGTTTCGGCGGCGCTGTGGCGCCGGCCCTGGGCACGGGCCACCCTCCTGCTCACCCCGCCGCTAGCCTGGTTCGTCCTGATCTACCTCGCCGCACTGGCGGTCCTGCTGATTACGGCCTTCTGGCAGATCAACCCGTTCACCACCAACATCGAGCGGGTCTGGAGCCTCACCAACTTCCAGGCGATCTTCTCCAACCCGGCCTACCGGAGCATCATCCTGCGCACGGTCGGGATGGCGGCGGCAGTGACCGTGACCGATGCCATCGTGGCGTTCCCGTTCGCCTACTACATGGCGCGCATCGCGTCGCGGCGGACGAGGACCGCGTTGTTCGTGGCGATTCTGCTGCCGTTGTGGGCGAGCTATTTGGCCAAGGTGTACTCCTGGCTGCTGATCTTCACCCACAACGGGTTCCTCGATTGGACCCTGGGCAAGGCCGGCCTCGGCCAGGTGCACCTGATCTACACCAACTGGGCCGTGTACATAGTGTTCTGCTACCTGTGGCTGCCGTTCATGGTCACTCCCGTCTACGCGGCGCTGGAGCGCATCCCGCCATCACAGATCGAGGCATCCCAGGACCTGGGCGGGCGCACCTGGCACACCACGCGCCGGGTGCTGCTCCCGCTCGCCCTGCCGGGCATCGTCGCGGGGTCGATCTTCACGTTCTCGCTGACCCTCGGCGACTACATCACGCCGTTGCTGGTCGGCGGGACCAGCGCCAACTTCATCGGCAACATCATCTACAGCAACATCGGGATCGCGAACAACGTGCCGTTCGCCGCAGCCATGGCCATGGTTCCCATCGCCATCATGGCCGTCTACCTGCTTGGCGCCAGGGCACTCGGCGCGTTCGAGGAAATCTGAGGGCACCACCGATGGAATCGAAGGGCTTGCGGACGGCGCTGCGCATCTGGGTCGGGCTTGTCCTAGCGTTCCTGTTCGTCCCGATCGTGCTCATCGTGCTGTACGCGTTCAACCCGTCGAACATCCAGACCTGGCCCATCCCGGGCTTCACGCTGCACTGGTTCAGCGTGGCGTGGCACGACCCGCAGGTGCGCGGCGCGTTCCTGCTATCGGTCCGGGTCGGGCTGCTCGCGACCGTCCTGGCGATGCTGCTCGGCTCCGCCGTCGCCTTTGCCCTGCATGGGTTCCGCTTCTTCGGGCGCGATGCCATCTCGTTCCTGCTCGTGCTCCCGATCGCGCTACCCGGGATCATCACCGGGATCGCGCTGAACTCGTTCTTCTCCTTCACCGGCATCCAGTTCGGCACGCTGACGATCATCATCGGGCACACGACGTTCTGCATCGTGGTGGTCTACAACAACTTGATCGCGCGGCTCCGGCGAATGCCCGGCTCGCTGACCGAAGCGTCGATGGACCTCGGCGCGCGCGGCTGGCAGACGCTGCGCCTGGTGACGCTGCCGATGGCCGCGACCGCCCTTATCTCCGGGGCCCTGCTCGCGTTCGGCCTGTCGTTCGACGAGGTCATCGTGACGGTGTTCACCGCCGGCGCGCAGAACACGCTGCCACTGTGGATCTTCGGAGCGATCCGGCTCGGCCAGCAGCTGCCCGAGGTGAACGCCGTGGTGACCATCGTCATCTTGCTGACGATCATCCCGGTGGTTCTCGCGGCGCGGTTCGCTGGAGGCCGGCGCGATCAGCCGCTCGGCCGCCGCGGCGGCGGCGGCCACCGCCGCCGGCGGGGGCGGCTAGGCGCACGCCGGCGGGGAGGCTAGGCGCGCGACGACGGGGACGCCGCGCGCCACACCATTTCGCCGCGCGGCACACCACCATTTCGCCGAGCGGCCGACTGCGGTACGATCCGTGGTTACCCACGAGTAGGGAGTGCCATGGGACTGGCCTACGAGCGCATGGGGTCAGGACCGCCGCTGGTCCTGCTACACGGAGTGGGGCACCGCCGCCAGGCCTGGGGCGCGGTGCTCGACCGGCTCACGCCACACCGGGACGTGATCATCGCCGACCTGCCCGGGCACGGGGAGTCGCCGCCGCTGGAGCAGCGCCAGCCCGCGCTGGAGGCGATGCTCGGCGCGGTGACCGCGCTGCTTGATGACCTCGAGCTGGAGCGCCCGCACATGGCGGGCAACTCGCTGGGTGGCAGGCTCGCGCTGGAGGCGGCGGTGGCCGGGCGGGCCGGGTCGGCGACCGGGCTGTCCCCCGCCGGGTTCTGGCGCAACGAGCGCGAGGCCGCGATGGCGCGGGCGACGTTCAAGGCAATGGAGATCGCGGGGGGGCGGCTGCGACGCTACGGGCCGGCGCTGTCCCGGCACACCGCGGGACGGGCCCTGCTGTATGGCGTCACCGTCGAGCCGGCCGTCGCGGGTGCCCGCCGAGCAGGCAGCCGGCGACATGGCCGCGTTCCTGGCCGCCCACGACGCGCTCGAGGCGATCGTGGCGCAGCTGACGCCGTTCACCGGGCAGATGCCGGCCGACGTTCCGGTCACGATCGCCTGGGGAACCAAGGACCGGCTGCTCCGGCCGCGGCAGGTGCTGGTGGCCAAGGCGCGGCTGCCGCAGGCACGGATCCGGCCACTGCCCGGCTGCGGGCACGTGCCGATGACCGACGACCCGGCGCTGGTCGCCGACGTCCTGCTGCAGGGCAGCGGCCGCCTGGCCGGCCAGCCCGCTTAGTAGGGCACCCCGCTCAGCTGCCCTCCCTGCGATGCGGTCAGTGGAAGGCGCACCTGGAGCCGGGTGTCGCCGGGGGCCGACTCGGCCCGCAGGTCACCGTGATGCCGGTTCACCACGATCCGCCAGGAGATGTCCAGCCCAAGCCCGGTGCCCTGGCCCACCGGCTTGGTGGTGAAGAACGGCTCGAAGATCCGGTCCCGGATTTCATCCGGGATGCCAGGGCCGGTGTCGCCGAACTCGACCAGCAGCCGGTCCTGCTCCAGGGCAGTGCGGACGGTGAGCGTGCCGTGCCCGTCCATGGCGGAAACCGCGTTGTCGATCAGGTTCGTCCAGACCTGGTTCAGCTCGCTCGGATAGGCCGGGATCCGGGGCAGGCCCGGCTGGTAGTCCTTGACCACGGTGATGCCGTCCCCGATCTTGACGGCGAGCATCGTCAGGGTGCTGTCCAGCAGCTCGTGCACGTCCACGACCTGGTACGGCGCCCGGTCAAGCTGGGAGTACTGCTTCGAGGCGTCGACCAGCGAGGAGATCCGGGTGATCGAATCGGCGATCTCGTTCATCAGCAACTCGGTCTCGACCGTGTAGCCCAGCCAGCGCAACGCCCCGTCCAGCGCTCCGCCCGCCTCGCCGGCCGGCGCCTTGCCACGCCGATCGCCCGGGCCCCCGTGCAGGCCACCCGCGCCCGGGCCCTCGGCCTCCATGGTCGCGGCCACCTGGTCGAGCCACGCGGTGTCCAGGCCCGCCTGGACGAAGACCGGCGCAAGTTCCCAGCCGCCGCTGATGCCGTGTTCATCGAGCCAGTCGGTGAGGGCGTCTTCGCGGTCGGCCGCCTCCAGCGGGCTGAGCGACGGCGCCTTGGCGACTCGTTCCGCCGCCTCCTCCTGCAGCCCCACCAGCGCGGCGAACGCCGTCGGCGGATGCGGTGACCCGGCGATCAGGCTGAGCTTGCGGCGCATGCCGGCCACGCGCTCGCGTAGCGCAGCGGTGGCGCGCACCGCTGCGGAGGCCGGGTTGTTCAGCTCGTGCGTCAGCCCGGCCGACAGCGACCCGAGCGCGAGCAGCCGTTCCCGCTGGCCGATCGCCTCCTGGGCGCTCTTGTTGCCGAAAATCAGCCCTTCGAGCAGGTGCACGGCCATCGGGAACCAGTCGTTCATGAGCTGCGCGAACTTGTCCGCGGCGAGCACGAAGAACCGCGATGGCTCGGTGACCCGCACCGAGTTGTTGTAGAGCTGCGGCACGCGGTCGCCCAGGTATGCCATGAACGCGCCCGCGTACACGCCGACGCTGGAGGTCCGCCCGGTCTCGACGTCGTCCGCGCCGACCCGGCGCGACATCACCAGCGTCCCGTTCAGCAGCACGTACAGGCACTCGGCCGGCTCACCCTCGGCGTACAGCGGCCCCGGCTCGAAATGCTCGACATGACCCTGGCGGCACAGCCACGCCAGCTGGTCGTCGGTGAGCTTCTCGAACAGGAACAGCTTGCGCAGCTCATCCGGGCTGCACGCGGCCGGGGGCCCGGCGCTCATGTCCGCTCCAGGTAACGGTGCACCAGCATGACGGCCATCGCTCCCTCTCCCACCGCCGAAGCAACCCGCTTGGCGGACTCGGCACGGACATCCCCGGCGACGAAGATGCCCGGCACGCTGGTCTCCAGGTGATACGGCGCCCGGTCCAGCGGCCAGCCGACCAGCCGCTCGCCCGCGGCCGCAAGGTCAGGGCCGGCCAGGATGAAGCCTCGCCCGTCGCGGTGCACGACGCCGTCGAGCCAGCTGGTCAGCGGGGCCGCGCCGATGAAGACGAACAGCCACTGCGCATCGACCACCTCGGTGTCGCCGTTGTCGCTGTCCCGCAGGGTGAGCCGCTCCAGGTGGTCGTCACCGTGCGCCTCGGCGATCTCGGTGCAGGTGCGCACCCGGATGGCGGGAATCCGCTCGATCTGCTCGACCAGGTAGTGCGACATCGACTTGCGCAGCGACGGGCCGCGGATCAGGATCGTCACCGACTTGGCGCCCCGGGCCAGGTATACCGCCGCCTGGCCGGCCGAGTTCGCCCCGCCGACGATGTAGACGTCCTGCTCCGCGCAGCTGGTGGCCTCGGTCAGCGCCGACCCGTAGAAGACCCCGCGCCCGGTCAGCTCGTCGAGGCCGGGCGCGGCGAGCTGGCGGTAGGCCACCCCGGTCGCGAGGATGACGGCGTGGGCGTCGACCCCGGTCCCGTCGGAGAACTTGACCGTCCGCGCCGGGCCATGCACCTCCAGGCCGACCACCTCGCGGGTGGTGAGCACTTCGGCGCCGAACTTCGCGGCCTGCCGCCGGGCCCGGTCGGTGAGCTGGGCGCCGGACACGCCGTCCGGGAACCCGAGGTAGTTCTCGATCCGTGAGCTCTGGCCCGCCTGCCCGCCGGTCGCCATCCGCTCCACCAGCACCGTCCGCAGGCCCTCCGATGCGCCGTAGACGGCCGCGCCCAGGCCGGCCTGCCGCCGCCGATGACCACGAGGTCGTAGAACTCGGCCGACGGCGTGGTCGCCAGCCCGACCCGGGCCGCCAGCTCCGAGTCGGACGGCTCCACCAGCACCTCGCCGTCCACCGTGATCACCACCGGAAGGGACATCCCGTCGGCCTCGGCCGCCTCCAGGAGCCGCTTGCCTTCCGGCTCGTCGGCGAGATACCAGCGGTAGGGCACCTGGTTGCGGGCCAGGAACTCGCGTACCTCCGAAGAGCGCGCCGACCAGCGGTGGCCGACGATCTTGAGTTCGGGCACCGGCCGCGGGTCGGACGCCCGCCAGGATTCCAGCAGCGAATCCACCACCGGGTAGAGCTTCTCCTCGGGCGGATCCCAGGGCTTGAGCAGGTAATAGTCGAGATCAACCACGTTGATCGCGTCGATGGCGGCGCCGGTGTCGGCGTAGGCGGTCAGCAGCGCCCGCCGCGCCCCGGGGTAAACGTCCATCGCGTGCTCGAGGAACTCGATCCCGTTCATCTCCGGCATCCGGTAATCGGCCAGGAGCACCGCGACCGGTTCACCGCGCAGCTTCATCTGGCGCAGCGCGTCGAGGGCCACCGCCCCGGACTCGGCGCGCACGATCCGGTGCCCTTCCCCGTACTTCCGCCGCAGGTCCCGGGCCACGGCGCGGGACACCCCGGGGTCGTCGTCCACCGTCAGGATCACCGGCCGCGGCGGCGCCGCTGGCGCCTCCGACGCGCTGGACGCCGTCATAGGGACCCGGCCACGGAACTACGAGCTGAAACCGGCCAATACCACCGCATCCACACATGGTAGGTCGCGCCGCGGCCACTGGCGCCTCCGCGGGGCTCAACCAGCGCCGCCAAAGTGGCTAGTACGACGCGGTGATGGTGCGGGCCGGGCCGTTGATGGTCAGCGCGCCGCCGTACGGGAGCACCCACTGCGGGTCGGTGTGGCCGAAGTCGACGTTGAAGACGATCATCGCCTCGGGGTTGTAGGCGTCGAACGCCGCCAGCACGGCGTCACGCTGGGCGGTCCGGTACGGCTCCCGGCCGTCCAGGCGGACGGGGCGGTCCAGGCTGGTCGCCTTGGCGGCGGCGACGATCACGGCGGGGAACTGGGCGAGCAGCCCGCGCTCGCCCGCGTTGCGCAGCATCCGGAACACCTCTTCGGACGAGGGCATCTCCTCGGAGGTCTCCAGGATCAGGACGCACCCGGCGTAATCCTCGGCAGGCCGGATCCAGCGCCCTACGGCGAGGTTCCAGTGCAGGATCTCCAGGTTGCCGCCCCAGGTCGGGCCGGACACCACCCGGTCGGGCTGGTGCCACACCCAGTCCGGGGCCGGGGACGTGGGCGCCGGGTAACGCATCCCCTCCGGGTCGGCCCAGCTCAGCTCCACCTCGCTGAACCGGTCCACTGGATGCAGCCGTAGATCTCCCCCCTCGAACAGGGCCGCCCGCAGCGACGCGGTAGACACCGGATGGAGCCCGCCGGGGCGGCCGAGGTGCACCATGGTCGAGCCGCCGTGGTAACCAGCGACCCCGTGGTTCCACAGCCAGTTGAGCAGGTTGGTGTTGTCGCTGTAGCCGAAGAACGCCTTGGGGTTCGCCTGGGCCACCTCAGGATCGAGAAACGGCAGCACGGTGATCTGGTCATCCCCGCCGATCGTGGCCAGCACGGCCTTGATGTCCGGGTCGGCGAACGCCGCCATCAGGTCGGCCGCCCGGGCCTGCGGGGCAGCGCCCAGTTGCCGGGTGGTCGGGTACTCCACCGGGGCCAGGCCGATCTCCTCCCGGAGCCGGGTCATCGCCACCTCGTGCACCTCCGGGAACGGGCCCGGCGCAGCGAACGAGGGAGATACCACGGCGACCCGGTCGCCGCGGGCAAGCTTGCCAGGGATGGTCAGGTGTGGCCGCATCTGACCATCCCACCATGCCGTGGCGGCGGAAGGTCGCTGGGACGACGGCGCCGCGCGGGAGACGGGGAGGGCGGGCGGCGCCGCACAGCGAGGGCCGGGCGGCGCCGCGGGCCGGAAAGAACTGTGGGCCGGGCAGCCGCGCCCAGTATCGTGAGGCGCATGCCCGGCGACCGCGTCCTCGTGACCGGCAGCGCCGGGCATCTGGGTGAGGCGCTCGTCCGCGTGCTGCGCGCCCGCGGGCATGACGTGACCGGCCTGGACATACTCGCGTCCCGATGCACCACCGTGGTCGGGTCGATCACCGACCGGGCCACGGTCCGCGCCTGCCTCGCCGGGGCCGCGGCCGTCCTGCACCCGGCGACGCTGCACAAGCCGCACGTGGGCTCGCACACCCGGCAGGACTTCGTGGACACCAACGTCACCGGGACGCTGACCCTGCTGGAGGAGGCCGCCGCCGCGGGTGTCGGCAGTTTCGTGTTCACGAGCACGACCAGCACGTTCGGCCGGGCGCTGACTCCGGCGCCCGGCGACCCGGCCGCGTGGATCACCGAGGAGGTGGTCCCGGCGCCGCGCAACATCTACGGGGCAACGAAAACCGCGGCCGAGGATCTGTGCGCGCTCATCCACGCCGACCACGGCCTGCCCGTGGTGATCCTGCGCACTTCCCGCTTCTTTCCCGAACCGGACGACCTCGACGACGTCCGCAACGCCTACCCGGACGCGAACATCAAGGCGAACGAGTTCCTGTACCGGCGCGCCGACATCTCCGACGTGGTGGATGCGCACCTGCTCGCGATGGCCCGCGCGCCCGCGATTGGCTTTGGGCGGTACATCGTCAGCGCGACGACCCCGTTCACCCCCGGCGACCTCGCCGCAGTCCGCGCCGACGCGCCCGCCGTGGTCCGCCGCCTGTTCCCGGACCAGGAGGCGGAGTACGCGCGGCGCGGGTGGCGGATGTTCGGCCACATCGACCGGGTGTACGTGAACGAGCGCGCCCGCGCGGAACTGGGCTGGTCACCGGTTTATGACTTCCGCCATGTGCTGGACCTGCTCAAGGCGGGCGAAGATCCCCGCAGCCCACTGGCCCGCGCGGTCGGCGCCAAGGGGTACCACCCGGTCACCACCGGCCCGTACACGCTGCGCTAGCGCGCGGCCGCCTCAGCGGCCGGGACGTCCGGTGTGGCTGGCGCGTCCGGCGCCGCCGGGCGGCGTCCCGGCACGAGCACGCCGGGCGATTTCCTTCGCGCGCACGATGTCAGGGTCGCGCGGGTCCAGCGGCAGAGGTTCCAGCCGCCAGTCGTCCGGGCGACGCCTCCTGGTGATCCTGATCTGCGTCATGGCGGTTCCCCTCCGCACAGTACCCAGGCCCTCGCAGTTAACGACGAACCGGCGGCGGGAAATTCAGCGCCCCGCCCCGCCGCCGGGGGTCAGGTGACGAACGACGTGTCCTTCACTGGTTAGGAGGCCACCGGGGCGAGGGAAATACCACCAGAGGATGGCAACGCGGCCTCGGCGTGCTGCGTTTTCAAAAAATCAAGAGTTCAGGCGGGAGGCTTTCCGCGCCAGCAGGCGCTGCCGGGAAGCCTCGTACAAGATGATCGATGCCGCGTTCGCCGCGTTCAAGGAACTCGCGGCGCCGGTCATCGGGATGCCGACCACCACGTCGCTCAGCTCCCGCCACGCGGCGCTCAGCCCGGCGCCCTCGTTCCCGGCCAGCAGCAGCACCGGCTGGGTGAAGTCGAAGTCGAACACGTCGCGGTCGCCCCGCTCGTCCGTGGCGGCCAGGACGATCGGGCAGCCCCGGGCGCGCTGCGCAGCCACCCACGCGGCCACCTCGCGGGGCCCGGGCGTGCGGATGACGGGCAGTGCGAACAGCGAGCCGGTGCTGGCCCGCACGCACCGGGGGTCGTAGATGTCAGCCGCGTGCCCGGCGACGATGACCCCGTACGCCCCCAGCGCGTCCGCGGACCTGATGATGCTGCCGACGTTGCCCGGGTTCGCCGGCCGGTCGAGCGCCACGCCGAGGAAGTCGTGGCCGGCCTCGATGCGGTCAAAACCGTCGCCGGGCATCTCCACCACGGCGACCAGCTCGGGACTGCCCGCCTCCTTCTCGCCGAGCTCGGCCAGGAGCGCGGGCGCCATGGACACCCGGACCGCGGGAACGTCGCGCAGCAGCGCCTGCGCCCATTGCGACAGTGGGCGCTCGGCGTCGTGGATCAGGGCACGGAACCGCCAGCCGTACCGGGCGGCCAGGGTGATCGGCCGGACCCCCTGAACCAGGAACTCGCCCGTCCGCTGCCGCTTGGCCCGGTTGCTGAGCAGGGCTTCCCACTGCTGGAAGCGGGCGTTGCGGGAGGAGACCCGCAGCACGCTCGCCATGCCGGTCAGCCCTGGGCCGCCGGCTGGGCGCCCAGCAGGGTGCGCAGATGGCGCGCGGGGGGCGAGCCGTGGGCCAGCATCGCGTCGTGCAACTGCCGTTCCGGCCAGCCGGGATGCGCCTGCTGCAGGTCGGCGGCAAGCCCGCTGACCTCCGTGAACCCCACGAAGTAGGTGGAGAGCTGGGCCGAGGTCAGCAGGACGCGGCGCCACTTCCCCGCCGCTTCGCCTTCCTCCTGGTAGCCCGGGCCGGTCATCAGCGCCATGGCCTGCTCCTGCGTCATGCCGTCGCAGTGCACCCGGGCATCCATGATCGCGTTGATGATCGTCCTGATCTTGGACTTGAGCCGTTGCGTCCGGACCGCAACCGGATTCCCCTCACCCGGGTACCCGTGCGCGCCCATGACCTGCTCCGCGTAGACCGCCCAGCCCTCCACGAACGAGCCGGACCGCCACGCCGCGCGCACCTTGGTGGCGCCCGCGAACCGGTGGGCGTGCTGCAATTGCAGCGCGTGGCCCGGCATGGCCTCGTGGACCATCAGGTTGTGCACCATATGCCGGTTGTACTCGCGGTAGAACGACCGGACCCGGTCTGGCGCCCAGTCTTCGGGCGTCGGTGACACGGCGATGAACGTGGCCAGGGCGGCGGTTTCCAGCGGTCCGGGTGAATCGCAGTAGGCGACCGCCACGCCCCGGTCGATCTCCGGCATCGCGATCACCTCGAGCGGGTCGTCGAACACCGTGACCAGGTCGCAGGCCGCCACGAACTCGCGCTGGGCGACGAACGCGTCCCGCACGAACCCGAGGATCGTCGCATCATCGGGCGCGTCGGCCGCGAGCGCGTCGAGGGCAGCGCGGATCGTGCCCGGCCCGCCGGAACCCGTGCCCGCTGCGCCCGGGGCCGTGCCCGCTGCGCCCGGGGCCGTGCCGGTGTACTCCGCCGCCGCCGCAGCAAGTTCCTCGCTCGCCTGGGCGAGGTCGGCCTCAGCGCGGGCCACGATCTGTTCCACCGGCAGTTCGGTGTCGAGCACCAGGGTCAGCTTGCGGGCGAACAGGTCCGCGCCCAGCCGGGGGTCGCGGAAGCCGTCGCGGCGCCCGGTGGCCAGCCGTTCCTCCAGCCACCGGGCGTGCCCGGCGATGGCCTCCAGCGCCCCGGGCAGCACCGCGTCCAGATCCCGGGCGGCGCCCGGCACTTCGCTGGCGGCGCACCTGAGGTCCGCGGTGAGCAGCCGCTCGGTCCCGGCGAACTGGGTGAGCGCGGTCTCGATGTGGATCTCGGGCATGGGGCCGAGCACCGACCGGGCGGCAGCCAGCGACTCCGGCAGCATGGCGAGCCGCCGGGCGGCGCTGCGGATCCGGTCCGGCATCGGCGCGAAGTCGCGGGCGAGCAGGTTGTATATCGCCCGCCCGGGGTTGGCGACCATCGGGTTCCACTCGTGCTCACGCAGTTCGTCGATCATGAACCGCAACCGGCTGAGCTGGTTCGCCAGGATCTGCGCGTCCACCTGGAGTTGCGGAGACAGCCGCCCGGTGTCGATGCCCGCCAGCCCGGCGAGCCGCTCGCCGGCCCAGCTGCTGGTCTGCTCGTAGTGCGCGGCCGTCCCCACGGTCAGCCGGTCGTCGTGGCGGTGGTCGCCTACGCCGGTCGCCCACTCCGGCTGGCGGTCCAGCAGGCCGTCCAGGGTCGCGGTCGCGAAAGTGGTGAAAGCACTGTCCGCGTCGTCTGCCATTCCCCAAACCTATGGTGAGGGGATGGCCATCGACCACGGGACCGAGCAGGCCGGACACGGTGAGCGGGGTCGCGCTTGCCCTTGTCCTTGCGGCGGCATTGCTCCACGCCACCTGGAACCGGATGCTGCACGGGGCCACCGACCGGCTGGCCGCCGCCGCCGTCGGCGCGGTCGTGGGCGCCGTGCTCCTGCTGCCCGCCACGATCACCGACCCGCCGGTGCACGCCTGGCCGTCGGCGCTGGCCTCCGGCGCGGCCGAGGCCGCCTACTTCGCGTTCCTAGCGGCCGCGTACCGGCGCGGCGAGCTGTCGTTCACCTACCCGGTCGCCAGGGGCATCGCCCCGTTCCTGATCACGCTCGGCGGCGCCCTCGTGCTCGGGCAATCGCTGACCGCCGCCCGGGTCGCCGGGGCGCTGACGCTCGCTGCCGGGCTCGCGATCATCTCGCAAGCCGGGCTGGCCCGCGGCCGGGGCATCGCCCTGGCCTTCGCGGCGCTGACCGGCATTAGCATCGCGGTCTATTCGGTGATCGACGCCGGGGCGGTGCGGTCCGCCGGGGCTGTTGGCTACCTGGGCGCGGTCACGGTCGTGCAGGCCGCGATCCTGCTCGGGGCGGTCCGGCTGGACCGGGAGCGGCTGCGGGCCTCGGCCCGCGCCGGGGCGGGGATCGGAGTCGGCTCGGTCGCCGCATACCTGCTGGTCCTGCTGGCCTACCAGCGCGCGCCGGCGTCGCCAGTCGCCACGTTGCGGGAACTGTCCATCCTGCTGGGCATCCTGATCGCCGGCGACCGGCCGGGGAAACGAGTCTGGATCGGCGGCGCTCTGTGCGTCCTCGGCGCCGCCCTCACCGTCGTGTGAGCCGCCATTGCGCGGCCAGCCGGGCCGCCGCGCGGCCCGGCGGCCGGCCCAGCCAGCACGCGGCCCGGCGGCCGCCTGCCAGCACGCAGTCCGGACCGGAATCTCGTCAGCGCACGCCGTGCGGCCGGAACTGCACGCTGATCCGCGGCCCGGTGACCCGGGTGCTCTTCGGCACGGCGTGCTCCCAGGTCCGCTGGCAGCTTCCGCCCATGACCAGGAGGTCACCGTGACCGACATCGTGGCGGAGCACCGTGCCGCTGCCGTCCCGCGGCCGGAGCAGCAGCGCGCGGGGTACGCCGAGCGACACGATCGCCACCACGGTGTCCTCGGTGCTGCCGCGCCCGATCGTGTCGCCGTGCCAGGCCACGCTGTCCCGTCCGTCCCGGTACAGGCACAGTCCCGCGGTGCACAGCGGCTCGCCGAGTTCGGGCTGGTAGTGCTCGGTGAGCGCATCCCTGGCGGCGGTGAGCACCGGGTCGGGCAGGGCCTGGCCCTCGCCGTAGAAGCACAGCAGCCGGGGAACGTCAACCACTCGGTCGTACATCGTCCGCCGCTCGGCACGCCAGGGCACCGCGTCGGCCACCCGCTCGAACAGGGCATCTGCCCCGGTGACCCATCCCGGCCGGATATCCACCCAGGCGCCGGGGAAAAGGTCGGTCCGGCGCACGGTCGCCCCCAGCGGCCCGAGGCCCGCCTCGTCCGACGCGTCCAGCAGCGAGCCCTGGAATGCGGTCTTCACGTCAGCGAGTATAAGCCATTATCAAACACACATTCGATCTGCATCCCCCACCATCCTCAGGTGCCGCGCTTTCATGATCACGGACGATCACCCCGCCGCGGAAAACGGAAGGAATCGTCCGCGATCACGAAAGCGGGCGAGGCGGCGCCCGGGCGGGAGCTCGGGGAGAGCCAGGGTGGAGGGTGGAGAGTGGAGGGCCGGGCTCGGGGTGACGAGGCCAGCGAGCTAAAGGACGTTGCGGGCCCCGGTGGACATGCGCGCGGCGAGCTCGGAGTCGATCTGACGCGCCGCCTCCTGGAGCCGGGGCAGGAACTGCTTCTCCAGCGTCCGCATCGGCACCCGGGCCGCGTGCGCGCTCGCGTTGATGGCCGCCACAACCTTCCGTGAGCTGTCCCGGATCGGGCAGGCGATCGACCGCACGCCTGCCTCCAGCTCCTGGTCCACCGCGGCCCACCCCCTGGTGCGCGCCTCGGCGAGCACCTTCCGCAGCTGGCCGGGGTCGGTGATGGTGTGCTCGGTGAGCTTGCGCATCGTGGTCCGGCGCAGGTACGCGTCGAGTTCCGGCTCGGGCAGGTGTGCCAGCAGAATCCGGCCCATCGAGGTCGGGTACGCCGGCAGCCGGGTGCCCACGGTGAGCGCGATCGTCATGATCCGGTTGGCGGAGGCGCGGGCGACGTAGACCAGGTCGTCGCCGTCGAGCACGCTCACCGAGCAGGACTCGTGCAGATGCTCGGCGAGGTCCTCCAGGTGCGGCTGGGCGATCTGGGACACGCTGAACGAGGACAGGTACGCATAACCCAGCGCCAGGACCCGCGGCCGCAGCGAGAACTGGCGCCCGGAGCTGCCGACGTATCCCAGCTCCTGCAGGGTCAGCAGAAACCGCCGGGCGGCTGCCCGGGTGAGCCCGGTGCGCGCGGCGACCTCCGACAGCGTCAGCGACGGGTGCTCCGATGAGAAGCAGCGGATCACGGCCAGGCCGCGGTCCAGCGACTGGACGAAGTCCGTCCGCCGCCCCCCGGCACGCTCGGAGTCCCCGCCCCGGCGGCCACCCCAGGCGGTGGCGCCCACGGCCGCGTCGGCCACGCCGCCGTGGGCGCCGCCGGCTTCGTGATCCACCTCCGCAGCAGCATCCTCCAAGGCGCGGCGCGCGCTCGTCCCGGCGCCGGACTCGTCCCCAACGTTCACATAGCGAACGATACTGCCCGGCGCCCCGTGCGGCCAGACGCCCGCCGGGCTGCTGATGGCCGCCAGGGCATGCCCTATAGATCACTCAGCCTGCTGCGCGTCGGCATGGATCTACAGAACACGCCCTAAACACGCGCGGCGGCCTCGGCGCGGGCCTTGCTGACCTGGTCGAGAAAGGCAGCAGGGACAAGCTCGTCGTGACCCCACTCGGCCAGCAGGGCGGCCAGCGGGCGGGCGGCGGCCACGGCGGGGTCGCGCAGGCAAGCGGCGAGCGCGGGGTAGGCAGCCGGGTCGCGTCCCCGGCCTGTGGCCTGGATCGCCGTGCGGACCTCGTCCTCGGTGCCGGTGCACTCGAATGGCTTGGTGCCGGTGAGCCCGGCCATCTCCTGGTACACCCCGGCCAGCGCCGGGTCGGCGAGCATGTCCGCGCCGATCTTGCGGATGGCCAGGTCGTGGCCGAACAGCGCGGCAGTGGCCAGGAACACCCAGGCGCACTTGGCGCAGGACCGGCACCAGGCGCGGGCCGGGGCCCGGTTGCAGCTCGCCGTACGCAGGTAGCCGTTCACGTCGCCAGACAGCGAGGCGATGATCTGCAGCTCGTACAGCGGGCGCAGCGGGCTGCTGTAGCCGGGGGCGCCGGGCAGCCAGCGGTCGCGGTAGGCCCCGATCGCCGTCTCGAACTCGAAGCTCTTGGTCCACTGGTGGTTGACCGGGCGGCCCAGGTAGGACGGCACGTTCGGCTCGTCGTCGCTGCGCGAGTTGCCCGCCACGACCAGCCCACTGCCGCGCAGGTAACCGGAGAGCATCGCGGCGAACGCCAGGTAGGCGGAGAACGGGGTGTGCCCGTTGGGGTGCCCGGCCGCGTTCAGCCGGAGCAACTCGGGCAGGATCGCCCGGTGGGCTTCCAGCACGCGGCCCCCCGCAGCCAGTGAGCCAGCCATGCCGCGCAGCCGCGCGCCCGGGTTGTACAGGAAGAAGTCGACAGGCGCGGCGCCGCGGGCGGCCGCGGCGATGCGGGCCAGTGCGAGCGAGTCCTTGCCGCCGCTGAACAGGACCAGCGGGGCGCCTTCCGCCCGGTGCGCCCCGTCCGGGGCGCCGTCCGCGCCGTCCGGAGCGCCGTCCGCGCCGTCCGCGCCGTCCGCGCCGTCCGGGGCGCCGTCCGCGCCGTCCGGGGCGCCATCCGCGCCGCCCGGGGCGTCGTCTGCGCTGTCCAGCCGCTCCGGAGCTCCTACCGGGCCCTGGATGGCCAGGAAGTCACCCGCGGTATAGCCGATCTGGTTGCGGTAGAAGAACTCCCCCATCGCCCCCGGCCAGAACGCCCGCCACCAGTCGAGTTCTGCGGCGTCCGGCGCGGGGAGCGCGACCTCGATAACCGGGCTGCACAGCGCTTTCCAGTAGGAGAACGCCTCGACGATGGCAAGGGCACGGACGATCCGCCGGGCCGTGGGCGCGGTCACCCGGGCAGCCTCTTCCGGGTTCAGCCCGGTGAGCTGCACCGACGGCCGGAACCGCAGCGCGCCCGCGGCGAAGGAGAACCGTAGCGTCACACCGTCCGGGCTCAGGTCAGCGGAGGCATCCTCGATGCGGAAGACCGGGTACTCCTCCCGCAGCCGCCTTACCTGGGCGTCCCGCTCGGCCTGCACCGTGGTCGCGTCTTGCACGCGGGCAGGCTACCCGATCCGGGCCGCGTGCTGGCGGTTACGACCGGCCCCGGGCCGCCGCCACCGCGTGCAGGGCGATGCCGGCCGCGACCCCGGCGTTGAGCGACTCGGTGTCCGCCGCCATCGGGATCCTGGCCAGCACGTCACAGCGCTCCGCAACCAGCCGGGACAGGCCGCGGCCCTCGGACCCGACGACGAGCACCAGGGGCGCGTCGGCGACCGTGAGGTCGGTGACCGCGGTGTCCCCGCCCGCGTCCAGGCCCGCGACGAACAGGCCCTCCTGCTGGTAGGCGGCCAGGGCGCGGGTGAGGTTGGGCACCTGCGCCACCGGCACCCTGGCCAGCGCGCCCGCCGACGCTTTCCATGCGCCCGCGGTCACCCGGGCCGAGCGGCGCGCGGGCACGAGCACCCCGTGCCCGCCGAATGCGGCGACCGAGCGGGCCACCGCCCCCAGGTTGCGCGGGTCGGTCACCCCGTCCAGGGCGACGATCAACGCTGGCACGCCCGCCGCGCGGGCCCGCTGCGTCAGGTCTTCGGCCGCCGCGTAGTCGTACGGGCGGACCTTGAGCGCCAAGCCCTGGTGCACCGAGCCGCCGGTGAGGCGGTCCAGTTCGGACCGTCCCGCCTCGATCATCGGGATGCCCGCCGCGGCGGCCAGGTCCACCGCCTCGCGCACCCGGTCGTCGGCGTCACGGCGCGGCCCGGCGTACAGCGCGGCGGCCGGCACACTAGCCCGCAGCGCCTCCAGCACGGCGTTCCGGCCGGCCACCACTTCCGCCGCGTCGCCCCCGCCGCGCCGGCCCGCAGGGGTTTTTGCTGCAGAACGACTTCCGCTGCCCGGCCCGGTCCGCCCGCCTGGCGGGTTCCGTGGCTCGTCACCGGATCCGGGCCGCCCCGGCGCGCCCGGCGCCGCCGCGGGCCGTGGCGGCGCGGGCAGCAGCCTCTGCGCGCCGCTGCGCGGGATGGCCGGGGCGCAGGTGCGCGGGCGGAGTGGGCCCCTTGCCTTCGAGCCGCTTCCGGCCCTTGCCCCCGGTGCCCACCCGTGGCTTGCCCGATTTCGCCCGGCCGCCGCCCCCGGCCGGTGCGCCCCGGCTCACGGTGCCGTCCAAGGGGACGCAGTCGCGGGCCGGGTCATCGCTTGATGGTCCATCGGGGGCCGTCCGGGGTGTCGTCGATGAGGACCCCGGCAGCGTGCAGCCGCTCCTTGATCGTGTCCGCGGCCTGCCAGTCCTTGCGGTCCCGGGCCGCCTGCCGTTTGTCGAGCGCCACCGTCACCAGCGCGCGCACGACATCGCGCAGGTCGTCATCGGCGCCGGGCGCGCTCCACTGAGGGGCAAGCGGGTCCAGGCCGAGCACCCCGAGCATGCCCCGCACCTGGGCCAGCGACGAGCCGAGCGCCGCGGTGTCCCCGCTGGCCAGCGCGTTGTTGCCGTCGTGGATGGTGTCGTGAACGACCGCCAGCGCCCGGGGCACGGCCAGGTTGTCGTCGAGCGCCGCGGCGAACGCCGGGGGCATCGCGTCCCTGTCCGTGGGCGGGTCCTGGGTGTGGCCGGACAGTTCGGCGGCGCGCGTGACGAATCCCTCGATCCGCCGGTAGGCGGCTACCGCTTCATCCAGCGCGGCCGGTGAGTACTCGATGTTGGACCGTATCTGGGCCTGGCCGAGGTAGTAGCGCAACTCCACCGGGCGGACCTCGGTCACCACCGCGTCGACCAGCAGCGAATTGCCGAGCGACTTGCTCATCTTCTCCCCGCCGGCCACCCCGACGAGGCCGTTGTGCACCCAGTACTGGGCGAACCCGTCGCCGACGGCGCGCGATTGGGCCAGTTCGTTCTCGTGGTGCGGGAACACCAGGTCCAGGCCGCCGCCGTGGATGTCGAACGTCGGCCCGAGGTACTTGGTCGACATGGCCGAGCATTCGAGGTGCCAGCCGGGCCGGCCGGGGCCCCACGGGGTCTCCCAGGAGGGCTCCCCGGGCTTGGCGCCCTTCCAGAGGGCGAAGTCGCGCGGATCCCGTTTGGCGTCGGCGGTGTCAGTGTCCTCCGCGGGCCGCATGTGCTCCAGCCGCTGCCCGGACAGCGAGCCGTAGGCCGGCCAGGAACCGACGTCGAAGTACACGTCGCCGCCCGAGGCGTAGGCGTGCCCGCTGGCAATCAGCCGCCGCATGAGCGTGATCATCTCCGGGATGTGGCCAGTGGCCCGCGGTTCCACGTCCGGCGGGAGGCAGCCGAGCACATCATAGGCGCGGCTGAACGCGCGCTCGTTGCGCTGTGCCACGGCCCACCAGGGGACGCCTTCGGCGGCCGCGACGCGGATGATCTTGTCGTCGATGTCGGTGACGTTCCGGCAGAACGTGGTCTGGTAGCCGCTGGCCTTTAGCCAGCGGACCAGGATGTCAAAGCTCACCCCCGACCTGATGTGCCCGATGTGCGGCGGGGCCTGCACGGTAGCGCCACACAGGTACAGCGATGCCTTCCCAGGCTCGACCGGGGAAAACTCGCGCTCGGAGCGCGTTGCTGTGTCATAGAGGCGGACCGTCACGCCGCCAAGGCTACCGCCGCGGGTACCAGGCGCCGATCGATATACGCCCCGCCCGGGCCCGCGAACCGCCCATGCCCGACCTCGCCAGCGCCCCAGCGTCGCGGGCGTACGGTGATGCCAGGCCCGCGGGCCGCCAGGTCGCTGGCCTGGCGGGCCCCTGGCGCTCGGTCCGTTCTCAGCGGCGGGCGGCGCGGGCCCAGGACCAGGCGTACTCGGGGTCCTCGGCCCGGCGGGCAGCCGGGCCGAGGCCCAGCGGCCGGAACGTGTCGATCATCACGGCGGTCTCGTCGGTGGTGGTCTTGCCCTCGGCCAGCCCCGCAACCGCGGCCTCGACGGCGCCCGGCTGCGGGCCGTGGGTGAACCCGCCGGGGTGCAGCGTGATCGAGCCGAGCCCCACCCCGGACCCCTGCCGGGCGGTGTAATCTCCGCCGACGTAGAACATCATCTCGTCGGAGTCCACGTTGTGGTGGTTGTAGGGGATCGGCACGGCCTCGGGGTGGAAGTCGAGCGGCCGTGGGCAGAACGAGCAGACCACGAAGTTCGGCCCCTCGAAGGTCTGGTGCACCGGTGGCGGGGCGTGGGTTCGCTTCACCACGGGCTCGAAGTCGGCGATGTTGAGCGCGAACGGGTACAGGCAGCCGTCCCAGCCCACCACGTCGAACGGGTGCCTGGCGTAGGTGAGCCGGGTCAGCCCGGCCCTGGTCCGCACCACGACCGGCACGTCCTCCCCCTCGGCGAGCAGTGGTCCGTCGGGGCCGCGCAGGTCACGCTCGCTATAGGGGGCGTGCTCGAGGAACTGCCCGTACTGGGACAGGTAGCGCCGGGGCGGCCGGATGTGCCCGCCGGCCGCCACGGTCAGCGCCGTCGCGCCGTCGGGGCCTGGCAGCCATCGGTGGATCGTCCCGCGGGGGATTACCACGTAGTCGCCGGCCACGGCGTCGATCGACCCGTAGACGGACTCCAGCCGGGCGCTGCCGTTTTGCAGATAAATGGCTTCGTCGCCGATGGAGTTCCGGTACAACTCCGAGTTCGCGTCCGCGGCGGCGAAGGAAATCTGGACGTCGTCATTGGCGAACAGGAGTTGCCGGCGCAGGACCAGGTCGCCGCCCTTGGGCAGGTCGGTGGTGCGCACGTGCCGCGGCATCAGCGGGTGATTCGGCGCGCTTCCTTCTTCGGCGGCGCCGGCCATCCCCTCGCTCTTCACGATCGCCGTGGGCGGGTGCACGTGATAGAGCAGCGAGGAATCAGAGACGAAGCCTTCTTCGCCCATGAGCTCCTCGGAGTACAAACCGCCATCGAGACGGCGGAAACGCACGTGGCGCTTGCCGGGAATCTCGCCGGCCACCCGGTAATACGGCATATCGTCTCCTTTGACGCCAAGATCGCATGGCCCGGGCGGCTGGTGGCCGCTTGCCATCTGGCCACTGCCCCCGGGGCCCGCGCCGTTACCGCGCTGCCTTCATGCGGCGCGGCGCTCCCTGCGTGCCGAGAAGGGCGCTGTAGTTTTCGACTATAGGCGGGTGCTTTGTGCCCGAGCAGTGCCGCAGGAAGGACCACCAGCCTCCGATGAGTAACGACCCTGTTGGGCGGCGCCCCCGTTCCGCTGGCCTCCACTCGACGCTGCGCGCCGCCGCGCTCGCCGCCGTAGCGCTGGGCGTCGTGCTGCTGGCCGCCGCCGCTTTCGTGCTCTCTTATGAGGGAATACACCACATCGCGCTCCGAGCTGGGGTATCCCCGGGACTCGCGAAGCTATACCCGCTCATCTTCGATGTCATGCTGGTCGTCGCGGGCGCCGCAGCGCTGGCGCTGCGCGGCGCGGGCTGGTGGGCGCGCTGTTACGCGTGGGGCTCGCTGCTGATCCTGCTCGCGGCCATGGCCGTCGGCAACGCCGTCTACGCCACGGGCACCACGCTGCCAGCCCAGCCGACGAAGGTCGCAGCGGCGGTCATCCCGTGGGTGCTGCTGCTGATGGCGTTCGGCCTGCTGTTGGTGCTGCTCCGGCACTTCCGGTCAACCCGGTCAAGTGCTGCCATAGCCACGGCGGACGCCACCGCACCCGGGGCTGCCGCGGCCGGGACCGTCGTAGGCGCCGACGTCAACGGCGGGCCACAGACGGCAGGCACCCAGGCCGCCGCGTCCGGTGGCAAGGTGCGCGAGCTTCCCCCGGTGGACCTGGACACGCTGCTGGGGCCCAGGGCCGGGGCGCCGCCCGCTATTGCGATCCTGCACGGCATCGGAGCGGGCCAGAACGACGGCCACCAGGTGGACCCGGTGAGCTACGGCGAGGAAACGGGCTACGTCCACCCGGACAGCTACCTCGATGAGGGGGAGTACTCGCCGCACGGTGACACGGGGGGGCCGGGGCGCCCGGGCGGGCTGGCCGGTGACACCGCTGGGGACGGCACTCACCTAGCCAGGTACGGCACCGCCCCGGCGGAAGCCGCGGCTGCCTCAGCAGCAGCCCCGGCCACCGCGGCGGAGCACCCGGCGACCCCCGCAGGGGCCTTGGCCGACCCCGAAACAACCCGGACGACCTCGGCGGAACCGGCGGCCGCCCCCGCAGCAGCCCCGGCGACGTCCGCTGAACCGGCGGCCACCTCTGCAGCAGTCCCGGCGACCTCCGCGGAAACGCCAGCCGGGCCCGCGGCGGCCCCGGCGACGTCCGCTGAACCGGCGGCCACCTCTGCAGCAGCCCCGGCGACCTCCACGGAACCGCTGTTCACCCCCGCAGCAGCCCCGGCGACCGCCGAGGAACCGCTGTTCACCCCCGCAGCAGCCTCGGCGACCGCCGGGGGAACGCCGGCGACGCCTGCGGAACCGCCGACTACCCCAGCGGAATCCCCGGCCACGGCGGAAACCCCGGCCACTGCCCCGATCGCCATGGCCGCTCCTGTGGGCGCCCCGGCGGGCGAGGCGGCCTCGGGCACGGGGAATGGCATGGTGGCCGGGGGCGGCCCAGCAGGCGCCGAGACGCCGACGGGCCAGGAGGCCGTGGCAGAGACCGGCCAGGACGGCGCTGGCGTCACGCAGGAAGCGGAAGGCGACGGGGGGCCCGCGCTGGAGCGGATACGGAGTACCCCGACCCGTCCCGAGGAGTGATGGCGCTGGCCTGGGCAGCGAGCGCTTGAACCTCGCTGGCCCAGCGGCGCTCTTCCTCGCCCACGGGACCACGGCCCCGCCGAGTGCCGTTGGGCGCCCGTACGGCGGAATCAGGGCGGCCGCGCTCCGGCTGCGCTGGCTCAGGCGCGCGTCACGAGCGCGGTGGCGACCGCGGCGATGCCCTCGCCGCGGCCGGTCAGGCCGAGCCCGTCCGTTGTGGTCCCGGACAGGCTGACCGGGACGCCGCCCAGGGCCTCGGACAGCACCTTCTGCGCCTCGTCCCGCCGTGCCGCGATGCGCGGCCGGGTCCCGATCACCTGGATCGCGACGTTGCCTATCGCGAACCCGGCGCCCGCGAGCAACGCGGCGGTGGCCCGCAGCAACGCGGGCCCGGACGCTCCGGCCCAGGCAGGCTCGGCGGTGCCGAAATTGCTGCCCAGGTCGCCAAGCCCGGCCGCAGACAGCAGCGCATCGCAAGCGGCGTGCGCCGCCACATCCCCGTCGGAGTGACCGGTCAGCCCGGCTTCGCCCGGCCAGAGCAGCCCTGCCAGATACAGCGGCCGCCCGGCCGCGAGTGGGTGCACGTCGACACCGACGCCCACTCTCGGCAAATCATCGGGCACGTGGGACCAGCACCAGGAAAGGCGGCTGGTCAGGAAGCAAGGATCTCGTCGAGCAGTGCCTCGGCCTTGTCCTCGTTAGTCTTCTCGGCCAGCGCGAGCTCGCTCACCAGAATCTGCCGGGCCTTAGCCAGCATCCGCTTCTCACCCGCGGAAAGGCCACGTTCCCGGTCCCTTCGCCACAGGTCACGGACCACCTCGGCCACCTTGTTCACGTCGCCGGAGGCGAGCTTCTCCAGGTTGGCCTTATACCGCCTCGACCAGTTGGTCGGCTCCTCGGTGTGCGGGGCGCGGAGCACCTCGAACACCCGCTCCAGGCCTTCCTGCCCGACGACATCGCGCACACCCACCAGTTCCGCGTTGTCCGCCGGCACGCGGACGGTCAGGTCGCCCTTGTTGACCTTGAGAACCAGGTAGGTCATTTCCGCACCCTTGATGGTGCGGGTTTCGATTTCCTCGATGCGAGCAGCCCCATGGTGGGGGTAGACGACCGTGTCGCCGACCTTGAAAGTCATGTGGCACATACCCCTTCCGCTAGACCTATGCTACCACGCCGAACGCTGTCCAATGGCCGCGCTTGACGGTAAACCTGCAGGTCAAGGAGACAATTAACGCATCTGAAAGTGATCCAATCCGGGCCGGGCGCCTTCCGCGCCTGCGTCTGGAACCGGCTCAGTGCGGCTCCGGCGGCGCCTCTGGCGGCGACTGACCTTCGTACCTGCCTAACCAGAGACCGGCCGCCGGGCGCCGGGCGCGCGGGCGCACACGGCGGGGACCGTGCCGGTTACGCCGCGCCCCGCGCTGGCTCATACTGGAGGGGAATCAGGCCGCTCGTGCGGGAGAGAGTACGCGTGAATGCTGGCGGCGACCCGGGGCGGGACGATTATGGCCTGCCACCGGTCGACATTGAGGTACCGGACGACGCCCGGGCGCTCGCCAGGGATGTGCAGGCATACCACCGCGAGCTGCGGGCGCGGCGCAGGCGGCGCCTGGCCAAGAGGTTCTACGGCCCGCTGACCAGGGACGGCATGGTGCTGCCCCTGCTCGCCGGGTGCCTCGCGCTGACCCTGCTCGCCGCCACGCTGCTCACCGTGTTCACCGCGAGGCAGGCCGCGATCAGCCTGCGGCCGCCCCGGCCGGGGGCGAGCCACGCCGCGGGGATTAGCCGCCCCGGGGAACCGCTGCTCAACGCGCTGCTGTTCGCCTCCGGCATACCAGAGGCGCTGGACAGCCTCCCCGGGACCGTGCTGGTGCTGGCCCTGGTCCCGCCGGGGTGCCGCCGCTGCCTGCCCGACCTGAAGCGGCTCACCGTCCAGGCGGCCCCAGCCGAGCTCTACCTGGTGGGGGTGCGGGGCAAAAAGGTAGATGACCTCGCCAGGCCACTGGGGCTGGGCCCGGCGCACGCATTGGACGACAGGGACAACGCGCTTCCACCGCACTATCAGGTGTCGGCGCTGACCGCCGTCGTGGTCAAGCACGACGGCACGGTGGTCCGCGTGTTCCCGCGCGGCAGCTGGCTCCATATCCAGGACGACGTGCGGGCGCTGAGCCCGGCCAGCCCGGCGTCGATGGTGCCCTCCCCCACCGGGAAATCGGCCACGGCAACGGCAGGCAGTTCTGCGGCCGGCTGACGCCCCCAGGGACTGTGGCGTGTCCGCCAGGGCTGCCGTGACCCGCGTAGGGGCGAGCCGATACGCTGTGCCGCGACACAGGGTGCTCGTTGACGCAAGGGGCCGCTCGAGCCGGAGGGGAGCACACAGTGATCCGCAGCAGGCGCGGCGTGCTGTCGCTGCGCGGCCTCGCGGCGGTGGCCGCCGCGAGCCTGATTCCCGCCATCGCCGGCTGTGAGGCCGGGGCCAACGCGCCCACCCAGCAGTGGCATCAGCCCACGGCAGGCGCGTCGGCGATCGTGAACAACACGCTCCGGATCAACAACATGTTCGTGCTCGGGCCCGCGCCAGGTTTCTCGCTGCCCCGCGGCGCCTCGGCGGGCGTGTTCCTCGCCCTGACCAACAACGGCGTTCCGGACCGGCTGCTCAGCATCAACGCCCCCGCCGCGGCCACGTCGGTCCGGGTGCCGATCGGGGGGATCAGCCTCGGCCACAAGCAATCGCTGTTCCTCACCGGGCCGTCCCCCAGGGTGCTGCTCGTACACCTCACCCGTATCCTCAACGGCGGCCAGTACATCCGGGTGAACATGAACTTCCAGAACGCCGGCCATGTGTCGCTGCTGGTCCCGGTGATGCCGCGGGCCGCGTTCTACGGGACCTTCTCGCCGGCGCCGCTGCTCCTGCACCCGAACATCCCGGCGCCGCCGACGCCAGCACCCACGACAAGCCGGTAGCCCCCGGGCCTCCGTCCGGCAGGGCGCTCAGTCGCCGGGCTCGAACTTGTAGCCGAGCCCGCGGACCGTGATGATGTGCCGCGGGTTCCCCGGGTCAGTTTCGATCTTGGCCCGCAGCCGCTTGATGTGCACATCCAGGGTCTTGGTGTCGCCGACGTAGTCCGCGCCCCAGACCCGGTCGATGAGCTGCATCCGGGCCAGCACCCGGCCGACGTTCCGCAGCAGGACCTCGAGCAGTTCGAACTCCTTGAGCGGCACCTGCACCTGCTCGCCGCGCACGGTCACGACATGACGGTCCACGTCCATCCGGACCGGGCCGGACTCCATGACCGAGCCGCCGGGCTCGTCTGGTTCGCCGCGCCGCCGCAGCACGGCGCGCATCCTGGCAACCAGCTCCCGGGAGGAGAACGGCTTGGTCACGTAGTCGTCGGCGCCGAGTTCCAGGCCGACGACCTTGTCGATCTCGCTGTCCTTGGCGGTCAGCATGATCACCGGAACGTTGGACCGCTCCCGCAGCGTGCGGCACACCTCGCTGCCCGGCAGCCCGGGCAGCATCAGGTCGAGCAGCACCAGGTCGGCGCCGTTCCGGTCGAATGCCTCGATCGCGTCCGGCCCGGTCGGGCAGACCGCCACCTCGAAGCCCTCCCGGCGCAGCATGTACGACAGCGCGTCGCTGAAGGATTCCTCGTCTTCGACCACCAGCACCCGCGTCACTTGACCGCCTCCCTGACGTGCTTCGCGGGACCGCTGGGCTGGTTGCCGCCAGCGGCCGGGGGTTTGCTCACGATAGGCATCTGCAGGGTAAAGGTGGACCCGACGCCTTCCTGGCTCCACACCGTGACCTTGCCGCGGTGCGCGGCCATCACGTGCTTAACGATCGCCAGGCCCAGGCCGGTCCCGCCGGTGGCCCTCGACCGGGCGGGGTCCACCCGGTAGAACCGCTCGAAGATCCGCTCGAGATCACGCTCGGGGATGCCGATCCCCTGGTCGGCGACGCTGATCTGGGCCGTGCGGGCGCCGTTGCGGGATACGGAGACCACCACCCTGGTCCGCTCCGGGCTGTAGACGACCGCGTTCTCCAGCAGGTTCCGCAGCGCCGTCACCAGCAGGTCTTCGTCGCCGAGCACGAGCACGCGCTCGTCACAAGCGGCTACGAGGTCGATCCCCCGTACGCTCGCCTTCATCCGGACCCGGTCCAGCGCCTCGGCCACCACCGCAGACAGGTCCACCGGGATCGGATCCGGCATGGGCTCAGCCGCCTGGATCCGCGACAGGGTGATCAGGTCCTGGACCAGGTAGGTCAGCCGCGACGCCTCCTGGCGCATGCGCCCGGCGAAGCGGCGCACCGCGTCGGGGTCATCGGCCGCCTCCTCCATGGTCTCGGCGAGCAGCGCGAGCGCGCCCACGGGGGTCTTGAGCTCGTGGCTGATGTTGGCGACGAAGTCCCGCCGGACCTCCTCCACCCGCCGGCTCTCCGTCTGGTCTTCGGCGAGCAGCAGGATGAGGCCATCGGGGCCGAGCGGGGCCACCCGTACCGCGAAACTGGTCCGCCGCCCGCCGAACGAGCTGCCGGAGAGATCGATTTCACCTTCGCGGGTTTGCCCGTCCCGCCGGACCTGGCGCACCAGCGCGAGCAACTCCCCCACCATGAGCCGACCGTCCTTGACCAGGCCGAAGGCGCGCGCCGCCTCGCTGGCCATGAGCACCATGTCGGCGTGGTCAAGCACGACGGCGGAAGAGGAGAGCACGGACAGCACCGACGCCACTCCCCGAGGGAGCCTGCTGGCGCGCGGCCGATCCGTCGCTGGGTCATGAGTAGCGACACGCCCGCTGGCGGTCACCAGCGGGCCCTTGCCGCGGCGGGGCGCGGCGCTGGCACCCGGGCGAAACCAGGCGTCACGTGCACGCTCACATTTCGATGGTATGCGGAGAACGCCCAAGGCGCCTTAGGCCCTCTCCTCCCCATGGGCGTGTTCCTCAGGTATTCATACAACAGTCATTGACCGGTCATGGCGCCTTTTCCCGGGCCTAACGCGTCAAGCAGCCAGGTCACCTGCTGCGCGGCAGCCGCGCGAAGTCATCGTCCCTGGTCACGGACTGCCTGGGCGGCGGCCGCGGCGGCCGCCGGGTCGAGGTAGCTGCCGCCGGGCAGCACCGGGCGGAAGCGCTTGTCCAGCTCGTAGACGAGCGGGATGCCGGTGGGGATGTTCAGCCCGGCGATCTCGGCGTCGCTGATTTCGTCGAGGTGCTTGACCAGGGCGCGCAGCGAGTTGCCGTGGGCCACCACGAGCGCCGTACGGTCGCCGGCGAGATCGGGCACGATCGCGTCGTACCAGTACGGGAGCATCCGGTGCAGCACGTCGGCGAGGCACTCGGTGCGGGGCAGCAACTCCGGCGGCAGGTGCGCGTAGCGGGGGTCCCCCGCCTGGGAGAGCGGATGATCATCGGGCAGGGGCGGCGGCGGGACGTCGTAGGACCTGCGCCACACCATGAACTGCTCGTCGCCGAACTCCTGCCTTGTCTGCGCCTTGTTCTTACCCTGCAGCGCACCGTAGTGGCGCTCGTTCAGCCGCCACGACCTGGCCACCGGCAGCCAGAGCAGGCCCGCCTCCTCCAGCGCCAGGTTGGCCGTCTGGATGGCGCGGGTCAGCACGGACGTGTGCACGATCTGCGGAGCGAGCCCGTGGTCGCGGAGCAGCTTGCCGCCGGCGACCGCCTCCCGGGCGCCGGCGCCGGAGAGCCCGACGTCCACCCAGCCAGTGAACAGGCCCTCCGCGTTCCACTCGCTTTCGCCGTGCCGGAGCAGCACCAGTGAGGACATGGCCGAGAGCCTATCCGCCCCGCTGCTGGGAACACGCGGTGCGGCTGCGTGGTTGCCGTTGGCGGAAACGCGTGATGCGGCCGCGTGGCCGCCGTTGCCGGGAACACGTGATGCGGCCTCATGGCCGCCTGTGGGGAGGTGGATGCCCATGCCGCGACGCGTGCCCAGACGGATCGCGACCATCAGCGTTCATACCTCACCTCTGGAGCAGCCGGGCACCGGCGACGCCGGGGGCCTCAACGTCTACGTGGTCGAGGTGGCCAAGCGCATGGCCGCCCGTGGCGTGGAAGTGGAGATATTCACCCGGGCAGTCTCCCGGGACGCCGCCCCGGTGCACGAACTGGCGCCCGGGGTCCTGGTCCGGCACGTGCAGGCCGGCCCGTTCGAGGAGCTGGACAAGGCTGACCTGCCCGCCCAGCTCTGCGAGTTCACCCTCGGCGTGCTGCGCACCGAGGCCGCCTACGCGCCAGGGCGGTACGACCTGGTGCACGGGCACTACTGGCTGTCTGGCCATGTCGGGGCGGTGGCTAAGGAACGCTGGGGCGTGCCGCTGGTGCAGTCCATGCACACCCTCGGCCGGGTGAAGAACGCCGCGCTGGCGCACGGGGACGTGCGGGAGCCCGACGTCCGCCTGCGCGGCGAATCGGATGTGGTGGCCTCGGCCGACCGGCTGGTGGCGAACACCGACGAGGAGGCCCGCCAGCTTGCCGGGCTGTACGGCGCCGACCCGGCCAAGATCTGGACCATCAACCCCGGGGTGGACCTGTCGATCTTCCGGCCCGGCCCGGCCCGGGATGCACGGCGGCGCCTGGGCCTGCCCGCCGACGGCCAGGTGATCGTGTTCGCGGGCCGGATCCAGCCGCTGAAAGCCCCGGATCTCGTGCTGCAGGCGGCCGCGGAACTCATCCGGGCGCACCCGGCGCTGGCGGAGACGCTCACGGTGGCCTTCGTCGGCGGCCCCAGCGGCACCGGCCGCGCCGACCCGGATCAGCTCACGGAGGCCTCGCACGCGCTGGGGATCGGCGACGTGGTGCGGGTGGCCCCGCCCTGCCCGCAACTGGAACTGGCCGACTGGTACCGGGCCGCCACCGTGGTCATGGTGCCCTCGTATTCGGAGTCGTTCGGCCTGGTGGCGGTGGAGGCGCAGGCATGCGGCATTCCGGTGATCGCGGCGTCGGTGGGCGGCCTGCGCACGGCCGTCCAGGACGGCGTCTCCGGCGTCCTCGTCGAGGGACACGACCCGGCCCACTACGCGGCCGCGCTGCGCCGGCTGCTCGGCTCACCCGAGCTGCGGGACCGGCTGGCGCGTGGCGCGGTCGGGCACGCGAGCCGGTTCGGCTGGGGCGGCACGGTGGACCGCCTGCTGAACGTCTACAGCGCGGCGATGAGCGCAGAGCCGACTGGGAGTTACCTGGCCACGGGCTGACCGGCCCGGGCCGCGACCTGCGGGCGCGGGCTGGCAGGATGGGCGCATGAGTCGGAGGGCAGAGCACCGGTGACCGCGTCCCAGGATGGCCCGGCGCTGACACCGGATCAGGTGCATATCGCGGCCGCGGTTGAGTCTGCCCTGGACGCGCTGGGGCTGGCGCCGGAGAGCCCGGCCCCCGGGAGCTACCTGGTCCGGCTCGAAGGCCAGCGCAAGCTCGCGACCATGACCTGGCTCATCGTCGGCGTGCACAGCCTGCACGTGGAGGCGTTCTTCTGCCGTCAGCCGGACGAGAACCATGACCGCTTCTACCGGTTCCTGCTGGAGCGCAACGGCAGGATGTACGGGGTCCACTTCGCCGTGGACCGGCAGGGGGACGTGTACCTCACCGGGCGGCTGCCGCTGGCGGCCGTGTCCGCCGAGGAGATCGACCGGGTGCTGGGCTGTGTGCTCAGCTACTCCGACGACAACTTCAACTCGGCCCTGGCCATCGGCTTCGAATCCTCGATCCGCCGGGAGTGGGCATGGCGGATCAAGCGCGGCGAGAGCACCGCCAACCTAATCGCCTTCGCCCAGTTCCGTGACTAGCCTCCGCCGTCCGCTAGCCCCTTACCCGGTCCGTCTTATCACGCGAAACGACTCCACAAATCATGACATACCAGACGCCGGACCGGCCGCCGCGTGATAAGTCTGGAAGTGGCGCCAGGGCCGGCCCAGTTACCAGAGCAACTCAGCACCTCACCAGCCTGGTTATCGCGGCGGCCGCCTCGCGGACGGATTCTGCGCCTTCGTTCCCGCCCTTGCGGACGGCCTCCGTGGCACACGCGCCGAGGTGGTCTTCGGGCAGCCCGAGCGCGACCGCCTGCAGGGCCCGGGTGACCGCCGATACCTGGGTCAGCACGTCGATGCAGTAGACGTCCTCATCGACCATGCGCGCAATCCCGCGCACCTGGCCCTCGATGCGGCGCAGCCGTCTCAGATAGGCGTCCTTGTCCTGGGTGTATCCGCGCCTGCCGCGACACTACGCGGCTGGCCGGGATTCGCCCAGGCGCCTGGCAGCCGGCCGCGCCTGGCAGCCGGCCGCGCCTGGCAGCCGGCCAGCGCCTGGCAGCCGGCCAGCGCCCGGCAGCCGGCCAGCGCCCGGCATGGCAGGCTAGCGGCGTGGAAACACGGACAGGCCCCTTGAACGGGGTCAAGGTGATCGAGGTGGCGAGCCTGGCCCCGGCGCCGTTTGGCTGCATGGTTCTCGCCGACCTGGGGGCTGACGTGCTGCGGATCGACCGCCCGGACCGCTCGGGGCGGCAGCAACTGCCGCCGGTGGACCCGCTGTCCCGCAGCCGCCGGTCGATCCGGATCGACCTCAAGAACCCGGCCGGCGTGGACATCCTGCTCCGCCTGGCGGCGGACGCGGATGTGCTAGTGGAGGCGTTCCGGCCGGGCGTCGCGGAACGGCTCGGGTTCGGGCCCGAAGTCTGCGCCGAGCGGAACCCGCGGCTGGTCTTCGCCCGGATGACCGGGTGGGGCCAGGACGGCCCGCTCGCCGCGACGGCCGGCCACGACATCGACTACATCGCCGTGTCGGGCAGCCTGGCGCCGATCGGCCGGGAGGGCGAGCGCCCGGTTCCCCCGCTGAACCTCATCGGGGACTTCGGTGGCGGCGGCATGCTGCTGGTGATCGGGGTGCTGGCCGCGTTGCTAGAGCGCGAGCGGTCCGGCCTCGGCCAGGTCATCGACGTCGCGATGGTGGATGGGTCGGCGATGCTCGCCTCGTTCCTCTACGGGCTGCTGGCGGCGGGCGCCTGGCAGGACGGCCGGGGCACCAACGTGCTGGACGGCGGGGCGCCGTTCTACGACACCTACACCACCGCCGATGGGCTGCACATGGCAGTGGGGGCGCTGGAGCCGAAGTTCTACGCCGAACTGCTGGCCCGGCTCGGCCTGGACGAGGCCGGACTGCCTGAGCAGTACGACCGGTCCGGCTGGCCGGAACTGCGGGCACGGCTCACCGAGGCGTTCGCCGGGCGGACCCAGGCCGAGTGGGTGGCGGCATTCGACGGCTCGGATGCCTGCGTGGCCCCCGTGGTCACCCCGCGGAACGCCCCAGCCCACCCGCACAACGCGGCCCGCGGCATCTTTATCGACGTGGGCGGCGTGGTCCAGCCTGCCCCCGCGCCCCGGTTCGCCCGCACCCCCAGCGGCCCTCCGGCGCCACCGGTCAAGCCGGGCAGCGACACCAGCGAAGTGCTGGCCGGACTCGGCCTGACCCCGGCTGAGATCACCGGCCTGCGCGACAGCGGCGCGGTGAGCTGACCGGCGACACCGCGCGCAAACTTTCACTTCTCCGCCTGCTGCGTTTAGCCTTGATCTCGCGACCGAGATGAGGGAGGTGCAGTCGTGCTCGGCGATCCATGCAGTACAAACACGGCGGGCGCGGCCATCACCAGGGGCCGGGCCGCCAGATGCTGCCCGTTCCGATCCCTACGCCTGCCGGGCCCTCCTGGGTAGATCACCCGGATTGACCGGCGGTCCAGGAGGTTGCTGTGTCCGACCGGCGCTTTCCCTCTCAGAGCCAAGAGCCCGCCCCGCGGGCCGATGACGGCCGCCGCCGTGGCACTCCTTCACACCTGTTCGGGGCCTATTCGCAGCGGCTGACGACCACACGGCAGGTGCGGCAGAACATTATCTCGCTCGTCGGCCTGGACGGCCGCCCGGTGCTGAACCAGGCGGGCGAAGAGGTGGGGCGCCTCGTTGACATCGTCGCCCGGGTTGGCGGCGACGATTACCCGGCGGTCACCGGGATCGTGGTCCGGGTCGGGCGCAGGCACGCCTACCTCGATGCCTCGGTCATCGACCACATCGACCGGCGCTCGGTCACGCTGAAGACCGCGCGGATGGACCTGCGCGAGTTCCAGCGCCGCGAGGGTGAGGTGCTGCTGGCCAGGGACATCCTCGACCACCAGCTGGTGGACACCGACGAGGTCCAGGTGATCCGACCGGCCGACCTCTACCTGGCCCAGGTCGGCGACCAGGTCCGGCTGGTCGGCGTGGACGTGAGCCTGCAGACCCTGCTGCGCCGGCTCGGCCCCAAGCGGTTCCGCTGGCATCCGACCCCGGACCGGGTGATCGACTGGGCCGCGGTCGAGTCGTTCGGCGAGGACTCGCCCGAGGAACCGGCGGCGATGAAGCTGCGCACCCCCAACTCGGCGCTGCGGCGGCTGCGTCCGGCGGAACTCGCCGACGTGCTCGAGGGGCTGAGCCGGTCCGGGCGGAAGGAGCTGCTCGCCAGCCTGGACCACGACCTGGCCGCCGATGCGCTGGAGGAGATGGAGCCCGACGAGCTGACCGCGCTGCTGCGGGAGATGGAGCCGGCCCAGGCCGCCGACCTGGTCGCGGCGATGGAACCGGACGAGGCGGCCGAGGCGCTGCGCGAGCTGTCCGAAGAGGAACAGGCGCAGTTGCTCACCCGTATGCCATCCGCCACCCAGCGGGAACTCGCCCGGCTGCTCGGCTACGCCCCGGACGAGGCCGGCGGCGTGATGACCACGGTGCTCTGCCTCGCCGAGCCGCACGAGACGGTCGAGGAGGTGCGGAAGAGGCTGGTCAAGCTGGCCAAGCACCAGACGGAAATCGACTCGGTGGCCGTGCTGGACGCCGACGGCCGGCTAATCGGCGACGTGTCCGCCTTCGACCTGCTGGTCAACAAGTCCGGCAAGCAGCTCGCCGACCTGATCGACCCGGAGAACCCGCCGGTCACGCTGCGGCCCGACGCCGACATCGACACGGTCGCCACCGAGATGGTGGAGTCGAGGCGCTCGTCCCTGCTCGTGGTGGACGACGACGGAAAGCCGCTGGGCCGGATCCTGTCCGACGACGTGCTTGACGCGCTCGTGCCCGGTCATGGCCGGCTGCACTTCCCGAGGCTGCTGCAGTGAGCTCCGGGCCGGAGGAGACCCGGCAGGCGGCGCCGCCGGAGGCAGCCGACGGCACCGCGCCGGCGCCGGCCGGTGACACGGCTGCGCCGGACCGGAAGGCGACGCGGGAGCGGAAGGCGGCGGTCCGGGCGGCTCGGGCACGGCAGGAGGCCGACGCCAGGGCGACCGGCTCCAGGTCGGCCCGGTCCTGGGCCGGCCTCACCACACGCACCCGGATCCGGATCGGCGGGATCCGGCTGACCCGGGTGCGCAGGAGCCGGATCTTCCTGTTCCTGGCGATCCTCGGCCCTGGCGTGGTCGCCGCCAACGCGGGGAACGACGCGGCCGGGATCGCCACCTACGCCTCCGCGGGCGCGCAGTTCGTCTACCGGACCCTGTTCTTCATGGTGCTGGTCACCGTGGCGCTCGTGCTGGTGCAGGAGATGGCGGTGCGGCTGGGCACCTACACCGGCAAGGGGCTGGCGGCGCTGATACGGGAGCAGTTCAGCCTGCGGTTCACCGCGCTGGCGCTCGGCTGCGTGCTGCTGGCCAACACCGGGCTCGTGGTCTCGGAGTTCGCCGGCATCGGTGCGGCGTTCGGGCTGCTCGGGGTCAGCCGGTACATCATCATCCCGATCGCCGCCGTCGCCATCTGGGCGCTCGTGCTCTTCGGCTCCTACCGGTATGCGGAGCGCATCTTCCTGGTCATGTCGCTGGCCTTCCTCGCCTACCCGATCGCGGCGATCCTCGGCCACCCGGACTGGTCACAGGTCGGGCAGAATCTGGTGATACCGCACTTCGAGTACACCAAGGCGTTCCTGCTGCTCGGGGTCGCGCTGATCGGGACCACGGTGAGCCCGTACATGCAGCTGTATGCCGCGGCGGGCGTGGTCGACAAGGGGGCCGACGCGGCGGACTACCCGCGGGCGCGGATCGACGCGATCTCGGGCGCGGTCTTCGCCTGCATCGTCTCCATGACGATCATCATCGCGACTGCCGCGGCGATCGGCGGGACAGGCCCGCTGACCTCGGCCTCCGAAGCAGCCCAGGCGCTGAAACCGGTCGCGGGCGCCGGGGCCGAGGCGCTGTTCGCCCTCGGGCTCATCGGCGCGTCCGCGCTCGCCGGGGCGGTGGTCCCGCTGTCGAGCGCCTACGCCATCAGCGAGGCGGTCGGCGTGGAGCGCTCGGTGTCCCGCCGGTTCACCGAGGCGCGGCTCTTCCTGGGGCTGTTCACGGTGCAGGTCATCATCGGCGCGGCGCTGGCGCTGACCCGGATCAACCTGATCACGCTGCTGATCGGGACCCAGGTGCTGCAGGGCATCGTCACCCCGGTGATCTTGATCTACATCCTGATACTGACCAACCGGCGCAGCGTGCTGGGCAAGGCCGCTAACAAGACGTGGTTCCGCGTCGCCGCCGGGATATGCGTGCTGGGCATCTCGGCGATGAGCCTGACCCTGCTCGTCTCCACCATCCTGGGCTTCTTCGGCATCGGATAGTCCGAAATCGTAAGAGCGGCGGAGGTCGGGGCCACGGTTGCGGGGCCGCTCCCCCAGCGTCAGCGCGCTAAGGATCGAAGCGGTAGCCCATGCCGGACTCGGTGAGCAGGTACCGCGGGCGGGACGGCTCGGGCTCCAGCTTGCGGCGCAGCTGCGCGACGTAGACCCGCAGGTAATTGCTCTCGGTCTCGTAGGCCGGCCCCCACACCTCCTGGAGCAGCTGCCGCTGGGTGACGAGGCGGCTACGGTTGCGCACCAGAATCTCCAGCAGCTGCCACTCCGTGGGGGTCAGCCGCACGTCGCTGCCGTCGGCGCGGGTGACCCGCTTGGCCGCCAGGTCGACGGTGAAGTCCTCCGTCTTGACGACCGGTTCATCCGGGGCCGGGGAGGCGCGGCGGATGGCGGCGCGGAGCCGGGCCAGCAGTTCGTCCATGCCGAACGGCTTGGTCACATAGTCGTCCGCGCCCGCGTCGAGAGCAGCCACCTTCTGGCTTTCGTGCCCCCACACCGACAGCACGATGATCGGCGTCGAGGCCCAGCCCCGGACGCCGCGAATCACCTCGGTGCCGTCCATATCGGGCAGCCCGAGGTCGAGGATCATCACGTCGGGGCGGTCGCGGGCCATGGCGGCGAGCCCGGAAGCGCCGTCGCTCGCCGTGCTGACCTGGTAGTTCCGCGCGGCAAGGTTGATCCGCAGGGCTCGCAGGATCGACGGCTCGTCGTCGACGACCAGCACCCGGGTCAAGATTCGGCGCCCTGCATGGACTCGGCGCCCGCGATCGCGCTCGCAACCGGGAGCGTGATCCGCACCGTGAGCCCGCCTCCCGGGGTGTCGTCCGCCACGATGGCGCCGCCCATCGCCTCGGTGAAGCCCTTGGCCACCGCGAGACCGAGCCCCACCCCGAGCTTGCGGTCGTCGAACCGCCGGAACGGCTCGAAGATCTCCGTCTTCAGCCCGTCCGGCACGCCGAGGCCGTGGTCGATGACCTCGAGCACGACGGTGTCGTCCTGGCGGTGGGCCTGCAGGACCGGCGGCTGGGCGACCGGCGAATGGTGCAGCGCGTTGGAGAACAAGTTCGCCAGGACCCGTTCCAGCAGGCCCGGGTCGGCCAGCACCAGTGGCATCCCGTCGGGCACCTCGAACCGCACGTTCGCCGGCGCGTCGAGCCCGCGCAACGCGATCGGCGCCACCTCGTCAATCGTGATGGGCCGCAGGAACGGCTGCAGCGATCCGGTGTGCAGCCTGCTCATGTCGAGCAGGTTCCCGATGAGCCCGTCGAGCCGGTCGGCGTTCTGCTCGATCGTGGCGAGCAGCGCTTCCTCGTCGGATTCGGTCCAGGCCACGTCGGTCTGGCGCAGGCTGCTGACGCTGGCCTTGATCGAGGCCAGCGGCGTGCGCAGGTCGTGGCTGACCGCGGCGAGCAGCGCGGTGCGCATCCGGTTGCCCTCGGCCAGCGCCTCCGCCTGGGCGGCCTGGGTGCGCAGCCGTTCCCGGTCGAGCGCCGCGGCGGCCTGCGCGGCGAAACCGGCGAGCAGCCCGGACGCGATCGGGTCGGGCTGGCCGGCCACCTCGAGCGCCAGGTCGGTGCGCACGCTGACGCGGGTGGTGGCCGCGCCGTCCGGGGCGCTGCCGCTGGCGGCGATCCGGATCCAGCGGCCGCCGACGAATTCCTGCAACTCGGCGCGCCCGCCCAGCGTCGTCACCAGATGATCCAGGACCGCCGCGGGGGTATCGGCGCCGCCGAGCACCGTCTGGGCCAGCGTCAGCAGCAGCCTGGCTTCCTCCCGGCTGCGGGCCGCCTGGCCCGCCCGGCTGGCGGCGAGGTGGACCACGCTGCTGACCAGTATCGCGACCGTGACGAACAGCAGGAGCGCCAGCAGGTTGTCCGGCTTGTCGATGGTGAACGTGTGCAGCGGCGGGGTGAAGTACCAGTTGAGCAGGAGGCTGGCGGAGGCGGCGCCGAGCACGGCGGGCCAGAAGCCGCCAAGCACCGCGAGCGCGACCACGGCCACCAGGTAGATGAGCAGGTCGTCGGTCAGGCTCAGGTGATGCCTGGCCAGTGCCAGCAGCAGGGTCAGCAGGGGCAGGCCGACCGCGGCGGCGAGCACCCCGGACAGCGCGCGGCGGGCGCCCACGGCGTAGGCGGCCTTGGCCAGGACCGAGTCGCCCTCGGGCGCGGGGCGGCCACGCGCCCCGCGGCCGGCCTTGCCCGAGCCAGGTACGGCGCCTGTGCCCGGCTGCCCGGTTTCGCTGCCCACGCCTTCCAGTATGGGCCTGTCCGCCGACCTGCGCAGTAGCAGACCGAGCCCGCCAGCGGCCAGCACGCAGGCAGCGATGACGATCGCGCTCCTGCCGGCGAAGGGACCGGTGAGCCGCAGTTGCCCATACGGCGGGTGGGAGAACCCCACCGCGCAGAGCCAGCCAACCAAGCCCAGGGGAATCGCCGCGATGGGTTCGGCCACGAATGACAGTACGGTCACCACGGCCGCGGTCACGATCAGCACCGCGGTGGGCGAGAACTTGCCGTGCAGGCCGGCGGCCACGGTGCCGAGCGCGAAGAGCGCCCCGAAGCCGGTCACCAGAGCGAAGGGCGCCGCGAGCCCTCGCTGCCTTGAACTGTTCATCTCGTATCCGAGTCAAGCTCCGGAAGCTTCGAAATTAAATGATCTTGATAGATCCTTAACGCCCAGGTCAGCAGTCCTAACGCGGCCTTTGCGCCGCCCCGGGACGGCGGCGCTTAGCGTCGGTGGCAGCGATCAGAACCCACGCGATCGCGTGGGTGATACGGGCCCGTCCCGGCCGTCGGCGACGGCCAGAACCGGCGCCGGCGAGGACAGGAGGGGAAGCAGCGTTGGCCCTGCAAAAGGCCGCAACCCTGTTCAGCGGTACGCCGCCGAGTGACCTACCGGAGAGCTTCGGGTACTCGCTCAAGCGGCGCCTGCTCGGCCCGCCAATGGTCAACGAGGAACTGCGCCACCAGCGGCTGTCGAACGTGCTCGCCTTGGGCGTGCTGTCCCCCGACGGCATCTCCTCCTCGGCCTACGGCACCGAGGAAATGCTCATCGAGCTGCTGCCGCTGTTCGGGCTCGCGGCCTTCGCGGTGATCCTGCCGATGACCGGGGTGATTCTCTTCGTGATGGCCCTGGTGGTGCTGTCCTACCGCGAGGTGGTCACCGTCTACACCCGGGCCGGCGGGTCGTACGTCGTGGCCAGGGAGAACTTCGGCCCGCGGATCGCCCAGGTCGCCGCGGTGGCGCTGCTCATCGACTACGTGGTCACCGTGGCGGTGCAGGTCGCCGGCGGGACCGCGGCCGTGGTGTCGGCGATCCCGGTGCTCGGGCCCTACGCCAAGGAAATCTCTGTCGGCGTCGTGCTCATCATGTGCTGGAGCAACCTGCGCGGCATCCGCGAGGCGGGCAAGGCGTTCGCGGCACCCACCTACCTGTTCACCGCGGCCGCCATTCTGATGATCGTGGTCGGGCTGCTCCGCGAGGCCATGGGCAACCTGCACCCCCAGGACGTGCACAACATCACTGGTCAGCCCGCCGTCCCGATCGGCTCGGGCGCCCAGGGCGTGGCCCTGTTCGCGGTGATCTTCACGCTGATGCGCTCGTTCGCCAACGGCGGCTCCTCGCTGACCGGCATCGAGGCGGTGTCCAACGCGGTTAGCGCGTTCAAGCCGCCCGAGGGCCCGAATGCCCGCAAGGTGCTGGTGGCCGAGGGCCTCATCCTCGGCACCCTGGTCGCCGGGATCTCCTGGCTGGCGCACGTGACCCACGCGATCCCGCGCGTGAACGGGTACCCCACCGTGATAGCCCAGGAGGCCAACCTGGTCTTCGGTAGCGGCGTCGGCCACATCATGTTCTACGTGATGCAGGCGGTCACCGCGCTGATCCTCTATGCCGGCGGCAACACCAGCTTCAACGGGTTCCCGTTCCTGACCAGCTTCGTCGCCGAGGACTCGTTCCTGCCCCGCTGGATGACCAAACGCGGGCACCGCCTGGTCTTCTCCAACGGGATCATCGCGCTCACCATCCCGGCGGTCGCGCTGCTGGTGTTCGTCGGCTCGAACGTCAACCGGCTCGTGCCGTTCTACGCGATCGGTGTGTTCACCGCGTTCTCGATGGCCGGGTTCGGCATGGCCAAGTACCACCACACGCGCAAGGAGCCGGGGTGGCGGCGCCGGCTGGTGATCAACTTCTCCGCGGGCGTGCTCACCTCGATCGTGGTGGTGGTCTTCGCGGTGGTGAAGTTCACCGAGGGCGCCTGGCTCATAGTGATCATTTTCCCGCTCATGGTGTACGGGCTCATCCGGCTCAACCGCCGGTACCGGATGGAGGCCGAGGTACTGGAGCACATCGGCGGGCGGAAACCGCCGGACCCGCCGAACTATACGTACCGGACGGTGCTGGTCTTCGTCGATGAGTTCAACCTGGCGACGATCGCCGCGCTGCGCTACGCCCGCGGGCTGCGGCCCACCTCGTTGCGGGCGGTGCACTTCGTGATCGACCAGGAGCATGCCAACGAACTGCGCGATGCGTGGCTGCGCGCGGACCGCGGCATCCCGCTTGACCTCGTGGACTGCCCGGACCGGCGGCTGCCGCGGGCTGCGGCCGAGCTTGTCGCCAGGGAAACCAGCGACCCGGGCACGCAAGTGACCGTGGTCCTGCCGCGGCGCAGCTATCCGCCGCTGCTCGGCCGGCTCCTGCACGACCAGACCGCTGACAAGATCGCCCGGGTGGTGAGCCGGCTGCCACGCTCTGCGGCCACCATCATCCCGTTCGACGTGGAGGCGCGCCTCGACGTCCTGCACGAGCGGCAGGCCAGGCAGCGCGCCCAGGCGCCCGGGCCGGGGGCGAAGATCCGTGCGCACGAGCAGCCCGCCGTGCGGCCGGGCGTCACCCCGATCGGCTCGGTCGCCAGGAACGGCCGTGCCACAGTGGAGGGCCGGGTCCACAGCCTGGAGATCCGGCCAGTGGAGCACAGTTGCGTGCTCGCCTGCCTCGTCAGCGACGCCACCGGTGAGCTCACCGCGCTGTTCTACGGGCGCACGAATATCCCGGGCCTGGCGCCGGGGAGCATGATCCAGCTTCGCGGCCGGGTCGGCATCAAGGACGCCGCCGCCGTGATGGTCAACCCCGCCTACGAGCTCCTGTCTTAGCCGCGGCCGCCGCTGGTCCGGTGAGCTGCCGTCCGCGCTCGCCGCCCCCAGCCAGAGGGGGCCGGTCAACTCATGCCTTCCCCATGGACTCGCCGCTCGCAAACGGTGGTATGAAGGCCACGACAGGACATGTGAACGACGGGACAGACGGACGTGGCCATACGCAACGCAGTCGGCTTCCTGGGCGGCAGCGGCGACCTGCCCGAGAGCTTCTGGTACTCGGTGAAGCGCCGGCTGCTCGGGCCGCCCATGGTCAACGAGGAGCTACGTCACCAGCGCCTGTCGAACTTCCTCGCGCTGGGCGTGCTATCCCCCGACGGGATCTCCTCCTCCGCCTACGGCACGGAGGAAATCCTTATCGCCTTGCTGCCGCTGTTCGGGCTCGCGGCCTTCAACATCATCTTGCCGATGACCCTCGTCATCCTCGTGGTGATGACGCTCGTGGTGCTGTCCTACCGCGAGGTGGTGATGGTCTACATCAGGCCCGGCGGTTCTTACGTCGTGGCCAGGGAGAACTTCGGGCCCAAGATCGCCCAGATCGCCGCGGTGGCGCTGCTCATCGACTACGTCGTCACGGTCGCCATCCAGACCGCGGCGGGCACCGCCGCGGTGGTGTCCGCCTTTCCGGCGCTCGGCGAGTTCAGCCTGGAGATCACGATCGGCGTCATCGTGGTCATGTGTTACGGCAACCTGCGCGGGATCAAGGAGGCGGGCAAGGCCTTCGCGATCCCCACGTACCTGTTCGCCGGGTCGGTCATCCTGATGATCGTCGTCGGGCTGATCCGCGAGATCGCCGGGGACCTGCCGAAATATGACCCGCATGCGCTGCACGACACCTACACGATCGGCAGCGGCACCGCGGGCCTGATCACCTTCGCGATGATCTTGACGCTGCTGCGCGCGTTCGCCAACGGTGGCGCGTCGCTGACCGGCATCGAGGCGGTCTCCGACGCGGTGGGCGCGTTCCGGCCGCCGGAGGGGAACAACGCCCGCCGGGTGCTGGTTGCCGAGGGCGTCATCCTGGGCTTCCTCGTGGCCGGGATCTCCTGGCTGGCCCACTCGACCCTCGCGACCCCCAGGAAGAGCGGCTATCCCACGGTGCTGGCCCAGGAGGCGCAACAGGTCTTCGGCAACGGCGCCGGGCACATCATGTTCTTCGTCGTGCAGGCGGCGACCGCGCTGATCCTGTTCACCGGCGCTAACACCAGCTTCAACGGGTTCCCGTTCCTGGCCAGCTACGTGGCGGGGGACGCCTTCCTGCCGCGCTGGCTGCTCAAGCGCGGGCACCGGCTGGTGTTCTCCAACGCCATCATCGGGCTGACCGTCGTGTCGATTGCCCTGCTGATCGTCCGGGGATCGAACGTCAACAACCTGGTCCCGCTGTACGCCATCGGCGTGTTCACCGCGTTCACCATGGCCGGGTTCGGAATGGCCCGCTATCACAGAAGGCGCAAGGAGCCCGGCTGGCGGCACAAGCTGGTCATCAACTACGCCGCCGGGGGCCTCTCGGCGGTCGTCGTCGCGATCTTCGCCGTGGTGAAGTTCACCGAAGGCGCGTGGATCGTCGTGGTGGTGTTCCCGATCCTGGTGTTCGCGTTGATCCGGCTGAACCAGGAATACCGGATGGAGGCCGAGGTACTGGAGCGGATCGGCGAGCGGAAGAAGCCGCCCGAGCAGCCCAACTACCCCCGGCGCACGGTGTTCTTGCTGGTGGACAGCTTCGACCTGGCGACGCTCGCGGCCATGCGGTACGCGCGGAGCCTGCGGCCGACCACGCTGCGCGCGGTCCATTTCGTCATCGACACCGCTGAGGCGGACCTGCTGCGGGAGGAGTGGACCCGGGCCGACCGGGGGATCGTGCTCGACTTCATCGACTGCCCGGACCGCCGGCTGGCCAGGGCGGCGGCCGAGCTGGTGAGCGCCGAGGCCGCGCTGCCCGGCTCGCACGTGACGGCGGTGCTGCCCAGGCGCAGCTACTCATCGCTGCTCGGGCGGCTGCTGCACGACCGGACCGCCGACAAGATCGCGGCCGTGGTGAGCCGGATCCCCCACTGCGCGGCCACGATCGTCCCGTTCGACGTGCGGAACCGCCTTGAGGTGCTGCGCGCCCGGCAGAACGCGATGCTCGCGGGGACCGGGCCGAACGGGCAGGCGGAGGCGAAGAAGGTAGGAGCAGGCACAAGCGGCACGCCGGCGGCGGACGGGCACGGCGGGAAGCTCGGCACGGGGAAGACCGCCTTGGCGGAGCCCCCGCCCGGGGCCGTGGCCGCCGGAGCCGGCGAGGCGGGGCGCGAGGACGGCCAGACTGCCGCGCCATCCCCGCCGCCCTCGGCCCTGCGCGGGCGCCTGCCGGGCCGCCGCTCCAGGCAGCGCCGCGGTGACGCCGCACGCGCCGCGCCCGGGGCCAGCTACGAGCGGCCCGTCCCGCCACCGGGAGTCAAGCCGATCGGCTCGATCCAGGTACCCGGTCGGGCTACCGTCGAAGGGCGAGTAAGGGCCGTCGAGATCCGGCCAGTGGAGAAGAGTTCGGTGCTGGCCGTCGAGATCTCCGACTCAACCGGGGACCTGACCGCGCTGTTCTACGGGAGGTCCCACATTCCCGGCATAATCTGCGGGTCCCGGGTCCGCTTCCGCGGCCCCCTCGGCATCCGGGACACCGGCCCGATCATGATCAACCCGGCCTACGAACTGCTCGCCGCCGGCGAACCCTCCCCGCCCGGCGAAGACTCCAGTTAGAGATCACGACTGCCCGTTCACGCACTGCGTTGAGCCGGGATGGCCCGGGATGGCTTGTGCGCGGACAGAACTCCGCGCACAAGCAACCCCGGTCCATCCCTTCGACAGTTCCGTCTGTTCTATAGCGAACGGTAGTTGTCCCGCGCGCCCTCCACCCCGATTGGTCAGCACGAGATCCGGCAGAGGGGCGGACGGGGGTTGCCCTGGTGCGGAGTTCTGTCCGCACCAGGGCCATCCCCCGGCCGACGCCCCTGGAAGAGAAAACCTGTCCGGTCGGGACGACTCCAGGAGGGCTGGCCTTAGCCTGGCAGTGACGAGACCAGGCACCGGTGGGAAGGGAAACGCGAGCCATGGGAACCGGGCACGATCACGGGCCCGGCCGCACGCCCACCGCGACGGGGCGGCACCGGGGGCGGCTGGCCACGGTGCTCGTGATCACCACCGGGATCGCCGTCGCCGAGGTGTGCGGCGCCCTGGTGAGCGGCGCCCTGGTCCTGCTGGCCGACGCCGCGCACATGGCTGCCGACGCGGCCGGCGTCGGGTTGTCGCTGCTCGCTGCCTACGTGGCCGCCAGGCCGGCCTCCGACCGGTGGACGTTCGGGTACGCCCGGGCCGAGATCCTCGCCGCGACGGTCAACGCCCTGCTGCTATTCGGCATGGCCGTTTTCATCTTGATCGAAGGGGCACGCAGGCTCGCCAGCCCGCCCGCGGTCGAGCCCGGCCTGATGATCGTCTTCGGGGCGATCGCGCTGGCCGGGAACGCGGTGTCGCTGCTGCTGCTGCGGCACGGGCAGGCCGAGAGCCTGAACGTGCGGGGCGCTTTCCTCGAGGTTGCCTCGGACACGTTCGGCGCCATCGCCGTGATCGGCACCGGCCTGGTGGTGGCGGCCACCGGCTTCACCCGGGCCGACCCCATCGCCTCGATGGCGGTGGCGTTGCTCATCTTGCCGCGTGCCTGGCGGTTGCTGCGGGACGCCGTGGACGTGCTGCTGGAGGCCAGCCCGCGCGGCATCGACCTCACCGAGGTCCGCACCCACCTGACCGCGCTGGACGGCGTGATGGGTGTGCACGACCTGCACGCCTGGACGATCACCTCCGGGCTCCCGGTGCTCTCCGCGCACGTGGTAGTGGATCCGGGTGTGCTGGCCAACGGGCGGAGCGCGGCCATGCTCGACACCCTCCAGGGGTGCCTGCACGGTCACTTCGACGTCGAGCACTCCACGTTCCAGCTGGAGCCGGCCAGCCACGCCGGGCATGAGCCGTCGGCCTGCCTCTGAGACCGGCCTTCGTTTTGCCGCGTAACGGAGCGCCGTCGGCGCGAGCCCGGCCGCTTTCCGCGCGAGCGGGGGGGGCGCTGAGGGCTGGAGCGTTTCCGTACTAACCAGTAATATGTCGGCAAGCCGCCACTCAGGGAGCCCGCCGTGAGCACCTATGACGCATACACCATTCCCGTCGAGCCCGGCACCTGGGACGTTCCCGCCGCTGGCGCGACCCGCTTCAGCTGGGAGTACGACGACGGCCGGCAGCGGCTGCTCGACCTGTACCAGCGGGGCAAGGACAAGCAGTGGGATGCCACCAAGCGGATCGAGTGGGATCTGCCGGTGGACCCGTGCAACATCATGGAGACTCCCGACGAGTTCGTGCCCATCTACGGCTCACGCCAGTGGGAGATCTTGAATGAGAAGGAGCGCGAGACCCTAGGGCACCATCTCGGCGCCTGGCTGTTCAGCCAGTTCCTGCACGGCGAGCAGGGCGCGATGACCGTGGCCGCCCGGATCGTGGAGTCCGTGCCCGACATGGATTCCAAGTTCTACGCCGCCACCCAGACCATGGACGAGGCACGGCACGTCGAGCTTTACTCGCGGTTCCTCCGGGAGAAGGTCGGCCTCTACTACCCGATGAACAGCGACCTGGGCAAGCTGCTTGCCGAGTCGCTGAACGACTCCCGCTGGGACCTCCCGTACCTGGGCATGCAGGTCCTCATCGAGGGGCTGGCGCTCGCCGCGTTCGGCGTGCACCGGGATATGGCGCAGAACGCGCTGGTCAAGCAACTGCTCGCCTACGTTATGCAGGACGAGGCGCGGCACGTCGCCTTCGGGCGGCTCGCGCTGCGCGACTACTACCGCGAGCTGACCGCCCGCGAGCGGGCCGAGCGCGAGGAGTTCGTCGTCGAGGGCTGTTACCTCATGCGGAACCGGTTCCGGGCGCAGGAGGTGTGGGAGCGGATGGGCTTCGACGTGGATGAGTGCCTGGAGTTCACCGAGCACTCGCCGATCCAGCAGGCGTTCCGCACGCTGCTGTTCAGCCGGATCGTGCCATGCGTCAAGGACATTGGGCTATGGGGCCCCAAGGTCCAGCAGGCCTACACCGACCTGGGCGTCCTCGACGCGGCGAACACCGACCTCGAGGTCCTGATGGCCGACGACGAGCGGATCGCCGAGGAGGTCGATCGGCACAAGTACGAGGCCGAACTGGCCGCACGCCAGGGCGAGGTGCACGCGGCCATCGCCAACGGCCAGGACTGAGCACGCCACGGCCTGCTGACACGCAGGCGCGCCGCCCGGGGCAGAAAGCGCAGGACTGACCGCGCCCATCCCGGGCAGAGGAACACGAAGGCAGCCGGGGACAGGTGGAATCCCCGGCTGCCGCCGATTTCTGCGCCGGGCCGGTCAGGTGACCTGCCCGTTGCTGGCCGCGGCCGATACGCCCGGCCCAGCCGCCGCCGCTGCCGGTCCGCCCGGCCCGGCCCCCGCCGCGTGCAGGGCAGCCTGGCCAGCGGTCACCTCGGCGCTCTGCCGCCCGGCCGCCACCTCGGCGCTCTGCGCCCCGGCCGCCGACCCAGCGTCGCCGGGCGCGGTGGCCTTCCGGCCCGCGCCGCGCGGCCAGGCCAGCATCATCAGGAAAGCCAGGACGAACACGCCAACCTGGAACCACAGGGTGCGGACGAGCGAGGCGGCGAAATCATCCCGCACCGCGCTGATTCCGGCGCCGGCGACGATTCCGCGCACGGCCGGCGAGAGCACCACGCCCGCAGGCGGCTTGCAGGACGCCGGGGTGATGGTCGGGTCGGAGGCCACCAGCCGGTCGTGCAGGCAGGTCCGGAACTGGGCCTCCAGGCGCACCGCGTTCTGCGCCGGAACCCCTGCGGCGACGACCTGCGTGCGCAGCGCCGGCGCGACGGTGCTCGCCGCCGGCCCGGACTGGCTGCCGAGCAGCGCGAAGAAGATCACGCCGATCACCGCGATGCCGATCGAGTTGCCGAGCTGGAGCCCGGTGTTGAACACGCCGGAGGCAGAACCCGCATCCTGGTGCGGCACCCGGTCCAGCACGATGTCGGCCAGCGGCGCGATGACGGCGCCAAGCCCGAGGCCCGCGCCGACCAGGCCGGGCACCAGTTCCCAGGTGGTCACCGCGGCGCCGTAGTGATGCACGGCTACGATCAGGCCGGTCATCGCCGCGGCCATGATGAGCGCGCCGGCCATCGTCACGCCGCGGCCGAACCGGGGGGCGAGCCGGGCGGCGGCGCCGGAGGAAGCCAGGACGCCCAGCGAGAACGGGAGGAAGGTGACCCCGGCGTGTAGCGGGGTGAAGCCCAGGCCGAGCTGCAGGAACAGGGTCAGCACCAGCCCGAACGAGGCGATCCCCAGGAAGAACGTCATCGCGATGGCCATCCCCACGCTGAACTCACGGTGGCTGAACAGCCGCAGCGGCACCAGTGGTGAGCCGTCCCGGCGCGTCTTGACCTGTTCCCACCAGATGAACAGCGCAAGGACCGGCGCCGAAGCGGCCATCGACACGAACGTCCAGCCGGGCCAGCCGAGCTGGCGCCCCTGGACCAGGGGGTAGAGCAGCAGCAGCAGCGCCGCGCTCACTAGGACGACGCCGATCGGGTCCAGCTTCGGCGGGCGGTCGGACCGCGACTCGCGGACCAGCGCCGCGGACGCGATCACGGCGAGAATGCCGACCGGGACGTTGATCAGGAAGATGGGCCGCCAGGTCAGGCCGAACAGGTTGTGCTGGATGAGCAGCCCGCCAAGCAGCGGCCCGCTCACCGTGCCGAGGCCCGCGGTGATGCCGAACCCGGCCAGCGCCTTGATCCGCTCCGCAGGCGGGAAGATCACCTGAATGACGGCCAGCACCTGCGGCACCATGATCGCGCCCATGGCGCCCTGGGCGACCCGGAAGGCGATGAGCTGGCCCGGGCTCTGCGCGGCGCCGCACAGCGCCGACATGATGGTGAAGCCGGACACGCCGATGAGGAACAGCCGTTTGCGGCCGAACGTGTCACCGAGCCGGCCACCGGTGATCAGGACCAGGGCGTAAGCCAGCGTGTACCCGGCCAGCGCCCACTGCACGTCGGCGTAGCTGGCGTTGAGGTCCCGCTGGATGGACGGGATCGCGATGTTCACGATCGAGACGTCGAGCAGGTTCATGAACGCGGCTAGCAACAAGATGATGAGCGTTAGCCAACGCCGTGGGTCGGCGCCCTCGCCCGCAGCCGCGGGAGGCGCCAGGATCTGAGCATCCGAAGTCATCGTCGTCTCCGCTATCAGGAGGTTTCCAACTACACTTGGGAAGCTACCATCTCGTAAGCCAGATATCTAGCTTAATTAGATAATAAGAAGGTGAAGTATGTCTGGAGACGTAGCCGGGGCGGCTATGGGCCAGCAGAGCGCCGCTGAGCAGTCCTCCGGGCAACAGTCCTCCGGGCAACAGGGCGCCGCTGAGCCGGCCGCCGGGCAGGAGGCCGGGCCGCAGGGCGCGACAGAGCAGGCCGCCCGGCAGGCGGGCGCCGGGCCGCAGGGCGCGGCCGGGCAGGGTGTCAAGGACAGCACCACGCAGCAAAGCCTCGAGGAACTGAGCCGGGCGGGGTGGGAGCTGCCCTGGCCAGAGTCACCGACCAGCGGAATCGGGCCGCCGGAGCGGGCCGAACTCGAAGTGGCGTTCGCGACGGCGATGCGCCGGACCGGCTCCCTGATGCAGCTCATGGGCCAGGCCGCGGCGGACCGGATCGGCATCAACAACACCGACCTGAACTGCCTGAACATCCTCAGCTTCAGCGGGCACATGACGGCAGGAGAGCTGGCCAAGGCCACCGGCCTGACCACCGCCTCGATCACCGGCGTGATCGACAGGCTGGAGGAGGCCGGCTTCGTGCGCCGGGAGCGGGACCCGCACGATCGCCGGCGCGTGGTGGTCCGGCTCTCCCTGGACAAAGCGGTAAGCGACGTGGCGAGCGTCTTCGCGCCGATGCTCCGGGACTGGCGGGAGATGGCGACCCGGTACTCCGACGACGAACTCAGGCTGATCGTCAACTTCTACGGGCGGGTGGAGCAGGTGTTCCGCAAGCACCTGATCAGGCTGCGCGACGAGTGACTCCCGGCGGCTAGCTGCGCCGGCCATCTGCCGGCGCCGCTGGCCCGCTCGTGGTTGCCCGGCAGCGGGGGCACAGCCCCCAGAACGTGACCTGTGCCTCGTCGATGGCAAACCCGGCGCCGGTCCTGGGCGCCAGGCACGGCGCGCGGCCGGCCATGCGGTCAACGCCGGTGGCGGCGCCGCAGGCCCGGCACACGATGTGGTGCCGGCTATCGCCGGCCCGGGCCTCGTACGCGGCCGGGCGCCCGGCCTCGCGAAGCCGGTCGGCGTCGGTCATTTCCCCGAGGCTACTCCGGGTTCGATCGATTCAAGGAAACGAGAGGTTAAAAGGCGAGGATGCGTAACGAGGCCCGGGTTGGCCTGCCCGGCGGCTGATGGCATCCGGCCACCGGGGCGGGCGCGCCGCCGCGGACTCGGGGGATCCTGGTGAGATGGGCGCTGACGAACCGTTGCAGCACGAACCGCCGGAAGACGGGCCGCCGGGGCACGAGCCACGGGAACGGGAGCCGCCGGAGCAGGCACCGCCGGAGCGCGAGTCGCTGGATGAAGAGTCGCTGGAGCGGCGGATCCGGTTCGTGCTCGAAGCCGACCGGCTGAAGACTGTGGCCAGGCAAAGCCGGATCACCGACGGAACCCGGCAGGAGAACTCCGCCGAGCACTCCTGGCACTTGGCCCTGATGGCGCTGGCGCTGGGCGGGCACGCCCCGGCGGGCACCGACCTTGGCCGGGTGGTGGCCATGGTGGTGGTGCACGACCTGGTGGAGATCGACGCGGGCGATCTCTTCTTGTACTCCGACAGCGCGGCGCACGCCCGCCAGGAGGTGGCCGAGGCCGCCGCCGCCGACCGGATATTCGCCCTGCTGCCAGCGCCCCAGGCCGCAGCGGCGCGTGCGCTATGGGACGAGTTTGAGGAACGCCGCACGCCGGAGGCCCGATTCGCCCGGGCCCTGGACCGGCTGCAGCCGATGCTGCTGAACATGCAGACCGACGGCGGCACCTGGGTGGCGCACGACGTGCCCCTCGACCAGGTGCTGTCCAAGGTGGAGCTGATCGAGGAGGGGTCGCCGGCCCTGGGCGGCTACGCCAGGGCGATGATCGCGCAAGCGGTGGAACGCGGTTTCCTGAGGCGTTGACGCGCCCCCCAGCATGAACGCTGGGGTTCAGCCTGCGCCGCGCATGCGGCGCTTCTGGGCTTCCTGCTTCACAGTCCACCGCCAGCGCTGCACGCTGGCCTTACACGGACTCCACAGGCTTTCGTGCCTTACGGCAATCGCACCCGCCCGCCCGGCGGTACCTGACGCCCATGATTCTGGCGCCGGGCGGTGCCAGAGTCCAGGTGGCACGCCGAGGGCGGCGCCCGCCGGCAGCGGTGGTTTGCCCGGGGGCGTGATCGGCAACCAGGGCCACCGGCTGCTGGCGGCGTCGTTCAGTTTGGCCGGTTGGCCGCGGCGTCGAGCACTTCGGGATGTTCCCGGCGGTAGTGCTCCGTCAGCACCGTGCTGGCCTGGCCAGGCTTGGTTGCCAAGGTGCGCTGGCAAAGCTGGCATCGAACGGTCGGGAGACGGGTGACAGTCACGGGGAACCGGCGGGTCCTGGGGCTGCTCATCGTCCCTCGATCATGTCAGACGCCAACGGCGGCTCACAGCCTGATGGCGGCGGCAGTCCGGCCCGTGGGCTGGCGGTCTCCGTCGAGGAACGCGACCTCAGCGGTCGCATTCCGCAACATCCACCCCGTCTACAACAGGCACCGCGGCCCATGCCGGTCATGACTGTGAGCTTGGTGTTGCTCTTTGAACACCAGACTCACATCTATAAGCCTGTCGGGGCCGCCGACGGCGTTCACCGGCACCCGCCCGGCGCCCGCAGTGCTGCTAACGTTCTCAAATCTGGGACTAATGTCTAGTCCGCCGGCCCGTTCCCGGCAGCGCGCTCCCCCGGCAGTTCGGGACGCCGGGGCGCGGGGTGCTCCACCAGGGCGAGTATCCGGCTGGACATGAACCGGGCCGTCCGTACCACCACGCCGCTGCGCGTCACCTCGTTGACCTCTATCACGCCGCGCCGGTTGACCACCTCGACCCGGCGGCCGGCCCGGGTCGCGGCGACCTCGTACGTCTTCGTGCCGCCACCGCCCGCGTCGATGACGATCTCGACCCGGTCACCCTTCATCGCTGCCGCCCGGATGCCAGGCGGCCCACGTCTCGGCCGATGCGGCGCATACCTTTCTTCTGCCCCAATAGCACCGGCCGCAAATCTATGGTTTGGCAGAGATCCAGCCCTGCCGCACTAAAGCAGGGTTCGCGCGGACCAGCGGGAGTTGCGGTGCTCGATGGCCAACGGCACGCCGAAGCACTTGGACAGGTTCGCCTCGGTGAACACGCGCTCCAGCCGCCCTGCCGCGAGCACGGCGCCGCGGCGCATGAGCATCGCGTGGGTGAACCCGGCCGGCACCTCTTCGACGTGGTGGGTCACCATCACCATGGTGGACGCGGTCCCGTCGGCGGCGAGCCGCGCGATCCGGCGGACCAGGTCCTCCCGGCCGCCGAGGTCCAGGCCCGCCGCGGGCTCGTCGAGAAACAGCAGCTCCGGGTCGGGCATCAGCGCGCGGGCGATCTGGACCCGCTTGCGCTCCCCCTCCGACAACGTCCCGAACCTGCGGCGGATCAGGTGCGCGCAGCCCAGCGCGTCCAGCAGCTCCACCGCCCGGGTGACATCAGTGGAGTCGTAGTCCTCCTTCCACCGCCCGACGATCGCGTAGGCGGCGGTGAGGACCAGGTCGATCACTTTCTCATTGGGCGGCACCCGATCCGCGAGGGCCGCACTGGCCAGCCCGATCCGGGGCCGCAGTTCGAACACGTCGGTCGCGCCGATCCGTTCGCCCAGAATCCGTGCGCTGCCCTCGGTGGGGTACAACTGCGCCGCCGCGACCTGGAGCAGGGTTGTCTTGCCCGCGCCGTTCGGGCCGATGATCACCCAGCGCTCGTCGGCGCGGACGGTCCAGGTGACGTCGCGGATGAGCATCGAGCCGCCCTTACGGACGCCGACCCCCCGCAACCGCAGCACCTCGTCGGACATCCGGCTCCCTTCACTGGCACCCGTCAGGATGAACCTACGTCATGAGCCATGCCGCCAAGGCGCTGTGCGCGGACGGCTTGTTCAAGCCGGCGAGTTGCGCACCGCATACAGCGCCGCCTGGGTGCGATCGGCCACGCCGAGCTTGGCGAGGACCGAGCTGACGTGCGTTTTCACCGTCTTCTCCGACACATGCAGCAGGCGCGCGATCTCCCTGTTGGACCGGCCCTCGGCGATCTGGGCAAGCACCTCCCGCTCCCGTGCCGTCAGCGCGTCCAGGCCGCCCACGGCCGCGGACCTTGCCCGGGACTGCACCAGCGTCCCTGCGGCCTCGGGGGCCAGGACGGTGTGCCCGTCGTGTACCGACCGGACCGCCCGGACAAGCGCGTCCGGGTCCACGTCCTTGTACAGGAAGCCCGCCGCGCCGGCCCGCATCGCCACGGTCACCGACGCGGGACCGGCGACGCTGGTGAGCACCAGCACGCGGGCCGGCAGCCCGGCGTCCCGCAGTTCCGCCAGCACGCCGAGCCCGTCCAGCCCGGGCAGCTTGAGGTCGAGCAGCACCACGTCCGGCGCCACCGCCGCGGCCAGCTCGACGGCTTCGGCGCCGTCGCTGGCCTCGCCCACCACTTCGATGTCGCTTTGCAGGCTGAGCAGGACCCGCAGCCCCTGCCGGACCACGGGGTGGTCATCGGCGATCAGAACGGTGATCTTCCCGGACCTTGGCACGCTCACCGCCGCCCTCCGGTTCCGCTCCGGCCTACCGGCACGACCAGCCGCACCGTCGTGCCCTGCCCGGGCGCGGAGCGGACCGTCAGCGTCGCGCCCGCCCCGGCGGCGCGTTCCCGCAGCGACGGCAGGCCGCGGCCACCAGTCGCCAGTTCCGGGACGAAGCCCTTGCCCTGGTCGCTCACCTCCAGGATGACCTTCCTGGCCGCCGCGCGCACCGACACAATGACCTCAGCCGCACCGGAATGGCGCAGCGCGTTGTGCAGCGCTTCCTGGGCGATCCGGTAGAGGGCAGCCTCCCGGTCCGCCCCGAGCGGTGGCAGGTCGTCCGCGGCGAACCGCACCCGCACCCCGTGTGCCTTGCCCGCGAGCAGCGCGTACCTGCGCAGCGATCCGGCCAGGCCGCCCTCAGAGATCTCCGGCGGCGCCAGCCCGTCGATGACCGCGCGCAGTTCGGCCTGGGCGTCACCGGCCAGCGCGGCCACGCTCTCCATCTCCGCCGCCGCGCGGTCGGTGTCCCCGCTCGCCGGGTCCCGGCCCGCCAGCACGGACGCGGCGCGTGCCTTGACCCGGATGCTGAACAGCTTCTGCGACACCGCATCGTGCAGGTCCCTGGCCAGCCGGGCGCGTTCTTCCAGCACGGAAAGCTGGCGGGCCTGCTCGTAGAGGCGGGCGTTGGTCAGCGCGATCGCGGCGTGCGCGGCGAACAGCGCAAGGACCTCCTCGTCGCGCGCGGTGAACCCGCCGCCGGATGCTTTGTTGGCGGCGAAGATGAAGCCGAGCACCCGGCCGCCGTCCTTGATCGGCACGCCGAGGATGTCCACGAGGTCGGGGTGGGCCGACGGCCAGTCCCCCTCGAACCGGGGATCGGCGCGGATGTCGGCCAGCCGCAGCGGCTGCCCCTCGCGGAGCACGACGCCCAGCATGCCGTGCTGGCGGGGCAGCGGGCCGATCGCCTTGCGCCACCGCTCCGAGATGCCGTCCACCACGAATTCGGCGAACGACCCGCGGTCGTCGGGCACGCCCAGCGCCGCGTACCTGGCGCCGGACAGGGAACGGACCGAGCGCACGATTACCTGGAGCACGTCACCGACGGACAGCTCCCTGGTGACCGCGAGGACCGCCGCGCTGACCCGGCGGAGCACCTCGTCCTGTTCGGCGGCGGCAGCGGTCGCGAGGCCAGGTCCGGCAGCGGCCACGGGACTTTCCTTGCCCACACCCTGACGGTACCGGCGCGGGGGCGCCCGCCGGATCGGGCGCCGGTCCTACGACCAATGTCCCAGGACGCCCGGCCCGCACGGCCGATGCCGCTTCCGGGAGGCCCGCCTAGCTTCGATCGCATGACCGAAACACAAGTTGCCAACGGGCCCGGCCCTCCCCGGGCGGCCCGGGTCGCCATGGTGACCGGGGCGTCCCGCGGCCTCGGCCGCGCGCTCGCGCGCGCCCTTGCCGAAGACGGGTACCGGCTCGTGGTCAACGCGAGGAACGGCGATGCCCTGCGGGCGGCCATGGCCGGGCTGCCAGCCGGCGCGGTCGTCAGCGCGCTCGCCGGGGACATCACCGACCCAGCGCACCGCGGCGACCTGCGCCGCGCGGCCGACGCCCTGGGCGGCCCGGACCTGCTCATCAACAACGCCGGCACGCTGGGCCCCAGCCCGCTGCCCGCTATCGCCGACTTCCCGCTCGACGAGCTGCGCACGGCTTTCGAGGTCAACGTGCTCGCCCCGATCGCGCTCACCCAGTTGCTGCTGCCGGCCCTGCGTGAGCGCGGCGGCGCCGTGCTCAGCATCACCTCCGATGCCGCGGTCGAGGCGTACGCGGGGTGGGGCGGCTACGGCGCCGCCAAGGCCGCGCTCGAGCAGGCCTGCAACGTCCTGGCCGCCGAGGAGGTCGCGGTCCGGGTCTGGCGGGTGGACCCGGGAGACCTGCGCACTCAGATGCACCAGGACGCGTTCCCCGGCGAGGACATCTCCGACCGGCCGCTGCCCGAGTCGGTGGCGCCCGCGTTCCGCAGGCTGATCAGCGAGCGGATGCCAAGCGGGCGGTACCGGGCCGCCGACCTCATGCCGGCGGGCGCGGCGGCCACTGACCCAGCGGCCACTGACCCGGCGGCCAGTGGCCCGGCGGCCAGTGGCCCGGCGGCTGACGACCGGGCGGGCGCGGCGCCCGGCGCGGAACCCGTGCTCGGCGGACCGGGGCGGTCATGACCGCCCTAGCCGACTTCGAGCTGCCACCCGCGCTGGAGGCCAGCGAGCCGCCGGAGGCGCGCGGCATTCCCCGGGACGCGGTCCGCATGCTGGTGAGCCGCCGCCGCACCGGCGAGATCACCCACCACCCGTTCACCGACCTGCCGGGCCTCCTGCTGCCCGGGGACCTGGTCGTGGTCAACACCTCGGCTACCTTGCCGGCCGCGGTCCGGGCCGGCCCCGGGCTCGTTATGCACTTTTCTACGTCGCTGCCGGACGGCAGCTGGCTGGCCGAGCTGCGGGCCGTGCGCGGCCACGCCACCCAGCCTTACGCCGGCGGCTCGCCGGGCCAGGCGCTGCCGCTGCCCGGCGGCGCGGTCGTGACGCTGACGGAACGGGTCACCGGGCGGCTGTGGCGGGTGCGGCTGTCCACGGCCGTGGTGCCCTACCTGCTGCGGCACGGCTCGTTCATCCACTACTCCTATGTCGCCTCGGACTGGCCCGCACAGGCGTACCAGACGGTCTTCGGCACAACGCCCGGCAGCGCCGAGATGCCGAGCGCCAGCCGGCCGTTCACCGCCGAGATGATCGCCCGGCTGGTGGTGCGCGGCATCACGATCGCGCCGATCACGCTGCATACCGGCGTGTCCTCGCTGGAAGGCGGCGAGGAACCCTACCCGGAGCCGTACGACGTCCCGCCGGCCACCGCCCGGCTGGTAGACGCGACCCGGCAGGCCGGCGGCCGGGTGGTCGCGGTGGGCACCACCGTGGTGCGCGCGCTGGAAACGGCGGCGGCCGCCCGCGAGCAGGGGGCGGGCGCCCCGCTGCCCGCGTCGTCCGGCTGGACGCACCACCTGGTGACGCCGCAAACTCCGCCGCGGGTGGCGGATGCTCTGTTCACCGGGCTGCACGAGCCGCGATCCACCCATCTTTTGATGCTGAACGCATTCGCCGGGGCCGAACTGCTCCGCCGGTGCTACACCGCCGCGGTGCAACACTCCTACCTCTGGCACGAGTTCGGCGACGTGCACCTGCTGCTGCCTTGACTGCGGCCTGGCGAGGCCCGGGCTGGCGGTAGCGTTACGCGCGATGACTACTGAGCGCACCACCGTCCTGGTGACCCTGACCGGCCGTGACCGGCCCGGGGTCACCTCCCGGCTGTTCGCCGAACTGGCCGGCCACGAGCTGACCGTCGAGGACATCGAGCAAGTGGTCATCCGCGGGCGGCTGGTCCTCGGCGTGCTGCTCGCCGGCGGGGGCGACCCGGACCTCACCGGGATCCACCGCGGTGTCCGGGCGCTGGCCGCGGACCTGGGCATGGACGCGGAGATCACCACCGGCTGGGGTGAGCTGCCGCGCCGGCGCGGGCGGCTGCACGTCACCGTGGTGGGCAGTCCGCTGCTGCCGAGCGCGGTGGCCGCGATCGCCAGCCGGATCGCCGCCAGCGGCGCGAACATCGACCGGATCGACCGGCTCGCCGACCGCCCCGTCACCTGCATCGAGCTGGACGTGTCTGGCGCCGACCCGGATGCGCTGCGTGCCGCGCTCACCAGCGAGGCGGTGCAGCAGCGGGTCGATGTGGCGGTCCAGCGGGGCGGGCTGCACCGGCGGGCGATGCGGCTGATCGTCATGGACGTCGACTCCACGCTGGTCTCTGCCGAGGTCATCGACCTGCTGGCGGCCCGGGCCGGCTGCGCGGAGCAGGTTGCCAAGATCACGGCATCCGCGATGCGCGGCCATGTCGACTTCGCCACGGCGCTGCGCGAGCGGGTGGCGCTGCTCGCCGGGCTGGATGCCAGCGTGCTCGACGAGGTCCGCCGGGAGGTCACTCTGGCGCCGGGCGCCCGTACGCTCATCAAGACCCTGCGTCACCTGGGCTTTCGCTGCGGCATCGTGAGCGGGGGATTCTCACAGCTCACCAACGCCCTGGTGGCCGACCTTGGGCTCGACTACGCGGCCGCGAACACCTTGGAGATCGCCGGAGGAAAGCTCACCGGGCACCTGACCGGCCCGGTGATCGACCGCGCAGGCAAGGCGGCGGCGCTGCGGCAGTTCGCCGAACAGGCCGGGGTCCCGCTCAGCCAGACGGTCGCGGTCGGGGACGGCGCCAACGACCTCGACATGATCACCGCCGCGGGGATGGGCATCGCGTTCAACGCCAAGCAGGCGGTCCGGGACGCCGCCGACGCGTCGGTGAGCGTGCCGTACTTGGATACCGTGCTCTACCTGCTCGGGGTGTCTCGCGATGAGGCGGAGGCCCACGACGGCCCCGCCGCAGGTGGCTGAGCGGGCTGCGCGGGACGCCGGAGCGAGGGAACCCAGCGACAGCGTTATGCGACCGGGCCCGGCGCCCAGAGCGTGGCCAGTTCGCCGCCGCCCGGCGCCACGGCCGCCCAGCTTTCGCCGAGCCGGATGACCGCCAGCGCGCAGGCGGGGAACGCGATGTCCGAGCGCCCGGTCAGCCAGGTGACCAGGTGCGCCGAGGCCGGGTTGTGCCCCACGGTGAGCATGGTCTGCGCGTCGTTCGGCTGCTCGTTGACCAGGTCCAGCAGGTCCTGGGCGCCCGCGTCGTAGACCCGGGATTCGAAGCTCACCGCGCCGGCGCCCGGCGCCGCCGCTCCCATGGCCGCGCTCATCTGGTCCCAGGTCTCCTGGGTACGGCGGGAGGAGGAACACAGCACCAGGTCGGGCGTGATGCCTTGGTTCAGCAGCCACCGCCCTGCCGCGGCGGCGTCCCGGCGGCCGCGGCCGGTCAGCGGGCGCTGCATGTCGTTGACCCCCGGCTCGCCGGCCGCCTTGGCGTGCCGCACCACCACCAGCGTGTGCCTGTCCATCCCCGTCGCTTCCCCACCGCCGAGCACCGTCAAACCGCAGCGGCGCCCTCACGGCCGACCTGTTGCCGTTCGCCTTGCCTGCCGTCGCGCCGCGGCAGACCGTGATCATGAACGAGAGAGGAGGGCTGGCCCGGCTAGGTGGTCGTCTGCTGGGAGTGCTCGGCCGGGGCGGTCCCGTTGTCGCCGCCCGGCGGGGGCACGGGTGCGCTGCCTGGCCCCGATGCCGTCACGGCCGCGGTTCCTTGCGCGGGCTCGCCAGCCGACAGGCCGGACGAGCGCCGCTTGGAGATCACGACCGCCGCCACCACGATGGCTATCGCGACGATGGACACGCCGACCCGCAGGCCCACGTTGTGGCTGTACTTGACCACGCTGGTGGCGACCAGCAGGGAGACCAGGTTCATCACCTTGAGCAGCGGGTTGATCGCCGGGCCGGCCGTGTCCTTGAACGGGTCCCCGACGGTGTCACCGATGACCGTGGCGGCGTGCGCCTCGGAACCCTTGCCGCCGTAGTTCCCGTCCTCCACCAGCTTCTTGGCGTTGTCCCAGGCGCCGCCGGAGTTGGCGAGGAACACCGCCATCAGCACCCCGGCCGCGATGGCCCCGGCCAGGTAGGAGCCGAGCGGCGCGTAGCCGAAGGCGAACCCGACCGCGATGGGCGCCAGCACCGCCAGCAGCCCGGGCGTGGCCAGCTCCTGGAGCGAGTCGCGGGTGCAGATGTCCACCACCCGCGCGTAGTCGGGCTTCTCGGTGTAGTCCATGATCCCTGGGTGGTCGCGGAACTGGTTGCGCACCTCGATGACGACGCGCTGCGCCGCCCGGCCCACCGCCCGGATGAGCAGGCTGCAGAACATGAACACCACGGCGGCGCCGATGATCACGCCGAGGAGCACGTTCGGCTTGTCGACCGACAGGCTGAAGCTCCCGCGGGCGCTGCCCAGGGCGGTTTCCACCGTGGTGCGGAACGCGCCGAACAGGGCCGTGGCCGCGAGGACCGCGGTGGCGATCGCGATGCCCTTGGTGATGGCTTTGGTGGTGTTGCCCACCGCGTCCAGGTGGGTGAGCGCCACCGCCGCCTCACCCTCGACGTCCCCGGACATCTCCGCGATGCCCTGGGCGTTGTCGGTCACCGGTCCGAAGGAGTCCATGGAGACGATGACGCCCACCGTGGTGAGCAGGCCGGTGCCGGCCAGCGCCACCGCGAACAAGGCGAGCGTCGCGCTGCCGGTGCCGAGCAGGAAGGCGCCGTAGACCGCGCCGCCTATGAGCAGCGCGGCGTAGACCGCGGACTCCATGCCGGTCGCGACGCCGGACAGGATGACGGTCGCGGCGCCCGTCAGCGAGCTTTCCCCGATCTCCTTGACCGGCTTGCGGTTGGTCTCGGTGAAGTACCCGGTGAGCAGCTGGATGGCGCTGGCCAGCACCAGGCCGATGATCACCGCGCCGATGGCGAGCCACTGCGGATTGCCGCCGTGGGACAGGATGCCGCGGTCGGTGACGCCGGTCAGCTTGCGGTAGGAGTCCGGCAGGTACCAGAACGCCGCGCCGACGACAAGAATCAGCGAGACGACGGCCGAGATGAAGAAGCCGCGGTTGATGGCGGTCATGCCGCTGCGGTCACCCTTGCGCGGGGCGACCGCGAAGATGCCGATCACCGCGGTGATGACGCCGAGCATCGGCACGATCAGCGGGAAGACCAGGCCGTAGTTGCCGAACGCCACCTTGCCGAGGATCAGCGCGGCGACCAGCATGACCGCGTAGGACTCGAACAGGTCCGCCGCCATGCCCGCGCAGTCGCCCACGTTGTCGCCCACGTTGTCGGCGATCGTGGCGGCGTTGCGCGGGTCGTCTTCGGGGATGCCCTTCTCGACCTTGCCGACCAGGTCCGCGCCCACGTCGGCGGCCTTGGTGTAGATGCCGCCGCCGACCCGCATGAACATGGCCAGCAGCGCCGCGCCGAAGCCGAAGCCCTCCAGCACGCTCGGCGCGTTCCCCTTGTAAATAAGCACGACCAACGCGGCGCCGAACAGGCCCAGCCCCACGGTGAACATGCCGGCCACGCCGCCGGTGCGGAAGGCGATCCGCATGGCGCGCTTCTCCCCGCTTTCGCGTGCCGCGGCCGCCACCCGCACGTTGCCGCGCACCGTCAGCGACATGCCGGTGAACCCGGTCAGCGCCGAGAACACCGCGCCGACCACGAAGAACACCGACCGGCCCCACCGCACGCCCGCGCCGTCGGCGGGAAGCAGGAGCAGCACGAAGAAGATCAGTACGACGAACACGCCGAGGGTGCGGAACTGGCGCCGCAGATAGGCCGCGGCCCCTTCCTGCACAGCACGGGCGATTTCTTGCATCTTGGCCGTGCCTCGGCTGGCCGCGAGCACGTCCCGCACCAGGTAGCCCGCCACGGCGAGCGCGAGCAGCGCGACCACTGCGACGACCACAATCAGGGTCAGGTTGCTGCCGGTTACAGTGACCGCCTCACCGCCTGCGGCGAGGTTATGCCCTGTCATCAGTCCTCCTCGACAAGCGCACGGGTCTTCGCGCGCGGTAACGCCCTCCGGGCAACAGCCACGGCATCCAGGCGCCGAGCACACTGGACAAAGGCAAAAGCCACCAGGACAGACCCGGGAGTCTACGCATGCCCGCCAGCGGATGGCTAGGCGGGGTCAGTTCCGCCGGAGCAGCGCGATGCGTTTGGTCAAGCCAAGGTAACCACAAATCGGTCTCCCACGCCCACCCGCCTGCGGCTCTGCGCTAGCGCCGGCACTGGCCCGGCTGGCCGCCGGGCCGGTTGGCGGCCCGGGGCGGTTGCCGGCCCCTGGGGCGACGGGTCAGCCCGCAGGGGTCCCAGCCGGCCAGCTCATTCGGATGCTGAGGCCGTCACCGTTCCGCGACACCTGGACGTCGTCCGCCAGCCCGGCGATCACGGCGAGGCCGAGTTGCGCGGGCAGCGTGGCCGGATCCTGCCCGTCTCGGCCCGTGGCGGGCTCCGGCGGCCACGCCATGCCATCGTCACCCACGGCGGCGGTGTTCGTCACCACCACCTCGAACCGCTCTTGGGTACCGGTCAGCGCGACCCGGACCGGCTCGCCCGGGCAGTGCTCCTGGTGCACCTCGACCGCCCGGGAGCAGGCCTCGCCCACCGCGAGCCGGACCTCGTCGAGCAGCGCCTCCGGCACGCCACTGCGCCGCGCCACCGCTGTGGCTACCAGCCGCGCCGTGCGCACGTGCGCCGGCAGCGGCGTGAACGTCATCTCCACGGTGGCCATCGTTTGAGACGGCGCAGCGTCACTTCTCCGACTTCCGGGCGGCGATGGCCTCGTCCACGCTGTCGTGGATGCCGAAGACCTTCGTCAGCCCGGTGATCCTGAAGATCTTCAGAATGCGCTCCTGGGTGCACACCAGGTCGAGCGAGCCGTCGTGGGCACGAACGCGCTTGAGCCCGCCGACGAGCACGCCCAGGCCGGTGGAGTCCAGAAACTCCACCTTCTCCATGTTCACCACCAGCTGGTAGTGACCACCGTTCACCAGATCGATAAGAAGCTCACGCAACCGCGGGGCGGTATAGACGTCGATCTCGCCCTCGACATCGACGACTTCGATCCCGTCCGTCGTGTGATGCTCCAGCTTCAGGTCCACAAATCCTCCCGCGCGATGCGGTCTTCCTGTCGTCGCCTGAGTTGGCGTCCCCTGCCCGTTGCCTCCCCGAGGCACGGACACCCCGTCGCGCATTCAATCACGCGCTGACGTCATGTCTACACGAGTTCACGCTTCGCGGCATCCCGCCCGCGGCACAGCGTGGCGTTTGTTGCCAGGGGTTTCAGATGATGACGGCGGGTCACGGGGCCGTGGCAGAGGGGCAGAGGGGCAGAGGGGCAGAGGACAGCGTAAGTGAGCGAGCCGCCGCTCCGCGCCACGATCCCCTTGCCCGTCAGGCTCTCCTTCAGCATGACCGTGATCACGCTTCCCTATGCCATCGCGGTGGGCATTTCTTGCTCCAAAGGCGGCCGATTCGTACCCGTCGGCGAGGTGTGCCCGGGATTGTTGCGGGCGGGGACGGTCACCGACGAGACGTACAGCAACCACGCCATCATTTACTACCCAGGCCGTGCGGTGGAAATCGCTGACTTGTTCCACTGTGAGTGACAGACTGAAGGCGTTGCTCGCACCATCGCTACAGGCATACGATCGCTGCTCGCACGCAACCGCCCCGGGCTCCTGTGGGCGGCCGACAGGGAACCTGGCATGAGGCACCCCGGCGGACGGGACACCGGACCCGCCGCGCGCATTCTGCGCCGCGGCGCGCGGTCCGGCAGGCTCATGCATATCGAGCAGATCGCCGCCCGCGCCGGGGAGGGCGTTCCCTGGCCGGAGTGGGCGCCGGAGGAGATCACGGCGGCGTTCACCGAGGCGGGCGTCGGCCAGCCCTGGGCGCACCAGGCGGCCATGGCCGAGCACGCCCACCGCGGCAGCAACGTGATCATCGCGACGCCCGCCGCCTCCGGCAAGTCGCTGGGCTACCTGCTGCCCGCGCTGACCGCGGCGCTGGGCGGGAGCACGGTGCTCTACCTGGCCCCGACCCGGGCCCTGGCCGCCGACCAGTTGCGCACCATTCAGGCGCTGGGCATCACGGGAGTGTGTGCCGCAGTGGTGGACGGTGACACCCACGCCGCCGATCGCGAGCGGGCGCGCACCCACGCGAACTACCTGCTCACCACGCCGGACATGCTGCATCACGCGCTGCTGCCCCGGCATGCAAGGTGGGGGGAGTTCTTCGGCCGCCTGCACTACGTGATCGTGGACGAGTGCCATGGGTACCGCGGAGTGTTCGGCTCCCACGTCGCCCACGTGCTCCGGCGGCTGCAACGGGTAGCCGCCCACCACGCCCGGCGTCATCCGGCCAGGACCCGGGCAGGTGCCGGCCCGCCGGGTGGCCTGGTTTTCCTGCTCGCGTCGGCCACCATCAGCGAGCCGGGGAACTGCGCCCGCCTGCTCACCGGGGCGGAGGCCAGGGAGATCACCGACAGCACGGCCCCGCGCGGGCCGCTCACGTTCGGGCTGTGGGAACCGCCGCTGACCGCCGCACGGGGCGAGGGCGGCGCTCCGGTGCGCCGCCCGGCGACCGCCGAAGCCGCCACGCTGCTGGCCGACCTCGTGGCGCATGACGTCCGCGGCCTGGCCTTCACCCGGTCCCGGCGTGGCGCAGAGGCGGTGGCCATCGCGGCCCGGCGCGCGCTGGCCGGAAACGGCCGGACCGTGCGGCGGCGGGCCGGCGCCGGAACAGCAGCCCGCACCGCGTCAGGGACGACGCCTGGCGGCGCAGCGGGTGTGCCAGAGCCTCGGGCGGCAGCGGGGGCGTCAGCACTCGCTGCGGCAAATGGGCAGCAAGACAACGCCGCGGCGGCGCCCGGCGGCGCAGCCGGGGCGGGCCTGCGGGTGCTCACCGGACCGGGCCGCCGGATCGCCGCCTACCGGTCCGGGTACCTGCCCGAGGACCGCCGCGAGCTGGAGGAAGCCCTGCGGACGGGCGCCCTGCTGGGGCTCGCGGCCACTACGGCGCTCGAGCTCGGGGTCAATATCTGCGGGCTGGACGCCGTGCTCATCGCGGGCTGGCCCGGCAGCCGGGCGGCGCTGTGGCAGCAGGCGGGCCGGGCGGGCCGAGAAGGCCAGCCGGCGGTTGCGGTCCTGATCGCCAGGGATGACCCCCTCGACACCTACCTGGTGCACCATCCGGAGATGCTGCTGCACCAGCCCGTGGAGTCCACCGTCCTCGACCCGCAGAACCCCTACGTGCTCGCGCCTCACCTGTGCGCCGCCGCTGCCGAGCTGCCGCTGACCGAGGCCGACCTCGAGTTGTTCGGCACGTCCGCGGGCCAGGCCGCGCAGGGCCTGGTGGCCGCGGGCATGCTGCGCCGCCGCGGGCACCGGCTCTACTGGACCAGGCGCGGCAGGGGCAACGGTCCCGGCCTGCGCGGTGAGGGCAACCACCCGGTCAAGATCGTGGAGAAGGCCACCGGCCGGCTGGTAGGCACGGTGGACCAGCCCTCGGCGCACATCCTCGTGCACACGGGCGCGGTCTATCTGCATCAAGGTGAGCTTTACCTGGTCACCGCGCTGAACCTGGACGAAGGGGTCGCGCTGGTCGAGGCGGGCGACCCCGGCTACACCACGTCCGCGCGCGAGATCACCGGGATCGACGTGGTCAGCGAACTGCGGCGGGCCTCCTGGGGCCCGGCCAGCGTTTACTTCGGCGAGGTGGATGTGGTGCGGCAGGTGAGCTCGTTCACCCGGCGCAACCCGGAGACCGGGCAGCCGCTGGGCGAGGAGGCGCTCGACCTGCCACCGCGCGCGCTGCGCACTCGGGCCGTCTGGTGGACGATCTCCGCGGGCCAGCGGGAGAACGTGCTGCGCCGCGGCGTGGACCTCGCCGGAGCGGCGCATGCTGCAGAGCACACGGCCATCGGGCTGCTGCCGCTGTTCGCCGCCTGCGACCGCATGGATATCGGCGGCGTATCCGCCGACCTGCACCCGGCCACCGGGCTGCTGACGGTGTTCGTCTACGACGGGAACGCGGGCGGCGCCGGGTTCGCCGAGCGCGGCTTCGCGGTGGCAGCGGCCTGGCTGCGCGCCACCGCCGAGGCGATCCTCAGTTGCGAGTGCCAGGCCGGGTGCCCGTCCTGCGTGCAGTCACCCAAATGCGGCACCGGCAACGAGCCGCTTGCCAAGGACGGGGCGCTCGTGCTGCTGGAGACCCTGCTCGCCGGCGCCCCGGCGACCGCCGCCGGACCCGGTCGGCTCGCCGTGGTTCACCTGGGTAACGGGGCGAGTGGGAACGGCGCCCATGGCCGGGCCGATAAGGCCCGCCGGAGGCAGGGCGCAGGATGAGCCGGTCGCGGCTCATAGCTCGTTAAGCTCGGGCCACCGTCCGCGCCCGCCCGCCGCCTAGTTTCGGGCGGACCGTCGCCAGCCGCGGCGCCCCCACGCACCCACCTGGCGGGTGACGGGTGGACCGCCGCATGCCTTCGAGCCGTTTCCCGTGATATCACGCGAACGCACGGCCCAACCGGACAAACCAGGCGTCAACGGGGCCGGGCGGTCTGGAGACCGCCGCGTGATAAGAGGCTGGCTACAGGCGTCGAACGCACCGTCTGGGGCTCGCCCGGGCCAGCCGCACGAGGGGAGGCGGGGGACCGGCGCGCGAGCAGGCCAACCTGCCCCGCAAAGGGGCGACCCCCGCCGGGGGGGAGAGCGGGGGTCGCCGAACGGTCCAGGTCCGGGTGCGGACGCCAGAACCGTCTTCCAAGGGAGCCTAGATGCGCGTAGGACCAAGTTACCAATCGGCTACGCGGAGATTCCATGGGTTACCGGTCTTTAACACCTATGCTGCCGGATCGTGAGCACTCCCGTCGAGGCCACAGGACCCACGAACTCTGGATTTTCTGCAACGGCCGCGTTCTTCGACCTCGATAAAACGCTGATCGCACGGTCGAGCACGCTGGCATTTGGCCCCCCGCTCTACCGGCACGGCTTGCTCAGCCGCGCCGACATGATGCGCGGCGCCCTCGCTCAGCTCCGTTACCGGGTCAGCGGAGCGGACCACCGGCAGATGGAAAAACTCAAGGCGCACGCCTTGCAGGCCTGCCGGGGCTGGCCCGTGGACCGGGTGACCGAGATCGTGACCGAGCATCTGAAAGAACTGATACTCCCCTACGTGTACGCAGAAGCCTGGGCGCTGCTCAGCGACCACCGCGGCGCCGGGCAAGACGTCATCATCGTGAGCACCAGCGGGCAGGAGGTTGTCGCCCCGATCGGCGCCCTGCTTGGCGTGGAGTCCGTGATCGCCACCCGGATGAGGGTCGCAAATGGTCATTACACCGGCGAAATGGAGTGCTACGCCTACGGCGAGGAGAAGGCGGTTCAGGTTCGCCGGCTAGCGGCCGAGCGCGGGTACTCGCTGCCCGACTGTTACGCCTACAGCGATTCGGTGACAGATCTGCCGCTGCTCGAGATCGTTGGCCATCCCCGGGCGGTGAATCCCGACCGCGCACTGCGCCGTATCGCTACGGTCCGCGGGTGGCCCGTGCTCTCGTTCAGTGGCGTGTGAGAGCGCCCGCCGGCGCCACCCTGGAGGCGTGTGGGAGCGCCCGCCGGGACGCCACCGGGGGAATAGAAGCGACGTGATCAATCAAGATCGCCAATTCGTGCCGCACAGCATCTATGCAGCCCGCCCGATCCGTCGTACAAAGGTTCTACGGACCTAGCGTCCGGGCACGGCAACCGGGCACCCACGCGCGACCAGCCGCGGGAGGCGAGCCAGGGTAGTCGGCCACAGCGCATTGGCGCCGGCCTCCGGCGCCCGCCGTGGCAGGCCACCCGGCACTGTGAATGTGCGCTTGGTAACCCGGGCCTGACGTGCCTAGCGACGGCGCTCCTACGGGAGCGCCGTTCGCTTGTGCGCTCACTGCCCACGCCAGTCAAGCAGCAGCGCTTACGATGCTGCCCAGCGGCGCGTTGATCATCCCGTAGGATCTCAGCCGTAGGCGGCATGTTATCGCTGCGCACGGCCCCTGGCCGGTCGCGGCCTGGATTGACGGCGGATGCGCCGCGCAGTGCGTGCCGCACGGAGGTTGCCAGCGCGACCCAGCACTCGGGGGCGCAGGAGGGAAGAGAGCGCGATGGCCGAGCCCGCAGCCGCAAGGCCAGCGGAGGAGAAGGACCGGTCGGTTGGCGACCTTGTCTCCGAAGCGATCCGGGACCTCACCCAGCTGGTCAAGTACGAGACCGACCTGGCTAAGGCGGAGCTGCGCGCCGACCTGCAGCGCGCGGGCCTGTCCGGCGCGCTGCTGGCGATCGCCGCCTTCACCTGCTTCCTCGTGCTCGTCATGCTGTGCTTCGCCATGGCGGCCGGCCTGGTCGCGGCTGGCCTGCCAGCCTGGGCCGCGTTCCTGATCGTCGCCGGGACGCTGGTGCTTCTCGCCGCGATCTGCGCGGGGATCGTCTACCTCAAGGTGCGGCGGATGACCGGCCTGAGCAAGACCAGGGCGTCGCTGCAGGACGACATCGCGATGCTGCGCCGCGATGAGGACGCCGGCCCACCGGGGCCGCCAGCGACCGTGCAGCGGTGACCCCATGTCCGTGACCGGCGGCTCAGCGGTCTATATCGACGGTCCGTGGTCGCACCGTTCGATCAGCGCGAACGGCAGCCGGTTCCACATCGCGGACAGCGGGGACGGGCCGCTGGTGCTCATGCTGCACGGGTTCCCGCAGTTCTGGTGGGCGTGGCGGCGCCAGCTCACCTCGCTGCCCGGTGCGGGCTTCCGGGCCGTCGCCAGCGACATGCGCGGTTATGGTGGCAGCGACAAGCCGCCCCGGGGTTATGACCTGATAACCGCTGCCTCGGACGCGGCCGGGCTGATCCGGGCCCTCGGCGAGGCCAATGCCGTGGTCGTCGGGCACGACTGGGGCGCCCTGGTGGCCTGGACCATGGCCGCTTACTACCCGAAGGTGGTGCGGCGGCTGGTCATCGTGTCGGCGGCGCACCCGCTACGGATGCGCGCCGATATGCTCGCCGGCCCGGTGCGCCGGAGATGGCGGAACGGGAGCACGCTCGGCTTCCAGCTGCCGGTGCTGCCCGAGTCCTGGCTGGTGCGGGAGAACGCCGAGCAGGTCGGTCGGATGCTGCGGGCGTGGTCCGGGCCGGGGTGGCCGGACCGGGAAACCGAAAGCCGGTACCGGGCCGCCATGGTCATCCCGTCGGTGGCGCATTCGGCACTGGAGTATCACCGCTGGTTCCTCCGGTCCTGGCTGCGGACCGACGGCATCCGGTATGGGCACCGCATGCGGTCCCCGATCGGCGTGCCCACCCTGCACTTGCACGGGGCCATGGATCCATGCGTGCCGACCCGCAGCGCGCGGGCCTCGGCCCGTTACGTGGACGGGCCCTACCGGTGGCGCGTCATCGAGGGCGCCGGGCACTTCCTGCCGGAGGAGCAGCCGGACAGGTTCGACTCCGCCCTCCGCAACTGGCTGGCGGACCCCGAGCCGGAGCGATGAGCCCGCGCCCGGAGGACTCTCCGGCCGCCCGGGCAACGCCCGGCGAAGCCCCGCGCAGCGAGACTCCGGGCACCTCCGCTCCCGGGGTCCGCAGCCCGGACGCTCCCAGCGCGCGTGACCCTGGCCTGGGCGACCTTGCCCTAGGCGACCCTGGCCCGGGCGGGCGTGATCGTGATGCGACGGGGCGGGCTCGCAATGCCCGGCCACGTGACGCGCTGGGCCGGCCGCTGCCACGCGGCGCGGCCGGCGACGAACGGATCCCCGACGATCTCGTCCTCCCGCCGGCCGAGGCGCTCCAGCTTGCCCAGGAGTTGCTCGACTCCGAGCGCCCGTTTCACGCGCACGAAGTGCTCGAAGCCTCATGGAAGTCCGCGCCCGCCGCCGAGCGTGATCTGTGGCAGGGGCTCGCCCAGATCGCGGTCGGCCTTACGCACGCGCGGCGCGGGAACGCCCGGGGCGCCGCAGCACTGCTCCGCCGGGGAGCGGACCTGGTAGCCGGGTATGCCGGCTCGCCGCCGCACGGGATCGAGGCAGCCGGCGTCTGCCGCGCCGCGCGGGAGATGGCCGCGCGCATCGACCTGGATGGCGCCGCCGCGGCCGGAACGCTGACCGCACGCCTGGCAGCCGGGCCCTGACCGGGGCCGCGGCACGCCCACCGGGCCAGCAGGGCCGCACGCTCGTGCGGTCCCCGCCTGGGGGTGGGCCGCGTCCTCAGCCTGACCGCGTGTTCATGAGGCCCCCAGTACGCCGACGCCGCTCAGCCGGCTCGCGGGCAGCCCTGGGTGGACACGCTCACTGTGGCGTTCGCACCGGCCCGGACGTCGGCCTGGACCGCGCTCGCGGTAAGCGCGAAACCGGTGTTGCGTGTGGTCGTGGACGCCGCGAAGATCACCCCGTAAACCCTGCCGCTCTTGGCCAGCAGCGGGCCGCCCGAGTTGCCCGGCTCCACCGTCGCCCGCACCGCGTAGATGGCGCGGGTCACCGAGCCGGTCTGGTAGATATCCGGCCCGTCAGCCGACCACTGCGAGCCGACCCTGGCGGGCACCGGCCGAAACTCCCCGTTCTCCGGATAGCCAGCAACGACGGCGCCGCTCCCCCGGCCCGCCTGCCCGGCGAAGCGCAACGGCGGCGCGGACAGGCCCGGCACGTAGAGGATCGCGACGTCGGTGTTCGGGTCGAAGAGCACGACCTTTGCCGGCTGCGCGGTGCTGCCGCCGTAACCGACGTAGGGCCCGATGGTCATCCCCGCAACGACGTGGGCGTTGGTCAGCACGTGCTGCGGTGAGATCACGAAGCCCGAGCCCTCCAGGCTCCGGTTGCAGGTCCTCCTCGCCTCACCGGTGATCTTCACGATGCTGCCGCGGTCCTTCTTCACCGCTGGCCAGTCCAGGACGGCCTTGTCCGGCGGCGGCACGTTCGCCGAGCCGTTGATGCCGAGCGCGCCGAATACCTGGGTGTAGGGGCTCTTGTCCAGAAGGCGCCGGAAGTCGGAGAACATGGTGAGCGCGCCGGGGGGCATGAAGTCGTTCACCCCGCGGAGCACCTCGGAGCTGCGTACTTGCCTCGCCACCGCCGGAAACGGCGCATGGACCACGGCCGAGCCGATGAACCAGGCGATGAGCAGCACAGACAGCACGCTCACCGCGGCGCCGCCCAGCGAGTCCACCATCGCGACCGGGCGCCACGTCACGTGGGACCGGGCCACCACGCCGAGCAGGGAGGCGAGCAACTGCCCGACCATGGCGGTGATGAACACCAGAATGATCGCCACGAGCGCCTGCTGGGAGGGCTCGTGCACCAAGAACGTGGCGACGCGCGGGGAGAAGGTGGCGCCCACGGCCGCCCCGGCCAGGAACCCGATGCAGCTCAGGACCCCGACGATGAAACCCTGCCGGTAGCCGGCGACCGCGAACGCGGCCGCAAGCACGACCAGAATCAAATCGAGGAGGTCTCCCGACACCCATCCACGGTATCGGGCGGCAGCGGTCCGATGCACCGGTCGTATTCGTGCTGGGTCCGCGCGCCGGGCCCGGTCCCGCGACCCGGGGGCCGGTTAGCCGCGGGCGGCGGCGTCCAGCACGTCCGGGGGGAGGTCTTCTTCCCGCCCGATGTCCCAGGGCTGTTCCCAGCCACCGAGCGCGAGCAACCGGTCTACCAGCAGGGCGGTGAAGCCCCACACCAGCATGCCGTGGACGCGGAAGGCAGGACCGGCCGTACCGGAGGGGTGCCGCACGGTCAGCCGGTTGGCGGGGTCGGCGAGGTCGGTGAGCCTGGCCCGGGCCGCCGAGACGATCTCCCCGTCGGCGGCGGCAACCAGCGGGCTGGGCCGGCGCCACCAGGCCAGCACCGGCGTGACCCGGAAGCCGCTGCGAGGGATGTAAAGCTCCGGCAGGACCGCGAGAACCTCGACTCCGGCCGGATCCACGCCTACCTCCTCGGCCGCCTCACGCAGCGCGGCGCCTACCGGTCCCTGATCGGAGGGCTCGATCGCGCCGCCGGGAAAGGCCGGCTGGCCGGCGTGGCGGCGCAAGTGCAGGCCGCGCTGCACGATCAGCAGGTCGGGGGCGCCCGCCGTCTCGCCGAACAGCAGCAGCACCGCGGAGGGCCGCCCGCCCTGGTCGGGGGCCCGCACCTGGGGCGGGACCACCATCTGCCCCGCCTCTGCCGCCAGCCTGGTCAGCCAGGCCGGTACGGGGCCGTCCGGTGTCACGAGAACGGGCCCTCCTTGACCAGCTTCTGCGCCTCCTTCGGATCCACCGGGCCGATGCCGAATGACGGGCACCAGCGCGCGACTCCGCAGGCGCCGCAGGCTGGCCGGCGGGCGTGGCAGACACGCCGGCCGTGCCAGATCAGCCGGTGCGACAGGTTGGTCCATTCCGAGCGCGGGAAGAGCGCCCCCACCTCGGACTCGATCTTCACCGGGTCGGTCTGGGTGGTCCAGCCGAACCGGCCCGCCAGCCGGGCGAAGTGGGTGTCCACGGTGATGCCGGGCACCCCGAACGCGTTGCCCAGCACCACATTGGCTGTCTTCCGGCCCACTCCGGGCAGCGTGACCAGGTCTTTCAGCTTGCCCGGGACCTCGCCGCCGTAACGGTCGCACAGGGCATGGCCGAGCGCGATCAGGCTGGCGGTCTTGGCCCGGTAGAAGCCCGTGGACTGGATGATCTTCTCCATGTCCTCGCGGTCCGCCGCGGCGTAATCAGCGGCGGTCTTGTACCGCGCGAAAAGCACCGGCGTCACCAGGTTGACCCGCTTGTCGGTGGTCTGCGCGGACAGGATGGTCGCGACCAGGAGCTCCAGCGGCGAGGAAAAATTCAGCTCGGTGTGGACGTCCGGGTACAACTCGGCGAGTTCGCGGTTGATCCGCCGGGCGCGGCGGACCAGGGCGATCCGCGACTCGGGTTTGGCGGGCTTGGGCGGCTTCACCGGTCCAGCCTATTGACCAGCGGCGCGGGACGCGCGCTCCTCGGCGCCCGGGCCCGCGCCGCCGCTGTCCGTGATCGCCGGCAGGTGGCGGCCGGCCACGACCACCGCCACCGACCGGGCGCCCGCGCGCTTGAGGGCCACCGCGGCCGACTGGGCGGTGCCACCGGAGGTCCAGGTGTCGTCCAGCAGCAGCACCGCCTCGCCGGTGACCGCGCCCGGTGCGCGGAACCGCCCCGGATCCAGCGCCCGTCCCCAGGCGTCCGCGCCGGGCCGGGCCAGCAGGGGCGCCCAAGGCAGGGCCAAGCAGCCGCGCGCCAGTGTCTGTAACGGGTGCGGGCCGGGCCGCCCGCGCCCGCTGGGCGCCACGCAGGCACAGGCGGGCGCGGGGATCCCGGCCTGCTGCCATACCCGCGGCCCCTCCTCGCGCAAGAACACCAGCAGCATGGCGAGCAGCGTTTCTCCGGCCTCCCGCGCGCCGGGCCGGCCGGACTTATACAGCCACAGGTCCCTAGCCAGCTGGCTGCCCTTCGGCGCGCACGCGGCGGGGGCCACGACGTCGGCGAGCAGGCCGGGCGCGCTCTCCTCGTGCAGACGGCACTGGAAACACCGGGCAAACCCGCGCCCGGACGGCCCGCGGCAGCACGCGCACACCCCCGGGCCGGGCTCGGGGACGGCGGGCAGCCCTGCGGTGGCCGCACGTACCCGGGCCCGCAGGATGTCCCAGGGAAGGGCGCCGGCCTTGCTAGGCGGCGCGGTGGCGGACATACCGCGATGGTAGGAAGGCGCGCCGACAGGCCCCGGCGCCCGGCAGCGCGAATATGCTGGGCGCGGGTGGCCTTGGCGGCCATGGCACGATGCCCCGCGGGCCGGGGCCCGACGGCGCCGCGGCGCCGGGGAGGCCAGCGCGGGCGCCCGCGCTGGGATGTGGCCACCTTGAGTTTCGGTATCCTACTCAGTGCTGTTCGGGGCGCAGTTGATCCCCGTTGGGGGCGGTTCACCCGACCGGCCAGCCTGAGCAGGCTAGCGTGACGCAGTGTCAGCGTTCGCGGCGGGAACAAGGACCGCCCGGACGGAAGTATCCATCGTGCCGGGACAACCCTCATGCGAATGCCGATGCCCGCCGCGGGCGACTTCGCGCCCGCGGATGGCCAGCCAGGCCCGGGCGCGGGCCGGCTGGCTCGGCTGCGGGCACAGGCGCGGCGCGCCCCGGCCGTGGCCCGGCAGCACTGGCTGTTCACCCTGTTGCTGGCCCTCGGGCTGGTGCTGCGGATCCTGACCCAGATCGCCTACCGCCCGGCGCTGCTGTACACCGATTCGACCAAGTACCTGCTAGGCGCCTACCCAGGCGGTGACCCGCCCGGGTACCAGCTGGCGCTCAAGCCGCTCCTGGCGCTGTTCAACCTGAGCGCGATCGCCGCGATCCAGCACCTGCTGGGCCTGGCCATGGCGGTCGCGCTGTACCTGGTGCTGCTGCGCCGCGGCGTGCCGCGCTGGCTGTCGGCCCTGGCCACCGCGCCGGTGCTGCTCGATGCGTATCAGCTGCAGCTCGAGCAGAACGTCATGCCCGACGTCATGTTCGAAGCATTGATCGTGACCGGCCTGGTCGCCCTGCTCTGGCGGACAGCGCCATCCCGCTGGCTGATCGCCGCGGCGGGCCTGGCCCTGGGCGCCTCCGCCACCGCGCGCCAGATCGGCGAGATCTTCATCCTGCCCGCCCTGGCCTACCTGCTCGTCGTGACGCCCGGCTGGCGTCGCCGGCTCAGGAACGCCGCGCTGCTGTGCCTGGCCTTCGCGCTGCCGATCCTGGCCGCCAGCTACCGGAACTACGCCGACCCGCAAGTGCACAGCTTCTCGCTCGCCCCGTACGCATCCGGCTCGATCTACGGCCGGATGGCGGAGGCCGCGAACTGCGCCACGCTGCGGCTGCCCGGCTACGAGCAACGGCTCTGCCCGGATGCCAGGCAGAAGCTGCTCCTCGGCCCGGACGGCCTGGACCACAACGCCAAGTCACCGATCAAGGGCGCCTGGATCCCGGCCCTGAGCAAGGCCGACCGGCTGGCCCTGATGCACGTCTGCTCCAGATCGATACCGGCCAAGGTGGGCACCGAAGTGCACTACCACGACGTGCCCATCGTGTGCGGCCAGCTGACCAGCGACTTCGACCGCCGGGTGCTGAAGCAGCAGCCGCTGAACGTGCTGGCCTCGATCGGCAAGGACACGCTCAAGCTGTTCGGGCTGAGCCGCACCACCAGCACCGGCGATCCCTCGATCACCCGCTGGCAGTTCCAGACGTTCTACCCGCAGTATCCGCCGTACATCGTCATCAGCCACGGGACCTTCATCTTCGGCACGTTCAACACCGACGGCATCGAGGAGCAGATCGGCACCGGCGGCGGGACCCCGGCCGTGATCAAGCCGCTGGCCAGTTTCCTGCGCGCCTACCAGCTCGGCGGCGGCTACACCCCGGGACCGCTGTTCGCGTTCGCGCTCGTCGCCGGGCTGGCCGGGAGCCTCGCCGCGCTGCGCCGCCGGGCCACCCCGGCGCAGCGCGCCGCCGCCCTCGCCTGCGCGCTCTTCTTCGTCACCGGCGTGGCGGCCCTGCTCTCCTCCGACATTTTCGAGTTCAACTGGCGCTACCAGCTTCCCGCCCTGATCACGCTGCCGCCCGCGGCGGCGCTGGCCATCGCGCTGCTGTTGCGCCGCGGCTCACTGGCCGCGGCCGGGGATGAGGTGATCCCTGACCCGCTCGAAGCCGACCACCGACGCCACGATGACCAGGCCGAGCGGCAGCAGGATCATCAGCGGCAGCCAAGCGCGGGCGCCCTCCAGGATCACGCTCCCGGCGATCGCGCCGATGATGATAGCGGCCAGGACGCCCAGGCTGCGGGCCATCCCGTCCGGCTTGCTACCGGTCACCAACCCGGCGACGAGGGCCGTGAGGGTGCTGGTCAGGTAGGTGGTTGACATCTGGCCCAGGCGGCGGACCGCGGCGGCCTGCAGGCCCATCGCGGCCGCGAGCGCGGCCACCAGCGCGAGCTGAGCGCCACCGGCCGGGTGGGCGCCGGCCAGCTCCCAGCCGACGCTGAACGCGACGAGGATCGCCAGTTCCACCCCCAGGGTGATGGTCACGCTGGGCGGCCAGGCTCCGGCGGCATGATGCCGCCGGGCGGCCAGCGGGGCCCCCGCTGCCACACCGACCATGTAGCCGGCCAGCGCCACGCCGCTGTGCACCGCCAGTTCCGCCCTGCCGGTGCCGGCCGCCACGCCCAGCAGCACCATGTCACCGGTGATCACGCTGCTGAAAACGTTGCCGAGGGCGAGGAACGAGGCGGCGTCCACCGCACCCGTGGTGAGCGTGAGCAGCACCACCAGCGAGTCCCTGACGGACACGCGCGAGCGGATCATGCCTGACCATAACCTCCGGGCCGGCCGCCGGTGGCAGTGTCGTGGCCGCCTGATAGTACGAAATCATGCTGACTGGTTTCGTATTGCCCGGAGGACCGGCAACCGAGCAACTGGAGCAGGCGGTCCTCGCCGAACAGTCCGGGTGGGACGGAGTGTTCGTCCCGGAGCTGGCCTACGGCGTGGACGCGTGGAGCCTGCTGGCCGCGATGGCCGCCCGCACGCAGCGGATCCGCCTGGGCACCCTGCTCACCCCGCTGCCGTGGCGCCGGCCGTGGAAGGTGGCCAGCCAGGTGGCGACGGTCGACCAGCTTTCCGGTGGCCGTGCGATCCTTGCGGTTGGCGTCGGCGCCACCGGCGCGGGTCTGCCCGACACCGGCGAGGAGACGGACAACCGCCTTCGTGCCGAACGACTCGACGAGGAAATCGACCTCGTCAGGACGCTGTGGGACGGCCGGCTGAGCTACCACGGGGAGCACTACGACTTCGAGTGCGAGGGCAGCGATCTCGTCGGGGCGGCCCGGCCGGCCTCCGGGCGGATCCCGATCTGGGTGGTGGGGGTGTGGCCGCGGCCGAAGTCGATGCGGCGGGTGCTCCGCTGCGACGGGATCATCCCGCAGTACAACCTGGACGGCCGGGACGCGGGGCCGGACGACGCCCGCGCGGTGCGGGCGTGGCTGACCGAGCATGGCGGCCGCCCGGACCTGGATGTGGTGGCTGAGGGCGAGACCCCGCCGGACGACCCGGAGGCGGCCTCGGCCCAGGTCACGCCCTGGGCCCGGGCCGGGTGCACCTGGTGGATCGAGAACCGCTGGGTGCTGCCGGAGGGCGCCACAGATCCCACGGCGGTGGTCAGGGAGCGGCTGGCTGCCGGTCCGCCCGCCGTTGCAGGTGGCTGAGCAGCGCCCGGCCGTCCGGCCCGGAGAACCAGCTTGTGTGGCCGATCAGATAGCCGTCGTAGGCGAGATCGGCATTCTCCGGTGAGCGCACGACGCTGGCGAAGTACTCCACCTCCGACAGCGCGTACTCGAGATGGACGACCGGGAGCAGCCCGGCCACGACGGCCAGCTCGGCCCGGGCAAGCGGCCGGACCGCCTGGTAACCGTCCAGCAGGGCGTCCACGGCAGGCCTGTCCACCGCCGCCTGCCCGGTGTCGGCCAGGTCGAGCCAGGCGACGGCGCTGCGCTCGATCGCGACAGCGAGATCGTGGGCGGCGAACGTGCGGTTGGCCAGCCCGAGGTCGATCACGGCGGCGACGCGGGCGGCCGGGGCGGCCGAGGTCCAAGTGAGGTTGGACGGATGCCAGTCCCCGTGCCCCCACAGCCGCTCCAGGCCTGGGAGCAGCGGCGCCACCTGGCGGATCGCGGGCAGGTGGCGCCGGGTGAGGTCCTCCCGCCAGCTGCGCCGGTCCAGGTAGCCGGCGAGCCCCGGCCGCCGCGCGGCCAGCCGGCCCACCGCCGCGAGCGGGTCCGCCGCCGTGATGACCGCGCAGGAGTTGGTGAGCACCGCCGGTGGCCGCTCGGGCAGCCCGAAACTCACGCTGGCCTGGTGGAACCGGGCGAGCGCGGCGCCTGCCGCCCTGGCGTGCTGCACGCCGAGGAACGGCGCCCACGACGGCACGTCCCGGTACACGTCGACCCCCGGGACCAGCGCGTGCACCTCGTACACGTAGTCACCGGACGCCGCCACGCTGCCGCCGCCCGGCAGCCGGAGCACCGCTGGCACGGCCACCCCGAGGGCCCGCAGATGGTCAGCCAGGGCGTGCTCGGCGGTCAGTTGCGCCGCCGTGCGGACGAGCTTGTGGTGGCGTTTGACGAACACCTCGGCGCCGCCGCAGCGGACGAGCGCCGCGGCCGACATCGGCCGGGGGCTGTGCCACCGGAGCACCGCGGCGCCGCCCGGCAGGCCATACCCGGCCAGCACCGTGCTCACCTCCTCGCCGGTGAGCGGCGGCCAGTCGGGCTCGACCAGCGTCTTGCCCATGCCGTGCGCGAGAAACCCCGCGCTCCCGGGGCCACCGGCCGCGCCGGGTGGTGTGGTCATCCGCGTTCAGGCCGCCGCTGCGCGATGCTCACCACGGGCGGCGTCGCGGCGGTGGACGCGGGTGGTGGAGGTGAGGCCGCCGACCAGCAGGGTGACCACCGCGGCGACCACGAACGAGCAGATCGACGCGGACATCCACACGGCGGGCGTGAAACCGATCGCCTGGGCGATGTGCGTCCACGCCGACACCCACCAGGAGATGTAACCGGGGTTGATGAGCTGGTAGGTGACGAAGCCGGCGGCCCACGGCAGCAGCATCAGCCACCGCGTCGGCGCCCGCGGCGACAGGTCCCAGTGGCCTTTGGCCAGGATGAAGAAGTCCACGATCAGGACGGCGGACATCGGCACGAACACCGAGCCCAGCAAGATCAGGAAGTTTTCGTAGTCGCTGATGTTAAGGAACAGCGCCCCGGCCGTGGTCACGGCGGAGATGACGATCGCCAGCACCCGGCGGTCCCAGAGCGGGCGCAGGTTCTGGGTCGATGCGGCCGTCGAGTACACGTTGGCGAAGGACTGGTCCAGTTCACGCAGCGCCAGGATGCCGAACCCGATCGCGCCGGCGGGCAGCGCGATGAACGCGCCGTAGATGTTGCCGGACCGGGCCACGGTGACCAGCGCGAGCAGTCCGATGACGTAGCAGAGCACCTGGGTGGTGCCGTAGCCGAAGAACGTGCCGTTGAACGCGGCGGCCTGGCTGCGCGAGTGCCGGGTGTAATCCGCGGCCAGCGGCGCGAACGAGATCGCGGCCGCGACCACCGTGTCCACCGCCACCCAGAACCCCGATCCCCAGGTGCCTTGCGTGAACGGAGGCAGTGGGTGCCGGAGAAGCTGGATGAACAGGTACGCGAGGACGATCACGACCGCGGCGGTCACGTAGCGGCGCAGGATCCGGATCGCGCCCAGCGGCCGGATCGTGAGCGCCGCGGTAGCCACCCCGGCCATGAGGATGTAGGCCCACCGGGGCAGCGCCGGGGCCACAGTATGCGCCGCGGTCGCGATCGTGACCAGCTCGAAGATCCCCCAGCCGAGGCACTGGAGGATGTTGAGCCCGGTGGGCAGGTAGGAGAGCCTGGCGCCGAACAGGCCACGGAGCAGGACCATGGCCGGCGCCCCGGTGCGGGTGCCGGGCAGCCCGGCCAGCGCCACCGGCAGGGTCCCGAGCACCGTGCCCAGCACGATCGCGGTCAGCCCTGCGGCCAGCGAAAGCTTCGGGGTGCCCGCGCCGCCCGGCTGGAGCACGAAGATCGCGCCGGTGAAGCCGAGCAGGCTCACCCCGAGATTGCCCCACAGCCCGAGCTGGTCCAAGGCGCTGAGCGCCTGCGGCACCGGTTCGGCGAGGTTGTGCGCGACCTCGGAGTGGCGGTCCCCTTGAAAGGTGACGAAGGCGCCCGGAGTGGATGTGGCGGTCACGACTGCCTCCCTACGCCGGCATTACCCGGTCAGGTTCAGACGGTCGGTGGCGCAGGCTGTAGGCCAGCCACCCTCTCAGCCCGGTTGGCCCGAGCTCCCGTGTGGTTTGCTTCGATATTACCTCACAGCCTCAATCCGGCGTCAGTGCCGTCTCACCCGGTGGGCAGCGGGCAGCGCGGCTGGCAGACTGGAGCGCAGGTAGCGGCGCTCGCCCGTGGTGCTGAGCCCCGCCTTCCTGGCTGCGGTCGCATGCCGACGGTCGCGGCCGAGGGCCTGGAGGTGCCATGCCGGGAAAGGGGGCGCGGGGCGGCGCGGACATGCGCCGGGCGGCAGCCGTCCTGCTGCTCGTCGCCGTCGCTGCGATAGGGCTGCGCGCCGGCGGCGGCTTTTCGGCAGCCGAAAACCCGCAGATCCTGGGCCTGAGCTGGCACGTCTTCTACTGGACGATCGCCGGGGCCGAGGTCGTGCTGGCGCTGGTCGGGATCGCGCTGCTGATCGCCCGGTTGATCTGGGCCCGCGATAGCGGCAAGCCGCTGCAGCGCCGGCGGAGGTCACTGTGGTGGCTGCTCCTGCTGCCGCTCATGGTCTTCGGACTGGCCAAGATTCTGCGGATGCGGCACCGCATAGCCCCCGCCCGGGCGACGGCATCCCACGCGGCAACGACGGCCGGCGCCGTAGCGCGCCACCCGCAGGGGAACCCATGGCCGCTGCTGGTGCTGTTCGCCGCGCTCGCCATCGCGGCGATCGCGCTGACCAGCTACCGGCGCCGCCGGCCCAGCCCGCGCCCGGCGCCCGATGAGGCGGCCGATGCCACGGCGGCGCCGCTGGCGGCGGCGCTGGCGGCCGGCGAGCGGGCACTCCATGAGGACCCCGATCCGCGCGCTGCCATCATCGGCTGCTACGCGGCGATGGAGCGGCGCCTGGCTGACACGGGATCGCCGCCGCGGCTGGCGGATACCCCCGCAGAGGTGCTCGGCCGGGCGACCGCCAGCGGCCTGGTTCGCCCGGCCTGGGCAGGCACGCTGACCGGGCTGTTCCGGCGGGCGCGGTACAGCAGCCATCCGATGACCGAAGCCGACCGGGCCGCGGCCATCGGGGCCCTGGCCCAGGTGCAGGCCGATCTCGGCGGCGACGGATGAGCGGGAAGCGGGCGGTGCTCGGCGCCGCGTGGCGGGTGGCGGTGGTGACCGTGGCAGCGTTCGGAGCCCTGGCTGCCGCGTTCGCGGTCAGCGGCCAGCTCGGCCTGGTCATCACCGCGGACTGCCTGGCCGCGCTGGCGCTGCTCGCTGCCCTGGCCCGCACACCCGGCGGGGTGCGGGAGCGCGACGTGCTACGCCCCGTCGCAGCCTGGGCCCGGGGCGCCTGGCAGCGGATCTGGCCGCGGCGCGTGGCGCCCGGCGCCGTGCAGCCCTCCGACTTCCCCGCCTACGCCAAGATCAGCTCCGATCTCGGCTGGGCGCCGGTCTCCGAATGGCACTACGACCATGGGCTCCGCCCGTTGCTGAGCCGCCTGTTGGAGTCGGTGCTGGCGGAGCGGCACCGGGTGGACCTCTCCGCGGACCCGGAACGAGCCAGGAGCGTGGTCGGAGACGACGTCTGGCCCCTGATCGACCCGTCCCGGCCGCGTTCGTTCGACAGCAGGGCGCCTGGGCCGGACCTGCGTACCCTTACCCGCATCGTGGACCGGCTGGAGCAGCTTTGACTGGGACCCTGGCCCCATCGGTTTCCGCCACAGCGGAGCGCTGCTCCCGGGTGCTCGCCGAGGTCGAGCGGATCATCGTCGGCAAGCGGGAAGCGGTCGCGCAGGTGCTGCTCGGCATCCTGGCCTCCGGCCACATCCTCATCGAGGACCTGCCCGGCCTGGGCAAGACGCTGCTGGCCCGTACCTTCGCCACCACCCTCGGGCTGGAGTTCACCAGGGTCCAGTTCACCCCGGACATGCTGCCCGCCGACCTCACCGGCGCGCCGGTGCTCGACCCGCGCACCGGCGAGGTGGCGTTCCGCCCCGGTCCCGTCTTCACCAACCTGCTGCTCGGCGACGAGATCAACCGCACCCCGCCGAAGACGCAGGCAGCCCTCCTGGAAGCCATGGCCGAAGGCCAGGTCAGCATGGACGGCCAGACGTACCCGCTGCCGCAGCCGTTCGTCGTGCTGGCGACCGACAACCCGATCGAGTACGAGGGCACCTACCCGCTCCCGGAAGCGCAGCTTGACCGGTTCATCGCCCGGATCCGGCTGGGCTACCTGGACGAAGCCGGGGAGGCGGAGATGGCCAGGCGCAGGCTGGAGCGGGGCTCCGCGCCGCCGCGGCCCGCGGAGATCCTCGACGCCGACGCCCTGATGGCCATGCGCGAGTCTCTGGAACAGGTCCATCTCGACGATGACCTGCTCGGCTATGTCGTCCGCCTGGTCGCCGCGACCCGGGCCCATCCGCAGATCAGCGTCGGGGCGAGCCCGCGCGGCACCCTGGCGGTGATCCAGCTTGCCCGCGGCCACGCCGCCCTCGACTCGAGGGACTACGTGATCCCCGAGGATGTCAAGGCGGTCGCCGTCCCCGCCCTAGCGCACCGGTTGGTGCTCCGGCCGGAGATGTGGGTCCGCAGGGTGACCGGCGAGGACCTGATCTCGGAGATCCTCACCGCCGAACCGGTGCCCCGGGTCAGATGACCCAGGCACCGGTCGCGCAGGAGCCGGCTCCGGGCGGGGCCCGGCAGGCGTCGGCCGCGCGGCAGCCCGTCACCTGGCAGGCCGCGCCCCGGCTGCGGCGGTTGGCCACGATCGCGGTGGTGGTCGCCATCGCCGCCGTCCTGACGCGTCACGCCAGCCTGCTGTTGGCGGGCGCGCCCGCCCTCGCCGCCCTCGCGGCCACTCGCCGAGGCGCCCGGCCGGAGGCACTGGACGCGGCCGTCACAGCGGCGCCGTCCCGCTGCTTCGAAGGTGAGGATGTCGAGGTCATCGCCACCCTGACCACGCCCATGGACATGGTGACGTTCCGGATCGAGCCTGGACCGGCGGTGGAACTCAGCGAAGGCGCGGCGACCCAGGTCGTGGTGGCCGGGCAGCCGGCCCGGGCGCGGTGGGTGCTCCGGCCGCACGCGTGGGGACGCCGCGTGATCTGCACGGTGACGGCCGAGTGCACCGACGGGGTCGGCGAGACCAGCCTGGCCCTGCGCCCGGCGCCGGTCGAGGTGTTCCCGCACCCGCCGCCGACTCGGGCCACCCTGCTGCCCGCCGACCTGCTCCGCCGGATCGGTGAGCACACCGCCGCGGCGGCGGGCGCGGGCATCGAGTTCTTCGGCATCCGCGGCTACCAGCCCGGCGACCGGTTGCGGGACCTGAACTGGGCGGTTACCAGCAGGCTGGGCCAGCCGTACGTCAACCAGCGGGCCGCGCTGCGCGCGGCCGACCTGGTCATCATGATCGACGCCTTCTCGGACGTCGGCCCGCCCGGTGACACCACGCTGGACCTCGCGGTGCGTGGTGCGTCCGGGCTCGCCACCGCCTACCTGCGGACCGGCGATCGCGTCGGCGTCGTGGTCCTAGGCGGCGTTCTCAACTGGCTGGCCCCCTCGCCCGGCAACCGGCAGTTCTTCCGGATCGTGGAGATGGCGTTCGGCGTCCGTTTCCCCAGTGAGGCCGTTCCCGACCTCGACCGGGTGCCCAGGACCGCGTTGCCGCCGCGCGCCCTGGTCGTGCTGTTTTCGCCGCTGCTGGACCGCCGGGCGCTGAACGCGGTCACCGACCTGCGCCAGCGCGGTGTGTCCCTGGTCATCGTGGACGTGCTCACCCACGAGCCGCCAGCGGAGCGGCGGCTGCCCATGACCCAGCTCGCAGTCCGGCTCTGGCGGCTGGACCGGGGCGCCTTGCGTGCCAGCCTCGCCGGCCTGGGCGTGCCGGTGCTGAGCTGGGACAGCGGAACCGGCCTGGAAGGGGCGCAAGCCCCGCTCCGCGGGCGCCGGGTCCGGGCGGTCCGGTAATGAGCGAGGGCCAGCACGTCATGTGGCCGGAGGTGCTGCTGCGGGCGGTCACGGGTTGCTTTGGCGCAGGCATGATCCTCCTGCCTGCGCCGGAACTGCCCGGGCGTGCCTGGCTCCTCATCCCGGCCGGCCTGCTGCTCGTGGCCGCGAGCCTGGGCGGGCCGCTGGCCCGGTGGCGGGCGGTGGGCACGCTGGCCGCGGTGGCAGCGGTCGTCGAGTCCGCGCTCGGGCGGCCTGCCCCCGCCGTGCTGGCCGGTCAGGGCCTGCTCATCCTCGGCTACCTGGTGCTGGTGGACGCCCCCGGTGTCATGCCGGGCGGCACGGCTGCCCGCTGGCTGTGGCGCCAGTTCCCCGCCGCCTTCTGGGGCACGCTGACCGCCGCCGCCGTGCTAGTCGTGCTCGCCGTCCCGGTGCCCGTGTCCGCCTGGCTGCTCGTCGCCGGGGCCGGGGGCGCCGTCGCCGCCACCGTCATCGCCCTGCCGCGCCGGCCGGGCCAGCCCCGGCAGCCCCGGTAGGCCGCGCGCGGAGGCATACCCCTCCACCAGGCCGTACTCGATCGCTTCCGGGACGCGCAGCCATCGGTTCCGGCTGGCGTCGGCGCGCACCTGGTCCGCGTCCCGCCCGGTGACGTCGGCGATCCGGCCGAACAGCTCGTCCAGCATGACGCGTGCCTGTTCCTCGCGGGACGCCAGGGCGCTCACCGTGCCGTCGAAGCTCACCTGCGGCTCAGACAGCACGAACAGCGCGTTCGGGTACGCCTGCCAGCGCCGGCACGCGGCAAGGATGCCCAGCGCCGGGCCCTCGATCCGGCCGGCAGCGCAGGCGGTCACCGGTCCGCGCACGACGTCCAGGATGCCCATGACGCTGAGCGCTGCGGGCAGTTCGGCAGTCAGGTTCTGCATTTCCAGGCGGATCGGCGCGGCGCCCTCGGCATCGAGGGTGAGCAGTTGCGCGCACAACCGGGTCGCCGCGTTGCCGTCGAGGCGCCCGTGCACCATCACGATGCGGCGGCCCAGCAGCCGTTCATACAGCGACTCCGGCCAGCCGCGCGGGTCGAGCCAGATCCGGACTGGCGCCATCGCCGGATTTTGCGCGGGCCTGTCCGGCCCGGGCGGAGCCGGTCCGGGACCGGGCACCTCAGGCCCGGGACCGGGCTGCCCCGGCCGCCGCGGGACGGGGCGCGGGCCAGGCCCGGGAAACGGCCCGGGACCAGGGAACGGCTCGGGCGGGAACGGCTGGAGCGGGGACCCCTGCGCGCGCGGTTTGATCATCAGCGATACTCCTGCCCTAGTTCTGCTTGCAGGGGCGCCGGCTGCGGGGACCCCGGCTGCGGGGATCCCGGCTGCGTCAGGTCCGGCTGCGCCTGCCCGGGATGACCCTGGCCCGCCCGCTCCAGCCCGGGCCGGTCCTCCCCAGGCTGGTTCCGGCCCGCTCGCTCCAGCCCGGGGTGGCCCTCCCCCTGCTCGCCCCGGCCCGGCCGCGCCTGCCAGGCGACCTGGCTCCCGATCGCGGCCGCGTAGCGCTCCAGGGTCAACACCCGCACATCCGCTTCCCCGGTTTCCAGCCGGGCGACGGCGGACTGCGACGTGCCCATGCGGGCCGCGACCTCGGTCTGCGACAGCCCGGCCGACCGGCGCTGGGCAGTCAGGTCGGCGACGAGCCGCCGACGCTCCGCCGACATCCGCCGCAACGCCATCTCCCGGAACCCAGGCAGCAACGGCAACCCCGGCGCCTCAGGCCCGTCGTCCCGCCGCAGTTCCACGCTGGCCCCGGGCACGTCGTCCCGCCCCGGCGCCCCGCTATGCCCGAGCACGTCGGGCACCTTGCCCGGCGCCGGAACCCCGCCGGCTTCCGGCGCCTTGTCAGGCTCTTCGTCCATACATCTAACGGTATCTCAAATGTGAGATACCACCAGTGTGTACGCCGTGAGCGATCAAGGGACGAGGCTACGGTTGCCGCGGCGGCCGGGGAGAGCCGACGGTGACCGTGGAGTCGCCGATCATCTTCTTCCGGAGGCCGGGAGAGCCGCCGGCTGACGCGGCGGCCGGAGAGAGCCGACAGTGGCCGCGGTGGCCGGGGAGACAGACGGTGCCCGCGGAGTCACGAAGAGCCGATAGGCAACGCGACGGCTGGGGCCGACGGTGGCCTCGGTGGCCAAGGCGAGCCGACGGTGGCCTCGGTGGCCAAGGCGAGCCGACGGTGGGCGCGAAGGCTGAGGCGAGCCGACGGGTGACCGCGCCGGCGAAGGCGATCCGGCGGTTTCGCGATTGGGGGCCTCGGGCGGGCGCAGGTACACCCTCGGACGACCCTCGCCCAGCAAAAGGCGGCGCGGGAGGACGAACCGCTAGCCGACCCGGACAGCGACCGGCCGCCCCCGGTCCTCCGCCAGGATCTGCTTCAGCGCCGGCACCCCGCCCCGCGCGGACGCCAGGTGCCGGTCGGCGAGTTCACGCTGCGCCACGGCGTCCCCCTCGAACGCGGCCACGCACCGCTCCGGCTCGACGTTGGCCAGGGCCAGGATGGCGCCGGTGGCACCCATCGGCCCGGCCAGCGCGAGCAGCGCCGAGGACCCGACGTAGGTGGCACCGGAATAGTGGGCAAGCTCGTCGAGCAGCCGATCCGCCTCGCCGGACGAGTCCTTCTGCCCGGCCACCGGGAGCCCCGCCAGCGCCTCCACCGGGATCCCCGGCGGGTACACCCGGGGGAAGTGGTAGGCCAGCACCGGCCGGCCCTGCGCCGCGTCAGCCACGGCCTTGAAGTACCCGGCCATGTCCAGGCCGCCCGGCGGCGGCCAGGCCAGCACCGCATCCGCCCCGGCCGCGACGGCCTCCTGGGTAAGGCCGACCGCCTGCTTGATCGAGGGCGCCCCGGTGCCCGCGAGAACCGGGACGCCGACCGGGATGGCCGATCGTGTTGCCTCAATAAGCGCGGCACGCTCGGCGTTCGTCAGCGTCGCAGCCTCGCCGGTGGTGCCGGCGACCAGCACCGCTCGCATGCCGCGCTCCACCAGTTCCCGGGCGAACTCGCCGGTGGCGGCCGGGTCGATCGCGCCGTCGTCATGAAACAGGGTCACCAGGGCCACACCGGTCCCGCGAAACAGTTCGGTCATACCGGGATAATGCCCGGAGAGAGACGGGTGATGACAATGAGCGCCAGCGTTCGCTGGGGAATAGTCGGCACGGCCAACATCGCGCGGAACCTGTTCCTGCCCTCGCTGCGGGAGGCCGGCGGCGACCCGGCCGCGGTGGCGGCCCGCGACGAGGACCGGGCGGCGCAGTGGGCGGCCGACAACGGGATCGGGCGGGCGATCACCGGCTACCAGGAAATGATCGACGATCCCATGATCGACGCCTTGTACATCCCGCTGCCGAACGCCCTGCACGGGGAGTGGACGATCCGCGCGCTGCTGGCTGGCAAGCCGGTGCTGTGTGAGAAGCCGCTGACCGGGTCGGTCGCGCAGACCGAGCGGGTGCTGGCGGTGGCACGGGACACCGGGACGCCGTTGTGGGAGGCGTTCGCCTTCCCGTTTCACGATCAGATGGCCCGGCTGCGCGGCATCCTCGCCGAGGCGTCCATCGGCGAACTGCGCGAGATCCAGTCGGACTTCCATTTCCTCATGAACGACCCGGAGACCAACATCAGGATGTCCACCGACTTGGCCGGTGGCGCGCTGCTCGACGTGGGCTGCTACCCGGTCCGGCTGGGGCGTGACCTGTTTGGCGCCGAGCACGAGGCCGCCTGGGCGCAGGCCGAGCGCGCGGCGGGCGGGGTGGACCGGGTGACCTGGGGCGTACTGAACTTCCCCGGCGGCCGCCACCTCTACCTGTCCTGCGGGTTCGCCCGGGCGGGCGACACGTTCACCCGGCTGCTCGGCACCGGTGGCCAGATCCACATCACGAACCCGTTCCACCCGCGCGCCTGGGACACGTTCGCCGTTTGGCCGAACGGCCGTGATCCGGTGACGCACCAGGGCAGCGGCCCGAACCGGGAGTCGTTCACCCCGCTGGTCCAGCACATCCACGCGGTGATCCGAGGCGAAGAGGCACCCCGGCTGCTGGCCGTGGACACCGCCCTCGGCTCCGCCCGGGCACTGCACGACCTGGCCGCGGCGAGCCAGCGCCAGGGCTGAGCCTCCGGCGCGGCGCGGGCCGGGACGCCGCCCGGCGGCTACGGCTCTGTTTCCGCCAGCGCGCTGAGGGCCAGGCCCACCGCGGCCGCGTACCGGTGCCCGGCCGGCGGGCCGTTCAGCGTGCCGCCGACGCTGGCCCGGCCCACCGGGACATCGCCGGGCAGCGAGCGCAGCAGCACGCCGAGCAGCTCGTCATCCCCGGCCGGGCCGCCGGCCAGGAGCACCTGCGGCAGCGGGCCGCCGAGCGTGCGCAACGCCCGGCGCAGGTTCACGGCGAACACGGCCTCCTTGAGCCGCAGCCGTATCGCGCGCCACTCGGCCGGGCTGTGCTCGCGATCGAACGGGAGCAGCCCGGCCGGCCCCGCCGCGGCGAGCATCCCTGCCGCCGCGGCCGGCGCGGGCCGGTCCAGGAAGCCGCGGCGCCCGTCTTCGGCTTCGAACCGCTGGCCGCCGTCCACTCGCAGGCACGGGCCCCGCTTGACCCAGTCCGCCGCGGCGCGCGGTATCCGCAGGGTCTCCGCGACCGCGGTGGTGAGCAGGTCCCCGGCGCCCGCTGCCACCACCTCGCCGTCCGGCGCGATCACGTCCACCGTGCCTGCGCCGAGGTCCACCACGACCGCATCGGGCCCCGCTCCGGGTGTGGTGAGGGCGCCGAGCCTGGCCGCCGCAGGCTCGGACAGCGTGCCGTGTACCGGCAGGCCGAGCAGGTCCGCCAGGACCGCCGCGTGATCGGCGCCGTCGGTCATCCGGCGCAGCGACGCCACCAGCGCCGCGGCGCCCAGCCTGCCGCGCCGCGCGGTGGCGGTGTCCGCCACCTCGGCCAGGTCGAGGGCGAACAGGTCATCCACCTCGACCGGGCCGTCCCCGGCGCCGAGCGTGCGCACCGCGCCGACCGGCCAGCCGGGAACCAGCGCGCACGCTGACCGCAGCGTGAGGCGCTCGGCCGCCGTCGCCACCCACGGCCCGGCGTCGTCCAGGGGGTGGTGCTCTCGGCCCTCGCCGTGGTCGGCGCCGGAGCCCGCGCTGTGGTCCGTGCCGTCCCGGGCGGCGCGGCCGACCACGGCGTTGGAGAAGTCGAGGAGCGTCCGGCACAGCGCCGCCGCGTCCCCGGCCTCTCCCGCGGAAAGCGAGAACACGGCGGCCAGCGCGACCGGGTCGGCCAGCAGGGTGAGCGACCCCCCCGGCGGGCGGACCTCGACCGCGACCAGGTCACAGCCCGCCACGGCGACCAGGTCGACCTGGTCGATCACCGGAATCGGCGCGCTCAGCCGGTTGAAGATCAGCACGCCCTCATCACCCCCGGCCAGCACCGCGCCGACCGACACTCCCGCAGCCAGCAGCGCCCGCAACCGTTCTGCCGCGCGAGCGTAGCCGAAGTCCGCCGGGACGATGGCCACCATCGGCGGCCCGGCCGTGCGCTCAGCATCCGGCGCCGGAGCGGCGCCGGCATGGCGGGCGTCGCCGGTAGCCGACGGGATTTGACCTGCCCGGACAGCTGGCGGGACACGGCCTGCCTGGCCGAGCGGCGGGACACGGCCTGCCTGGCCGAGCGGCGGTACATGACCTGCCTGGCCGAGCGGCGGCATGCGAACATGCCCAGGTGGCGGGGGGACGGGGTCGGCCCGTGCAAGTGGCGGGGCGGGACCTGCCCAGGCGGGCGGCAGCGGGCGATCCAGCCACAGCGGCACGCCGGCCCAGGCGCCGGCGCCGCCGGGCGTGGCGACCCCGGCGGCGATCAGCCGCAGCCTGCCGGTGGCGGGCGGCGCCGCGGGGATGGTCAGCGTCGTGGTATCCACCGCCCGGAGCGGCGCGACCCGCGCCTCGGCAACCCGGCACCCCAGGCGCCGTTCCAGCCGCCGCACCAGCGCGGCGGCCGCGCGGAGTGAGTCGGTCGACCCCTTGCGCCCCCGGGTCGGCACCCGGTCCACGCCAAGCAGGCGGTCTTCGTCGAGGAACGCGACCTCAGTAGTCGCATTCCCCACATCCACCCCAGCTACGACGGCCATCGCGGCCCATGCCGGTCATGAACGTGAGTTTGGTGTTGCTCTTTGAACACCTAACTCACATCCATAAGCCAGCGGCAGGCGGGAGGTCACGCGGACAGCCCGCGGCGGGCGTAGACCTCGGCGGCCTCGGCCACCAGCGCAGCACAGCGCGGCAGGCCGCGGCCGGTCAGCGATTCGGCCAGCGCGGCCAGCTCCGCGGGCGTGGCCCGGCCGGGACGCAGCGCCGCGTAGATCGCGAGCACCTCGTCATCGCTCAGCCGGGTCAGTTCCGCCGCGCGGCGCAGGTTGCCGGCGAGTTGCGGGTTCTCGTGCTGCTCGGCGATCGCGGCCTGCCGTTCCAGGGTGTCCGGGTGGATCCGCAGGTCTTCGAGCCCGATCTCGCCCTGTCTGACGGCCTCCAGGGTCAGCTCTTCCACCGGCCGCCCGGACAACGCCTTCACCTCAGTCATCGCAGGCCCTCCAGGGAGAGTTCCTCGGGCGGGGCGCCCGGTTTGACCCAGGCGCGTTCGAGTGCCATCAGCGCGATCACCGTGGTGTGATACCTCGCCTCGATCGCCTCGTCGGTGTAGGGGTTGCGGGCCGGGTCCGGCGTGCCGCCCTTGGCGTGGCGAGCCGCGTTGGCGCCCAGCAGCCGGTACAGCTCCGGGGTCACCGCGGGGGCGACCGAATACAGCTCCAGGTTGGCCAGCGGCGCCAGGTCGCGGCGGTGGATCAGCGCCGTTCCCTTGCCCTGCAGGCCGATGCCGATGCCCGAGCCCGCCAGCCTCGCGGCGGCCAGGCCGATCCGGCCGAGGTCCACCGTGTCGTTGAAGCGGACCACCCGGCCCGTGCAGCCCTCCTCCTCCAGTCCGGCCAGCAGTTCGGCCAGCACGTCGGTCACCGGCATCCCGGACAGGCAGCGCCACACGTCCCGGCCCACCGCCGGAGACACCCCGATGACCACCTCGCGCGGGTCCTGGCCGGGCGCGGCGCCACGGCCAGGACCGGCCGCGGCCCCCCGGCCCGGGTCGCCGGCCTCCGCTCCGGGACTGTTCGCGGCCCCGGAGCCGGACGCCGCCGCCACGGCGAGCAGCGGCACCGCCGACGCGGCCTGTTCCGCGCGCAGGTCCGCTACGCCGCGAGCTTGGCGGATCGCGTCGATCTCGGCCTGGCGCTGCGGGCCCGGCTCGAACCCGGTGCCCGGCCCGGCGTAGTCGTTGGGGTCGGTGACCAGCGACAGCACCCGGAGTTCCTCGTCGAAGATGGCCGAGGTCTGCAGGTAGTCGCCGGCCAGCCGCGCGGCGGTCATGACCAGGATCCGCTCGGCCACGCTCTCGTACCCGGTCTCGTTCAGCGCCGCGACCACGTCTACCACGGTGATCCCGCCGTCCCGGATCGCCTGCGCGGCGGCGACCACGGCCAGCGTGTCGGTCTCGCCGAGATCCTTCGACCCGGCCGCGTCCACCGCCCGCTCGACGTGCTCGTCGGTGAAGTCGGCCAGCCCCAGGTGCTGGTACACGGCGCGGCATAGTTGTGCCGCCTCCCGGCGCAGCTCCGCGATCCGGTCCTCCGGGACGGTCCGCAGCCCCCCGTCCACGCCCCAGTCCCGCTGCATGGCGAGGAAGTCGTCGATGTCCTCGGCGTTGAAGTTGCTCGGCCCGAACATGTTGTCGTAGCGCTGGATGCTGCCGAACCCGCTGAACATGAAGTCCGAGCCGGCCAGCACGATCGGCAGCGTGCGCGAGGTGCGGCGCATGTCGGACTCGCTCATCAGGGCGTCGTTGCCGGAGCAGGACTCCAGGTTGCGCATCATCACCATGAGGTTCTCGGACATCAACTCGCGCAGCCCGGATGGCACCGAGGCGGCGACGCTGGCCCCGTCGATGCCACCGTTCTGCACCCCTTGGGCGCCGATGGCACGGGCCAGGGCCACACACCGGGACTCCAGGTAGAGCATGGACTTGCGTTCCGCCCCGGCCATCAGCACTTCCGCGCCCGCACCGGAGGAGACCCGCATCTTCATGCCGCGCGAGGCGTAGGCCGAGGTGAGGAACGCCTTCGACCACGGGGTGTCATCCCCGTCGGTGAACACCTGCTCGGTGCCATACAGCGAAATGGTCTCCGCGTAGGAGGTCAGCCCGCGCATGCCCAGTTCCAGCTCCAGCGCCTCTTCCACGGAGCACTGGATGAGCACGCCCTGGGCGCCGACCGCGGCCCCGATCAGGCAGGCCACCGCGTTGCTCGGCGCGTCGGCGAGCACCGGGACCGTGGTCTCGACCTCGCGGAAGCCGAACGCCGCGGCGGTGGCCGAGTCCGCCGCGAGCAGCAGCGGGTCGTCCAGCCGGTTCGTGACGTGCGCCTGATTGCTCGGGGTCCGCCTGGCCCGCATCTTCGTCATCGCCTGGCCAAGCTCAGGCGGCCGGAGCAGGGCCAGCACCCGGGCCAGCTTGGCGGGCGTGGCGCCCGCGGACAGCCGGATGATCTCCGACCGTGGCACGTCCGGGCTGACCAGCCGGCGAGCGAACTCGACGTCGGGCAGGCTCATCGCCTCCTCGGCCACGGTGAGGTCGATGCCGTGCCGGGCGATGTAGGCATCCAGCGAGTCGAACCGGTCCTCGGGCACCCCGTCCATCTCGGTCACCCGGCTGTCGCGGATCACCAGCCCCGGCTCGGGGTCATACGGCGAGCGCATCGCCACCAGCCCAAGCTCCGCGTCCTCGACCGCGAAGCCGTCCAGGTTGACCCGCTGCGCGTCCATGAACCTGACCCGGCCGACGGGCGCGCCGCTCCCGGCCACGGCGGCGCCACCGGCAGTACCGGCACTACTGGCGCGCTCGCCGTCGCTGGCGCCCCGGCCGTCCACGGCGCCGCCGCGCCGCCCGCCCGCCTGGATGTCCTCCGCCGTCATCGCCCGGCTCCCTTCCGTGTCACGGCACTGCGCGGCCCCGGCCGCCTGGCGCCCGTTCCTCCGCCGTCATCGCCCGGCTCCCTTCCGTGTGACGGCACTGCGCGGCCCCGGCCGCCTGGCGCCCTTTCCACCGCCGTCATCGCCCGGCTCCCTTCCGTGTCACGGCGCGGCCTGCGCCCGCAACTCGATCAACTGCCCGCGGCCGCGAGGGGCGCGCGTCAGGCCTGCGTGTCCTGGGGTGCGCACCACGATCCGGGTGCGGTCGCCGCGGAACAGGTCGTGTGAGAACTCAAACGGCTCGTCCTGGGCGTCGGTGGTGGTGCGGGTGATGGCCAGCAGCGGGGCGCCCGCCGGTACCTCGAGGATCATCGCCTCGTCCGGGGACGCGCTGACCACCTCGATGCGTTCCACCGCCTCCTTGGGGCGGGCGCCGTAGCGCTCCTCCAGCAGCTCGTACACCGACCCGCCGAGCGACATCTCCAGCAGCCCGGGGAACCGGTCCGCGGGCAGCATCAGGTGCTCGACGGAGAACGGGCTGCCGTCCGCGAGCCGGATCCGCACCAGGTCGATGACCAGGTCACCGGGGCGCAGCCCGAGCGCACGGGCCGCCGCCTCGTCGGCCGGGGCCAGCCGCGCGGACAGCACCCTGGTCCCGGCCACCACGCCCTGGCTGCGCAGCAAGGCGGGCACGCCGACCACCCGGGACAGGTCGCGCTCGATCTTGCCCATGCTGACGAACGTGCCACCGCCCCGGCCCGGCACCCGGCGCACCAGGCCGCCCTCCTCCAGCACGGCGAGCGCCTGGCGCAGGGCCGCGCGACTGACGCCAAGCTCCGCGGCGAGCGCGCGTTCGGCCCCCAGCCGCTGCCCCGGGCGCAACCGTCCCGCGGAGATCTGGTCCGCCAGAATTCGGCGCACATCCTCGTGCGTGCGCGCGGGTTCGGTCACTAGGCGTCCAGTGCGGCGAGCGATTCCGGCAGCACCTGGCCGCCGTCTACCACGATGGTCTGCCCGGTGATGTACCCAGCTTCGTCGGTGGCCAGGAACAGCGCTGCGTGCCCGATCTCCTCGACCGTGCCCAGCCGACGCAGCGGGATCGACGCCGCCATCTGCGCCTGGTACTCCTCGCCGAGCGAGTCCAGGCCCTCGGTGACGATATTGCCCGGCAGCACCGCGTTGATCGTGATGTCGCTGGCCGCCAGCTCGATCGCGGCGGTCCGCAGGAACCCGAGCTGGCCGGCCTTGCTGGCGCCGTAGTGGGCCCAGCCGGGGAACCCGGTGATCGGCCCGGTGATGGACGAGGTGAGGATGACCCGGCCGCGCCCCGAGGCGGCCAGCGCAGGCAGGCACGCCTGCACCGAGAGGATGGCGCCGCGCAGGTTGGTGCCGAGCACCTCGTCGATGTCCTCGTCGGTCATCTCGGCCAGCGGCGCCGCCGGGAAGATCCCCGCGTTGGCGCAGAGCACGTCGATGCCGCCGAACCGCTCGGCCGCCGTGGCCGCGATCCGGAGGCAGTCCTCCCGCCGGCTGACGTCAGCGAGCACGTGGGACGCCTCCGCGCCGGTCGCGGACAGTTCGGCCACCGCGGCCTTAGCCGCTTCGGCGTCCCGGCCGACGATGAGCACCCGGGCGCCCGCGCCGGCGAACACCTGCGCGATGCCCTTGCCAATGCCGCGGGTCGCGCCGGTCACCACGACGGCCCGCCCGGCGATGGATGTGAACATGCTCGCCTTCCCTTTCCCGGCGCCCTGTGCTGGGCTGACCCTGTTTCCGTGGACCTGCGCCGCGCCCTTCAGCCGAGCCGGCTGAGGTAGGCCTCGGCCAGGTCGCAGCTCCCGGCGGTGTATCCCGCTCCGAGTTGTTGTGCGATGTTGACCGCCGTGTGCGAGCCGATCCAGGCGACCAGCAGGAGCCGGCGGTACAAGATGAACGTCCAGATCTCGGCCTCGTCCTCGGCGGGCAGCTCGAGCACCCGGCGGTAGCCGGACAGCCACGCGTCAACCAGCGCGGGCACGTGCGGCTGGTGCTCGAAGAAACTGACCGACGTGCCGACGTCGTAGAGGAACCAGCTGAATCCGGAGTCATCGAAGTCGATGACGCTGACCGCGTCGCCGTCGACCAGCAGGTTGGCCAGCCGGGTGTCGGCGTGCACCAGCCCGTACCGATCTGGGCCGGTGCCGAACGCGGCCAGCCGTGCTCGCAGCGTGGCATCCAGCCGACCGAGTATCTCCCGCTCGGCGGGGCCGACCCCGATCCCGTCCTGCCACCGCCCCCAGCGGGCGCCCGCGCCGAACGCGGCGTCGTAGTCCCAGTGGAAGCGGGTGAAGCCCGCCGGGCGCTGCCAGCCCTGCGCGTGCCGGTGCATCCTCGCGGTGATCTCGCCAAGCTCGGCGAAGTGCGGCAGTGAGTCATCGGCCGGCTCGATTCCGGCCAGGAACTCAAACCGCACGCAGTTGCGCTCCTCCCCGCTGGCCTGGTCCGTCACGGTGACGATGCGCTCGCCGCCGGGGGCGGGCAGCACCCGGGGCGTGCGCACCCCGGCCTCGGCGCGCAGCGCGTCCATCCAGGCCAGCTCGGAGGCGATCTCGGCCTGCGTGTGGTAACCGAGCCGGTGCACCCGCAGCACCGAAGGCCCGGCGCCCGGATCGTCGATCAGGTAGGTGGCGTTCTCCGACACGTTCAGCAGGCGCACCGTGGCGCCCGGGTGGCACCGGTACTCGCCGAGCGCCCGCTGCGCGCACCGGGTGACCCGGTCCAGCACGTCCCCGCCGACGGACAGGTCATGCGCCGGCATGGGCGCCCCGCCCTGGTCGCGGCCTTCGACGCCGGCGAGCACGTCCGCCATCGCCTGCTGCGCCTTGGTCACGTCGCCGGCCTGCCCGGCGAGGTAGATCCGGCCGGCCACGCCGATCATCGACACGTTGACCAACGTCACGCCGGGGGCGGCACGCTCGGCCTCGTTGGCGGCCACCGTCGCGAACAGCGCCGGGGTCACCTCGCACACGCCCAGGGTGTCGCCGGGGAGCACCATGGAACCGCCCCGGTTGCGGTTGATGATGACCGCCTGCCGGTCAGTCAGGTCCGCGATCACGTCGGCGAACAGGATCCTCGGCCGGAGCTGGTCCGCCGGGTCGGCGTTCAGGCCGGCGAGGATCGCCTGGCCGGCCCGTTCCACGTCGGCGAGGTTGCTGCCGTGTACCTCCAGCACGCCGAACTGCCGTTCCACGAACAGGATGCCCGGCTCGACCGTGGGCACCGCGCGCAGCGCCAGGTCGGTCACCCGCTCGATGGCCAGCGCGGGCGCGACCTCGACGATGAGCGAGTGCTCGCCGGCGAACGGCGGGTAGCCCCGGGCCCGGGTGGGCGTGCCCAGGTAGGCGGCGAACTGCCGCTGCAGGTCTTTGACCAGCAGGTAGACGCGCAGCTCTGGGTGCGGCGGGGCCACGTTACTCGGCGCGGATGGTGAAGTGCCTGCCGAGTTCTGTGTGCGGCCGCGGGATCACGTGCACGGAGACCAGCTCGCCGACGCTGGTCGCGGTTTCCGAGCCCGCCTCCGTGGCCGCCTTGACGGCCCCGACGTCTCCGATGATGGTCACCGACACCAGTCCGTCGCCCACGTCCTCGCGGCCCACGATTGTCACGTTGGCCGCTTTGACCATGGCGTCGGCCGCCGCCAGCGCCGCGACATAGCCCTTGGTCTCGATCATCCCTATCGCGTTATCCGCCATGTGCTTTCCCCTTCTTCCGAGAAGTGCCGGCTGTCCCGCCCGGGCCGCCGGCCGGTTCATCGATCGAGCCGACGATGAGCGCATCGATCGGCGGCGGCTTGCCGGGGAACCACGCGGCGGCGACCGAGCCCTGCGCGACCAGGACGCGCTCGCCCACGCCGCTGCCGAGCACGTCGAACGCCACCAGCCGGGCGCCCGTGCCTTCGGCCTCCACCTCCAGGAAGGCCCCGTTCGGTATCTCCGCCAGCCGGCGCGTGGACCAGACGTTTCCGACCACCGTCGCGGTAAGCATCAGCGCTCCTTCACGATCTCGACCCCGGTGGCGCGGGCGCGGTCGCGGGCGAGCGGGGTGAGCACCGCCCGCCGGCCGAGCACCAGCCGCGCGCCAGCCCGGGCGGACGCGGCGACCATGGCCTCGGTCACCGCGCCCTTCTCGACGCGGTGGCTGGGCTGCGCCGACCCGGGCGCCGAGGTCGCCGCCAGCCGGAAGCGCAGCCGCCCGGAGCGCACAGCGTCCCGGTGCTTGGGGTTCTCGAACAAATGCAGGAGGTGCAGAACGAACGCCCCGAGGTCGGCGTCCGTCCTGATCGTGACGACTTCGACCGAGTCAACGTGCTCACGGACGGTGTGCGGCAGCCCGGCCTGCCCCGGCCCGCCCGCCGCCCCGGCGGGCCACTCCGGGATGGCCTGCGCCGGGGCCGCCCCGGCTGGGTTCCCCGGATCCCGGCCGGCCGCGGGCAGCAGGTCAGCCAGGACCTCCCGGACCAGCGCGCGGATCGCCTCCACCTCGCTCATCTGGCCTCCCCCGCGGGACGTCGTGCCGGAAGGGCGCAGGCCAGCAGCGCGCTTGGTCGTGCCGGAGGCGCGCGAAATGGCGGTGCGGGAGGCACGGGGGTCCGGGGGCTTGGCCCCCGGAGCAGCAGAGTCTCGCCGCCGGGACACCGCTGCGGTGCTTCGCGTCCTCGCGGCGTTCGCCCCGGCGGCTGCGGCGGGACACTGCTTGTAACTGGCAGAAGGTCCCTCATCCCAGGCTCCGGAGTGCGCGTTCGGCAGCCTCGGCCGCCTGGCGCACGTCGGCTTCGGACCCGGACAGGTACAGCCGCCCGGTGGCCCCGATCATCCGGTAGTCGACCACCTTGATCCGGGCCGCCTTCTCGGCCTCGTTGGCCGCCAGGATCGCGTACGAGGCAGGCTGCATCTCCAGCACGAACAGCGACTCCCCGGCGAGCGCCATCGACCCGATCTTGTTCCGGTTGATCAGGAACGCGTGCTGCGGGTCCAGCATGGAGATGATCTTCGACGCGAGCACCACCGGCCTGGTAGCGTCCCGCGCCGACACTCCCAGCACGTCCAGCACCGCGGATCCGGCCGCGCGCACCTCGTCGTTCCCGCCGTGGATCTCCAGGTACCCGAACTGCCGCTCCACCACCAGGATCCCGGCGCGCACCCCGGCGTGCTTGAGCGCCACGTCCGTCACCGGCTCGATGTCCAGCCCCGGCGCCACCTCGATGATCTGCGCCGCCACATCGCTGCGCGGCAGGCTGCCCCGGATCCACGTCCCCAGGTAGCACATCGTCTGCGGCTGCAGCCGGTTCAGGAAAATGAATGACCTCAGCTCAGCCACGAGGCCCACCCACGATCCCCGCCAGTTCCTCGATCACGATCCGCCGGATCGTCTCCCGCAGCGCACGAGTGTCCACCGCGCCGTACGCGGGTCCTCCCGCCTGGTCCCCGTGGCTGGCCAATCCCGCGCCCGCATTCGCGTGGGCCTGGGGCATGCCTGGGCGCGGAGTTCTGTCCGCGTCCAGGTATGCTTCTGGCCCGCGTCCAGCCCCCACAAGGTTCGACGCCACCGGATACGGCGGGACCGGACCGGCCGGCGTCTCCCAAGGAACCAGTCCCGAGAAGTTCCCGAACGCCTCCGCCGGATCGCGGTCGTACGCCAGCCGGGTCCACTGGACCAGGTCCTTGGGCGCCAGGTTCTCGGTCAGCGAGGACCGCCCGAAGAACCCGGTTCCCACGGTCATCGACGGCGCCAGGAACGTGGAGATCCCCGAGCTGCCCAGGCTGTTGCCAACGTTGACCGACACCCGCAGGACCTCGACGCTGGCCCCGAACTCCATGATCGTCGCTGGATCGGTGCTGTGGATGGCCGCCGAATGCCCGCGGCCGGTGATCCGCAGCACCGCGCGTGCCATCTCGATGCCCCGGCGCGCGTTCGGCACCCGGACCAGGCCCAGGACCGGGCAGAGTTTCTCGTGCGCGAGCGGCTGCTCGGGGACCGCGAGGGAGAACGGAGCGAGCAGGACCTTGGTCGTGCCGGGCACCCGCAGGCCCGCCTCGGCGGCGATCCACGGCGCGTCCTTGCCCACGAACCGGACGTCGAAGCGCCCGCCGGGGAACAGCAGCGCGGCGATCTTGTCGGCTTCGCCGGGATCGAGCAGGTAGGCGCCTTCCCGCTTGAGGTGGCGCAGCAGGCCGTCGGCGACCTGGTCCTCCACGATCAGGACCGATTCGTTGGTGCACAGGATCGAGTTGTCGAAGCTCTTGCTGTCCACGATCCGCTTAGCCGCCTTGGCCAGGTCGGCCGTGGCGTCCACGAGCACGGGCACGTTGCCGGGCCCGACGCCGATCGCGGGCGTGCCGGAACTGTAGGCGGCCCGGACAACCGGGGCGCCGCCGGTGGCCACGATGACGCTGGTCCGCTCGTCGGTCATCAGCGCGTCGATCAGGGGGACCGAGGGCTGGTCCACCACCTGGATGACCCCGTCAGGCGCGCCGGCCGCGATGGCGGCCCGTTCCAGCGTGCGCGCGGCGTCGGCGCAGCATTCCCTGGCCTGCGGGTGCGGGCTGATGACCACCGCGTTGCGGGTCATCAGCGCGAGCAGGGCCTTGAAGTACACCGAGGCCACCGGGTTCGTGGATGGGGTGAGCGCGAGCACCACCCCGGCCGGGCGCGGCACCTCGACGATCTTCGCCGCCGGGTCGAAGCGCGGGGTCACGTAGTCGTGGGTGGCGTAGGCCTCGACCAGCCCGGTGCTGCACGCGAGGTTCTTGATGACCTTGTGCTCGGCCACGCCAAACCCGGTCTCCCGCACCGCCCACTCGGCGTACTCGCGGGCCTTCTCCGCCCCGGCCCGGGCGGCGGCGTGCACCACCCGGTCCACGGCCTGCTTGTCATACCGGGCGAATGCGCGGGCCGCCCATTCCGCCCGCTGCAGCATGGCCCGGGCCCGGGGCACCCCGGCGGGGTCGGCCAGCACCTCGAAGCTGATCGCCTGCCCCGGTTCGGCGCCAGGCCCCAGCGCGCCGCCGGGCCGACCCGAGCCACCGCTCCGGTCGCCCACTTCACTAGCCACATCTGTCACACCGGTCACGCCTGATTCGCCCGGCCCGCTCACGGCCGCCTCCGCCCACAACAGCGTTTGTCATGGTTGCGCCCATCACGACAAAAGAATGTGATGGCCGCGCCAACCACGACAATCGGCCCGCGCGGGGAGCAGGAACAGGGTCGCGGCAAGGCTTCGAAGGATGGCCGGCGCGGCGGGCGGCGGCAGGGTCGCGGCAACGCTGGGCGGGATGGCCGGCGCGGCGGGCGGGGGCGGGGCTGGGCTCGGAGCTCCGAGCATGGGACGCGGATGGTCATGGCTGGCCCCGGCCGGAGCGGGCGTCCCGGGCGGCGAGCCCGATGGCGTGCTCGGTGCGGTTGAGCAGTTCCTCGCACAGCGCGGGGGTCATCAACACGCCCGGCTTGTACTGGAGCACCCGGGGGTCGAGGGTGGAGAAGATCGCCCACACCCCGGCCTCGTACAGGCGCCGCATGACGAACTGGGCGCCCCGCGGGTGGTCGAACTCCAGCCCCATGACCAGGCCGTCCTGCCGGATGCCGGCGAACCAGTCCGGGTAGAGCGCCTGGATCTTCACCAGCCCGGCGCCCAGCAGGGCCGAGATGTAGTGCACCATCGACCGCACTTCGGGCCGGCCGGTGATCTCCAGCGTCTTCAGCGCGGCCACGCAGCCAAGCTCGGCGCCGCCGAAAGTGGACATGTGGCCGAAGCCGTCTTCGCTGAGCCAGCCCGCCGCCGCCTCGCTGACCAGGACGGCGCTGATCGGGTACATGCCGCCGGAGATCCCCTTGCCGGTGACCAGGATGTCCGGCGCCACGCCGTGCTTGCTGATCGCCCACAGCTCGCCGGTCCGCATCAGCCCGGTCTGCACCTCGTCGGCGATGTACAGGGCGCCGTGGCGCTCGCACAACTGCTTGACACCAGCGAGGTAGCCGGGGGCGGGCAGCGGGAAGCCGTAGGTGGCGGGGATCGTCTCCATGATCACCGCGGCCACGTCCTTGCCGCGCAGCGCCTGCTCCATCGCGGCCAGGTCGTTGAACGGCACGTGACTGAACTCATCCGGCCGGTCGGCGAGGAACAGGGTGGAGAACCGCTCGTCCCCGGTGGCCACGGCGAGGCCGGTGTGCCCGTGGTAGGCCTTGGCGACCGAGACGATCTTGCGCCGCTTGGTGGCATGCCTGGCCGTCTTGAGCGCGATGTCGATCGCTTCGCCGCCACCGCTGCCGAAGACCACCTTCGTTATCCCGGCCGGGCCGGTCCGCACCAGCGCCTCGGACAGCGCGGTACGGGCGAGCGAGGGGAAGTGGTGGTTGCCGATGTCGAAGTGCTGCATGGCGGCCGTGACCGCCGCCACCACCTCGAGGTTGCGGTGGCCCAGGTTGTAGGTGCCGCCGTTGAGGTGGGTGTCGATGAGGCGCTTGCCCTCGACGTCGTAGATGAAGTAGCCCTCACGCCGGTCGATGACCAACGGGACGCCGGCATCGACCCAGAACTGGGTCTTGCCCGGGTTCCAGAACTCCTTGGACTTGGCGAGCATGTCGCCCTTAGAAGCGAAGGCGATGAGTTCCTCGGCCACCGTCACCTCCGCGGCTCCGCCGCCAGGCGCTGCCGCACCTGGCGCCGGCCTCTGCATCCGGGCATTTCCGCGCTATCTGACACGGGGCCCCGCGCCTTCGCCGCAGCGCATCCGCGCCTCGGCGTCCGGCGCTTCCGCGTCAAACCGTTTGGTTCAACCAAATAAATACCGGATGTAACCGATTGGTGTCAACCGGTCCGTGTTAACTCCATATTTCCTAAACCGGACGTCTTGTCAGGGTTTCTACCAGGTGATACCGTCCCGCCTGTGACGTGTATCACAACGCACATGCCAGACCAATAAGCTTCTCCGGGACTGGCTCTCCCGGGTGCGGCCCCGCTTATGGGGGAGGAACCATGGCACAGTCAGACACCTCAACAGGCGGGGACGGCCCTCAGCTCGCTCCCGGCATGTTCCCCGAGGACTTCGACGTCTCCCAGCGCGGCGATGTCCAACAGCTCCGCAAGGGCGCCGTCGGGCTCGGCGGCGTGCTCTTCCTGACCGTCACCGGGGCCGCGCCGATCTCGGCGATGATGTTCAACACCCCAATCGTGGTCGGGTTCGGGCAGGGGATCGGCGCCCCCGCGGCGTTCCTGTTCGCGACGATCGTCCTGGCGATATTCTCCGTCGGCTACGTGGCCATGGCGCGGAAGAAGACCACCGCGGGCGGCTTCTACTCCTACATCAGCCACGGGCTGGGCCGGGAACTGGGCATCGGCACGGGCTTCGGCTCGCTGGTGGCCTACTCGGTGTTCGAGGCCTCCCTGGCCGGCGGGTTCGCCTACTTCCTGAACCTGAAGCTGGCCCAGTTCGGGCTCAACATCGCCTGGCCCTGGCTGGCCCTGTTCATGATCGCGCTTATCGGCGTGCTGGCCTACTTCGACGTCCGCGTCTCCGCGACCCTCCTGGCGATCGGCCTGATCAGCGAGGTCACCATCCTGATCATCTTCGACATCTTCCTGTTCGGCCACGGGAACGTGAACTTCAGCGCCATCAACCCGGTGAACGCGTTCAAGAGCTTCCCGGCCTCGCACGGCATCGTCGCCGGGGCGATCGGCATCGGGCTGTTCTTCGCGTTCTGGTCCTGGGTCGGCTTCGAGATGGCGCCCAACTACGGCGAGGAGTCCCGCGACCCGAAGCGGATCGTGCCAAGGGCCCTGTACATCTCGGTGATCGGCCTGGGCATCTTCTACACGCTGACCTCGTGGGCGCCACTGGGCGGGTACTCGAGCACCCACGCTGCGATCTCCGCGGCGCAGAGCGACCCCGCCAGCTTCTACCTCCACCCGGCCGGCCAGTACGCGGGCCACTGGGTCGCCTCGATCATGAGCTACCTGATCATCACCGGGTCGTTCGCCTGCGGCATGGCGTTCCACAACACGACCGCGCGGTACTTCTACTCACTGGGCCGGGAAGGGTTCATGCCCAAGCCACTCGGCCGCACCCACCCCAAGTGGAAGAGCCCGCACATCGCCTCGGTCACCCAGTCACTGATCGCCGCGTTCATCATCGCGCTGTTCGCCATCTTCACCGGCACCAACGACCCGACCTCCCAGGCCTACGTGCAGGTCTACGGTCTGATGGCGCTCATGGGCGTGATCATCATCCTGTCCGTCCAGGCCCTGGTCTCGCTGGCCATCCTGATCTACTACGAGCGTTACCACCGCGACGAGGTGCACTGGTGGAAGACCCGGCTGGCGCCGCTGCTGGCCTTCGTCTCCCAGGCCTTCGTCGTGTACCTGCTGTTCAGCAACATCGGGTTCCTCGGCGCGTCCAACTACAGCTACGCGTACTGGCTCGGCCCGATCGATCTCGCCGTGGTGCTCATCGGCATCGGCGTCGCGATCTACTACAAACGCCGGCGGCCGGAGAAGTACGAGCTGGCCGGGCGGCTGATCAACGAAGGCCTCTAGCCAGCTGGCCTGGCGGCTGATCCGCGACGGCCTCCAGCCAGCTGCCCCGGCGCCCGTCCTGGTGCCCGCCTGGCGGCTGATCCGCGACGGCCTCCAGCCAGCTGCCCCGGCGCCCGTCCTGGTGCCCGCCTGGCGGGGCGGTCCCAGGACGGGTCTCGGCCTTTGGCCAGGCTGGAAGGCTGGCACTTGCCTGCCCCCCATCGCGCCGGTGTTACACCCGGTGTGCTGACCAGGCCCTCGCGCGGGTACGGCATCCTGTCGGCCGTGAAGCTCTACCCGCCGAGCGCTGGCCGGCGCCGTGACCCCGGCACGGCCCGCTGGGCGACCACGCTGACGTTGGTCACGCTGCTGGCCGGCGGCTGCGCGGCGGGGGCGAGCCCGGCGGGGCGACAGGGGGCCAGGGCGCCGGGGCAACCGCGGCGGTCGCGCCCGGCGCAGCGCCCGTGGCCGGCCCCACGGCCACGCCGGTGGCCAGCCACGGAGCCACGTCAGCCGTGCGGCGCCACCTCGCCCCGGCGCGCTCGCGCCAGCTCATCACGGTGACGGCCGCCTCGTACCAGGCCACCTACGCGACGCTGGCCGCCTACCGGCGCACCAGCCACGGCTGGCAGCGGGTGTTCGGGCCCTGGGTGGCGCGGATCGGCCGGAATGGGTTCGCCCCGCCCGGACTCAAGCGCGAGGGAGACGGCCGTACCCCGTCAGGATCGTTTGGCCTGCTCTATGTCTTCGGCGCCGGGCCGAATCCTGGTTTCCGCCTCCGGTACCGGCAGCTACGCCCCTTCGACTACTGGGACGGCGACCCGGCCAGCCCCCGGTACAACGAGTGGGTGGACAGCCGTCATGCCAGCCCCGGCGCGGACCCCGAGCCGATGGACGTCTCCGCCTACTACGACGGCGTGGTGATCGGCGACAACACCGCCCGCACCCCAGGGCTGGGCAGCGCCATATTCCTACACCTCAACATCGGTATCGCCACTTCCGGGTGCGTGACCCTGCCGCCTGGAGAGCTGCTGCCGCTGCTGCGCTGGCTGAACCCGGCCCGCTCCCCCCGGATCCGGATGGGTGTGCGTTAGCCGGAGCCGGTAGTAGGACCGCCCGGCCCGGGGTGATGAACTTGGGTCATGGCAACGAACACCTCCCAGCCGCAGGGCGTGCTGCACGTGACCGACAGCCGCACCGGGCGCGCCTACGAACTGCCGATCGTCGACGGGGCGATCCGGGCCCTTGACCTGCGCCAGATCAAGGCCTCCCACGACGACTTCGGGCTGCTCTCCTATGACCCCGCCTTCCAGAACACGGCCAACTGCCGCAGCGCGATCACGTTCATCGACGGGGAGAAGGGGATTCTCCGCTACCGCGGCTACCCCATCCAAGAACTCGCCGAGCAGGCCTCCTTCCTGGACGTGGCGTTTCTGCTGATGCGCGGGGAGCTGCCCACCAAGGAACAGTCCGCTGCCTGGTCTGATGAGATCACCCGGCACACCTACGTGCACGAGAACGTGAAGAAGTTCATCGACGGGTTCCACCACGACGCGCACCCCATGGGCATCCTGGTGAGCACGATCGCGGCGCTGTCCACCTTCTACCCCGGGGCGAAGGCGATCTTCGACACCGAACGGCGGCACGAGCAGGTGGTCCGGCTGATCGCGAAGATGCCCACGCTGGCAGCGTTCGCCTACCGGCACGCTATGGGGCTGCCGTATGCCTATCCGGATGGCGAGCTGTCCTACCCGGGCAACTTCCTCAACATGATGTGGCGGATGACCGAGCCCCGCTACCACCCGGATCCCGTGCTCAGCAGGGCGCTCGATGTGCTGTTCATCCTGCATGCCGACCACGAGCAGAACTGCTCCACCAGCACTATGCGGGTTATCGGCAGCTCCCAGGCGGACCCGTACTCGGCGGCGGCCGGCGCGGCGGCGGCGCTGTACGGGCCGCTGCACGGTGGGGCGAACGAGCAGGTGCTGCGCATGCTGAACGACATCGGCTCGTTGGACAACATCCCCGGGTACATCGACCGGGTCAAGCGGGGCGAGATGCGGCTGATGGGCTTCGGGCACCGCGTCTACAAGAATTTCGACCCGAGGGCGACCATCATCAAGATGATCGCGGACCAGGTCTTCGAGGTCACCGGGCCCAACCGGCTGCTGGACATCGCCCTGGAGCTGGAGCGCATCGCGCTGTCCGACGAGTATTTCGTCAGCCACCGGCTCTACCCGAACGTGGACTTCTACTCGGGGATCATCTACCAGGCCATGGGCTTCCCCGTCGAGATGTTCCCCGTGCTGTTCGCGATCGGCCGCATGCCCGGCTGGCTTGCCCAGTGGGAGGAGGGGATCCTCGACCCCGAGCAGCGCATCTCCCGGCCCCGGCAGATCTACGTGGGCCCCGAGCCACGCCACCTCACCAACGAGACCCCGTCCTGACGGCGCCGGTTGCCTGGCGGCAGGACGAGCGAGGGCCCCTCCCCGGGGAGGGGCCCTTCGCGCGCTGGCCCGGGTCCCAGGCGCCGCAGCGGCCAGGCCGATGGGGCGCCCCTGGCGGCCAAGCCAGCCCGGCGGCCAAGGTTCAGCCGGGGCGCCGTGGCGAGGGCCGGGCCTCGACGACGTAGGCAGTCATCGGCGCGGTGACCGGGCCAGCGCCGAGGCGTGCCGTCATCTCCTCGGCGACGACTTTCGTGCCTTCCGCCAGGTCGCCCCGCCGGGCGGGCGCCTTCAGGGCTTGTTGGGTTCCAGCAGCAGGTCGGCGCGGCCGTCCAGGATATCCGCGGACTCCAGGCGCATCAGGTCATCGCGGGTCCAGTTACGGTGCAGGTCGGACGCAAGGCGGTGGGCGTGCCGGAGCCGGGCGCGCTCGAGTTCGTTGCGGACGCTGCGGGCGTTGGCGAACAGGGGCTGGCCCATCTGGCCGGTGAGGTACTGGCGAAACGCTTCCTCCGCATCCTCGGAGAGGTAATAGCGTGACTGTTCCAGCATCAACCGGCCAATGGCAGTGAGCTCCTCCAACTCGTAGGCGGCGAAATCCAGGTGGTGCGCGATCCGCGAGCTCATCCCGGGGTTGGAGGTGAAGAATTCATCCATCCGGTCTTTGTAACCTGCGAGGATTACCACGAGCTTGTCGCGGTCGTTTTCCATTACCTGGAGCAGGATGTCGATCGCTTCCTGGCCGTAATCCAGGGAGTCCCCGACCCGGTAGAGGTAGTAAGCCTCGTCGATGAACAGGACCCCGCCCATGGCCCGGTCCAGCACGCGCTTGGTCTTCGGCGCCGTCTGCCCGATGTACTCGCCGACCAAATCGTCGCGCATGGCGTGCACCAGTTGGCCCTCCTCCAGGTAACCGAGCCGGTGCAGCAGATCAGCCATCCGCAGGGCCACGGTGGTCTTCCCGGTGCCGGGAGGACCGGTGAAGCACATGTGCAGGTTGGGCCTGGGCGCGTCGAGCCCGAACCGTTGCCGCGCGCGGTCAACCAGCAGCAGAGCCGCGACCTCCTGCACCTTCTTTTTCACCGGAACGAGCCCGACCAGATCATTGTCGAGGGCCTCGAACACCTCGTCGATGTCCGCTGACTTGCGTTCGGCGGCAAAGGTGACCGTCGCGTCCGCGGGCAGCGGCTTGGGCCGGTCTCGCTTGCGCGATCCGGAGGCGCGGCGCGGGGCAGGCCGCGTGCTCCCCCGCTTCGTGCGGCCTGGCTTGTCCTTCACGAGGCCGATCCGGTCGTCCTTGAAGACCCCCACGAGCGCCAGCACCATAAAACCGGCGAACACGAAGCCCGCGATGAGGATAATAACGCCTGCGTCAGCACCCATGAACTCGCACAGGGCCCTCCTTACGCCCCCCGGTACACCTCCATTGACAGTACCCCAGCGCCAGTTCCAGGCCCCGGCCCGTCTTCAGCGGTGACGAATCCGGCCCGTGCCGGGGTCCTTGGCGATAGCATTGCGTTGCTTTACCCGTCCAGAGCAGGTCCATCGCCGTGGCTCTGTGCGTCGTCAAGCCGACCCGATGTGGGCTTGACATTGTCCGATAGCCAGGACAGGTACCTGTCGGCAAGGAACAGTGAGGTGCCGGGTAGCCGCCGTATTTACGTTCACATCGGCGAGCCGAAGACGGGCACGTCGTTTCTGCAACACGCCTTGTGGAGTAACCGGGCCCGGCTTGCCGCCCAGGGAGTCGTGCTGCCGGGCTATAGCTACGGCGGTCATGCCCGCGCGAGCCAGGATCTGCGGGAGGTTCGGCGGCAACCCGGGGATCCGGCCGACCCGTGGACCGGTGAATGGGATGTCCTGACCGGCCAGGCGCTCCGGGCCGCGGGCGCAGCCGTCATTTCGAACGAGTTGCTGGTGGCCTGTAACCCTCGGCAAACCGACCGTGCCGTGCGATCGCTGCTGCCGGCCGAGGTGCACATCGTCTTGACCGTCCGTGATTTCGCGACCCTGCTGCCTGCCGAATGGCAGGAGACCGTCAAGACGCGCAGCCCCGTGCCGTGGGAACAGTGGCTCGATAGGGTCATCGATGCCGCGCCGGACCCGGACCGGCGCCGCCGGATGCGGTTCTGGACGATGCATGACACGCTGGCCATTCTTCGCCTGTGGTCACGGGACATCCCATCGGACCAAGTGCATGTGATCACGCTGCCGCCGCACGGCGGGACCAGTGAGCTCTGGCTGCGATTTGGGTCCGTTCTGGGCGTCGATTCCAGCATGATCGACCTTCCCCGGCGCCGCGAGAATCCCTCGCTCGGCCTCGCGGAAGCCGAGTTCCTGCGCCGGCTGAACGCAGCGCTGCCGGACGGGGTGCCGCGATGGTTCTACACCTGGAACGTCAAGCGCATCCTCGCGAACGACGTGCTCAGCGCCCGGCCGCCGGGGGCGCGCCTGGTCTTGCCTCCCGAGCGGCAGGCCTGGGCCCGGGAACAGGCAGAAATCCTCGTGGCAAGCCTGCGGGACTCCAAGTACCACATCGTCGGTGACCTAGGCGAGCTGCTTCCGCCACCCGTGACAGAACGCTACGTCTCACCCACGAGGTTGCCCGCCGAGCAACTGCTCGATGTCGCACTGCGCGCCACGGCGGCCCTGGCGGACCACCAGTACCGCGGGGACATCATCACCGGCAGCAGCGACCTCACCGTCGGCATGCACCCGGCCAGACCGCGGCCAGTCAGCCGGCTGGCATTGGCCATCTTGAAACGGTCCCGGATCAAGCGGATGCTCTACCAGGCCAGCAGCCGGCCAACGGTGCGGAACCTGCGGATCTTCGTCTGGCGCATCCTCACCCGTCCCGGACGCCGCCACGGCTGACCCAGGCCGTGCAGCAGACGCCGCTAACGGGCTGGCCTGGCTTGTGTCAGCCGGGCTGGCTGTCAACGGCGCCGGCGGCGATGGCGCCGGCGAGCTGGCCGTGGTCGCGCTCGTTCTGGTCGGCGTACAGCCGGGCGAATCGGCTGATCGCAGCGGTGAACTTCGGGCCTTTTCCGATGTAGCCGCGGATGGCCACCGGATCACCGGTCCGGGCGTGGGCGCGGGCGAGCGCTTCGCCGCATGCGGTGGCGAACTCGGTGAGGCGAGGGGCAATCAGCTCGGTGGTCGGGATGATCTTCATATCGCGGAACTGCCGAACGTAGTAGTCCCGCCCGTGCAGGGAGCCCCAGCCGACGAAGATGTCGGTGGCGCTCTGGATCAGCCGTTTCCCGCTGATGACCCGCTCGCCGTGGTTGCCGTGGCGGCTGGGCCTGGTGTGAGCCTCGTATACCGACGGGCCTGCCTGCTTGACCTGCAAGAACAGCGGGTCGGCGCCGCTTCGGCCCTCGAAGAGCACCAAATAGACCCGCATGCCGACGCTGCCCACCCCTACCACCTGGCGGACCACGTCAACCTGGGTGAACCGGTCGAACAGGGCCCGCCGGTCTTCGGTGAGGGTGAGCCGGTAACCGGCGAGCAGACGGCTGGCCAGGTCCGCCTGCTCGGAGTCATCGATGGTGACGCGAAGCGGGGGATCCTCGGTGATCCGCGGGCGCCCGTGCGCCAGCGTCGTGAGCTTGGCGAAAGCCCCGCGGCTGGTGCGGCGCTGCCTCTTGCGCTCGATGTGGATCGAGACGCGCCCGCGGTCGGCCGGTTCGAAGTAGCCGACCAGGTTGTCGACGTGCATGCCGTCGTACCAGATGTCGAGTTCCGGCATAGCCGCGTACCGGCGCATGCGCCGACAGTAGGCCTCGACGCCGGCGGTGACCGCGGCGGCGGCCCTGGCCGGTTTGACCCGGTTCTCCCGCGCCGCCACCACCACGCTGGCGGCGAACCGCTTGACGTCCCACTCGAACGGGCCGGGCAGGGTCTCGTCGAAGTCACGCAGGTCGAATGATAGGTTCCGCTCCGGCGTGGCCCACAGGCCGAAGTTCAGCACGTGCGCGTCGCCGCACAACTGAACCATCAGGCCGCTGCTGGGCTGGGACGACAGGTCGGCCGCCATGACCGCCGCGGCGCCGCGGTAGTAGTTCCAGGCAGAGACCGCCATCCGCTGGTGCCGGATGGGGACCAGCTCGGGGACCCGCAGCTGGTTCTGGGCCAGGATCGTCTTCAGCGCATCGTGCCCGCGGTCGCCCTCGGCCCAATAGCCCAGCGTGCCTCGCCTCACCCGTTTTCTCGCGGTCCTCCCTGAGACGCGCCGTTCGTCGTCCGTGGCCGGAAGGTCGGCCAGCATGGCGGACGGTCGCGACGAACTCGGCGAGCCGGGCTCGGTCATCTAGCTCCCGTCCCCGGTCTCGACCGGCGCAGTCCCCCGGACGTCAACGCGCCCCCGCCGCTCCCTGCAGGGGCGCTCAGCGCCGGCCCAGCCTGCGTTCACCGCCAGCGCCCGGCTGGTACTCCAGCCCGTAGTGCTTAAAGATCGTCTCCTCGTCCGTCGCCGGCAACTCGTCGTCGGTGCCGATCGACGGCGCGCCCTTCACCAGCTTCTTGCTATAGAGGACCTTGAGGTACCCCGGACCCACAGTCGCCCGGTCCAGGGGCACGAATACCAGCCGGTGCCGGCCCGGCATCCCGATCGTGACCGTGCCGAAAGACGGCAAGTCGGTACCGGTGTCAACGTAAATAGCCTCTAGCTCGCCGATCTTGTGACCATCGACGTCGACCACATCGTGGCCGCGCCACTCGCGGATGTTTTCAGCCTCGAACATGCCGACCTTCCCACCTGTTCGCAGCCCGTTTGTTCTAGGCTTCTACCCGCATGAGAGCTGCAAACACGCTCGCCATGCCCGTGCCACCCGGTCGGGGATTCAGGCTCGGACCGCGCGGGGAAAGACGAGGTAGCCCCAACCGCAATCACTGGCGCCGGGGGATGAGGTGGGCACATGGGCATATCGAAACGGGTTATCCGGGCGGTGCTGCTGGCGGCCGCCGCCGCAGCATTGGCCGCGGCCGCTTACCAGCTGCGCGAGAAGCACTTGGAAGCCAACGAGGCAGTGCAGGCCATTCACGACCAGCTGGATGCCCTGGACCCGGTCACGCGGGCCGCGGTCATTGCCCGGCTTACCTCACAGGAAGCGAAAAAGGTCCGCGACCATCGCCCGTGACCGCCTCGGCCAGCGCGCGGAAGGCGAGCTTGGGTTCCCAGCCGAGCCCGTTGTAGCCGGTCCCGGGGCCTCCGGGCAGCATACGCACCACGCCGTAGCTTGCCATGTCCAGGTCACGGCGAGGCTCGGGGTCGTGCACGAGGGGGTAGCCAGCGAAGGTGAACCAGAACGCCAGGTCCACCCCCTGCGGAACCGGGGCGAAGCCGCGGACAACCGGTCCCGCGCCGCCGTCGCCGCGGCGCCCCTTGGTCATGAACGGCTTGAGCCCTGCCGACATGAGCGGGCGCCGCAGCGCGACCGAGCCGAGGCTGGCGAACGCGATGACACGGCTGACGATCGAGCCTTTGGCGATCATCGCCCGCGGATCACCGGTCAGGAAGCTGACCCGCGATGCCCGCCAGGTTGACGGCCAGCACGAGCGCAGCCAGCACGTTCACCGACCGCCCCGCCACGATCCGGCTGCCTCGGCACCGTCACCGGCCTGGGATGCGGCATCGCCTCGTGCGAGTGTCAGCCACGCAGGACCGGTCTGCCGAGCGGGAGCGCCTTGCCGCCGGTGGCCACCCCCGCCGAGCCGAAGAACAGGTACACCCCAAGCGCGGCGAACGCCAGCACGACATAGCCGGCCGTCTTTGTCAGGCCGGACGATGCCTGAATGGTGGCGATGAGCAGCAGCAGCAACGCGACGTCGATTAGCGCGAACACCGCAGTGAAGGCCAGCGGCAGCCGCAGCGTTCCCAGCGTGAGCATCACGATGATGACCAGCCAGGTGATCAGGAACAGCTTCTGGGTGGCGACGACCGCAAGCGGGGTAATCCCGAACCAGCCGTGAATGAGCCCGACCACCAGCACCACGTAGCTCAGCCAGAAGCCGCCGAAGATGCCGAAGATGCCCGCTACCGCGCTCTGGCCGATGGCGGCAGCCCAGATCGCCGCGATGAACAGGCCCGCTGCTGTGGCCGCCAGGATGATGGCCAGCGGGGCGCCAGCGGCGGTAGCCGGGACGACGCCGACCAGCGCCAGGCCCAGGGCAATGGAGCCTGCGATGAAACTCGGCAATCCCAGGATTGCCGGATCACCGGCCAGCGGCCCTGTCGCGGCCTCCGGAACCGGCGCTGCTTCTTCCGCTTGGGCGCTGGATTGGGGATTACCGTCTGCTGCTGCATCGAGCGCGGTCATCGCCGCTCCTTTCACAGATACCTTGGGGGCCACACGATGGTGGCCCTAAGACGTCTGTACCTCTCCTGCAGCTAGCCGCCGATCTCAGTTTGATCCGGCCCTGCGCTCACACGGGCTGGCTGTCCGGTGCGGCGATGCCGTATCCCGCAGATCCTGCGGTGGGCGGTCACCTCAAGCACGCCAGGAGCGGAGTCACCTCGCCTCATGACCAGGCGGCGCAGCGTCCTGGCCGAGGGCTACGGGTCTGGCCCGCAGCCCAGGGTGGCGCAGGAACCCGTCTACGAGCCCGGCAGGGCCGCCGATGCAGGTCCAGTCGTCGTCCCACAGCGTTGACACCAGCCAGGAATGGTCGGCGGGGAACATCAAGTGGGGCAAGGCGAAGCCCGAGCAGCGGTGACCTCATACTGGGCCCGGGCTGGTTACACCTTGCTGGCCAGGGCGACCTGGCAAAGCTCCGGCATCTTGCCTTCGCCGGTGGTGGCAGCGATCCGCACTCCGGCCCAGGCCAGCGCGAGGCCGTAAATGGCAGCGCCGATCGTAAGCACGGGGGCCCGGATGGCCAGCGGAGCGCCCGCGCTGAGCACCGCGGCGACGATCACCGGCGCGACCAGTACGGGGATGCCGAACAGCGTGCCGATGGTAGCCGCCACCCGGCTGGACCCGTAGCCTGGTGCGGCTGTGTAGATGGGGGTGCCGATCCGCTTGGCCATCGGGTAGGCGCCGGTGACCGTGATGATGTTGCTCAGGGCCAGTGCGGCGCCGAGGGCGGCCAGCGCGACCGGCATGGTCTCGAATCCGAAGGTCGGGAATCCGGCCGCGGCCCCCAGGCCGAAAGTCAGCGCGGTGAGCAGCGGTATCCCGATGACGGCGAGCACGATGTTCTGGCCGGACAAGTAGGCGCGCAGCGCATTGCGGTCGGTCAGCGCGGTGGCTTCCATGACGAAGGACGGCCCGGTTGACCCGACCGTGTTCGCGTGGAAGAGCCCGATGAACGCCGCGCCGAGGACCGCGCTCAGGAACGTCACGCCGGGTTGGCGCTGCGGGCCGATGATGGCACCGACGGATGCGGCGGCCGTGATGACCGCGGTCATGCCCCAGTAGACGAGCGAAATGGGCTCACGGCGCTGGTAGATCCAGAATCGGGCGGCCACCGCGCCGCGCAGTCCGTAGCGGGCAAAGGGCAGCGCCGTGGCCCGGACCTGCGATGACTGGGTGGAGGAGTCGGGGGAGACCAGCGCGCGGTTCAGCGACCGGATCCACAGCCAGCCGAGCACGACGATGATTGCGGCCAGCAGCGCCAGGCGCAGCAGGGCGGTGCCGGGGCGCCCGTCCGAGGCGTCCTGGATCGCGTGCGCGGCCAGGCCCGGCGGCAGCCACCGCAGCCACGCGTCGGCGCCGGTGAAGCTCGTGGTGGTCAGGTTCCCGCTGGCGGCCAGCCTCGGCACCACCTGGGTGAAGAACTCGTAGCCGGCGATGATCGGGATGAACAGGAAGACGGCCAGGTCCTTGCCTCGGCGGGAACGCAGCAGCCCGGCCATGCTGGTGGTCACGAAGCGGGCCAGCACGATGCAGAACAGCACCTGCAGTGGCACCGCGACCAGGGTGGCGAGCACACCGAATATGCCGTGGGCCAGCCCGATCAGCACCCCGAGCAGGCCGATTACGTTGGCGGCCGGCCAGGCGCCGGTGGCCGAGGCGGCCAGCAGCCCGGTGGCGAGCGGGCGGGTCCGCAGCGGGTACAGGGCCATCGTGGCCGGATCCAGGGTGCTGTCCAGGCCGAAGGCCAGCAGCGGCAGGATCAGCCAGCCGAAGGCGAAGACGGTGAATATGGCTGAGGTCAGATCCACCGCAGCGCTCTGCCCGTGCAGCGAGGCCAGCAGCGCGAACATGCCGAGCGCGGTCAGCACGGCAAACGCTGTGCTGGTGATGAAGGAGGCCTTGGCGCGGTTGGACGACCGCAGCGCGTTGGCCAACAGGCGCAGCTTCAGCTGGACGAGGAGCCGAGCCATGACAATCCCTCCTCGCTGGCCTTGGCGCCGACCAGGTCGATGAACGCCCGTTGCAGGGTCTTACCGCCTCGCACCTGGTCGGTGGTGCCGGTGGCCACAATCTGGCCCTGGCTGATGATGGAGACGTGGTCGCAGACCTGCTCGACCAGTTCCATGACGTGGCTGGAGAACAGCACGGTCGAGCCCGAGCTGACATAGTTGGTCAGCATCCGGCGGATCGCGTCGGCTGATACCGGGTCCACGCCCTCCAGCGGCTCGTCGAGGAACAGCACTGACGGGTTGTGGATCAGCGCGCAGCCGAGGGCGGCCTTCTTGCGCATGCCGGTGGAGTAGTCCGCGACTAGCCGTTTCGCGTCGGCGGTCAGGTCCAGCACGTCCAGGAGTTGCGCGGCCCGGGCTCGCGCCTCGCCAACCGGCAGGTCCCGCAGCCGCCCGGCGTATTCCAGCAGTTCCTCACCGCTGAGCCGGTCGAACAGCCGGGCTTCGGCCGGCACCACGCCGATGATGGCCTTGGCAGCGGGTGGGTCGGCCCACACATCCAGCCCGTTGATCAGGATCTGCCCGGCGTCGGGCCGCAGCAGGCCGGTCATCATCGACAGGGAGGTGGTCTTCCCGGCCCCGTTCGGTCCGACCAGCCCGGCGAAGGAGCCGGCCGCGATCTCCAGGTCGATCCCGGCGACTGCCTCCTTCTCGCCGAAGCTCTTGCGCAATCCGAGAACCTTGATCGCTGGTCCGCCCGTGATCGCCTCCCTGGCCGACTCTGAGGCTCTGGTGACGGCGCTGTCTTCCTTGGCCTTCCGGTTGGGCACGGTTACCGCTCGGACGGGCGGGGCCGGGGCCGCCATGACCGGTTGCGGGGCCTGCTCGCGGCTCGGAGCGGCAGCCGCCATGACTGGTTGCGGGGCTTGCCCGCGGCTCGGAGCGGCGGCCGCCATGACTGGTTGCGGGGCTTGCTCGCGGCTGGGCACGGCTGGTGGCCCGTCCGTCCGCCAGTTCCGGAGCCGGTCGGGCAGGAACAGGGTCAAGGCGGTGATGAAGGCGAGGATCTTCGACACTACGTTCATCGTGATGGGCAGCGCGGACTGCGGGTAACCGAAGCCGGACAGGGCCCAGATCCCGAACACGCCGATCATCAACGCGAAGCAGGAGAACGTGGACCTGCGCACCCGTACCATCGGCGACAGCGTGAGCAGCCAAAGCGTGGTGAGCTCGACCATGATCAGGGGGGTGAAAAATACCGCCCGGTAGAAGGCCGGATTCGGGGGCAGCGCGGGGTAGGTCCTGGCCATCACGATGAGGTCGAAGGGCAACTCGAAGATCATCGGCGCAGCCATCGCGCCCACGACCGCGCTGCCCAGCCTGGTCTGGTAGCGCCATCCGGTGCGGGTCATGACGATGCCGAAAATGGCCGCCGCGGCCAGCAATGTCACCGGAGTGATGGGGTTATGGACACCCGATCTGATGTGGGGATAGTCGTGCAGGAATTGCTGGACGTAGACCGCGAGCCCCACCAGGAACGCAATGAGCGCAACGACCCAGAGCGAGAACATCAGGACCACGACCGAGGTAGGTGGCCGGACGGCCCGGATAGGGCGCCGCAGCCGGATTCCCGCGTAGGCCGCGCAGCCCGCCACGACCAGCAGGCCGGCCGCAAGTTCGATCTTGGCGTCTCCGCTGTAGCCGACCCACCCGCCGTTAAGACTCATGGCGCCACCTGCTTTCTGCTGTCAAAGCTAACGTCATCGAGGGCGAGCGGGCTGCGGCAGCGGCGGGTGAGCCCGGCCGCCGGGATCGCTGGTCTCATGGCCTGTACCTCCCTGCGCCACCGGTCCGGTCGCGCTGTCTGCTTCCCGCCACGACGGCGGGATCCTTGTCTTCTTAAACTGATATCACTATGCTAGATACGTAATATCAGTCACGTCAAGTGGAGGTGGTCTGGGTGACCCTGCAGCAGACTTCAGCCGGGACCAGTCACCAGCTGGCCCCGGCGTCGGTGGCCGAGCACCAGGCCCGGGCAATACGCGGCGTCAAAGTCCTGGCGGCCGGCATCGTGGCAGTGCTCGGCGGTGTGGCACTGCTGTGGTATGCGCACACGCAGGCCGGCGGCACCGCGAAGGCCCTGGTCTGGGCTGGCATCATCGTGCTGATCATCGCCGGGCTGGGCCTGACTGGCCTGACGCCGGTCGCCCCGGGCCAGGCGCGGGTCATCCAGCTATTCGGCAAGTACCGCGGCACGGTGCGCGAACCGGGGATGCAATGGGTGAACCCGTTTACCCCCCGCATCAGGGTGTCCACCCGGATCCGCAACCACGAGACCGCGCAGGCCAAGGTCAACGACGCCGACGGAAACCCAATCGAGATCGCCGCCGTGGTCGTATGGCGGGTCGAGGACACCGCCAAAGCTATCTACACGGTTGACGAGTACACCAAGTTCGTCGCCATCCAGACCGAGACTGCCGTTCGGCACATCGCATCCAGCTACCCCTACACCAGCCGCCGCGAAGGCGAGCTGTCGCTGCGCGACAACGCCGAGGAGATCACCCAGCAGCTGTCTGCGGAGATCGCCGCGCGGGTCGCCTCGGCCGGGGTGCAGATCATCGAGTCCCGGCTGACCCGGCTGTCCTACGCCGCCGAGATCGCCCAGGCCATGCTGCGCCAGCAGCAGGCCAGCGCCGTCGTCGGCGCCCGGTTGAAGATCGTCGAGGGAGCGGTCGGCATGGTGCAGCTCGCGCTCAAGCGGCTTGAGGAAGAAGACGTGGTCGCGCTCGACGAGGAGCGCAAGGCCGCGATGGTGTCCAACCTGCTCGTGGTGCTGTGCAGCGAGCAGGCTACCCAACAGGTCGTCAACACCGGCTCCCTCTACCAGTGACGGCAGGCACGGTATCGCAGTGAGTGAACGCAAGAGCTTGCTGCTTCGGCTCGACCCGGCGGTCCACGACGCGCTGGCCCGGTGGGCCGGAGACGAGCTGCGCAGCACCAATGCCCAGATCGAGTTCCTGCTGCGCCGCGCACTGGCCGACGCGAGCCGGATGCCCAGCGGCGCGGGACGGATGCGCCGGCCGGGACGGCCGCCGCGCGGCAGCCCGGCGGGCCAGCCAGCCCAGCAGTAGCCAGTGCATGCGAACCCAGGCAGGACGAGGTCGACGGTGTCGGCCGCACCGCCGCCGCCTGCGTGATCGCCGAGATCGGCACCGATATGACCCGCTTCCCTGCCCCCGGCCACCTGGCCTCGTGGGCCAAATACGCGCCCGGGGTGAAGGAATCAGCCGGGAAGAAGAAAGGCAAAAACACCACCGGCCACGGCAACCGTAACCTGGCCCGCGTCCTGGGCGAGGCCGCCATCGGCGCCGCCCGCACCGACTCCTTCCCCGGCGAACGCTACCGGCGGATCGCCCGCCGCGGCAAGAACAAAGCCAACGTCGCCGTCGGCCGCTCCCTCCTGGTGATCTTCTGGCACCTGCTGTCTGACCCCCAAGCCCGCTACCACGACCTCGGCCCGGACTTCTACGACACCCACATCAGCAACAGCCCCAAGATGCGCAACCACGTCCGCCATCTCCAGGCCCTCGGCTACAAGGTCACCCTCGAACCCGCCGCCTGACCTCACCGCCCCGAACGCGGCTCCGCCGCGTGCTGCCGCCCCCCAGCACTCACCGATTTTCGGATCAGTCACTCAGGCCGCACATCCGTGCCTCGTGGCAGTGGACGCCCATCGTGGGGTGGCTACGCTAGCGCTTATGCGCCGAATTCTCCTGGGGGCCATCGCGGCAGTCCTGCTCCTGGCACTTGGTACCCGCGCCGCCGATGCATTGGGAGTCGGCGGAGTTCGTCTGCGCTGCGGTTGTGTGGAGACGTGCTGGTGCAAACGTCCGGGTTTCACTGTCTTCCGCTGGGTGACGCCCGGGCGTTGGCACCATATTGGTCTGACCGCCAAGGAGAAGCAGTCCCGTCACTCGCAGACATGATCAAAAACGAGTGAGGCTCCCGCAGATGCACCGGGCGCGCCGTGCTATCGACCGCGAGACGAGGCGGCCAGCCTCAACATGATCCCTTGCCTGCAAAACGCCAGGATGTCGGATGCTGTCGCTCACCCGGGGACATGGCATAGGGGGTGAGTCCGC
>CAVTIX010000018.1:0-211355 GCA_963734725.1 uncultured Actinomycetes bacterium
AGGCCGCCTGTACCCGGTCGTCGCGGGCGCCATGCGCGGCCCCGGTGCTGTCGCCCACGCACGGTGCTCCTTCGGTAACGTTCCCTGGACGGTGCAGGCGTACGGCCGTGGGCGGGGCGCAGCCAGCAGTTCGCCGGCTGCCGTTGAAGGCGGAGTGAGCACGGGACCGGTAGTGCGTTTGATCCCGTGTGGTGCCCGGAGCCTCAGGGGAGAGGTGTCGCCGGCTTGCGCAGCAGGATCGCGGTCAGCGTCGCAGCGTCATGGCTGGCAAGGTGACGGTCGCGGAGTTCCCGGCAGCGGCGAAGAGCCCAGGGCCGGCCAGCTGACCTGATTCCTGTTGGTCGTACGGGCCTGGTGAAATGCCACTAACGTGGGGATTTTCGGGCTGCGGGCACCGGGCTGATGGGGTTCGGGGTGCCTGGCCGGGCAGTTGATCTCCAGCCGGTCATGTTGCTGTCGTCCGCTAGCCGTACCGCGAACGGAGGTTCGTGAGCTGCGCGGTGGAAATCACCACGGTTATCAGTGTCGCGCCGGTCTGGCGGGCACGGCTGGCGCTGGCCGGTCCCTGGTCGCGTATTGCCCGGCGGTGTGTCCGTGAGCCGCGGCACCGATCCGGTCCTGCCGGGCTCGGGAATGCCGGGCAAGATCGCCGGTTACCGGCTGGAGGGGCATCTCGGCGAGGGTGACATGGCGGTCGTCCGCCTGGCCCACGACGAGCGCCTGGACCGTAAGGTGGCGGTCAAGATCCTTGCGGCGGAGCTGGCCCGCGACGCCGCCTTCCGGGCCCGGTTGCTTCACCAGGTACGGGCGGCCGCCGAGATAGGCCACCCCCACATCCTTCCTGTCTACGAGGCCGGCGATGCAGCGGGATCGTGTACGTAGTCATGCGCTACGTCCAGGGCGGCGATGCCCGGTCGCTGCTCAGCCCGCTCGGGCCGGTTCCTTGTGCCCGGGCCTGGAAGGTCATCGCCCAGGTCGCGTCGGCGCTGGATACCGCTCACGCGCGCGGCGTGATCCACCGCAACGTCAAGCCCGCCAACATGCTTTTCGACGCCAGCAGCGAGGTCGGCGGGAGAACGCCTGACCGGGCCGGCGGCCACCGCTTCGACCACGTGTACCTCTCTGATTTCGGGATGCGCAGGGACTGGTCGCCGGATGAGATCATTACGGCGGTCCGCTCCGCGGGAACGCTCGATTACGTTGCACCAGAGCAAATCGAAGGTCGCGCCCTCGACGGACGCGCGGACCTGTACTCGCTGGCCTGCGCCGGGTTCGAGCTGCTGTGCGGCACGCCGCCATTCGGGCAGGACCAGGGCTTGACGCTCATGTACGCACAGCTCTACGCGCCACCACCCCCGGCTACGGCGCGGCGCCCTGACCTGCCCGCGGCAGTCGACGTGGTGCTGGCCACGGCGCTTGCGAAGAACCCGGCAGATCGTTATGCGACCTGTGGCCAGTTCGCCGAAGAACTGCGCACGGCGCTGGGGCTCGTTCCCCGCCAGTCAGATAACCCCGCACGGCTGCGCTCGCAAGGCCACGCCAGGCCAGTCGCAGAATCCCGGCTGGCCTCCGGCGACCAGCGACCTGCCAGGCAGCGAGATTCCGGGCACGAGCCCACGCAGACCCCGACGCCCGCGCAGTCCGGGCCCGGTCAGCCGCCGTCCCCGCAGGACCAGCCTGCCGCAGGACTGGGCCAGGTGAGCGGTGAGGCGATAGGCGGGCCGGGCGCACCTCACCCTCGGCAGCCCCGGCGCCGCCCCGGCGTGATCAGGCTCACCCTTGCTGTCGCTGCAGTGGCCATGGCCGCCGCCGTGGCCATCGGGGTTGCCCTGCCGGACAGATCGACACCGGGCACGCCGCCGTGCTCCCGCCGTGTCCTCCCCCGCCGTGTCCTCCCCCGTTCTGTCCCCCGCCGCAACCTCAGCACCGTCATCGTCATCGGCGTCCACCCTGGCATCCCGGCAGGCGGCCGCCGTGAACAATCTGCTGAGTTCGAGCGCAGCCACCCTGAAGGCACTGCAAGCCGCAGTCAGCGAGGCATTTAATTGCACGAACCTGTCCAGCGCGGTCCGTCAGATCCAGAACGCCGTGCATCAACGCAGCACTGAGTACAACCAGGCGTCAGCCCTATCGACCTCCGCTCTGGCGAATGGGGCGGCAGTGAAGTCCGACCTGATCGCCGCCCTGCGCAACTCGCTGGATGCCGACAAGGACTTCCTGACCTGGGCACAGCAGCAGCTGAACCCCGGGTGCACCCCGACTGCTCAATCGAGTGCCTACAACGCCGCCCATAACGCTAGCCAGCAGGCCGGCGCTTCTAAGAAGGCGTTCATCCAAGCATGGGATCCCGTCGCGGCCCAGTACGGCATCCAGCAGACGTCGCCCGGCACCTTCTAGCAGCCAGCCAAGCCGACCGGGAACCGCCTGGTGACACACGGGCGCGCGGTCCGTTCGACGAGGTCGGCGAGGAAGCTCTAGTCGGCGGTCTCCTCGTCGACGGACCACTTGCCCGCGCCCAGCGAGGTCCAGCCAAGGATCGCCCGCGAGCCGCGCCCACCCGCCATTAGGAGCACCTGGGCTGGCGTGGATTCAAGACACGGCCGGCGGCTGCTGGTCAGCAGGCCGGGGCGATCACGTCAGGGGGGCGCAGCCTGGTAGCTGTCAGGAAGCGGTGTCCCGGTCTGCGGCGATTCGACCTCGACGATGTCATCGCGCATCGGCCTCAGCAGGCCGACCAGCTCGTCCTGCTCTGGCCCGGGGATCTGGAGCTCGTCGAGCGCAGCCCCCAGATGCTGCATGACGACATCGAACTCGCCGGCCGTGGTCTTCATCCCGGCGTGTGTCTCGCGCATGCTCCGGCCGGTGTAGGTGCAGGGGCCGCCGGTGGCCTCGCACAGCTGGTCGGCGATCTCCGTCTTGAGCCGCGGGATGTCTGTCCGCGCGAACTTCCCGTTGGCCCTGTCATCGCCCCCGACCCGGGCCACCCATGATTCGGTTACCGCGGTGATCGCATCGAGACCGCCGAGCCGGTCATACAGCAACTTGGTCTGTGTCGTCATCTGCTTCCCCCTTACATCGCCTCGTGAGGCCATTGCCTCGCTGCGGTCTGGAAAGCCGTCCCGGCCCCCTTTGCTTTTCAGGGCACTCCTGCGCGGTGAAGCCTGGATGAAGACCGCGTGCACGAGATGTGGGGCAGGCTCACCACGAGGCGTCAAGCCCCGTGACGTGCGTCTCCACCCGGTCGCCACGACTCCGCATCCGGGCTCCACTGCTGTTCGCCGGGATCAGGTCAGGCCCGATCGGATACGTGCTCAGCCGCGCCGCGCGGTTAGTCCTCGGCTGCCGGACTGGCTGGCTGACAGAGCCTGGCGCTTGAGCGCGCCGGAGACCACGGCCCTGGCGACGGCCACGGCGGCGTACCGGTCTGGGGCAGTGACCGTGGCCACGCTGAGGATCGTGTCCGCCAGGTGCGCGCTGATGATGCTTGCGGACCTGATCCAGGCCGCCTGGCCGCTGCCGCCGTGAACGCGGCCGGGTCGGGGAGGTAGCCGCCATCGCACCCGGCGGTCACGGTCACGGTGTAGCGGCTGAGTGGTTCGTTCATCTCTGGCACGGTAGGTCCGGTCTGCGACCTTCGCGGGCCGGGTATGCTCCCCAGGTCCTGAACGCCGCGCTGAGCACCGGACCGCCATTACGCCGGGAAGCTGCCGGGCGGCCGTCAGCGTGCGCCACGGCCTCATCCGCGGCCAGGCCCGGCCATCCCGATCCGGATGTGTTGTCCGGCTGCTGCCGTGGATCGGAAGCGCGGGCCGCGGCCGCGATGGGAATGATCTAATCGGGACATGATCGCCTGTCCGGCGTGATGGCCTCAGGGCAGGGTTGTGAACGCTCACAACACGTCGAAGCAGCTGCGCTCGTGAGCCTTGGCTGACCCAGCTGAGGAGGTCAGTCAGGAAAAGAAGCACCGGTAGCCCAGAAGATCCAAGTCCTGCTCGTCGACGACCTTGACGGCAGCCAGGCTGAGGGCACGGTCCGCTTCGGGCTGGACGGCACCGAGTATGAGATCGACCTGAACGCCGAACATGCCCAGGCGCGCGAGATGCGCTGGCGCGCTATGTGCGGGCGGCGCGGCGGGCCGGGGGCGGTGCACGGCGGCCAGCCCGGGGCAGAGGCGGGGCACCGTCGGCGGGGTGGACAGCACCGAGGTCCGCGACTGGGCCAAGGCGCAGGGCATCGAGGTCAAGGATCGCGGCCGGTGCCCGCCGAGCTGGTGGCCAGGTTCAAGGCCGCCACCGGACAGTAGGGTCCGGACGCTCCCGGTCGCCGGGGCTACTGCGCCTCACGCGCATGCCGAAATGAGTAATTCATCCGCTCGAATATCTATGCACGAAGTGGAATACTCACTCACGCTATCTCGACCTGGCCGGCAATCGCCGTAGAGCATTTTCGACCGTTCTAGTAGGAAATCAGATCGCCGAATACGCGCACGCTGGGGCGGCGAATGCCGCAATTGCCGACGGCGCGCAGATCAACCATTCTGGTCTGCCACCCCGCGCGGTTCATCACCGGCTTTCGGTTCCTGGCATCCGCGATGCCGTCGGGCCAGGAGGACCAGGAGGCCGTGCGGGCCTATGGGGGTCGTGGGGCGCTGTCGGGTCGGTGCGTTCGACGGCGCGCGCGAGGGCGGCGCGTGTGGCGACGTCCATCTTGTGGATGATGTCGCGCAGGTGGGTCTCGATTGTCTTCTGGCTCAAGAACAGTTCCGCGGCGATCTGCGGGTTGGTCTTGCGGTCGACGACGAGCCGCGCGACCTGGAGTTCGCGCCCGGTCAGCGACTCGATGCCTGCCCCGTTGGCCTTGCCCGGCCGGGTGCGCCGGTGGGGACGATGGCCGAGCTTTCTCAGCTCTCGCTCGGCGCTTTGGCGGTAGCGCCACGCGCCGCAAGCGTCGAGCGCTACCGACGCGCGCTGAAGTTCGGCCACGGCGCGATCTTTTTCGTCGGCTTCGGCGAGCGCCTGGCCCGCTATCGTGCGCGACCGGGCGGCCTCGATCGGGGCCCGGCAGTGTGGGCCGTATCGGCCGAGGCTAGCGCCCGTTCCGCAGCGAGGGCGGCGTCACCGGCATCGAGCGCGACGGCGGCGGCGGCTCGGCCAGCAGCACGCCGTCGATCTCGACCCGGACGGCCCTCGAGCTTGCCGCCACGTCGACCCGCTTGTGCGGATCGCGAGCATGCGCGAGCAGCGGCTCCTCTTCTTCGAACCAGGTCAGCGGGTCGAGCCAGGAGAACGTCACCAGGCCGGCGAGCGCCTCCAGCGGCCGCGGTGGCCGGTGGTGCATCCACGCCGCGCCATCGGCGCGAAGGCCGGCGGCTGCCACCGCCCAGACGGTTAACCCGGCCTCGGCCTCCACGGGTCAACCAGCGCGGCGGGCAGGACGTCGTCCACCGGGACGTAGTAGGTCGGCAGGAAGCTGCGCGGTAGTGCGCCGCGGCCGTACTGCACATGCAGCAGGGCCCGGCGGGAGTCGGCGACCAGTTCGCCGCCGATCCGGACACGGATCCACCGCGGCGTCGGCTCGACCAGCGGCCACCAAGGCCGCTGCCCGGCCAGTGCGGCCAGCCGCTCACCCGCATCGCCGCTGGGAGGGACGTTGCTGGGAGGGACGTTCACCGGTCCAGGATCCCTCCCGCCGCATCGTCAGCTCAAGGGGGCCAGGTCGGCCACTATGACGGCGACAGCGATCCCCCCTCCCCGAACACGCTGTTGACCTCAACTGAGGCGGTCCGGTTGGCTTGCATGCGAACCGGCGCGCAGCTTGCGGCCTTCGCGCCGTCAGTGCGCAATCGAGGCGGGTCTTTGCGCGGGGTACTACTGGGATTGGGCGCCGACGGTGATTGCCGGATCCTCGGTGAGCGGTGAAGACGGGGCTCGCCGTGCTTCGGCGATTCTGGCGCGCGCCCGGCGGCGGGATGTGCGCCCGAACATCTGGGCCAGCTTGCGTTCGGAGAGCGGGTTGCCGGCTTGGGCGCTCAGCCGGTACGCGGCCACTGCGGCGTCATACCCGCGAGCCTCTGCCAGACGGACGGACTCAAACCAGACCGTCGACTTCCCGATCCCGGCCTCGCCTTCAACGAGCAGCGCCCGCGGCCCGCGTGGCACAGAATCAAGGAACGCCGACACCACCGCGATCTCTCGCCCTCGTCCGCCTCCGCGTCTGCTCGGCGGGCCGCAGCCGGAATCCATGATCATCGGAAACCGGTGCTTGGGCGCAGGCCGCTGCGGGCGGCGGCCCCCGGGTTCTCCATGTGGTCACCACGCCAGCGTCACCTGGCGCGCATGCCGACTCTGTCCAATTTAGCCGACATGCCGTCCGTAGCCCGAGGGGGCGGTCGTGACCTCCGGTGACCTGCTCGTGCTGGTGCCGTGGGTGATTTTCGGTGTCGCCCTCGCGGTGATCTGCTACCTGCTGCTCACCCGGCGGTACGGGCCCGGGCGGGGGCGGCGAGCCCGCAGGCGCCGTCCTCCGCGGCCGCCACCGGAGGGCCAGCTTGGGGAGACTGATCAGGCACCGCCGCGAGATCAGGACGAAGGACCAGGCCATGCCCGGCCGTCACGATGGCGCAGCGATGCGGGAAAATGCCGTCGGCCCGCCCGGCATGGAGCCGCCGCCGGATCCGCCGGCGCGCCATGCCGTCTCCGTGCCGTCTCCAGGTGTCTTCTGTCCGATGTGCCTGCTGGCCGGGACGGCTTGATGACAGTCCTGACGGCAGCGAGGTCAATACGCGCCGGCCAGGATCAGGCGGTGAGACGGTGACGTACTCGATCGTGGCGCGTGACCCGCAGACCGGGCTGCTGGGTGTCGCGGTGCAGACGGCCATGTTCGCGGCCGGGGCGAGCGTGCCCTGGGCCCGCGCCGGGGTGGGCGCCGTGGCCGCCCAGGCCATCGCGGAGCCGACCTGCGGGCCGCGCTGCCTGGATGCGATCCAGGCGGGCGCGTCTGCCCAGGCTGCGCTGGCCCAGGCGCAGGCGGCTGATGAGGCTGCGTTGCTGCGCCAGGTGGGTGTGGTCGCCGCCGATGGCAGCGTCGCGGCGATGACGGGCGAGTGGTGCATCGATCATGCGGGCCACCTGCTCGGTGACGGGTTCGCGGTGCAGGCGAACATGATGGCCAGCCCGGCGGTGTGGCCGGCGATGGCCGAGGCGTTCGGCCAGTCGCCGGAGCCGTTCCCGCGCCGCTTGCTGGCTGCGCTGGAGGCGGGGCAGGCCGCGGGCGGCGATGCCCGGGGGAGATGGCGGCCGCGCTGGTCGTCGTGGAGGCGGAGCCGCGTGATTGGCGGGCGGGCCGGCTGGTCGATCTTCGGGTGGACCGCAGTGACGCCCCGCCGCTGAGCTTCGCCGCCTGCTGGACGCGTCCGCGGCCTACGCCGGTTTCAGCCGCGCCGTGGGCGCGCTGTTCAGCGGCGATGCGGCAGCCGCGGTGGCCAGCGCCGACGAGGGCCTGAGCATGCTGCCCGGCGAGGAGAACCTGCGGTTCGTGCGCGCCGGGGCGCTGGTCGCCAGCGGCGACACCGGCAGCGCCGCCGCCGAACTGCGCGAGCTGGTGGCCGCCCGGCCATCATGGGAAATCATCATCGCAGCTTCGCCGCCAAGGGCCTGATCACGCTGCCGCCGCCCGCCCTGGAGGAGCTGCTGGGGTGACCGGCAGGGGCAGACAGGCCAGCCCCGCCGGGAAGACCGGTAGCGCGTCAGCCACCTGGCCGGCCAGAACGTGGGTGCCATGGACGCCAACGAAGAGGAACAGGAGACCACCGCGCTGGCGCAACGGCCTCGCCCGGCGACATCACCCGGCCCGGCCGCACCCGCAGGCCCGCCGCCCCGGCCGTGCCGGGCCGCACTCCCCCGCCGGACCCGGCCCGGATCACCGTACCGGCCGTTACCCCGGATCTGCGACGGCGAGCCTCAGATGCCGGTCCCCGGACGTCTCGTCAGCCATGCCGGCGGCCGGGGATCACATCGCCACCCGGACCCCGGTATGATGCCGGACCCTGCCGGTGACCCCGGTCACAGTGTCTTCGGCCTGGAGCCTCACGATCACCTGCGCATCAGCCGCGACAGACCGTGACGAACAATTCGTGACCAGCTAGTTGCAATCCGCGCATATCGCCGAATATTTGCAGGTCACGAGCCGGCTTGCGGATCTGACGTGGGCGCCCAGATCGTTGTGTTCTGTCGTTGGACGTCTCGCTGGCCGGCCGGCCCCGTCGGCCGTCAGAATGGCGGTGTTCCCGGAGGCGCCTGGGGCGGGGCGCCGGTGACGGTTCCGGCGTACGCCCCGCGGTGGGATCGCACCGGGATCTGATCAGGCTGGCCACGGTGGTGCAGGACATAGACAGAACTGCCCGCAGCTGCGCGGTGCGGCGGAGGGACAGGATCTGCTTCATGATGTTGTCCCAGCGGTCGGCGCCGGTGAGGCCAGCGGTGCCGGGCACCCGGCAGCGCATATTCCCATCCCATCCCATCCCATCCCATCCCATCCCATCCCATCCCATCCCATCCCATCCCATCCCATCCGATCTCGGTGACTACGACCCTCACCCGGACCGGTCTGCTCCGTGTCCACCCTCAGATGATCGGCTGTGATGATCACCGTCGGCGAACTCGTGCCCAACCCCGGGCAGGCGGCAACCTCCAGTCTTGTGCCCCGCTCGGGGACCTTCCTCGCCGTTCACAGGATGGCCCGCGGCCGGTCCGCGAGCCGGGACCGCCTGCCACCGGGGGGCATTTGGGCGGGCGTGGATTCAAGACACGGCCGGCGGCTGATGGTCAGCAGGCCAGGGCGATCACGTCAGGGGGGGCGCGGCCTGGTAGCTGTCCGGAAGCGGCGTTCCCGTCTCCGGCGACTCGACTTCGACGATGTCATCGCGCATCGGCCTGAGCAGGTCGACCAGCTCGTCCTGCTCTGTCTTAGGGACATTGAGCTCATCGAGCGTCGCCCCCAGATGCTGCATGGCGACCTCGAACTCGCCGGCCGTGACCTTCATCCCGTCGTGCGTGTCTCGCATGCTCCGGCCGGTGTACGTGCAGGGACCGCCGGTGGCCTCGCACAGCTGGTCGACAAGCTCCTTCTTGAGCCGCGCGATGTCAGTCCGTGCGAACTTGCCGTTGGCCCGGTCATCGCCCCCGACACGGGCCACCCAGGATTCCGTTACCGCGTTGATCGCATCGAGACCGCCGAGCCGGTCGTACAGCGACTTCGTCTGTGTCGTCATCTGCTTCCCCTTACATCGCGTCGTGCGGCTGTTGCTTTGCTGCGGTCTGGAAAGCCGTCTCGGCCCCCAGCCGAAGTCACTGCGCGGACGCTGCCCAAGGTGACGGGTGAGGTTCGCGCGAGTTTGCTGTCAGAAAGAACGCACCGGCTTCCCGCAGAACTAGGCCACCGATGCCCCTTGCGGGCCTTGGCCCTTGTCATACCTGGGCAGCCGCGCCGCCGGCCCGGCCGCGCGATGACGGACGGGGCAAGCTCCTCCCGAGCGAATCGCTCCGGGCTGCGGCGCTGCGCCATCAAGGCCGTGATCCCTGGGCCCGGTCCTCAAGGATGTCCAGGTCGTAGAACACCGGCGGCCCATCGGAGATCTTCATGTACTGCTCTGCCGATGCCTGGGTTTCGGGCAGGTCGGAGTTCTCCATCGCTGACTCGTATGAGTCGAAGAACGCGACAGCGAAGCACCGGCCGGGGTCGGAGTGATCACAGGCGAGCAGTTCCCTGCGCAGGGTGCGCTTGCCCTCGGTGGCACGCCGCCACTCATCGTTGATCTGGCGTGCCCTCTCGATGTCGGAGGTGCGGAACTCGATGATCTGCATGAACGCCATGCGTTGATCTCCTTTCGCCGGCCGTGGCCGAGAGGAGTCGGTTGGCGACCTCTCTGTTACGAAGGGTGGTCGCGCCCTTTGCTTGTTCAGGCCACTCCTGCTTGGTGAAGCCCGGATGAAGACCGCGTGTGCGAGATGTGGGGCAGGTTCGCCGCGCGAGGCGTCCAGACCTGTGCGTTTAGTCGTGTGCCTCGTCCTGAAAGGATGCCGCGGTGGGCCGGGCCTTCGGGGCGGCGACGGGTTCTCGCGCGCGCATCGTGGCCGGGGTACTGTCGCGTTGTGTCCCGGCCGGATCCGCCGCCCTCGCCTCATCCAAGCGCCGGTGGGCTGGCGCGGCGCGGCCAGAGTTCCGGTGCCCTGGCGCCCGGTCCCACTGGGGGTGGCTGTCGGCGTAAAACACCATGATCAGCCACGCGGCGAGGCAGATCACCGCCACGATGGGGACGACGATGAGGGGCAGGCCAGAACCGTCCATGCCCGATGGTTCCTTAGCCGGGGCTGAGGAGTGCGCGGCGGCGGATGCGGCCGTGGCGGAGGCCGCCGATCGAATCATTGGCGGCTTCCAGCCGGTGCCGGGTGACGTGGAGCACGATCGCCTTCATAGGTGCTCTCCTGCGCGTCCAGAAAGTATTGGCGGGCTTGCCGGTAATGTGAGCCGGCTGTGTGACGCCCGGATGCAGCACATGTAGCGCGCATGCGGAGAGGATGCCTGCCAGCAGGCTGGCTTACCGGCTCACCGGAACAACAGCAACAAAGCCGAGCCGCCGTCACAGGGCGGCCACCGCCGCCAGCAGGTCCTGTGGCGCCAAAAGAGCGCCGGGGCCGACGATCCACGGACGGTGGGACTTCAGGCGGACTATCTCCTTGACCTTGATCCCGGTCGCGGCCGCTCGCAGGCGCTCGGACGGATACCCGTCCCCTAAGCTCGGCATTTCGCAGTTCAGAAGCATATTTCGATCTTGAAGATGATCTTTGACCGCTGGCATCGCAAGAGCAGTAGATGGCCCCGTACAACCGGTTCCGGCACAGGCGTCCTCGCACGTCAGAGCACTACAGCCAATCCCGGACGGCAACCAGTCCCCCAGAGGGGCCGTTCCCCGGGAGCCAGAGTCGGGGCCAACGGTAATCCGGCGAGCACACGTGAGTGAAGTCGCAGCTGCCCGGCAAAGGCGGCAGCCCTCTGCTACGCGCATCTTCCCTGCCGATTTTGTATGGCCGCCCGTTCGGTTCTTGATCATGACGTGACCGCGCAGATTTGCCGCTTCTGTGTGTCTGGCTTGGTGGCTAGTCCGGTGCCAAGCGTGCTGAGTAAATGGTGGTTTTCAGTGGCTGCTATGGTCACGCAGGGTCTCGCCACTGCCGCGCGTCTATGGGTGATTCCGGGCCGGCGATTGCCACTAGCTGGGTTCGGGACCGGGCAGCGGTCTTGCGGAGGAGGCTTTCGATGTGTTTCTCCACGGTGCGGGGGGAGAGATGCAGCCGTGCGGCGATCTCTTTGTTGGAGATGCCCTCGGCCACGAGCCGGAGTACGTCGGCCTGCCGGTCGGTGATGCCTAGCCTGGACCAGCGGCTTGGTGGCGGCTGTTGCAGCAGCCGGCGGCACCGCAGCGCCAGCGGCTCGATCCCGTGCCGGGCGAACGCGCCGGCCGCTATCTGCAGCCATTGCCGCGGCTGGCCCCAGCCGTCTGCCAGTGCTGGCTCGGCGGCGCAGAGCCGGGCCAGGTCGGCCCAGACCGGGTAGTGCCGTAGCTCCCTGTCCGCGGCGACGGCCAGTTCGGTGGCCTGGTGCTGGTCCCCGGCGCGGCCGGCGAGGATCGCGTCGGCGTAGCCGAGGATTCCCCGGTTGACCCGGTTGATGGTCAGGCCGGTCCGCCGGGCGTTGCCAATCGCGGCCGCCGCGTCGCCGTCGCCGTTCGCGGCCAGTAGCAGCGGCCACATCGCACGATAGGGGGCCGGGCCTTGCTGGGGCAGCGTGTCGAGGATGGCGACGCCGCGGCCGAGGCCCTCCAGAGCGCCCGCTCTGTCGTCGTCGAGCAGCGCCAGCATCCCGTGCGCTCCGGCTAGCGCGCTGCCTTCGATTTCTGGGTCGCCGGGTTCGGCGGCATGGGCGAGCGCGAGAAAGCGGTCCATGCCCGCGTGGTCGCGGCGCAACGCTTGTATCTCGGCGAGGAAGAGCAGCCCGATGGCATGGGTCTTGGCCAGCCCGAGCCGGGTGCTGATGGCCAGCGCGGACTGGGCGTGATGTTCGGCCTCGCCGAGCTCGTAGCGGAACATCGCGACGGCGGTGAGTTGCAGGTCAATGACCGCGCCGGTGCTGGTGGCTCCCAGCTCATCGGCGATACGCCGAGCCTGGGAGAGGCGGTCGGTGCGGGCGTCGTCGAACATGTCAATGGTGCCGAGCTGATGCAGGGCACGCAGCCGCCACACGGCGAGCCCTGCCGCATCCGCGGTCGCCAGGGCCTGCTCGAAGGCGTCCCTGGCGGCATCCAGATCCTTTCCCCGCAGGATGCGGCCGAGTAGTTCGAGCGCGTGGCAGCGGATCTGGGGACTGGCCTGCGGCGAGGCCAGGGCGCTCTCGGCGAGGGCGCGAGCCTGGTCGATGTCGTTGCCGGCGAAGGCGACCTCGGCGTTCAGGGTGGCTGTCTCGGCGGCGAGGCCGGCTTGCGGGACGGCCGCGAGCAGGTCGCCGGCGATTGCGAGTTGCCGCCTCGCGGCGGCCCACCGGGTTGCATCCACCGCCGCGTGGGCCAGCTTCAGATGCACCGCCGCCCGGGCGGTGGCTGAGCCGGCACCTGGCGGCATCTGGGTGATGAGGCGGTCGCCGACCAGCATCGCCTCGTCTACCCGGCCAGCTAGCGCCAGGCCCTCGACAAGGAGCAATTCGGCTTCGGCGCGCTGCTCACGGTCGCTGAGCAGCTCCACGGCGCGGCGCAGCGTATCGATGGAGGTGGCGAGCGCGCCCCGGTCCAGCGCAGACCGGCCAGACGCGAACAGCAGGCCACCGGCCTGGTCCTGGTCGCCGGCCTGCAGGGCTAGATTCGCGGCCAGATCACCCGCTTCCCCGGGCAGCCCCGGGTGAGCCGCCTCCAGGGCCGCGAGCGCGCGGGCGGCGAGGGTGACCCGCCGGGGCGGGAGTAGCTCGGCGGCCACCGCCTCCCTGGTCAGCATGTGCCGGAACCGGAAGACATCGGCGTCGACGGCGAGCAGTTGCGCTCCGACACCGTGTTCCAGCGCGCCAGCGACGAGGACGGCATCCAGCCCGGTGGCGGCCGGCAGCAGCCGCCAGTCGAACTGCCGCCCGAGCAGCGCGGCGGTATGCAGCACCAGGCGCTCGTCATCACTGAGCGCGGCCAGCCGTGAGCGGACTCCATCGGCGAACGACCGTGGCACGCCGGGGGCAGCGAGCGACTCCTCGACGAGGAACGGAATCCCGTCGGCAGCACGCTGGACCCGAGCGATGACCTCATCTGGGGCCGACGGCAGGCAGGCGCGCACCATGGCGGCGACCTGGCCTGCGGTCAGCCGGCCGAGAGCCAGGTGCTGGGCGGCGCGGCGACCGGTCACCCGGGCCACCAGCTCGGCTCCCGCCGACGGGGTTTCACCCCGGCAGGTGGCCACGCAGAGCACGGCCTCGGCGGACAGATTGTCGCTCAGGTACTCCACGACCGCGAGCGTGTCCGGGTCGGCCCAGTGCAGGTCTTCGAGCACCAGCAGCAGACCGGTGGTCCCGGCGAAACGCCGCAGCAGTTGCAGCACGGCCTCGCCGCGCACCGGTGCCGCGTGGTCACCGCGACCATCACCCTCAGAGCCGCCGATCGTGGGAATCAACGCCCGTAGCGCGGGCAGCCACGGCGTCAGGCCGGGGTCGTCGGGAAACGCGCGCTCGCGCAGCGCTTGCAGCAGCGCCTCGGTCAGCGGCCGGTACGGGATGCTGGCGCTGGTGGGTACAGCACGCCCGGCAAGCACCGTCGCCCCACGTGCCCGCGCCTCGGCGGCCAGTTCGCTAGCCAGCCGGGACTTGCCGATCCCCGCCTCGCCGGTGAGGAACATCACCCCGCCCGCGCCGCCCTGGGCTGCCGCGAGCGCGGACCGCAGCCGCGCGGTCTCCGCATCGCGGCCGATGAGCACGGGACACAGCAGGTCCGTCACTAGATCATTATGCTTCGCGGCAAGGTGGGATGGCCGCAGCGGCCGAACCGCGACAGTAACAGCCCCGGGCCTCGCACAGGAGGCCCTGCCGCCGGGATGCGTGCGCGGATACGTGTTTCCACCGATCGGCCGGCCTGCCCGCGCTGGGCCGCGATACGTCCCCGCCCGCCGAATGCGTGGCCGGATACGCGTTGCTACCGATGCGCCTGGTCAGCGGGCCAGCCAACGATAGGCCAAGGCCACAGGACCGGACAGGAAGCCACAGCCGCCGGAGCCGGTTCTGCCAGGGACAAGAAAGGGAACGGTCATGGGAACAGGCAAAGAACAGGCCGAGCTTTGGGGCCCAGGAGCGCGTGATTGGTCCGACTACAACGAGCCGATGTGCACGCCGTTCTATGAGGCGGTCCTGGACGCGACCGAAGTGGGCCCCGGCACCAGGCTGCTCGACGTCGGCTGCGGGGGCGGATTCGCGATGCTGCTCGCCGCCAGACGGGGTGCCACAGTATCGGGAATCGACACGACCCCAGCGCTGCTCGATATCGTCCGCGAGCGCGTCCCCGGTGCCTCCCTCGCCATAGCAGACCTCGAAGACCCGCTGCCCTTCGACGCGGGCGAGTTCGATGTGGTCACGGCGTTCAACTCGGTGCAGTACGCCGCCGACCCGGTCGCTGCCCTCAAGAACATGAGCCACGTGACCAAGCCCGGCGGGCTCATCAGCGTGGTGGTCTGGGGCCCGCCCGCACAGTGCGAGAGCGGTGTGTTGTTCACCGAGCTGGGCCCGCTGATGCCGCCTGCGCCCCCGGACGCACCAGGTGCCATCGCCTGGAGTGAAGACGGCCAGCTCGAGCAGCTCGCCGCGACGGCTGGCCTCACGCCACTGGCCGTCAAAGACGTGCCCAACCCGCTGATCTACCCCGACCTCGCCACGGCGGTCCGCACGCAGCTCAGCTCGGGCCCGGCGCGCGCAGCCATCCAGCATTCCGGGCTTCCGGCCGTCCGCGGTGCGCTGACCAGGGCATTCGCTGGCAGCCGCAAGCCAGATGGCAGCTACCGGCAGGAGAACGTGTTCCGGTACCTGGTGGCCAGGGCCTGACCCTGCCATCGTCCTCGGCGCCCATCATCGGCGCGATCACACCGATAGGCCAGGGAAGGCAAGATGAGGATGACCGTGGACGATCTGCTGATTGAGGCCCGGGGCGTGCTTCCGCATCGTCCCGGGCCGGCCGAGGCCCTCGCCGCGCAGGCGGCGGGCGCCTTGCTGGTCGACATCCGTGACGACGATCAGCGCCGGGCCGGCGGGCTGGTCCCTGGGGCCCTTGTGCTGCCCCGCAACTCGCTGGAGTGGCGCTGCGATCCCGCGTCACAGTGGCGGCACCCCGAGATCAACGACGGGCCCGGCCGCTCATCCTGATCTGCAACGAGGGCTTTCAGTCCAGTTTGGCGGCGGCCACCTTGCACAGGCTCGGCCTGGTCAATGCCACCGACCTGGACGGGGGCTTTGTCGCGTGGGCTGCGGCCAGCTTGCCGCTGGTGGCCCGGACTAGGCCACGCAAGCGGCCCCTAGGACACCACGTAGGACGGATGGCTGAGCGATGGTGACAACGCACGTTGACCGCAGCGCCAAGACCACCTACCCCCGCATGGCCGCTGGCGGACTCATCGCGATGAAGGCCACCGGCTTGCCGGACTGGCTGGACCGCGCTCGACCGCATGACCCAACGCCGGTAACGCGCCACCTGCCAGTACGGCGGCACGCATATCACCCGGATCCGTATGACTCATGTCGAAGGACGTCCACTGCCTGGCGACCGCACCAAATTCTTCAGTTAGATGACATGCATCGGGCCGGGCTGAGGTCGCTGGCCGGGTGCTGGAGACCTCCCCAGCTCAGACGCGGGTCAGGCTTGACCGCGTAGGCATTTCGCATGGGGCGCGTGCGCCCCTTCGGAGCGTGAGGAGGTCCCGATGCCCATCGTAGGCGGGCTGGATATCCACCGGAAGCAGCTGACCTTCGACTATCTCGACACCGTGACCGGGGAGGTGCGGCGCGGCCAGATCGCCCCGGCTGACCGGGGGCACCTGCGGGCTTGGCTGGCGCGGTTCGCCGGCCGTGACGATGTCGCGTTCGCGGTGGAGGGGTGCACCGGGTGGCGGTATGTCGCCGAGGAGCTGGCCGCGGCCGGGGTCGCGGCGCATGTGGGCGAGCCGGCCGACACCGCCGCCGCCCGTGGCCGCAAGCGGCACGCCAAGACCGACAAGACCGATTCCGCGCACTTGCGCCGGCTGCTGGCCGAGGGCCGGCTGCCCGAATGCTGGGTCCCGCCGGCGCAGATCCTGGAGTACCGGGCGCTGCTGGAGACCTATCACGACCTGCGAGCCGCGCACACCGCCTGGGTCCAACGCATCCATGCGGTGTTCTTCCACCAGGGCGCCCCGGCGCTGGGCGAGGGCGCGCTGCGCACCGAGCAGGGCCTGGCCGCGCTGCGCGAGGCCGCGGCCGCGCACCTGTCGCCGGGCGGGCAGCTGCAGGTCGCCACCGCCTTGGACATGCTCGCCGCCACCGAAGCCCAGCTGGGCCCGCTACGTCACCAGCTGCGGCAGGCCGCAGCGCACCTGATGGGCGCGAAGGTGCTGGCCGAGCGGCTGTATGGGGTCGGCCCGGTCACCGCGCTGGCGCTGACCTGCTGGCTGGCCGGCAAGGACCGGTTCTCCTCCTCGGCCAAGGCGGTCCGGTTCACCGGGCTGGACATCACCGTCTGGTCTTCGGACCGTAAGGGGCCGCCCGGGCGGCTGTCCCGGCAGGGGCCGCCTGTGCTGCGCTGGGCGGTCTATGAGGCCGGCAAGACCCACGCCCGCGCTTCGGCCCCCGACCATGGCTACTACGCCACGGTCAAGGACCGCAAGAACAGTAAACGCGCCGCCCTGTCGGAGGCCCGCAAGATCGTCCGGCAGGCCTGCCACATCCTGACCGAACTCGGCGACGACGCGCTCACCGCCGCCTGAACACCCGCCGTTGCCCATGGTCACCAGCCCCGTGACGCGCCAGCCCCAGGCGGGCACGCCGCAGCCACACTTCACCCGATGGGGAACCACCGCGGCCAGCTCCCGCGAACCGCTGTCAGCCGCTGCCGGCCAGACACCAAGGGCCCAGGCGGCCGGCCTGATTAGACTGAGCGGCCGCACCCCCGCAAGCCGGGGACACCGCCGGGTAAGCGGGACGCGTTGCCGCGCCCCGCTCCCCTCAGAACCGTGCGTGCGGGTCGGTCCCCGCACACGGCTCAAGCAAGCCGCGAGGGCGTCGTGGGCTGTGGCGCTGGTTTCCCGCGCTGGCGGGCTTGGAGCCCACGCTGGCAGGATGCGTGCACCAGGCGGGTCTGGGCACTGTCCGGCGGGCCGGGTCTCCCGTGGTGGGCAAGATAGCTGGCGGCTATCGCCTTGCGGGTGACCTGCAGCCACCACCGCTCCCACTGCTCGGGGGATTGGGGTGGCTGATCGGCGGTCAGCAGCGGTTCCCCGCAGAGCGGGCAAAGCCCGTCCTGCCTGGTGAGCAGGCGCAGGGTGTACCTGTCCAGCGGGGGTTTGACCCGCCGCCGCCGTTCGGCCCAGTAGCTGGCCAGGGCGGGGTCATCCGGGGATGCCCCGCCCTTGACCGGCACGTGCCGTTCGATGCCGGTCCAGGAAAATTTGACCAGGTGAGCGCCGCTGTCGCGGTCGCCGAATACCCAGTGGTCGTTCCTGAACTTGCTGAACTTGCCGAAGTACCGGCCGACGATCCAGTGTTTCGGCTTGTTCGCGTGGCTCCATGTGGCCCACTTGTAGGTGAGTTTCCACAGGTAGTCGTCCAGGGCGGAGAACGCCCTGGTCGACACCACGCTCCGGTAGTAGGCCGCCCAGCCCCGGATGACGGGGTTGAGCGCGGCGATGACCGCCATCGCATTGCCGCCGCGCAGCCTGCGCGTCTCGGCGGCGAGCCGTTCCCGGAGCCGCCTGACGGCCGCCTTGGACGGCTTGATCAGCAGCTTGCGGTTGGGATAGCGGCGGACGTTGAACCCGAGGAAATCAAAGCCCTCGCCGAGGTGGACGATGCGCGTCTTGTCCTCGTTGAAGGCCAGCCCCCTGAGCGCCAGCCACTCCGCGAGCCGGGCCTTGACCTGTTCGGCCTGCTGCTGGCTACCGCAGAGCACGACCACGTCGTCGGCGTACCTGACCGCGACCGGGGAACCAGGCCTGGCCTCCCCGGCATGCGTGCCGGAGGTCACGTAGCTGACCCCGGCGGCCTCCTCCAGCCCGTGCAACGCGACGTTCAGCAGGCACGGTGAAATCGCACCGCCCTGTGGAGTTCCCTCCACGGTCGGCGCGAACCCCTTGCCCGCCTCGAACACGCCCGCCTTCAGCCAGCCGGAGATCAGGTCCCTGGCCGGGAACGACCCGATGGCGGCGAGAAGATGATCATGATCGATTCTGTCGAACGCCGCGGCCAGGTCCGCGTCCAGCGCCCACACGCGGCTGGCCCGCGGGCCCTTGCACACGTTGTAGATCGCCGCGATCGCGTCGTGGCAGCCGCGGCCCGGCCGGAACCCGTAACTACGGGGCTCGAACCGGGCCTCCCATTCGGGCTCCAGCGCGTTCTTGGCCCGGTTCTGGTGACACCGGTCCAAGATCACGGGAATTCCGAGCGGCCTCAGCTTGGCACGGTTTGATGCCTTCGGGATATACACGCGCCGGACCGCACGGGGATTCCACGACGACCGCGACTGGTGCACCCGCACCGCCACGCTCGCCCTAGCCTCGGGAGTCAACGCGACCTCCCCGTCGATCCCGGCGGTCTTGCGCCCAGCATTGCGCTGCGTCACCTGCCGCACGCTGACCAGCGTGTTCGACCGGCTCCGCAGCATCAACCTCTGCAGGTTCCTGACCTTCGGCCAGTCCTGCTCCTGCGCCGCCTTGAAGATCCGCTGCCGCAGCCGCCGTACGTTCTGCTCATGGGCACGCCAGTCAACGGCGGCCCACTCCAGCCCGTCCTCAGGTCCGTTCACCGTCACCGGCGCCTAACTTGCCCCTCGGTTCCAGCGGTTACCGGCCGCCCGTCTTCAACGGCTCACCTGCCCACGTCAGCGCGCTCTCGCGCCCGGGCCCCTGGCCCGGTATCCGGCCGGTTATGCGCGGCCATCCGGCGGAGGAGCCGGGCGTGCCGCCGCGTTTTCCCGCTGCCTTTCGGCTGCCGGCATTCGCTTCTTGGGCATCCTGTCCCGCCAGGGGCTTCCGCCCCTCTTGCGATCGGCCTACCGCGCCGCCAGCCAGCGGCGCGGACCCCGACGGGGTTTCCGTGTTCCGCACGCGTGAGACCCGGCTGGGTTTGGGTGCCCTCTGTACCCCGGGGGCGGCGGTGTCCGCACGGCCGGTGATTGTCCCCGGCCGCCGCCTGCCGCATCACAGCGGCACGCCCCTGCCACCCTGGACTGCGACCCGCCCCAGGATGTGATGTTTACGAGGCATCAGCAAGGGTTCACTGTCGTTCACCCCACGCCAGCCTTCCCCTCGCCTGTGGCCCCACGGCGGAACAAGGACCCTTGGGCTTTCCCCTGGGCTTCACACCCGGCTGGGCAGGACCCAGTCACGCGTGCCAGGGCGGGGACGGGCCTGGACACTGCCCGGATTACGTCCTTGGCATCAGCCAGCCTCCTTCGACGCACCCACTCACCACGTGCGACCTCACGTCGCAACAATCAATCATCTTGTCGCCGGGGCAACGCCAAGCCCCGCGGGCCTAGGTAAGGCTGGCTGCTCCCCTCCCGCCCCCGGCCGCCACGGCTGGTCACCCCGCGCAGAAAGGCCCCAACCCTGAACCGCTGACCACACCCCGCACCACCACGGCTCCCTGCCCTGCCGCCAGCAATGATCCGCTCCCGGGCGGCCGCGTCAAGGACGCCTAACGGCGCCGGCTACGCCGGCCGGGCTCCCGCCCGGTCCTTGACCCGCCCGCCCGGTCGCAGGCCCGGCAGCTATCAGGGACAGGGAGCCGACTCAGCCACGCCCAAACAGAACACCCCACGGGCCCGCAATACCCAGGCCGAACCACCTTGCGTCCTCACCCGATACAGGTAAGGCGGCTGTGTGCGCGGCTGGCCGGGCCGCCAATGCGGTGGTGCCGGTGCCAGGGCGTCATGGGCTGCTGGCGTCCGTCACCGGGTAGATTCCCAGCATGAGAACGGCGGGGCCGCCGGGCGATGAGGACGGGCGGGCGCTGCTGCGGCTGTTGCCAGCCGATGGCGGCCCGGCTGACGGCGGCGTGAAACTTCCCGAGACCAGCTGTGAGAATCTCAGCCCAGCCGCTGGGCGAGAGGACGAGGCTAATTTACGCCAGCCGTTTCTGCAGGAGCCTGCGTACGAGTGAGCTTCGGCTTGTACAAAGCGACAGGTGGCTGCCACCATTCTTGGATATTTCGCTGGGCTATACGTGCGGCATAGGTATTACGGCGAGTCTGCTGACCGTACACATAGGGCACAGGCTCAGGCAGGCCATTCTGTGATGAGGCGCGCTGGCAAGGTGCGACGTGCACTGCCCTGATTGCGGTCATGATCTCTTCTTCCCCTGCGGTACCGCCCGCCGCTGACCGCATGAGCTGAGTACGATCACGCGAGTCCCTGCGAGTCGCAGACCCTGGGCCTCGTTCGTACCTCCGGGCGGGCCTCTGGTGACTCGGAGTGGGTGTCTTGCAGTCTACTTGGGATATTCACACAGTTCGGTTTCAAGATCAGTATTACAGCCTCTACGTCCAGGACCGGCCCCTGGAGGCTCCCAGACGCCCGCGGCCGAGGCCCTGCGCCACGCCCTAAAATATGGCGGACTGTAACGGTACCGTGACCAGAGCCGGACGTCCCGGTAGCGCTACTGTAGGGAGAAGCCACGTGGCTGCGCTCGGCGACAACCTGCAGGACCTGTACCACTGGCAGGACTACCTAGCCACCAGGCTGCCGCTCATGTGGCAGCCGAACTATGCCGCACTGACCGAGATCGCAGACAACCTCAAGGGCGTCACCCCGCAAAGCCCGACAAACACCATCAACCACGAGAACTGGTACTTCGTGAAGTAACGGCACAGACCGGGTGACCACAGCAGGTTGACTTGGATGCCTTCCGGGCTTACTCTGCGTCACCAGATGCCATCGGTATCGGGCACGGGATGTCGCGATCGTGGCCCGACGCTGCCGGACCACGACATCTGAACACACTAACGAAATTAGTCTTTGACCAGAGCCGCCTATCGGAATCGAACCGATGACCTACGCATTACGAGAAGCCCGCAACACCGTACCAAGACCACTACCTGCACAGATCGCAGCACATGCGCCCCGGAATGCTCCCGGCGCACAGCATGCACCAGACTCCGGGCCACGACCCGGTCACGGCCCGGCCAGCTCTCCAGTAACAGAGCGTTACTGGACCGACCCGAGTGGCACTGGCCCCAAGGCTGCTCGTAAACCGTTCAGTTCATCCAAGGATCGCGCCGGTACCTGGCAGCACCTGGCTTGACGCTAGCCGAGGCTCTCGCGCAAAACGATGCTCTTATGTTTGTCAATGGGGTCGTGTGACATTTCCTGATCTCATTTCTGGGTTCTGATAAAGGATGTTGAACGGGCAGCTTGCTGGATTGCGGACAGGGAAGGTCCACTCGGGTGAGGGAAAGCTCTTACTAGGTCACGCCCAGCAGGTCAGATGAGGCCGGGGACGGCCGACGAATCGTTCGCAGGCCAGCAAGTTCGCGGCAGCCGAATATTGGGTCAGGCCGTCCCCGGGGCATGGGCGTCAGCCGGCGTCAGGGCGCAGGTGCGGGTAGACCTGACGGGCGACGTACCGCTTCAGTCAGCGGATGATCTCTGCCTTGGACTTTCCTTCTTTGGTGCGCCGCTCGACGTAGGCGCGGGTGGCCGCGTCGGAGCCCATCCGGGTGAACACGATCCGCCACAGGGCATGGTTGGCCTGCCGGTCGCCGCCGGGGCCGGGCAGGCGGCGGGTGACTTTCCCCGACGATGCCGGGATGGGGGTGGCCGCGCACAGGTGTGCCCAGGCCGCCTCGGAGCGGAGCCGCCCGGGATGGTCCCCCACCGCGATGAGCAGCAGCGCCGCGGTGTTAGGGCCGATCCCGTAGGGCGAGCAGGCCGGGAGCGCGGGCGGTGACCAGGGGGACGATGAGCTCGTCGAGGCGCTCGAGTTGGCCGTCCAGGAACACTGCGCGCCGTCCCAGCTCGCGCAGCGCGACGCGGGTCGCATAACCGGCGACGTCGCCGGGCCGGGGCCGCAGCGACGCGATCCCGGCCACCAGGGCCGCCGGGGTGTGCTTGGCGAACCCGCTGACGGTGGTTCGCCTGCGGCGACATCTCCGAGGGTAAGGACCAGCCAGCCATCGTCAGGGTCGATGTCATCGACCAGGTCATCGTCGGCTGGCGCTGTTGTCGAGGCCCGGTGGACGCTGACCGCTCCGCTGCGGGCCAGGTCCCCGATGCTGACGATGCGCCACCTCGGCGTCGAGTCGTGCGGCTTCCAGTCACCGCCCGGCAGCGCATCGGCCAGCTCGGCAAGAACGCTGAGCAGGCGATCGCGTTCGGCGTCGGCCGCTGCCGCGATCTCTGCTGGTGAGCGCGCCGAAAGCCGGGCACCGACATGCCGGGCAGGATTCAGGTCGATGGTCTCATCCAGCAGGTCGATGGCGGATACCGCGCGCCAGGCGCCAGGCTCGTCGGCATCGCCGCCGGTGCTGAATGAGTTCCAGGCCCGCAGGATGACGTCGCATACGTGTTGCCAGCGGGCCGCCGACCCTCTTGAGTCAGCGTCCTCGCTGGCGTCGGCAGCCATGTGGACAAACAGTATGCGCGGGTCCGCAGAGATCTTGTTAACAGGCCGCTGAAGCACCCAGAGGTGCAGTCCGATGTTGCGAGGGTTGGCGGCACCTGGCGGGAGCGAGGCGACCGCCCGGATCGCTCCGCGGCGCAGCATCTCGGCCCGGATGCGGCGGCCGGACGGCCTGGACGCGGTCGCGGGCGGCATCAGCATCACCGCCTGCCCGCCGGGCCGCAGATGAGCCAGCGTGTGCTGTGCCCACGCCAGCTCCGATTCGCCCCGCGGCGGCGTGCCGTATTCCCAGCGCGAGTCGTAGGCGAGGTCCTCGTCCCCCCAGTCACGCTCGCCGAAGGGCGGATTGCAGAGCACGACATCGGCCTGCAGCTCGGCGAGCCGGTCGTCGCGAAGCGAATCGCCAGCCTCCACCTGCGCCGCGTCCGGTCCTGACATGATGCCAAGCCGGGCTTCCACCAGCCTGACGAGGCCTTGATCCATCTCCTGCCCGAAGACGCGGGCGGCGCCGCGATCTGCCGCCGACGCCAGAAGCTCGCCGGTGCCGCATGCCGGGTCCAGCACAACGGCTCCCGCGGTGACGGCAAGCTCGGCCATCAAGTCGGCGACCGGCTTCGGCGTGGCAATTGCCTGTCCACCGGTCGCGTCTAGGTACTTGCCGGTCAGCATCCCGAGGGTTTCCTGGGCGCCACGTTTCGCTACCAGATCAGCTAGATCCCGGGCGACACGATCACGCGTGGACCTGGTCTTGGCGGTCCGGAACGTGGCAGGCGTCGGACAATGCATCGCAGGGACAGAGATCGCCTGCACCAGCTCAGCGGCATATAGCACAGCGTCGCCTAGATTGGCCCCCCCGGCCATTTCAAGGATGGTTCGCCACAGCCGCTCAGCCGGAGGAAGTGCGGGCAGCGCGCCGCGCGCGGTGAGCCATGCTTCCACCTCGGACCGGTCGTAAGCCGGGCTGGCATCCGTCCCGCCGGAGGGCTCCGGGAAGTCAGGGTGCCGGCGCCGCCAGTTGCTCACGGCGCCCCGCGTGACACCAGCGAGGCGCGCGATGTCGGCGGCTGTCAGGACGCTGGCGTCGGGCACGCTCTCCCCCTCGCGTCAGGACGGTTTTCCGCGCGGTACCGGCGATCCGATGAAAAACACTGCCCGCGGGCCACGAGGTCATGCACACCCTGTCGTTCCCGACGTTCTCGGCCGCGGCCAACCATGCCGGCCTGTCGCCGCTACGGCGGCATCCGCTTCCAGTCCGGCGACTCCGCCGGCCGGGGCCTGGGCCGGCAGGTCGCCCAGTTCGTCTGGGGTACCGCCCAGAACCGGCGCCCGTCCAGCGGGCGGACGCGGTGATCGTAGCGCTGCACAGTCGGCGGCATCATGCATGACCGGATGCCGGTCGGCCCCTCTCTGCGAGTGTTGGCCTACAGGGCAATGAGGTCAGCAGCAGTCCTGGGGAGTCCGCTGACCATGAACCAAGTTGCGGTCGCATTCTCCTTGGACCCGAAATAGTTTCGGATAATTGGGCTTTCCCCACCACAGATGGGTGAATTGAGGCAGGTACGCGGATGAACCGGGCGCCTGGAGGTCCCGCAAATCTGCTGCATGAAAGCGGCGTCAACGGGTAGTGGGCACCGTCGACGGTGACGACGCCCACTCCCGGAGCCCGCCAAATCCGCGGATGGGCAAGCCGGGCCGCCGACGCTTTGGCACAAACAGCAGGTCCGCTATCGGCCTTCGACGGGCCGGTCCGATTCATAGGGAGAAGTCGTGAAACGAATTCGCCTGTTCACCTTGCTTAGCGTGCTCGCGGTCGCACTATCGGTCGGCCTCCTGCCAGGGGTCGCCGAGGCCAACGGCGGAAGCGGCTCCCAGAATCAGGTGACCATCCAGCCGCAGGCGTCTTACATTCTCGCCGGCGGCGTGATCGACGTCGGGCTGTACGTCAAATGCCAGGGCGGGTCGGGCGACGTCATCGTGAACGTGACGCAGTCGTCGCCCGCAACTCCGTACCCGATAGCAGCGGGCTCTGGCCCGCAGATTGTCGTGTGCGATGGACAGACGCACTCGGTCGCGGTGACCGTCACCGGTGAGGGGTTCGACGCCGGGAAGGCGTCGGCCACGGCGGACTTGACAACCGGCTCCCTGGCGGTCGTTCATGCCCAGCGGTCGATCGACATTGTCGTCGTCAACGGATAATTCCCAGGGACAAGCAGCGGCGGCCGGCTGACGCCGGCCGCCGCTGCTTGTCATCTCACGACCCGGGCTTGCCGGTGTACCCCTTGATGTAGTTCTGGGCGGTACCCCAGACGTACTGGGCGACCTGCCGGCCCAGCCCCCGGCCGGCGCTGTCGCCGGACTGGAAGTGGATACCGCCCTCCTCGCGCGATATGCCGGCGCTGTCGGCCGCGTCCGAGAACGTCGGGAACGACAGGGTTACCGCCTGAGCGGGGGTGCCCGGGTCGATCTTCGAGGAGTTCGCGGGGATGGTGACGGTCACGCCGAAGGTGTCGCTGCCGGTGAACGCGGCCAGCATCGTCGCCCCGGCCGCGGTGAAGGTGGAGTGGCCCGACGGGTACTCGGGGAACGCCGGCGTGACCACGTTGAGCGCCTGGTAGGGAATCCAGTTCTGGCCCAGGACCATACCGAAGCCCTTACCGGGGCCCAGCCACGAGTTGATGTACTGGTTCTTGTACTGCTCGCGGATGGCGGTGATCGGCCGGACGAAGTCGTACTTGAACTTGTAGTACCAGCACATGATGCCGGCGTCCATCTCCGCGTTGCCGAGCGCGAAGAACATCTTCACGTCGGTGTCCAGGCTGAAGTGGTTCTTGCGGGAGAGGGCCTCGGCGAACAGCATCATGTGCCCCGGCGGGAACGCCGTCCCGGGCCCATCGGCCCAGTACTCGGCCGTGACTTTCTCCGTATCGGTAAGATTGCTGGTCACGGCGAGGGACGTGGCGATGTCGGTGGTGCTGTAGGTGCCGTCCGGATTCTTGGGCGGACCTGGGAGGTAGTAGAAGGTCGGCGGCTTCGAGAACGGGGTGACCTTGCCCCACTGGGGGGTGAGCGCCTTTTGGACCGCGCTCGGGCTGTCGCAGCTCGTGGCGCCCGGCGGTGGGAGCGGCACGCACAGCGGCTGCCAGCGCCAGCGGTCGTTCACCTGGTTCCAGCTGTTGACCGGCTTGTACCCGGTGGTGTCGGCGTAGCCGTTGAGCTGGTTGGAGCTGTCGTTGTGGCGGAAAGTGATCACAGCCTGGGCGGCTAGGTTGCCGACCGCGGCCGGGGTGGCCGCGGTGTCCGTCGGGCTGGCCGTCGTGGTGTTGCCGGGGTCGAAGCCTTGCTGCTGCAGCAGGACGTCGGGGATCTGGTAGGTGGCGGTGGGGGTGGGGCAGATGACGGGGCCGCTGGGGCCGCAGGAGGGGAAGTTGCCGGGGGGGAACAGGTCGTTCAGCGTGCGGTCGGCGGCGTAGCTGATCGCCTGGGTCTTGTTGGCATCGGTGTTGCCCGTGGTCTGCTGTGAGGGGCCGCCGTTCTGGGTGACCTTGGCGACCGGGTCGTAGGCAGCCCAGGCGTTGTAGATGGCGGTGAACAGCACGCCGAACGCCCGGGAGGCGACGGTCGGCCCCGTCGCCTTCGGGTACGCCCGGATTGCGCTCATCAGCTGCTCGTCCCACTTGAGGACCGCGTCGTCGGTGGGCTGCGGGGTGCCCCACAGGTCGATCGGCCAGGTCCCGGGATCGGTCGCAGCCGCGCGCGCCGGGGCGGTGGTGGTGACGGTGAGGGTCGCCACGACCATGGCCGTGACCGCCAGTACGGCGGTCGCCAGCTTGTATTTCATCAGTTCCAGCCTTTCTGGAAGCGTAGGTGCCGTTCGGTCGGCACAGCGGGCAGGCCGGCGTTCAGCGGACTTCGGTGCTGTAGACCACCACGTTGCTGAGGTAGTTGCGCGTGGCGTAGTCGAACGTGCCACCACAGGTGATCAGTCGCAGCTCGGCATCGGGTGCGGGCCCGAATACCGCAGCCGTGGGGAAGTGCGCCTTGGGGTACTGATGCACCCCGGTGACCTGGAAGACGGCGAGCTTGCCGTCCGCCTGCCGCACGTAGATCCGGTTGCCTGGGTGCAGTTCGCGTAGCCGGTAGAAGACCCCCGGGCCGAGGTAGGAATCGATGTGCCCGGCGATGATCGAGGAGCCGATCTCGCCCGGCCGCGGGCTGCTGGTGTACCAGCCGGCCACGGAGGCGCTGCGTGGCACCTGCAGCGTGCCCTGCCGGGTGAAGCCCAGCCGGATCAGCCTGGTGCGCACCCCGATGGCCGGGATCCGCAGCGCGACCGGCAGCGGAGCGGTGAGGGTGGCGGGCTTAGGCAGCGGGGCCGGTGTGCCCAGCGGCGCCAGGCCGCCCGGCGCGGCGCTGGCCGTCCCCGGCGGGCGCCCGGCCGGCCGGCCAGCACCAGCAGTCCGGCCACCGCGATGGCCGTCGCCAGCACGCCGCCAAGCAGCACGGCGGCCGTGAGCGGCCGCCGTGCTGCCTGGCGCCAGGGCGGGCTGCCTCGTCCGTGCCTGCCTGGCTCAGCGTTGGGGGCCTGCGCGGGTGGGGCTGCCCGCATCAGCGCGCATGCCGCGGCACTGCCCTGCTGCGGTGCAGCCGGATCGCCGCGGCGGCCGCCAGCAGCAGCCCCGTGGCCAGCCCGGCCAGCCAGGGTAGCGGCGAGGGCGCCTGGCCGGGGGCCGTGCCGCCGAGGCCGGTGTCAACGCCGCCCTCGGGCATCATGGCACTGCCCGCGGCGTCCATCAGGTTAGTGACTTTCAGGCCGCTGGGGGAGTCCAGCACCACGAGGGTGTGAATCGAGCCTGCAGTCAGCATGACCTTCCCCGACCACGTCTCGCTGCCGCCTGCGGCGTGCAGCATCCACTGGCCTGGCTTGTCCGCCCCGTAGGGGGTGACGCTGCCGAAAGCCAGGTTGCTGGCCAGCGCCGCGCTGCCCGCCCGCACCGTGACTTGTTGCTCCTGCAGCGACGCCTGGATGACCCGGACCAGCGACCTGCCGTGGGGGGTGGTCAGCCGGTCGTTCAGCGCCACGAGCCGCAGGCCCCTTGCCGGGCCAATCACGGCCACGGTGTAGGCGCGCCCGGCATGCACCATGAAGCTGGCGGACAGCACCGGGACCGTGCCGGCAGGCGCGCCAGCTTTCCGTATGGCGGCCGTGTATTCCCCGGTCGGCATCTTCATGTACATGCCTACATCGCCGTAGGGGACATGCCTGAGCACATCCATCGCCTTGGGATTACCGAACGAGTAGAGGTAGACGTCCACCGGGGCGGTGTTGGGCGACAGGTGGGCACACCGCACCCAGCCCGTCCCCGACGACATCGAGGACGCAGACGCGGCCGCGGCGGTTCCGGCGGCGGTGCCCAGCGAAAGCGTGGCCGCGCTCAGCAAGATTGCCAGCCGGGCACGGCGCCGGCTAGCACCTGTGCCGCCCAAGCCGTGACGGCGCAGCCGCCACCGGCGCGGCGCGTTCGGCCGCAGCATCATGATGGTCTCCTTATTTCAGTTAGTGGCCCCGAGCAGTCCTAGCGGGCTCGGCGCGGTGAATTCGACATGCAGCACGGTCTGGCCGCTAGCCAGCCGCACGGTGGTGACATCTGCAGGCCGGAAGGGGGCCTGCTGGGCGAGCAGGAACTTCTTCACGGCGTTGAGCGTCGCCGCGGCGTGTCCGCGACGTGCCGGGCCGGCGATATGTCGGCCGAACGCAGTGGTACGCCAGCGCTCGCGCCCGCCGCGGGCGCGCCGAAGCCGGTGATGTCAACGTGATACGGCGTGGCCAGCGCCCCGATAGCGCTAAGCAGGCGCGTATCGACCTGCGCGGCGGCCATTTCGCGGCGGCCGACAGGCGAGACGCGCACGTGCGGGTTGCGCAGCAGCAGCGCACCGGCCGCGCGCCGGGCGGTGGCATCGGCGTGCAAGCTACGCAGGTAGGCGGCGGACCCATCCGCAGCCACGACCCGGACCGCCACCTGAGCGCTACCCGACCCGAACGTGGCCAATGCAACCGGGGCGTACACGCTGGTCAGGCGGCCGCCGAGCTCCTCCCGGACGGCTGCCGTGGACACTATCACGTCGCTGCCGAGCGGCCCGGCATTCCCGGCCCCAAGCACGAGCAGCCGGGCTGCTGGGATTCCGTTTCTCTGCAGCACCGCGCACATCTGCGGGTCGCAGGCGACAATCGCGCCCGGGGCGACCTGCCGGGCCATCCACGCCGCGGCCGCGGTCCGGGACGCTGCCGCAGCCGCGATCGCGGCGTCGCCGGGGGGCTGTCCGCCGTTCGCCGCCCCTTTCCCAGCTATCGTGCCGCGGGCCAGCGCGACGGTGACGGCTCCCCCGCAGAACAGCACGGCGGCCAGGATGAGCGCGCTGGTCACCCGCCCGCGCATGGTGGCCGGCCACGACCGCCGGGCCGCCCACAACCGGATGGTATTGGCCAGCACCGTGCCCCATGGCGGTGGCGGGGTGGCTGCGGGCAGCGCCTGGGTCATCACGGGGCGGCGGCGCCGAGCCCCGGGGCTCTTCAGCGGGCCAGCCCGGGCCGGGGTCGGCCTGGCCCCCCGCGGCGTTCTTGCCATCCTGGCGGGCCCGGGCGACCGCCTTCGCGATGACCGCCAGGTCGTGGTCGGACAGGACCACCCTGTTGTGCGCGGCGACGTCGCTGGACCCCGGGCGGCGGGGCGGGCGGACCCGGAACGGCAAGCGGTCAGCCCCGGATTCGAGCGACGATGCGTCCGTGCTATCCGGCGTGCCTGGGGCGTCTGGTACGCCGCGCCCGCAACGAGCGCGCAAGCCCAGATTCCCGGGCTCGTGCCCAGGTTGCTCCGGCCGCCAGCTGTGTGGTCGCACGCTTAAGCCCTCACTGTCCCCGGTAGCGCTGTGAGGGTGAGGTGGACCACCCGATCTCAGTGAATAGCAGACCCCGATCAGGGGTTTCAACCGGAATAACAAAATGTTACTAAGGAAATACATACTGTTCAGTAGGCCAGAGCTGTGGCGGAACGGCTGGATGAGATCCTGGGCGGCGCCGCCGCGCCGGGCTGGAGCACGCGACCTGCCATCAGCTGCGGCACGCCTGCCTGACCCGGTTGCGGGGAGCTGGGATGGCGCTGGAGGCGGTACAGGCCTAGGCCGGGCATGCCTCGATCGTCTGTCAGCAGGCGGCTGGCGCGCACGCCGGCCGCCTGCAGAGCCGCGCACATCGCCGGGTCGCAGGCCACTACGGCGTCGGCGCTGACCTGGCCGACCACCCAGGCTGCCGCGTGCTGCCTCGCCGCCTGCGCCGCGGTGATCACCCCCGCGCCGATGGGTGTGCCGCCACTGAGGCGACCGGGGGTCGGCTCACCCCGTCCAAACCCGGCCAGCTCCACCGTGACCCCGCCAGTCACGAAGATCACCGCCGCCAGCGCGGCCATGACGGTCAGCCGCCATCGCGTCTGCGTGGGCTACCAGCGCCCCCGGCGGCGCTGCGCCCACAATCGCACGGTGGTCGCGAGCACAGTGCCCCAGGAAGGCTCCGGTGTTCTGGACCCGCCGGATCGGTCCGGCGCCGGGGCCCGGCGAGACGGCTCCGGCGCGCTGGGCGGCTCCCGGACGGGGGGCGCGCTGGGCGGGTCCGGCCCGCCACGAACTCCAGATACCGGTCCACCAGCCGGTGGCCCAGCGCATACCGCACCTCACCGGCCCCGGTCACGGTGCGGGCAACACACGGGAAGCTGCTCATCGGAGCACCCTCCCACCCCCGGGACGAATGCGCCCGGATGCGTCAGATATCACCCGTGTGTTAGCCGATCTGCGCAGCGGGCAAGGCAGGCGGTCTAGCTCGTGATATCGCGCAGGTTTGGGGACTCTGGGCGTCTGGCGCCGCAGCAGCCACGGGCTCCAGCCGGGCTGCGAACTGCTAGCGGAACTGACTGCGGCCGGGCTAGGAAGCCCGGCCGGGGCCGGAACCAAAGGCATCCAGCACCTACCGGACTCGCACATGCCTCCTCGTTCAAGCCAGGTCCCAACATGACTTCGCCAAGAGTGCCGCCGCAGCGGGTGAGACGCTGCTCGGCGTCACCTCTTAACAGCGACCTTCCGGTGAACCGTCAGGCGTCGTTGTGCGATGAGTTCGGCGGCGCGCAGTCGTCCAAGTGATCGTGGGTGCCCGCAGGGGCGCCGGGCCTGCAGCAGGAGGAGTAGACGATGAATTCGATGGCTCGCCGGATGTTCGAGCTCGTCGAGCCGATTGGTGTCATCCCTTACTCAGCCGACGAACCCAACGAGGCGATGTTCGCCCTGGGGTTCACCAACTACTGGGACACCTACTTCGCCGGACGGGCGGCGCCCTTGGGGCTCGCCGCGGCGGAGGTGGTGGACGCGCTGTTCTACAACTTCGCTCCCGGCGAGGTGGCTCGCCACATTCCGAAGGTGTGGCGCACCACCACGCCTGACGCGGCGATCGCCGCTCGTCAGAGGGGCTGTGTGAAGGCGCTGCGGCGAATCCTCGGCGAGCGCGTCGGCACTCCCGCCTTCGCCCGCGCCGCCGAACTGTTGATGAAGGCGGCGACCAGCGCCCCGTTCGAGGGCCGGCCCATGTACGCCGCGCTGCGCGCGATCCCGATCCCCGACGACGTGGTGGCCCGCTTCTTTCATGCAGGCTCCTTGCTGCGCGAGCACCGTGGCGACGGGCACATCGCGGCCCTGATGATCGAGGGTGTCGGCGGCCTTGAGGCTCACGTCCTCGTCGCCCTCGACATGGGCATGCCGGCGGAGAAGTTCGGACGCATCCACCACCTCCCGGCAGCGCAGCTCGCCGCCGTGATCGACGGGATGCGCGATCGCGGCCTGATCGGGGAGGACGGTTGGCTGAGCGAACCGGGTCGCGCCGTCAAACAGCGGGTCGAGGCGCTCACCGACGACCTCGCGGCGACGCCCTACGAGAGCCTCGAGCCGGACGAGCTCGATGAGCTCATGGCCACCCTCGAGCCGCTCGCGACGCTGCTACTCGCTGCCCAGGACTAGGACGAAGGCTCTGGTGGTTCAGTTCGGCTGAACGCGCCCGGCCAGATCGTGGTTCGCTTGGCTGACGCTCTGACCAGCCAGCGTCTCGACTGACTTTCCGAGCGACTCGGTGAACGGTCCGCTGATCACGATGCCCGGGCTCGATCGCCCCTGGTGGGTAGCGCACCTCCAGCTCTCGCGAGCGAGAGTTCACATCGACGTGTCGAGCAGAGCCCTCACGATTGAGCGGTCGGGCCCGTCCCGGCTTACCATGAAGAGGCCAGCCGGGACGGGCGTGATCGCCGGGCCGGGCCCGGCCGGCGTGTCAGTTGGGCCGGCGGGGGAGGCGCCGCGTGGTGATGGAACCGCAGGATCCGGGCGCGGGATGGGCAGGCCGGCGGCGGCCACTTGCGGGCCTCCGACGCGGAGCGCGAGCTGGTGATCGATGCCCTGAAGGCCGCGTTCGTGGTGGGCAGGCTGAGCAGGAGCGAGCTGGCCAGGCGAGCTGGCCAGGCGCTTGAGTCGAGGACCTACGCCGAGCTGGCCGCCGCCGCCGCGGGCATCGCGGCCGGGCGGGCGGCCGCCGCGCCGCCGCGCCCGCCCGCCGCGCCGGTGCGCGCCAGAGCGGTCAGCGGAAAGGTCATCGCCTGGGCCGTGAGCGTGCTCATCGTGTCGCCCGCGCTGGGCGTCGCTTTCTTCGCCACCTACTGGGGCAGCTTCTTCATCCTTCTTTTGCTCGCCTACCTCGCGGCGGGCGTGCTCGGCACGCCCGGGCCGCCGTGAGCTCCCCGCCACCGCGTGTTCCGCAGCAGCCGCAGCAGCCGGCATCCGCGCCGCCCGCCCCAGCCACGCGAGTGTTCGGCAGCCATCGATGATCTGGCCGCCCGGCCTGGAGGCTAACCTCACCCCTGCGGTTTCTGCGCCGCGCTTCACCGGCTACGCGCGAACCTGATCGCATCGCGCCGCCTGCGTGGCAGTCGCCGATGCGGCGGCTCTCGGACCGGCTGACGGGGACGCTCGGCAGGCGGCGATAGCGGGCGTTCACGCCCAGCGCTCGCGGCGCATAGACATGCGGCACGGCCGCCTGCCGGGCCAGGCTGCCATTAGGTCTCCCAGCGGTAAGACGGACTCTTGATAACCGCGCGCCGAGCCGCCGTTCGGCGCGGCCAGTGGGCCGAGGGCACCACTGGCACGGTCACGATCTCGCAGGATCCTCGCAGACGACCGCTCGTGGCGATGAGCGCGAACCCGGCCGGGTTGCCAGCCTCGCGGTGGATGCGGGCGCCTGCCGCGGGCAAGCCGCGCTCATCGGCGTTGTGGGGCGCGGCTGCTGGTCCGGTCAGGCTCCGGTTCAGTCGGTCCGGGTGAAGTCGGCGGTCCAGTTGGTTTCCCAGGTCTGGCCGTCGTCGAGCGAGAACGCTTGCTCCCACCGGGCCGTCGTCGCGGTGATGTCTGACCACTTGTAACGCACCGTGATGTCGCGGCCTTCGTACTGCTCCTTGTCGTAGAACACGCCCACTCCGTCGCTGAACCGGCCGGTCACCGGCGGCAGGGCCAGCTCGCCGTTGCGGCTGTTCACCCAGTAGATGGACCACTCTCCGGTCGCCGGATTAAGCAGCCGGACCGACAGGCCGGAAAAGCTCCAGTCCGGGAAGTGAACTTCGTCGACATTCGCCGCGCCGCCGAACACTTGCCAGCACCGCGTTGTGGCCGAGGATTCCTCCCATTCATCACAATCGGCGAGCGGTTTCTTGAGCTTCCGCTGAATGCTTTTCCAAGATCCGACGAAGAAATCGAAGTCGCCGAGTCCGTTTCGGTCACTCACCGTGCACCTCCGGTCCTGCCCTCAGGCAGGGTGTCGTTGATGTATCCGGCCAGGTCAGGCAGGTCTGGCTCGAGAATGTGCCGCACCCAGGACGATCGCTCGTGGCCGAACGGCGCCAGCTCCCAGATGCAGCCGATCCACCTGCGGTCAAACACGCCGAAATTCGCGGGATCGGTATCAGGGCAGCCAAGGTAGGGTTCTCCGGCCACCGCCGACCGCATCTCGACGACGTTGCCCCAGACCCAGCTGTAAGCGCACAGGTAGGCGCCGTTGGCGCCGGTGTGTAGGACCAGCCAGCCGGCCGGCGGTGTCTCGTCATCGGGCTGAGGCACCAGCTCCGGCAGGATGTCGCGGGCGGCCTTCTGGATTCCTGGTTCGATCTCGGCCTCGAAGGTCGTGATGTGATACCGCTTGAGCGTGCGCCCGCCGATCTCGATCGGGCCCGGCGCGCGGAGGAATTTCTCGGTTATCGACATGTCCCGACGTTAATCACGTCTCCCTGACATCTAGTGTCAGGGATATGCGCGCGAGCCGGCTTGTCTCGATCATCTTGCTGCTGCAGGCCCGCGGCCAGATGACCGCCGGGCAGCTCGCCGCCGAGCTTGAGGTATCGGCCCGCACCATCTACCGGGACGTCGGCTCACTCCAAGCGGCCGGCATACCGCTCTATGGCGCCGCCGGGCCTGCAGGCGGCTACCAGTTAGTGGCCGGCTACCGGACCCGGCTGACCGGCATGACAGCGGCCGAGGCGGAGGCGCTCGCGCTAGCCGGAATACCAGGGTCGGCCGCCGATCTCGGCCTTGGCGGCATGCTTGCCGCGGCCCAGCTCAAGCTTGATGCCGCGCTGCCCGCCGAGATGCGCGCCAGGGCGGCACTTGTCCGCGAGCGGTTCCACCTGGACGCGCCCGGCTGGTACTACGACGGTGACTCAGCGCCGCACCTGAGCACGGTCGCTGACACCGTCTGGAAGCAGCGGCGGATCGAGGTCCGGTACCGGCGGTGGCGGGCACCTACCGACGTGACCAGGCGCCTGGATCCGCACGGGATCGTGCTGAAGGCCGGAACGTGGTACCTCGTCGCCCGCGATCATCGCGGCATGCGAACCTACCGGGTCAATCAGATCCTGCGCCTGGCCGTGCTAGCCGAGCACTTCGAGCGGGCCAAAGACTTCGATCTCGCCGAGTACTGGGCAGCCGGGATCACAAGATTCCGTGCTGGGCTCCACCAGGGAAAGGCCACGATCCGGCTCTCCCCCGCTGGGCGGGAACGCGCCGCGGTGCTCTACAACGCCGAAACCATCGGCGCGCTCCGCGCCACGGCGAGTCCGCCGGACCAGGACGGCTGGGTCAGGGCCGTAGTGCCGATCGAGTCAACCGAGAACGCCCAGTCCGAGTTCCTGCGGCTCGGCGCGGACGTCGAGATCATCGAGCCCGCCGAACTGCGGGCCCAGATATCGGCCGTCGCCCGCAGCCTGGCCGCGATCTACGCAGCACACCAGCCCGGCCAAGCAAACTCCTAGGCTGCCGCGAATCTGATCTCAGCGAGAATGATCTCCACACGGGCGCTGGATGGGCTGCCACGAGCCTCGTCCACTGCGCTCGGCGGCCGAAAAGCCACCACTGGCGGCATCCCTCCCCGCCGAGGCTCGGTGGCCGGCAATTGTGCGACAGGCTGGTTTATGCGCTGACCGGCATGTTCACTCGTGGGTGTTGCGCCAGCTATGGCCTGAGTGGCGGGCTGGTTGGGCGGATGCGGTCGGTAAACACCCTCGTCTGTGGGTGTCTTGACCCGCCACGCGACTGGTGCGGGATGGTGAACGCGGTTTAAACGCGGTGACCACATCGAGGCTGGCTGCCCGCAGCGGCAGCTGCTCGGCGGCTGCCAGCAGCGGCACCACCTCAAGGGCATGGCCGCGGTCAGCCGGCCGTGAGCTGTGCCAGCATGGCCGCCGAGACGTCGGCTGCAGCCAGATGCGCCCATATCGCCCCAGATATGCACGCCAGGCGCAGCGGTGATCCCGCGGGGTTCACCGCCGGCTGGAACACCCGGGCACATGCTCACTGGCCTGCCAGGTGAGGCCATCATTCCCGGCGGACGCGGTTTCCCCAGATGCTGGTGGGATTCACCCGGATGAGGTGCGGAGGCACCCCCTCGATCCACGGCTCGAGCCCGGCACCGATGAACGGCGCGCGCTCGGCTTCGGTATCCAGGTGATGCGCTGCTCCCTGTACCAGCACGAACCATCCCTCACGCGCTCCGGCATCGATCTGGTCCACTTCCACCGCGACCTGGTACTCGGCCTGCGCTATACCAGTACGCAGGTCCTCATCAAACAAGATGGGGTCCCACGTGCCGAAGACAACCGATCCCTCGTCGATCGTGTACGCAACCGGCAGGGCTGCGGGCCCGTACCGGTTGGTGTAGACCAGACGGCCCACCCCGCCATCGACGAGCAGTTCCATGCATTCGGCCTCACTCAAGCGCTCCAGCACGCGCCGGGCGCTCACTCCCGGGTCGGGCGAAGCAAGACCGCCAGGAGAGCTGGGTTGAGGTTCATCTGGCATAGCTCCAAACCTAGCCGCCCCGTCCGGCGATGGCACGCGGGCCGAGGCGACCGGCGCTGACAGGATGCACCGCCACGGGACGGTGGCGCCTCACATCTGCGGGAAAGCGGCCTGATCTGGCTTTGGAACGCTGCCCGATAAGAAAAGACGACGCGCGCCGGTGAGAACCATCCGCGCAGGCCAGCCGCCAGGCTCGGCGCGCCAAGACAAGCTCTCCATTGCTTGCGGCTTAGGTTCTTCGAACACGTGACGAATGGCTCTAAGCTGCGGCTTACAGAGAGGCCACCGTGGATCTTGGGAGAGGTTTTGCTTAAACCACGCGGAGGTCTGTCATGAAACCTTTGCTTCTTTGGATTGCTGTCCCACTGATGCTCCTCGGCGCCAGCATGCTCGTCGCTAGCACTGGCTCACCTGCCCTCTGGATTGCCGTGGTCACGGTGGCCATCGCGTTGGTCGTCATTGGCTGGGTCAAACCGGGCGCGGCGGGACGCCGGTGACTGGCGTCACCCCAAGCCGTTCTTCCGCGAGCCGCCGACGACAGCTCTTGCCCCGCCGATCTTGCGCCCCTAACCACCAGTCTGACCTGCGCCGATGTGCGCTTAAAGATCGTCAAAGTGCAATCATGGCGCTTGTAGTCTCATTTTGAGGCCATCAAGTGCAAGCGGACAAACGCACTGTCTGCTCTGACAGACCTCGTCCGCAGCGGCAAGATCCGCGCGTTCGGAACCTCGACGATGCCAGCATCGAACCTCGTGGAGGCGCACTGGGTGGCGGAACGGCGCGGCCTGGAGCGATTCCAGGCATACGTGCCGTCGGCGATCCAGAAGACGGGACTGCGCCGCCGCACGCTCAGCGAGCGCTCCGCCGCTTGAGACAGATGCCTTCGCGGTCGCCGTGCGCCCGGCCGAGCCCAGAAGACTGCCTGCAAGTTTCGGGTGAGATTCTGGCGCCGCCGGTCAACATCGGTTGCTTGATCAGGGTGGCCTCTTGCCAGTGAGCGGAAGTGAAGCCACGATGGGCAAATCGGGCTGCCGTGGTGAGGGGGAGGCTCTGATGGTGACGGGGTGGATGCGCGGTTTCACTGTGGTGGGGTGGAGCAGGCGCCTTTATGCAGCGGTTGGTTTAGTCGGCGCTGGTGGTTGCGTTCGTGCCGACGGCGGCCGGGGGGATGGATCGGCGGGACGGGGCGCGTGCCGGTGCTGCGCAGTCGTGGCCGGTGGCGGGGCAGAACGTCGCTAACACCCGCGACCAGGTTGCTGAGTCGCTCATCTCTGTAGCCAACGTCAGTCAGCTGAAGCGGAAATGGTCGCTCAAGACAGCGGGGGATGTCACTGCTACCCCGACAATGAAGAACGGCGTGCTGTACTTCCCTGACATGGGCGGCATGCTGTGGGCCGTGACCTCGGCCGGGAAAGTCGTCTGGTCCAACACGGTCGCCAGCTACACCGGCATTGCCGGCGATGTATCCAGGGACAGCCCGGCCATCTACAGTGGCGAGCTGATCACCGGGGATGGCTTTCATCTCAACAAGCTGAACACTGGCGCGCGTGTGTTCGCGGTGAACCGCACGACCGGGGCGTTGCTGTGGTCGGTGCAAGTGGACACCGATCCCGCGGCCATCATCACCGGTTCTCCCACTGTCTATAACGGCGTCGTCTACGTGGGCGTGTCGTCCTATGACGAGAGCGACAGTCCCCTGTGCTGCACCTTCCGTGGGGCAGTGGTGGCGCTGAGCGCCGCCACCGGGCAGATCCTGTGGAAGACCTATGCCGTCCCGTCCAACAGCAACGGCAGCGACTCCAACCTGCCTGGTTATTACTCCGGCGGAGCGGTCTGGGGTTCTGCCCCGGTCGTGGATCCGGCAACCGGCCTGCTTTACGTCGCGACCGGCGATAACTACTCGGTGCCCGCCGGAACCTGCCAGAAGCCCAACCAGAAGAACTGCCAACCGCCGGACGTAAATGACTACTTCGACTCCATCCTTGCGCTGCAGCTCAGCACTGGCGCGGTCGCCTGGAATTACCCCACGGTCACGGCAGATGCCTATAACGGTGCCTGCAAGACCCTCTGCGGCCCGGATGACGATTTCGCCTCCTCGCCAAACTTGATCACTACGACCAACCCTGTCACCGGCACATCTGAGCAACTGATCGGAGCGGGCCAAAAGAGCGGCTATTACTGGGCGCTCGACCCGGCAACCGGCAACCTCGTGTGGCATACGAAAATCGGCCCCGGTGGCGGCGGGGGCGGGATCTTCTGGGGATCGGCCACCGACGGCACCAACATTTACAGCGCCGAAGCCGACGCTAACAAGGCGCCATACACGCTCCAGGGATCTGGCCCCTACGCGGGGCAGACCATCACCGGTGGATCCTGGACGGCCATGAATGCGGCCACCGGGGCGATCCTGTGGCAGACCCCCGATCCGCAGTCGGCGTCCGATACCGGGTACGTAAGCGTGGCCAACGGCGTCGTCTACGCCGATTCCAACGCCAGAACCGGGACCAACATGTACGCGCTGGATGCCAGCACCGGCGCCATTCTCTGGTCCTTCGCCAGCGGCGGCGAAGTCCGATCCGGTGCGGCGATCGTCGGCCCCAAGGTCTACTGGGGCTCGGGTTACAGTGGCGGCCACAACAACAAGCTGTACGCCTTCGGCCTCCCCGCCGGTTCCCGGCATAGTGCTGGCCCAGCGTCAGCGGCGGGCTCAGCCCTGAGAGGCCCGCATGCCGCGCGCCGGCCGCACCCCAGCACGCGATATGGCTAACGTTGCCTCCGATGACGCAGGCCCGGGAGCGACAGGTCTGCCAGGAGCTGCCGCCCGTCGTTACGGCACGGTATTTGATGAGGTCGCGGCCGAGTACGACAGGCACCGCCCGGCCTATCCCGACGAACTCGTCGACCAGGCCTGCCAGGCTGCAGGGATCGGCAGCGGTGATCATGTGCTTGAGGTCGGGTGCGGGAGCGGCCAGCTGACGCGCAGCCTGGCCGTCCGCGGCCTGCACGTCACGGCACTCGAGCCTGGGGAGAATCTCATCGCGCTGGCCCGGCGGAACCTAGCAGGCGCTGGCGAAGTGGAATTTGTGACCGCCCAGTTTGAGGACGCTTTGTTTCCCCGCGAGCAGTTTCAGGCGGTGTTCTCTGCGTCCGCGTTTCACTGGACCGACCCCAAAGTCAGCTGGCAGAAGGTCGCTGACGTGCTTGTTCCCGGTGGAACGCTCGCCCTCATCCAGTACTGCGGGCTAGAGGCGCCGCGCAGCAAGCGGGATCAGGAAGCCGCGTTGGCTGCCATCAGAAAGGTGGCCCCGGACATCGCCGCCAGCTGGCCGGCCTACCGGGACCTTGACGTCACGCTCGCCGGGATGCAGCAGCGCCGTGGCAACGTCTCGCAGGTATGGGCCTGGTTCGGCAGCTACGACGTAGCGCAGGACTATGCCGGCCGGCTGTTCGGCGATGTCCAGGTGTCAGTCATGCCCAAGCTCGTCGAGCACACTCTGGATGAGCTCAATGCTCTCCTGCGCACGATGTCGTTCTACGCCCGGCTTTCGCCTGGCCAGCGGCAAGCCTTGGAGCAGGAGCTAGAGGCCATGTACGAACGGCTCGGGCGGCCGCTTCGCGCGAGCACAGTCGTGGCTCTGGTCACGGCCCAGCGCAGCACACAGAGATGACCACCGTAGAGGCCTTGCCCGGCTTCAGGCGCCAACGCACAAAAGCAGGCAACATCCAGGCTCTATCCTCGTGGTCGAGGTTCTCTCGCGGAGGCGGTGGCTTGATCATGCAGTACTCGTGGCCGGGACCGGTGCCGCCGGGGGGACGCCGGGGGACGATCCGGTTGATACGCTGCGCCCGCTGCGGAGGGCCGCTTTACTACACAAAAACCGAAGGTCAGCCCCGGCAAGAGGATCACGAGCAGGGTTGCGAAGCTTTCATCAGGGCAATCCGGGTGATGCGATACGTTCGACGAACTGAAGCGGTCTGCATCCGGATCGGCGGTGGTCTGGGGCCGCACCTGGCGGCGGAGGTACTTGCGGGAGGGCGCGAAGAAACTGTCCGTAGCGGCGTGCGAGAGCGACCCCGCCGCCGCGGTCAGCGCTCTTGGCGACCTCTATCAAGAGAAATGCCAAGCGCGGGGCAATCGAGTCAAGTTGGCTGAAAAGACGGAAATGGCAGAAACGCTGATGCAGGCCTGCCGGCAGTTGGCGCTAGGGCAGGATCCAGCGCCAATTACCTCTCGCCCCCTGTAGCCAGCGCTTTGGGGCCAGCCGCCGCTAGATTGTTCGGTCGGGGTGACCAGAGGAGTGGCCATGACCGCAGGTGTCCCGCCAAGCTCAACCGCGGGAACCGTCAGTCCGGTCGAACGAGAGGCGCGCTGGACGCTTTTTGTCAGGTCAGACTGTCTACGCGCCCACCTGGGGTTGCAGCCTCGCGGGCACAGCCGATCTCTGGGCCGGAACGCCGAGGATGCCCGTTGACAGCGTGACCGCGCTACCCTTTACCTGCCCGGTCTGTTTGGGGGAGGCACCGATGAGCACAGCGTCGGGAGACGAGAAGGCGGCAGGCGCGGCAGCCCACGGTCACTTCCGGGCTTCACACGCCGATCGTGAGCGGGTGATCGACGCCCTCAAGGCCGCGTTTATCCAGGGGCGGCTCACCAAGGACGAGCTTGAGCTGCGGGTTGGCCAGACGCTCGCGTCGCGGACGTACGCGGAGCTGGCCGCGCTCACCGGCGACATCCCGGCGGGGGTGGCCGCGGCCCAGTCACCGCGCACCCCTGCCGGGGCACGGGGAAAGGCGGCCAAGGTGGCCGCCTGCGTGAGCCTTGCCCTGGCCCTGATAGCGGTTGCTGTGTTCACCGGGCCTGGCGATGGCGCTGAGCGATTGATCGTGGTGGCTGTCTTTATCCTCCCGGCGTGGGGCCTGGCGCTAGGTGGGCTTTTGCTGTTCCACTCGTGGCTGGAGAAGCGCGCCCGCGCGCGGCTGCCGCAGGGGCCGGCTGGGAGCAGAGGCGGTCCTGCCTCGCAGCGTGCAGCGCCGGTCACCGGGGCTGGAACGTTGCCGCAAATCGGCCAGGCGCCGCCGCATACGGCCGAAGCCGCGCCGCGCCGCCGTCCCACGACCGCAACTGCCTGGGTGACGGTCGCCGCATCGACAGCGTCCTGACGCCGCCTCGCTTGCGCATCCGGCTAGCTCTCGGCGATTACGGCCCGGGTCTGGCGGGCTACCTCGAGCAGCTATCGAACCTGGCTGGCCCCGACCTTGTACAGGGTGGACGAAGCCCGCCTCTCCGGCCCCTAACCCCCGCCCCCTGCCCTGATCTCCATGATCACGTGATTCTGTCCATAACCGCTGTGAACAGAATCATGTGATCATGCTGATGCGGCCGCGCAGGTGCTCACAGCCAGCCTTGTTCCTCGGCCCGTTTGACCGCCTCGGCGCGGTTGCGCGTCCCGGTCTTGGCGATCGCGGCGGACAGGTAGTTGCGGACCGTTCCCTCGGACAAGAACAGCTTCCCGGCGATCTCCGACACGGTGGCGCCCGGCCGCGCGGCGACCAGCACGTCCCGCTCCCGCGCGGTGAGCGGGGAGGCGCCGGTAGCCAGCGACTCGGCGGCCAGCGCGGGGTCGACCACGCGCTCCCCGGCCGCGACCCGGCGGATCGCGTCGGCGAGCTGCTCCGGCGGGGCGTCTTTGACCACGAAGCCGCTGGCGCCCGACTCCATCGCCCGGCGCAGGTAGCCGGGGCGGCCGAAGGTAGTGAGGATGATCGACCGGCACTGCGGGGCCTGGTGAGCGAGCACCCCGGCGACGGCCAGGCCGTCGAGCCCAGGCATCTCGATGTCCAGCAGCGCGACGTCCGGATGGTGCTCCTTGGCGGCGGACGCCACTTCGTCGCCGCGGCCGACCGCCGCCACGACGTCGAAGTCCTCCTCCAGCGCGAGCATCACGGCGAGCGCGCTGCGGATGAGCTCCTGGTCGTCGGCGAGCAGCAGCCTGATCAATGTCCGCGTCCTTGGCCTGCGGCGAATGAGGTCGCTTCCGTCGTCCCGGCGTCCCCGCCTGCTGGCGGCCGGGTGACCGCTGCAGGCATGCAGACCCGCAGCTGCCAGCCCCTGGGCTGCAGCGGCCCGGCGTCAAGGGTGCCTCCGGCGGCCGCTACCCGCTCGCGCAGCCCGCGCAGCCCGTTCCCGGCCGGGGCGGCCGCGCCGATCCCGTCATCGGTGATCTCCACCGAGGACGGGGACAGCCGCACCGCGCACAAGCTGGCCCGGGCGTGGCGGATCACGTTGGTCAGCCCTTCGCGCACGGCCCAGCCGAACAGCTCCTGATTGGCGGGGTCGACCACATCGGCCGCCGTGGGCAGGTCAGCGGCGATCTCCGCGGCCCGCAGCAGTTCCCTGCCGCGGGCAAGCTCGCTCACCAGGGTGACGTCGCGGTAACCCGACACCGCCGCACGCACGTCGGCGAGGGCCCGCCGGGACAATTCCTCGACCTCGGCGATCTGGTCCACGGCTCGCATGGGATCGGCTGACCCGAGCCGGCGTGCCAGCCCGGCCTTCACCGTGATCGTGGTCAGCGAGTGGCCGAGCAGGTCGTGCAGGTCGCGGGCGATCCGGATCCGCTCGTTTTCCGCGGCGAGCCGGGCCAGTTCGGCGCGGGCCTCGGCGAGTGCCTGGTTCCCGCGCACGACTTGCATCACCGCGAACATGGTGAGCGCGATGACCGGGATCGCGACCGGGGTGACGGTGTCGAACGCGGCGGCCAGGCTGTCGTGCCAGGGTCCGATCGCGACCGGGACGAGCAGCGCCCCAAGCGCCAGCACGGCCACGATCGGCGCGGAGCGGGCGCCCAGCCGGGTCACGGTCGCAATAGTTATGAACACGCACAGGACGAAGCCAGCGGCGTGCGCGAACGGCAGTTCCGCCACCGCCAGCGCTACCAGGGCCGCGTACCAAACCCAGAATCGCCGACTGCTCGCCTCCGCCGCTGACACCAGGGGCACCGCGAGCCAGCAGGCGGCAAACGCCGCCAGCACCGCGTAGCCGGCCGCCGCGGCGGCGCCATGCGAGTTCTGCCGGACCGAGCCGACCACGTAGATCAGGTAAACCAGCGGGATCGCCAGCAGGACCAGCCGCCGCCAGCCCCACGTCCACTGGCGCTGGGTGGCCACCCATTCGGCCTCGGCCTTGGCGTTGGGCGCGGTCTTCGGGTCCACGTTTGTCCAGCGTACTGGTGGCTCGGCCATCATGGTCAGGCCCGGATCGCAGCACGCCGGTAGGCCAGCGCGGCCACCGGGATGAGCACAGCGGTCCAGATGGCGATCACGATCCAGGCCTGGGCCGGCCAGGCGCCGCCGCCGAGCGCGGTCTTGCCGGCCTGCACCAGCCAGTACGACGGGACCGCCTTCATGACCTCGAACATCGGGCCCGAGGTCGCCAGCTGGAACCCGTACACGCCCCCGACGAGGGCGAACAGGACGACCACCCCGCCGATGGCCGGGGCCAGCGCGTCGGTCTGCATCAGGTAACCCCCCGCGATCCCCAGCGCGACGAACGGCGCCAGGCCGGCCAGGAGCAGCCCGGTCATTTCCAGCCATTGCGTCCCGTCCAGCCGCACCCCGAGCGACGCACCGGCGAGGTAGAGCAGCGCCAGGCTGGGCAGCGCGACCAGGTAGGCGGTGAGTACCTTGGCGGCGACATCCGTGCGGGCCCGCAGCGGCGTGATCCGCAGTTGCCGGATCCAGCCCCCGGACCTGTCGCGGGCCACGCGCGCTCCCGGCGAGACCGCGGCGAACATTGCGCCGTACACCGCCATCGCCGTCATGAAGTACAGCGGGAAGCTGATGCCATCGAACGTGGCGTGCCGCTGGCCCGAGGCCACCGCGTAGAACAGCACCAGCGGCAGCGCCAGGGCGACGGCAAAAAAGGTGCGGTTGCGGAGCGTGCGCACGATCTCGAACCTCAGGTGGGTGACGTTGCTCATCGGGTTTCTCCTCCAGTGCTCGCGCCAGCGGTTTCCTCGCCTGCGGTCAGCTCCAGGAACGCCTCCTCCAGGCTCCCGCCACGGACCTCGATGTCCCGCGCGCCGGGGAAGGACCCGAGCAGGCCGCGCAGCGCCGCGTCAGAATCCGAGCAAGACAACAGCACCGCATCGCCATGCCGTTCCGCGCTCACCACCCCCGGCAGCGCGCCGAGCAACGCGGTGCCGGCGCCCGGCAGCGTCACCCGGATCGCGCGCGCGCCCGCCCGCGCCTTGATCTCAGTAGCGGGGCCGTCGGCAATGACGCGGCCCCGGGCGATCAGCACGATCCGGTCGGCGTAGGCATCGGCCTCCTCCAGGTAGTGAGTGGCAAACAGCACCGTCTTGCCACGCCCGGCGACCGCCCGCATCGCCTGCCAGAACTCCCGCCTGCCCTCGACATCGATCCCCGCGGTGGGCTCATCCAGCACCAGCAGGTCGGGGTCGCCGACCAGGGCAGCGGCAAACCGGACCCGCTGCGCTTGGCCGCCCGACAGCTTCGTGGTGCGCTGGCCGGCGAATTGCGCCGCCCCGGTCAGGCGCAATACGTCGGCGACCGGAAGCGGTTGCGGGTAGTAGGAGGCCATCAGCGCGACCAGTTCGCGGACCTTCAGGTGCTCCAGCGGAGACCCGGTCTGCAGCATGCCGCCGACCCAGCCCGCGCGCACGGCCGCCGCTGGCGGCATGCCGAAGACCGAGACCGTCCCGGCGTCCGGGCGGGTGATGCCGAGCATCATGTCGATGGTCGTTGTCTTGCCGGCGCCGTTCGGGCCAAGCAGCGCGACCGTCTCACCGGGCGCTATCGCCAGGTCGAACCGACCGGACCGCGCGCACCTCGCCGTAGGACTTGGAAAGCCTGGAAAGGACGACGCCTCCAGGGCGAGCGTTGCCATTACTCATGGCAACCAGGGTGGCCTGCCCCGGGCCGCGCTGCGTAGTGCCGTGCCTCACCAGCTGGGTGTGACGAATGTCAGAGGCCCTCGTGCTTGGGCAAGCTCGGCGCGAGCGGCGTCGGGCGCGGGCTTCCAGGACGACGACAGGGCAGGCAACCGCGGTGGACCGTGCCCGGCGAGATAGGGTGCAGGCGATCACCGCACCCGGCCATGTAGGGAGGATGTCATGGCAGACCGGCGAAGGTGGAGCGATCTCAGCGAGGGCACCCGCAGGCTGATCATCGTCACGGCGGTGGCCGACAGCATCCTCAAGGGGGCAGCGATCCTCGATATCAAGCGCCGGCCAGCGAACCAGATCCGGGGCCCGAAGTGGCTGTGGGTCCCGGTGATAGCGGTGGTCAACTCCGCCGGGGTCGTGCCGATCTCATACTTCCTCTTCGGGCGGCGTACACCGGAGCAGCCCGGCTGAGTTGCACGCCAGCCGATCCAGCGGCGCAACCGGTAGAAGCCTCACCTGGGCCGCCAGGTAAGACGCAGGTCGTGGTCAGCTTGCTTTCAGCCCTCTTTCAGGTATCCGAGCAACCGTAGAACCGGCCGGAACGACCGGGGATAGCGCGTGCCACCATTACGGCCGTAGGCAGTCCCCGGGCAAGCACCCCAGGATTTCCGGCCGCGATGTGATTGCCGGCCAGGCCAGCCCGCGCCGGCATCGCCCTGCTCATGCCCCGGGGCCAACGGCCCGGCCCGCGGGCATCAACACGGCCACCGGGAGAGAAGTCACATGCCTGACGTCAGCAGCCCCAGCGGGGTAATCAGCGCCGTGCGCGTGGTGGCGGCGCCCGAGGAGATCGACATCACCACCGCTTACCGGCTGCGGGCGGCCCTCGCAGCGGCTGTGCGCGGGCACGCGACCGTGGTCGTCAACATGACCCGGACGCACGCCTGCGACACCGCCGGGCTGCACGTCCTGGTGCGCGCGCACCGGCGAGCGCTAGCCCAAGGCGGCGAACTGCGGCTGGCGATGCCCAGCCCTGATGTCCGCCGGCTCTTCGCGATCACCGGCCTCGACCGCGTGATCCGGCACTTCGCCAGCCTGGACGAGGCGCTTGCCCAAACGCCCGCCGACGCTAGCCGGCTACCGTTGCCCAGCGACGCAGCGTGATGATCGAGAAGGACCAAGGAAGTCATGAGCCTCCGGGAGAATCGGCAGGCTGCCCAGGAGCGAGATCGCCAGCAAGCAGAAGGTGACGGGGCGGGCCATCGGCGATACGCCAAGGCCTGGGAACTCCACAAGCTGGGCGTGCCGGTGATGTCGCCGAATGGCGGGCCCGACCCGGCGCTTACTGCATCGCTTTGATCACCGGGCCGGCGCCTTCCGGCGGGTGACCGCGGAGCTGAGCGCTGGCGCGCGGCTCGGCCTGCTGCTGCAGCCGCTGGCAGGGGATAATCGCGGAGTGAGTGATGAACGGGCCCGGGCCCGGGAGCCCTCGCAAGAAACCGGGGCAGCGGCCCTGAGCGCCGGGTGGTCGCATGGGCATCGGGACGTATCCGGTGGTTGGCTCCGGCCGACAGTGTTCGGCGCGGTCGATGGCCTGGTGACCAACGCTTCGCTCATCGCCGGGGTGGGCGGTGGCGGCGTCTCGGCGCACGCGATCGTGCTCACCGGGGTGGCGGCGCTGGTCGCTGGCGCGTTCTCGATGGGCACCGGCGAGTACATCTCGGTCACCAACCAAAACGAGTTGGTCCACGCCGAGGTTGCGCTCGAACGCCAGATGCTGGCTCGCTTTCCGGCAGCCGAGCAGGACGAGCTTGCGGGCTACTTTCGCAGCTACGGCGCTGATCCCGACACCGCGGCCCGCATGGCCGCCGCCGTATCCCAGGACCCGGGCACCGCCCTGCGGGTGCACGCCCGTGAGGAGCTGGGCATCGACCCGCACGACCTGCCCTCGCCGCTTCTGGCGGGCACGGCGTCCCTGCTGGCGTTCTCTTTCGGCGCCTTGATACCCCTGTTGCCTTATTTGCTCGGCTTCCCTGTGCTGGCCGCAACGCTGGTGATCACAGCGGTGGCCCTGGTCACCGGTGGGGCGGCTGTCGGCAGGCTCACCGGCAGGTCCATGGTCCGCTCGGGCCTGCGCCAGCTCGCCCTCGGCGGCATCGCCATCGCGGTGACCTTCACCGTCGGCAGCCTCATCGGCGGCCACCCCGCCTAACGCACGTTCCATGCGGCGCCGGCCCGGCTTCTGCTGATCTCCCTCAGGTAGCCGAGGAGTCGGTCGTCATGTCCCGCCGGGCCACACGAATATCTTGATTGCCTCTATTCCCTGAGTCCCTCCAGATTAGATAGGGTCCAGGTATGCTCGCCGACCCGGCCGATCTGCTTCGTCAACGCGGCTACCGAGTCACCGGCCAGCGCCTGGCCGTCTTGCGGGCGGTCTCGCGTGAGCCCCACGTGACGGCCGATGCCGTAGCCAAGACCGTGCGGGCCGAGATAGGAGCTATCTCGCTCCAGGCGGTGTACGACGTGCTCGGCGTCCTGGTCGACGCGGGCCTGGTCCGGCGTATCCAGCCCGCTGGTTCGCCGGCGCGCTTCGAGGCCCGGGTCAGCGACAATCACCACCACGTGATCTGCCGCGCTTGCGGCCGCACGGCCGACGTGGACTGCGCGGTCGGCGCCGCGCCGTGCCTCACGGCGGTCGACGACAGGGGCTACGAGATCGACGAAGCCGAGGTCATCTACTGGGGACGCTGTCCGGAGTGCCAGTCCAAGACTTGAACGTGAGCCCACGTCTATCGACCGGCACGCCGGTGCCGCAGCCAACGGGGAAGCGCAGGCGCGGCGGTTCCGAGCGTCCCGTCAAGCCACAGCGAAAGGGCACTCCGGTGCCTGGCAACCGCACCACAGCCCGAGGGAGGACAACATGGACGACGAGAGCACCTGCCCGGTCGCGCACTCGACGGAGGCCCGGTCGAACCGTGACTGGTGGCCGAATCAGCTGGACCTGAAGGCCCTCCAGCAGAACCCCCCCATGGCCAACCCCATGGGCGAGGACTTCAACTACGCGGCGGAGTTCAGCGCCCTCGACCTTGATGCCCTGAGGCGGGACGTCGAGGCGGTGATGACGACGTCGCAGGACTGGTGGCCGGCCGACTACGGGCACTACGGCCCGCTCTTCATCCGGATGGCGTGGCACAGCGCGGGCACCTACCGCATCCACGACGGCCGCGGCGGCGCGGGGAAGGGCACGCAGCGATTCGCTCCGCTCAACAGCTGGCCCGACAACGCGAGCCTCGACAAGGCGCGCAGGCTGCTCTGGCCGGTGAAGCAGAAGTACGGCCGGAAGATCTCCTGGGCCGACCTGATGGTCTTCGCGGGCAACTGCGCGCTGGAGTCGATGGGGCTCAAGGCCTTCGGCTTCGGTGGCGGGCGCGAGGACGTGTGGGAGCCCGAGGACATCAACTGGGGCGTGGAGTCCACGTGGCTCGGTGACGAGCGCTACAGCGGCGACCGGGAGCTTGCGAATCCCTTCGGCGCCGTGCAGATGGGCCTGATCTACGTGAATCCGCAGGGCCCGAACGGCAACCCGGATCCGCTCGCCGCTGCCCGGGACATCCGGGAGACATTCCGCCGCATGGCCATGAACGACGAGGAGACGGTGGCGCTCATCGCCGGCGGGCACACGTTCGGCAAGACCCATGGTGCGGCGCCCGAATCGCACCTCGGCCGCGAGCCCGAAGGCGCGCCCATGCAGCAGCAGGGCCTCGGCTGGTCGAACGACTACGGCGCCGGCGCGGGCGACGACGCCATCACCAGCGGGCTGGAGGGCGCCTGGACGCCTTCCCCGATCACGTGGGACAACTCCTACTTCGGGACCCTGTTCGGTTACGAGTGGCAGAAGGTGAAGAGCCCGGCCGGCGCGTGGCAGTGGATCCCGACGGATCCGGCCGCGGCGGACAGGGTGCCAGATCCCCAGGACCCGGCGAAAAGGCACCCACCGGTGATGCTCACGACCGACCTCTCGCTGCGGATGGACCCGGTCTACGAGCCGATCTCGCGGCGCTTCTACGAAAACCCGCAGGAGCTGGCCGACGCCTTCGCCAAAGCGTGGTTCAAGCTGACGCACCGCGACATGGGGCCGATCGCCCGGTACCTGGGCCCGCTGGTTCCCGCGGCGCCGCAGATCTGGCAGGACCCCGTCCCGCCGGTCACGCACGAGCTGATCGGGCCGGCGGAGATCGCCGCGCTCAAGGCCGCGATCCTCGCCTCGGGGCTGACGATCTCCCAGCTGGTCTCGACCGCCTGGGCCGCGGCGTCGACGTTCCGCGGCACAGACAAGCGCGGTGGCGGCAACGGGGGGCGTATCCGCCTCGCCCCGCAGCACGACTGGGAGGTCAACAACCCCGCCGAGCTGGCGCAGGTGCTGCGGACCCTGGAGGGAATCCAGCGCGAGTTCAACAGCGGGGCGAAGCAGGTCTCCCTGGCCGACCTGATCGTGCTCGGCGGATGCGCAGCCGTGGAGCAGGCAGCGAAGAACGCCGGGCACGACGTCGAGGTTCCCTTCGCGCCCGGGCGCACGGATGCGTCTCAGGAGCAGACCGACGTGGAGTCGTTCGCCGTCCTCGAGCCGGCCGCCGACGGGTTCCGCAACTACCTCGGCAAGGTTCAGCGGGGGGTGGCGGAGCACACGCTCGTCGACCGGGCGAGCCTGCTGACGCTGACCGCGCCCGAGATGACTGTCCTCGTGGGCGGCCTTCGCGTCCTGAACACGAACTACGACCGGTCGAACGTCGGCGTGTTCACCGACCGGCCCGAGACGTTGACCAACGACTTCTTCGTGAACCTGCTCGACATGGGCACGGTGTGGCAGGCGACCGCCGAAGCCGAGGAGACGTTCGAGGGCCGTGACCGCGGGACCGGGGAGCTGAAGTGGACCGGCAGCCGGTTCGACCTCGTCTTTGGCGCCAACTCCCAGCTCCGTGCGCTCGCTGAGGTCTACGCGAGCGACGACTCGCAGCAGAAGTTCGTCAGTGACTTCGTTGCCGCGTGGGACAAGGTCATGAACCTCGATCGTTTCGACCGGGCCTGACCGGCCACGGCCTGGCGACGTTCACCGTCGGCAGGCCGCCGAACGGCGGTGCGGGCGCCGTGCGAGCCCGGGTCATCCGGCTCGCGCGGCGCCTTCCGCGGCTCAGCCGACCGGGCAGAAGTCGTGCTGGTACGCGCCGCTTAGCGTGCGTCGCACATCCTCCCCGGGCTGTATCGCACGCCCGCAGCGCGCACAGGTCTGCCCGCGCGCGTGCAGCTCATTGCTTTCCAGAACGGCGTCGGGGCTCAACAGATGCTCGCCGGCATCCTCCATGTCGTGAGCCGTCTTGATACCGGGCAGCGGCAGATCAACACCTTCCGCCGGGCGGTCTGTGGGTGGTTCCTGTCCATCTCGCATTGTCGGCCAGCTCCCTGTCGCCGGAACCTTGGGTGGCGCCCGTTCCCGCAAAGGGGCCGTTGCGGCTGGCGCCACCTCATGGTCAAGGATGCCCCCCGGGGAGAGCAATACCCTCACCCGCGGCGGGGGGGTTCGGGCTAGGCGGGCGGCGCCGGGCCCGGATCACGCCAGCGGATCGGGGGCGCCTGGTGTGCTGTCGTCTCCAGCCGTCAGACTGTGTCGATGATGTTTGGTAACGCTGAGTCCGAGACCGGTCGGCTGGAGGCCTTCAGCGACGGCGTGCTCGCTGTGATCATCACGATCATGGCCCTCGAACTGCGGGCGCCGGGCGGCGGCAGCTTCACCGACCTGCGCGGCCGGCTCCCGGCGCTGCTGATCTACATCCTGAGTTTCGTGATCATCGGGATCTACTGGAACAACCATCATCACCTGCTCCGCGCCGCCCGCCGGGTTACCGGTGGGGTGATGTGGGCGAACCTGCACCTGCTGTTCTGGCTGTCGCTGATCCCGGTAATGACCGAGTGGGTCGGCGAGCACTACCGCGAGTCCGCTCCGGCGGCGACGTACGCGCTGGTGGGCTTGGGGGCGGCGGTTGCGTTCACGATCCTCACCAGGGCGATCATCCGCGCCGACGGCAGGGACTCACTGGTGGCGCAGGCCATCGGCCGGGACTACAAGGGCCGCGTTTCGCTGCTCGCCTACGCGGCGGCGGCCGGGCTGGCGTTTGTCAGCCCGTGGCTTGCCTACGCCCTGATCGCGAGTGTGGCCGTGATGTGGTTTGTGCCCGACCGCCGCCTTAGCCGGTAAGCAACCGCCGCCTTAGCCGGTAAGCAACGGTCCCCAGCCCTCGCCCCGAGGCAAGGGCGCCGATGAGTCCGGCCGGCGTCCTACGTCAGCATGGGTAACGGACCACGAATCTTGAAAGGGAGCAGCCATGACCGAGCCGAAGACGCACACGCTTGATGCGCCGGGCGCCGTGTTGCACTACGACGTACGGAACAACGACGCCAGCACCAAACCGGTCCTGCTGCTCATCGGGTCGCCTATGGGCGCCGAGGGCTTCGTCACCCTGGCCGGGCACTTCACCGACCGCACGGTCGTGACCTATGACCCCCGCGGCGCGGGGCGCAGCAAGCGAACCGACGGCGCCCTGGAGACCGCGGTCGAGGAGCAGGCCGACGATCTGGACCGGCTGATCGATGCGCTGGGCGCCGGGCCGGCCGACATCTTCGCCAGCAGCGGTGGCGCGGTCAACGCCCTGGCCTTGGCCGCCAAGCACCCCGAGCAGATCCGCACCCTCGTGGCGCACGAGCCGCCGTCCGCCCAGGACCTGCCGGACCGCGAGCAGGTGCTGGCCGTGTGCGAGGGCATCAAGCAGACCTACCTGCGCGAGGGCTTCGGCCCGGGGATGGCGAAGTTCATCGCGCTCGTCAGCTACGACGGTCCGCTCCCCGACGGTTACGCGGACCAGCCCGGGCCCGATCCGGCCATGTTCGGGCTGCCGACCGAGGATGACGGCGCCCGCGACGATGCGCTCCTCCGCCTGAACATGCCTTCGTGCCCCGCCTACCGGCATGACTTCGACGCGCTCCGGGCAGCACCGTGCCGCATCGTCATCGGGGTCGGCGCGGAGTCGAGCGGGACGATTGCTGCGCGCGGGGGCATCTCGGTGGCCGAGCGGCTCGGCGCGCCGCTCGTCACCTTCCCGGGCGACCATGGCGGATTCCTCGGCGGCGAGTACGGCGGCATGGGCAAGCCCGATGAGTTCGCCGCCACCCTGCGCGGGGTTCTCGACGACTGACGGGCGCACTGCGGGGTTACCCGGCGGGCAGGCGGGCCTTCGGCAGGGACGCGACGACCAGGTCGTAAGAGTCGCCGAGCATGTCGGTCACCATCTGGTCGGGCAGCGATCCGTCGAGGGTGAGCGTGTTCCAGTGCCGCTTGTTCAGGTGGTAGCCGGGGCCGATGGCCGGGTAGGTGGCGCGCAACTGGACCGCGAGTTCCGGGTCGCATTTGATGCTCAGTTGCAACGGGTCGCCGTCCAGGTCGCTTAGCGCGAACATCTTCCCCGCGACCTTGAACACCGATACCTCGTCCCCGAACGGAAAGTCCTCCACCGCACCGGGCAGGGCCAGGCATGCCGTCTTGAGCTCATGCGCATCCACGACGCGCCCTCCTGATCTTCCGCCTTGCGTTTCGCCGAGGGAGCTATCGGCGTCGCCTGACCGGCGAGGTGGTCAATGACCCGGCTCGCCCGGCGCCGGGACCTGGCCGCTGGCCGCCTCGGTGCGCTCCGGCAGCAGCAGCAACGCACCCACGAGGAAGCAGACCGCGCCGACGAACGTGCCCAGGTTCGCCCGCTCCGCGTTCCGCAGCGCGCCGGTGGCCGGGTTGATGTAGCCGGCCACGGCGGAGACGCCGAAGGCGATGGACCCGAGCAGGTTCAGCAGCGTTATCCACCACGACCACAAGCGGGGCCGCCAGGCAGCCCAGGCGTGGCAGACCTCGTACCAGGCCAGCAGGCTGGCGGCCAGGAAGCAGATGGACCCGACGGCGTCGGGTCGCCATACGTGCCGGTGCGCGGCTTCCGCGGTCAGGTTGGTCGCCATGGCAACGCCGGTGCTGACGTTGAAGTAGACGGTGCCGACGAGCTGTATCCCGCACGCCCACCAGTCGATCCTTCGTGGCTGGTAGACGAAGAAGCGCCGGTGGCGGGGGTTTTGCGCCGCGGGCGCCGCGTCGACCGCCTCCCGGTAGGTGAGGAACGCCGCCGAGGTGAAGAACAGGGAGCCGATGAAGAACGTCACCGAGTCCCAGCGTGTCCCGACCGCATTCACATACCCGGGCAGCGCCCCCAGCGCGAAAAGCACCGATCCCACGGCGAACAGGACACCGATCCACCAGCCCCTGGCCCTGGGCGCCCACCATGTTGACCCGCCGGCCTGGGCGGCGTCCTGATGCTTGCGGTGATGCCTGGACTCCCAGCGGACCACCAGGCCGTCCGGGCGCATGTGATCGACGAACGTCACGGCGCCGATCCCGGCCCCGTTCCCGCCCCTGTCCTGCCCGGTCATTGCCCCGTCCTCACTGCTCACCCCAAGCGTCCCAGACACAAGCCCGCTCGTCAGCCGCACCGCCGCGCGTGGCCAGCGCGGCGGCCCAGGGTAACCACAGCACGGGGCTGGTGCGTTGAATGGGCATGGGAACACAGCGGCCGGACTTCGCGGAGTTCTACCGCAGGTCCAAGGACGAGTGCCTGTTCACCGTCTTGCTCAGTGTCGGCGACAAGGACACGGCGCAGGACCTGTTCAGGACGCGGTGGCCTTCGCGGCGGGACTGCCACCCGGGTGGAAGACGCCGAGCACCCACAGCGTGCCCGGCCCGGTGTTCTCCAGGCAGTGCTGCTGCCCGGGCGGCAGGTGGATGCAGGCGCCCGGGGCGAGGGGATGCTCGGCCGGCCCGGCGTGCAGCACGCCCTCGCCCGCCAGCACCAGCACCACTTCGTCGTAGGTGTGACTGTGCAGCGGGGCGCGGCCGGGCGGTATCTCGCCCACGAACTGGGTGGCTGCCTCGCACCCGTTGCCCGGCCCGAACAGGACCCGGAACCGCCGGTCCCCGGTGGTCTCGACCGGGCGGTCACCCAGTTCGGTCAGCCGCGGTTGCGCCGCTCCGGCCGGCGCGGCGCGGCCAGCGTTCGGGCCGGCGGGCAGCGTGACGCTGTCCAGCGTGAGCGGCCCCGGAGCGCTGGCGGCGAGGCGGTAAGGCGCACCCGGCGGCAGCCACACCGCGGTGTCCCGCCGGATCGGCGCGGCCGGGTCATCCCCGGACGTCAGCAGGCCGGTCCCGTCGATCACGTACCAAAGTTCGCCGCCCGGGCCGGCCACCGCCTCGACCCACGACCCCGGGGGCACCGCCACCCGCCGCCGGACCAGGCCGTCCCCGCCCGGCGCGGTGTCCACGAGAGTGCGCACGACCACGTCCATGCACCTATCGTCCCAGATAGGCGCGTTTCAGGTCTTCACGCTTCCCTTCATGTGGTACGCCCTCCCAGGCATCGAAGGTGTTGTTGATCAACCCATCGCGCCGCGGCCGCGGCAAGGGAAGGGTTTTGAGGTTTGCCCGGTGTTTGTGATTCGATCGAAATCTGGGCGTTGACCAGTGCCTGAGCCGGGAGGATGCTGCCGATGACCGAAACGCTCCGTTCCAGTCTCGACATCACCGCGGTGCGGGGGCGCTTCTCGTCCCTGGCGGGCTTCACGTTCCTGGACGCCCCGGGCGGCACCCAGGTTCCCGACGAGGTCGGCGAGGCGATCGCCCGGGCGCTGCGCGAAGCCAGCGCGAACCTGGGCGCGGGGTACGCGACAAGCCGGCGGGTGGGCGCGATCCTGGAGGAGGCCGAGGCCAATGCGGCGCGCTTCCTGGGCTGTGCGCCCCATGAGGTGATCTTCGGGGCCAATATGACCTCGCTGAACTTCACGCTGTCCCGGACCGCAGGCCGCGGGTTCCGGCCCGGCGATGAGATCCTCGTCTCCTCCCTGGACCACGACGGCGGGGTCGCCCCGTGGCTGGAGCTGGCCCACGACACTGGCCTGGTGGTCCGGCACGTCGAGCTGAACCATGACACGACGCTCGACTTCGGAGACCTCCAGCGCAAGCTCGGCCCGCGCACCAAGGTGGTCGCGTTCGCGTGGGCTTCCAACGCGATCGGCACGGTCGTGGACGCCCGCCGGGTCTGCCAGCTCGCGCACGAGGCCGGCGCGCTCGCCTGGGTCAACGCGGTCCACTACGCGGCGCACGAGCCGATCGACGTCCGTGCCATCGGCGCCGACGTGCTGCTCTGCTCGCCGTACAAGTTCTGCGGCCCGCACCTGGGCCTGGCCTTCGGGCGGGCCGAGGTGATCGAAGGCTGGCGCCCGTATAAGGCCCGTCCGGCGCCCACCACCCCGCTGGGCCGCAGGTTCGAGACCGGCACGCAGCCCTACGAGCTGCTCGCCGGGTTCAACGCGACGATCGACTACCTGGACGCCATCGGCGGCTTCCCGGCGATCGTCCCCTACGAGCGCGCGCTGGGCCAGCGCTTCCTCGACGGCATCTCCGCCGCGGTCACCGTGTACGGACTGCCAGGCATGGCGGGCCGGGTGCCGACGTTTCTGGTCAACGTGGACGGCGTGCCCGCCGAGGACGTGGCCGCGCGCCTCGCCGAGGACCAGATCGGGGTCTGGGCGCACGACTCCTGGTACTCGCTCGACCTGTACCGGCGCCTGGGCTACTCCGACAAGTCAGTGCGGATCGGCTTCATCCACTACAACACGGTCAACGAGGTGGATCGCCTCATCGAAGCCCTGCACGCTCTCCGTCGCTAGCGTCGCCGCGATGATGCTTTGGTTAGCTGGAGCCGATCGCAGCCACGGCGCCCACGGCTGACCTGGGATACGGGGGGCTGGTTCGGGACGAGAGTGGCTTCAGGCAGTCCGTCGCGCCGCCCGAACGTAGCTGAGAATCGGCGAACACCCTGATCTTCTCGGTCAGTTCCGGATGGTTGCCTGCCAGTGGGCTGTTGCTCAGCACCGAATGAACCCTCCGGACGGACTTGACCACGAGATTGATCCGCTGCGGCGCGGCAAGCTCGAACGGGGAACCATCGGAATGAACGGCCTGGCTACTCCGTGGCGCCGTTCAGGATGCCGGCCAGTTTGCTCAGGTTGATGTTGCCGCCGGAGACCACGCAGACGACTTTCCCCGTGCCCGCCCGGCCGGCCAGCGCGGCGGCCAGGGCGAGCGCGCCCGCGCCCTCGGCGATCACCCGGGCGCGCTCCGCGAGCAGGCGCACGGCCGCGGCGACGTCGGCGACGGGAATCGCCAGCGCCTCGTCCACGAGCGGCGTGACCAGCGGCCACATGCTGTCGAGCACGCGCCTGCTGCCCGCGCCGTCCACGAAAGAGGCGCGGTAGTCCACGTCCGCCGGCCGCGCGGCGGCGAGCGCGGCGGCCAGCGCGGCGCCGGTCTCCGGCTCGGCGGTGAGGATCCTCGTCGCGGGCCGCATTGCCTTGATCGCGCTGGCGATGCCGACGGTCAGCCCCCCGCCGCCGTACGGGATCACCACCGCGTCCGGGTCGGGCAGGTCGTCGAGAATCTCCAGGCCGATCGTCCCGTTCCCGGCCATCACCCCGGGGTCTTGCACCGGGTGCACGAACAGCCCCTCGGTCCCGTCGAGGTGGCTGGTGACGATCACGTTCCACCAGTCGTCGTACGGGAGCTTCAGCACCCGGCCGCCCAGCCGGGCGATCGCCGCCAGCTTCGCCTCCGGCGCGTGGTCCGGCACGGCGATCGTGGCGGGCACGCCGAGCGCGCGCGCCGCCCAGGCAACCCCCTGGGCCATGTTCCCCGCGCTGGCGGTGACCAGGCCCTTGGCCCGGTCGCCGGGCGGCGCGAGCAGCACGGCGTTGGTCGCGCCGCGGATCTTGAACGAGCTGATCGGCTGGAGGTTCTCCAGCTTGAGGTAGATCTCGGCGGGCGCGTCTTCGATGCGCAGCCGCACCAGCGGGGTCCGGATCGCCGTGCCCGCGATCCGCTCGCGGGCCGCCTCGATTTCGCCGAGCCCGATCACAGCTCGACCTCGGCGCCGAGGCCCTGCGCCCGGGCTGCGGCGACCGCGGTCTCGGCCGCCGCCAGGTCTTCCACGGCGATGCCCAGCGAGCGGAACAGCGTCAGCTCGCCGTCGTCCCGGCGGCCCGCAGCGGTCCCGGCCAGCACCTCGCCCAGTTCGGCCCGGATGTGTTCCTCACCGCTGATCAGCCCCTCGGTGACCGCAAGCTGGAACTCACCGGCCTCGGCCAGCACCGATTCGCGGCTGTCGCAGAACAGGGCGCTCGCGGCCACGGTGGCGGTGTCGATCTCCTGCGCCCGCGGGGTGCTGGCCCCGACCGCGTTGACGTGGGCCCCGGGCTTGAGCCAGGCACGCTGGAGCACCGGCTCGCGCGCGTTGGTCGCGGCCACCACGACGTCGGCGCCGCGGACCGCGTCCTCGGCGCTCGCCGCCGCGCTCAGCTCGGTCCCGGCCAGGCCGGACCCGTTGATCAGCGCCTCCACGTGGGAACGGGTGGGGGCGTAGACCCGGACGTGCCCGAAGTCACGCACACCCGCGAGCGCGCGCAGATGAGCCTGCCCCTGCACGCCGGCCCCGAGGACCGCCAGCGTGCGCGCGTCGGCGCGGGCCAGCACGCCGGTCGCGACCGCGGTCACCGCGGCGGTGCGGATGGCGGTGATCGCGGAGGCGTCCAGGATCGCGGTGGGCACCCCGGTCTCGCCGTCGAACAGGGTGACGGTGCCCTGGTGCACGTCGAGCCCCCGCGCTGGATTGTCCGGGATCACGCAAATCGCCTTGAGCGCGAATGCTGCGCCTTGGTCCGGCTGCCCGCCGCGCCAGCTTGGCATCAGCCCCATGAAGCCGGCGGCTCCGGGCGCCGCCATGATGGAGCGGAGCGGCATGTGCGTTTCGCCCCGGGCCCGCGCCGCCAGCACGGCGGCCATCGACTCGGCGCAGGCCTGCGGCGGGAGCGCGGCCACCACGTCGCGGTGACTGAGAACGAGTACGCGCATAAGGGCATGTCCCCTAGGTCATCCAGCCTGCTGCGCGGCTGCCGTGAAGAGGGACGGGGAGCCGGGCGGCGCCTCGCGGCGTTGCCGTCGTCGCCCATGGCTCCGCTATGGGCTCCTCCTCCGCCTGCCGATCCATCCCGCCGGACAGCCGCTCGCGACGGCATGGATCTACGGGACACACCCTAAGCGACCGCCCTTTCGATGTCGGCCAGATCCCCGGTGCTGAGGGGATGCTGAAGTGCTTCACGGACCGGCGCCAGGTGTTCCGGCAGGCCGGGGCCGATCACGATCTGGGTCACCCGGTCGTCGGCGAGCAGCCAGGCCAGCGCGAGGCCGGCCAGCGAGATGCCGTGGCCGGCGGCGATGGCGCGGAGCGCGTCCAGGGTGTCGAAGGTGCGGCCGGTGACCAGCTTTCGGTACGGCTCGGGCCGCTGGGTCATCCGTGACCCGGCCGGGAACCGCTCGCCGCGGCGGTACTTGCCGGTGAGCCAGCCGCCTGCCAGCGGGCCGAACGCCAGGTAGGCGACCCCCTTGGCGGCGCACAGGTCCAGCAGCCCGGCGGAATCCTCCCGGGCCAGCAGCGAGTAGCTGTTCTGGATCGCCTGCGGCGTGCCCGCGGCCAGCGCGGCCGTGAGCTGGGCGGCGTCGAAGTTGCTGACCCCGTAGGCGCCCACGCTGCCTTCGGCCTGGGCGCGCGCGAAGGCGCCGAAGGTATCAGCCAGCGGCACGTCCGGGTCGAAGTCGTGGGCCAGGTACAGCTCGACCCGGTCAACGCCCAGCCGGTCGAGGCTCGCGCGCAACTGGCGGGCGACCCGCTCGGGGGCCAGGCCGCGATCGGCCCCCGGCCGCACCGGGTTGTAAGTCTTGGTGGTGAGCTGGGGGCGGATCCCGCGGGTGGCGATCCAGCGGCCGATCGCCGCCTCGCTCCGCCCGCCGCCGTAGGCGTCCGCGGTGTCGAAATGGGTGATGCCGGACTCCCAGGCGGCATCCATCATCGCCAGCGCCTGGTCCGTGCTCAGGCCCTGGCCGAAGAACTCGGGCGCGGAGCCAACTCCGCCGAAGTTTCCGCAGCCCAGCGCGATCCGGGGGAGCGGGCGGCCGGGTGGCCGCGCGATCTCAGGCGTCTCGCTCATCGGCCGGGACCGCCGCAGATGATCATCCGGGACATTCAACCAAACACAAGAATTGCCCGGGCAACTGCCGGTCGGTCTGGCAGGAGTCCAGGCTAGCACTGTAATGATGTAATCATTTGATCGAGCGCGCCCGCCGACGGAGAGTTGACGGGAACGGTGAACAGCCGGAGGGACGGAGAGGCTGTGCGGGACGACACGGACACGGCCGACGGCACGTCGGCCGCGAGCAGGCTGGCTCAGGTCATCGCCACCAGGAGCGGCAAGGCGGCGCCGGAGGCGGAGTTCGTGATCGAGCATCGCGAGGCGCTGATCTACGCGCTGTGCCAGGCGGCGGAGCTGGAGCACGGCATCATGTGCCAGTACCTGTTCGCGGCGTTCTCCCTGAAGCAATCCACGGCCGAGGGGCTGACCGACGCCGAGCTCGCCGCGGCGTTGCGCTGGCGCAAGCAGATCTCCCATGTGGCCGCGCAGGAGATGCTGCACCTGGCGCTGGTGCACAACCTGCTGTCGGCAATCGGCGCGGCGCCGCACCTGGCCCGGCCGAACCTGCCGGTGCCCGCCAACCATTACCCCGCGGGCGTGCAGCTTGCCCTGCTGCCGTTCGGCGAGCAGGCGCTGCGGCACTTCATGTTCCTGGAACGCCCGGAAGGGATGGACCTGGCCGACGCCGAGGGCCTGGCGGCGATCGGCCAGGCGGCGCCGGTGATCAGCGAGCGGGACATCGTCCCGCAGGGCCAGGACTTCGCCACCGTCGGGCACCTCTACCGGTCCATCGAAGCGGGCTTCGACCACCTGGCCGCGACGCACGGGGAGGACTGGCTGTTCGTCGGGCCGCCGAGGGCGCAGGCCACGGCCGGGAATTTCCGCTGGCCGGAGCTGGTCTGCGTGACCGACCTGGCCAGCGCGTGCCGCGCCATCGAGGAGATCCTCGAACAGGGCGAGGGCCCGCGCGGGGAGTGGCGGGACGCGCACTTCGGCCAGTTCGTGAACATCCTCGACGAGTACCAGCAACTGTCCGCGGCGAACCCGGGTTTCAACCCGGTGCGGCCGGTGCTGGCGGCCAACGTGCGCCGGCACGAGCGCGACGCGAGCCATCCGGTCATCTCCGATCCGCTGACCGCGCGGGTGACCGACCTGTTCAACGTGGCGTACGAGATCCTGCTGCAGATCTTCGAGCGGTTCTTCGCCCATACCGAGGAGTCCGACGGCCAGCTGCAGGTGCTGGCCGACGCGACGATCGCGCTGATGGTCCGGGTCATCAAACCGCTCGGTGACCTGATCACCACGCTCCCGGTGGGACCGGGCCATCCCGGCCTGACCGCCGGTCCCAGCTTCGAGCTGTTCTACGAGAACGACTACCTGATGCCGCACCGGGAGGCCGCCTGGGCGCTGCTCGCCGAACGGCTGGACCAGGCGGCATGGCTGTGCGAGGCGATCGGCTCCGGGCGCGGCGCGGATATCGCCGGCTCCCTGGACCCCGTGCTCGCGACGATGCGCGAGATAGCGCGGACCCTCGCCGCGCACCTGCCGGCCGACAGCGCGCATGCGGCGCTGGCCGTCACGCCGGTCCCGCTGAGCAAGGAAGAACTCGGCGCGCTGCTGGCCCGGGCCGCCGGGCTGGCGGGCAAGGCGGGGCATCGCCCGGCTACCGATCCGGGTCGCGGCCTGCGCGAACTGTTCGACGCGGCGTACTCGATCGTGACGACGGCCGGGCCGGCCAGGGCTGCGACGCCGCGCACCAGGCGCAGATCGTGCCCCGGCTGACCGACAGCGTGCTCCGGCCGCTCGCCGGCGCGCTGGCCGGGATCGCGTGCGGCGCCGACGCGCCGCCCGGGCACGCGCCCGTTGCCGCGCCGCCCCAGCCGGGTGTGGCCGCCGCCGACCGGGTCTGGGAGCTGACCAGGACGGCCACCGAGCTGCGGGCCCAGCTGGGCAAGGCCGGTGACTGCCCGCCGGAACTGGCCGAGGCCACCGCCGCGCTGCAGGATCTCGCCGGCCGGCTCGTGCCACCTGGCCAGGCGGAGTCGCGCCGCGCCGAACTCTGGCAGCTCCAGGCCGGGCTCCCGGCCATGATCCAGGCGGCGCACGACGGGCCGCACCTGGTGACCAACGTGCCGCGGCTGACCGACCACCTAGGCGCCGAGAGCCGTCCGGCGCCGCAACTGGCGCTGTGCCGCTGCGGCCAGTCGGCGATCAAGCCCTGGTGCGACGGCAGCCACGCGCGGACCGGCTTCAGCGACGTCAAGGATCCCAACCGGGTCCCTGACCGGCGCGACAGCTATCCGGGCCACGAGCTGACGATCTTCGACAACCGTGGCATCTGCCAGCATTCGGGGCTGTGCAGCGACCGCCTGGCCACGGTGTTCCGCGCCAGCGCCGAGCCGTTCGTGGCCCCCAGTGGCGGCCGGATGGACGAGATCATCCGTGCCGTGCGGGACTGCCCGTCGGGCGCGCTGAGCTACGCGATCGGCGGCAGCGAGCAGCGCGAGCAGGTGGACTGGGGGAACGCCAGGCCGCCAGGCATCGAGGTGACCAAGGACGGCCCGTACCGCATCACCGGTGGCATCCGGCTGGCTGGCCCGGATGGTGCGCCACCTGGCCGCGCCGAGGGCGCGTCGCGGGAGCATTACGCCCTGTGCCGGTGCGGGCAGTCGCAGAACAAGCCCTACTGCAGCGGCATGCACTGGTACGTGAGCTTCCGTGACCCGGCGCCGAGGGACAGCATCGAGCCGACACCGTACGAGTGGGCAGGCGGGCTGACCGCGCTCACCAGGATGAGCAGGCTGTTCTACGAGAAGCACGCGCCCGATGACCCGCTGCTCGCGCCGCTGCTGGCAGGCATCGGCCCGGGCCAGGCGCAGCGGCTGGCCACGTGGCTGGCCGAGGCGCTCGGCGGGCCCGCCGGAACCGGCGCCGACGTCCGGCAGGTGACCATCGGCGCGGCCCCGGTCGGGTTCGGGGCGCCGCAGCGGGCCCGGTGGGTCGCGCTGATGTGCACCGCCGCCGACGAGGCGGCGCTGCCGGCCGACCCGGAGTTCCGTTCGGTGCTGTCGTCTTGCCTGGAGTGGGCGTCGCGGACCGCGCTGGCGCTGACAGAGGCGGGCGCTGGCCCGCAGCAGGCGCCGGCGCCACGCTGGGACTGGGGCCCGGGCGGGCCGCCCGCACCGGGGGCCGAGGAGGAGCAGAGCGACGGCGAGGTCACGTTGCCCGGCCCGGACGAGCCGGTGAGCTTCGCGGCACACATCAAGCCGCTGTTCCGGCAGCGCGACCGGCAATCCATGAGCTTCGCCTTCGACCTGTGGTCCTTCGACGATGTCAGCGCGCGCGCCGCGGAGATACTGAGCCGGCTCCGGGACGGCTCGATGCCCTGCGACGGCGCCTGGCCCGGGGCGAAGATCGAGCTCTTCCAGCGGTGGGCCAGCGCCGGCCTGCAGCCCTGAGCCCGGGGCGGACTTGACTCCGTACCTTGGTACGGGCGCTAGTTTGCCAGGTATGGCCGGGCTGACGATTGGCAAGTTCGCCGCCGCCGAAGGGGAAACTCTGCTAGCGAAGGGGACGGGGGGCAGGCCGCCGGGCCTGCCCCCCGTCCGTGCGGCGGTCCTACAGCGGTCAGCCGACCTTGTAGGAGTAGGGGATGTTGATCAGCTCGTCACCGGCGTCCGTGACCAGGTTGAAGGTGTCCACGCCGAGGAAGCCGCGGACCACCGTCCCCTTAGGCGCGTTCGGGGTGAAGGTGAGCGTGATCGTGCCCGACTGGCCGGGGCCAAGGCTTAGCGGCGTGTAGGTCGCGTTGGGGTCCACGCTGAATGCCCACACGTCGCCGCTGCTCGCGGACACGGCCGAGTCGAACCGGTTGGTGTTGGCCACCGCCGCCAGGTTCACCGTCCCGTTGGTTGGGGCGGTGAACGGCCCGGTCGCCTCGGGGATGCCGAAGAAGAACCCTGGAGCCACTTCCGGTGCCGCCAAGGCCGCGACCGAGTTGTTGCCGAACGACACCCCGGGGAAGTCGGGATCGCCGAAGGGCCAGGACACGTCCATGGTGATCGGCACCGTGCCCTGCGCGGCCACCGCGAGGGCGTTGGTGCCGGGTGGGACCAGCCAGTTCGGCTGGGCGAACAGCGACAGCGGCAGCGGCACGTTGTTCACGTCGCTGCCAAGCAGCTCCTGCGGCACCTGCCCGTTCAGCCGGGCGTCGGCGAAGAAGTCCTTCCTGCTGTTGCCGGTATTGGTGATGGTGATGGTCGCGGTGACCGGCTGGCCCGCCGGTAGCACCGTGCTGGGCGAGTTCGGTATGCCGCTGCTGCTCGCCGACGGCGCGGCGAACGAGATCGAGCCGGTGAACGGCTCGCTCAGGTGCGCCCCGTCGCCCGGGCCCGCCACATTCAGCACCAGGGTCCACAGGCCGGGCGCCGGTGTCCTGCGGAAGAACTGCATAGTCGGGCCGAACCCGAGGAAGTTTTCGTTGGCGTCGAACGCCGCCGAGGACTGCGCATCCAGTGGCTGGCCGTTCGGATCGATGAGGAACCCGTTCAGGTTGTAGTTGTTGTGCGCCAGCTGGATGCCGACATTCAGCGACGGCTTGTTCCCCATCACGTTGAACTGGTAGGTGAACGACTGCCCGGCGTTGCCGGTGGCGCCGCCGCCGGTCAGCGTGCCGCTGAACGACCCGCCGCTCGGGCTGAGCGGGACCAGCGAGCGGACGATGACCGGGATGCTCCCGTCGTCGCTGCCGCCGGTGCCGAGGTGCAGGGTGAGCGCCTCGTCACCGGCCTGGCCCGCGGTGACCATCACATTAAACGTCGCGGTCTGCCCAGGCATGAGCGTGCGGGACGCGGGCGCGACCGACCCCGCCGAGTGGAACCTCTGGGTGAAGTAGGAGAACTGAACGGGCCCGAAGTACGGGGCATTGTTGACCGTGAAGATCACCGCGGTCCACGTGCCCGCCATCGGATCATGCACCTCCACGTGCCCGAACCCGCTCTCGTTCGCGCCGATCAGCGAGTACGCGGCCACCGCGCCGGTGGGGTCGAACAGCGTCTCGAAGGCCACGCCGCCGATCTGCTGCGCGTTCCAGGTGATGTCGCCGTTGAGGTTGTCCGCCCCGGCCGGCACGGTGAAGGTGTGCAAGGCGTAGAAATCGGTACGTCCTTCGCCGTCGATGTAAGTCGGCGACGAGGAGCTGAGGGTGACGGCGCCGGTGTCGGTCGACCGCGTCGTCGGGCGGCCGGTCACGGTCGGGGTGACCGTCTGGGACGTGGCGCCCTCGTTGGTGACGGCGACGTTCATGTTGGCCAGCGAGCCGGCGTTCACGGTAGCGTTCAGGCTCGTCTTGTTGACCAGCAGCGTGCTGCCCTGCGGGCTGTTGCTGTTGATCGATTCGGCGAGTTGGACGGCCTTGAGCGTGTTCACCAGGCCAGCGCCCTGGTGGTCGGCGGGCGCGCCGAGGTCGGTGGCCGTGCTGACGATGATCCGCTCGACCAGCGCCGGGGACGGAGCGTTGCCGCCGTGGGTCTTCATGTATGCCTCGATGACCAGCGCCGCGGTGCCGGAGGTCTCTGGTGCGGACGCGCTGGTGCCGCCGGCCGCCCAGATCGGTGGCGGGTTGGCGCCGTGGTCGATGTCTGCGCAGCCGAAGAAGTGCGCGGTGTCGCTGCTGCACAGCGACCAGCCGCGGTCACCGGGGGCGACCACGTCCACCGTGTGCGGGTTGAACTGGGTGACGCCGTCGGAGGACAGCGCGGTGATGTTGTTGTTCTCCCAGCCGCCCGGTGAAAGCTGCGTGCCGTACCGGGTGGTCTGCCGGTAGACGCGGTACGTGGTGGTCCCGCCGACCGCGATCACGCCCGGCGAGGTGGCCGGCGAGCCGATGTTGTTGAACGGGCCCGCGTCGCCACTGCTGGCCACGACCGTCACGCCCGCGGCCACCGCCGCTTGGTCGGCCAGCGCCACCGCGTCGTTCTGCGTGTCCGGGATCGGATTCGTGCCGAAGGACTCGTTGAGCACGTTCACATGATCGTGCAGCACGGCCCACTCGATCGCCTGGATGATCTGGGAGTTGAAGAACCCAGGGTTGGGGCCGGCCACGTTCAGCACCGCGAGGCTGGCGCCGGGCGCGATGCCCTCGATCTTGATGTTGCACCCGGGGGGCAGCGGGTGCGCCGGGTTGACGAACCCGGACAGGTCATAGGTCTGGTTGCCCTGCGAGGCGATCGTGCCCGCGTCGAGGAACGACTCCCGGCCATCGGTGGGCGCACCCGGGCCGAACCCGCTGAAGTCCTGGTAGTCGAAGATGACGTGCTGGCCGCCGGCCCGGATCAGGTCGGGGTTGTTCGGGTCGATCCCGTCGGCGATGATGCCGACCTTGATCCCCGCACCGTTCACGATCTGGTCCGCGGCGGCCACGTTCATCACTTCGCGCGCCTCGGGCTCGACGATCGGCTGGGCCGGGTTGCTCGGGCAGATCTGCTGCGCGGGGTCGCTGGCCGTACCGCGGTGACCCCGGAGAGCCGCACGCGGGAAGATCGGGCCCGCCCCGCTGCCCAGCGAGGCGAAGTGCCGCATCGTGTCGGGGACGACGGCCCGGACCGCGGAGTTGGCCTTCAGCCTGCTGATCTCGGCCGTGGAAATGGTCGCCGAGATCGCATTGATGATGTGGTAGCCGTGCACGTGCGTGGCGTGGACCTGCTTGAGCTGGGCCATGACGCTGGCCTGGGCGGTGTTGGCGGCCTGGATCCGGGCGTTAGCGGTAGCGCCCCTGGCAGGCAGCCCGGTGAGCTGGTTCTTGAAGATGATGATCGAGCGGTGCGTCGCGCGCGCCGCGAGCCGCTCGACCTGCGCCTTGGTGAGCACGGACTTCGTGCCCTTGAAGACGCGCCCCGGCGAGTGGGCCGCGGCGGCCGCGCCGCTGGCGGCCAGCGGCAACAGTCCCGCGGTGCCCAATACCGTGACGAGGCGTAGACCCTTACGGAAACGCATGATGCCCATCCCTTCCCAGAAACCGGCAGGCCGCGATCGCCGATGACCACGTAGGCACACAAAATTCCGGCCCCGACGCAAACTCCCGCTTTGCTGACGGATTGTCAAGACTTGACATAACGGCGTCCCGTGGACACCGCCCTGCCCCGGCGCTCGGCGAGGCCCGTGGCTGGCCTTGCCGGCGGTGGCCGCAGCCTGGCCGGGCGCGTTGCCGGTGGCATGCGACGAGGGGCCGCCCGGCGTTCGGGCGGCCCCTCGTTTCCTGGCTGGTGCCTACGCTGCAGCCTGGCTGGTCAGCTAAAGATGGTGTCCAGGAAGGTGTTGGCGATGACGCCGTAGCCGAGCTGGTTGGCGTGGATGTTCGGTCCGACCGGAGGCGCCGCGCACATCCAGGTGTAGGAGCAGATGTAGCCGACGGCCTTGGGCACCTTGCCGAACGCGGGCAGGGTGACCCTGGCGGTGAACTGGGTCGTGTGGAAGGTCTTGAACACGTCAGCGACCTTGGCCCCGAAATTCGTGTAGATGCCGCTGAGCAGGTTGCCGAAGAGCTGGGCCAGCGCAATGCTGTCCTTGGCCAGGGCCTTGTCCGCGGGCGTGCCCTTAAGCCAGTTGGCCAGCTCAGGGTCGTAGTACGTCATGCCGATGATCGGCGGCGGCCCGCTGCTGCCGTCGGCCGAAGTCAGCACGTTCATGATGTTGGTGAGGTTGGCCGCGAGCTTCGGGAAGACCTTATTCAGGCACTTTGCGATGGCATTGATGGTCGTCTTATTGGGGGGAAGGCACGGGTTGAGGTCGTTGGCCCCGATGTCGATGGTCACGAGCTGCACGTGCCCCTTGTGGCTAGCCAGGAATGCCGCGGCCTGGTTGAGCTGCGAGCCGGCCGGGTAGCTGCAGATATTGCCCTTGCCGGTGATCATGGAGGCGGTGGTCTCGCCGGGGCAGCCGAGCTTGACCAGCTTGAGCGTCGGGTTGCCCAGGCGCAGCGCCGTGAAGAGCTGGTCCGGGTAGCCCTGGTTGGTCTCCACGCTGACGCCCTGGGCGTTGGGCTGCACCCCCTGAGCGAGCGAGTCCCCGAGCGACAGGTAGAAGGAGCTGGCAGTCGTGGCCTTGGCCCCGTGGGAGGCGGCAAGTGCAGGCACGCCCCCGGCCATCGCCCCGGTGGCGACGACGACGGTGGCCACCGCGATGGTTGTAGCGATGCGACGCATCATTTTCTCCAGAGATGGAAGAAGTGACCGCTAGTGAACCGGATCGTAACTTGACCGACAGTGACTTGTACGGATTCGGGCAAAGCTTGGCCAATTAGTATCTGCCCAGCACACGCCCCGGGGCGGGGCTGAGCCGACCGCTTAACCGGAGTTACGCGTGGTGACGCCAGCTTCGGGTCATGTAAGGGCCAGCCGCAAGACAGATTCGCTTGGGTACACTGACCGCCACGGGACGCCATGGCCGGTGCGCCGCCACCCCCCTGGCGGCTCCTGGTCCCCCGGCGGCAGCGGCCGCGGGCTTTCACTCGATGGCAGCGTGATGGGAGTCGTAATGCGCGTAATGGTCCTGGGTGGTGATGGGTTCTGTGGCTGGCCGACATCGTTGTACCTGTCGGACCGTGGCCACGAAGTCACTATCGTCAACAACCTGAGTCGCCGGAAGATCGACGTCGAGCTTGAGGTCGAGTCCTTGACGCCGATCCGCCCGGTGAGCGAGCGGCTTCGCGTCTGGCAGGAAGTCTCCGGGCACGGCATCGACTTCGTAAACCTGGATCTGGCGACCGAGTACGACCGTCTCGTCGCGGTGCTGGAGCGGTATCGCCCGGATGCGATCGTGCACTTTGCCGAGCAGCGTGCCGCTCCATACTCCATGCGCTCGACGCACACCAAGCGGTACACCGTGGACAACAACGTCCGTGCCACGCACAACCTGCTCACCGCCCTGACAGCGACCGGCATCGACGCCTCGCTGGTGCACCTGGGCACGATGGGCGTGTACGGGTATGGCTGGTCGGGCAGCGCGCCCATCCCCGAGGGGTACCTCACCGTGAAGGTGCCGACCCCCGACGGTGAGATCGAGCGGGAGATCCTGCACCCGGCCAACCCCGGGTCGGTCTACCACATGACCAAGACCCTCGACCAGCTCATGTTCGCGTTCTACGCCAAGAACGACGGGCTGCGGATCACCGACCTGCACCAGGGCATCGTCTGGGGCACCCAGACCGACCAGACGGCCCGCGACGAGCGGCTGATCAACCGGTTCGACTACGACGGCGACTACGGCACGGTGCTCAACCGGTTCCTCATGCAGGCCGCGATCGGGCACCCGCTGACCGTGCACGGGACCGGCGGGCAGACCCGCGCGTTCATCCACATCAGGGACACCGTCCGCTGCATCGAGATCGCGGTTACCAACCCGCCGGAGGACGCTTCCAAGCCGCGGGTGCTCAACCAGATGACCGAGACCCACCGCGTCATGGACCTGGCCAAGATGGTCGCTGACGTGATGGGCGCGGACATCGCCTACCTGCCCAACCCGCGCCGCGAGGCGGAGGAGAACGACCTTTCCGTGCGCAACGACCAGTTCCTCGCCCTGGGCCTCCAGCCGACCACCCTGTCCGAAGGGCTGCTCGACGAGGGCCGGGAGATCGCGGCCCGCTACCGCGACCGAGTGGACCCCAGCAAGATCGTCTGCCGGTCCGTGTGGCGTGCGGGAATGGAAACCGCAGACGATCTGGTGACGGAACTCCCCGCCCAGGCCTAGCCAGGGCCCGACTGAGTCCCAGTCCGCCCCTGGCCCACTTCGAGGGACGCGCGTTGGGGGCCAGCCTGGTCCGCCAGGCTGGCCCCCAACGGCACGAATGCAGCCGATGCCGTCTTGCGCTCCCGCCACGGTCAGCCGACGGCGCGGTCTGACCGGCGAAGCGGGACTGTTTGCGGCCACGTCGTCGCCCCTGGCGAGGTCGCCCGGTCGCCCGTGTCCCGGAGTGGCGGCGCCGTGGCAACGGCGGCTAGTTAGCGATGCCGATCGTCTGGTCGATTGTTTCGGGTTGCCCGAGCACGGCCAGCATGAGGTGGGCGACGTCCGCACGGGAGACCGTCAGGCCGCGCCGGAGGTTGCGCCCGTAGGCGGTGCGGTAGGCGCCGGTTTCGGCCTTGTTGGTCAGCCGCGGCGGCCGCACCGCGGTCCAGTCCAGCCCGCTGTCGGCCAGGATGTCCTCCATCAGGGCCAGGTCTGTGTAGAGGCCGCGCAGCGCTGCGGTGATCAGCGGGCTGAGCAGATGCCGCATGACAAACCCGTCGCCAGGGTCGTGCTTGGGCGGCCGTGGCCGCCGCGGCGAGGCGACGGCGCCGACCGGTGCGGCGCTGACGACGACCACGCGGCGGGCTCCGGCCGCCTGCATCGCCCCGGCGATGGCCCGGGTGCCGGTCGAGGCGATCCCGTACTCGGCCTTCGACCGCGGGCCGAGCGCCGAGAGCACCGCGTCGGCGCCGCCGACCGCGGTCGCCAGGGTCGCGGGCTGTGCGATGGCCAGGTCGGCCCTGACCGCGCGCACCTCAGCGGGGAGCGAGGCCGGATTCCGGGCCACCGCGGTGACGTCGTGCCCGGCCGCGATGGCCTGGCCCACGAGGTGGCGGCCGATGCCGCCGGTGGCGCCGAAGATCGTGAGCTTCATCGTTTTGTCCGTTCCACCCGCGCGAGCGCGAGCAATTCGTCGTGCCGGCAGCCCGTTTCCGGGTACCGTATCTTCAGGATTGCATATAATACGAGGAACATATCATATGGATTCCAAACTAGATGGCCAGGGCGGCGACCCGCCGGGGGCCGGCGGCCCCGCCCGGGACCGGCGGCGGCTGATCACCACGATCAAGGAGTCACTGCGCGAGATGAGCACCCAGTTGTCGCTGCTCAACCATCACGTCAGCGCGCGTGTCGACCTGAAGGACGTCGACCTCAACTGCCTTGACCTGATCGCCAGGCACGGCCCGATCAGCCCGACCGCCCTGGCCCGGCGCGCCGGGCTGCACCCGGCCACGGTGACCGGCATCCTCGACCGGCTCCAGCGGGGTGGCTGGGTGGTCCGTGACCGTGATCCGGGCGCAACCGACCGCCGCTCGGTCGCCGTCCGCCCGCTCCGCGAGCGCGGCGCCGACCTGTACCGGCTCTACTCCGGGATGAACACCTCGCTGGAGGAGATCTGCGCCGGGTACACCGACACTGAACTTGAACTGCTCGCCGGTTTCCTGCGCCGCACCACCGACGCCGGCCAGTCCGCCGCCGCCGACCTCACGACCAGCTAGTAGCTTTGCGCTGCCCTTCCCACCCGCGCTGCCGACCGCCCCGGGTAAGGCGGACCGGGCCCGTGAGTGCGGAGCCACCTCGGGGTCGGCCGGTGGATTACCCGCGGAGTTCTGTCCGCGGCCGGGTAACCCTCCGGACGGGCCTGTTCCCCTGTGCACAAGCGGAGGTCTGGGCGCTGGCCGGGCGCCGTAGCTTGTGCATATGCGCGCGTGGGTGGTGGATAAGCCCGGTCCCATGGCCTCCGAGCCGTTGCGGCTGGTCGAGCGGCCGGTGCCCGGGCCCGGACCCGGTGAGCTGCTGGTCCGGGTCATCTGCTGCGGCGTGTGCCGGACCGACCTGCACCTGGCCGAGGGGGACCTGCCACCACGGGCGCCGGGCATCACCCCCGGGCACGAGGTGGTCGGGGAGGTCGTCGCCTCCGGTCCCGGGGCGACCAGGTTCCGCCCCGGCGACCGGGTCGGCGTGGCCTGGCTGGGCGGGACCGACGGCGCCTGCCGGTACTGCCGCCGGGGCGCGGAGAACCTCTGCCCGGCCTCGGTGTACACCGGGTGGGACCGTCACGGCGGGTATGCCGAATACCTGACCGCGGCGGACGCGTTCGTGCACCCGCTGCCCGGCGGATTCAGCGACGCCGAGCTCGCTCCGCTGCTGTGCGCGGGGATTATCGGCTATCGCGCGCTGCGCCGGGCGCAGGTGCCGCCGGGCGGCACGCTTGGTATCTGGGGTTTCGGCGGTTCCGCGCATCTCGCCGCCCAGATCGCGATGGGGCAGGGCGCGGAGGTGCACGTGTTCACCCGTGCCCCGGCCGCACGGGACCTCGCGCTGTCCCTCGGCGTCGCCTCCGCGCAGGACTCCTTCGATCCGGCGCCCGTCCCGCTCGACTCGGCGATCATCTTCGCCCCTGTCGGCGACGTGGTCCCCGCCGCGCTGGCCGCGCTGGACCGTGGCGGCACGTGTGCGATCGCCGGTATCTACCTCACCGATATCCCGTCGCTTAACTACGACAAGCACCTGTTCCAAGAGCGGAACCTGTGCAGCGTCACCTCCAACACACGGGGTGACGCAGCCGAGTTCCTCACCCTGGCGCAGCGCCTGGCGATCAAGGTCACCACCACCCCGTACCCGTTTGATCAGGCCGATAAGGCGCTGGCCGACCTCGCGGAAGACCGGATCCACGGTGCTGGCGTTTTGCAGATGAAAACCGTGGGGCCGGGCGGGTAGCGGCCAGCGCGACGACGCGTGGCGCGGCGCGCCGCAGCCGCCGGGCCGAACGCCGCGAGGACGCGAAGCGCCGCAGCGGTGTCCCGGAGGCGAGACTCTGCTGGTCCCGGGGGCCAGCCCCGGACCCCCATGCCCCCCGAAGCCAGCGCTTTGCTTTCCGGCGCGCCTCCGGCACGACGTCCCGCGAGGGAGGCAATGATATGAGCTGCGTAGGCTAACCCGGTGACCAATCACCTCGAGGACGCCACGGCCCTGCTCGCCCGCTCCCCGCTCATCGACGGCCACAACGATCTCCCCTGGCAGCTCCGCGAGGCAGATGCCGTGCAGACCGACGTCGCCGCGCCGGTGAGCTTCACCCACACCGACCTGCCGCGGCTGGCGCAGGGCAAGTTGGGCGCGCAGTTCTGGTCGGTGTTCGTGCCGGTCACGCTGGCCGGGGAGGCGGCCGTCGCGACAACGCTGGAGCAGATCGACTTCGTCCGGAGCATGGTCCGCCGCTACCCGGAGGCGCTGGAACTCGCGCGCACGGCGGCTGACGTGGAGCGGATCTGCGCCAGCGGGAAGGTGGCTTCGCTGCTTGGCGCCGAGGGCGGCCACTCGATCGCTTCGTCGCTCGGCGTGCTGCGCATGTTCTACGAACTCGGGGTGCGCTATATGACGCTTACCCACAACCGCAACACCGGGTGGGCCGACTCGGCCACCGACCAGCCCGAGGCCGGCGGGCTCAGCGACTTCGGCCGCGCGGTGGTCACCGAGATGCAGCGGATCGGGATGCTGGTGGACCTGTCCCACGTGGCGCCAGCGACCATGGCCGACGCCCTGGACACCGCGCGGGCGCCGGTGATCTTCTCCCACTCCAGCGCGCTGGCGCTGTGCGACCACCCGCGCAACGTGCCGGACGAGATCCTGGCCCGGCTGCCCGGCAACAACGGCGTGTGCATGGTGACGTTCGTGCCCGCGTTCGTTTCGCAGGAGTGCCGGGAGTGGCACAACCGGGTGCAGGAGGAGATGCAGCGGCGCGGCATGGACCGCGAGGACTACCTGGGGTACAAGGCGGTCCACGACGAACTTGCCGAGGCCAGACCGCCGCCGCAGGCGACGCTCGCCCAGGTGGCCGATCACATCGACCACGTGCGCGACGTCGCGGGCGCAGACCACGTCGGGATCGGCAGCGACTTCGACGGCACCACGGACCTGCCGGAGGGCCTCGGTGACGTGTCCTGCTACCCTGCCTTGTTCGCGGAACTGCTGGATCGTGGCTGGAGCGAGGACGACTGCGCGCGGCTGGCCGGCGGCAACGTGCTGCGGGTGATGCGCGACGCCGAGGCGTTTTCCCGCGCCGCCCGCTGAGCCTGAGGCGTTTCCCGCGCCGCTAGCTGAAGTGCGTCCTGGGCCGCTCCTGCCGCTCGCCGTCCAGGGTGATGTCCACCTTCTCGTTGTAAAAGCAGGCGAGCCCGGCGACCTTCTGGCTTTCCGGCAGCGGCGTGCGGTAGATCCACACGACGTCGGTGTGCACGGCCTGCCCGGTGTCCACCGACCAGTAGCTGGCGATGCCCTTGTACGGGCAGCGGGTCTGGGTGCCGGTGGGGCGCAGCAGGTCCATCCGCACGTCGGTGAGCGGTACGTAGTACCGGGGCGGCAGGCCGGTCTCGAACAGGATGCGCGGCTGGCGGGAGTCGGCGACGGTCACGCCGTCGATCTCCACCCGGATATGCCGGGAGCTGGCCAGGATGTCGACCCGGCTGTACGGGTCGCGGGGGTGGACGTAGACCGGCTCGTCCTCTTCGAACCATTCGGTCATCGAGTTCCAGTCCAGCCGGACCAGGTCCCGCAGTGTCCCGATCGGCGAGTCGGGGTAGCGCAGGGCCGCGCCGTCGGCATCCGCCCCGGCCACCTTCACGTGGTAGACCTGCCCCTCCCCGCGGCTTGGAGAGTGCTCGGTCCGGCCGGCCGGGACCAGTTCGGCACGCACGTCGTCCAGCGGAAGGTAATACGTGGGGTAGCGGGGCGACTCCCACACCAGGAACGGCGTCTTGGTGTCGGCGACGACTTCCCCGGCCAGGTAGGCGCGGACGCGCTTGGCGCCCTGCTCGATCTTGATGCCTCGTGTCTTCTCGGCCATGGGTCCCTCTCCATCTCCAGCTGGTGCCATCGCAGGTAGCGTCAATGCCGTCGCGGGTAGCGTCAAGGTATGCGACTCGGTGTCCTGGACGTCGGCTCCAATACGGTGCACTTTCTGGTGATCGACGCCCTGCAGGGCGGGCGGCCGCTGCCGGTGTTCTCCCACAAGGCCGAATTGCATCTCGGGGATCACCTGGTAGAGGGGAACCGGCTCTCGGCCAGTGTCACCCGGCAGCTCCGCACGTTCGTCGACGAGGCGCTGCAGATCGCCGAGGACAAGGGCGTGGAGGAACTGCTCGCCTTCGCCACCTCCGCGGTCCGGGACGCCGCTAACGGGGACGAGGTGCTCAGCGGGGTCAAGGACGCCACCGGCGTGGCGATCAGGGTGCTGACGGGCGAGGAGGAGGCGCGCCTTACGTTCCTTGCCGCCCGGCGCTGGTTCGGCTGGTCCTCGGGACGGTTGCTGATGCTGGACATCGGCGGGGGGTCGCTGGAGATCGCGGCCGGCCTTGACGAAGAGCCCGACGTGGCCATCTCGCTGCCGCTGGGCGCGGCCCGGCTGACCAGGGACTGGCTCAGCGGGAACCCGCCCGCGCAGGAGAAGGTGCGGCAGCTGCGCAGGCACGTGCGGGCCGAGATCGCGCGCCGGGCCTCGGACGTGGCCCGGGCCGGGCAGCCCGACCGTGCGGTGGCCACGTCCAAGACGTTCCGGCAGCTTGCCAGGATCTCCGGTGCGGCGCCCTCGGCCGACGGGCCGTACGTGCGGCGCGCGGTCACGCACGCTGACGTGACAGATCTAGCCAAACGACTGGCGGCAATGCCCTCAGACCAGCGCGCAACGTTGCCCGGGGTGTCCCTGGTGCGGGCGCCCCAGCTCGCCGCCGGCGCGCTGGTGGCCGACGCCGCCATGGACCTCCTCGGCATAGAGGAACTGGAGATCTGCCCCTGGGCGCTGCGGGAGGGCGTGCTCTTGCGCCGGATCGACACCCTGGCTACGTGAGTGGCTACTCGGCGAAAGGGCTTCCGGAGGGTTGCCTGGGCGCGGACAAAACTCCGCGCCCAGGCAACCCTCCGCCCACCAGAACCCGGCGCGGGCGCCAACCGGACAATCAGGCCATTACCGGGCGCGCACCTCACCGCAAGGTTCGTGATCATGACATAGGTAGCGCTATGACGCCTCGAAACTCATGATCACGAACTAGGAAGATGATGGCGCGTTCGCGCCCTGGCTACTCCGACTTGTTGTTGCCACGGGCGCCGCTGGCGTGAGTTCCGCCGGTGGCGGGCGTGGCACGCTGCGCGGATGCGCCCGCGCGGTCCTCCGTAGCGGTCCCGCCGCGGCTGGACGGTTCCTCGTTGCCGTCGTCGGCACGCTGGGCGGTTCGGGCCGCCGTGGCACGGGCGGCATCGGGCGCGGCGGCTGACTCACGCCCGCCACGGCCGGGCAGCTGCTGCCCGCCCGGCACGCGCCTGGCGCCGTCCCCGGCGCCCGCGCGAGCCGCCTGGGCAGCTGTGGCCGTGCCTCCCCCTACCGAGCTGGCGACGGACTTGGCGACCTCTTCCTCCAGCGACCCGCGGGTGGTCTCGCTGGCCACCAGGTTGGTGACCACGTCGCGGATCTCAGTGAGCCGCCGCATCGTCTCGGTGTGCCGGGACGTCAGCAGGTTGAGACGTCGCTCTGCCCCGTCGTGGATGGCGGTGGCCCGCATGGTCGCCTCGTCGAGCATCTGCTTGGCCTGTGCCTTGGCGGAGGCGAGTGTGGCTTCGGCTTCCTTGGTCGCATCACCGATGGCCCGCTCGCTCTCGATGCGGGCCGAGTTGCGCAGTTTCTCCGCCTCGGAGCGAGCGGCCGCGATGGCGTTCTCCGCCTGCTCCTGCGCCGCGGTCAGCATCCGCTCGGTCTGCTCGCGGGCTTCGGTGCGGTGCCGCTCGGCTTCCTTCTTCGCGTCCTCCCGCTGCTTGCTGATCTCGTCCTGGGCCCGTCCCCGCTGCGCCTTGGCCTCGTCGTCGGCGAGCTTGAGGATCTGGCCGACCCGCTCGCTGATCTCCTCGTGGACAGGCTTGTCTGTCAGGTCCTGCCGCGCCGCGGATAGTTCCAGGCGCGCACGTTCGGTCTCGTCCAGAGAACGAGAGAGCCGCTCTTCGAGGTCCCGGATCTGGCTGCGGGTGCGGGCGACGAACTCGTCCACCTGCCGGCGGCTGTAGCCGCGCATCTGTACTTCGAAGGCGTCTTCTTGTCCCATGTCGGGGATCAGGTCTGAGTCGTTAGTCATAGTGTCACCCGAGGTGAGCCAGGCTGCCCCGCTGCTCTCCCAGGCGGGGCTGCCTGGTGGCGGTCGTTGTTAAAAGCCGCCCTGGCGGGCGGGGTTGTGCGGGCCGCCCAAGCCTGGTCAAGCCGGGCGGGTCAAGCGGGGGAAAGCGGGCCCTTCCCATGCGGGGGAAGTATGCACGACTCTTGTCCCGACTGCGCTGGCACGCAACCGAAACGAACGATTATCCCGGTTTACCCCGAATCGCAGAGCGTCACCAGGCGGCTAGGTCCAGTTACTTGCTACGCCAGCCTAACACCCAGGAGGCCGAGCGGCTGTGCCCCGGGGCGGACGAGGGAGCGGGGTGCCCGAGACGCGGCGGCTGGCCGGGACGGGCGGGGGCGCCGGGGCAGCGGTTGGCCGGGGACGGACGGGCCGCGGGGTGCCCAAGACGTGGCGGTTGGCCGGGGACGGACGGGCCGCGGGGTGCCCGAGACGCGGCGGTTGGCCGGGGACGGACGGGGCCGCGCGGCAGCGGTTGGCCGGGGACGGACCGGGCTGCGGAGTGCCCGAGACGCGGCGGTTGGCCGGGGCGGGACGCGCCCATACCGGTTGCCGGGACACAGCGCGATCCGCTTGCTGGAATTGTTATCGGGGGTTAGGGAAGACCACCCGAAGGTGGTCCTGGAATGGCTCTCTTGGGTCATGCGGGGCGAGGGGGGGCGACGTAGCCTTGTCCCTAGAGATTCCGCAGATCCGCTCAGCGATGGAGGTGGGCGCGGTGGGAGAGCGTCTCGATCTGCGTGTCCACGACAGTGTGGCACTCGACGAGATCGAACTCTACGCGGAAGTCCTCAGCGCCGTAGCCGCCAGCGATCATCCGCTCACCTCGGAAGAGCTCGACGAGGTCCTCGGCGTCCGCTCCGTCGCCTAGGTGGGCCCGGCGGCGTGCTCGTACATGACATCCGCGCTGGCATGCCCGAAACCGAGTGACTCATACAACCGGATCGCCGCGGTGTTGTCGCCGTCCACGTAGAGCATCACTTCGGGGATTTCCTGTGCGCGCAAGTAGGCCAGCCCGGCCAGGGTCAGCGCGCGCCCGAGCCCGGTGCCCTGCTCCCTAGGGTGCACGCCGACCACGTAGACCTCACCGGTCCGCCCGTCCGGGCCGGCGCCGGTTGCCTCGCGTTGCCCGTGGACCTTGGTCCAGTGGAAACCGGCTAGGCGGCCGTCCCGCATGGCGAGGAAGAACCCGGCTGGGTCGAACCACGGCTGCGCCTCCCGGTGCTCGAGTTCGGCGCGGGTCCAGGCGCCCTGCTCGGGGTGGGTGGCGAACGCCGCCGCGTTCACCGCGAGCCATTCGTCCTCATCCCTTCCGGGCACGAACGCACGCAGGGTGATCCCCTCGGGCAGCTGTGGCTCTGGCACCGGCGCCCGCAGCGAGCGCCGCATCTGATACAGCGCCCGTACCCGGGTGAATCCGGCGTGGGCGGCGAGCCGGCCCGCCGCGGGCAGGTCCCCGTGCGCCCAGATCCGCACCGGCAGCGGGCTGGCCTCGGCCACCGCCGCCCTGGCGAGGGCCAGGCCGAGGCCCCGCCTCCGGTGCGCGGGATGGATGACCAGTTCTCCGCTGCGGTGACCGGCCAAATCCGGCCCGCCGAGGTAGGAATAGCCGGCCAGGGCGGGCCCGTGGTGCAGCAGCAGGTCACGGCCGGAGCCATCGCTACCGTATTCCAGATGGAGCCGGACCTGCTCCGACAGCGGGCCGACATGGTCGGCGTCCGCCGCCGCGTCGGCGAGAGCCGCCGCCTCGCGGGCCTCGGCGGCGCTAAGCCGTTCGCGGCTGATGATGGTGACCTGATCGGCGTTTGGCTCGGACAGGGGTCAGCCCCCTCGCACGGTGCCGGGCACCAGGCCGCTGGCTTTTCCGCCGGCGAGCTGCTCGCCGTCGGCGGTCAACTCGGTCGTGGCCGACGGCTCGGTCGTGGCCGACGGCCCGGTCGTGGCGACGGCCCGGTCCCGGTCGCGGCCGGGCCGGCGTCGAGCGCCGCGCTCCGGCGGCTGTCCTCACCAGTTTTCAGCGGCACGAACCGGTAGCCCACGTTGCGCACGGTGCCGATCAGCGACTCATATTCGGCGCCTAGCTTGGCCCGCAGCCGCCGGACGTGAACGTCCACGGTCCGGGTGCCGCCGAAGTAGTCATAACCCCACACCTCCTGGAGCAGGTGGGCGCGGGTGAATACCCGGCCGGGGTGCTGGGCGAGGAACTTCAGCAGCTCGAATTCCTTGAAGGTCAGGTCGAGCACTCGCGCGCGCAGCCGCGCGGTGTACGTGGCCTCGTCGATGGACAGGTCGCCCGAACGGATCTCATCCGACGCGATGGGCGCCGCGGTGGCCTGGCGCCCGACGGCCAGGCGGAGCCGCGCCTCGAATTCGGCCGGGCCCGCGGAACACAGCACGACGTCGTCGGCGCCCCACTCGGCGGTGACCGCGGCCAGGCCGCCCTCGGTCATCAGGGCAAGCACCGGCGCCTGCGGGCCCGCCCGCCGCAGGAGTTGGCAGAGCTGCCTGGCAGACATCAGGTCGTGGCGTGCGTCGACCAGGATCGCGTCGGCCGCCATAGCGTCCTCGAATGCGATCATGTCGGCGGGGCCGGTCCGTACCGTGTGCAACAGGAGCCCGAGCGCGGGCATGATCTCTGAAGGTGGCTCGGCGGCATTGGTAAGCAGGTATAGCTCACTCATTACGCTGCCACCTCCGCGCCTTACCGTGTGTGGAGGACCACCCTCCATCATGGATCTGCCGAAGGGCCGAGGCAGCATCGCCCGGCGCCGATGGGAGCGAGGATAGCCGACGTGCCAATGGTAACTGTGCGCTACTGGGCAGCGGCGAAGCATGCCGCCGGAGTGGCCGAGGAGACGGTTGATGCCGCCACCCTGGCCGAGGCATTGGCCGCGGCGGTGGCGCGGCGGACGGCCACACCGGAGTTCCGTCAGGTGCTGGCCCGTTCCTCGTTCCTGGTGAACGGGGAACAGGCGGCCGCCCGCGCTGCGGAGGCGGTGCCACTGGCCGAGGGGGCGGTCATCGAGGTACTGCCGCCGTTCGCAGGCGGGTGACCCGCCCGCGAGCCGACTGGGCGCCTGCACACCGTGGGGGCGCTGTGTGGCGCCGCCATGCGAAAGCTCGCCGCGCGAGCCGACTGGGCGCCTGCACACCGTGGGGGCGCTGTGTGGCGCCGCCATGCGAAAGCTCGCCGCGCGAGCCGACTGGGCGCCTGCACACCGTGGGGGCGCTGTGTGGCGCCGCCATGCGAAAGCTCGCCGCGCGAGCCGACTGGGCGCCTGCACACCGTGGGGGCGCTGTGTGGCGCCGCCATGCGAAAGCTCGCCGCGCGAGCCGACTGGGCGCCTGCACACCGTGGGGGCGCTGTGTGGCGCCGCCATGCGAAAGCTCGCCGCGCGAGCCGACTGGGCGCCTGCACACCGTGGGGGCGCTGTGTGGCGCCGCCATGCGAAAGCTCGCCGCGCGAGCCGACTGGGCACCTGCACACCGTGGGTAGTGTGGCACCGCCATGCGAAAGCTGCTGATTGGCGTCATCATCCTCGCCGTCCTGCTTGTGGCCGCCGACCGCATCTCGGCCGCGGTCGCGGAGAACCAGATCTCCGACCGGCTTACCAGCGCCTATGGGCTGGCTGGCAAGCCCGGCGTGACGATCACCGGGTTTCCCTTCCTCACTCAGGTGGTGACCGGTGACTATCAGCAGATCGACGTCTCCGCCAACCAGGTGTCGGCCGGTGGCGCCGTGCTGCACGACCTGAACGTCCGGCTGACCGGCGTGCATGCGACGGTCAGCCAGGTGCTGGGCAACGGCTCGTCAATGGTGACGGCCGACCGCGCCGCGGGCTCGGCCATGGTCGGGTTCGGCACCGTAGATCACCGGCTGCCGGGCGGGTTCCGAGCGCACCCGGACGGGAAGAACCTCAGCGTGTCCGGCAGACTGACCATCGGCGGCGCCCACATCCCGGTGTCCGCCACCGTCGCCCTGGGCGTGTCAGGCGCCGGCATCAGCGTGACCCCGGTGCATGTCAGCGTCCCCGGCGTCGCGGCCCTGCCCTCCTCCGCCTACTCCTCGCAGTTGCACGTCGTGGTGCCGCTGAGCGCCCTGCCGCTGCACCTGCGCCTCACTTCGGTGCATGTCACCCCGGGCGGCCTGCGGATCGGCGCCGCCGCGCGGCACGTGCAGTTCACCCGAGAGTGATCGCCCGCCCGTCGCTCCGGCGCCCTAGGAAGGCCAGTGGAAGCCCGTCGTGAACCTTTCACGTCTCGCCTGCGTGGTAAGGGTGTGGCGGGCAGCAAGGAGGCCGGGGACCCCATGCCGGCTCACAAGGCCAGCGACGAGGAACTCGTTCGCGCGCTCTACGCGGAGCATGCCGCAGCACTGCTGCGGTTCACCTTGCGGATGACTGATGGCGACAGGCAGCGGGCGGAGGATATTGTGCAGGAGACCTTGCTGCGCGCTTGGCTGCATCCAGAGGCGATCGCGGAGCGCCCGGCCCGGCCGTGGCTCTTCGCGGTGGCACGGAACCTGGCAGTCGACGCGCACAGGGCCAGGAAAGCACGCCCCATGGAAGTCGGCGAGGGCGCACTTAACCTCGTCTCTGTCCCCGATGAGGCCGATCGCGTGCTCGAATCATGGGCAGTTGCGGATGCGCTGGCGGCGCTCCGGCCCGACCATAGGCAAGTCCTGCTCGAGACGTACTACCGGGGCAGATCGGTGGCCGAAGCGGCCGTCGTGCTTGGGATCCCGGCGGGTACCGTCAAGTCCCGCGCGTTCTATGCGCTCCGGGCGCTCAAGCTGGCCTTGGAAGAACGGGGGCTAGCACCATGACCGGCATGGCTGGATGCCGTCACATCAGGCAGGCACTCGGTGTGTACGTACTGGGCGCCATCGACCCCGCCGAGCGGGCGCAGGTGGACGAGCACCTCGCGACCTGCCCCGAATGCCGGGAGGAGCTGGCGAGCCTGGCCGGGCTGCCGGCCATGCTCCGCAAGGTCCCGGTCGTCGAGGCCGAACGCCTGGCGGCAGTGGAGGAGGATCCCGAGCTCACCGGGATGCCGTCACCCGCAATGCTCACGTCGTTGCTCGGGCGGACCGCCAACGTGCGGCGGATCCACCGGTGGCGCGGGCTGGCCGCCGCGGCGGCCGTGGCATTGGTGGCCGTCGCCGGCGGCGCGGCCGTGACCAATGCCCTGGAGCCGGGCAGCTCGCAGCCGGCCAGACCGGCGAACGTCAGGGCCTGGCAGCAGACCTCCGGCACCGGCCCGGCGGGCGCGCACCTGACCGTGCGCTACCGGCATAAGGCGTGGGGCACGGAGATGGAGGTCAACGTCACCGGCCTGCGGCCAGGAAGCGTCTGCGAGTTCCAGGTCACCAACAAGGCCGGCGGGAAGTCGGCGGTGGGCAGCTGGGTGCTGTGGAAGGGGAACGCTTGGTACCCGGCATCGACCTCGCTTGGCGAGCACGAACTGAGCGCGTTCCAGGTGACCATCCATGGCCACGTTGTGGCTTCCGCCCCGGCGACTTGACCGACGGGGCCGCGCCGCTCGCCGACCTGGGAATGATCGCGCGCCCGGCGGTGCTGTAGTCAGGCGTGCTTGCCGGAGCGATAGTGGTGGCCGCCGTCTTGGTGCTGGCCACCGTGGCGGCGCTCGCCCTGCGCCGGCGCGACGGGCGGCTCAAGGGAACCCGGCAGCGGCCGCTGACCATGGCTGAACTCGGCCAGCCGCTCGGCACGCGGGCCACCTTGCTCCAGTTCTCCTCATCGTTCTGCGCGCCCTGCCGTGCGGCCAGGCAACTGCTGGCCGACGTGGCTGCGGGGGACGCCGGTGTCGCGCATGTGGAGATCGATGTGGCCGACCGGCTTGACCTGGTCCGGTTGCTCAACGTCCGGCGCACCCCCACGGTGTTTGTGCTCGGCCCGCAGGGCCAGGTCGCCGGCCGCGCGAGTGGCCTGCCCAGTCGTGACGACATGCTGACGGCTGTGGCCCTGGCTGCCGCCGGGCCCGTGGCCGGGCGCAGGGAGTGACAGGCCGCATGTGCCCGCATAGCATCGGACCCATGCTTGCTCCCGCGACCCCCAGCAGGCCAGCGGGCCCACCGCTACGGCGGCAGCCGGGAGCGGTCATCCTCACGATCCGGCGCCAGGTCGACTACTGCCGTGTCGCTGCGGCCCTGTGTTGCCCCGGCCAGGCCGGGACCGCACTATCCGATTAGCGTGCCCGGCCGCCGTCGGCCCTGGCGCCACCCACCGGTTTCATGCCTGGCGCGCCGGGGCTCGGGAGCGGCGCTCACAAGCAGAGGGTTTCCGGTTATATGGACGGCACGGGACGGAAGAGGATGCGAAAAGGGGTGATCCTGTCATGAAGGTCGATCCGAGGGGACAACGGTTCGCCGCAGCGCTCACCGCCCTTGTCCTTGTGGCAGTCCTCATCACCAACAGCGCCTGGCTGCTGGCCGCCCAGGGAGTGGTGTTCGGCATCGGCGCCGCGCTGGGCCTGAAATACGCGCCCTATGGGCTGATCTACCGGTGGCTGGTCCGGCCGAGGCTCGGTCCGCCCAGGGAACTGGAGGACGAGGCGCCGCCGCGGTTCTCCCAGTTCGTGGGGCTGGTGTTCAGTGTCATCGGGGTGATCGGGTACGCCACCGGCGTCACCCCGCTAGGCATTGCCGCGGCCGCGCTCGCGCTCGCGGCGGCCTTTCTCAACGCGGCCTTCGGCCTGTGCCTTGGCTGCGAGATGTATGTGCTGATTCGACGCGTCTGGCCAGCCCGCACGGGATCAGGACGGCCAGAGCACGACAAGGAGGTAGCTGTATGAGCCGCTCCGACGTCCTGGTGGATGCCGACTGGGTGGAAGCCCGCCTCGGTGACCCCGGCGTGGTGCTGGTAGAGGTGGACGAGGACACCAGCGCCTACGACAAGGGCCACATCGCAAACGCGGTCAAGCTCGACTGGAAGAAGGATCTCCAGGACCCGGTCCGCCGCGACTTCGTGGACAAGCATGGGTTTGAGGAGTTGCTGTCTGGCCGCGGCATTTCCAACGACGACCTCGTGATTCTCTACGGGGGCAACAACAACTGGTTCGCCGCCTACGCGTACTGGTACTTCCGGCTGTACGGGCACACCAACGTCAAGCTGCTCGACGGCGGGCGCAAGAAGTGGGAACTCGACTCCCGCGACCTGGTGACCGAGGTTCCCAACCGGCCCAGGACGGCTTATCACGCCGCGGACCCGGACACCTCGATCCGTGCCTTCCGCGACGAGGTTGTCGCCGCGATCGGCCAGCGCAACCTGGTTGACGTGCGCTCGCCCGACGAGTTCAGCGGGAAGCTCCTGGCGCCCGCCCACCTGCCGCAGGAACAGGCCCAGCGGGCCGGTCACATTCCGACGGCCAGGAACGTGCCGTGGTCCAAGGCCGCCAACGACGACGGCACCTTCAAGTCGGACGACGACCTGCGCAAGCTCTACGGCGACGAGGCTGGCCTGGACTTCGGCAAGGACACCATCGCCTACTGCCGGATCGGCGAGCGCTCCGCGCACACCTGGTTCGTGCTGCACGAGCTGCTCGGGCAGCCCAATGTCAAGAACTACGACGGGTCGTGGACCGAGTACGGCTCCCTGGTCGGGGTGCCGATCGAGCTGGGTGCGGGCCGATGACCGGGGCGCCACAGGGCTGCGGGGCGCCGGCCGGCGGCGTCGCGGTCACCGAGAACTCCTCGGGTGAGGCCATCATCGAGGGCACGGTTTCCGCGGGCGGCGCCCCGGTGCAGGTGGGGTATGCCCGGCTGCTGAACGACGGCGGGGAGTTCGTCGCCGAGGTCCCGCTTGGCGCCGACGGCGGTTTCCGCTTCTTCGCCGCGCCAGGCACCTGGACGGTCCGGGTGCTCGCGCCCCGCGGCGCTCGCGCCGAGGAGACGGTCAGCGCCGACCGCGGCCACACCACGACGCTGGCGGTCAGCGTCACGGCGCCGGGCAACTGAGCCCGCGGCGTCTGGGCCTGGTTTAGCGGCGTCTGGGCCTGGTTTAGGAGAACCGCCGGAGGGGGCGGGCTGAACGCCCCGCCCCCTCCGGCGTGGTCCGTCACTCCGGTTTGACGGGCGCATGGCAGCGGCCTCGTTTCACAACTCGTCCCCTGCTCGTTGCCTTTTCATCCTTCTGGCGTTCAACTTCCCATAACCTGAGCCCCCTATCACTGGAATGAACGGGACGAAAACACCGCGGGGAGAACTTCCGGTGACAATCGATAGGCGAGGCGCATCGTGTCCATGCAGGCGGGTCCCGGATGCTTCGGTTCCGGCCCGGAGGACGATGCGGCGCCTGTTGCCGCCCGCATCATCGCGGTGGGCCGCTTTATCGGCCCGGTCTCCAGGCACAGTGCAAAGTGACCGCCATGCTCCGTGACGAGGGGGGCAGACGCGCGCGCGGCAGGCCCGCGGCCGCAGCGGTCCTCGCTGACCGGCTCGCCGCCGCGCTCGTGCATCACGAACCTGGCTGGCGGCTGCCCCGGCTTACCGCGCTGGCCCGGCGGTACAGCGTGAGCTCCGCGGAGATCGACGCGGCCATCGAGGAACTGGCCGCGCGGCACCTGGTGCGGCGGCTGCCCGACGGGCAGGTCTACCGCGCCAGCCCGGCAGAGTACTGGGTGCCACTGGAAGGCCTGTTCGGGCTCGTCTCGCGCGTCGATCCGATGGGTGGTCACCTCGCATGCGCCAGCCGGCATGCCACCGTTCGCCGGCCGCCCGAAGACATCGGCCGCTCGCTCGGCCTGGGCCCGGGTGAACCGGTGCTCACCGTCCGGTGCATATGGACGGTCGGCGGGGAGCCCGGGGCGCTGGCCGCCAGCTACCTGCCCGAGGCGGCCGCCACTGACCTGGGGGTGGTCCCTATCACGCAGCCAGGCGAGGAGGATGACACCACGCCCGGCGCCCAGGAACTGAGCGAGGTGATGTCGCCCCTGGGGTTCCCCTACCCTTGGCGGCCCGCGGACGCCGAGGGCCCACGGCCCGGAGCGGTGCAGATCGAAATGGGCCTGCCGCCCCCTTCCGCGGCCCGGACCTTGCGGCTGGCAGCAGGCGAGCCAGTGACCACGGTGACCGTGAGCTTCGCGATCCCGGCCACAGGCGCGCCGGTCGCGCTGACCATGGCGATGCTGCGACCCGAACTGTTCCGGATCGTCATGGAGGCCGCACCGCGGCAGGCGCCGGGCAAGGACGCGGGAGCTTTGGCAAGCGCCTGGACACACGCCGGGGATGGCTGGGACTCTTGACCCGGAATGCATGCCATCGTCCCTCGTGCCCCGCAGCGCCCGCCGCGGCGAGCGCGTTATCTCGTCCCGCTCGGCACGCCACGCCGCGGTGAAGTCCTGGCCGCGGTGGCGGCTGCGGCCGTAATCGCGGGAGTCTTATTAGCCCCGCTCACGCTGATCCTTGTCGCGACGTTCCACGCGGTCAGCAAGGTCAGCCGCTGGCGCCCGCTCTGGTTATGGGCCCCGGCGGCCTGCGGCATCATCTGGGTGCTCGCGGCTGGCCCAGGGGAGGCCATAGCGAGCTTCGGCCACGGCGCGGCTGCCACAGCGGGCGCGTTGTCGCGGATATTCACCGGCCCAGCCGCCGTGGCCCGCGCCGCCCGTGCGGTCTACGCCGACGGCGCCGGCCAGTTGCCGCTCGCGCTGATCCTGGGCGCGGGGGCGGCGGCGCTGGCGTGGTGGGTGCGGTGGATGCACACCGACGAGTGGGACGTGCCTGCGGCCCGCCCCGGCCTGGTGCGCATCGGCCGCCGACGGCGGACCGCCGCGTCGCTGCGGCACGGCCGCGTGCTCACCAGGGACGGGGCCTGCCTCGGTGTCGATGCGGCGACCGGCGGCCCTGCGGTGCTGTCCTGGCGTGACGTCGGCGGCGGCGTGCTGCTGACCGGCGCTTCGGGACGGGCGGTGCTCGCGCCCGGCCTGCGGCTCACGCACGCCGCGATCCGGCGGCGCAAGCCGGTCATCGTGGTGGACCTGGCCGGAGACGCCGGACTGCCGGATGCCCTCGCCGGGATGTGCGCGTCCGTGCGCGCCCCGCTGCACGTGTTCGGCACGGCGGACGGCCCCCGGTACGAACCGCGGGTGCGCCCCGGCGCCGGGCAGCACGCGGCGCTGCTGGCGGCGCCGTGGGGACCATGGCCGGCGCCGGGCAGGGAGACCGTGGTCAGCCTGGACGAGGTCGTCCGGCAGCGCGCCGTGGCACTGTTCGCGCTGGCCGGGACCGGGCAGCGGGATGCGGCCGAGGTGATCGCCGGGCTGGTCGCCGCCGACGTTGCGGCGCTCTACGGCGACCTGTGCCGCGATGGCATCGCGCCCGACGGCCTGTGCTGGTTCACCGAATGCGCCGGAGTCGATCCCGCGGCCCTGGCCGGGCTGGTCGCCACGGGCAGCCCGGCCGGGCTGGCGCCGGTGCTGGCCACCACGGCGCCCCGTGCGGCGGGCGGGCTGGCCGGGCGGGTCAACGCCGTCGTCATCCACCGGCTCGCCGACCCCGGCCTGGCCGGGGAGCTCGCCACCCTGACCGGCACCACAATCGTGCCGCTGACTCGTGCCCCGGCCCGCGCGGGTGCGGAATACGGAACCTGCTTACCGCCGCAGGCGGAGGCCAGCCCTGCCGTTCCGTTAGGCACCATGCTTGTTCCGCTGGTGCCTGCGGAGCGCCTGTGCGCACTGGGTCGTGGCGAGTTCGTGCTGGTCACCGGCTTGACTGCGGGGCCGGTCGGCAGGCGCCGACGCGGCGGCGCGGGGGTGGCCGTCCGGGCGCAGTGCCGGGTGGTCAGCACGCCGGCTCCGGTGCTGCCGGTTCTGCCGGGTGGCACCGGCCCTCCCGTCGTCCGGCGGCCGGCGTGACGGCCGGGCCATTCCCGCCTGGGCAGGTCTACCTGGGCTGGCAGTACGAGCTGCGGCACGAGGACCCAGGGCCGCCGCCTCGGCGTCCGGCGCCTCCGGATCCGGAGAGGCTCAACCCCGGCTGGGTGGCGGCACAGCAGCGGGAGGAGAGCCTGATAAGCCGCCCGGCCAGGCAAGCCGCCGGTGGCTGCCTGCTGCTGGCCGTCGTGGTGATCGCGCTCGGCCGGTCCGGCTGGCTGAACCCGGCGCTGACCGGGCTGGGCGCGGTGACATTCGGCGGCCTGGCCGTCGTCGCTGCGGCTTCGGCCTGGCGGGGCCGGCAGGCGGTCACGGCGGCCGTCGCGGCGGAGACGCGCCGGGTCAACGCCGCCCGCGCGGTTCGGGATCGGGACCTGTTCGCCGCTCAGGAGGACCACGCCCGCAGATTCCGTGCCTGGCAGGGCCGCCAGCGCGCGTTCCGCGAACAGGCGCTGTGGTACCCGGTATCGGTGCCGGCCGGGATCGACCGGGTCGACGTGGTCGGCGGCACGATGGCGGGCTGGTCGGCCCTGCTGACGATGGTCGCCATGCCGCGGCTCGCCGCCGGGGACGAGATCACGATCATCGACTTGTCCGAGGGCGCGGTCGCCGGCGACCTGGCCCGGCTGGCGCATGACTTGCGGGTCGCTCCGCTCGTCTGGGTGCTGCCCGACGACCTGCCCAGGCTCGATCTCGGCGTCGGCTTGCCCGCCACGGCCATGGCCGACATCCTGGCCGCTTGCGTGTCCGTCGGCCTGGCCGGCGTCGGCGGCCAGGATCCGGCGCCCGACCACGCGCTCCTGGGCAGGCTGCTGGAAGTGCTCGGCGATGGGGCGCGGATCTGCCAGGTGACCGCGGGATTGCGGGCGCTGGCGCAGGTGGGCGACGTGCGCGAGGACGTTCGCGGGGGCCTGCTCACCGCGGGCCAGCTCGAGCGGATCACCGGGCTGTTCGGCCGCGGCGCCGCCGACCGGATGATTATCGAACGGGCCTGGGCGCTGGAAGCTCGCCTGCGGGTGCTGGACCGCCTGGGCAGCGATCCGGCTCCGATGCCGCGGAGCCGGCTGCGGGTGGTAGCCGCGGACCCCGGCGGTGGCGCGTTCGGCAACGCGGTGCTGGCGGCGTACGTGACGGTGACCCTCACCCACCTGCTCCGCCACGCCCGTCCCGGGCGGCCGTGGCGGCACACGATCTGCGTGGCGGGGGCACAGCAACTCTCCGGCGAGGTGATCGACCGGCTCGCCAGCGCGTGCGAGGCCACCCGGGCCGGGCTGGTGCTCGCCTATCGCTCGGTTCCCCCGCCCGTCGCGCAGCGGCTCGGCCGCGGGAACGCGGCGCTGGCGGTGATGCGCCTCGGCAACGCCGAAGACGCCAGGGTGGCCAGTGAGCAGATCGGCTCGCAGCACCGTTTCGTGCTGAGCCAGTTCACCGACACGGTAGGCGCCTCGGTCACCGACACGACCGGTGATTCCTACACCTCCACCGTGGGCACGGCGCAGTCGGTGTCGGCGTCGGAGTCCCGCAGCCAGACCACCGGGCGCAGCCGGGGCCGGGGCCACTCCAGCGCCGGCGTCGCGCCGTTCGCCGCGCGGACCGGATCGGGGAGCGCCGAAACCTCGCAGTCGCAGGGCGCCAGCGACTCGGACTCGCTCACCGACGGGATCAACTCCAGCACGTCGTGGGGGATCACCACGTCCCGCGCCATCGGGCTGAACTCCGCACTCGGCCAGACCGTCCAGCGTTCCAGGGAGTTCCTCGTGGAGCCGGACGAACTGCAGCGGCTGCCGCCGAGCGCGGTGATCGTCAGCTACGCCTCGGGCGCGCGGCGGCACGTGGCGCTGGCCGACGCCAACCCGGCCATCTACACGCTGCCGACTGCCACCGTGCACAGCCTCGCGCGGGCACGGCAGGCCGGTGACCGCGCGACATGGGCCGGATCCGGGCAGGCGGACGGCCGGCGGTCCGGACCCTCCGGGCAGGCGGACGGCCAGGCGGTCCGGACCCTCCGGGCAGGCGGACGGCTGGCGGTCCGGAACCTCTGGGAAGGCGGACGGCTGGCGGTCCGGCGGCCGCCAGCCGCCGCCGAACCTGGGCCCGCCGCCCGAGCCCCCCGACTGGCGTCGCTGATGACGGTTGCCCCGGCCTGCGCGCGGCAGGTGCCGGGCCGAACGCGCTTTAGGGCCCCCAGGGCCGTTGCGGTGTCCCGGCGCCGAGGACCGCCTTCCGCACCACCGACTGCGCCTCCGGCACGACCATGCGAAGCGCACGCGAGGCAGGCAAGTTAATGCCTGCTGCGGCATGATGTTGGCATGGCCAGTCACATCGCCTTGCTGCGCGGCATCAACGTCGGCGGGCGCAACAAGGTCGCCATGGCGGATCTGCGTGACGTGGTGGCCGGGCTCGGGCACACCGGCGTGTCAACCTACATCCAGAGCGGCAATGTGCTGTTCACCAGCGACGAGACGGACACCGAGGCGTTGGGCAAGGCTCTGGAGCAGGCCATCGCGAGCAAACTGGGCGTGCGGCCATCGGTGATCGTGCTGTCGCGCGATGGGCTGGCCCGCGCAGTGCGCGACAACCCCTACGCCGCCGAGCCGAACCCCAAGCTGGTCCACGCGGTGTTCTTCCGCGGCCTGGTCCCGCCCGGCGCCGCGGAAGCCATCGAGGCGGGACAACAGCGGGCAGCGGAACGGGGGAGCGGCCGGGACAGCGCCCGGATCGTCGGCACGACCCTGTTCGTGCATACCCCGGACGGTTTCGGCCGCAGTGAGCTTGCGTTGTACCTGCTGGGCCGGTCCGCCAGCCCGACCGCAGCCGGAACGGCGCGCAACTGGTCCACTGTCACCAAGCTGCTTGCCCTGTGCGACGGGTGAGCGGTCCTGGCCTCGGCGCGGCGCCCCTAGCGCGCCTGAGCAGTGATGTCCGCCGCGGTCGGCCGCTGTGCGCGGGCGCGTGAGGATTCCGGCCGGCCCGCCGTGCGGAGGCGCGTGAGGTATTTGTGTTGGCCCGCCGTGCGCAGGCGCGTGAAACATTTTCGGCCTTCCGGGCAACATCCCCGTGCCAGGCATCGTCTATATGGCGAAGGTCCGATCCTCCCGCTTGCCAGCACCTGCACCTGCCAGAGTTCGATCCCATGCCGCTCGGTCACCTGCGGCCGGCCGCACGAGCCTGCCCGGCTAGCCGCTCAAGGAGGCAGTTGTGCGCTACCGTCCCCTCCGTCCTGCCGTTATCGTCGCGGTCCTGATCACGGCCGCGACGGTCCTTGCCGCCAGTAGCGCCGTGCCGGGCGGCGCCGCCGCGTGGCAGACGCCGCGTTTCCCCGCCGTAGTTACAGGGCCGGCGGGGCGCCGTGGCGCCTGCTGATGATCAACGGGAGCAGTCTGCTCGATGCCGGTGGCGCGCGGCCCCCCGGCATCGTGCCGGGGTCGGCCGGCCCACTCGCCACGCCCATGCTCGCGCTCGATCTCGGCGGCGCGGCCTACGAGATTCCCCTGGTCGCATTGCCCTACCTGGGGCACGGGCTGGCGCCCAGCCTGTTCGACACCGGCTCGCTGCTGCGGGCGGAAACCCCGGGCCGGCTGCCGGTGACGGTGACCTACCAGGGGAAGGCGCCGTCGCTGCCCGGCGTGACGATCACCCGGGCGAGCGGCGGAACGGCCCGCGGATACCTGACTCAGGCCGGGGCGTCGGCGTTCGGGGCTGCGCTGGCCCGCCAGTTCGCCGCCGATCACGCCAGCGGCAGCTACGGGCAGGACGGCATGTTCGCCGGCGGAGTGTCGGTCGGCCTGCCCGGGGCGCCCGCCGCCGCGGCCCGGCCGGCGCCCGCCTTTCCGATGCACACGCTGACCGTGACGGCCGCCAACCTGGCTGGCCGGCCCGACACCGGCGACGGCGTGCTGGTCTTCAACGCCGACAACGCCAGCCTGTTCAGCGATCCGGTCGAATCGTTCAACCTCTTCGACCACGGCGCTACCCGGTTCAGCGTTCCGGCCGGGCACTACTGGGCCATCGGGATCTTCCTGGCCCAGCTTCGCAGCAAACTGGGCCCGGCGGTCCATTCGGTGGTCGTGCCCCAGGTCACGGTGTCCCGCAACGTCACCGTGCACGTGGCGGCGCGTTCGGCCAGCAGCCAGGTCCAGATGGTCACGCCGCGGCCGTCGGTACCGAACTCGTTCGACGTCAACTTTGAAGTGCGCCATCCCACCCCGCACGGCCCGGTCGGGGCGTTCTGGTACCTGGGCGGTCGGCTGTTCTTCAACCAGACCACCCGGCGGCCCACCGCCGGGACGCTGCAGACGTACGTGTTCGCTGAGCTTGAGTCGCCGCCCAAGGCGGCCGGCGCCCCGTACCGGTACGACGTGGCCTACGCCGACACCAGCGGGCTCATCGGGTCACAACGGCACGTGGTGCACCGGGACGGCCTGGCCACGGTGCACTCCCGCTACTACTCCGACGTGCCGGCGACCGGCTATTTCTCAAGGTATGGCGCGTTCCCGGCGCAGTGGAGGGAGGTTCCCGCCGTCTTGTTCCAGCCGATGAAGGTGCCACGGCGGGAGACCGAGTACCTGACCGGCAACCCGGCGATCCTCTGGTCGGACAGCTACGAACAGTCGTTCCAGAACCTGGCGGGCGGGCAGGCCGATGCCCTGCGGACCTTCCACGCCGGCCAGCAGCTGACCGAGAACTGGAACGCCTATCCGCTGCACGCCGGCTACAACACCGACCTGATCGGCCCAGCCAACGCGCAGCCCGCCCTGCCGTCTGCCTCGCGCGCCGGTGACACGCTGACCCTGGATGTCATGCCGTTCAGCGACAGCACCCGGGGGCATGTCAGCGCCTCGGGCTTCTTCGGCGGGCTCGCGGGATCCTTCGGCAAGATCACCGGCCACTACGCGATCGATCAGAACGGCAAGGTGATCGCCTCGGGGAATCCGCTCAAGGGATTCCGGGAGGTCGGCCCGTTCGGCGAGTTCCACGCCAGTGTGCCGTTGCGCCCGCGGCCGTCCGAGGTCAGGTTCGTCCTCGACGCGACCCGGACGGCCTCGGTCTACACCCTGTCCACCGTGAGCCGGACCGTGTGGACCTGGCTGTCCGCCCGCAACGGCGGCGCACGGGTGCCCGCCGGGTGGGGCTGTGCGCTCCAGCCGACCGGAATCGCGGTCGGCCGCGCCTGCGGGGTGCAGCCCATGCTGACGCTGGGGTACCGGGTGGCCGGGTTGTCGCTGGGCGGGTCTGCGCCGGCGGGTGCGCAGGCGGTGCACGTGACCGTGGGGCATTTGCAACTGGCAGGGGCGGCGCGGGTGACCGGGGCGAAGGTCGCGGTGTCGTTCGACGGAGGGAAGACCTGGCGCCACGCCAAGGTCACCGGCAGTGCGGGCAATTACACGGCGTCGTTCACCGCTCCCGCCGGGGCTAAGGTGTCGCTGCGCGCCAGCGCCGCCGATGCTGCGGGCGGAACGATCACCGAGACCGTCCTCCGCGCCTATCAGGCCGCGTCATGACCGGCCCGGCCGGTGAATCCATCCCGATCAGCAGACGAGCCCGATCAGCAGACCAGGGAGCATGCAGATGAGAATCAGCGGGATTGCCGTCGCGGCCGGCGTCGCGGTCACCATCGCGGGCGCGCTTACCACGGCTGTCCCGGTCGCCGCGGCCCCGGCGCCGGCGATGCGGCGGGCCTGCCCGGCGACGCGGTCGGACACGCCGCGCTGCCTGACGCTGTACGCACCGCAGACCGCGGTGAACCGGGCGATCGCGGAAAAGGCGGCAGGGAAGCCGGTGCCGGTCACCTCGACCACCCCGAAAGGATGGGGCGCCACGAGCATCGAGGCGGCGTACAAGCTGCCGGTGACCCGGGGCGCGAGCCAGACGGTGGCGATCGTGGATGCCTTCAGCACCCCGCATCTGGCCTCGGACCTCGCCTTCTACCGCAAGCACTATGGGCTGCCCCCGTGCGCCACCGCCACCGGGTGTCTCAAGATCGTCAACCAGCTGGGCAAGGCGTCGCCGCTGCCCAGGCCCGACCCGGCGGGGTGGGGCGTGGAGGAAACCCTCGACGTGGCGATGGTGTCGGCCGCGTGCCCGCTGTGCAAGATCATCATGGTAGAGGGCGCCCGGCCGACGTTCGGCGCCCTCGCGGCGGCGGAGGACACCGCCGTGCGGCTGGGCGCGCAGGTCGTCTCCAACAGCTACGGCGGCAGGGAAAACGGGTTCACCCAGGCCGAGGCGAAGCACTACGTCCACCCGGGGCATGTGATCGTCGCCGCGTCCGGGGATGTCGGGTTCACCGCAGCGCAGTTCCCGGCCAACCTGGCCAACGTGACCGACGCCGGCGGCACCACGCTGGCCAAGGCCACGAACGCGCGGGGGTGGTCCGAAACGGTCTGGAACGACGGCGGCGGCGCCTCCGGCAGCGGCTGCTCCGCCTACGTGGCCAAGCCGGCCTGGCAACATGACCCGCACTGCCCAGGCCGGACATCGGCCGACGTGGCCGCCGTCGCTACGAACATCGCCATCTACGACACTTCACTGCCCAAGGGCTTCGGCGGCCCCTGGTTCACCATCGAGGGGACCAGCGCGTCCGCGCCGCTGATCGCCGGCGTGTACGGCCTGGCAGGCAATGCCGCCACCTTTCAGCCCGGCTTCGAATACGCGCACGCCAACGCGCTGTTCGACGTCACCCAGGGGAACAACGACTGGTTCAGCGGCGCGGGCGGCGCATCGTGCGGGCACGACTACCTGTGCGTGGCCAAGAAGGGTTACGACGCCCCGACCGGCCTGGGCAGCCCCGACGGGATCGGCGCCTTCTAGGCGCATACCGGTGGCCGGCGGGCGGGGCACACCGGCCTTCTCTGCCGGCCGGTAACCGGCCGCACCGCCGCGCTGGCCTCCCCCGCCGCGGCGGTGCGGCCGGCGCCATCACGCCCTGCGCCCGGCTCTGGCGGTTGCCGGCCGTGGCCGTGATCAAGCGCGCAGTAAATCCTGCCTGGTCATAGCCACAAGCTAAGCACCGGAACTAGTTGCTTATCCGGCCGTTCTGGCCAGACCCGGCGAGGTAGATCACCCGGCGGGCGACGTTGACCGCGTGGTCGCCAAGGCGCTCGTAGAGGCGGGCCACCAGCGTCATCTCCATCGTCACCGGCAGCGTCATTCGGCCTGAGGCAAGTTCGGCGGTCAGGCTGGCGTGCAGGTCGTCCATCTCGTCGTCGCGCATTTCCAGCGCGAATGCGGCGGAACGGTCCCGCTTGTACCAGGCGTCCGCCGCCTGGCGCCACATGTTGGACGCGAGTTCCCCCATGCGCTCGACGAGTCCCCGGCTGCGCGCCGAGAGGTCCGCGTTGAGAATGTGGTCCGCCCGCCGGGCGATCTCTACGACGAGGTCGTGGGAGCGCTCGAGCTCGGGCACGATTCGCAGCACAGAGAGCAAGAAGCGCAGGTCAGAAGCGACGGGCGCCTGCAGCAGGATCTCCCGGTTAACGAGCTCGTCGGTTTCGGTGTAAAGAGCGTCGATGACCTGGTCGCGTTCGGCCAGTACCTGAAGCGCCTCGTTATTGCCACTCAGCAGAGCATGGGTCGCCGTGGGCAGATCCTCGGCGACCATGGCAAACAGCTCGATGACCTTGGCTTCGATGGCCTCCAGCTCGCGCTGAAACTCTTGCCGGTGTTCGCCCATGGAAAGAAGCCTAGTTTGAGGCGACCCGTACGTGGGCGCGGGCGCCGCTGCCATGGACCGGACCCTGGCCTGGCCACGGCGATGGTCAGGGTCGCGCGCGATCGGGTGCCGCCAGGGCCGGCCATGACGTCATTTGAACTGGCCAAAGCGCTCAAGCACGATGATCATCGCCCGCACCAGAGTGGGTCAAAATGGGACTCGCCGTCTTATCGGGCGTGTTTGCTGACCGGCCAGCGCCGTCCGAAAAAGCTTAGGTGAAATAAAACCAAATCATAGATGACGCGAAAGTGAACATTTATCAAAATACCCTTGGCTCGCTTCCGGCCGGGCATCCATAATTACTGATTGTGAACGATCACCGTCTGCGCTGGTAGTACCCGGTAAAGCACCCGGCTAAAGGTGGATGCGTTACCGGTATGGGGGAGAAGCATGGGAGTAGCGGCAGACCTCGGGCGGCAAGGACAGCGGATGCTGCGCGATCGCGGCACCGAGGTGACAATCCCCAGGTCAAGCGCCTGCGCCGCCTGTCCGTGTTCCATGATCCAAGCGCCATGGCCGGCCGGGAAATGACGGGGCACACGGGCCTGGCCGTCGGCCTCCGGGCGATCGCCGGGGCCTTCGCCCCGGCCGTTAGCATGATCTTCGGCCAAGCCGAAACCGCCCGCACGACATCAAGGCCATCCTCGTCGCAACAATCGGCCGGTAGTTGAGAAGGGATATTTAACAATGCAACGTGTGCGCAGCCAAGGCGTCGTGATGGCGGGGGCCGCCCTCGCCGCGATGGCTTTGTCGCTTACCGCCTGCAGTTCGTCGAATACCAATGGCGGCGGCTCAGGGTCGAGCGGCCTCAGCGGCACGCTCAACGCGAGCGGATCGACCTTGCAGCTCGTCTATCAGCAGGCGGCCATCCAGGCCTTCAAGCAGATCCAGTCCGGCATGACCGTCAACTACGGCGGCGGCGGCTCGGGCAAGGGGCGCACGGACCTAGCCTCAGGGGTCGTCCAGTTCGCGGGCTCGGACTCGCCGATCCCGTCCGATGAGGTGGCGAACTTCAAGGGCAAGACGGTGCTGTACTACCCCATCCTCATCAGCCCGATCACGGTCTCGTACAACCTCTCGGGCGTCACCAACCTGAAGTTGACGGCACCGGTCATTGCGGAAATCTTCCAGGCCAAGATCACGAAGTGGAATGACTCGGCGATCACGGCGCTTAACCCGGGCGTCAAACTCCCCAGCACTTCGATCACCATCGCCCACCGCTCGGACTCCTCGGGCACGACCCAGAACTTTTCCCAGTTCCTCGTGGACGGCGCGCCGGGTGTCTGGAAGCTCGGCACCAGTTCGACGATCTCCTGGCCCGCCAACAGCCGAGGCGGCACCGGCAACGGCGGGGTGGCGCAAATCATCAAGTCCACGCCCGGCGCCATCGGGTACGTGGACTATGCGGATGCCAAGGCCTCCAGCCTGACCTACGCCTCCATCAAGAACAAGGACGGCAGTTACGTCGCGCCGTCCGTGCAGGCGGCCACGACCGCCGCCGACAGCGCCACCGTCAAGCCCGACCTGACGTTCAGCGCGATCTGGGCGCCCGGCGCCGGGTCCTACCCGATCACTGCGCAGTCGTGGGTGCTGGTCTACCAGAAGCAGTCCAGCTCGAACACCACGAAGATGCTCAAGGCCTACTTCGGCTACCTGGTCGGGGACGGCCAGAAACTGCTTCCGGGGTTGGGCTACGCGCCGCTGCCCTCTAGCATCGACCAGAAGGCCAAGGCGCAGCTCAGCAAGATAGGCTCGTAATCGAGCACGTCAGGGGCACCGCGACGCGCGTGGATCAGATCGGCTGGTTGTCGTGAGCACTGTGACCCAGCAGGTGGGTCCGGCCGGAACGGCCGGGCCCACCCGCCCGCTCTCCCAGCGGCGGCCGTTCGGCGACCGCACCTTCCAGATCATCACGCTGGCGGCCGGCCTGCTGGTGCTGGTGATCCTCGTCCTCATCGCCTTCTCGACCACCCAGCAGGCCGCGCCGTGGTTCAAGGCCGAGGGGTGGGGGATCTTCGGGAAGACCTGGAACCCCGCGACCAATCAGTTCGGCGCGCTGGCCTTCATCTACGGCACGGCCCTCACGTCGGCGATCGCCCTCATCATGGCCGTCCCGGTCAGCGTTGGCATCGCCTTGCTGCTGACCGAGGTCGTCCCGTACCGGTTGGCGCGGCCGATCGTGTACGTCATCGATCTCCTGGCGGTGGTCCCCTCGGTGGTCTGGGGCCTGTGGGGGATCCTGGTGTTCGCCCCCTGGATCCAGCACATCTACACCTCGATCGGCTCGGCAGTCACCGGCATCCCGGTGCTTGACACCCTGTTCGGGCCGCCCACCAGCGGGGCCTCGTTCTTCACCGCCGGCGTCATCCTGGCCTTCATGATCACGCCGATTATCACCTCGCTGTCGCGCGAGGTGATCGCGACGGTGCCAGCGATCGACAAGGAGGGCGCGTACGCGCTCGGCGCCACCCGCCTGGAGATGATCACGGGCGCCGTCTGGCCGCATAGCAAGGGCGGCATCGTCGGGGCGGTGCTGCTGGGCCTGGGCCGGGCGATGGGCGAGACGATCGCGGTAGCGCTGGTGATCGGCTCGTCGGCGACGATCACCTTGCACCTGTTCGCCCCCGGTGACTCCATGCCGGCGGTCATCGCGAACCAGTTCGGCGAGGCCTCCGGGACGTTCCGCGCCGCGCTGATAGGGCTCGGCGTGCTCCTATTCGCGTTCACGATCATCATCAACATCATCGCCCGGGCGATCGTGGGGCGAGCCGCCGAGCAGGGGAGTGCCTGATGTCCGTCATGACCGGGCAGCAGCCCAACCTTCGCGAGCCGGCGGGCTGGCGGCGCACCAAGAACCGCATCGCGACCGTGCTGATGGTGGTCGCGTTCGTGCTCGTCCTGATCCCGCTGGTGTTCGTCCTGATCACGGTGTTCGCCCGCGGTATCAAGATCATCAGCTGGTCCTTCCTCACCAGCTCCATCCCCCCGCAGGTGGCGCCCGCGAGCGAGGGCGGAATCGGGCCGGCCATAGTCGGCACGATCGAGATCGTGGCGCTCGCCACGGTCATGGCCGTGCCGCTCGGCGTGCTCGGCGCGATCTACCTCAACGAGTACGGCGGCAAGGGCGTGCTGGGGCGGCTCATCGGGTTCATGGCGGACGTGATGACGGGCGTGCCGTCGATCGTGATGGGGCTCTTCATCTTCTCGATCTGGGTGCTGCACTTCCAGTTCTCGGGCTTCGCCGGTGCTCTCGCCCTGGGCTGCCTGATGCTGCCGGTCGTCATCCGCTCCACCGACGAGATGCTGAAACTCGTGCCGAACCCGCTGCGCGAGGGGAGCTACGCCCTCGGCGCGACCAAGGCCCGCGTGACGACGACCGTGGTGCTGCCGGCGGCGATCGGCGGGATCGTCAGTGGCGCGCTGCTCGCCGTCGCCCGGGCCGCGGGTGAGACGGCGCCGCTGTTGTTCACCATCCTCACCGTGACCACGGTGAACCGGAACCCGTTCAGCGGCCCCAACACCTCGCTACCCTCGCAGATCTTCGCGAACGCGACGTCGCCGTACACCGGCGCGCAGGACCGCGCCTGGGGCGCGGCACTGACCCTCGTCGTGATCGCCTTCCTCTTCATGATCGTCGCCCGCATCGTCACCGCACGATTCACCCGGTACTCGCGCTAGGAACGTCATGGAACAGCCTGAGCAGGACATCGCCACCAGTCTTCAGCCGCCCAAGACAGCGGCCGAGCCGCAGGCGCCGCCCGTGCCCGAGCCGCGAGAGTCGTGGGGCGAGGGTGATGCCGTCTTCGACGCGGAGAAGGTGTCGTGCTACTACGGCGCCTTCCGTGCCGTCACCGACGTCTCGCTGACCGTCTACGAAAATGAGATCACCGCGTTCATCGGCCCGTCCGGGTGTGGCAAGACAACGGTGCTGCGGACGCTGAACCGGATGAACGACCTCGTGCCCGGCGCCCGCGTCGAGGGTGACGTGCGCTACCGGGGGGCCTCGCTGTACAGCAAGGACGTCTCCCCGATCGCCGTCCGCCGGAACATCGGCATGGTCTTCCAGAAGCCGAACCCGTTCCCGAAGTCGATCTATGACAACGTGGCCTACGGGCCGCGCATCAACGGCGAGCACAAGAAGGCCAAGCTGGACGAGATCGTCGAGCGCTCGCTGCGGCAGGCCGCGCTCTGGGACGAGGTGAAGAACCGGCTGAAGGCCTCGGGCCTGAGCTTGTCCGGCGGGCAGGCGCAGCGGCTGTGCATCGCCCGCACGCTCGCCGTCGAACCGGACGTGGTCCTCATGGACGAGCCCTGCTCGGCGCTCGACCCGATCGCGACGAGCGCCATCGAGGACCTGATGCGGGACATCAAGTCGCGCTACACGATCGTCATCGTCACGCACAACATGCAGCAGGCCACCCGGGTCAGCGACCGCACCGCGTTCTTCTCCGTGCTCCGTAATGAGGAAAGCGACACCCGCACGGGCGTCCTCGTCGAGTACGGCCGGACGCAGCAAATCTTCGAAGACCCCAAAGACAGCCGCACTGAGGCCTACGTCACCGGCCAGGTGGGCTGACCGGCCGGCTGCCGCGGCACCGCTGGCCCGGCTGGCCGCTGGCCCCGCTGGCCGTTGGCTAGCCCGCCAGGCGGCGCTGCGCTGTCCGGCCAGCCTGCTGCGCTACCCGGCGGCCGGGTCGGCTTTGGCGCTGGTCTTGGCCTGCGGCATGCGGAATCTCAGCCACGAGAACAACAACACCAGCGGCACCGCGAGACCCCCGATGCCATAGACGATGAACGCTGGAAAGCTCTCGATGTGGTGGACCAGCCAGCCGAAGTTCTGGCCGAAGAAGCCGGTGATGAAGGTCAGCGGCAGGAAGATGGTCGCCAGGACCGTGAGCTGCTCGATGGTGGAGTTCTGCTGGACGCTGACCCGGGTCTGCTCGACGGAGAGCACCGCCATGTTGGCCTGCAGCACCGTGCCGAGGAGGTCTCGTTGCGCGGCAACCTCCTCCTCCACCAGGAGCAGGTGGTCATGGACGTCACGCAGGTATGGCCGCAACTCGCGGGCCAGGGTGGTGCGCTTGACCGAGGCGACCACGCCGAGTAGCGGGTGCACGGCGCGGTAGAAGTTGGTCGCCTCGTTGCGCAGCGAGTAGATCCGCTCGGTGGGCGCGACGCTGCCGGAGAACACCGTGGCCTCCACCTCGTCGACGTCACGCTCGAGCCCGGCAACGACGGGCGAGTAGTCGTCAACGACCTCATCCAGGATCGCCCAGAGCGCGGATGAGCTGCCCGCGGCCAGCAGCTTTGGCCGCTGCTCCAGCCGTTGCCTGGCTTCGTGCAGCCGACTCGCCACTCCTTGGCGCACGGTGATCACAAAGGTCGGCGCGAGCAAGACGGCGATGTTGCCGAACTCGACCTCTTCCGCGTCGTCGTCATAACGCGCGGTACGCAAGACGACCAGCCGCTGATCCTTGTCGTAGATCTCGATCTTCGGCCGCTGGTGGGTGTTCAGCGCGTCCTCCACCGCGAGCTCATGCACCCCGAATAGGCGGCGCACCTCATCCATTTCCGCTTCCCCGGGCTCGAACAAGCCCAGCCAGACGAAGCCACCATCGTTACGCCGGGCCGCCGCTTCCTCCAGCGACATGGGCGCGTCATCGCTCCGCTGGCCGTCCTTGTAGTGAGCACAGTCGACGATCATCTGGGCAACTCCTTGTGCGAGGCGACAGCTGACATTAGACGTCAAGCGCTATTAACCCGCGCCGCGGCGGCCAAAACCTCGGCGCGCATCCGCACTGACGCGTTACCAATCGGCCTCCGAATGCGGCAAGTCACACGGCACGCCCAGGCATCCGCCGGCCATGCCCGCCTACGTGGCCCGGCCTTCCCCGCGGATGACCACGACGGGACAGGCTGCGTGGTGTGTGACCTTGCTGCTCACCGAGCCCATCAGGAGCGAGGCGAACCCGCCGCTGCCGCGAGACCACACGACGACCAGGTCGGCGTCACGCGATGCCTTGATGAGCTCTTCGGCCGGATCCCCCGTGACGACATTCACGGTGACCTGAGGCGCCGTTTCGCCGATTTCGTTCCCGGCCTGTTCCACAATTCCCTGGATCGCCTTCCGCGCCACCTCGGGGTTATCGGCATCCTCAGCGTAGGCATGTACTCCCCAGTAAACGCCCGTGACGGGGCGCACCGGGTCCGGGCGTACCGCCAGGGCTGTCAGTGGGACATGCTGCTGGACGGCCTGCCGCATCGCCCAGATAAGAGCACGGTGGGAATGGTCCGAGCCGTCTACCCCTACGACGATTCCAGGCATCCCTGCTCCTCAGATTCCCGATCCGTTCCAGTTCTATCCTGATCACGGTATCATTTGAAGCAGAAGCGAATAGGACTGAAGCGCCCGGCGGGGACACCGGATCTGGCTGCGCGAACGGCCGGGTGCGTGAGCGCGCCCAGGCGGTGAATTCCTGATGAATCCTGCTGTGGGGCCACGGTAGCGGCGTAACTGGCTCGCGGATACCCTTGGTGAGACCGTGGTCAAGAGCTGGATGGGGGCCGGATATGGCTGAGCGTCGGCAAGCCCACGCAGGTCACTCTGGCGCGGACCGGCCGGATGGCACGAACGTGGTCCCGCCGGGCGTATGGGTGGATGATTCCGACGAGGACGACCCAGTGCTCCGCAAGGCTGATGGGCGCCTGGTGGACACCTGGCGCGAAGAGTATCCCTACCCCGAGCGGCTGAGCCGTGATGAATACGATCACGCGAAACGCGCGCTCCAGGTGGAACTGCTGAAGCTGCAATACTGGGTCCAGGATTCGGGCAGCCGCATTGTAGTGGTCTTTGAGGGCCGTGACGCGGCGGGCAAGGGCAGTACCATAAAGCGTTTCATGGAACACCTGAATCCCCGTAACGCGCGGGTCGTCGCACTTTCTATCCCGACCGAGCGCGAGCGAGGCCAATGGTATTTCCAGCGTTACATCGAGCACCTGCCGACGGCCGGGGAGATCGTCTTTTTCGACCGTTCTTGGTATAACCGCGCTGGCGTCGAAAAGGTCATGGGATTCTGCACAGAAGAACAGCATGAGACCTTTCTGCAGCAGGTGCCTCCGTTTGAGCGGCTGCTGGTGCACGAGGGCATTTCACTAACAAAATTCTGGTTTTCGGTGACCCCCGGCGAACAGCACACCCGGTTCGCCATCCGCCAGATCGACCCGGTGCGGCAGTGGAAGCTCAGCCCTACAGACCTCGCGCTGCTTGACAAGTGGGATGCCTACACCGTGGCCAAGGTCACGATGTTCCAGCGCACGGACACGCCCGAGGCGCCCTGGACGGTGATCAAGAGCAACGACAAGAAGCGTGCCCGGCTGGCGGCGATGCGCAGCCTGCTCGCCGGTATCGACTACGACCGCAAGGACCCGGACGTCGTCGGACAGCCAGACCCGTTGATCGTCGGTGCTCCCGCGGACATGCGGGAACTGGAGCCCAACCAGCTGTCCCCCACGCCGCTCCGGCCGCCAAGGCTCACCTAGCGCGGCGGCCCGGCGCAGGGGTGCGGACCGCGCCGTGGCGCGGGCCGGCCGCGCGGATCCCGGGCCGGCCCGGCAAAACCGGGCAGTCTGCCCGGCAAAACCCGGCAGTCTGCCCGGCAAAACCGGGCAGACTGCCCGGTTCGGTGGCGGCGGCCGTACCCCGGCTGGTATGCACGCATCGTGACGCCAATCCCGGTCCTGGGTGGCGAGTTAGCCGGCCCCTGGTTCCGCGTCCAGTCCATCGTGCCGCGGCCGGAAGCCGGCTCTGCCGAACACGATTTCCTCGACATCCTGCCTGCGGCGGCGACCGCGGCCCGGGCCGGGCGGCCGCTCGTGGCCGGCTGGCTGTGCCGCGCGGCCGGCGCACCGCTGGAGCTCATCACCAATGCCGCGCTGCCGGCGCCGCAGGCGGACGGCGGCTGTGCCCTGCTGTTCCCGCCGGGGGCGCGGGGCGCCCCGGTCACCGCCGACTGGATCACCGCGTGCGGCGCGCTGGTCTGGGCGCCCTGCCCGGGGCGCCAGGCGCTGCCGCTGCTCAGCGGGCCCGCGTCCGCGGCCGGCCAGGAAACCCGGCAGCCGGGCCGGTTCGAGTCCGCGCTGGCCGTGGCCCGCGGCGGGCCTTTCGGCTGGCTCGTGGTGGCCGAGCCCACCGGGCTGCTCGATGAGGAGGTGGCCGGCTTGCGCACCCAGGTGACCGTGCTGCGCCATCATGACGAGGAAACGCTGCGGTTCGGCACCGACCGGGCGATACGCCGCCTGGCGGAACTGGACGCGTTCCGCGAGGCTGGCCTGTGGCTGGTGCGGGTGCTCGCCGGCGCCGGTTCCGCCGGGGAGCTTGCCCGGATCGGGCCGGTGCTCGCGGGCTCGGCCGACCTGGGCCACCAGCCCTACCGGCTCGGCATGTGCCTGGACCCGCAGCCGCTCGCCGAGGCGCTGGCGGCGAAGGCCGGCGACTCCGGGGCGGAGGCCCAAGTGCCGTTCCTGGCCACCGCGGGCCTGCTGACTGCGCTCGCCGGGCTGCCGCAGCGGGAGGTGCCGGGGCTGCGGGTGCTCGACGCCGGCCAGTTCGACGTGACCAGCGAGACCGGGACCACCGGCATGGCCGGCCCGCCGGGCGCTGCCCCATCGGCCGGCCCGCCGGGCGCCGCCCCAGCGGGTGGCCTGCCCGGCGCTGCCCCATCGGCCGGCCTGCCGGGCGCCGCCCCAGCGGATGGCCTGCCCGGCGCCGCCCCAGCGGTCAGCCTGGGCCTGATCCTCGACGCAAAGGACCGGCCGGCCGGTGAGTTCCTGGTCCCGCTGCCGACCCTCAACCGGCACGCGCTGGTGACCGGCGCCACCGGCGCCGGCAAATCACAGACGGTCCGGCATCTGCTGACCGGGCTGACCAGGGCCGGGCTGCCCTGGCTCGTCATCGAGCCGGTCAAGTCCGAATACCCGGGGATGGCGGGGCGGCTGGCCGGGCTCGGCCCGGCCGCTGAGGTCACCGTGCTGAACCCGGCCGACCCGGGGGCCATCCCGTTGTCGGTCAACCCGCTGGCGCCGGAGCGAGGCTACCCGGTGCAGGCGCACATCGATATGGTCCGCGCGCTGTTCCTCGCCGCCTTCGACGCCGACGAGCCGTTCCCGCAGATCATCGCCCAGGCGTTGCAGCGCGTGTACGAGGCCAACGGCTGGGACGTGGTGACCGGGGGCACGATGGCCGGCGCCGCGGCAGAACCGGCCGTGCCATCGCTCGCCGAGTTGCAGCGCGCGGCCCTGGAGGTCATCGAGGACGTCGGGTACGGCCGGGAACTGCAGGCCGACGTGCGCGGGTTCGTGGACGTTCGGCTGCGCTCGCTGCGGATTGGCTCGGCCGGGCGGTTCTTCGAGGGCGGGCACCCCGCCGACATCGCCAGGCTGCTCCGGCGCAACGTGGTGCTCTGCCTCGAAGACGTGGCCAACGACGAGGACAAGGCGTTCCTGATGGGCACGCTGGTCATCCGGGTCGTCGAGCATCTGCGCCTGGCCGCGCGGGCCGGGCGGCCGCCAGGGCTGCGCCATGTGATCGTCATCGAGGAGGCCCACCGGCTGCTGCGGGCGCGGCGGGATGGCCGGGCCAGCGCGCACGCGGTCGAGTTGTTCGCCGCGCTGCTCGCCGAGATCCGCGCCTACGGTGAGGGCCTGGTGATCGCCGAGCAGATCCCGGCCAAGCTGGTCGCCGACGTGGTCAAGAACACGGCGCTGAAGGTGATGCACCGGCTCCCGGCCGCTGATGACCGGGAGTTGGCCGGCGCCGCGATGAACCTCGATGACGCCCAGTCGCGCCAGGTGGTGTCGCTGGCGCCGGGGGTGGCGGCGGTGTTCGCCGACGGCATGGACCGCCCGATCCGGGTGCGGGTGCCATGCGGCGGCGACGCTGAGCGCGCCCGGCCTGGGCCTGCGCCGCCGCTGCTGTCGCGGCGCAGCACGGCCTGCGGCCCGGTGTGCACCGTGGAGCGTGCCTGCACCCAGGCCGAGATGCGCGCTGCCGAGGTGCTGGCCGCGCCCGGGTCCCCGGCCGACGCCTGGCTCCGGGTGTGGGTGCAGGCGCTGATCCTCGCCTTCCTCACCAACCGCGCCCGGCCAGCCGTGCCCGCTGCGCTCCGCGGCCGGTGGGACGAGCTTGGCGGCCGGCTCCGCGAGTGCCTGCTGGCCACCGAGGTCGACGCGGCGGTGGCCGTCCGGGCGCGGGCCCTGCGCCCCAGCTACGATCCCGCGCGCCTGGCGGCGAATGTGGCGCGGGCGGCACGGCGCGCCCTCAGCGCGAGCGCGGGGCCGCCGCCGGCCGGGCCGGCCCGGACTGGGTCATCCCGCAGGTGCGCTGGCTGCACGAATTGGACCGGCTCTGCCCGGCCGGGGACGAGGCGCGCGGTCCTGGCCAGTGTGCGCCGCCGCTGGACTTCGACCTGCCTGGCCTGGCGGACTGGCCGGGAGCGCGGGTCGGGCACCGGCTGCGGGCGCTGCGCCGGCATCCGCTGTCCATGGAACTGCCCGGGAACCGGCTGGCCGCCTGGACCGCGTTACTCGGCGAGGACGACCAGCGCGCCTTCACCTGCGACCTGGCTGTCCTCGGCGTCGGGCTGCCCCCCGGCGCCCAGCTCGGCCACGCCGCTGGGCTGATGAACGCCACGCCCTGGCTGACCGTGGTGCTGTCTTGGCCCGGCCGGTACCTGGCGCCAACCGGCCTGGCTCGCGGGGAGGCGCGGCACTGCAACCCCGGATAGCATCGTCCGCCATGGGCAAGCTTCCGATGCGCGCGCGCCTGGCCACCACGCTGGGCGGCGCCGCCGGGACGATGTCCCGGCTGGCCGGGCGCGGCGATGGGTCGGTGATCGGCGGTGTCATCGGCCTGCGCCTGGAGCCTGACCTGCTCGCCCTGTTGTCCGCCGGGCGCCAGGTCGTGCTGGTCACTGGGACGAACGGGAAGACCACCACGACGCGGCTGATCACCGCCGCGCTCGGCGCGCTCGGGCAGGACATCGCCTCGAACGCGTTCGGCGCGAACATGGAGGCCGGGCTCGCCGCGGCGCTGGGCAAGGCGCCCGACGCGCCGCTGGCCGTCCTGGAAGTGGACGAGAGGTATCTGCCCGCTGTCATCAAGGCGACGAATCCGCGCGTGGTCACCCTGCTGAACCTGAGCCGGGATCAGATGGACCGCGCCGCGGAGATCTGGCTGGTAGCGCGGCGGTGGCGGGAGGCCCTGACCGGCGCGCGCGACTGCTGGGTGGTCGCCAACGCCGACGACCCGCTGATCACCTGGGCCGCCTCCGGCGCGGAGCACGTCAGCTGGGTGGCTGCGGGCCAGCGCTGGCAGGAAGACTCCTGGTGCTGCGCGGTCTGCGGGTCGCACCTGCTCCGGGATGAACTCGGCTGGCGCTGCGGCGAATGCTCGTTCCGGCGGCCGTCCACCCGGTGGGTGCTGGACGGGGAGCGGGTGATCGACTCGGCAGGCCGGGTCAGCGACCTGTCCCTGTCCCTGCCCGGCCGGGCCAACCGGTCCAACGCGGTGGTTGCGCTGGCGGTGGCCGAGGTGTTCGGCGTGGAAACCACGCAGGCCCTGCCCCGGCTGCGCGACGTGGTCTCGGTGGCGGGCCGGTACACACGGCTGGCCCGGCGCGGGCGCCAGGTACGGCTGTTGCTGGCCAAGAACCCGGCCGGGTGGCTGGAGGCGTTCGACGTGCTTGACCTGCCGCCGGTTCCGGTGCTGCTGGCCGTGAACGCCCAGGTGCCAGACGGCAAGGACACCTCCTGGCTGTGGGATGTCGACTACCGGGTGCTCCAGGGCCGGCGGGTCTTCGTCTCTGGTGAGCGGCGGCTCGATCTCGCGGTCCGGCTGGAAGCAGACCTGGTGCCGTTCGACCTGGTCGGGGATGTGGACGAGGCGGTTGACCAGGTGGAAGGGCCCAGCCTCGACGTGATCGCCAACTACACGGCGTTCCAGCAGATCCGGGTTGCGCTCGGGCGGGCCGAATAGTGGCGCGGGAAGGCGGGACGGCATGACGGCCGAGGTTCCACGCGGGCGCGGCACGCACGCGCGCACCGCGAGCAGCCTGCGGCTGGTCTGGGTGTACCCGGACCTGCTGAGCACCTACGGGGACCGGGGCAACCTGCTGATCTTGCAGCGCCGCGCCCAGTTGCGCGGGATCGAGGTGGAGCAGGTCCTGGTCAATGCCGACCAGGCGGTGCCCCGGCAGGGCGACATCTACCTGCTCGGCGGCGGCGAGGACCTGCCGCAGATCCTGGCCGCCCGGCGGCTGCGCGCCGACCGGGGCCTGTACACCGCCGCCGAACAGGGCGCGGTGATCTTCGCGGTATGCGCCGGCTACCAGCTTCTCGGCACGGAGTTCGGCGGTGCGGAGGGCCAGCCGGTCGCAGGGCTGGAGATACTCGATATCAGCAGCGGCCGGGGGGAGCGCCGCGGGGTGGGGGAGATTCTCGGTGAGGTCAACCCCGCGCTGCAGCTGCCCCGGCTGACTGGGTTCGAGAACCACCAGGGCGTCACCAGGCGAGGGCCCGGCGTGGCGCCACTGGCCAGCGTGCTGTCCGGGGTCGGCAACGGCGACGGCACCGAGGGCGCGTGGGCGGGCCGGGTGCTGGGCACCTACCTGCACGGCCCGGTGCTGGTCCGCAACCCGGCGCTGGCCGACCTGCTGCTCACCTGGGCGGCCGGGCGGCTGCCTCCGCTCGCGGAGCGCGAGGAGCAGTGGACGCAACAGCTACGTGACCAACGACTTGCAGCTGTCGCGCCAGCAGGCTGACCCGTACGGATCAGCGTTGGCCCGGTAACAAGGGTTCAGTAGACCAGCGCCTGAGTGTGGTCAGCGGTGACTTCGGCGACGAACGTCGCCGCCCCGGCGATCCGCACGCCTTTGATGAGGTCCTTCTCGGTGATGTCACGGCGGGCGGCGCACTGAGTGCACAAGGTCACGGTGCCGCCGGCCAGCACGCTCTCGAACAGATCACCGAACGGGGGCGAGTGATCAAGCACTACCTCATCCGCGCGCCCGGGCAGTGCGAACCAGGCGGCCTCACCGGTGAGCCAGAGGGACACTGCCACCCCGCTGGCGAGCGCGGTGGCAGCCACGTTCAGGGCCTGGCCGCTGCGCTCGGGCTCGTCCTTGCCCGCGGTGACCTTGATGACCAGAGTGCTTGCCGGCATGGGCGAACCTTAGCCGGTGCCGGCAGGGTCCGCAGCTGCCGGAGTCCTGGCAAGGGCCCGGCTATGGCAGAGCCCTCGCCCGCTACTCCGGGCGAGGGCTCTGGTACGGGCCAACCAGCCGCGGGAGGTGGCCCCTGTGCTCAGTAGCATATCGCATGATATAAATCGAACACAATAGCGAAGCACTGTCATCTTCCCAGGGGCGACATGCCCCGGCGGCGGCGTCCGCCGGCAGCCAGGCCGAGTGGAACCCACGGCAATCGCGCAACATTGTTGGCCATCGCCGGGGATCGGCGGCCGATCGTCGTTCCGGCTGATCCGGCAGCGAGCCATCCTGGGTGACGCGGAGCGGCCCTACTAGAGTGCGATGCATGCAGGGGATGCTCAGCGGCGGACTGCTCACGGCAGCGTTCGCGGCGGTGGCCGGGTTCGCGCTCGTCGTGCTGGTGCGGCTGTTCTGGATCAGCCGCCCGGGCGGCCGCAAGGCGCGTACCGGTGACTGAGGCCGGGGAGCGCCTGCCCGAGGCCGGGGCGCCGCACGCCGCCCTGGCGCCGGTCCTGTTCCTGCTCGGCCGGTGGGAGGGCGCTGGCGTCGGCGGCTACCCGACGATCGAGAGCTTCCAGTTCGGCCAGGAGATCTCGTTCAGCCACAACGGCAAGCCGTACCTGATCTACGTCAGCCGCACCTGGCTGCTCGACGCGGACGGCGTGCCCGGCCGGCCGCTGGCCATGGAAACCGGGTTCTGGCGCCCGCAGCCCGAGGGCAAGATCGAGGTGGTGCTCGCGCACCCGACCGGCATCACCGAGATCTACCTGGGTGAGGTGACCGGGACCAAGATCGAGCTGGCCACCGACGTCGTGGCGAGCACCGCGTCGGCCAAGGAAGTGCGCGGGGGCCGCCGCCTCTACGGGCTCGTCGGCGCCGACCTCGCCTACGCCTACGACATGGCGGCTGTGGGCCAGTCCCTCCAGCCGCACATCTCCGGGCAGCTCAAGCGCGTCAGCCCCGGTTGACCCGTCCGGCCACGGCGCTGCGGCAGCGGGCTGCCCGCTCGGTCCGGCGCTGGGAAAGGGAAACCCCGGGCGGCTCCCGCGATCGGTGCCCGCATGCCCGCGCACGCCTGCCCGGGCGCACCGAGGCGCCGTGGCGGAAACGTTCCGCGAGATGCGAGGTCGGTCACGGGGACCGGCTGGACTAGGCCGGTCAGCCCGGGGGCCCGGTGTCTGCCGTGTATTCGCCGGCCGCCGCCATGTGGCGTGCGCACCAGCCATCAGGGCTGGCCCGCTACGGCCGAAGATCGTGCTGAGCGTTGCTGCCATGGGAGCACGCACCACTCGCACGCCCGGCGGGACGGCGGCTAGCTGACAGCCACCTCGCGAGTCCTACTGCCATGCATGCTGTTGGACCACCTCCTTTCCCGCGTAGACCGGAGGTTATGTCACGGCGCCCCGGGCAGGCAAGGGGGTTATTCGCGGGGCGGCCGCCCGCGTCCCCGCGCCGGCCGCGCGCGAGTTACTCTCGGGGCCATGACGCAGGCGTGGGACAAGGCACTCCGGGCCCGTGGCTACCGCGTCACGCCCCAGCGCCAGCTGGTCCTCGCGGCGGTCACCAAACTGGAGCACGCCACGCCCGAAGAAATCTGGGCCGACGTGCAACAGACCGCCAGCGGCGTGAACATCTCCACCATCTACCGCTCGCTCGAGCTGCTGGAACAGCTTGGCCTGGTGACCCACACCCATCTCGGGCACGGCGCGCCGCGGTACCACCTCGCCGCCGAGGCCGAGCACGTCCACCTGGTCTGCGCCGAGTGCGGGCGGATCACCGAGATCCCCCCGGAGGCGGTCGCGCCCCTGGTGTCCGCCCTGGCGGGCGACTACGGATTCCAGACCGACGTCGGCCACCTGACCGTGTTCGGCCGGTGCGAGTCCTGCCGGGACGGCGAGACCGGGCCCACCACATAGCCTGGAGCCATGGACAGCCCACTGCTCGCCCGGCCCGGCGCGGTCCCGGCGCTGGGCGCCGACTCCGGGGTCGCCGCGCACTACGGGGACCCGTATGCCGAGCAGCGCGCGCTGGCGCGGGGCGCCGGGCAGGTGGACCGCTCGCACCGGGACATCGTCCGGGTCACCGGCCCGGACCGGCTGTCCTGGCTGCACAGCCTCACCACCCAGGACCTCGAGCACCTCCAGCCGGGCGCCTCGGCGCAGGCGCTGGTGCTCAGCCCGCAGGGACACATCGAGCATCACCTGACCCTGGCCGACGACGGGACCGCGCTGTGGGCGCACGTCGAGCCGGCCGCCGCCCCGTCGCTGCTGGCGTTCCTCCAGTCGATGCAGTTCCTGCTCCGGGTCGAGCCGGCCGAGGTGACCGGCGATTTCGCGGTGCTCACCTTGATGGGCCCGGGCCGCCCGGCCGCCGCGCCGGAGGGGGCGGTGATCAGCATGGCGGACTCGTTCGGCATGGACATCGTTGTGCCACGGGAACGGCTGCCGGAAATCTCCGCGGCGCTGGAGCATGACGGGGCCGCCGTGGCGGGCCTGGACGCGTATGAGGCGCTGCGGATCGCGGCGCACCGGCCGCGGCTCGGGCTGGACACCGATCACCGGACGCTGCCGCACGAGGTGGGCTGGATCGAGACCGCTGTCCACCTGACCAAGGGCTGCTACCGCGGCCAGGAGACGGTGGCCCGGGTGCACAACCTCGGCCACCCGCCGCGCAGGCTGGTGTTCCTGCACCTGGACGGCAGCGAGGACCGGCTGCCCGGGCACGGCGATCCGGTCACCAGCGATGGCACGCCGGTCGGGTTCACCGGCTCGGTGGCGCGGCACTTCGAGCTTGGCCCGATCGGGCTCGCGCTGATCAAGCGGACGGTGCCGGTGGACGCGCCGCTGCGGGCCGGCGGCGTGCCGGCCGCGCAGGAGGTCATCGTGCCGCCCGACGCGGGCGGGAACGTCACCATCGCGCTCAAGCGGCGCAGCGTGCTCGCCCGGCCGGGCGACTGACCACGGCGCCCCGCGGCGGCCGCGCGCCGGCGCCCCGGGGGTTATCATCCGGCCCCGCCGGGTAACGTAGGCCGGCAGCAAGGCAGGGCCGCCTGCCCGTGGCGGCCAGCCAGAGCCCCAAGGGGGGTGTGCCGTGCTGCGCCGCGTTCTGCTCGCCGCCTCGGACAGCGGACGGATGCGTCAGCTTGTCACCTCGGCGCCAGTCGCCCGCGGCGTCGTGGCCCGCTACGTGGCCGGAGACGAGGCCGCCGACGCCGTCGCCGTGGCCGGTCGGCTGCACGCCGACGGGCTGCTGGTCAGCCTGGACCATCTGGGCGAGGACACCCGCGACGCGCGGCAGGCGGACCTGGTCGCCCAGGAGTACATCACGCTGCTCGCCAGCCTCGCCGCGGCCGGGCTCACCGGCGGCGGCGCCGCGGAGGTGTCCGTCAAGCCCACTGCGGTCGGCCTGGGCCTGGCCGATCATGGCGAGAAGACGGCCGCCGAGAACATCTCCCGGATCTGCGCGGCGGCCCGCGAAGCGGGCACCACGGTCACCATGGACATGGAGGACCACAGCCACGTGGACGCGACCCTGCGCATCGTGCGCACGCTCCGCGGCGAGTTCCCCGACCTGGGCTGCGTGATCCAGTCGCAACTGCGGCGCAGCGCCGCCGACTGCGCCGCGCTGGCCACCGCCGGTTCCCGGGTCAGGCTGTGCAAGGGCGCCTACAACGCCCCGGAGCAGGCGGCCTTCACCACCCGCGCCGAGGTGGACCGCTCCTACGCCCGGTGCCTGCGCGCGCTCATGCGCGGCGACGGATACCCCATGCTGGCCACGCACGACCCGCGGCTGATCGATATCGGGGCGGCGCAGGCCCGGCTGACCGGCCGCGGCCCGGCGGACTTCGAGTACCAGATGCTCTACGGGATCCGGCCCGCCGAGCAGCGGCGGCTCGCCGCCGGGGGCGCCAGGATGCGGGTATATGTGCCCTACGGCAGCGACTGGTACGGATACCTGGTCCGGCGGCTCGCCGAGCGCCCCGCCAACCTGGCCTTCTTCGCCCGCTCCCTGATAAGCCGCTCATAACGCCGTTCCCTGAACGCGGCTAGCCTGGTTTGATGATCGCGATTCTTGGCGCGGGCAAGATGGGCGAGGCGCTCATCTCTGGCCTGCTGCGGGCGGGGCGCAGCTCCTCCGATGTGGTCGTGGTAGTCCGCCGGTCGGCCCGGGCGGACCAACTGCGCGAAACCTACGGTGTCGAAGCCGTGTCCGCCGCGGACGCGGTCAAGGGCGCAGACACGCTGGTCATCACGGTCAAGCCGCAGGACATGAGCGTGCTGCTGGACGAGATCGCCCCGCACGTGCCGGCCGACCGGCTGGTCATCTCGGTCGCCGCGGGCATTCCCACGGCCTTGATCGAGCGCAGGCTGGGCGAGGTGCCGGTGGTCCGGGTGATGTCGAACACCCCGGTCCATGTCGACGAGGCGATGAGCGTTATCTCGGCCGGCCGTCATGCCGCGGAGGAACATCTGCGCCGCGCGGAAGAACTGCTGCGGCCCGTCGGGAAAGTGCTGCGGATACCCGAATCGCAGCAGGACGCCGCGACTGCGCTGTCTGGCAGCGGCCCCGCGTATGTGTATTTTCTCGTCGAGGCGATGGTCGATGCGGGAATTCTGCTCGGCATACCCAGGGCCACCGCGCTCGAGATGGTAAATCAGGCCGTCTACGGGGCCGCGACCATGCTGCGGGACACCGGGGAGCATCCGGTGATTCTGCGCGAGGCGGTCACCTCGCCCGGCGGGACAACGATCTCCGCGATCCGCGAACTGGAGCGGCACGGCGTGCGGGCGGCGTTTCTGGCCGCGATCGAGTCCGCCCGTGACCGCGGTGCAGAGCTCGGCAGCGGGTGACCGCGCCACCTCATCTGAGTGACATCCGGCCAGCAGTGGTGGGTCGTGGGTGACGGTAGGAAGGCTGATTGGAGGGTTGCCCTTTTTCAGGCAGGACTTACGCTGGGGACGGAGGTGACTGATGCGCCGTTTCCGGCCAGGCGTAGCCAGCACTGTGTGGAAGAGGGCTACCGATGTCTGCTAATGAGACCCCCCTGAGTGACGTGAGGTTCCTGACGGTGGCGGAAGTCGCCTCGATCATGCGCGTCTCCAAGATGACTGTTTACCGGCTGGTGCACTCAGGGGAACTGGAGGCGATACGAGTCGGGCGCTCCTTCCGCGTCCCCGAGCAAGCGGTCAACCAGTACCTGAGAGATTCTTTCGTCGCGGCGAGCTGACGGCAGGTCCTGACCGGCATGGCCGGGCGTGTCGCACCGCCGTGGCCGCTCCCCCTGGCTAAGGGCGCCCGGCTGGGACGGTAACCTATGCCGTTGGCGTGTAAAAACGTTGGCCTGTGCCCAGCCGGCGGGTGTCGGGCGTGTGCGGGCATGCCTGCTGGTCCCTGAATGTCGAGCGAGGGTGGTGTCGTGGGCTCAGTCATCAAGAAGCGCCGCAAGAGAATGGCCAAGAAGAAGCACCGCAAGCTGCTACGGAAGACACGCGTCCAGCGGCGGAACAAGAAATGACTCGCCCAGCGCCATCGGGCAGCCGTCCATCGGGGCGATCGCCTGCGGGCGCTGGGCCAGGTGCGGGCCGGGATACCGCGCGTGGGTCACGTGCGCGGCGGCCCAGGGGCACACCGCGGACGGGTGGAACGATGCGGCAGCTTACGGCGGTGGCCAGCGGCATCTTGCGGGATGCGGCCAGGGAAGGGCCCGGCCCGCCGGCCCGCCGGGCGCGCCCGTGGCTGCCCGCTGGCCACGGTGTGGGCGCCAATCAGGCCGCTGTGCTCGCCTGGGGCAGCCAGATGATCGCCAGCACGCGCTCGCCCGGCGCTGCGGCTACCGTCGAGGGCCTGCGTGACCTCGTCGGGAACGCGCTGCGTGCCGCGGAGGATCACATCGGCGACGGTGAGCCGGTGGACGAGTTCGGTTTCGAGCCGGAATTCACCTCGCGTGTCCTGATGCCGGTCGCGCGGTTCTTCTACCAGCGCTGGTTCCGGGTGCAGATCCGGGGACTTGAGCACGTCCCTGCGGACGGCCCCGCGCTGGTGGTCGCCAACCACTCGGGCACCGTCCCGATGGACGCGGTCATGGTCCAGACGGGGCTGCACGACGAGCACCCGGCCAGCCGGAACCTGCGAGTGCTCAGCGCGGACCTGGTGGACGAGATCCCGCTGCTGTCGGCCCTGGCCCGGAAGAGCGGGCATATCCGCGCTGCGCCCGCCAACGCCGACGCGGCGCTGCGGGCCGGTGAGCTCGTCGGCGTCTTCCCCGAGGGATTCAAGGGCATCGGCAAGCCGTTCGCCGACCGCTACCAGCTGCGGCGGTTCGGCCGGGGCGGGTTCGCCGCCACCGCGATCCGGGCCGGCGTTCCGCTGATTCCCTGCGCGATCATCGGGGCGGAGGAGATCTACCCGATGCTCGGCAACGCCAAGAAGGTCGCTGACCTGCTGCGGCTGCCGTACTTCCCGATCACGCCGCTGTTCCCGTGGCTAGGCCCGGTGGGCATGGTGCCGCTCCCTTCGCGGTGGATCATCGAGTTCTGCCCGCTGGTCCACACCAACGGCTACCGGCCCGGCGATGAGGCCGACCCGGCCGCGGTCGCCGACCTGAGCGGCCGGGTCCGGGGGACGATCCAGCGCAAGCTAGACGACCTGCTCGCCGAGCGCGGCCCAGCCTTCTAAGCAAGGTCAACCTGGGACCGGGCCAACCCCGCTCCCACTTCCCCGCTTATCACGCGGCGGCCGGTCCGGCGTCCGGTATGTCATGATTTGCGGAGCCGTCTCGCGTGATAAGCCGGATCTCCGTACCGGGTTAGCGTGACGCACCCCAGGGCGTGTGGGCTAACGACGTCGGCGTTGGAGGGCGATCCCGGCCGCGACACCGCCGGCCACCGCGCCCGCCCCAGCCGCTATGGGCAGCGCGACGAGCGTGGCCCTGCGCCCGGAACGGAAGTCGTGCACTGGCCATCCCTGTGCCCGCGCCTGCGCGCGCAGCCGGGCGTCGGGGTTGACGGCCGCCGGGTGACCGACAAGTTCGAGCATGGGAATATCGTTCGCCGAGTCGCTGTAGGCGGCACACCGCGCCAGGTCGAGGCCTTCCCGCAGGGCGAGCGCCTCGATCGCCGCCACCTTCGCCTCGCCGTGCAGCAGCCCGCCGACCAGCCGCCCGGTGTACTCGCCGTCCACCGACTCGGCCACGGTGCCGAGTGCCCCGGTGAAGCCGAGCCGGCGCGCGATGATGCTGGCCAGTTCCACCGGGGTGGCGGTCACCAGCCAGACCCGCTGGCCCGCTTCCAGGTGACGCTGCGCCAGTTCGCGGGTGCCCTCCCAGATCCGGTTGGCCATGTCCTCGTCGTAGATCTCCTCGCACAAGGCCACGATGTCGCTCACCTTGTGCCCGGCCACGAACGCGAGCGCGGCTTCCCTGGCCGCGTCGATGTGCCCGGCGTTCTCCGCGCCGCGAACCCGGAAGTAGACCTGCTTCCAGGCCATCTCCGCGAGATCCCGCGCCCCGAACATCTTGCGGGAAGCCAGCCCGCGCGCGAAGTAGTAGATCGACGCGCCGCGCATCAGGGTGTTGTCCACGTCGAAGAACGCACCGGCCGACGGGTCGGGGACCGGCGGCAGGTGCTCGACCTCCGCGGCCGCCGCCGATGCCGCGCCTGCCGCCTCCGGGCCGGTCCGCCCGCCCTGGCCCAGCCGGCGCCGCGGGCTGGCCAGGACCCGGCGAAGAACGGGAAGCTCATCGCGGGTGCCAGCAACCAGCCGACCGGCGCGCGTCACGAACGCGGCCCCGCCCGGCGCGATTGACCGGTCGCGCAGCATCCCCATACCGGCACCCATGCTACCCGGCTGACCTGCCACCGCTGGTCAGCCAAAACGTGTGACGCTGCTGGTCAGGCATCTGGGCCCGAATCTCGGCCGAGGCCGTACCATACGTAGGAGATGTCTATTTCAGTTGGGGCAGCGGCGATCGGCGCGCTTGCCGCCCTAGTGTTCGCCGGGCTGCTAGCGCGCCGGTGTATTCGCGTACCCACCATGGCCACGGTCGCGCTGCTGGTTGCGTTGGCGGGCCTGATCGTCGCGCTTGCCGCGCAGGCGGACGGATACGATCGCGGGTTCGATCACACTACATTCCGGGCCGTTCAGCTTGGCGCACAGCTCATCGCGCCGCTGGCGCTGGCCTGGGCGCTGGCCGAACTCACCGGCAAGAGCATGGGCGCCAGGTTCGCCTCCCGGCTCGCGCTCGGCGCGATCACCGTGATCGGCGCGGTGGTCCTGGCCACTGACCTGCTGAACACCCCGAGCTTCAGCAAGACCTGGCCCGCCGCGTCCGTGCACTACCAGCTCATCCCGAACGGGGTGCTGAAGTTCGTCGCGGCCGTCACCGCGATCGTCGCGCTGATCGCCGTGATCGTGACCGCGGTGCGGGCCCGGAAGCGCGCCGGGTGGCGGACGCTGCTGCTCGCCGTGGTGGCGATAGCCGTCGCCATACTGCTCACCGACCTGCTGCGGGTGAAGTTGCCGGCCGACTCGGCCTACGTGCTCATTTGCGTGGCCGCTGCCGGGCTGGCCTGGTTCGCGGGCATGCGGGCCAGCGTGGTGCGGCTGGAATCGCTGCGCTCCGGCGGGTACGCCTGGGATGAGGACACCGGCTCGTTCATCAGGTACCACGACGAGGACACCGGGGACTTCGGTTACGCCGACGAAACCGGCGGTTACGGCAGGTTCCGCGGCGAGACCGACAGCCGGGACTGGTACAGCGACGACACCGGTGGCTTCCGCCGGGACGTGACCGACACCGACCTCCGGGGCTGGTTCCGGCCGGGTGGCGAGGAAGGGGGCGCCCGCCGGGACGCCGCCGATAGCAGTTACGGCAGCTACGGCATCACCGGCCCGGCCACCGGCGATGTGGCGGACCAGCCGGGGCCAAGCCGGGTCCCCTACGGCCAGGTCGCCCCGGGTCCCGAGCCCGCGGGCCGGGAAGCGCACGACGAGGTCCCGAATGGCCAGAACGGGGCTGTGAACGGCGGCGGCTTCGTGGAGACCGGTGACGTGCTGCCGGCCCTGGGGGAGTACCACCCGCTGCCGGACGCACTGGCGGGCGAAGACACCTCCCGGCTCTACGGGCAGATAGCCATCTACACCCTGCTTGACGAGACCGCGGATGAGTTCGAGCGGCTCGCCTCCGAGGTCGTGGAGCAGGTGAAGGTCAGGGAGCCGGACACGCTGGTCTACGTCATGCACGGGGTTCCCGCCGCGCCGATGCAGCGCATCCTGTACGCGGTCTACCGGGACGAGGCGGCCTTCGACCGGCACGAGCGCCAGCCCTACATCCGCCAGTTCGAGGAGGAGCGCGAGCCCTACGTCCTGGCGACCAACGTGATCGAACTGGGCGTCCGGCACGCGAAGTTCATCCCGCCGGCGGCCCCGCCCCAGCGCCAGCCGCGCATGCGGAAGGTGCGGCCGCGGGGCGGCAGTGCCCGCTGACCCGCCCGCCGCGGCCACGATCACCCTGCTCAGCCGCCCCGGCTGCCACCTGTGCGACGAGGCCCGCACGGTCATCGCCCGGGTCGCCGCCGACCTCGCCGTGCCCTGGGAGGAGCGCGACATCACCCAGTCGGAACGTGACCTGCAGGACTACTGGGAAATGATCCCGGTGACGTTGATCAACGGCGTGCAGCACGACTTCTGGCACGTGAGCGAGCGGCGGCTGCGGGCAGCCCTGGCGGAAGCCGGGGCCGCGGGCCGGGCCTGACGGTTGCGCCGCACGGTCAGCAGGTGGCCGTGAGCTATCTGACTTTGTGCAAACGTTCACAAGGGCGTACCGTGAAAGTGAACTGGTCCTGTGGCGGCTCAGGCGCGGGCCTGGGGTGGCTTCGGGCCCCGATTCTTCAGGAGCACCGGCGAATGTCGCGTCGCCCGAACGCAGCCCCCGGAAGCCAGGGCATTCCCGAAGCGACGATCGCGCGCCTGCCGGTGTACCTGCGCGTCTTGTACACCTGCGCCGAGCAGGGCATCGCGACCGTCTCCAGCGAAGAACTGGCGGCCGCGGCGGGCGTCAACTCGGCGAAACTCCGCAAGGACCTCTCCCACCTCGGCTCCTACGGCACCAGGGGGGTGGGCTATGACGTGGACTACCTCGTCTACCAGGTGTCCCGTGAGCTGGGCCTGACCCAGGACTGGCCGGTCGTCATCGTCGGCGCCGGCAACCTCGGCCGGGCGCTGGCGAACTACGGCGGGTTTGCCTCCCGCGGCTTCCGCATCGCCGCCGTGCTGGACGCCGATCCCACGGTGGTGGGCACGGAGATCGCCGCGGGACAGGTGGTCGGCAGCAGCGACGCGATCGAGGAAGTCGTGGCCGAGCGCGCCGTGTCCATCGGCGTGATCGCCACCCCTGCCGCGGCGGCGCAGGGGGTTTGCGACCGGCTCGTCGCCGCCGGTGTGACCAGCATCCTTAACTTCGCGCCGATTGTATTGAACGTGCCGGCGGGCGTAGACGTGCGTAAGGTCGACCTGTCCATCGAGTTGCAGATCCTCGCCTTCCACGCGCAACGGAGGTCGGACGTGCGCGTACCCGCCAGAGGGAAGCGCCAGTACCGGGGCGGGGTCGGGTTCCCCGCCCTGGCCGGGAGCGCCGGGGAATCGGTGACAGCGCCGTGAGCGTCCTGGTAGTGGGCCTGAGCCACCGCAGCGCCCCGGTCGCGATCTTGGAGCGTGCCGCGCTCACCGGCGACACGCCGGGCAAGCTGCTGCGCGATGTCATCCACTCCGAGCACGTGGCTGGCACGTTCGCCGTGTCCACTTGCAACCGGGTCGAGGTCTACGCCGAGGTCGACAAGTTCCACGGAGGCGTGTCGGCGATCTGCGAGATGCTCGCCAGGCACACCAGCATCGCGCTCCCTGAGCTCGCGCCCCATCTGTACGTGCACTACGAGGACCGCGCGGTGCAGCATCTGCTGTCGATGACCTGCGGCCTGGAGTCCATGGTGGTGGGCGAGAGCCAGATCCTCGGCCAGGTGCGCCGGGCGCTGGCCGTCGCGCGCACGCACCAGACGCTCGGCCGCACCCTCGACGACCTCGGCGCCCTGGCGCTGCGCACGGCCAAACGGGCGCACACCGAGACGGGCATCGACCGCACGGGCGCGAACCTGGTGACGGTCGGCGTGGGCCTGGCCGCCGCCCGGCTGAGCGCAGCGCCCGATCCGGCCGAGCCGCTGCGCGGGCGCAGCGTGCTCGTCGTCGGCGCCGGCTCGATGAGCGCGCTCGCCGTCGCCACCGCGGCGCGGCTCGGCGCGGCCGGCATCGTCGTGGCCAACCGCACCAAAGATCATGCCGAACGCCTGGCAGCAGCAGTCCGTGGCGCCACGGCCGACCTGCAAGATCTCGGCGCCGCCATCGCCGTGGCCGACCTGGTTATCTCGTGCACCGGCGCAACGGGGCTGGTGATAACCGCGGACATCGTGACCGGGGCGCTGCGCGCGCGGGCGGCCGCGGGGGGCGCGGACCGCCCGCTCGTCTTCCTCGATCTCGCGCTGCCGCGCGACGTGGACTCTGACGTCGGCGGCCTGCCTCGGGTGAGCGTGATCGGCCTGCAGTCGCTGCAGGACACCGGGGCCGGCCTGACCGCCTCCCATGCCGAGGATGTGGCCGCGGTGCGGGGCATCGTGACGGAAGAACTCGCCGCGCGGGTGTCGGCGCGGCATGCGGCCCGGGTCGCGCCTACGGTGGTCGCGCTGCGCGCCAAGGCGGTCGAGGTGGTCGAGGCGGAACTGGCCCGGCTGGCGGGCAGGCTCGGCGAGATCGACGACCGCACCCGCGCCGAGATCGCGCAGGCCATGCACCGTGTCATGGATAAGCTGCTTCATGCGCCGACAGTGCGGGTCAAGGAGCTAGCCGGATCACCGGGCGGCGATTCCTACGAGGCCGCGCTGCGGGTGCTTTTTGATCTCGACCCCGAGGCGGTCGAGGCGGTGACCAGGGCCGATACTGTGCTTGTGGCGGACGGCCCGCAGCTTGCCGCGCCGCCCGAGCAGGAGGCCCGATGAGACACCCTCACGTGGCCACAGGTCGTGTCACACCGCAGTCGCCGGCCCGAACGCCGCACAGTGCTGGCCGGCGCGCCTCCGGCACGACGCAGCCCCAGGCGCCGCAGCGCTTGCCTGCGCGCCTCCGGCACGACGTGCGTCCCGGCGGCGAGGGCAGCCTCCCGCGCCGCGATTTTGCGCGCCCCCGGCACGACCAAGCGCGCTGCTGGCCTGCGCGCCTCCGGCACGACGTCCCGCGAGGGAGGCAGTGAAGTGAGCAGGTCGGTGCTGCGGCTCGGCACCCGCAAGAGCCCCATGGCCATGGCCCAGTCCGGCCAGGTGGCGCGGCTCATCGCGGCCCGCACCGGAGCGCAGGTCGACCTTGTCGGGCTTACCTCGTTCGGTGACGTCACCCGGGCTCACCTGCCCGACATCGGCGGGACCGGCGTCTTCGTCAGCGCGCTGCGGGAGAGCCTGCTGCACGGCGAGGTCGACCTGGCCGTGCACTCGCTCAAGGACCTGCCCACGGCCGAGATGCCGGGCGTCCTGCTCGCCGCCGTGCCCGCCCGGGAAGACCCGAGGGACGCGCTGGTGGGCAAGGATTGCGCCAAGCTGGCGGATCTCGCCCCTGGCGCGCTGATCGGCACCGGCTCGCCGCGCCGCGCCGCCCAGTTGCGGCTGATACGGCCGGACATCCGCCCGGTGCCGGTCCGCGGCAACGCCGGAACCCGGCTTAAGAAGGTGACTTCGGGGGAGCTGGACGCGGTGGTGCTTGCCTACGCGGGGCTGGCCCGCATCGGCCAGCTGGACCTAGTCAGTGAGGTGTTCGAAGCGGACGCGATGATTCCCGCGCCCGGGCAGGGCGCGCTAGCGGTGGAGTGCCGCGCCGATTCGGGGGAACTGGCGGAACTCCTCGGAAGAGTGGACGACCCGGCCAGCCGGGCCGCCGTGACGGCGGAGCGCACCGTGCTCGCCGAGCTTGCGGCCGGCTGCAGCGCGCCGCTTGGCGCCTACGCCGCCGGTACCGAAACGCTGCGGCTCACGGCCGCCGTCGTGGCGGTCGATGGCGGACAGGCGGTGCGGGCGTCGATGGCCGCCCCGGCTGCGCAAGCGGTCCGGCTCGGCCGTGACATGGCCGCGGAACTGCTGGCACAGGGAGCAGGAACGATCGTGGCGGGCCCATCCGTCATGGCGGCGCCCGGCAAGGGGGCGCTGGACCCGGCGACGCCGCCGGGTGAGCTAGGTAACGGGGACGATGCGCAGTGAATCCCACACCCGTGATGCAGAAGACCGAGGACCAGGCCGCGCCGGATGCCCCTGGCCAGGCCGCGGGCCCGGCGCCGGCGAAGCCGGGCCTGGTCGCCTTCACCGGGACTGGTCCCGGTGACCCCGGCCTGCTCACTTTGCGGGCCGCTGACCTGCTCGGCCAGGCCGACCTGGTGATCGGCAGCGCGGAGCTGACCCGCCGGGTGGCCCACCTGCTGCCCGAAGGGGCAACGGTGATCGACGCGGACCAGGCCGGACCCGACCCGGCGAAGCTGATAGTCGCGGCGCAGGAAGGCCAGTTGGTGATCCGGCTGTGCCCGGGCGACCCGCTGCTGTTCGGCCCGGCGGCAGCCGAAGCTGATGCGTGCGCCAAGGCCGCGGTGCGGCTGGAGATCGTGCCGGGGATGCCGGCCGCCACCGCCGTCCCCGCCTACGCCGGTCTGCCGCTGACCAGCGATGCCACTCCGGACCTGCGGATACTGCACGCCTCCGGGCTGAGCCGGGCGTCGGCGGACTCCCCGGCGGCGGGCAGCCTGGTCATCCTGGGCGCCGAGGGCGGACCGGTCGATATCGCGAAGATGCTGATGGCCGCGGGCTGGGCCGACGCTACCCCGATGACCATCACCTGGAACGGCACCACGACCGACCAGCGCACCGTGCTCACCAAGCTGTCCTCGGTGGCGGCCGACCTCAAGGCGGCCGGGGTGAGCGTGCTGACCGAGGACGGCCCGGCGATCGCGGTCGTCGGCGAGGCCGCAGCGCACCGCGGGCTTTCCTGGTTCGAGAACAAGCCGCTGTTCGGCTGGCGGGTGCTCGTCCCGCGGACCAAGGAGCAGGCCGCATCGGTGTCGGAGCGGCTGCGCGCTTACGGCGCGGTGCCGCAGGTGGTCCCGACCATCGCGGTCGAGCCGCCGCGGGCCCCGCAGCAGATGGAGCGCGCGATCAAGGGCCTGGTCACCGGGCGGTTCCAGTGGATCGCCTTCACCTCGGCGAACGCGGTCCGGGCGGTGCGCGAGAAGCTTGAAGAGTACGGCCTGGACGCGCGGGCTTTCGCCGGGATCAAGGTGGCGGCCGTCGGCGAGCAGACGGCCGCGGCGCTCGGTGACTTCGGCATTAAGCCCGACCTGGTCCCGGAGGCCGAGCAGTCGAGCGAGGGCCTGGCCGCCGCCTGGCCGCCGTACGACGACGTGCTCGACCCGATCAACCGGGTCCTGCTGCCCCGCGCGGACATCGCCACGGAAACCCTGGTCGCCCGGCTCACCGACCTGGGCTGGGAAACCGAGGACGTGACCGCGTACCGGACGGTGCGGGCCGCCCCGCCGCCCGCCGCGATCCGGGAGGCGATCAAGGGCGGTGGCTTCGACGCCGTCCTGTTCACCTCCTCCTCCACCGTGCGGAACCTCATTGGCATCGCCGGGAAGCCGCACGCGGTGACCGTGGTCGCGGTGATCGGCCCACAGACCGCGCAGACCGCCGCGGAGTACGGGCTGCGGGTGGACGTCACGGCCCCGCGCCCGTCGGCGACGGCGCTGGTGGACGCGCTGGCCGAGCATGGCGCCCGGCTGCGGGACGCCGCGCTGGCGGCCGGCGAACCGGTGCGCCGCCCCAGCGAGCGCCGCCGTGGCGCCCGCCGCCGCGTACGGTAACCCGGTAGTTCCCGCGGTGCGCTGAAGGAGGTAGCCGTGGCTGGCAGGTTCCCCGAGGTCCGCCCGCGCAGGCTGCGGCGCACGGCCGCGCTGCGGCGCCTGGCGGCGCAGACGAGCGTCCGAGGCGCCGATCTGGTCCTTCCGCTGTTCGTCAAGGAAGGGATACCGGCGCCCGTGCCGGTGGCGTCCATGCCCGGCGTGATGCAGCACACCAGGGACAGCTTGCGCAAGGCTGCGGCCGACGCGGCGCAGGCCGGTGTCGGCGGCCTGATCCTTTTCGGCATCCCGGCCGTCAAGGACGGCCGTGGCTCGGCCGCCGACGACGAGGACGGCATCATCCAGGCGGCGCTGGGTGACGTGACCGCGGAGGTCGGCGACGACGTCGTGATCATGGCCGACCTGTGCCTGTGCGAATACACCGACCACGGCCACTGCGGCGTGCTGACCCCGGCGGGGACCGTGGACAACGACGCCACGCTGGAGCGGTACGCCGCGACCGCAGTGGCGCAGGCCCGCGCCGGTGCGCACGTCGTCGCCCCGAGCGGGATGATGGACGGGCAGGTGGCCGCGATCAGGCGCGCGCTCGACGAGGCCGGGGAACCGGACGTAGCGATCTGCGCGTACGCGGTCAAGTACGCCTCGTGCTTTTACGGGCCGTTCCGCGACGCCGCCGAGGGAGCGCCGCAGTTCGGTGACCGGGCTTCCTACCAGCAGGACCCGAGCGCTGGCGACGCGCTCCGGGAGGCCATGCTCGACGTGGCCGAGGGCGCCGACATCGTCATTGTGAAACCGGCCCTGCCCTACCTGGACATCGTCGCGCAGGTCGCGGCGGCCGCCCCGGTGCCGGTGGCGGCCTACCAGGTCAGCGGGGAGTACGCGATGGTCGCGGCGGCCGCCGCGCAGGGCTGGCTCGACCGGGACCGGGCGATCATGGAGACACTGACCGGGATCAAGCGCGCCGGGGCGAGCATCATCCTCAGCTACTGGGCCGCTGAGGTAGCCCGCCGTCTCCGCTAAACCCCGGTCCGGGCCGTCCGCTCCACGTGATCATGACTTTGGGTGTGCTCCCACGCCCCCAAAGTCATGATCATGGACGATCACCCGGCGGATTCAACTGTCGTCGCAACGGTTGATCAGGGAGGTCGTTGTGGCGAAGAACGGGCGTCCGGGGTTGCCGAGGTCGGTGCAGGCGGTGTTTTGGGATGGGGTGCGTGCTGGGTTGGGGGTTGGGGAGGCGGGGCTGGCTGCGGGGGTTGGCTCGAATCTGGCGAAGGTGTGGTTCCGGCAGGCCGGTGGGGTGAAGGCCAACGGGCCGGGCCGGGTGAGTGGGCGGTATTTGTCGGTGGCGGAGCGGGAGGAGATCGCGGTGGGGGTGGCGGCGGGCCAGCCGGTGCGGGCGATTGCGGCGCGGCTGGGGCGTGATCGCGTCCACGGTGAGCCGGGAGGTCCGCCGTAACGGGTGCCGGGGACGGTACCGGGCGCTGGCGGCGCAGGCGCAGGCGGAGTTCCGGGCGCGGCGGCCGAAGACGGCGAAGCTGGCGGGGAATGCGCGGCTGCGCGGGTGGGTGCAGGAGCGGCTGGAGGAGCGCTGGTCCCCGGAGCAGATTAGCGTGATGCTCAGGCGGGAATTTGCGGGCGAGCCGGAGATGTGGGTGTCGCACGAGACGATCTACCAGGCGATCTATGTGCAGGGCCGGGGGGCGCTGCGGCGGGAGCTGGCGGCCTGCCTGCGCACGGGGCGGGCGCTGCGCAAGCCCCGGCGGCGGGAGGGTGAGCGCCGCGGCCGGATCAAGGACATGGTGATGATCAGCGAGCGGCCCGCGGAGGTGGCGGACCGGGCGGTGCCTGGTCACTGGGAAGGAGACCTGATCATCGGGTCGGGTAGCTCGGCGATTGGCACCCTGGTGGAGCGGTCCACCCGGTTCGTGCTGCTGCTGCACCTGCCCCGCGGGCATGACGCGGCCGCGGTGGCGGCAGCCATGGCCGAGGCGATGAGCACGCTGCCCGCCCAGCTGCGCCGGTCGCTGACCTGGGACCAGGGCCGCGAAATGGCCTTCCATGCCCAGATCGCCCTGGCTACCGGCCTGGAGGTTTACTTCTGCGACCCGCACTCACCCTGGCAGCGGGGCAGCAACGAAAACACCAACGGGCTGCTGCGCCAGTACTTCCCCAAGGGCACCAGCCTGGCGGGCCACAGCCGTGAGCACCTGGAGGCGGTCGCCGCCGAACTGAACGCCCGGCCCCGCAAGACCCTCGGCTGGCGCACCCCGGCCCAGGCCCTCAGCGAAGCCCTGACGGCAGCGGCCTGATGGAGGCGGCTCGCCGCCGCTCATACCCCAGCAAAGGCGCCGCGCATGCTACGGGCCCGCCCCCCCAGCCTCAAGACTGCTGCGCACCGCTGGCGCGGCCGCCCTTGCGGCGGGTCTTGACCCCGGGGACCCCTGCGGCCCCTGCGGGCAGCCCAACGCGGCCAGGCCAGGGGCCTGCCCCACCGGCATGCGGCGCCTCGCAGCCCGGCACAGGTAGTCTCCGCAGTCAGTGGAAGCAAGCCGCTAGCAGTCATGTTGCGACGACCCATTGAACCCGGGCCCTCAGAAATCGTAGGTAATCGTCCGTGATCATGGAGAGCAGCGGACAAGTCATGGTCGGCCGCATCTCTCCGGCGGGCTGTCACGGAGCCCGGGCGGTGCGGGCGCGGCGTGCCCGGACGTCACCGTTCGGTATCTTCTGGGCCTTACTCAGCGAGGCCGGCTGCATGCCTGCTGCACACCCGGCATCATCGGAATAGCAGCGACCCAAGGGGAGTGGGGCCACCGATGGTCGAGGTGATGCCGCGGCGCGGACGCCGCGCGGACGCGGGCAGGCAGGCGGCCGCCGCGGTCGAATACGCGCGGCTGGGCTGGCCGGTGTGCCCAGGCGCGGTCGGGCCACATACGGGCCCGGCCCGGCGCCGGGTGCCCGCGCTGGCCACGCGCGGCCAGCGGCGCAGCAGTGGCCGCGCCTGTTCCTGCGACCGGATCGGCTGCCCCGCGCCCGGGGCCCACCCGATCTCCGCAGCCTGGCAGATCGAGGCGTCCACGGACCCGGCCGACGCGGCCCGGTGGTGGCGGGAGCGGCCGGACGCGAGCATCATCCTGGTCACCGGGCGGGCATTCGACGTATTGGACGTTCCGGCCAGGGCCGGCCTGCTGGCCCTGGAGCGAATCAGCCACTCGCCAGCAGCCATGGGCCCGGTCGCGCTCAACGCGGACCACCGGGCCCTGTTTTTTGCCACCACCCGTGGCGCGCCCGCCGACGAGGACGAATGGTGGTCCTGCCACCTGGACTGCGAGCCGGACAGCTTCACCCCCGTGACCGGGCTGCGCTGGCACTGCCGGGACAGCTACGTGGTGGCCCCGGCGCGCACCGGCCGCGGGCCCGGGGCACACTGGGTCCGGGACCCCACGGAGTACCGGTTGCCGGACGGCCTGCGGCTCCTGGAGTTCCTCGCCGATGCCTGCGAGGAGGTATTGCGCTGAGCCAGGTACCGGATTCCCCCGGCTTGTACCAGCGGGCCTGCGCGATCATCCCGGGCGGGGTCAACTCACCGGTGCGCGCGTTCGGCGCGGTGGGCGGCGAGCCGGTGTTCATCGCCTCGGGGAGCGGCCCCTATCTCATCGACACCAACGGCACACGGTACGTGGACCTGGTCTGCTCCTGGGGCCCGATGATCCTCGGCCACGCGCATCCCGAGGTGCTGGCCGCGGTCACGGCGGCGGCGGGCCGCGGCACCTCGTTCGGCGCCGCCACCCTCGGCGAGGTCGAGCTTGCCGAAGAGATCGCGGCGCGGGCCCCGGTGGACAAGGTCCGGCTGGTCAACTCCGGTACCGAGGCGACCATGTCCGCGGTGCGGCTGGCCCGTGCGTTCACCGGGCGGCGCCTGGTGGTGAAGTTCGCCGGCTGCTACCACGGTCACGTGGACGCGCTGCTGGCCGCGGCCGGATCCGGGGTGGCCACGTTCGCCCTGCCCGACAGCCCCGGGGTGACCGGCGCCGCGGCCGCGGACACGCTCGTCCTGCCCTACAACGACACCGGGGCGGTTGCCGAGGCGTTCGCCGCGCACGGCCCGCAGATCGCCTGCGTGATCACCGAGGCGTGCCCGGCGAACATGGGCGTCGTGCCGCCCGAGCCCGGGTTCAACGAGGTGCTCGCGGCGCTCACCGCCGAGCACAGCGCGCTGCTCATCATGGACGAGGTGCTCACCGGGTTCCGGGTGACCAGGTCGGGCTGGTACGGCCGGGAGGGCGTGGCCGGGGACCTGATGACGTTCGGCAAGGTGATGGGCGGCGGCCTGCCCTCGGCGGCGTTCGGCGGCCGGGCCCAGATCATGGACCTGCTCGCCCCGCTCGGGCCCGTCTACCAGGCGGGCACGCTGTCGGGGAACCCGCTGGCCACCGCAGCGGGCCTGGCCACGCTGCGCGCCTGCACCCCGGAGGTGTACGCACGGGTGGATGCGGTAGCCGCCGAGGTGGCCAAGCTCGCCGCCGAGGCCCTCGTCGCCGCGGGGGCGCCGTTCCGGCGCCAGGAGGCGGGGAATCTTTTCTCGGTGTTCCTGGGAACCACCGGACCGGTGCGGGATTTCGACGGGGCCCGCCGCCAGTCCAGCGCCGCGTACGCGGCCTTCTTCCATGCCATGCTGGCCGCCGGAATCTACCTGCCGCCCTCGCCGTACGAGGCGTGGTTCGTCTCCGCCGCGCACGACGACGAGGCGCTGGGCCGTATCGCCGAGGCGCTGCCCGCCGCGGCGCGAGCGGCCGCCTCCGCGCTAGCGAATCCGCCAGGATGAGGGCCGGCCCACGGCGGCCGTGCCGGATCCGGGCGCCGATGGCGGCTCCTCGGGCCACTTGGAGATCCAGTAGGCTGAGCGCGCCATGCCCGACACGACGGTGGTTCACCTGCTCCGCCACGGCGAGGTCAGCAACCCCGGCGGAGTTCTCTACGGCCGCCTGCCCGACTTCCACCTCTCACCCGAGGGCGAGCACATGGCCAAGGCCGCCGCGGCGTTCCTGGCCGGGCGGGACGTCACGCTGCTGCTGTCATCACCGCTGGAACGGGCGCTGGAGACCGCCGCCCCGGTCGCCGCGCAGTTCGGCCTCGAAGCGCGGGTGGACGAGCGGCTGATCGAGCCGTGGAACCACTTCGAGGGGGAGCGGTTCGACATCGGGTTCCCCGCGCTGCGCCGGCCTGCCAACTGGCCGCGCATGGCCAACCCGTTCCGCCCGTCCTGGGGCGAGCCGTACACGGGCATCGCGGCCAGGATGCAGTCGGTCATGACCGACGCGGCGCAGGAGGCGCGCGGGCACGAGGCGGTCCTCGTCAGCCATCAACTGGCCATCTGGGTGGCCCGCAGGTCGGCCGAGGAACGCCGGCTGTGGCACCACCCGGGCCGCCGGGAGTGCGCCCTGGGCAGCGTGACCAGCTTCACCTACACCGACGGCACGATCACCGCCATCAGCTACGCCGAGCCGGCCGGCGGCGGCCGCGGCGGGGCGCACGGCGCCTGAGGGCCCGCTCCCAGGAACCACGGATTAGGCCAGCCTGGTGCGCCAGGCCGGCGCCGTACGGGATCAGGGTTGGCCTGGTTTGCCCAGGCCGCGCGGCTCGGCAGCGGGCCGGTGTCATGGCCGGGCGCTGGATCCGGCACAATAGGGCGCGGCACTACCGCTTGTAGGAGATCATTCTGTCCCGTCTGCCGCGATGCCCGCGCCACGGGGGCATCCTCTCCCAGCCCGGGCCGGTGCGCCTGCGCGCCCGCCGCCCGGCTGCCCGGAGCGCTGCCCGCACGGCCGCGCTCGCGCTCGGGGCTTCGCTGGCGCTGGCCGCCTGTGAGGGCGGGGCGATCGGGCAGAGCACCGCCGCGAGCAACGGGCAGAGCTTTGTGTCCGGCAGCGCGGGGACCACGGTGTACGGCGCCACCTCCGGCCCGGCCGCGCCCCGGGTCACCGGGACCCTGCTGTCCGGCAGCAAGTTCGCCCTGGCCCAGTACCACGGCCACGTGGTGGTGGTGAACTTCTGGGGATCCTGGTGCACCCCGTGCCGTGCCGAGGCGCCGCCGCTGGCGCAACTGGCCCGGCAGTTCACCCCCCGCGGCGTCCGGTTCCTCGGCGTGGACATCAGGGACAGCCCGGCAACCGCCGAGGCGTTCCAGAGCCGCTTCGGCATCAGCTACCCCAGCCTGAACGACCCCGGTGACGAGATCGCGCTGGCCTTCCGGGACACCGTCCCGCCTGCGGGAATCCCGACCACGCTGGTCATCGGGCGCAACGGCCGGATCGCTGCCCGCGTCATCGGCGAGGTGTCCTACCTGGGCCTGCACGGCCTGATCAGCCAGGCTCTGGCGGCACCGGCATGATCAGGCCCAGCGACGGTGACCCGGTGACACGAGCACGTCGGGAGGCGGCCCGGTGACCGAGGTCCGCGTCCCGGCGGCCGCAGGCCACCCAGCCGCAGGCCACCCAGGGGAAGCCACGGGCGAGCCGGGCCCTCAGGCCCAGGGCCCCGCTCCGCGCGGGCGCAGGCCAGCCTCCGGGGGTCCGTTCGGCATACTGCAATGGGCCAGGTGGGGCTGGCGCCAGCTCACCTCGATGCGCACCGCGCTGATCCTGCTTTTCCTGCTGGCGCTGGGCAGCGTGCCGGGGTCGGTGCTGCCGCAGCAGGGCATCGACCCGCAGGCGGTGCAGCAGTACTACGCCGCGCACCCCGTGCTGGCCCCCTGGCTGGCCAGGTTCTCGCTGTTCAACGTGTTCGGTGCGCCCTGGTTCGCGGCGATCTACCTGCTGCTGTTCGTCTCTCTCGCCGGGTGCGTGGTCCCGCGGACGTTCCGGATGGCCTTCGCGGCACGCCAGCAGCCGCCACGGGCCCCGCGGAACCTGTCCCGGCTGCCGCTGGTGAGCACCATGGCATCGCCGCTGGCCGCCGACGCCGCGCTGGCCGCGTCGTCAGCGCTGCTGGCGGGCAAGCGGTTCCGGGTGCGCACCGGGGACGGCTGGATCTCGGCGGAAAAGGGCTATCTGCGGGAGGCCGGCAACCTGCTGTTCCACCTCGCGCTGCTAGCGCTGCTGGCCGCGGTCAGCATGGGCGGGCTGTTTGGCTACAAGGCGAACCGTCTGCTCGTCGCCGGGCAGTCTTTTGGAAATACGGTGACCGCGCTGGATCAGTTCCACCCGGGACGGCTGGTATCGGCGGCGGACCTGCAGCCATTCTCGATCGCGCTGAACTCGTTCAGCGCGCGCTACGTCTCTTCGGGGCCTGACATGGGGCAACCGGCCTCGTTCAACGCCAACCTCAGCTACCAATCGCAGCCCGGGGCGGCGACGCAGCGCTACGACCTGCAGGTGAACCACCCGCTGAACGTGGACAACGTGAAGGTGTACCTGATCGGCCACGGGTACGCCCCGGTGTTCCGGGTCACCGACGGGACCGGCCACGTGGTGTTCAACGGGCCGGTGCCGTTCATCCCGGTCGCCGTGAACAGCCTCATGTCCGAAGGCGTGGTCAAGGTGCCGGACGCCCGCCCGCAGCAGCTTGGTTTCGCCGGGGTGTTCCTGCCGACCACGGTCGACGTCGGCGGGAAACTGAATTCGGCGTTCCCCGCGCCGTACCGGCCGGCGGTGAGCCTGGTCTCCTTCGCGGGCAACCTCGGCATGAACAGCGGCGTGCCGCAGTCGGTCTACCAGCTCAACACCGCCGGCCTGCACCGGCTGGCGGTCCGGCCGCGGCCGCTGTCGCCAGGGCAGTCGATCCGGCTGCCGCACGGGATGGGCACGCTCACCTTCACCGGGTACCGGCAGTGGATCAGCCTGGCCATCACCTATGACCCGGGGCAGCTCCCCGCGCTCATCGCCGCCATCGCGGCGCTGGCTGGTCTGCTGGTGTCCTTCCTGGTCCGCAGGCGCAGGGTGTTCCTGCGCGCCGGGCCGGCGGCGGGGGGAGGCAGCACGGTCGAGTTCGCGGGACTGGCCCGGACCGAGTCGTCGGAGACGTTCGGCGCGGAGTTCGCGGATCTCTCGGCGGAGTTGTCGGCCACTTTGGCGGATTCGGGGGAGCGTGGTCCGCACGACGATGCCCCGCCGGGTGCAACCCCTGCTGGGGAGTATGGTCCGCACGGTGCTGTCCCGGCCGGCGCAACGCCGTCCGTAATATCACCGACGGCCCACCACGACGCGTCTGCGCCCACGACGGCACCAGACGTGCCGTCTGCAGATGCAGCAATAGACGTGCCCTCAGAAACTGACGAGAGGGAGTGAGGCTTGTGCCTCCTGTGAATATTGGGCTCGCTCAGCTCAGCGATCATTTCCTGCTGGCGACGGTGTTCTTCTACGCGCTGGCCGTGCTGGCCTTCGCCGGGGACTTCGCTTTTGGGCGCCGCGCGGCGCCGCGCGTGGCTGAGAAGCAGACGGACGCTGGGGTGGTGGCCGAGCGGGCCCGGGTCGCCGTGGCCGCCGGGGTCGCCGCACCGGCGGCGGATGCCCCAGGGCATGTCACCGAGGCCGGGGAGACCGCTGAGACGGCGGAGACCGTGGTCCCGGCTCAGGCGGCTGCCAGAGCTGGCGGCGGCGCGGACGGTGGGCCGGGGGTGGTGGCGGCTAGCCGGTGGCGGGCGAGCGGCGCGCCTGCCGGGCCGTGGGTCCGGGCCGCGCTCGCCCTGACCGTGATCGGGCTCGTCACCCAGATCCTGGGCATCGCCACCCGCGGGCTGGCCGAGCACCGGGTGCCGTGGGGCAACATGTACGAGTTCGTCATGGCGATCACGTGCGCCGCGGTGATCGCGTTCCTGCTGCTGCTGATCCGGTTCCGCGTCTACTCGGTCGGGCTGTTCCTCATGGCGCCGATCGTGCTGGCGCTCGGCCTGTGCGCCACCGTCCTGTACACCGCGGCCGGCCCGCTCGTCCCCGCGCTGCACTCTTACTGGATCTGGATCCACGTCACAACGATGACCGTGGCCATCGGGTCCTACATCGTCGCGGCGGTCCTGACCGTCCTGTACCTGATCGCGGACCGGCACACGAGGCGGAACGCGGCCGACCCCGGGGCCGGGCTCGGCGCGGTGCTGCACCGGCTTCCCCCGGCCGACGCCCTGGACCGGCTCTCCTACCGGACCGTGATCTTCGCGTTCCCGATCTGGACGTTCGCGATCATCGCCGGGGCGATCTGGGCGGACCAGGCCTGGGGCAGGTACTGGGGCTGGGACCCCAAGGAGACGTGGGCGTTCATCACCTGGGTGGTGTACGCCGGGTACCTGCACGCCCGGGCCACGGCCGGCTGGCGCGGCCGCAAGGCGGCCTACATCCAGCTCATCGGGTTCGCCAGCCTCGTGTTCAACCTGGTCGGTGTCAACCTCTGGATCACCGGCCTGCACAGCTACGCCGGCATCAACTAGGGCGCGTCCCGTAGATCTATGCCGTCGCGAGCGGCCGCATGAAGGGGAATGGGGAGGCGGGTGGAGATCGCAAGGCGGAGGAGGCGCCCATAGCGGAGCTATGGGCGACGACGACAACGCCGCGAGGCGCCCGTCCGGCGGACACGCAGCAGGCTGGATGATCTATGGGGCATGCCCTGACCCTGGACCGGGTCAGGGTTCTTCGTCCGGGTCGCCCCCGCGGATCAGCCATTCGAGCGAGCTGATGAACTCAGGATCATCATCTGGCCCGATCGTCGGCCCTGGGTTCCCCTCTGCGGTCCCGCCATGCCGGGCCCGCCCTGCGGGATGTCGTCGCAATGCGTCATCAGCCGCCGGACCCGGCCGTCCTGGGGGCCGCCGGCGCCGCCAGGCCCGCCCTGTCAGCAGCAGCGCGCCCAGGGTGGCGGCCATCAGTACGGCGATGACCAGCGTGGATACCACACCCAGGAGCACCATGGCGGCAGCCTAACTGGCGTTTTGCCACCTCGTGGGCAAATGAACTGACTCGGCATCGCTTTCCCTGGTAACCCCGCAACTCATGACAGTACGTAGCGAAAGATGACGGTGGCGGCATTTTCGTCGTACCCTGGCGGCTGCAACGCCGATCGTGGGAGTTAGAAATATGCGGCTGCGGCTCTTCGACCGCCTCCGCTGGGTGCTGTGGCAAGGATCGGCTCGCTTGCGGGGCCGGGCAGCCCGATGGCGCCCGGGGGCCTCCCAGCCGGTGCCCGCGGGCGGGCGGCATCGCCGAGCCGACCAGTCTCATCCGGTGGCGCCGGTGCCAGTGGAGACCATCCCGGCGCAGGCGCCGGGGAACGGGCCGTTCGCCTCGCCGGTCCAGGAGGCGAGGGTGCGCCCGGTCAGCAAGCCGTCCAGGTCGGCCAAGCCCGGGAGGAGCGATAGCCCGGGACGTGGCGGCAGTCGCCGCGTCGGGGCCGCGAGGGCGGCGGTCCGCGGCGCGCCCCGGTCTGCCGCCCCGGCCACGATCGCGGCACGGGCCGCGCAGGCGCGGGCGGCGGAGGCCGCGCGGCAGCGCGCGGCGGCGCAGGTGAGCGAGGCGCACAACGGGTGGTACGAGGCCGCGGAAGCCCGCAAGGTGGCGGTGGGCCACCGGGACTGCGGACCGCTGGAAAAGGTGCTGCATCGCGACTGGGCCGAGGGCGCGGTGCCGCCTCCGGAGGTGGTGCGGTCCATCGACCGCCTGGCCGAACTGCCCCTCTCGGTGTCCACGCGCCTCGCCGATGGCGTTGATGCGATCCACGTGGGGCCCGGTGGGGTGCCCGACCTCGATGACATGGGCCGTCTGCACGGGGTTTCGCTGCCATCGGGCCGTGCAACGTGGGACGCCTGCGCGGGCGCCTACGGCGAACGCAAGATCATCATTGGCACGCGGCCCTCCGCGGCCCCGGATGTGGTGTGCCATGAGATCGGCCATGCCCTCGATGACCTGGACGGGCCCGGCGGCATGTGGCAGTCGGACTCGGATGAGTTCCGCGCGCTCTACGGGCGCTGCCAGTTGCGCCTGGTGAGTGATTTCCACCGGCAGGAAGGATCGCTGGGCCGCCGGGAGTTCTTCGCGGATGCGTTCGCGGCCATCGCCTCGAGCCAGCGGCCCGCGCTCGTGGACATGCTGGGTGGCGACACAAGGACCGCGCTAGATGTCATGCTGTACTTCAATGTGCGCTACGGGATCTGAGTGATTCGGATGTTTGTCATCAGGCTGCCCAACGGAAACCTCATGGCCCCCGAGTCCGCCTTCGACCATCAGGGCCACGTGGTGGGTGACGCCTACGTCGAGGTCAGCCCGGCAGACCCGGAGTACGCGCGGCTCGCCAGCCAGGCAATCTCCGAGGAAGAAGTCGACCGCCAGCGGCGCCGCTGGCGGGAAGATGACGAGGCGCTGCGCCGCGAGTTCGAGGATTACCTCGCCAGCCGGCAACACGACGCCGGCGAGCCCCGGGAACCCGGCTGAGCGCGCAGTAGACCAGCTGGCTGGTGCCACGCCAACCCGGCTCCCACTTCCCGTCTTATCACGCGAAACGGCCGGTTCGGCGTCCGGTATGTCATGGTTTGGCGCCGCTCCGCGTGATAACGACGGACCTCCGCGCGGCGTTGATGTGACGGACCCAGTCAGCCCCGGGTGCGTGTCGAGAGGTTCAAGACGCCGAAGCGCTGCCCGCCGACTCGCCGCGGAGCAACGCGCGCACTTCCGACTCGCGGAACCTGCGGTGCCCCCCGGGTGTCCGGATGCTGCTGATGCGGCCGGATGCCGCCCACCGGGTAACCGTCTTCGGGTCTACTCGGAAGAGCGCAGCCACCTCCCCGGGAGTGAGAAGGCGCTCATTGTTCCCATCCACGTCCTACCCCTCCTAATCTCCGTTTCGGAGCATGCCATCAGTGTCGCGAAAACATCCGTTTACTTCCTTGTTTTCCCAAAAAATGAGCCGCTGGTGTTGCTTGTCAGCTTCCGGCAGACCCGGCCGGCCTTCATGGGGCACGGCGCGGGAGAGGGCCGGGCCGATCCCATCCGCTGTGCATGGGAGGTCACAGCCGGGTGGCTGGACGGCCGCGGTGGCGCCGCGGGCCTGCGCCGCCCGATTAAGGAATACGCCGGGGCGTTATTTCACCACCCGATGTGATTATCTTGTTCCGCGCCGGCGCTACGGGTACCACTCATCGGGGTTTGCCGGCAATCCCGGTAAGCGGGGATCGTGTCGGCGCGAACCGCCAGGGCGTAAGAACCAGTGCCCGGGCGGGTAATCTGTTGCCGCAACGCACCAGGCGTCCTCGGCCCACATGGGCTGGCCGGTGATGGCGCTAGGCGCGTCCCCTAGGTCTATGCCAGGCTGGGTGATCTATGGGACATTCCCTAGTTACGATCGAGGAGATCCGGGCCGCGGCGGCCCGCTTGGACAGGGTGACCGTCCGGACGCCGCTGGTCCCGTTCCCGGAAACCACGCCGCGCCTGCTCGTCAAGCCCGAGTCCCTGCAGCCCACCGGGTCCTTCAAGCTGCGCGGCGCCTTCGCGGCGATCAGCGCGCTGTCCGCTGCGCAGCGCGCGCGGGGAGTGGTGGCACACTCCAGCGGGAACCACGGCCTCGCCGTCGCGTACGCGGCCGCGGCGCTGGGCGTTCCGGCGGTCGTGGTCGTGCCGAGCGACGCCGCTGAGGTCAAGGTCGCCGCGGCGGCCCGGCACGGGGCGCGGATCGTGACCGTCGAGCCCACGCTGGCGGCCCGGATCGCCGGCGCGCAGGAATTGGCCGACCGGCACGGGCACACGCTGATCCCGCCGTTCGACCACCGTGACGTGATCGCGGGCCAGGGCACGATCGGCCTGGAGATCGCGGCCGACTGCCCCGAGGCGGACCTGGTGCTGGTCCCGGTCAGCGGTGGCGGCCTGATCTCGGGCATCGCGGCGGCCGTCTGCGTGGCATGCCCTGGGGCCAAGGTGATCGGGGTGGAGCCGGAGCTCGCCGCGGACGCGCGGGAGTCGTTGCGGCGCGGCGAACGGGTCGCGTGGCCGCCCAGCGCCACCGGGCGGACGATCGCCGACGCGCTGCGGGTGGAGCAGGTCGGTGAGCTGCCGCTGCAGCACATACTCGGCCTCGTCCATGACATCGTCACCGTCACCGAGGACGAGATCCGCGAGGCGATCCGGCTGACGGCGACCCGGGCCCGGCTGGTTGCCGAACCCGGCGGCGTCGTGGCTGTGGCCGCCTGGCTGTTCCGGGACGACCTGCCTCGCGCGCACACTCCCGTGGCGGTGCTGTCGGGCGGGAACATCGATCCGGCGCTGCTCGCTGAGTGCCTCCGCGCCCCAGCCGGTCCGGCGCCCCGCCCCGGGGCCGCGATCCGGGAAGGACCACGCACGGTCCCCGGGTGACAGTGCCACGGCGCGGCCCCCCGATTGACACCCCGCAGTAATCCACCGGCCGTGAGGCAACGCCGCGCATTGCCCTAAGCTGGGCTCGTTATGCGCGCCACGGTTGCTTATACCACCGCGAGGATCCTGCTGTTCGTCGCGGCGACCGGCCTGATCTACCTGGCCGGCGCGCGGGGGCTGCTGCTGCTCGGCCTGGCCCTGCTGTTGAGCGGCGCGGCCAGCTACGTGCTCCTGTCCCGCCAGCGCGACGCCATGGCGGGCGCGCTAAGCAGGCGGCTCACCTCGTTCCGGTCCAGGCTCGACGCCGGCGCCCGGGCGGAGGACGACGATTAGCTTGCGGGGTCCTTCAGCCAGCCACCGCCGGTAAGCAGCCCGAACACCGCCTCCACCGCCTCTTGCCTGCTCATCACCGACGTGTCGATAGTCAGGTCGGCGTTTCTCGGCGCCTCGTACGGGTCGGAGATCCCGGTGAAGTGTTCGATGAGCCCTGCGCGTGCCTTGGCGTACAGGCCCTTGCGGTCGCGTGCCTCGCAGACCGCTACCGGCGTCGCGACGTGGATGAGCAGGAAATCGCCCACCTCGCTGACCATCCGGCGCACCTGTGCCCTGGCCGCCTCGTAGGGGGCGATTGGCGCGCAGATCGCGATGCCGCCGTGCCGGGCGACCTCGGTGGCCACGTAACCGATCCGGGCGATGTTCAGGTCGCGGTCGGCGCGGGAGAAGGTGAGCCCGGCCGACAGGAGCTGCCGGACCAGGTCTCCGTCGAGCAATGACACCGTCCGGTCGCCGCGCTCGGCCAGGGCGTCGCGTAGTGCCCGGGCGATCGTCGACTTGCCGGATCCGGACAGGCCGGTGAAGAAAACGACCACGCCGCGTTCCCGCCGCGGCGGGCGGGCCCGGCGCAGCTCCGCGGTCACCCCCGGCGGCGCAAACCATGCGGGCACGTCCTCACCCCGGTCGAGCAGGTCTTCCAGCTCGCCGGCGGCCAGGTCGGACTGCTCGGTGCCGGGCTCGATGAGCGCGAGCGGGCGCCACACCTCGGCCGCCCGGTCGTATGCCCATTCGCCACCGGGCATCACCGGGATCGGCGCCTCGACGCGCACATCGTCGTGGGCAAGCCGGCCACCGCGGTCCGCGTCGCGCTCGTCCATGAGCAGGTGCGTGGCGCCGTAGGCAGCCGCGACCACGGCCCGGATCGCGATCTCTCGTGCCCCGGTGGTGTCCCTGGGTGCGAGCGGAACCGGCACGAGCAGGGTGCCGGGCGGCAGGTGCCTGGCCGCCGCGTTCACCGCGCGCACCAGCGCCTCCGGCCGGATCACCACCTCAGCCGGGCCGCTGACCAGCGGCAGAAGCAGCAGCCTGGCCTTGAGCTGCCCGGCGAAATGCCGGAGCTGGCCGATCTGGCGGCTGTTGAGCGGGCGCCGGGTCGCGAACGCGAGCACCGGGCCATCACCCAGCTCCGCCCGCACCTGCGCCGGGGTCCGCCGCAACGCCCGGAATGGGCCGTGCTCGGGCTCGCGGAACCCGGTCACCGGCCCGCTGAGCCGGACCATGGCCGCGCCGGCGCTATCCGCCCGCGCATGCCGGCCCGTCTGCCCGTAGCGTTCCTGCTGCCGCACCGGGGACCGTCCGGTGATGTCCAGGATGGCCAGCGGGGCGCCTTCGGGGTCGTTGAGCGTGAGCTTGGTCGCCGCCGCCGGAACCGCGCTCTCGGGAACGTCGAGCACCACGGGCACCGGCCATGGCGTGCCGTCCACGAGCGCGCCCTTCTCGGTGACCGCCGCCACGTCGGCCGGGCCGAGGAATCCGGTCAGCGGTGGGAACGCGCCCATCAACAGGAGTTCCAGGTCGCCGAGCTGACCTTCGGTGAGAGTCCAGGAGGGAAGGCCGGTGATGTCCGCGGCCGGCCCGGCCGCCGCCTCAGCGGTCACATCCACCTCCGTATGGGCCAGCCCACTCCGCTGGGCCGTGATCCAGGCCCCGGCAACCGCCAGGCAAGCCCGAGGGTACACGCACAGTGACGGCCGGGCCAGGCGGTTCCGGCAGGCCGGCAACCGCCGCTGCGCATCCGCTCCGCCACCTGGGCGCCGGCCGCCAGGACGGCCATGAGCCGTGTCCTGCGGGCCGTCCCCGTTCGCTACCCGCGGCTCAGAGTATCCGGGCGAACCTGTCCTCCGGCTTGCGGATGACGTACAGCAGATCTTCGTGCGCTGCGGTCAGCCGGCCGCGGGACAGCCAGGCCACAATCTTCTGCGCGGCAAGGTATCCATGCGGGCCCCGCGGCAGCCCCCCGGCCAGCCCGCCCAGCGCCCCGCGCTCCGCGACCACCAGGCCGTGCAGCAGGACATAGGCCTGAACGCCGCGGGCGGAGGCGAGCCGTTCGTACACCGGGAAATGCGGCCCGGGCTCACCGGGCTGCAGCTTGTGCCAGATGGCCTGCTGGACAGGCCCGGGCAGCACCCGGTCGAGAAAGCCCGCCGCGCTGTCCCGGTCGCGGAACCGCAGCAGCAGGAGCCCGCCCGGCTTGACGGCGGCAAGCAGCCGGTCCAGGACCAGTTCGGCATGCTCAACCCGGGTCAGCAACTCCGAACACTGGACGATGTCATAGGCCCGCGGCGGGAGCGGCACGCTGCGCAGGTCGGCGAGGACGGCACCGGCGAGATGCTGATGCTGGGCGACGGCCGCGCGGGCGACCTCGCTGTCCTCGTCGATCATGCTGATGCTCAGGCTGGCGCCGGCGGCGCTCAGCGCGTCCACGCCCAGGTCCTCCGCGGTGGTGCAGCCGGCCTGCAGAATCGCGATCTGCTGCCCGGAGTGCTCCGCCGCGTAGGACCGGATGTGCCGGCCGAACAGGTCATCCCTGGCCAGGCGCGGCGCCGGCGCGGCCAGGACCGCTCTCCCGGCATCGGCCGCGCCCGAAGCGGCGCCCGTGGGAGCGGTGCCCACGGAACCAGGACCGGCCGGAATCACCATGGCCGGGGGAGCGGCCGCCGACGACGCGCCGACCGGGCGGCGCGCGGCGCGCGGCGCAGGGGCTGGGGCGGCGGTAGCCGGGGGAGTATCGGTAGCCGGAGGAGCAGCGGGGGCCGGCGGCCTGGTCGCGGCTCGGCCCGGTACCGGCGCCGCGGGCGCCGCCGGGCCGGGGGTTGCCGCGCGGAACCTGGCCGGGGATGACGCGCCAGGCGCACCGGACGGAGTGCCCGGGCCACGGCCCGCGGGCGGCAGCAGCCGCACGCTGCCGGTGGAAGGGAACTCGTAGGGCACCGAGCTCGGCACCGGAGGCTGGAACCACCCGGTGTCCGCCGGTTCGTCCGCAGCCGTCGCGGGCACGCCGGTTGCCAGCTCGGCGCCCGGCGTCGCAGGCCGGTCCGCAGCCGGGACCGCGGGCAACAAGTCGGTCTCTGCCAGCGCATCGGCCGCGGGCCCAGGCAAAGGCGGGCGCGCTCCGGCGGTGGCGGGCACAAACCGCCAGGACGTATCGGCGGGTACATCCGGCGGGTCGCTGGCCGGCGCCGGGTCCTTCGGCGAATCACCCGAGGCGCCGGGCGCAACGGCGCTCGCGCCGGCCGCGACCGGCCGTGCGACGTCCGCGCTTGATCCGGCAGGCGCGGCGGGCGCAGGTGACCCTGCTGGGGACGGCGTTGCCGAATTGGGCGCCTGGCGCGCCGATGGTGTGGCGGTTGCGGGCTGACGGGCCGGGCTGCCTGCCGGGCTGCTGGCTGGCGGGGTGGCCGGCGAACCGCTGGCGGGGGCCGGTCGCGCGCCGGCGGGCGGTACCCGTGCGGAATTGCCGGCCGGAGGCGCGTCCGGCGCTGCTGCGGCAGCCGGGGCTGGCCTGGTGATGCCCTCCGCTGGCAGCGGCGGAGCGGCGCTTGGCACTGCAGACGGGCCGGGTGCGGGTGTGACAGCCGTAGGCGGCGCTGCCGGAGCATCGGCGGGGCGCGCGTCCGGCGCTGCGGCGGCCGGGGCGGGCCGGGTGATGCCCTCTGCTGGCAGCGGCGGGACGGTGTCATCAGGCTCGGCCGGTGCGGGGCCGGCCGTTGCCTCCGGCGGGCCGGCGGGCGCTGGCGTTTTCGGCGGGGCGGCGCTCTGGTCATCGTCGGCGCGCGCGGCCCGTTGACGGCTGCCCGGCCGCGCCCGGCTGACCACACGGGCGGGCTGCCTTCCGGCGGCGCGCCTGGGGGCGGGACCGGTTCCCCCTCCCGTCGGGTTCTCCCCGGGGTTCCCGTTCTCCGGTGTCACGGGACCATAGCGTAGCCTGATGCTTTTGCGAATTTATGGGGGAGCCGCAGAAGGTTCTGCGGCCCGCGCCGGAAACGTCCCCACGTGACTGGGACAACTGCCGGTCAGAAGGCAATAAGGTGGAAGTATCCCGCATCCGCGTCCAGCGCTCGCTGACGTCGGGGTGTGCCAGATAGGTCTCTGCCGGGCTGGATGACCTGTAGGGCATGGCCCTAATGCGGGCCTTTCGTGCTGTCTACCCAGGGATGCCATGAGCCTCGCCGGTCTCCTCAGCGCCATCGCCGACGACCCCCAGTTCCGTCAGGTCGCAGACCTCGCCTCGGTGGACGGTGGCGGCGTTGTCCCGGTCGACGGCGCGGACGTGACCGCGCCGGCCGCGCTCCGGCCGTTCCTGGCCGCGGCGCTGACCGGCCTGCCCGGCCACGCCGCACGGTTCCTGCTCGCGGTCACCGCCACCGCCAGGGAGGCGGAGGAACTGGCCGGGGCCCTCAGCTCCGTGGCGCCCGCAGGCAGCGTGGCCTACTTCCCCGCCTGGGAGACGCTGCCGCACGAGCGGCTTTCCCCGCGCTCGGACACCTCCGGCCAGCGCCTGGCGGTCCTGCGCCGGCTGGTCCACCCGGACCCGGCCAGCTCGCGGACCGCCGCGGTCACCGCGGTGGTGACCCCGGTGCGTGCCCTGCTTCAGCCGATGGCAAGCGGCTTGGCCGACGTCGAGCCGGTCAAGCTGGCCGAAGGCGACACCTGCGACCTGGACGAGGTGCTGGCCCGGCTCGTGGACATCGGCTACACCCGGACCGACCTGGTCGAGCGGCGCGGCGAGGTCGCGGTCCGCGGCGGCATTATCGACGTGTTCCCGCCGGCCGAAGAGCACCCGGTCCGGGTGGAGCTGTTCGGCGACGTTGTCGAGGAGACCCGGTTCTTCCGCGTGGCCGACCAGCGCAGCCTCGGCCCGGCTGCCGAAGGCCTGTGGGCGCCGCCGTGCCGGGAGCTGCTGCTGACGCCCGACGTGCGGGACCGGGCCAAGCACCTCGCCGCCGATCACCCCGGGCTCGCCGACGTGCTCGGCAAGCTGGCCGACGGGATCACGGTGGAGGGCATGGAGGCCCTGGCCCCGGTGCTCGCGCCCCGGATGGAGCTACTGCTCGACCACGTGCCCGCCGGGGGCGTGATCCTCGCCTGCGATCCCGAGCGGATCCGCGCGCGGGCCGCCGATCTGGTCCGCACCAGCCGGGAGTTCCTGGAAGCGTCCTGGGTGAACGCCGCGGCCGGCGGCCAGGCGCCGCTCGATCTCGGGGCGTCCGCGTTCCAGCCGATCACCCAGGTGCGGGCCGCCGCCGACAACCTGCGGCTGCCCTGGTGGACCATCACCCCGTTCGACGGTTCCGCGCCCGACGCCAGTCCAGCCGCGGAGGGCGCTGCTCCTGCCAGCACGGGCGGCGGGCCACGCGGAGCGGGTGAGGACGGCCCTGACGCTTCGTTTTTCCAAATGCCGGGGAGCGATTCCGGCAGCCAGGACCGGCCTGCGCTGCGGCTCGGCGCGGGACCGGCCCCTGCCTACCGCGGCGATACCGGCCGGGCGCTGGCCGACGTCCGGGGCTGGCTGGGCGAGGGCTGGCGGGTCGTGCTCGTCACCGAGGGACACGGCCCGGCCCAGCGCCTGGCCGAGGTGCTGCGCGGTGAGGGCCTTGGCGCCCGCCTCGGTGACCTGGACGACGTGCCGGAACCCGGGGTGCCGTGCGTGACCACGGGGCTCATCCCGCACGGGTTCACCTGGGAGTCCGTGCAGCTAGCGGTGCTCACCGAGGCGGACCTGGTCGGCCAGCATGCGGGCCCGCGCGAGTCCCGGCGGATGCCAAGCCGCAGGCGCGGTGGCATCGACCCGCTCCAGCTCACGCCCGGCGACTACGTGGTGCACGAGCAGCACGGCGTCGGGCGGTACCAGGAGATGACCAGCCGCAGCATCCAGGGCGCGGTCAGGGAATACCTGGTCATCGAGTACGCGCCCGGCAAGCGGGGCCAGCCGCCGGACCGGCTCTACGTGCCGACTGACCAGCTTGACCAGGTCACCCGGTACGTCGGCGGGGAGATGCCCAGCCTGCACCGGCTCGGCGGCGCGGACTGGGCCAAGACCAAGGGACGCGCCCGCAAGGCCGTGCGGCAGATCGCGTCGGAACTGATCCGGCTCTACTCGGCGCGGATGGCCTCGCCCGGCCATGCGTTCGGCCCGGATACGCCGTGGCAGCGGGAACTGGAGGACGCGTTCCCCTACGTGGAAACCCCCGACCAGCTTGCCGCGATCGACGAGGCAAAACGGGACATGGAGCGGCCGGTGCCGATGGACCGGCTCATCTGCGGCGATGTCGGCTACGGCAAGACCGAGATCGCGGTCCGCGCCGCGTTCAAGGCGGTGCAGGACGGCATGCAGGCGGCCGTGCTGGTGCCCACCACGCTGCTGGCGCAGCAGCACCAGTCCACGTTCAGCGAGCGGTACGCGCCGTTCCCCGTGGTGGTGCGGACGCTGAGCCGGTTCCAGAGCGACGCCAAGGTCGCCGAGACGCTGCGCGGGCTGGCCGACGGCACGGTGGACGTGGTGATCGGGACCCACCGGCTGCTGTCCCCGGACACCCGGTTCGCCCGCCTGGGCCTGGTCATCCTCGACGAGGAACAGCGGTTCGGGGTGGAGCATAAGGAGTACCTGAAGCGGTTGCGCACCGAGGTGGACGTGCTGTCGATGTCCGCGACGCCCATCCCGCGCACGCTGGAGATGGGCGTCGCGGGGATCCGGGAGATGTCCACCATCTTGACCCCGCCCGAGGAACGGCACCCGGTGCTGACCATGGTGGGCCCCTACGAGGAGAAGCAGATCGCCGCGGCAATCCGGCGGGAACTGCTGCGCGACGGCCAGGTCTTCTTCGTGCACAACCGGGTCTCCTCGATCAACAAGGTCGCCGCCAGGGTCGCGGACCTGGTGCCGGAGGCCAGGGTCGTGGCGGCGCACGGCCAGATGAACGAGCACGCGCTCGAACGGATCATGCTGGAGTTCCTCGACCGCAAGCACGATGTGCTAGTGGCCACGACGATCGTCGAGTCGGGGCTGGACATCCCCAACGCCAACACGCTGATCGTGGACCGCGCCGACGTCTACGGGCTGGCCCAGCTCCATCAGCTGCGCGGCCGGGTCGGCCGGGCCAGTGAGCGCGCCTATGCCTACTTCCTGTTCCCGCCGGAGAGGCCGCTGACCGAGACGGCGCACGAGCGGCTGGCCACCATCGCCCAGCACACCGAGATGGGCGCCGGGATGTACGTGGCGCTCAAGGACCTGGAGATCCGGGGGGCCGGCAATCTGCTGGGCGGGGAGCAGTCCGGCCACATCGCCGGGGTCGGCTTCGACCTCTATGTGCGGATGATCGGCGAGGCGGTCGGCGAATTGCGCGACGCCGGCCCGGCCGAACGCGCCGAGGTCCGGGTGGAACTGCCGGTGAACGCGCACATCCCGCACTCCTACGTGCCTGGTGAGCGGCTCCGGCTGGAGGCGTACACGCGCATCGCGGCCATCGACTCCGCCGCGGACATCACCGCCGTCGGCGAAGAACTGGCCGACCGCTACGGCCCGTTGCCCGAGCCGGTGCTCGGCCTGCTCGCCGTGGCCAGCGTCCGGGCGCAGGCCCGCAAGGCCGGGCTGACCGACATCACCCAGCAGGGCACCCACATCCGGTTCGCGCCGGTGGACCTGCCAGAATCCCGGCAGGTGCGGGCGCAGCGGCTGTACCCGAAGACGTTGCTCAAGCCGGCGGTGCGTACGATGCTCGTACCGGTGCCCAGGGACGTAGCCGGTGCCCGCCCCGGAGCGCCTGTCCCGCCGGGCGCCCCGCTCCTGCGCGACAGGGAGCTGCTTGCCTGGTGCGGACAGCTCATCGAGGCGGTGTTCGGCGAGAACAGCCCGGTCCCGCCGAACGTGCCGGCCGCCTGAGGCCCACACGAGAAGGGATGCAGTCGTGCCTCGCACCTCCGTGTTCGTGATCGCCGCCGCGGCCGCCGCCACGTGCGCCCTGTCGGCCTGCGGGCCGGTCAAGATGGGTTCGGCCGCGATCACCGGCGGGCAGCGGCTCACCTCGACCACCCTGAGCGATCAGGTGACGGACCTGGAGAACGCCTATCAGGCCAGCCACGGGAAGATCCAGCTTCAGTTCCCGCAGTCGCAAGCCCCGCAGCAGGTGCTGGGGTGGCTGCTGCGGTTCCAGATCCGGGACGAGCTTGCCACCCGCAACCACGTCGTGGTGACCGCCGGGGAGAGTCAGCGGGCGCTTGCCGCCCTGGCCCAGCAGACCGGGCGCACCGGGCCCGCGTTCGTCCAGCTCGCCGTGGCCAACGGCATCGCCCCGGACATGCTGCCGGAGCTCGGCAGGTACGAGGCCATCCAGAAGGACATGTTCATCAGGCTCAACGGCGGCACGCTGCCACGTACCCAGGCCCGGGTCCAGATGCTCAGCGTGCAGTTCAACCACCGGGAATGCGTGGCCGCGAAGAGCCTGAACATCCAGGTCAACCCGCAGTACGGGCAGCTCGACTACCGCACTTACTCGGTGGTCCCGGCCCCGTCGACGCTGTCGGCGCCGACCACGCCCGCGCCGTCGCGGACACCCAAACCGCAGCTCACCCCCGCGTGCTGACGGCCGGAGGGCGGGGGAATGGCGGGGAAGCACACGGTGATCCGGTGACCGAGAGCCAGGCTGCCCGGCCGCCGGACGCCGACACGGGTGCTGCGCTGCTGCGGCTGGTCGAGGTCATGGACACCTTGCGGGTGAACTGCCCATGGGATGCGCGGCAGACGCACCAGTCGCTCGCCCCCTACCTGCTGGAAGAGTGTTACGAAGCGCTGGAGGCGCTAGAGAGCGGCGACGAGTGGGCGCTGCGCGACGAACTCGGCGACGTCCTGCTCCAGGTCGTGTTTCACGCCCGGGTCGCGGCCGAGCGCACCGACGGCACTGGGTTCGACATCGACGACGTGGCCACCGGGATCGTGGAGAAGCTGATCCGCAGGCACCCGCACGTGTTCGGCGATGTGCAGGTGTCGGGGCCGGAAGACGTCAAGCGCAACTGGGACGCGATCAAGGCGGCGGAACGGGGTGGCCGGGGCGGTGCGCTGCCCGCGGCGCTGGGGTCGGTGCCGTTCGGCCAGCCCGCGTTGTCCCTCGCTGCCCAGCTGCAGCGCCGCGCTGAGCGGTCCGGCGCCCCGGCGGAGCTTGCCGACCTGCCTGTCGGTGACGGCCCTAGGCCGGAAGGCGTCAGCGAGATCGGGGCGGCGCTGTTCTCCCTCGTGGCCCGGGCGCGCGCGGCCGGGCTCGACCCCGAAATGGAACTGCGCGCCGCCGCGCGGAGCTACCGGGACCAGGTCCAGCGGTGGGCGGAGAAGCAGAACGGCGGCCCGGCCTGACGGCCCGCGCCGGGTGGCCCGGCGTCGCCGGGGCGGCGTGGCCTGACCGTACCGGGCGGCGTGGCCTGACCGTACCGGGCGGCGTGGCCTGACGGCGCCGGGGCGGCGTGGCCGCTGCGACGGACCGCAACTGCTCGGCTAGGCTCAAATGTCAACACCTCGCCGCCGTTCCCCGGGAGCCGTCTTGGCCACCATCGATGCGATCCACGCCAGGCAGATCCTGGATTCGCGGGGCAACCCGACGATCGAGGTTGAGGTGGCGCTCGACGACGGGACCCAGGCCCGCGCCGCTGCCCCCAGCGGCGCCTCCACCGGAGCGTTCGAGGCGGTCGAGCTCAGGGACGGCGGAGATGCCTTCGGTGGCAAGGGGGTCACCAAGGCCGTCATGTCGGTGACCGAGGAGATCGAGCCGGACCTCCTCGGCTACGACGCCGACGATCAGCGGCTCATCGACCAGGCGATGATCGACCTGGACGGCACCCCGGACAGGTCCCGGCTGGGCGCCAACGCCATCACGGCGGTCAGCATGGCCGTCGCCAAGGCAGCGGCCGAGTCGGCCGGGCTGCCGCTGTTCCGCTACCTCGGCGGCCCCAACGCGCACGTCCTGCCGGTGCCGATGATGAACGTGCTGAACGGCGGGGCGCACGCGGACAACAGCGTGGACATCCAGGAATTCATGATCGCGCCGGTCGGCGCGGGCACGTTCAGCGACGCCATCCGCTGGGGCGCGGAGACCTACCACGCGCTCAAGGCGGTGCTGAACCAGCACAAGCTGTCCACCGGGGTGGGCGACGAGGGCGGGTTCGCGCCCGACCTGGCGCACAACCGGGCCGCGCTCGACCTCCTGGTCGAAGCGATCGGCAAGGCCGGCTTCCAGCCAGGGCGCGACGTGGCCCTCGCGGTCGACGCCGCCGCCACCGAGTTCCACTCCGACGGCGCCTACCGCTTCGACGGCGGCTCACGCACGTCGGCCCAGATGATGGAGGTGTACGCCGAATGGCTGGACGCCTACCCCATCGTCTCCCTCGAGGACCCGCTCGCCGAGGAGGACTGGGCGGGCTGGCAGTCGCTCACCGAGGCGCTGGGCGGCAGGGCGCAGATCGTCGGTGACGACCTGTTCGTCACCAATCCAGAGCGCCTGCGCCGTGGCATCGCCGATCGCAGCGCGAATGCCCTCCTGGTCAAGGTCAACCAGATCGGCACGATCACCGAGACCCTGGAGGCGGTCTCGCTCGCCCACCGCAGCGGTTTCGCGTGCATGATCAGTCACCGGTCGGGCGAGACCGAGGACACCACGATCGCCGACCTCGCGGTGGCCACCAACTGCGGGCAGATCAAGACCGGGGCTCCGGCCCGCACCGAGCGCGTCGCCAAGTACAACCAGCTCCTGCGGATCGAGGAGCTGCTCGATGACGCCGCCGCCTACGCCGGTGCCACGGCCTTCCCCAGGACGCCTGCGGGACCGTGATCCCAGCGCTTGGCCGCCCACCGGGTGGGGACCGGGCCCGGCTCACCAGCCGGGCGGCGGTGCTCGCCGTGGTGATCTGCGCGATCGCGCTCAGCCTCGCCTATCCGGTCCGCGAGTACATCGCCCAGCGCCGTCAGATCGACCAGTTGCAGGCCGAACGCCAGATGCTCAACGGCCAGCTGGCTGCGCTGCAGCATCAGCAGCAGCGGCTGGGTGATCCCGCGTACGTCGAACAACTGGCCCGGAACAAGCTGCACATGTGCCTGCGGGGCGAGGCCTGCTACATCGTCATCGGCGGGCAAACGGCCGGCTCCGCCGCCGCGTCCGCGGCCTCGCTCACCCCTTGGTATGAGCGGCTCTGGCACTCGGTGCAGGAGGCGAACCGGGGCAGCCCGCGGTGACCTCCGACGCCGAGGTGGTCGCGCTGCAGCTTGGCCGGCCGCCACGCGGGCTGCGGCGCGTCGCCCACCGCTGCCCGTGCGGGCTGCCCGATGTGGTGGAAACCGCGCCGCGCCTGGCCGACGGCACCCCGTTCCCCACGCTCTATTACCTGACCTGCCCGCGGGCGACCGCCGCCATGAGCAGGCTCGAAGCCGCGGGCGTGATGCGGCAGATGCAGCGGCGGCTGGCCGAGGACACCGAACTGCGGGCGGCCTACCAGGCCGCCCACCGCGACTACCTGGCCCGGCGCGCCGCGGCGGCGCGCGCCGCCGGGGCGCCGCCGCTGCCGCCGGGCACGCAGAGCGCGGGGGGCATGCCGGACCGGGTCAAGTGCCTGCACGCGCTGGCGGCGCACGAACTGGCGGTGCCCGGGGCCAATCCGCTGGGCCGGGAGGCCACGGCGGAGGCGGGGCCGTGGTGGGCGGCGGGCCCGTGCATCCGCCCCGCGCCCCCCACGAGCGGCGGGACAAGTTGAGGCACTCCTTGTCGACCCCGGGTCGTGTCACGCAGCAGTCGCCGGGCCGAACGCCGCAACACTCCGCGCTGCGGCCCGGGAGGCGAGACTCTGCTGGTCCGGGGGACAACCCCCGGACCCCCGTGCCTCCCGAAGCCAGCCCACTGCTTGTCGGCGCGCCTTCGGCACGACGTCCCGCGAGGGGGGCAGGCAATTGAGGGTAGCGGCGATCGACTGCGGCACGAACTCGGTGCGCCTGCTGGTGGCCGATGTGGACCGGGCCGCGGGCCGCCTGTCCGATGTGGACCGGAGGCTGGAGATCGTCCGGCTCGGCCAGGGGGTGGACGCCACCGGGCGGCTAGCCGCCGATGCGCTGGCCCGGACCCTGCGGGTGCTGCGCTCATACCGGCAGATCATTGAGGAAGCGTCGGCGTCGGCCATCCGCATGGTGGCCACCAGCGCCACCAGGGACGCGGCTAACGCCGGTGAGTTCGTCGCCGGGGTGCGCGACATCCTCGCGATCGAGCCCGAGGTGCTCAGCGGCGAGGACGAGGCGCGCCTGTCGTTCACCGGGGCTACCGCCGAACTGGCCGGCGCGCGGCCGGCCCGTACCTGGTCACCGACATCGGCGGCGGCTCGACCGAGTTCGTGCTCGGCGACCCGGGCGCCACGCCGGCCGGGGTCAGCGTGAACATCGGCTGCGTCCGGATGACCGAGCGGCACCTGCACCACGACCCGCCCGGCGACCGCGAGATCGCGGCGGCACGCGCCGATATCGACACCGCGCTCGACGAAGTCGCCCGGCAGATCCCGGTCGCTGCCGCGCGCACCTTGGTGGGCCTTGCCGGGTCGGTGACCACCGTAGCGGCGCTGGTGCTCGGGCTGGACGCGTACCAGCCCGGGAAGATCCATCACTCCCGGGTCAGCGCCGAAGCGGTCCGCGCGGTGACGGCGAGCCTGCTGGCGCAGACCCGGGCGGAGCGGGCACGGCTGGCGGTGATGCACCCGGGCCGGGTGGACGTGATCGGCGGCGGCGCCCTGGTGCTGACAGAGATCATTGATCGGTTCGGGTTCGGCGAGGTGCTGGTGAGCGAGCATGACATCCTGGACGGCCTAGCCTGGTCGCTGGCGCCGGGCACGGACCGGTGACCGAGCGCCGACCGGCGCCGCCGACCGAGCCGGGGTGGCCGGTGGCGCCGACCGGGCCGGAGGGGCCGTGGCCGCTGGCGGATTCGGGGGGGCCGGGGGGTGCGGGCCTGCCAGTGCCGCCCGGCAGCGGCTGGCCGGGGGATCCGGCCACACCAGCCACTCCGGTGGCCGCCAGCGCCGCGCAGGTCCGCGCGCTTGCCGCCGAGGCCGCGGCGGCGGGCAACCTCGCAGAGGTGGCCGCCAGGCAGTCCGTCTGCCGCGCCTGTCCCCGGCTGGTCGAATGGCGGGAGCAGGTGGCGGCGGTCAAGCGCGCGTCCACGCGCACCGAACGCTACTGGGGGCGGCCGGTGCCCGGGTGGGGCGACGAGCAGGCACGTGTGCTGATCCTCGGGCTGGCCCCGGCGGCGCACGGGGGCAACCGGACCGGGCGGATCTTCACCGGCGACCGCAGCGGTGACGCCCTGTTCGCCTCGCTGCACCGGTGCGGGCTGGCCGCGCTGCCCACGTCCACGGCGGCGGGCGATGGCCAGCGCCTGATCGGGGCGCGGATGGCCGCGGCGGTGCGGTGTGCCCCGCCGGTCAACAAGCCGTCGGTGACCGAACGGGACACCTGCGCGCCCTGGCTGGCGGCTGAGTTCGCGCTCCTCGCGCCGTTCGTCAGGGTCATCGTCTGCCTGGGCGGCTTCGCCTGGCAGGCGGCGTGGCCGATGCTCGGCGCCGCCGGGTTCACGCTGCCCCGGCCCCGGCCCAAGTTCGGTCACGGCGCCGAAGTCCTGCTGGCCGCCCCGGCGAGTGCGGCCGGGGCGTCCGGGCAGGTCTTGCTGCTGGGCTGCTACCACCCAAGCCAGCAGAACACCTTTACCGGGCGGGTCACCCCGGCCATGCTGGACGAGGTGTTCGGCCATGCCCGCCGGGCGGCCGGAATCGGCGGGGCGGCGCCAGGCACAAGCGAGGCGCCCTAGGAGCGCCCCACTGCCCGGCTACGCTGTGTGCGCAATTCTTCCAAGCCAAGGCAAATTGGTAACGCTTCGCATTCGGGACCGGAGCGCATGAATTGAATATGTGCACCCGGGCGAATTTTTCTCCCCCCATTCGGCTGAGCAAGAATGGACCGGACCGGCCGGGGTATCATGACCCAGCCCCCGTAGCCCAAGGGGAAGAGGCCGGCCCCCTAAAAGGGTCCCCAGTGTCGGTTCGACTCCGACCGGGGGCACGCCGGCCGTGCCTGCGAGGGCCCCAGTCTTGACGCCCGGCGCATGGTTCATGTGCAGGCAGCGCCGCCGCTAGGACCGTGGTGTCGCAGGTCCCGGGGCCCCAGGCGGGCGATCACTTTCCCATTCCGGCTGGCTGTTGATCCCCTATTCCGGACCGGCCTGCGGGATCATGGGGGACTGCGCAGGTGCACCTGGTCATGGGCAGAACGCGCCCGGATCTGCTTTCGATCTGCCGAAGCAGGCGTAGGTCCGGCTGACTGAACGAACAATAAGAGTGTGCCGCTGCCCGTTACACATGCGCCGAGATCTACCGTGGCAGCGGCTTGGGCGATAAAAGATACGCGCGGCGGCGGTCAGCCGGTCAGGTCCGGGCCCATGCCGGTGATGGTGGCCGGTGCGATGGCCGGTTCAGCCGCTCGCGTCCGGGCCCGCGCGGGTGATAGCGATCCGTGCAATCACCCGCTGGTCGCGCACCATGGCGGCGCGGTAGTCGTCCCAGTCCGGGTGCTCGCCGGAGATACGCCGGTAATACTCCACGAGCAAGTCCATGGCATCGGGCAGCGGGATGATCTCCACGTCGCCCTCGACCTGGACCCACTCGCCGAAGAAGTTGTCGGTGAAGACGCACAGCGAAGCCTGCGGGCGCCGCCGCAGGTTCCGCGTCTTGAGTGCCGTCTCCCGGGTGCTGATCAGCACCCGGTTTTCGTCGTCCACCGTGCACGTGACCGGGGACAGCTGCGGCCGGCCATCGGACCGTGAGGTGGCCAGGACTGCCCGGTGATGGGCTCGCAGGAAGTCCGCGGCCCGTCCGGTATCCATGTCAGAAGCTGTTGAGCCTGGTCCGCCGGCGCACCTCGTACTCGTGCACGATGGCGCTGGCGTAACCGTGGGTGAGCCCGTGCTCATCGGCCAGCCAGTGCGCTCGCTCCTCGCAGCGCAGGAAGGCGGGACCGGATTCCAGGCTTGCGAACCACTCCGGGAGTTCTCGTCCGGTGACGGACGGGATGCGCGCGATCAGGTTCTTATGCGTTTCCAGGGAGTGGTTCAGAGTCAACTGGCACCTCCGGGGGGCGACTCCTGCTTCTGTTGAGACTGCATCACGCCCGCGCTCCTGGCAACCCCTCGGAGCCGACTTCGAGTAAACGTGGAGGCGCCTTACCGGAAACCGGCGCCCCCCCGAGGTGACCTGGAGTGGTTCCGCGGGGGAACGACGTGCGGCCAGCGAGGACACCGAGGACAGCCAGGCGGGCGCAATCAGGACGCCCAGGCGGGCGCAATCAGGACGCCCAGGCGGGCAGATCAGGACAGCCGCTCGACCACCATGGCCATGCCCTGGCCGCCGCCCACGCACATCGTCTCCAGGCCGAACGTCTTGTCGTGGAACTGGAGGCTGTTCAGCAGCGTCGAGGTGATCCGCGCCCCGGTCATGCCGAACGGGTGCCCGACCGCGATCGCCCCGCCGTTGACGTTCAGCTTGTCGATGTCGATCCCGATCTCCTGGTAGGACGGGATCACCTGGGCGGCGAACGCCTCGTTGATCTCGACGAGGTCGATGTCGTCGATGGTCATCCCCGCCCGCGTCAGCGCCTGCTTGGACGCCTCCACCGGGCCGAGCCCCATGATCTCCGGGGACAGCGCCGACACCCCGGTGGACACGATCCGCGCCAGCGGCGTGATGCCGAGGTCGGCCGCCTTGCGGTCACTCATGATCACCACGGCCGCGGCGCCGTCGTTGAGCGGGCAGCAGTTGCCCGCGGTGACCGTGCCGTCCGGGCGGAACACCGGCTGCAGCGTCGCCACCTTCTCCAGCGTGGTGCCAGCCCGGGGGCCGTCGTCGGCGGTGACCACCGTGCCGTCCGGCAGGGTCAGCGGCGTAATGTCGCGCTGCCAGAAGCCGTTGGCCAGTGCCTTCTCCGCGAGGTTCTGCGACCGCACGCCGAACTCGTCCTGCGCCTGCCGGGTGATGCCGCGCAACTGCGCCACGTTCTCCGCGGTCTGGCCCATCGCCATGTACACGTCGGGGATCTCGCCGTCCTCGCGCGGGTCGTGCCAGTCGGGTGCGCCCGCGCCGGAGCGGACCGTGGTGCGCTCTTGCGCCCCGGCGAAGACCGGGTTCTGCGTGTCCGGCCAGCTGTCGCTGCTGCCCTTCGCGTACCTGCTCACGCACTCGACGCCTGCCGATAGGAACGCATCTCCCTCGCCGGCCTTGATGGCGTGGAACGCCATCCTGGTGGTCTGCAGCGAGGACGAGCAGTACCTGGTGATTGTGGCGCCCGGCAGGTGGTCGTAGCCCATCATGATCGCCACCACCCGGGCCATGTTGAAGCCCTGCTCGCCGCCGGGCAGCCCGCAGCCGAGCATCAGGTCGCTGATGTCGGCCGGGTCGAGCTGAGGGACCTTGGCCAGCGCCGCGGCGACCATCTGCTGGACCGCGTCGTCGGGCCGGATGGTGGTGAGCGATCCCTTAAATGCCCTGCCGATGGGGGACCTGGCGGTTGCGACGATCACTGCCTCGGGCATAGCTGCTCCCTCGGATTCGCTCGGGCTACTGGTCAGTAGCTTATGTCAGCGTCCCACCCCGGCCAATTGTTCCCGGCCTGCTTCATGATCATGGCGACAGGGTGCCCGCCGCGGGAACCGGGCCAGGCGACGGCGGGCGTGGGATAGCGTCTGTGCAGCAAGAGTGGCAGGGACAGCGCCGTCCCGGGACACAGCGCCTCGCTACGGCTGATGGGGCCGGGCGGCACGGCTGCCCGGTCGGCACAGTTGCCCGGCCGGGATTGCTGCCCGGCCGGGATTGCTGCCCGGTCGGCCGGTGCTCAGGGAGGTGGCTGGTGATGCAGGTCCACGACTCGCTGATCGAGCTTGTCGGGAACACGCCGCTGGTCCGGCTGCGCCGGGTCACCCAGGACTTGGGCGCCGGGCCGCCCGCCGTGCTGGCCAAGGTCGAGTACTTCAACCCCGGCGGCTCGGTGAAGGACCGGATCGCGTTGCGCATGGTCGAGGCCGCCGAAAGGTCGGGACAGCTCCGCCCCGGCGGGACGATCATCGAGCCGACCTCGGGCAACACCGGCGTGGGCCTGGCCATCGTGGCGGCCGAGAAGGGGTACCGTTGCCTTTTCGTGTGCCCGGACAAGGTCGGACAGGACAAGATCAGCGTGCTGCGCGCCTACGGGGCCGAGGTCGTCGTCTGCCCGGGCGCGGTGGCGCCGGACCACCCCGAGTCCTACTACTCGGTTTCCACCAGGCTGGCCCGCGAGACGCCCGGCGGGTGGAAACCCGACCAGTACGCCAACCCGGAGAACCCCGCGTCGCACTACCATTCCACTGGGCCGGAGATCTGGGCGCAGACCGAGGGGAAGGTCACCCACTTCGTGGCCGGGATCGGCACCGGCGGCACGATCAGCGGCGCCGGGCGGTACCTCAAAGAGGTGTCGGGCGGGGCGGTACAGGTGATCGGCGCCGACCCGGAGGGCTCGGTGTACTCGGGCGGCAGCGGCCGCCCCTACCTGGTCGAGGGCGTGGGCGAGGACATCTGGCCGGAAACCTTTGACCGGGACATCTGCGACCAGGTCATCGCGGTCAGCGATGCCGACTCGTTCCTCATGACGCGCCGGCTCGCCCGGGAGGAAGGCCTGCTCACCGGCGGCTCCTGCGGGCTCGCCGTGGCCGCCGCGCTGCGCGCCGCGGCCAGCGCCGGCGCCGACGGCGTGATCGTGGTGCTGCTGCCCGACGGCGGGCGCGGCTACCTGTCCAAGATCTTCAACGACGAGTGGATGGCCGACTACGGGTTCCTCACCGAGCAGACCACCGAGCCCAAGATCGCCGATGTGCTCGCCCGCAAGCAGGTCGGCCTGCCAGTCTTCGTGCATGCCCATCCGGACGAGACGGTCGCCGCGGCGATCGGCATCCTCCGTGAGTACAACGTGTCCCAGCTTCCAGTGATGAAGGAGGAACCGCCGGTCATGGTGGCGGAGGTAATCGGCTCGGTGGTGGAGCGGGACCTGCTCGATGCGCTGGTCTCCGGCCGGGCCAATCCCAAGGATCCGGTCGCCGCGCACATGTCCGCGCCGCTGCCCATGGTCGGCTCCGGCGAGGAGGTCAGCAAGGCCGTCGAGGCGCTGGAGAAGGCGGGGGCGGCCGTGGTCCTGGTGGATGGCCGCCCGGCCGGCATGATCACCCCGCAGGACGTCCTGGCCTTCCTGGCCGGCGGTGCGTCATGACCGGCGGGACCGCCCGAACCGGCGAGACGGGCCGGGCCCGCGGCGGGTTTGAAACGCTGGCGATCCACGCTGGGCAGGATCCGGACCCGGTGACCGGCGCCGTGGTGCCGCCGATCTACCAAGTCTCCACCTACGCCCAGGACGGCGTCGGCAATCCCCGGGCCGGCTACGAGTACTCCCGGACCATGAACCCGACCAGGACCGCGCTGGAGGAGTGCCTGGCTGCGCTGGAGGGCGGGACCAGGGCACTCGCCTTTGCCTCCGGCATGGCGGCCGAGGACTGCCTGCTGCGCACCATCTGCCGCCCCGGCGACCATGTGCTCATCCCGCATGACGCCTACGGCGGGACCTACCGGCTCTTCGACAAGGTGCTCACGTCGTGGCAGGTGAGTTACCAGCCGGTGCCAGCGTCCGACCCGCAGGCCGTTAAGCATGCCTTGGAGCAGCGCCCGGCGCGCGCGGTGTGGGTGGAGACGCCCACCAACCCGCTGCTGTCCATCGTGGACATCTCCGCCCTGGCCGCGGTGTGCGCGGACGCCGGCGCGCTGCTGGTGGTGGATAACACGTTCGCCTCGCCTTACCTGCAGAACCCGCTGGCGCTCGGCGCGGACGTGGTGGTCCACTCGACCACCAAGTACCTGGGCGGCCACTCCGATGTGGTGGGCGGCGCGGTGGTGGTGGCCGACGCCGGGCTCGGCGAGCGCCTGGCGTTTCAGCAGAACGCGACCGGCGCGGTCGCCGGGCCGTTCGACGCCTGGCTGACGTTGCGCGGCATCAGGACGCTCCCGGTCCGGATGGACCGGCACAGTCATAACGCCCTGCGGGTGGCGGACATGCTTGCCGCGCATCCAGCGGTCACCGGGGTGCTCTACCCGGGGCTGCCCGGCCACCCCGGTCATGAGATCGCGGCCAAGCAGATGCGGGGGTTCGGCGGGATGGTGTCGTTCCGGGTGCGCGGTGGTGAGGAGGCGGCGGTCGCGGCGTGCGGGCGGACCAGGGTTTTCATCCTCGGGGAGTCCCTGGGCGGGGTGGAGTCGCTGATCGAGCACCCGGGCCGGATGACGCACGCCTCGGCGGCCGGGTCGCCGCTAGAGGTCCCGGCCGACCTCATCCGCCTCTCGGTGGGTATCGAGTCCGGCGACGACCTGCTCGAAGACCTCCGCTCGGCGCTGAGCTGATCTGGGGAGCGACCCCTGGCGTAATGGCCCCGCGGCTTCGTTGCGGCTGTTGGCCCTGCCGGCTGGGGTGCGGGCGCGCCGGAAGACCGGCGGCGAGGTCAGGAGTTCCAGATCATGAGCACCAGGATGACCAGCCAGATCAGCGTGACGATGCCGGCCAGGGAGGCGATGCGGCCGCGTTCCACCGACGCCGCGTGGACCGGCGTCGCGACCGGGATGGCCTGGGCGTCGGGCGCGTCGTCGTGACCGTCGCGGGCGGCCGCGGCGGGCGCGGCGCCCTTAGCGCCGGCGGGGTTCGCGGTGGTCAGCGCCTCGCGCTCGCTCGCCGTTTCCAGCGCGACGACGGCCCGCCGCTGGTCGCGCATGATGAGCACGAGCAGGACCAGGGACACCACGAACAACGTCATCGCCGTGGTGATCCACGAGGATGCCAGCTTGTGCAGCGACTGCGCGGCCACGATCCCGAAGGCGAGGACCCCCAGCGACGCGGTCCCGAAGATCCTGGTCGTCCGCAGCATGTACCTGAGCACGGCGACGTTGCGCGTCCTGATGTAACGCGGGGTGGACAGGATCGCAATGGTGACCGGCCCGATGGTGAAGATCACGAAGGCCACGTGCAGCCAGATCCACAGCCGGTCGGGGAACGAGGCGCCGGGGGCCGCAGCGGCGGCCGCTGTGACCTGGAGGCGACCGGTGAGGGGCATGCACCGATCCTAGGGGCCAGGACCGCGTACAGCGATGATCCCCTGGCCCGGCGTGCCAGGGGATCATCGCTGCGCCGGCCGGATGCGGCCGGCCGGACTCCGGCCACGGACTTAGGAGCGGCTGGAGGCGTCCACCGGATCGCGGCTGCCGTCCTCGGCCGAGCCCTTGTTGCTCCGGTTGACGAAGAAGGCGGCGACGAGGCAGATGACGGCGACCACGATGGCGCCGGCCCCGCGCAGGGAGCGCGTCGCGTTGGCCCGGGTCAGCGAGGCCGGCGGATGGGTGATCTTGCCGAGGAAGCTGGGCAGCGAATGCGCCGGCTCGATGAAGTAGATGATGCCGGCCACGATCGCCAGCACGGCGATCACCACCAGCACGATGGTAATGATCGTCTTGGCGGAAGACCGGCCAGACGCGCTCACAGAACTCACGTGTTCCTCCTTGACGGACGCGCGGGCCGCTCGGCCTTCCGCTGCACAGGCCCACTCATCAGTTATGACTGCCGAACGTTACTACGGGCGGGGGATGTAAGGCGGGGGTCTGCAATGGTTCCCAGGTAAATCTAGCGCCTGCCCTTCCGGCGGGTGCGCAAAAAGTCCCTTACAACATACTCGCCGAGCCGCTCGGGCTGCGCGTGGAGCACCCGCCCGCCGTTCCGCCTGGCGACTTCTTCGACAAATGTGGTCAAGCCTTCGTCATCGGCAAGCATGAAAATGTTAAGCGGCGCCCGTCGCCTGGTCATTTTGTCCACCTCGGCGAGGGTCAATTCCAGTGTTTCCGGCGCGGGCGGCCAGTCGAACCAATACTGTCCGTCCCGGCGCAGGTGGGCGGTGGGCTCACCGTCGGTGACGATGAGCACGACCGGGTCGTGCTCGGGGCGCTGGTCAAGGAAGCGCCCGGCCAGCACCAGCGCGTGGTGCAGGTTGGTGCCCTGCACCATGTCCCAGCCGAGCCCGGCCAGATCTGTCTCCCGCAGTTCCCGCGCGTAGTTGGAGAAGCCGATCACCTGCACCGCATCCTGCGGGTACCGGCTGCGTACCAGCGCGTGCAGGGCGAGCGCGGTCTGCTTGGCCACGCCCCAGGTGCCGCGCAGCGCCATCGAGTAGGACAGGTCCACGAGCAGGCACACCGCGGCGGCGCCGCGCCGCTCGGTCTCCTCGACCTCGAAGTCCTCCGGGGCCAGCCGCACCAGGGGGGCCCCGGCGCCCGGGGAGACGGCTGTGACGGGGCCTGGGCGGGCGGCGATCCGGTCGCGGACCGCGGCGCTGTCCCGCAGCAGCGCGTTGCGCACGGTCACCGGGGTGTCGATCGCCTGCTCGTCGCCGAACTGCCACGGCCGGGTCGCCCCGGTGTACTCGCCGGCCTGGCCCGCGTCGCGCTGGTCGTGATCCCCGGAACGGCCCTCCGGCAGGTCAGCGAAGATCTTGCGCAGCGCGGTCTCGCCGAGCCGGCGCACCGCCTTGGGCGTGAGTTCGAGCCTGCCCGCGGTCCGCTGCAGGTAACCCTGCCGTTCCAGCTCCCGCTCGATCTGGCGCAGCGCCTCCATGTCGTCCACGGCCTGGCGGCCGAGGGAACGGCGGACCGCCTCTTCGTCGATGTCGTCCATGCGCGCGCCGGGGTAGTCCTGGCCCAGCGCTGCTTCCAGCTCGGCCAGGTCGGCCAGGTCAGCGATCGCGGTGGTCGCGTCGCCGAGCCCGAGCGGAGCGTCTCCCGTCATCGTCTCCTGCTGTCGGCCGCCGAGGTCGATGTCGGGGCGGCGGGCGCGCAGCGCGCCGGCGAGCCGGGCCATCTCCGCGGCCAGGCCGGCGTCGGCCAGCGCCTGATCCATCAGCCCGGCCAGCTCGTCCCGCTGCTCGGCCGACAGCGACGACAGCAGCCGCTGGGACGCCATGGCCCGCTGGGCGAGCTGGTCCACCAGCTCCTCCAGATTGGCCGGCCGGTCCGGGAACATGTCCCCGTACCGCTCCATGAACGCGTCGAAGTCCTCCGGGGTGTGCTCGCCGCGCGCGTCCGCGTCCAGCATCTCGTTCAGCTCGGCCAGCATGTCCTTGACCCGCTGGAGAGCCTCTGGGTCGGGGCTGGACAGCGCCTCTTTCATGCCACGGAACTGGCTGTCCAGCACCTCCCGCCGGAGCAGGTCTTTAAGCTGCTCGAACGTCTCGCGCGCGGCGGCCGAGCGCCACGAGTAATCGGCCAGGCGGCTGATCGCCTGCGCGGTGTCGGCCGGGAGCGAGTCAAGCTCCGCCTCCCGCATCCTGGCGTCATCGCTGGGGTCAGGAAACAACTCCGCCCGCTCCTGCCCGATCGCGGTGTCCAGCAGCGCCCGTGCCTGCTCCAGGATGCCGTCGAGGCGGCCGCGGCGGCGGATCTCCTCCCGCTGCTCACGCACCCGGCGCAGCATGTCATCCAGGCCCCGGCGGCCCTGCATGCCACGGCGGAGCAGCTCGCGCAGGGCGGTGCTCGGATCGGCGCCGGCGAGCACCGACTCGCCCAGCTCGTCCAGCGCGCGCCGGGCATCGTACGGCGGCGTGAGCGGGTCGGGCCCGCCGGTGTACTGGCCGTACCGGTAACCGGTCACGTCGTCACCCTCCGCTCATTGGCTCCCCTCGCGGGCGCTTCGCTGGCTTCGGGGGGCTGGTCCTCGCCGCCGGGACACCGCAACGGCGCCGGGGGCGGCGTCGTGCCGGAGGCGCGCTGACCAGCACCATGCGGCGTTCGGCCCGGCGGCTGCGGCGCGACAGCGACGCTCATCGGCCCTCCTCTGCCTCCGCGTTACCGTGGAAACTCAGGTGCGGTATACCGCCCCGCCGTCGATCTCGTCCTTGGACAGCCGGCGCATCAGGTAGAGCCCTTCGAGCGCGAACTCCACGGCCGCGGCCGCGTGCCCGAGCGACTCGCTGCCCTCCATGCCGAGCCGCTGCATGATCCTGCCGAGCCCGGTCACCTCGCCGAGCCGGGCCAGCAGCCCGGCCGCGGGCACCAGTTCACCGGTCTCCACCGTGCCGCCGTCCTCGAACAGGGCGAGCAGCCCCGACAGGTCCGCGCCGCCGAGCCGGGCGCGGAAGGTGTCGGCGGTGGCCCGGCGGAGCGTGTGCTCCAGCACCTCCTGCTCCCTGCCTTCCTCGCTGACCTCGAACTCGACCTTGCCGCGCAGGCTGGTGACCACGGGCGGCAGGTCGCAGATCCGGGCCACCGGCGGCGCCTCGCCGGTCAGCGCGGCGCGGCGCACGGCGCCGGCCGCGGCGGACTCGGCCGCGGCGATCGCGAACCGGGCCGAGACGCCCGAGCGCGCGTCCACCGCGGGCGAGGCGCGGACCAGGCGGGCGAACCGCGCGATGACCTCGACCAGGTGGGCAGGCACCTGCGCGCCCGGGTCGGCGCCGTCCGGGCTGTCCGCGGCGATCTGTGCCTCCTGACGGATCAGGGCCAGCTCGGCGGACAGCGACCGCGGGTAGTGGGTGCGGATCTCGGCGCCGAACCGGTCCTTCAGTGGCGTGATGATCCGGCCGCGGCTGGTGTAGTCCTCCGGGTTGGCGCTGGCCACCAGGATCAGGTCGAGTGGCAGCCGCAGCGCGTAGCCGCGCACCCCGATGTCCCGTTCCTCCAGCACGTTCAGCAGCGCCACCTGGATACGCTCGGCCAGGTCGGGAAGCTCGTTCAGGCAGAAGACGCCGCGGTTGGTGCGGGGCACCAGACCGAAGTGGATCGTCTCGGCGTCGCCGAGGGTGCGGCCCTCCGCCACCTTGACCGGGTCGACGTCGCCGATCAGGTCGCCCACGCTGGTGTCGGGGGTGGCCAGCTTCTCCCCGTAACGCTCGCTGCGGTGCCGCCACGTCACCGGCAGCGCGCCCCCCTGCTCCGCGGCGATGCGCCGGCACCGGGCGCAAACGGGCTGGTAGGGATGGTCGTTGATCTCACACCCGGCGATCACTGGAGTCCATTCGTCCAGCAGTTCGGGAAGAGTCCTGATGAGCCGCGTCTTACCCTGGCCGCGCTCGCCGAGCAGCATCGTGTCGTGCCCGGCGAGGAGCGCCCGCTCCAACTGCGGGATCACGGTCTGGTCGAACCCGATGATCCCGGCAAATCTCTGCTCGCCCGCGCGCATCCTGGCCAGTAGGTTGCGCCGGATCTCGTCCTTAACGGCCTCGTAGCGGTGCCCGCTGGCCCGCAGTTCGCCCACCGTCGCGATCGCGGGATGGGGGGCGGCGGCAGCGGCCGGGTGGGTCTGATTGTCTGAGTGCACGATTCGACACTATGTCCACATGGCCCGGAGCGGGCGCCGGCCCGGGCCGCCGGCGATACGACAGCACGGGTGAAGGGGACGAGATGGCACGTGGGGATCCGGTGCTGGCGATCGACATCGGCGGCACCAAGGTGGCAGTCGGCTTGGTCGAACCGGGCGGGCGCTTGGCGTCGTGGACGCAGACCGAAACGCCCCGCGGGCTCGACGCCGGCCAGTTGTGGCGGACCGTGGAGGTGCTCTGCGAGCGCCTGCTCACCGAGGCGCGGGTAGACCCGCGGGCCGGCCTCGCCGGAGTGGGCTGTGGGTGCGGCGGGCCGATGGAGTGGCCGGCCGGGCGGGTCTCGCCGCTGAACATCCCCGCGTGGCGGTCGTTCCCGCTGCGGGAGAGGCTGCAGGAGCGTTTCCCGACAATCCCGGTGCGGCTGCACAACGACGCGATCTGCATGGCGGCGGGCGAACACTGGCGTGGCGCCGGGCGGGGCCGGCGCAGCATGCTCGGCATGGTGGTATCCACCGGCGTGGGCGGGGGCCTGGTGCTGGACGGGCGGCTCATCAACGGCGCGACCGGCAACGCTGGGCACATCGGGCACGTGGTGGTGGACCCGGGCGGCCCGTTCTGCACCTGCGGCGGGCGCGGCTGCCTGGAGGCCATCGCCCGGGGCCCGGCCCTGGCCGCCTGGGCGCAGGGGGAGGGGTGGCGGCCCGGCCAGGCCCCGGTGACCGCCAAGGAGCTCGCCGACGACGCGGCGCAGGGGCACCCGGTCGGGGTCGCCGCGCTGCGCCGGGCCGGCGAGGCGCTGGGCATCGCCATCGCCTCCGCCGTCCACCTGTGCGACCTGGAGGTGGTCGCTATCGGCGGAGGCCTGGCCCAGGCTGGTCCGCTGCTGTTCGGCCCGCTGGAAGAGGCGCTGCGCACCCACGCCGGGCTGGACTACGCCAGCAACGTCCCGGTGGTCGCCGCCGCGCTCGGGCAGAGCGCCGGGCTGATCGGCGCCGCGGCGCTGATATTCGCCGCCGACCGGTACTGGGCCGGCGGCTGACCGCGATTATGGCGGTCCCGGCCCGGGCGCCCTCTCATGGCCCGTTGCCCCGCTGACCGCGCGTGGTTGGACGCTTGCTGTCAAAGATGAACTGCAAACGTCCAACCATGGAGAGACGCCGCCGCCGGGAGCGGGCTCTCGGGTCAGAGGTTGCCGCGGAGGGCCTGCTCCCGCTCGATGGCCTCGAACAGCGCTTTGAAGTTGCCCTTGCCGAAGCCCTCCGAGCCGTGTCGCTCGATCAGCTCGAAGAAGACCGTCGGCCGGTCCTGCACCGGCTTGGTGAAAATCTGCAGCAGGTACCCGTCCTCGTCCCGGTCGGCGAGGATCTTCTCGGCGGCCAGCTCGGCAAGCGGCACGCGGGTCTCGCCGGCCCAGGCGCCGAGCTGCTCGTAGTAGGTGTCCGGGGTGTCCAGGAAGTCCACCCCGGCGGCCTTCATGGCGCGCACGGTGGTCACGATGTCGTCGGTGGCCAGGGCGATGTGCTGGACGCCGGGCCCGCCGTAGAACTCCAGGTACTCGTCGATCTGCGACTTCTTCTTACCGGGCGCGGGCTCGTTGATCGGGAGCTTGACCTTGCGCGAGCCGTCCGCGACCACCTTGCTCATCAGCGCGGAGTACTCGGTGGCGATGTCGTCGCCGACGAACTCCTTCATGTTGGTGAAGCCCATGACCTGGTGGTAGTAGGCGACCCACTCGTTCATGCGGCCGAGTTCCACATTGCCCACGCAGTGGTCGATCTCGGTGAAGAACGGCCGGTCCGGCGGTGCCACCACCGGATTCGCCGCCACGTAGCCGGGCAGGTACCGGCCCGAGTAGTTGGACCGCTCAACCAGCGTGTGCGTGGTGTCGCCGTAAGCGGCGATGGTAGCCAGCGCCACCTTGCCGTGCTCGTCTTCGAAGGTCTGCGGAGCGGAGATCGCGCGGGCGCCGCGCGCGACCGCGTAGCCGAACGCCTCTTCGGCGTTGGTCACGCCGATCGACAGGTCGGTCACGCCGTCGCCGTGCTCGGCCACGTGCGCGCCGAGCGCGGTGCCCGCCCGGACCGGCCCGCGCAGCACGAACCGCGCCTGGCCGGAGGCCAGCACGTAGGCGGCCTCGTCCCGGCACCCGGTCTCCGGGCCCCGGTAGGCGACGCACCGCATGCCGAAGGCGGTGGAGTAGTAGTGCGCAGCCTGGCGGGCGTTGCCCACCGCGAAAACAACCGCGTCGACGCCGGTGACGTGGAAACCGTCCGCCGTTTCTGGTTGATCGTGCCAGCCGTTGGTCGCCATCGTCCGCTCCTTCGCGCCGCCGCCCGGCCGCGCTCCTTCGCGCAGCCGTCCGATGAAGGCAGCATGCGAGTGGTCAGGCATGATGTGCAAGAGTTCCCTGCTGTACTAGTCGTTTTGTATAGTCAAATGCGGCTCATATCCGGAAAACTGCACAGCCTGCCTGCATCGGAGGGGGTGGCCGTGATCGACGAGCTGGACGCGCGGCTGATCGAGCTGCTCACCGGCGAGCCCCGCGTGGGGATGCTGGAGGCGTCCCGGCGGTTCGGGGTGGCGCGGGGCACCGTGCAGGCCCGGCTGGACCGGCTGCAGGCCAGAGGGGTGGTGACCGGCTACGGGCCGGACGTGGACCCGGCGGCGCTCGACCACGCGGTGACCGCGTTCGTCACCCTGGAGATCCGCCAGGCGGGCGGTCACGACCCGGTCGCGGAGCGGCTGGCGGCCATTCCCGAGGTGCTCGAAGTGCACACGATCACCGGTGCCGGGGACATGCTGTGCCGGGTCGTCGCCCGCACCAACGCGGACCTGCAGCGGGTGATCGACGCGATCGTCGGCGCCGAGGGCGTGGTGCGGGCGTCCACGGTGATCGCGCTCGCCACCCCGGTGCCCTACCGGGTGCTGCCGCTGGTGCGCACCGCCGCGCGGGCCGCCCCCGCGCGCGGCTGCGCCGGCCAGCGCTGCGCCCCGCCCGTGCCCCAGTTCACCGTCTTCCCATTCATGATCATGAGATTCGGGGCGTCATGGCGCCACCAAGGTCATGATCACGAGCGCGGTCGGCCGGGGGTACGGGTAGCGATGGGCTGATTGTCCGGCTTGGGGACCAAGCGCCAGGCGCAGGTGGCGAGTGTGGGCTGGGCTAGCCGACCGCGGGCGGTTTACCGGCGCCGGTGAGGCCGCAGGCGATGTCCAGGACGACGTCGCGCAACTGGGCCGGGTCGTCGGTCCGGTCGGCGAAGAACATGCAGCCGAAGCTCACGCTGGCCAGGGCGACCGCGGCGCGGATCTGGTCCGGCAGCGGCGCGTCCGGCTCGGTGAGCAAGCCGACGAGCGCGTCCATCCGCTCGCGGAACAGATGGCTGCGGTTCTTGGCGTGCGCCAGGCTGTTGACCGAGGCCTGGTTGTGCTGGAGCATCCGGAAGACCTGGCCGCCTTCGGCCACAATGCGGTAGTAGCGGTCCAGCACCTGCGCCCGGGACTCCGGCGTGCGGGGCAGCGTCTTGCCCCAGGCGACGAGGTCGTCCATCTGGCCGAAGTAGTCCTCGACCAGGCTGGCCACGATGTCTTCCTTGGACTTGAAGTGGTAATAGAGCGCGGCCTTGGTGACGTCGAGCCGTTCCGCGATCTCCCGCAGCGAGGTCTTGTCATAACCCTGCTCGGCGAACAGCTCCAGGGCCACGGACTGGATGCGCTGCCTGGTGTCGGGGCGGGCGTGCGCCTCCCTGGTCTCAGTCACCGGTTCTGCGCCTCCCGCCTTCGCTCCGGGCCTGGAGTTTTGACCAGGCTTGGTGTCCGCTCTTGGCCGATCGAAACTTACTTGACGACCGGTTAGTTCACCATTTATGGTATGAGCATACGGCCAAACTTACCGGTCGGCAAGTAGGTAGCGGGTAACTGGGCGCTACGGCGGCCGGTGCGGAGGGGCCCGCAGGGACTACGGCGGGCCGGAGGGATCAGCGACGGGCCAGGAAGGCCAGAGGAGGGAGCGCGGCATGGCGGAGGCGAAAGCCGCTGCAGCACCTAGCGGGGGCGCCGACAGCACCGGTGTGCGGCGGGAGGTGCTCATCATCCTCCCCGGGCTGCTGCTCGCGATCATGCTGGCCATGCTGGACCAGCTGGTCGTCTCCACCGCGCTGCCCAGGATCGTCGGTGACCTCGGCGGGGTGACGCACCTGTCCTGGGTGGTGACCGCCTACGTGCTCGCCTCGACGGTGACCACGCCGCTGTACGGCAAGCTGGGCGACCAGTTCGGCCGCAAGCGCTGGCTGATGATCGCGATCGTGATATTCCTGGCCGGCTCGGCCCTGTCCGGCCTCGCGCACTCGATGGACCAGCTCATCGCGTTCCGCGCGCTGCAGGGCCTCGGCGCGGGCGGCCTGCTCGTCGGCGCGATCGCGACCATCGGGGACCTGGTGTCGCCGCGCGAGCGCGGCCAGTACATGGGCTACATCATGGGCGTGATGACCCTGGCCATGATCGCTGGGCCACTGGTCGGCGGCTACATCACCGAGAACTTCAGCTGGCGGTGGATCTTCTACATCAACATGCCCATCGGTGGCGCCGCCCTGCTGTACCTGGCCGCGACCATGCACCTGCCGCGGCACCGGGTCAAGCACAAGATCGACTATGCGGGGGCGGTGACCCTCGCCATCGCCGCCACCTCGATCATCCTGATGACCACCTGGGGCGGCACCCAGTACGCCTGGGGGTCGGCGCAGGTCATCGGGCTTATCGTGCTCGCGATCCTCAGCACCGCGGCGTTCCTGGCCATCGAGGCACGCGCGGCCGAGCCGATCATGCCGCTGGGCGTGTTCCGCAACCGCAACTTCTCCGTCGCCATCGCGATGAGCTTCCTGCTCGGCCTGGCGCTGTTCGGCGCGCTGACCTTCCTGCCGCTGTACCAGCAGACCGTGCAGCACCTGTCGCCTACGACGAGCGGCCTGATGCTGATCCCGATGATGCTCGGGTCAACCGTGACGGCGCTGATCTCGGGCCAGGTCACGACCAAGACCGGCCGGTACAAGGCGCTGCCGATCATCGGCGCGGGGATGATGACGATCGGGATGTACCTGCTCACCGGGATCGGCCTGCACACCAGCCTGGTCACCATGGGGTTCTACTTCGCCGTGATCGGGCTCGGCATGGGCTTCCTGATGCAGATCACCACGCTCGTGGCGCAGAACAGCGTGGCCCCGCAGGAGATGGGCGTGGCGAGCAGCGCCCGTACCTTCTTCCAGCAGATCGGCGGGTCGCTCGGGGTGGCGGCGTTCGGCGCGGTCTTCGCCCGGCGGCTGGTCGAATCGCTGACCGCGCACCTGCCCGGGGCGCACGTGAACGTGAAGGGCGCCCAGCTCAACCCGGCCACGGTGAACCACCTGCCCGTGCTGGTGCGCGAGGACTTCTTCGTGGCGATCACGCACGCGGTCACCGGGGTGTTCTGGCTGGTCGTGCCCGCGGCCGCGATCGTGTTCGGGCTCGCCTGGCTGATCAAGGAGGTCCCGCTGCGCGGCCGGGCCCCCGTGGCGGAGGAGCCCGTCACGCCGGAACTGGTGAGCTGACGCCTAGGGCGTGTCTTATAGATCTATGCCGTAGCGAGCGGCCGCCGGCGGGATGCGTCGCAAGGCGGAGGAGGAGCCCAGAGCGAAGCTATGGGCGACGACGACAACGCCGCGAGGCCCCGCTCGCCTCCCCGTCGCCCTTCATTGCGGACGCGCAGCAGGCTGGATCATATGTAAGACATGCCCTCACACAGGCATAACGCCGGCCCCCGCAACGTGACGCGGGGCCGGCGCAGGTGTGCGGGGCAAGCCCGCCGGAGCGAGCGCCGGCCCGGCCGACTGGGGTCGGCCCTGACCGTTCAGCGCAAGATGGCCGTGGCGCCCCGCTCGCCGGGCGCCACGGCCATTCCTGTCACGCAGTTTGTGGCGCTGCTCACGCCCCGCCGTAGGGGACCGCTTCGAGGATCTCGACCGTAGCGGCGCGTCCGTTCGGCAGGTTGTAGGTCGCGGTCTCGCCGACCTTCTTCCCTGAGATAGCGCTGCCCAGCGGGGAGCGTGGCGAATACACGTCGATGGGCGCGCCGCTTTCCTCGCGCGAGGCGAGCAGGAAGGTGACCTCGTCCTCGTCGCCGGCGAACCTGATCGTCACGGTCATCCCGGGACCCACGACGCCTTCGGTCCGGGGCGGGTCGCCTACCTTCGCGTTCTCCAGGATGTGCTGGATCTGCCGGATCCGTGCTTCCTGCTTGCCCTGCTCCTCCTTGGCGGCGTGGTAGCCGCCGTTCTCACGCAGGTCGCCCTCGTCTCTAGCGGCCTCGATCTTCTTCGCGATCTCCACACGCGCGGGGCCAGCCAGATAGTCGAGCTCCGCCTTGAGTCGGTCATGCGCCTCCTGGGTGAGCCAGGTGACATCCTCGCGTGTCTCGGTCACGGGTACTCCTTGCCTGCATTGCGGACGGTGAGGTCCGCATGGAGCCAGCCTGGCCCCATGGGTATCGGGGGGTGCCTTTATGGCCCCCGAGGTAACTCTTCGAGGTTACAAGGGTGCGGGGTAAGCCCGCGCCAGTCAATAACCTGCTGGGACAGAGCACGGGAATAAGTTCGCGTATCCGGGGTGCTGTCGTGCAGGATAATGACCCGGGCGCTGTCCCGGCCAGTACGCAATCACCTGGCCGCCAGTGCCTTGACCGTGACCGTATTCCCGTACGCGGGGGAATTTCTGTGTCTGCTGCTTCTCATGACGACACCGACGGCCGGGCGGCGCCTGCCGCCCCGCCCGCCGCATCTGGCCTGCCGGACGCCGGGCTGCGCCTGCTCGCGGTGCACGCGCACCCCGACGACGAGTCGAGCAAGGGCGCGGCCACGATGGTGCGCTACGTGCGCTCCGGGGCGGACGTCATGGTGGCCACCCTGACCGGTGGCGAGCGCGGTGACATCCTCAACAAGGCGATGGACCGGCCCGAGATACGGGGCAACCTCCCCCGGATCCGGCGCGCGGAGATGGCGCGGGCCAGGGAGATCCTCGGAGTGCGGCAGGAGTTCCTGGGGTTTGTCGACTCGGGCCTGCCCGAAGGCGACCCGCCGCCCCCGCTGCCGGACGGGTGCTTCGCGCTGCAGAAGCTGGAAGACGCCGCCGAGCCGCTGGTCCGGCTGGTCCGGGAGTTCCGGCCGCACGTCATGCTGACCTACGACGAGAACGGCGGGTACCCGCACCCCGATCACGTTAAGTGCCACGAGGTGACGATCGAGGCATTCGATGCGGCCGCCGACCCGGACCGCTACCCCGATTGCGGCGAACCCTGGCAGCCGCTGAAGCTCTACTATTTCGCGACGTTCCACAAGGACCGGATCACCGCGCTGCACCAGGAGATGGAGCGGCGCGGCCTGGAGTCCCCCTACGGTGAGTGGCTCGCCAAGTGGGAGGACCCGCCGAAGGGCCGGGCCGGGCTGGAGATCACCACCCGGGTGCAGTGCGCCGAGCATTTCGCGGTGCGGGATCTGGCCCTGCTGGCGCACGCCACCCAGATCGATCCGGAAAGCTCCTGGTTCGCCGTCCCGATCGAGGTCGCAGCGGCCGCCTGGCCGACCGAGGATTACCACCGGGCCCGGTCGCTGGTGGATACTGAACTTCCGGAAGATGACCTTTTCGCTGGCATCCGGGAGCAGGTGAACCGGTAATGGTCCTGGCCTCTCCAACGGCCAGCCAAGTGGTGCCCGGCATCCTCGGGTTCCTCGTGGTGGCCGCGATGGCCTTGGCCCTGTTCTTCTTGCTGCGGTCGATGAACAAGCAGCTCAACAAGGTGGCCCGCGAGCCCCGGTGGCGCGAGGAAGCAAAGCAGGCGCGGCAGGACCAAGCGCAGGAGGACCAGGCGCAGGACTACAGCCACAACGGGACCCCGCAGCAGGGCTGAGCCTGCGCGCGGCCCGGGCGCGTCAGCCGCCGGCCAGCGGCATGCCGAAGGCGAACAGCCGATGGCCGGGGGCGTATTCGTAGTCGCGGTCCGGCAGGCGGCGGAACCCGGCCTCGGTGTACAGGCGCTGGGCCGCTCGCATCTCCGGCTGGGTGAGCAGCAGCAGTTCGCGCACCTCCCGGGTGACCGCGCGCTGCATCACCGCGGTCAGCAGCGCCCGCCCTATCCCCCGGCCCCGGGCCGCGCTGGCCACCGCCAGCGCCCGTATCTCACCCTCGCCGGGATTGCGCAGCACTTCTCCGCCACGCGGCCAGGTCACCAGCATCACCGTGCCGAGGAGGTGCTCGCCGTCCACCGCGGCCAGTATCTCGCCGGTGCCGTCCATGCCGAGGACCCGCAGCGTCTCCGCGTACGTGGACGTCTCCGACAGGAACCCGTCGGCCCGGTAGGCGGCGACGCGGAGCTCCCCGATCCGGTCGAACTCCTCCGCCCGGGCCTCACGTATCTGCACGGCCGCGTGCTCAGCCATCCCGCTCACCCGCGCCCTGGCGTCAGGCGACGTACGGCTGGCCGGATTCACTGGTCATCGGCAGGCCCGCGGCCTGCCAGCCCATCATGCCGTCGGCCACGTTGCTGGCATCCCAGCCGGCCCCCGCCAGCGCCTGTGCGGCGTGGTCCGACCGGTGGCCGGACCGGCAGATGACATACAGCGGCAGGTCGCGGCCCAGCTCGGTGTAGCGGGCGCCCAGTTCGCCCAGCGGGATGTGTACCGCTCCCGGCACATGACCGGCGTCCCACTCCTCGTGCTCCCGCACGTCGAGCAGGTAAGCGCCCGCTGGCACTTCAGTTGCGGGCACCTGAGCCACGTTTGTCATCACGATCTCCGCGTACGGGGTTAGCGTACGCGTAAGGCTAGCCCCGGCCGGGGTTCATGCGTCGAGGCGGGCGAGTTCCTCGGGGGTGAGGGTTAGCTCGGGGGGCCTGCGCGGAGTCGATAATCGACTCGGGGCGGCTTGCGCCGGGGATCGGGATGTCCACCGGCGCCTTGGCCAGCAGCCAGGCGAGCGTCACCCGCTGCGGCGAGACCCCGTGCGCCGCAGCGATCCCGGCGAAGGCCGCGTGCCGACTGCGCAACTGCCCAGCGCTCCTGCCCGCTGACCGCAACACCGGCCGCGGCCGGGGCATGCCCCGCGGCGCTGGGCTGTTATTGCCGTGACGCTGCCCCGGAAGCGCCATAACATCCGCATACGTAGGCGGCTAATGCCGGATCGTCAGCGAGAGGGTGTTCATGGAGTACGTCAACCTGGGCTCGACCGGCCTGCGCGTGTCCCGTGTCTGCCTCGGAATGATGAGCTTCGGCGACAAGAGCAGCAGGCAATGGGTGCTGGAGGAGGACGCCGCGGAGCCGTTGGTCCGGGCCGCGGCCGACGGCGGCGTGATCTTTTTCGACACCGCCGACATTTACGCCACCGGCGCGAGCGAGGTGGTCACCGGGCGGCTGCTCGGCAAGCTGTTCCGCCGCGAGGATGTGGTGGTCGCCACCAAGGTGTACATGGCCATGTCCGACGCCGAGAACGACCGCGGCCTGTCCCGCAAGCACATCCTGGCCGGGATCGACCACTCGCTGCGCCGCTTGGACATGGACTACGTGGACCTGTACCAGATCCACCGGTGGGACTCGCGGACCCCGATCGAGGAGACCATGGAGGCGCTGCACGACGTGGTCAAGGCCGGCAAGGCCCGTTACATCGGGGCGAGCAGCATGCACGCCTGGCAGTTCGCCAAGGCCCAGCACGTGGCGGAGCGGCACAGCTGGACCAGGTTCGTGTCCATGCAGAACCACTACAACCTGCTCTACCGCGAGGAGGAGCGGGAGATGATCCCGCAGTGCATCGACCAAGGCGTCGGCGTGATCCCGTGGAGCCCGCTAGCCCGCGGCGTGCTGACCGGCAACCGGACCAGGGACGGGCAGAAGCGCACCACGCGGGCCGGCAGCGACCCGTTCGGCGACAGCCTCTACGGCCCGGCCGACTTCGACGTGGTGGACGCGGTGGCCGAGGTGGCCGCTGGCCGCGGCGTGCCCCCCGCGCAGGTCGCGCTGGCCTGGCTGCTGCACCGGCCCGGAGTGACCGCGCCCATCGTCGGCACCACGAAGGCGAGCCACGTGGACGACGCGCTCGCGGCGGTGAAACTGGAGCTCACCGAGGAGGAGGTCCACCGGCTGGAGGAGCACTACGTCCCGCACCCGGTGTTGGGGCACGGGTAGCCGGATAATCCAGGCCGAGCAGGCTGGCGAGTTCGGCAAGGGTGTAGTCGAACATCGGGGCCGCGTCGTTCAGGGCGAAGTTCAGGTGCCCGAAGACTTCCAGGCTCACCATGCCGTACAGGCGCACCCAGCAGCGCAGGAAGATGAGCACCGCCCCGGCGGGCAGGTCGGCGCCGAGCCCGTCCCGGTACCGGATGAGCTGGGCCAGCAGGCGCGGGTCGATCGCGTCGTCGGCGGGCACCGGGAACGGGTGCTTGCTCCACAGCTCGAAGAACAGCGTGAGGAACTCAAGGCTGAACTTGTCCGCGCACTCGGCCACGATGTCGTCGGGACCGCCCTGTCCTTGCGCGACTTCGAGCCCGGGGAGCGGGGTGCCGAACAGCAGGCCGAACTCCCGCGGGTGGGCCAGCGCCCAGGCCCGGAACGCCTGGCACGCGGCGATCAGCTTGGCGGTCATGTCCCCGCCGCTGGCCTGGGCGGCGCGGCCGACCGCAGCGTGGATGTCGGCGGCGATCTCGGTGAAGACGTCCCCGCACACGTGCTGGAGCAGGTCCTCGCGGCTGCCGAAGTAGCGGTAGAGCGCGGGGGCGGTCATGCCCATGGCGCGGCCGATGGCCCGCAGCTTGACCGCGTCCGGGCCCTCCTCGACCAGCAGTTGCCGGGCCGTGCCCTTGATCTCCTCGATGGTGGCGGCGCGGACGCGGTCACGTCGGCTTGGTGCCTGGACCACGTCGGCCTCCTCGTGAACCTGAGAAAATGCTGGCCCTGCTGCTGGTGATCGTGGTCGGCGCGTTCTCTGCCTCCGGCATCACGTTCATCAAGCTGCTTGGTGTCGGCATGATCATCGCCCTGGTGGTGGACGCGACGATCGTCCGGGTGCTGCTGGTGCCGGCCACGATGCGGCTGCTCGGCCCGGCGAACTGGTGGGCGCCGCGCCCGCTGCGCCGGTTCTACGCCCGCTACGGGATCCGGGAGGCGCCCGGCCAGCCCGGGCAGCCGCCCGAGACGGCCCCGCGCAAGGTCGCCGAGCCGGTGTAGCCACGCCGGGCAGGGTTCCCGGTGCCGGGCGGACCTTCCACGCCTGGCACCGGGAATTTCGTTGCGGACGCGGCGGCCGGGGGCGGACGATGGCCGGGTGACATGGACCGCGCCCGAAGTGAAGCGCAGCGAGCCGCCCCTGGTCGCCGGTGAGCGGGAGGCGCTGGCGGCGTGGCTCGACTTCCAGCGTGAGACGCTGCTGGTCAAGTGCTCGGGCCTGACCGAGGAGCAACTCAAGGAGCACGCTGTGCCGCCGTCCGGGCTGACGCTGCTCGGCCTGATCCGGCACATGACCGACGTGGAGCGCTGGTGGTTCCGCGTGCACGGCACCGGCCAGGGCATGACCTTCCGCTACTGGACCGAGGGCAACCTGAACGCCGATTTCGAAGACCTCGACGAGCCCGATGCCACGGCCGTCCTGGCGGCGTTCTGGGAGGAGGTCGGCCTGGCCCGGGCCGCGGTGCGCGACCTGGACCTGGGTCAGGTGGTCCCCAGCCACGGCCACCACCCGGAGCGGGTGCGGGACCTCCGGTGGATCTACATCCACATGATCGAGGAGTACGCCCGCCATAACGGCCACGCCGACCTGCTCCGCGAGCGCATCGACGGCGTGACGGGGGACTAGTGGCCCGGTCTGCGCGGCCCCGCTAGCCGCCGCTGCACCGGGGGCACAGGCCAGACAGCTCCACGGTGTGATCCATGGCGGTGAAGCCGGCCTCGGCCGCCACCTTCTCGGCCCACTGCTCTACCGCGCGCCCTTCCACCTCGACGCTGGTCCCGCACTGGCGGCAGACCAGGTGGTGATGGTGGGCCTCGCTGCGGCACCGCCGGTACAGGGTCTCCCCGCTCGCGTCCCGGATCGTGTCCAGCTGGCCGTCCTCGCTGAGCACCTGCAGGTGCCGGTAGACGGTGGTCAGGCCGACGCGCTCACCGCGGCGCCGCAGTTCCGCGTGGATCTGCTGGGCGCTGTTGAAGCCGGGCAGGCTGCCGAGCACGGACGCGAGCGCCTCGGCCTGCCGGGTTCCGCGCACCCTGGTCCCCCGGCCCCACATGGGCGTGGCGGAAGTGGTCACATCCGCACCTTGACTTCCACTCCGCCGTGAAGGGCGGAGATTCCCGCCTGTCACGCCGTTTCCCGGTGTGACTTCGGGTGGGTTCCTGCTTCACCGCGCTGCGCCAAGGGCAGTACCCCTGGTCTGACCTGCGCTCCACAAGCTGTCACCGCCAGCCCGGCGGCCATGGCGACGTTCACCGCCGCGTTGATGTCTCGGTCCAGCCACGCCCCGCATCGCGGGCACAGCCAAGCACGAACGTGCAGCGGCTTGGGCCCGTTCTTGACTCCGCAGGCTGAGCACAGCTGCGAGGCCGGGGTGAACCGGCCGATGCGGTGGAATTGTCGGCCGTACAGCCGGGCCTTGTACTCCAGCATCCTCACGAAGCGAGCCCATCCAGCGTCGTAGACGGACTTGGCCAGGCGGGTGCGCCCGAGCGCGGCCACCGCCAGGTCCTCGACAGCGACCGCTTGGTTCTCGCGGATCAGCCTGGTGGACACCTGATGGTGGAAGTCGCGCCGGGCGTCGGCCGCCCGGGCGTGCGCACGGGCGGCCTTGAGCCTGGCCTTCTCCCTGTTCTTGCTGCCTTGCTGCTTTCGCGACAGGTCCCGCTGCCTGCGCTTGAGCTTTCTTTCCGCGCGGCGCAGGAAGCGCGGGGCGTCAATCTTCTGGCCGTCGGACAAGACGGCAAAGTGCCCTAGCCCGAGGTCGATGCCCACCAACGACCCGGCTTCCGGCACAGCGACCGGGTTAACCTCGACGACGAACGAAGCGAAGTACCGGCCCGCGGAGTCCTTGATCACCGTGACGCTCGACGGCCTGCTGGGCAGCGGGCGTGACCATCGCACCGGAACGTCGCCAATCTTGGGCAGGCGCAGTTTTCCGTTCGGCAGTACCTGGAATCTTGCGTTGGCGGTGAACCGGATGGCCTGCCGGTGGTCCTTGCGCGACCGGAACCGCGGCTTGCTGGCCTTCGGGGCGGTGGGTCGGCCGGTGATCGAGGCGAAGAAGTTGCGGTAGGCGGCGTTTAGGTCCGCCAGCGCCTGCTGGAGCACGACTGAGGAGACCTCGTTCAACCAGGCCCGCTCAGGCGTCTTCTTGACCGCGGTCAGCCGGGACGACATCTGGCTGTCGGTCAGGCAGGGCTTCCCGGCCTGGTACGCGGCGTCCCGGGTGCGCAGCCCATCGTTGTAGACAACCCGGGCGCACCCGAACGCCCTCGCCAACGCGGCCCGGTGCCGCGGCCAAGGGTCAAGGCGGTAGCTGTACCGGAGTTGCATGCTGAAAGCATATTCGAATTCATGGCTAAATACAGCTACATCCACGCGGGCGGACATAGCGTCTTTATATCGCATGCCTACTTGGTCTTCGTCACCAAATATTGGTATCCCATGTTCATCGCCGCCCATCGGGAACGCATAAAGCAGATCATGTGGGGCGTGTCCGCGGACACCGGGTGTGAACTTGCCGAGTTTCACAGTGAGGTTGGCCACGTCCACATGCTGGTGAACTTCCCGCCTGCCGCGGCTGTCTCTGGACTGGTCAACATCCTCAAGGGCGTATTCTCCCGTCGGCTCCGGCAGGAGTTCCCGGACCCGCGTAGCCACTACTAGCGGGCCAAGCGGCAGTAGTCGGGGCCGTCCTCCGGATCGGTTGCGGGTGCCCCGATCATTGTCCTGCGCCAGTGCATCGAGCAGCACAGCCGATCCGCCTGACCGGCTCACGCCCGGCCGCCTTCACTACCGGCCTGGAGGCCGACGCGGTGACGGCCATTCTCGGTCTCCGCCGGGCGGCCGTCAGCCGCTGTGTCGCGCGTGGGCCCCAGCGAAGCGGCCAGCCGCCGGACTGACGCGGCCCCGCGGCCTGCCGCCCGAACGCCGAGGTACAGGCCGAAGGCCAGGGTGGTCACGTAGAAGCTGACCGGGTACGGGGTGTAGAACGCCAGCGCCAGCGAAACCCAGGTGATGAGGATGGCGAGCGCGGCGGACAGGGCGAGCGCGGCGGCGGGCCGCCGGAACACCCGTCCGGCGATGGCGCCCGGCGCCACCAGCAGCGCGAAGATGAGCAGCACCCCGGACACCTGCACCGCCTCGCTCACCGCGAGCGCCAGCAGCATCATGAAGCCCAGTCCCACCGCGCCCACCCGGATGCCCCGCGCCTCGGCCACCTCCTCGTCGAGGGAGGCGAACAGCAGCGGCCGGTAGATCGCCGCCAGCAGGCCCAGGACCACCGCGCTGGTCAGCAGCGTGATCCGCACCGCGCCCGCGGTGATGCCGAAGATCTGCCCGAACAGCACGGCGTAGGCGTCGGTGGCGTTGCCCCTGTAGAGGCTGATGAACAGGTAGCCCAGCCCCAGCGAGGCGGCCATCACCAAGCCGATCACCACATCGCGCCCGCGCAGCCGCCGGCCGAGCAGGCCCATGCTGACGCTGGCGGCCAGGCTAAGCGCGCCCACCCCCAGCACCGGGTTGATCCCGATCAGCACCGCACCGGCCGCCCCGGCGAACCCGATATGGGAGATCGCGTGCGCGGCGAAACTCGACGCGCGCAGCACGACGAAGTACCCGATCAGCCCGGCTACCAGGGCGGACGCGGTTCCCGCGGCGAACGCGTTGCGCATGAAGGCGAAGCTCAGCATGTTCTGGACGTCGGCCACCAGGTTCCAGCTCGGGCCGGACAGGAACCCGTACCCGCTGGCGAGCACGCCGGTCATGGCCGCGGTCCGCGCGGTGAGTGCGGATGGGCGGTCTCGGCTTCCAGGCCGACCACGAAAATCCGGCCACGCGAGTCGGTGAGCACCTCGACGTCGGCCTGGTACAGCCGGGACAGGCTGGCGCTGGTGATCACTTCCTCGGGCGGGCCGACGCTGACCCCGCCACCGGCGACGTACATGACCCGGTGTGTGACCCCGAGCACCGGGTTGATGTCGTGGGTGACCAGCACGACCGTGAAGCCGTACTCGGCCTGCAGGTCCGCGATCAGCTGGCTGACCTCCTGCTGGCTGCGCAAGTCCAGGCTGGCCAGCGGCTCGTCCAGGAGCAGCAGCCGGGGCCGGGACACCAGCGCCTGGGCGAGCTGCAGCCGCTGCTGCTCACCGCCGGAGAGCCGGCCGACGGCGCGGCCGACCAGGTGGGCCGCGCCCACCGACGCCAGCGCCCTCGTCACCTCCTGCGCCTTCTCCCGCTTCTTACGCGGAGAAACGCTCACGCCCCAGCGATGTCCGTCCACGCCGAGACCTACCATGTCAGCAGCCCTGACGCTCAGATCGAGGTCGAGCGTGCGGCGCTGCGGCACGTACCCGATCGCGGGGTTGCCGCGCCGGGGCGGGTCGCCGAACACGCGCAGCGTCCCCTCGGCTGGCCGGAGCAGGCCCAGCACCATGCGCAGCAGCGTTGACTTGCCCGCACCGTTGGGCCCGAGCACAGTGAGGAACTCACCGGCGCCGACGCTGAAGTCGGCCCCGGACCATACCGTCCGCTCCCGGTGCTGCGATGCCAGCCCGGCGGCCTCGATCACCGGAGCGGGGGAGCCGGCCTCCGGCGGGCCCAGCCCGCCGGCTGGAACCGGTGCCGGGCGCGCTGCCGGTCCTGCTGTGCCGCTCATCGGGCGCCTCCGTTCAGCGCGCGGGACAGCGCGGCCAGTTCGGCACCGAACCACTGCTCGAAGCTCTGCTCGGGTGGCTGGATGGTCTCGGTGACGCCGACGACCGGGATGTGATGCGCGGCGGCGATGCCGCGGACGGTGGTGGTCAGCGCGGTGGCGGTTTGCTTGTTGTACACCAGCACGGCAGCCTGCCGCGCGGACAGCTGATGCTCGAACAGCACAACGCTGGACACCGGCGGGTCGTTGCCCTCGGCCACGGCGTTCATGAAGGCGGGCGGGCTGACCAGCTTCAGGCCCAGGTAGCTGGCGAGGTAGGCGAAGATGCTCTCGGTGGCGGCCACCGGCTCGCCGGCGTCGTCGCGGCGGATCTGGGCGAGTTGCTCCCGGATGCCGCCGAACGCGGCGGTCACGGCAGCCCGGCGGGCGGTGAAGTAGCCGGCGTCCTTTTGGTCCAGCGCCTTCAGGTCGGACTCGATGTGATCGCAGGCTGCGGTCACGTACGCCGGGTTGTACCACAGGTGCGGGTTGTCCCCCGGGCGCTTGCCCAGCGCGGCGCCAATGTCATAGACACGTCGGCCAGCCGCGGGGTTGGCGGCGAGCAGCTTGGTCATCCAGCCGTCGTACCCGGCCCCGTTCTGCACTACGTAACGCGCGCTGGCGACCGCGCGGGCGGCCTGGGCCGAGGACTCGTAGTCGTGTGGGTCGGCGTTCGGGTCGCTAACGAGGCTGAGCACCCGCACGTGGGCGCCGCCGAGTTGGCTCACCAGGCTGCCCCAGAAGTTCTCCGCGGCTACCACGTCGATGATCCGTGCCCCGCCCGGTCGGGCCACCGGGTTCGCGGTGACAGTGGTTGTGCAACCGGTGGCCATCTGCACCGCGACGGCCAGACCGGCGACGGCTACCGCCCAGGCGCCACGTCGTCCCCGTGCGGGGGCGCCGCGCTGTGTCCGTGCCAGGGCAACCCGCTGCGTCCGCACTGTGCCCATGTCGATTCCTTCGCCTGCGAGGCGTCGTTTCCTCTCGCTACTGAAAATGATACTGGAAACCATATTCATTTAGCGTGGCGAGGGCAACCTGCCAGTCCCTCGCTTCGCTTCAGCCCCGCAGGTCACATCCGGCCCTCGAAAGGACCCGGTGCGGCTCCGGTCTGTGGTGTGCGGTCTGGGGTCTGACTGGGTCCGGCGGTCAGGGCGGGGTGCGGCGCGGGGGGTGCGGGGTACGGGATGGCAGGGCGGGCCAAGATGGGGGTATGGCAGACCGGCTGAAGAACGCGACGAGTCCGTACCTCCTGCAGCATGCGGACAACCCAGTGGACTGGTGGCCGTGGTCACCGGAAGCTTTCGCGGCCGCACGAGAACGGGATGTGCCGGTGATGCTGTCGGTGGGCTACTCGGCCTGCCACTGGTGCCACGTGATGGCGCACGAGTCGTTCGAGGACCCCCAGACCGCTGCGCTGCTGAACGACAACCTTGTGTCGATCAAGGTGGACCGGGAGGAACGGCCCGACGTGGACGCGGTGTACATGACCGCGACCCAGGCCATGACCGGCCAGGGCGGCTGGCCGATGACCGTGTTCATGACCCCGGACGCCAAGCCCTTCTACTGCGGCACCTACTTCCCACGGGACCGGTTCCAGCGGCTCGTGCTCGCCATCGTGGAGGCCTGGCGCGAGGACCGGAGCGGAGTCACCGATCAGGCCGGCCGGATCGCGGCCGCGCTGGCCCAACAGGCAGGGGGGCAGTGGCCAGGCGGAGGCGGCGACCTCGCCGCGGTGTGCGACCAGGCGGTGCTGACCCTGGCCCGGGACTACGACGCCCAGCACGGTGGGTTCGGCGGGGCGCCGAAGTTCCCGCCGTCGATGGTCTGCGAGTTCCTGCTCCGGCACTCCGAGCGTCTCGGCGCGCCCGGCGGGGCCCGGGCGCTGGAGATGGTCACCGGGACAATGGAGGCGATGGCCAGGGGCGGCATGTACGACCAGCTTGGCGGCGGGTTCGCCCGCTACAGCGTGGACGCCGCCTGGGTGGTGCCGCACTTCGAGAAGATGCTCTACGACAACGCCCTGCTTGCCCGGGCCTACGGGCACCTGTGGCGGCGCACCGCCGACCCGCTGGCCCGCCGGGTGGCGCGCGACACATGCGCGTGGATGATCCGGGAGCTGCGCACCGGCGAGGGCGGGCTGGCATCCGCGCTGGACGCCGACAGCGACGGCGAGGAGGGGCTGTTCTACACCTGGACCCCGGATGAGCTGCGCGAGGCGCTGGGTCCCGACGACGCCGGTTACGCGGCGGAGGTGTTCGGCGTGACCGCGGGTGGCACGTTCGAGCACGGCCGGTCGGTGCTGCAACGGCGCGCCGATCCCGCCGATGAGGAGCGCTTCGCCCGGATCAGCGCGGCCCTGCTGGCCGCCAGGGGGGGCCGGGTGCGCCCAGGCCGCGACGACAAGGTGGTCACCGCCTGGAATGGGCTGGCGATCGGCGCCCTGGCCGAATGCGGGCTGCTCCTCGCCGAGCCGGAGTTCGTGACCGCGGCGCGGCAGGTGGCGGACCTGCTCACCACCGTGCACCTGGCGGACGGGCGGCTGGCCCGGACCTCTCGGGCGGGCGTGCCGGGGCGGGGGGCCGGGGTCCTTGAGGACTACGCCTGCCTGGCCGATGGGCTGCTGGCCCTATCCGGAGTCACCGGAGAGGGCAGCTGGCTGGCGCTCGCCGGGGATCTGCTGGACACGGCGCTGACCCGGTTCGCCGATGGCAGCGGCGGCTTCTACGACACCGCCGACGACGGCGAGCGGTTGCTGTACCGGCCCGCCGACCCCGCCGATGGGCCGACCCCGTCGGGCGCCTTCGCGGCCGCCGGTGCGCTGCTGAGCTACGCCGCGCTCACCGGCTCGTTCCGGCGCCGGGAGGCGGCCGTCGCGGCGCTGGGCGTGGTCGGGCCGATCGCGGACCGCTTCGCCCGTGCGGCCGGAGCGGGCCTGGCGGTGGCCGAGGCAGCGCTGGCCGGCCCGGCCGAGATCGCGGTGGTGGGCCCGGCAGCCGACCCGCGCACCAGGGAGCTGCACCGGATGGCGCTGCTGGTGGCGCCGCCTGGGGCGGTGCTGGCGCTCGGGGACGGCGAGGCCGCCCCGGGCGACGGCGCGGCCGAGGCGCCGTTGCTCGAAGGACGTACTCCGGTTGACGGATCCCCGGCGGTTTATGTGTGCCGCGATTTCACCTGCCGTACCCCGCTGACCGATCCCCTGGAGTTGCGGGACGCCCTCAATTACCCGGCCGTGATCTGGGCCGAGACAGATCTTGGGCCCCCTGGCCCTGGCAGGACGACCAGCAGCCTGGAATAGTAGGAAAACCCGAGTGACTTAGACAGGGTGTGCACGGCGAGCCGGACGGGAGGTTGACGGGCGTGGAATTGGGCAGGTGCCGCCCCGTTGGGGAGACCCCGGCACAGCACTACCTGCGCTCGATGCGCCGCGCGCGGCGACTGCCCGTCCCCGCGCTGGGGGCCGTCACCGCCGTGCTGATTGTCGCGGCCAGCTGGCCCGCCGCCGCCTCGGCCAGCATCCACACCACGAGCCCGGGTCCGGGCTTGAGCCCGTCGAGCCCGAGTTCGGCGAGCCCCAGCCCGGCGTCAACGGCACAGTCTTGGCTACTGGGGCGCGCCGCACCGGCGCTGGTGGGGCCCTCCGCTGCCGACGCCCCGGCCGTCACCGACGCGAAGGTGGCCCCGCTGCGGCACGTGCTGCCGGCCGACATCGTCGCGGTTTCGGCGAGCACGCTCCCGGCCCGGGCGGTGCGCGACGTGCGCAAGCTGCCCGGGGTGCGCGCGGTCGAGGCCGTGGACGCGGCACGGGTCAGGGTGAACGGCAAGTTCGCCGCCATACTCGGGGTCAACCCCTCCAGCTTCCGCAGCTTCGCGGCCAAGCCGACCGCGAAGGACAATGCATTCTGGCGCAGCGTCGAGAGCGGCAGCCTCGGCCTGTCCTTCGAGATGGGCAAGCAGGACAAGCTGCCCACCGGGACGGCCGTCACGGTGGCCGGCCGCCAGCTGACGACGATGCGGGTCGGCCGCTTTGGCACGGTCGGCATCGGTGGCGTGGATGCCGTCATCACCGACCGGGTCGCCCGGTCGCTCGGGTTCCCCGTGGGCAACGCGCTCGTGATCAGCGCGGCGCAAAGCGCCAAGTTCGCCGCGCTGACCCACAAGATCAAGAAGCTCATGCCGCACGCCGCCCAGGTCGAGCAGCTTGTCGTCCAGGTCCCCGGGACCCCGGCGACCGGCAGCTCGCCGGCGACCGGCAGTGCGTCCGCGGGATCGGTGGTGCCGGTCACCGGCGGCCTGGTCTCTTCCCCGGTACTGCGGACCATGCTGCTTGCCGCAGAAAGCCGGCTCGGCATGCCGTATGTGTGGGGCGCGAACGGGCCGATGTCTTTCGACTGCTCCGGGCTGGTGCAGTGGTCGTTCGCCCAGGCCGGCGTGGTCATGCCCCGGGTGGCCGCCGATCAGGCCAGGACCGGGCCCGCGGTGCCCGTCAGCCGGCTCGCCCCGGGTGACCTGCTCTTCTATCACACGGACCCGACCGCACCTGGATACATTTCGCACGTCGCCATCTACCTCGGCCACGGCAAGATGATCCAGGCGCCGGAGCCTGGGATGAACGTGGAGGTCGTGCCGGTGGACCTCGGCAGCGGCTTCGCGGGCGCTATCGACGTGTCGCCCGCGGTTGCGGCCCAGGTCGCTGCGACTTCAGTCTGACCGGCTCTCTAGCGACCTCTGCCCCGACATCCTGGGGCCAGGATCGCTCTGAACAGCGGAACAAAGCGCTGTTCAGAGCAACACCCATGAAATGAGCGTCAAGAGGGCTGTCTGGTGGTTGTTGCTGTGGCTGGGCTTCAGCGATCCCGGCTGCACGCAGCAGGCGAACCCACCTCTCGCGCAGCCGTCATTGCTAAAGATCGAAGATCATGTAATCGTGATTACATGAGTACGGAGCGGAAGGGCGCGGAGGATGCGGCGGCAGACACTGCGGCGGAGATACGCGGGTGGTGCCTCGGGAGGCTGCCTGACGGGTGGTTCACCGGGCCGCCGCAGGTGACTGTGGACCGGGAGGAGATCACGGTCGTCGGGCAGTTGCCTCCGCCGACCGGGGAGCCGGCGGGCGCCGCGGAGGGCGCCGGGACGGCGGGGGAGGCTGAGGCCGACGCTCTGGCGGCGGGGCATAGCCGGAGGTTCCGCGAACAGACGCGGGAGGAGCGGATCGGGATCGCGCGCGAGGCGGAGCGGAGATTCGGCCGCAAGGTGTCCTGGGGCGTGGTGAGCGAGGGCCGGAAAGTGATGTTCACCACACTTTCCGTGCCGGTCATGACCCGGCTGCGCCAAGCCGAGCGCCGGGTGCTCGACACGTTGGTGTACGCCGGGGTGGCCCGCAGCCGCAGCGACGCGCTCGCCTGGTGCGTGCGCCTGGTCGGGGAACACGAGGACTCCTGGCTCAGCGCGCTGCGTGACGCGCTGCGCCAGGTGGAGCAGGTTCGCGCCGAGGGGCCCCGGTCGTGACCAGCGGTGAATTACCGCGAGCGGTTTAAACCAAAGGTCTAAACCAAGCCGCACGGAATGCGCCGCGGACGTCCTCTCCCGGTGTCGTTTGCGCTCATTTCCGATGCGCCTAGCGGCAACCTTTCGGGCCCGCCGCTACCGGCGCGGGCTGGGGTCGGCCGGGCGCGGCGCGCATCGCTTCCTCCCGGCCGCGGGCCCGTCCCGGCGGCTGCCCCGGCGTAACGGGCGCCCGGCCTGCATTCGTTGGGGTCTCGCCGGGTACACTCCCCAAATCTCGCAGCTTAGGGCGCAGACCAGCGTGCCCACGGCTAGCAGGACCCGGGCGCGGCATGGGCCGGCGCCCAGGAGGAGGAGCAACTGTGGGGCAGCAAGTGAACGCGGCATCGGTGGAATGGAATCCTTCGGCGGAACGGCTCCGCGAGCTAACGGAGAAAATGCCGAACGCATCCGTCACCGAGTTTGGCAATGTGAACGTCAAGGCGCGCGTTGACTCGCGCAGTGCCCGGTCAACGTTCATCGTCGAAGACTCGACCAATGCGACCAAGCAAACGATTAGCCGGGCGGAATTCGACCGGATAGCCGCGGAACAGGACGCCTACATCGCCGGCGCGCACATGGTGGTCGTGGACGGCTACATCGGGTCGGACCCGACGTTCCGCACCCGCGCCCGCCTGGTGATGGATGCGGCCAACGCCAACGTGGCCGGGATGCAGCAGCAGCTCTACTACCCGGCGGGCGACGACTACGACCCGGCCACCTGGGCGCCGGACACGACGGTCATCTACACACCGAACCTGCCCGCCCCCGGTTACCCCAACGACCGCGTCATCGCCGTCGACCTCAACAGCAACGTCACCCGCGTGCTCAACTCCGACTACTTCGGTGAGTCGAAAAAGGGCGGCCTGCGGATGTGGAACAACATCGTCTACAACCGCGGCGGCCTGGCGCTGCACGCTGGGTGCAAGGTCATCCCGGTCGGCGGCCGCCCCCGCGGCGTGCTCATCGTCGGCCTGTCCGGGACCGGCAAGACCACCACGACGTTCACCACGCAGCTCGGCAGCAAGCCCGCGCAGGACGATTTCATCGGGCTCATGCCCGGCGGCAAGGTGTACACGACCGAGAACGGCTGCTTCGCCAAGACGTTCGGCCTGGACCCGCGGTTCGAACCGGCCATCTACGACGCGACTACCAAGCCAGACGCCTATCTGGAGAACGTGTCGGTGGACCCGCTGGGGAAGGTGGACTTCTTCGACACCTCCTACACCAAGAATGGCCGTACCACCTGGCCGTTCTCCTACGTGGACCCGTGGCCCTCGAATGACATCCCGCTTGCCGAGTTCCTGCTCATCCTGAACCGGAACGAGAACATCGTGCCGGGCGTGGCCCGGCTCGACCGAGCACAGGCCGCCGCATACTTCATGCTGGGCGAGACCACCGGCACCTCGGCAGGCGGCAAGGACGAGGAGGGCAAGTTCCTGCGCGTGCCCGGCACCAACCCGTTCTTCCCCCGCGCCATGGCCGACATGGGCAACCGGATGCTGGAACTGCTCGACAGCCATGAGCTGAAGGTTTTCGTGCTGAACACCGGGCGGGTCGGCGGCGGCGACGACCACGAAGGGTCCAAGAAGGTCACGATCCCGATCTCCTCCGCGATCGTGCAGGCCATCGCGGAAGAAACGATCACGTGGGCAGATGACCCCGATTTCGGCTACGAGATCGCCGAGTCGCTCCCTGGCGTGGACGACCCCGAGATCCTCCAGCCGCGCCGCCTGTACACAAGGCAGGGCCGCACCGGCGAGTACGACGCGCTGGTCGAGCGGATGAAGCGGGAGCGCCGGGAATACCTCGCCTCGTTCCCCGGCCTGGATGAGGCTATCGTCAAGTCCATCGGCTAGGGCGTGCCTTATAGATCTATGCCGTAGCGAGCGGCCGCCGGCGGGATGCATCGCAAGGCGGAGGAGGAGCCCATAGCGGAGCTATTGGCGACGACGACAACGCCGCGAGGCGCCCGTCCGGTGGACGCGCAGTAGGCTGGATGATCTGTAAGACATGCCCTAAAGCCTGGTTGAATGTTGACCCCGTCCCGCCCGTATCTACGGCGGGGCGGGGTTAACGTAGGTTTGTAGCACTCCCACCAGCCTCAACCGTTATCTGGCAGGAGAGCGCAGAAGGGGTGCAGATGGGACTGCGCGAACTCGCCTACAAGCTGTATGAGCGCAGGCTGGAAGCGTCGTTGTCCAGGCACGCGATCCCCCGGCACGTCGGGGTGATCCTCGACGGGAACCGGCGCTGGGCCCGCTCGGCGGGCCTGACCGACGTCAGCGACGGCCACCAGAAGGGCGCCGACAATATCTTCGAGCTGCTCGCCTGGTGCCGCCAGGCTGGCGTCGAGGTAGTCACCCTGTGGCTGTTGTCCACCGACAACCTGGCCCGGTCCGGGGCGGAAGTGGAGGCCCTGCTCCGGATCATCGAGGGCACGGTACGGGAACTGGTGGCCCAGGGCTGGCATGTCAAGCCCGTCGGCGCGCTGGACCTGCTCCCGGTGGACACCGCGCAGGTGCTCAAGGACGCGGCCGAGGCCACCGCGGAGAACCCGGGGCTGCTGGTCAACGTGGCCGTCGGCTACGGCGGGCGGCGGGAGATCGCCGACGCGGTGCGGTCGCTGCTGCACGACCACGCGACCAAGGGAACCAGCATCGAGGAACTGGCCGAGATCCTGGACGTGGAGCACATCGCCGACCACCTGTACACGGCCGGGCAGCCAGACCCGGACCTGGTGATCCGCACCTCGGGCGAGCAGCGGCTGGGCGGCTTCCTGCTGTGGCAGAGCGTCCACTCGGAGTTCTACTTCTGCGACGCCTACTGGCCGGCCTTCCGGCGGGTGGACTTCCTCCGGGCGCTGCGGTCCTACGCCGCGCGGCATCGCCGGTTCGGCGCCTGAGCATGCTGTCGGCCCGCCCTAGCCCCTGAAGGACGCGGCTGGGGCTCTGCCGGGGTCGCCGCTGGGCCTGCCCTGGGGTACGGGTCGGGGCATTTCGGGCGCGCCAGGCGCCCCTGGATCGCGGCCCGGCAGGTGGGTACTTCCAGTAATCGATCCCGGACTGTACCGTCGGAACTGGATGGGCGGTGCGTAGCCGCCCGCCGGGAAGGCCCTCGACATCCTCGAGCTTGTTGTCCTGGTACGCAGGCGAGACGAGTGCAGGGCCGGCAACCGGCCTTGCACGGGCCGGCCCGGTCTTTCTCACCCGTCTGGAAGTCTGAGCGCGGCGCCGTCATGGCGCCCAGGGGAGAACGAGTGGCCAGTTCTTCTGCCCGCCGCTCCGCGCGGCAAAGCACGTCCAGCCCCGACACCGACCGCCCGGGCGCACCGAGCCCGCGGCGGCGGACCTATGTCCTGGACACCAGCGTCCTGCTCGCAGACCCGGGCGCCATCGTCAGGTTCGCGGAACACCGCGTGGTCCTGCCCATTGTGGTCATCACAGAGCTGGAGGCCAAGCGTCATCATCCCGAACTAGGATTCTTCGCCCGCCAGGCTTTGCGATACCTGGACGAACTGCGGATTTCCTATGGCCGCCTCGATGATGACCTGCCCATCGGGGACTGCGGCGGCACCGTACGGGTCGAGCTGAACCACACCGATCCCCAGGTGCTCCCGCCCGGTTTCCGGCTCGGGGACAACGACACCCGGATCCTCTCCGTCGCACGCAGCCTGGCTGCCGAGGGCGACGACGTGGTCCTGGTCAGCAAGGACCTGCCGCTGCGGGTGAAGGCGGCCTCGCTGGGACTGACCGCCGAGGAGTACCGCGCCGAGATCCCGGCCGACTCCGGGTGGACCGGCATGGCCGAGCTTGCGGTCACCGCCGACGAGATCGAAGAGCTGTATGAGTCCGGCTCGCTGGACTGTGCCGCCGCCAGGGACCTGCCCTGCCACACCGGGCTGGTGCTGGGCACCGGGGGAGCGGGCGGGGGCAGCGCGCTCGGCCGGGTGCTGCCGGACAAGTCGGTGCGGCTGGTCCGCGGCGACCGGGATGCCTTCGGCCTGCGCGGGCGGAGCGCGGAGCAGCGGGTCGCCCTGGAACTGCTGCTGGATCCCGAGATCGGCATCGTGTCGCTGGGCGGCCGGGCCGGTACCGGCAAGTCGGCGCTGGCGCTGTGCGCCGGGCTGGAAGCGGTGATGGACCGGCGCCAGCACCGCAAGGTTGTGGTGTTCCGCCCGCTGTACGCGGTGGGGGGCCAGGAACTCGGCTATCTGCCCGGCTCCGAGGCGGACAAGATGAACCCGTGGGCGCAGGCGGTGTACGACACGCTGTCCTCGGTCACCACCCAGGAGGTGATCGATGAGGCGCTGGGCCGGGACATGTTCGAGGTCCTGCCGCTGACCCACATCAGGGGGCGGTCGCTGCACGACTCGTTCGTGATCGTGGACGAGGCCCAGTCGCTGGAGCGCGGGGTGCTGCTCACGGTCTTGTCCCGGATCGGCGCCGGGTCCCGGGTGGTGCTCACCCACGACGTGGCGCAGCGCGACAACCTGCGGGTGGGCCTGGCACGACGGAGTCGTGGCGGTGATCGAGAAACTCAAGGGGCACCCGCTGTTCGCGCACGTGACGCTGGTGCGGTCCGAGCGCTCGCCGATCGCCGCCCTGGTCACCGAGATGCTGGAGGACGTTGGGCTCTGACTCCGTCGCGGAGCAGGGTTTCCGCGAGGGCCAGGTCGCCCGGGAAGGTGATCTTCAGGTTGCGCTCGCTGCCCAGCACGATGTGCACGCTGACCTCCGGCAGGTAGCGCAGCACGATCCCGCAGTCATCGGTTGCGGGCAGGTCGCCGAGCCGCGGGTCCGCGGCGGCGAGTTCGTGCGCCCGCCGGATCACCGACAGCCGGAAGCCTTGGGGGGTCTGGCAGCGCACCAGCGTGTCCCGGCGCGGCATGTCCGCCATGACCCCGTCGCTGACCACGGCGATGGTGTCGGATGAGGGCACGGCCACGCCCACCGCGCGGTGCGTGGCGAGCGCGGCCGCGCAATCGGCGATGATCCGCTGGTCCACCAGGGGCCGCGCCGCGTCATGGAAGAGCACGTCGCACTCGGCGCTGCCGATTGCGGTGATCGCCCGCCGGGTGGACTCCACCCGGGTCGGCCCGCCGGGAATGACCCCGGCCAGCTTGCGGTAGCCGCCGGCCACCAGTGCCTCCCGCACCTGGTCGGTGTGGCTGGCGGCCATCACCACCAGGACCGCGTCTACCGCGGGGGCCTCGTCGAACGCGGCCACCGAGTGCTCGATCAACGGCCGCCCGGCGAATGGCAGCAACTGCTTGGGCACGCTGGCGCCGAACCGCTCGCCTGTGCCGCCCGCGAGCACGACCGCGACCGTGTGCATGAGCCGGACTCTACCCGGGTAGCGCCGGACCCCTGATGATCACCCGTTCATATCACCGGGTAACAGGTCGTGACCTGCGGGCCTTAGCCGCGCGCCGGGAACTGGATTTGGCTAGGATGGCGCTCGCTGGAGGGTGCATGTCGATGCTGACGCTGAGGCAGGTGCCGTGGAGGTTCTCCGCGCTGCGCAGGGTTGACTGGCCATCGCCTGCACGGGTACCGCGGCCCTGGTTGACCGGCTTGTTCGCCGCGTCCGCGGTGTACGCCATGCTGATGGCGCTGGTGACCAGCCACTCGCTGCACCGGACCTGGGGGATCTTCGCGGCCTGCTCCTACCTGCTCGCCGCCATGGTTGTGCTGGTCTTCAAGGCGCGTGGGGTGGACTCGGCGCTGCTGATCAGCCTTGGCGGGGCACTAGTCCTGCCGCTGGGGCTGATGGCGGCCGACCGGCTGCAGCAGCCCGAGGTGCGGGTGATCAACAAGTCGGCCTCGCTCCTGGTGCACCATGGCACCCCCTATCTCGGGCCGGCCGCGCTGGCCGCCGCGCACAGCCCGAACATCTTCGATCCTTACCTGCCGCTGATGACGCTGTTCGGCGTCCCCCGGGCGCTGCTCGGCTTCTCGGTGCTGACCGACCCGCGGATCTGGTTCGGGGTCGGGTTCATGGTCATCTTCGCCGCGGCGCTGACCGTGGTGGGCGCCCGTGACGTGGTGCGCTGGACCGTGCTGGTGACCGCGTCGCCGGTGATTGCGTTCTCCCTGGCCGTGGGCGGCACTGACGTGCCGGTGCTCGCGTTTATCTGCCTCGGTCTGGCGCTGCTGTGGCGGGCGCCGCACCCGCTGCTGGCTGGCCTCGCACTCGGCATCTCCTGCGCCATGAAGGCCACGGCATCGGCCGGCCCTCCTGGTGGCCGTGGTCCTGGTCCTGGTCAGGGACGGCAGGCGGGCGGCCTGGATCCTGTCCGGGACCGCGGTAGCCGTGTTCGCCGCCATCGTCGGGCCGGTGGCCGTGCTGGGGCCGCGCGCGCTGGTGCAGAACACGATCTCGTTTCCGCTGGGTCTGGCCAGCATTAAGTCCCAGGCAGTCAGCCCGTTGCCGGGGCGGCTGCTGGTCGAGACCGGGCAGGCGGGTCACCTGATCGCGGTGGCCCTGCTCGCGCTGGCCTGCCTCGGCATTATCGCGTCGCTGGCCATCCGGCCGCCGCGCACCGTCCCGGCCGCCACCTGGCGCATAATCATCGGGCTCAGCCTGATGTTCGTGCTGGCCCCCGCGACCAGGTTCGGCTACTTCCTCTACCCGGCCGGCCTACTGGCCTGGCTGGGCATCTCCTGGCTCGGCTTCGGCGGGGCGGGCGGCCCACCGGGCTCCGGCGCCAAGTCGGCGAAGGCCGCCGCCCAGCCCGCGTACCAGTCGGCGAACCACGGCTGATCGGCAGCCAGCGGCACGATGTGCTCCACCGTCTGCGCGTAGTAGGCGCGCTGCCGGGCCTCGGGCAGGTTGCGTAGCGTCTGGGCGTTGCTGGCCCGGTCGGCCAGCTTCACCAGGATGGCATCGTGCGGGGCGCGCCGCAGTCCGCGGAGATATGCTTCCTTGACGCTCGCGTGGTCCTGGCCCGGGCCGGGTTCCGGGATTGTCACCCAGCCGACGAGTTCGGCGATCCGCGGGCCGAAAGCGGCGCGGACGTCGTCCGCCGTGCAGTCGGTGTCTTCCACAACGTCGTGCAGCACGGCCGCGCAGAGGATATCGGGGTCGGTCACGCCCGCGCCGCGGACCAGCACCTCGAGCGCTTCCAGCAGATGCTCCAGATAGGGCGCGCCGGTCGGCCGCCGCTGCTCGCCGTGGCTTGCGTCGGCGAAGTCAACCGCCCGTCGCAGCCGCGCCACGGTGTCCGCTGGCAGTGCCGCGCGCAACCCGGGCTCAGCCTGCTGCCAGGTGTGCCAGGTCGTGAAGAGCTCCACCCCGATCAGTGGCCAAACATGCTGGGGTTGTCCGGGCCGGTGAAGGCCGCGGACTGGTGGCAGATGTTCGCGCTTCCGTTGACCCCGCCATAGTGCTTGCTCAGCGCCGCCGCCGACGTGGCCTTCCCTCTGTGCCTCCTGTGTCCCTTGTGCGTGCTGACGCCCTTGAAGCCAGAGCCGAGAACCAGGCTGATGGTGTTGCCGTTGAGGCCGGTCACCTGCTTGAGCTGGGCACTGGGGATTTCCTTGTGGAGCGTGTTGACCTGGGGCATCTGTGCGGCCGACGTGTATTCGATGACGGTGCTGCTGGTAGTGCCAGTCGCGTTGGCGGTCTTCGCGACCTTAAACCCGCGCGCGGTCAGTTCGTTCGCTGTAGTCAAGGCCAGGCCGGCGACGCTCGTCCCGTTGAGCACCTGGAGCTGCACCTGGCTCGGCTGGACCGTGGGCAGCGGCTGGGGCTTGGCGCGGTCGGCGCGCCGTGCGGTCTTCAGGATGTGGTTGTCCCTGGCGATCGCCCGGAACAGCTGGTCCGCCGACGGCTGGTTGAACTCCACCAGGTCGTTCGGGTTGGCCGGGTAGGGCGCCACCGGCGCCATGACGAACTGCAGGGCGCTCGTGCTCAAGCCCTTGAGGCTGTTGGCGATCGCGTACATGTCGTTGAAACTCAGCCCGGTGTCCGTGGTCAGCGAGCTGGCGATGTCGTGGACCAGGGTGTAGAGCTTGGCCGGGTTGGTCAGCGAACTGGACTGCTTGATCTTCTGCGCCAGCGAGGCCAGGAAGACCTGCTGCCGGTTGATCCGCTGCAGGTCAGAGCCATAGCCGATGTGCCGTTCGCGGACGAAGGCGAGCGCCTGTACGCCGCGGACCACGCTCCTCCCGGCCGGCAGGTTCAGCTTGGACGCGGGGTCGCGGATGGCGTAAGGCAGGCACACCGGGACGCCGCCGACGTCGTCAACGATCGACTGGAAGCCCGCGAAGTCAACCTCGACGAAGTGGTCGATGTGAATGTGGGTGACCTGCTCAAGGGTCTTCCACAGGCAGGGCGCGCCGCCGAAGGAAAAGGCCGAGTTAAGCTGCTCCAGCCCGCCCGGCTGCGCCTGCTGGCCGTGATGCCCTTGGCCGTCGGCCTCGCACTGGTAGATCGGCACCATAGTGTCCCGAGGGAAACTGATCACGGTCGCGCCGGAATGGGTGGGCGGGATGTGCAGCAGCATCGACGTGTCCGAGCGGGATCCCCGGATGCCGCGGCCGTATCCGTGGATGCCGGCGCGCGAGTCGGACCCGATGATCAGGATGTTTTCCGAGCCATTCAGCTTGGGCGGGCGCTTGCCCAGTTCCCCTTTGGCGATGGTGACGTGGTGGATGCTGTCGTAGACGCCGCGGTAGGCGGCATAGGCGCTCAGCGAGACGAAGGTGATCGTCAGCGTGGCGAGGATTCCGAGAATGCTTAGCACCGGATGGCGGCCGAGGATGCGGCGGATCCCGGTAGGCCGCTCGCCCATCTGCGCCGCGCGCCGACCGGCCCGCCCCGGGGGGGCCCCGGGGTCGGACGGCCCGCGGCCCTGGCGAGAGCTGCTGCTCTCGCCAGGGCCTTCAGGGTCCTCGTAGCGGGTCATTTCTGCTGCTCAGCGCTCCTCGGCATGAATCGTAGCTCACGCGGGGATGGGGTTACATTCTCTTGGGAGAGGCCTGGGCATGTAGTGATATTAGGGCGCATTCGATCAGCGCAGCTTCGCTGACACAGCTGCTCCCGGCCAAATGCGGGGGCGGGCCCGCTGCTTGGTAGCCCGTTCTAGAGTAGGGCACGTGCGCCTGGGACTCCGACTAACCGGCCGGCAGAACGGCGACAAGCCTGCCGGCAGCCCGACCGAGGACGAGCCTGCCGTGGGCCAGGACAACGACCAGCCTGCTCCGGACCAGGACGAGACCGCCGCGGGCCAGGACAACGACCAGCCTGCTCGGGACCAGGACGAGACCGCCGCGGGCCAGGACAACGACCAGCCTGCTCGGGACCAGGACGAGACCGCCGCGGGCCAGGACAACGACGAGCCTGCTCGGGACCAGGACGAAACCGCCGTTGGCCAGGTCCTCTCCGACGACACTCTGACCGAAGGTGAGCTCGCGATCTCCCACGAGGGGTACCCGCCGGCCGGTTCGGAAGCCGAGGTGCTGGCCGCTGCCTCCCGGTATGAGAGCCCGCCTGCTGGCGCTCAAGGCGATGCCGCTGTGGCTGAGGCCGCCGCAAGCAAGGCTGTCGCCGAGCCGGCGGCCACCCAGACCGCGGTCACCGGCAAGACCGCCCGGCGCTGGGACCTGGGCCTGGGCCCGGCCATCGGCGGCCTTTGGCAGCGCAACATAGTCCGCGCGTGGCAGCGAAGCATCGGCCGGCTCGGCATCAGCCGGCTGTGGGCGCCGAGCCCCGGCGTCCGCGAGTCGGCCAGCCCCGGCGTCCGGGCGCTTGCCCTGGTCACCGCCATGCCGGTCGTCCTCCTCGTGGCCTGGCTGGTGCCGGGAGTGGTGCTGCTGCTCACGCACAGGTTCCTGCCGGCCCCCATGGTCCTGATCTCGGTCCCGATCGCGGTGGCCCTCTGCATCCTGGTCGCGCGAGAGCTCCCCGGCCGATGGCCGGCGCTGGATGCCACGAGCACCAGGCAGGCATCCGGAACCAAGGACGCCAAGCCCCGCGATCGCGCCTGGCCCGCCTGGTGGGGCCTGGGGGGCACGGTCGCGATTGCGGGCGTGTTCGCCGCCTGGCAGATGATGGAGAATTCAGCGCAGCTCATCGTGAGCCGGGACCCCGGGGCGTACGCCCAGTTCGCCTACTGGATCGCCGAGCACGGCTCGCTGCCCATCCCGGCGTCCGCGGCGGCGTTCGGCGGTGCGCACCCCGGCCTCACCTTCGCCAGTTTCGGGTTCGCCAGCCACAACGCGGCGGTGGCGCCAGGGCTCACTGCTGGCCTGCCGATCGTCCTGGCCCTGGGGATGTGGGCGCACGGCGTCACCGGGGCAGCGGTGATAAGCCCGCTGCTCGGCGCGCTCGGCATCGTTGCCGTGGGCGGGCTCACCGCCCGCCTGGCCGGGCCGCAATGGGCCCCCGCGGGAGCGCTGCTGCTGGCGCTCACCGTGCCGGAGATCTACACGAGCCGGTCCGCGTTCAGCGCCACCCTGGCCCAGGCGCTGCTGTTCGGTGGCTTGTGCCTGGTAGTCAACTCGTTCTCCTCGCGGCGCCGGATCACGCTGGCCGGACTCGGCGGGCTGGCGCTCGGCCTCACGGTGCTGGCCGGAACAGGGTTCCTGCTGATGCTCCTGCCGCTCATCGTCGTCGCCGGGGCATTGCTGGCCGGCCGTAGGCCGCAGGCCATCCCGCTGACCGCTGGCTGGCTGGTCGGCGTCATCGGGGGCCTGGCTGCCGGGATCGCGCTGGACGATCCGGCGCTGAGCATCACGACGCCATCGTTTGGCACTATCGGGGTTATTGCCGGGGGACTAGCGGTAATGACCGCGGTCGGCGTGGCCATTGGACTCGTGGGCCCGGCGCGCCGGCGGGCGCGCAAGCTGCTGGATGCGCGGCCGCTGCGCTGGCTGCCCGAGGCCGGGGCGATCCTGGTGGTCGCCGCCGCGGTCGGGCTGGCGATCCGCCCCTATGTGCAGAAGGTCCACGGGCCCGCGAACCCTTATATCGCCGCGTTGCAGCGGCTGCAGGACCTGCCTATCGACCCGGGGCGGCTGTACGCCGAGAACACCCTCTACTGGGTGATCTGGTACCTCGGCGTTCCCGCGCTGCTGCTCGGGTTTGCCGGGCTGGCCATGGTCACCCGGCTGTGCCTGCGCGCGCTGATCACCTGGCGGGACCCGACCGGCGTGGCCCGGGCCTGGGTCGTGCCGGTCGCCATCATTGGCTGGGGGGTGTTCGCCGTACTGTGGCAGCCGTTCACGGCGCCGGATCAGCCCTGGGCCAGCCGGCAACTGGTCCCGGTCGTCCTGCCTGGCCTGATAGTCCTGGCCGTCTGGGTGGCGGCCTGGATGATCGGCCGGGCCCACGCCCGCGGCGCACGCACGGGCGCCGTCGCCACGGCCACCGTATGCTTCGTCATCGCCATGGCCGTGCCTGCCGCCGCGATCACATTCGGGATCGCGCTGACGCAGCCCGCGGACCCGGCAACCCGGCTGGCTCTGTCCGGGCTGGCCTTCCGCACCACCAGTGCGGGCGAGGTCGCGGCGGTGGAGCAGTTGTGCGGGGCACTGCCGTCGCACTCGTCGGTCGTGATCCTCGACAAGGCAGCGGCCCGTGCGTTCGCCGAGGTCGTCCGCGGCACTTGCGGCGTGCCCACCGCCATCGTCGCCAGCACCGCGCCGGGACAGGTGGGCACGATCATCGGCGGGATCGAGCGGGCGGGCCGTCACCCCGTCCTGCTCGCGACCAGGGCGGCGGAACTCGCCCCGTACGGCGCGCCGCCGCGCGAGATCGTCAACCTGTCCACCCAGCAAGACGCGCACCTGCTCACCCGGCCGCCCACCTCGACGTGGCCTATGCAGTACACACTGTGGATGTCCCAGCCGGGCGGGACGGTCCTCGGCTCTTGATCGCGTTTGTCGGCCGCGACCGGGTGTTCCCAGGTGCGCCGGGCCGGCTTGGGCGTCGGGGCGGTGGATCCCGCGGCAGGCGAGGTATGTGAGCCCTGTGGCCAGCGTGATTTGCCTCGGGTCGGCGGACCCCCTAAAGTGAAGGGACACCGACGCGGGGTGGAGCAGTTCGGTAGCTCGCTGGGCTCATAACCCAGAGGTCGCGGGTTCAAATCCCGCCCCCGCTACTAAACCCGCAGTTCAGAGGCCCTTCCGTCGGGAGGGCCTCTTCCGTGTCATGATCTTGTAGTAAGCCGTGTAGTTAAAGGTGCCTCAGAAGCCCGCTGGCACGGCGTTCCGTGGCGACGCGGCGGGGCTGGTGGTCCTTTGTGAGACGTGGCGAGACGCTAGGGACGGGCTGACTGGCGATCTCTGGGGCCCGGCCCCAGAGATCGCATCTTCCTGCTGCTCCGCGGTGCGGCCGAGAATGTGAGCGGGCTGGTTCAGTTCTGCTTCCTGCGAGCAGGGCCTATTGGCGGTCATTTGTAACTGGCGAAGGCGGCCATGAAGACGGTCCGCAGACGGCCAGACCAATCACGGAATGTGACTGCGTGCCCGAGCAACGGCCGCGCCTGATCCGCCCAATTGTGCGTCAGCCCGGTCGGCCCACGTGCCCGTCGATGCCGTACCGAAAGATTGTTATGAGCGGCAGGCCAGATCGTGAACGTGGGCTCGGAGCAGGCGCGGAGTCGCCCGGTCATGCCGAATAGCGGGCGTTGTGTGCACGCATGCTTATGCGCTGATTGGCATGTTCACTCGCAATCTTATGAACAGGCTGGAGGCCGCGACGATCGGTTACTCAGCATCGTCATCGGCAGCTAGGACTGGCCAGACGGTCCCGATCAGCCGGTAAGGCAGGCGCGCTGTGCGCCGTGATCATGCCGGAATGCCAAGATGGTGGCATGGACGCTTTTGATCATCTTCGACTGCCGGATGGCCGGCGTCTGGACCTGCGGGTCAGTGGACCCGCTGACGGGTTTCCGCTGGTGTTTCATCACGGGACGCCCGGTGCTGCCACCCCGGTGCGGGTGCTGGAACGAGCGGCGCATGCGCGCGGGCTTCGCCTGGTAACGACGTCGCGGCCAGGGTATGGGGACTCAAGCCGCCAGCCAGGCCGGGCCGTGGTGGACGTGGTGGCCGACACCGCCGCTGTCCTGGCCAGCATCGGCGCGGAACGCTGCGTGGTGGCTGGCTGGTCCGGCGGTGGCCCTCATGCCCTGGCCTGCGGCGCCCGGCTTGACGCTGCTGCGGCGGTGCTGGTGATCGCGGGCGTCGCCCCCTACGGGGCCCAGGGCCTGGACTGGATGTCCGGCATGGGAGAGGAGAACGTCGTCGAGTTCTCCGCCGCGGTCCACGGCGAAAACGAGCTGCGGCCTTACCTCCTCGGCGAGCGCGAGCAACTCAAGGACATCACCGCCGCCGACATTGTCTCCTCGCTGCAGACGCTGCTCCCCGACGTCGACAAGGCCGTGCTGACCGGCGAGTTCGGCGAGGACATGGCGGCCAGCTTCCGCGAGGCGGTCCGCACCGGCGTGGAGGGCTGGCTCGACGACGACCTGGCGTTTACCAGCCCGTGGGGCTTCGGCTTGGATGAGGTCTCGGCCCCTGCCATGATCTGGCAAGGAAGCGCTGATCTCATGGTGCCTTTCTCCCACGGCCAATGGCTGGCATCACGGCTTCGCGGCGCTTCGGTACATCTGGAAGAAGGAGAGGGCCACCTTTCGGTCGGGCTGGGCGCGCTCGACCGCATGCTCGACGAACTCGTGGGTGCTGGCAGCCGCCCCTAGAAGTTCACTCTAAGACAGCCAGCACAACGCCCCTCACCTCCGGCGTGACAGCACGGTCCGTGGCGCGTGCACCCGCGGCAGACCCTCCCCAACTGCATGTTTATCCACGGCAGTCCTGCCGTGGCAACACACGGATTTGCCGCATACAGAGCGCTCGGTTGCCCTCATGGAGGGGCGGGCTGCGGTACCTCGGCCTACGAGAGAGGCAACCCCTCGGCAGACTGGTCGCGCTGGGCCAACCCAGGCTCGCTCCCCAGGCTGCTTTGCTCGATCACATCACCCTGAGTAACGAGGGAAGGTCAGAAGAACGCGCGCGGAGCCGCCGATCGGCGCGGCCGGTGCGCGGTGCCGCTTGATCGTATGTTCCGCACAGAGCTGGGATTCTCGCACGTCAGGTAGGTGCTGACGAGGGCTTCGGTCGTCGCCGAGGCGGCCGGTCTCATGGCGTGGTTGCAGTGGCTCGGTAACCATCCCGGCGGGGAGCAACTGGCCGAGTTTGACTCAGTGATAGCAACTGCCAACGGCTACTGGCAGCCATCGCCGATAGCGCATAACGCTCGCACGATCCGCGCCAGCTTGGGATATGTCCGGCCTGACAGCGGAAGCTCAGCTAGGCGAGGAGGGCTGCAACGCGTGCAGCATGGAACCAAAGATCGTCATCTTGCGCACGGGGTTGCAGTTTGGGTTGCAGTTCGCTCCCGTTCAGCTTAGTTCACCGGGGTTCGCACACCCGGCCTGACCTGTGGCATGAACGCCTGCGAACCCTTGTGAACGCGTCCCGCTCAATCTTTTGATCCGCGGCAGCCGACTACTCGCCGTCACGCATCCCCGGTGCCCGGCCTGCACAAGCGGGCCGGGCCGTCCTCCCCCGCCGGGCATCCTGTCGCGGGAACAAGATCAGAGATCAAAGGCGCTCCGGCTTGGGCGGCCTCCGAGCCCTTGCTTCGCAAGCACCGACCCTCGACTCTGATCTTGTCCGGCAAAATCGGCGCCTATCGGGGCGGACGGGGTGGGACCGGATAACGGCTACCTCAGCTCGCTAGACAGCGGGGCCCGCATGAGTGATAATGCCATAGGCACATTAGGGGGAGAAATGCCTGATAAACAACCACCGGACTTTGGTACATGGGCGCATACGCTCGACGCGCTCTCCGCCGTGGTCAAATTGTTTGCAAATGATACCCTCAGCCTCCCAGCTGATAAGGCTCTCCTTGACCGTCTGGCGCAAGCTGAAGACGCAGCACGTCGGGTGTGTCAATCTGAACCGGACGGTTCCACCACATCAACGACGGATGAGCGTCTTGGCCCACCTTCAACGTATCGTGGAGGGGTAGCCGGAGTCACCAGCCCAGTCCCGACCGTCTCGGGACTGGGGCCCGCCTCGGTAGGTGTGCTAGCTGGCTCAACAGCTTTCCCTGGCATGAAGGAACTGGATCGCATCAAGCCAGTAATCGAAAGAGCAGCCGGGGGGCTACCAGAGGGCGATGCAAAGAAGCTCACAAGAGCATACGGTGAAGCCAGAGGTTTGGTAAGAAGACAGACCCAGCTCTCGGCGAGAGTCGAGCCCGGGAAACAAATCCCCAGCTCGGCCCAACAGGGCAGAACAGCCCACTGGCTTAGAGACTTTTCCGTAAACGCAGCAGGCGGCGCTGGTGGCACCGAGCTTGACAAAGCCATTCACCTTCTCATACAAGTTTTTCAGCACAAGCCTCCAAGGTAGCGGCGCACGCCAGGATTCCCGGCGCCGGGAAGACTCGGCGTATGCATGCAGTCGTTGCCACCGTGCTCATCGAGGATCCGCAGGTGACTCGCCAGGCGCTGGCTGGGCTGAGGTTGAACATGGTGCCCAGGGCGCCCGGTTTTGTCAGTGCGTACTGGCTGGCGCCGATCGACGGCAACGGATCAGAAGGCTGGGAGTTCGAGTACCCCGGATCACGCCCTGCTCCGCGTCGAAGATCAGCCGCCGCGTGTCCACACGCTATCTGACGGCTGGTCAGGCGGGAGGTGTCCGCGTAAGGCAAAGGAACCGGCACCGATACGCACCATGGCTGGGCCTAATTAACGTGCGATCTCACCTGTCGCTGGCATCTCCCCAGTGACCTGGGTACAACAGGACGATGGTGGAAATCAGCGCGGATGACCGGGCACCTGCCCCGTCCTGGCCGACCTGCACGCAGCTAAGCGGCGATAACGGCAGGCACTGCATAGGCAGACAGGCCGAAGGGTTCGGCCGCTGCCTAGCGATCCTCGGTCCCCAACTTCTGCACACTTGAGTCAAGTTTTCGGGGGGCGTACCGTCGAAGACGTCCGCTCCACATTTTGCAGGCAGAGTCCTGACCAGCCACTTTGGGTGGCACGACCGGTCGCATACGTCGGCCGGACCTTGGCGCAGCGGGCGGCGGCGGTCAGCCGATCTTGACCGCAGGTCCTGCGTTAGCTTGCGCCCAGTTCGACCGTTACGCTATTCACGCAGGTCAGCCAGCTGACTTGGCGGTCCGAGGCGGAGCCTCACTGGTACGGCAGCAGCCATTCGCTACCTGACCAGGGCGATCTCGACGCGGCGGGCTAGTCGTGTTCGCTGGTGGTACCAGTGTGACCGGGCTTGGTGGCGGCGCCGCCAGTCCAGCCAGTGCCCGGCGCTGCCGGGCGGGGGTGGGTGACCGAGTAGGCGCCCGGTTTCGGGGACGGTGAGCGGGATCATCCCGGGGTCGGCGGGCGGGAGCTGGTCTGGGAGTACCGGGGCGGGTGCGGCGGTGCCGGTGCGGCGGCGCAGCAGGGCGGCGGTGACGGCGCAGACGGCCAGGGCGGCCATGACCAGCACGGTGTGCCGGGCGATCGCGGTGTAGAGGCGGACTTGGGACTGGTCGAGCCCGAAGCAGTCCTTGCCGAACTCGAAATCTTCTTCTAGCCGGCCAGCGCAGCCCGGCGGCGCGGATCGGCCGCGACGGCGACGCCGGCTGGCCGTCGGGCAGGTAGCAGTAGTGAAAGGCCAGTTCGCCGGTGGTCAGGTGGCGGCGGATCAGCAGGTGGTGCCGCGGGGAGGCGGTGGCCAGCCATGCCCAGGCGTACCAGCGTTGTCCTTTGGATCCGGTCCCGGCGGAGCGGACCTCCCAGCCGCGCCGGCTGCCCAGCCGCGCTGCGGCCTGCTTGCAGGTCAGCGTGATGCCGCCGGCCAGGATCAGCCGGAAGCTGGACGGGACCCGCAGCACGTAGGCCTGGTCGTGGTCCTCCAGGTACTCGCGCAGTTCGGTGCAGGCGCCATAGACCTCATCGCCGCACACGAAGTCCAGCCGCACGCCGTCGGCGAAGGCCTCGGCGAGGATGTCGATGGCCAGCTGGCCCTTGGTGCGGAAGGCCAGGTCCGACCGGCAGGCCCATGGCCGCCGACGTCACCAGATCACCGATGTGCGCGGCCGGGATCCATTCCCGGGCGCCGATCAGCGCGTGCCCGGTGCCTTCCCGCGCATACGTCAGGTGCACAGTGTTGATGCCGTTGGCCACCTTGCCCACGCAGCCCAGGTACTGCCTTTTCACGCCGGCGGTGCGGGTGCCGGCCTTGACCTGGCCGGTTTCGTCGACCGCGCCCACCGCCAGGCCGCGGCGCCGGCCGGTCTTGCGGGCGGCCTCATCCAGCCCGGCCACGGCGAACCGGCGCACCACCCCCATCGCCGCGAAGGTGTCCCAGACTGCCCGGTTGAGCAGCCGCTGCGTCCGGTCCGGCGTGCGGTCCCCCGAACGCTCGGCGATCGTCCACCCGTTCGGTCTCCGCAGGTCGCACATCACCGCGGCGGCGTACTTGCCCGCCTGCAGCCACGGCTCTGTCCGCCCGAAGCACGGGCGCAGCAGTTCCAGCAGCTCAGCGCGTTTCCGGCGCCCCAGCGCGGCGCCTATCCTGGCGGCAGCAGCCGCCTTCGATCCTGTTGTCGTCACACACACATGATCGACAGGCGGCTGCGTTCTGCTTGAATCACGGCATGGATGCGGAGACCGCCGCCCGCCGCTGGGCACAGACCTGGTCGCGCGCCTGGCCGCAGCGCGACGCCGAAGCCATCGCCGCGCTCTACGCCGACACGGCCCTATACCGCTCGCCCGCGTTCCGGCAGCCTTACCCGGGCGTGGCTGGCGTGCGGCGCTATCTCGGCGAGAACCTTCCGGCCGAGGAGAACATCGAGTGCTGGTTCGGCGAGCCGATCGTCTCAGGCGACCGCGCCGCGGTCGAATGGTGGGGCAGCTGGCGGGAGCAGGGCCAGGAACTCACCTTCGCCGGCGTGACGGTGCTGCGCTTCAACGACCACGGCAAGGTGGTCGACCATCGCGACTATGACAACCACGTCGAGCGGCGCGAAGCACCGTACGCAGGCTGGTGAGCTTTAGCCAGCACGCCGGCGCCCAGTCGAGGCTGAACGTCCAGACGAGCTTTGCCGCACGTCAAAGCCGGAATGGCGGCTGCCGTACCAGTGAGGCTCCGCCTCGGACCGCCAAGTCAGCTGGCTGACCTGCGTGAATAGCGTAACGGTCGAATTGGGCGCAAGCTAACGCAGGACCTGCGGTCAAGATCGGCTGACCGCCGCCGCCCGCTGCGCCAAGGTCCGGCCGACGTATGCGACCGGTCGTGCCACCCAAAGTGGCTGGTCAGGACTCTGCCTGCAAAATGTGGAGCGGACGTCTTCGACGGTACGCCCCCCGAAAACTTGACTCAAGTGTGCAGAAGTTGGGGACCGAGGATCGCTAGGGTACTCAAGACAACGACGGATGGTGGCGCACGTCTAGATGGAACCGGCTGCAACATGCTGGTCTTGGCGATGCACCAGTATGTATTGCCGACGCGGGTAATCGCACCCGTGTGCTGTTCACCCGTGGCATAGGAAATCTCGGCCTCGGGATAGATAAAGATCAGCATCAAGCTTCTCTCATTAGCCTACCCAGCGGGCAGGGCCAACACTTCACCCTAAATCCAGACGGTATCGAAGTTGGGGCCATTCAAACGCTGATCGGCCAAGAAGCTGGTAATGACAAGCTGGATCTCGTCATGCTTACGCGGCTCCCTGTGCATGATTCTGCTGGTACAGCGCTCCCCATGGATCTTTTTACGCCAGGCGATAACACCAACGCCTTCGCGCTGCTCCGCAATGCAAATTTTGCGGATCATCCGGACGGTCCAGTCGCCGGGTTTGTCGGGTGGAACTTCATCGGGCCGCACCTTCCTGACACACCCCAGCATGTCTGGACAAGTGGAGGACACAAATCCACCGCCTATTTCATAACCGCAGAAGATCCACAGGGCACGATAACACTCTACAAGCGCAACGCAAGCGCGGGCGGTTTGATATGGCAACCTATTCTTACGCAAATCCTTCAATCAGGACCGGCACCTTACGGCCCAGTATTCGTGAATCCATATGATTCAAGCATGATCTTCGCACTTGCCAACGACTCATCCCATCCAGAAGGCGCCGTTTTCCTCTCTTTGAACGGCGGCTCGACGTTCGCGGTAGATAAGGTGCTGACCGCGTTGCTGACCGGCTCGGGCCGCTACAAGCTTGGAGTCACTGACGTTCTCTCGCTCGCCTCCGAAGTCGGATCCAGTTTTCACGGCGGCCACATGCTGAATCCTTCACATATCACGTTTTCCTCTCTTAATTCGTCATATATCGCGGCCTGCTCACCAGTAACAGGTGTCTTCTTCGCGAATACGGCGAGCGGCTGCCTGGGGGTGCGGCCGCCGTCTCCTGGCCCCTCTTGGCAGAGTATTATACCTTTCCTACCGGATCCATATTCGTATATATCCGCCGCAGGATTCGACGGTGTTCGGCTTTATGTCGCCACACAGGGGCGTGGCTTGCTGTCCGTAGACGATCCCACTGTGGCGCCGCCCGCGACATATTTCGACCCTGGCCAACCGCGTAGCAACAGCCTCGCGGTGCTCCGCAACAATGTAGCTGCACCAGTAGCGTCTGCGCAGATCAGGATACAGATGGACCGGCTTAAGGCCCACTCAGCGGGCAACATCCCAATAGAGACGCGGACTCGTGTCGTGGATCAGATGATCGGCACCGCGAGCGACGGTTCGGTCGGGACGCCCTCAGGATTGCATAAGGGATCCTACTTGGTTCAGCTAGCGTTTCCAGGCAATGGAACCCTGGCGTCATGCGAAGCTCGGTTTATTTATACAGTATAGTTACCAGAATCTCGCCACCGACGAGCGGTACTGATTCGTCGACACTGCTGACCGGAACGTCCTGCCCCGCCCAGTCTTCCGACATTCACGCTGCGGCTTGCCGGGCCGTGCTACCACCTTGGCGCGCCCGATCAGGCAGGTACTCCGCGGTGGGCCAGAGCTAGCCGGGCCCGGGCTCTTCATGAATGGATGCCCAGTCAGCACACCACGTCAACGTCCACACGGGCCACGGTTATCGCCGCGAGTCTCTAACCCGGGCTCTCAGTCGCCCATGCGGGCGAGGACCACAGCTTCAAGTAGATCAGCGCGTGCAGCACTAGAGTGCAGCAGCCCCACCGCGATGGCCCCTCTCAGGACTGCCGCGCGCGTGCGTCCAGGGCACATCCAGGACACTGGAGTACCAAAGACTGCCCGAACCGGTAAGAAGTTCTGAGAGATATAACCGCAGACCAGGGGTCACGTTGAGACGGATGCGCAGGTGGCCGTCACCTTGAAGTGTGGTTCGTCAACTACAGATAAGCAACGCCCAGGCAAGACAGCAACGCTCCATCGGCGGTCTGGCCTGGCTGGGCTCGACCGCCCGGTGACGTTGCCGCCCGGTCAGCCGATGAGCTCGTCGAAGGCGTACGCATCGGTGGAGGCGTTCCAGAATTCCACCACCTTGCCGTCGCGCAGATGGAAGACGTGCGCTTCGTTGACCTCGACGTTCCGGCCGCCCCGGCTGGCCGTGAGGACCACCAGCGCGACACCGTGCTCATCGTCGGCCAAGACCGCATGAAGGTCAGCGCGGAAGGATCCCTCCGTGACCTCCATGAGCTTGCCGAAGAACCCGTAGACGGCGTCCCGCCCGCGGTACTCACCCGATAGCTGGTTCCGCCCGGTATCGTGCCACAGCAGGTCTTCGGCGAATAGGTCGTTGAGAACGGCGAAATCGCCTTTGGCGAAGGCGGCGTACCCATCCCTGATGCGAGCGACGTTCGGATGCTCGGCCATGGTCTTCCCCTCCTGGTTGTCGGTGGGCGAAAGCCGGTCTCAAGATCAGCATTGACCCGACACCCCACGGCAATCCCCCACATGTGACGCACTCGCAATTCTCCGCAGGGCCAGAGCAGGCGTCAAGATGGCCGAGAGCATGCGGACCGAGCGCGGATCGAACGTCAGATCGGCTGGTGATCTCCGCAGCTAGGAGCGCTGGCGCTGCGCGGTCGCCTCGCGGGCCCTGAGACAGCAGCCACGGCCAAGGGGATGGCAGCTACGAGAAGGACGAGGAAGGAGCAGGAGCAAACAGACGGGCGCGGGATATATCTGCGACGAACGCGTAGCCCGAAGTCCGGGCCACGGTATTTGCGCAGGTGATCCGCAATCCGCTGATTACAGTGGTCACGGTCTGTAAACCGCCGGTCGAGCACCGCATTCGTAAACGGATCTGTAAACGAGACGGCGCGAGACAAGGCGGAACGGCGGAGACACCGCGGGCCTGGTGCGACTTCGGCCTCCCCGTCTGTCCAGGCCAGCTCGACATCAAGAGACGGCCCGAGACGGCGGAGATGCGCGTCGTAGTGCTCATAACCCAGAGGTCGCGGGTTCAAATCCCGCCCCCGCTACCAGGAAGTCCAGGTCAGAGGCCTGATCGCCAAGAGGCGGTCAGGCCTTCTTGATCGTTTGTCCGCGGTTGGTCCGCGGGATGGGGGTGCACCGCCTGGACGCGGATGGACGAGACCGGCATCGAACGGCATCTATGGCTGGCACACGCTGGCCCATGTTGAGGCCTGCCCCTGGACGGCGCGCTGCCCGTCCCGGACGGACACGACCCTCCATGCAATTGGCTGGAATGCCTCTGCTCAGACAGGTTCGGGTCCAGAAGTCGGGTGAGCAGAGGGCTCTGATGCCGAGTGCCCTTCATAATCGAGGCCTGGCGTCGAGCGGGTGAACGGGACCGGGGCGACTCGATAACGATCGCCGATACCTCCGTGGCACTCCAGCCCGAAGGAGAACCAACCGGCGCCCCAGCCAGACCACGTCCGGTCGCGAGCACCTGACTACGGCGATCTGACCAGACCCAGTTACCGCTCATGCGTGTCCTCTGAGCGCATGCTGATGCACGACCGCGCATGGCTATGCCGGATCATGATGTTCGACGAAGCCGCCCGGTGATACCCGATGGCTGTACCGCAGGCCGGCACTCGCGCGTGCACCAGCGCGAGCCCACAAGCGGATCATGCGGCGTCAGTCCCCGCGCTCGGCGACAATGTCCAATTGCAGCGGGTGCCAGTGCGCGATGCCTGCCCGATCGGGGCTCGGCGGTCCGGTTGGGGCCTGAACCGGATCGCGCTTGATGGACCTTGCTTACAGCATTGGTAAAGATTGGTTACAGTATTGGTAAGTTGTGCCTCTATGGTGGGGGTGGGGCGATGTCTGGGGCTGGTGCGGGCGGCCCGTTTGAGGTCGCGGTCGAACCTCACAATGACTACTACGATCCCGACGACGACCGCTGGCGAGACCAGGTCGCCACGCTCGTTGCCGATCTGGATGCCCAGGTCGATACGGTCCGCCGCGGGCGCCCGGTAGAGGGGGCCAAGGGCGCGGCCGACCAGCTCATCATCGCCCTGGGCAGCGCCGGGGCGTTCCAGGCTGTGGTGGACTCCTTCCGTGCCTGGCTAGGGCGCGACCGGGACCGGCGCATCGACCTCAGATGGGAGGAGAACGGCGTCGAACGCTCCGTCACGCTGACCGGCGAGGCCGTAGACGTGGAAACCGTCCGGGAGATAGCCAAGGCGGCGGTAGCGCGAGCAGGGGGATCACAGTGGCCGGCCGGTACCGGGCCCTCCTGATCGGCAACTCGACCTACCCGGCCGACGAGCACAACCTGCAGACGCTCAAGGGGCCGGTCAAGGACATCGCCGCGCTGAACCGCGCGCTCATCGACCATGGCAGCGGGCTGTTCGCCGACATCGACGTGACCTTGCTGCCCGAGGCGACCTCCACCCGGGCTATCCGGGCCCTGGGCAGGTTCTTCGGCGCCGCGGACCGCGACGATGTGCTGCTGGTCTATTTCAGCGGGCACGGCAAACTCGACCAAGGCGGCCGGCTGCACCTGTGCATGCAAGACACCGAGTCCACGGACCTGCTGTCGACGGCGGTGAGCAGCGCGCGGATCAAAGAGTTCGCCGATGCCTCCCACGCCCGCAATGTGGTCATCGTGCTCGACTGCTGCTACGCCGGCGCCTTCCGCGGCACCGACCTGGGGGACGCGGTGGCCGGACCGGGCCGGTATGTGCTGACCAGCTGCCGGGGGACACAGCTGGCCAACGACGCGACGGTGGAAAACGGCACCAGTTTCTTCACCCAGCACCTGGTCGACGGCCTTGTCGAGGCCGCTGCGGACCAGGACGGGGACGGCTACGTCACGTTCTCCGACCTTTACACCTACGTTGATCGGCAGTTGCGCGCGGCCGGCAAGCAGATACCCCAGCGGAGGGTAGATGGCGACGGCGACCTGCCCCTGGCCAAGCGCCCTCAACCCGCCCCACAAGTCACCGCCCCGGCGCAGCCACCGCCGGTGCACACGGCCGCCTCGACCGGGCCCGGCCAGCCACAAGAACAGCCCGCCGGCGCCCCTCCGCCCGGTTCCCTCGTGGGCGGCAACGGCGCTACCACCAAAGACACCACCTCGCCCCCGGCGCCGCTACCGCCCGGCCGGGCCCGGCGCAAGGTCCTGCTCGCGGCCGCGGCCGCAACAGTAGCGATAGCCGGCGGGGTGACCGCCGCCCTCGTGCTGCTGACCGGCGGCCCCGACAGAAACTCGGGCAGGGAGAACCCACCCAACGGCCCGAACACCTACACCGCCGGCGCACCGTGGCGGCTGAAGACGGAAGATCATATCCAGGGCAACGATAACGGCTGCAGCATCACGCTAAAGGACGCGCAGTCCGGCACCCAGATTCTGCGGGTGGACAGCCTTTACGTGAGCTCGACGTTTCAGATCCACCAGACCGGGTCATTCCGGTGGCAGGTCACCAACCCCGGGTGCCTGGTGGCGGCACTGCCCGGGCCGGGAAAGACGAAGCTGCCTTTTGCCTGGGATCAATCCGGCGTCGGCGATACCGACGCCTTCGCGGCACCTGCCATGGTGGCAGTGCAAGTGACGGACTTCAGGGGCTCGAGGTGCGACTTCGAGCTCCATGACTCCGCCGACGGGCGGCTGCTCGATCTCCAGACAGCGACGAAGGGAAAGAACGACACCGTGAAGCTCGATCCCGGCGGGTCCAAGACGGTCTACCTACACACTGAAGACTGCGTGTCCCGGGTGTATCCCGCCAGCTGAACCGCGGCAGCTCAACGGGACCAGAGGTGCAAGGAGACACATGTACCTTGTCACCGTCAGAAGCGGGCGAGCAGGCCAGGCAGCCGTATCGCGAGCCGCTGGCCGCAGCGCCCATAGCACGGCGGCGAACGGATCGTTCCATTTCGTGCGCAGTAACACCGGTTCCTGGCGACTCTCCTTGTGCGCAGGCGGGCAGGTGCGCGCGCCTGCCCCTAGCCGACCGCGCCAACGGATCTGCAAGCAATCGGGACGCCGTGCACCGTGGCGCACAAATCGTGGCACAAATGCATGAGTATCCGGCACAAACGGCGCTCAGGAACATCCTCAATTGCCGCGTTCAGGGTGAACGGCCCCGTCTGCGGCCCGGCCTCGCCGCGGCGAGCCCGCACGTGGCAGCGCACAGGGCCCGGCAGGTCTAGCTTTGGTCACGAGCCGAAGCGTCGCTGCAGGTCGGCGTAGCTGATCGCGCCGTCGAGGAAGCCGAGCGTTCCGGAGTCGTGCAACTCTCGGCCGGCGCGCTCCAACATGCTGAGCGCGGCTCGGGCCAAGCTGCCTCCCAGACTGACCCGCTTGACGCCCAGCAAAAAGAGCGTGGGCGCGTCGATGGTGTTCGCCAGCCCTGCCACCACGTTGATCGGGCTGGGGATGGCGGCAGCGAGCCGGCGGATCGTGTCCTCTTCGGCGACGCCTGGCACGAAGATGCAGTCGGCCCCCGCTTCGCTATAGCGCAGCGCCCGCTCGACTGTCTCGGCGAAGACGTCCCCCCTCGTGCCGACGAAGTAGGTGTCGGTGCGGGCGTTCAGCACGAAGGTGCCGCTGGGGGCCGCGGCCCGGGCAGCTGCGATGCGATCGACGGCCTCGTCGATGCCGAACAGCCCGCCATTTACGGCATCCTCGAGATTGGCACCCACCCCCCCGAGCTCCACGGCCCGGGCCACGGTGCGGCCGACGTCGTCCGCCGTGTCGCCGTATCCAGCTTCGAGGTCCGCGGTCACCGGCACCGCCACGGCGGCCACGATGCGAGCGAGGTGCTCGAGCATCGTGTCGCGGTCCAGCGCTCCTCCGTCCGGGACTCCGCAGGACCAAGCGACGCCCGCACTGGTCGTGGCGATGGCCGGGAAGCCGACCTGCTCAAGGATGCGGGCGGAGCCGGCATCCCAGGCGTTGGGGAGTACGAACCCGGGGCCAGTGTGCAGGGCAAGGAGGGCGGCTGCCTTGTCGGCCGAAGGTCCGGTGATCACGAGGCGGCCGTGTTGACGTCGGCGAAGGAGGCACCGCCCGAGAGCGGGAGGTACCCGGGTCCTCGGTCGAAGAGCACCTCGGCCCGGGCCGGCCGCGGTGCGCGCTTGACATCCGTTGCTGCCGCGTCGTGGGACAACAAGTCGTGGTCCAACTTTCCGGTAAGCACCACCCCATCATCGGCGATCGCGGTATCTCGCAACACCCTCGCACGGTCTTGGTTGATATGGCGGTGATCGTGAGGTGCCAAGACCAAGGGCACTGCGCCTCGATCACCTGCATGATCAGGCATTATGTGGCCCGAAGGGCGAAGGTGATCGAAGATCACCCACATAATGCCGAATAGCGCGTGTTGACCACACACATATTCATGCATTGTGTGGCATATTCCATCGAGACTTGGTTGCCGCAGTGATCGGCCGCGTCATTTGGTTATTGCGCGCGCTGGGCCGATAGTGCTTGGGCTCGCAGAACATCCAGTTCGGCGCTCGGTGTGAGTCTCACTGCGGCAGAAGCACCGTAACGCGGCGTATGTCAAGTCGGGCGGGTGCTCCGCCGTCTCCTCGTGCTCTGCCTAGCTTTCAAGCGGGTTGTTCCCGACAGCGTGAATCGAGCTCGATGAGGAGACGGGCGGGGCTGCCCATGCTTCTGCGCGAGGTGGGTCCTCGAGGGACGTTCGGGCTCGCCCCGCCCGGGTCTTGGTGGCCGCTGCGGCTGGGTTCGCCGCTCGCGGTGGTCAGTGTGCCTGGGCGGTCATGCGGCCTGTTGCAGTGGTGTGCTCCCGGCGGCGATGGCCGGGTCCCAGGCCACGCGCCGGGTGATGACAACGTGGATCCAGCGCAGCAGGGCTGCGGCGCAGGCGGTACGGGCCTGCTGGCGGGCGAGCCGGTTCTCCTGGCGGGTGGTCAGGTGAGCGAACCGGGCGGCCATCACCGGGTTGTTCGGCAGCGCGGCCCAGACCGCCCGCCAGGCAGCCAGCCGCAGGGCGGGCCGTCCGCGCCCGGAGATCGAGGTCTTGCCCTGGTAGCCGCCGGAGGCGTTGTCGCGGGGGCACAGCCCGGCGTGCTTGACCAGTGACCGCGGGGACGCGAACCGGGCAGGATCGCCGGTCTCGGCCAGGATCGCGGCCGCGCCGACCGGGGTGAGCCCGGCGATCGTGGCGAGCAGGCCGGTCAGCTGCAGGTCGTCCAGGACCGCGACCATCCGTGCCTCGACCTCGGCCAGCCGGGCCCGGGTCTCCCGCCAGTCACCCAGTGCCAGGTGCGCGCGCTCCAAGGCGCCCGGGCGGTGCGCCGCTACCCCGCAGGAGTCAGCCAGCGCCTCGAAGACGGCACGGACGATCCGCAGGCACGGGCGCATCGCGCCCCAGCGAGGCAGCTCACGGCGCACCGCCGCGGTGAACCGGTCCAGGCCCAGCCGCCGGACCCGTGCCAGGTCACCGGCACAGCGGTCCAGGACCACGGCCAGCGCGGCGCGCCAGCTCGCTGAACGGAACGGGACGCCAGCAGCACCCAGAACCGCCGGCCAGGCGCACTCCAGCAGATCCCGGACCTGGTTCACCTCCGCCGTCGCGTCGGTGACCAGCCGGCTGCGGCGCGCCCCCAGATGCCGCAGCCTGGCCCACACCGCATCAGCCCGCTCAGGCTCATAACAATGCAAGCCCGCCGTCAGCCGGGCGATGATCACCGCGTCTTTCGGGTCGGACTTATCAAAGGTCAGGTCCTCGCCTTCGCGCGCGCGGTAGACCAGCAGCGGCTGCACGCATACCAGCGCCAGGCCCCGCCCGGCCGCAAGCTGATCCAGCACCCGCCACCGGTGCCCCGTCGGCTCGCACGCCACCGTCACCGACACGAAACCCGCCGCAACCGCCCTAGCCACGGCCCAGTCCAGCAGATCACCCAGCTCCCACGCCCGGGCACTCACCCGCCGCCGCGCGATCACCCGCGAATCGTGATCCGTCACGACCGCAGCCTGCTTTTCATCGGCCAGATCGATCCCCACGATCGCGTTCTCCGGCGGCAGCAACTGCCTCAGCCGTGCCAGCCGCGCGTTGCGGTTGCGATCACCACGGGACAAGCCACTACGGTCACTCATGGACGTCCTCCTCGATGCGCTGGGATACCAAGCCCGACAACCGCATCAGGAGGACGTCTCCACATCCAGCACCGACGCGCATAAGGAGTTACTAGCGCGCGTTCACGCGCGGCGCTGGGGACCTGTAGCACGGTGCGCATTTGCTGACCGGCGCGCGACGTGGTGGGTGACCACCAGTCTGGGCGAGTCGCCGGTGGCGGCTGGCCGTCATGGCCGCCTACTCCTCGATGGCACCGCCGATCCGCCGCAGGTGCCGCCGGAAGGTGTAGGACGGTTCGGCTGCCCGCCGCGCCAGGTATTCACTGAAGGCTGTTTGCTGGCGCAGGGTCTGACCCGCCTGGATCTTACGGGCCTGATCCTGCTCGACATCGCCAATCTGCCGGGCTGCGGCCAGGACTTCCCCAGCCTGGCTGGCCGCGACGAACACCACGCCGTCGTCGTCGCCGAATACGATGTCGTCGCGGGTGACCAGGCATGCCCCGAACCGTGCGCTGGCCAGCGCGGATGGTTCTTGCTCATCGAGGCGAACGGGGCCGGCCGGGCAGCGGCCGTAGCTGAATACCGGCAGGGCGATCTGGGTCAGTTCCGCCGTATCGCGGTGCCGTCCCCACACCATCACTCCGCCGACCCCTGCCGCTTGTGCCTCCAGCACGACCAGATCGCCGACGCACGCCTCATCTTCCCGCCCGCCGTTGTCGACGACCAGGACGTCGCCATGCGCGGCGCCGCTGAAGGCTTCCAAGAACACATCAACGCTGCCGTAGTGGCGGGTCGGCAGTGCCCGTCCGGCGATCCGCTGTCCAGGGATGACGGCGCCGATCCCCGGCGGCGCGACCCGCAGCGGCACTCCCGTGCGGACACAGGCATCGGCCACCAGTGGCGTGGAAAGGCCGCCGAACTCCATCAGCATCCCTGCCCGTCCTAGCTCGTTTCCGGTCACATTCCCAGACGGTACCCGCAGACGCAGAAACGTCTTGGACGATGGAGCGCCCCCCGCGATCTGCGGCCGCCCCCAGATCTTCGCGGCCCCCTACAGCGACTCCGGCAGGAGCCTGCTATCCGATCTGGGCTCGAACACCGAGGCCAGCAGCCCGGTCAGCCACGCGTCCCGGACCGCGCTGCGCGACGGCGGCCTGCCACCGGCTCAGGCCGGGTCGCGGGCGCTTCGGTCACGAAATCCTGGTCCGAG
>CAVTIX010000019.1:0-87500 GCA_963734725.1 uncultured Actinomycetes bacterium
TTCACCGTCGCGACGGTGTGCCCGCCCGGGTCCTCGATTTCCATCGTGTCCCGCACCCGGGCCACGCGCTAGGACGCCCGGTCGGGCCTTGCGCGAGCGCACAGGTTCGAGCAGCCGAAGAGTCCGGTTTCATACTAATAGCGGGATGCGCACCGCTGGCTGGCTGGCGTTTGGTGGATGGTGAAGGCGAGACGTCCTGCATGGCCGGCCGCGCTTGGCGGCCTGCCGGTATCGCGACGTGTGGTCTCCCGTGGCGAGCGGCCATCAGGCCGCTGGCGGAAGGGAGGAGGTCCCGATGGCTGCCGATATTGCCGGGCAGGTGGCGACCCCCGCCAGACGGTCGGCAGTTTCCGCTAACGTCCCCATCCTGGCAGCCAAGATCACCGCGCCAGGTGTGCCGGACTGGGCGGTGCCGCGGCCGCGGATCACCAAGCTGATCGCCGAAGGCACGCGGCAGTGCCCGCTGACCATCGTCACCGGCCCTCCCGGCGCGGGCAAAACGATGGCCCTATCGCAGTGGGCAGCGGCCGAACCCGGGCCGGTTGCCTGGATCTCCCTGGATAGCTTCGACAACCAGCCAGGTGCCTTCTGGTCCTACGCCGTCGCGGCACTTGTCCGGTCCGGAGTTGCCATTCCTAAGGTGTTGTCGGCTGCTTCGCGCGGGCGGGCGGCAGACCATATGTTTCTGCTGCGGCTGGCATCGGCCCTAGCTGCCCAGAACCCGCCAGTGACACTGGTCATCGACGACCTCCACGTTCTGACCAAGCCGACAGTGCTGACCGAGCTTGATTTCGTGTTGCGGAACGCGCGGCCCGGCCTGCGCATGGTGGTCTGCTCCCGGGTGGATCCGCCGCTGCCGCTGCACCGCTACCGGCTGGCCGGGGAGCTGGCCGAGATCCGGGCCAGCGATCTGGCTTTCACCACCGCCGAGGCCAGACTGCTGCTGGCCCGGCATGGCGGCACACTGCCGGCTGACTCGCTGGAGCGCCTCACGCGGCGAACCGAAGGGTGGGCGGCCGGTCTCCGCCTTGCCGCGATGTCGATGGACACCCATCCCGACCCCGACCAGTTCGCCAAGGACCTGATCACCGAGGACAGCGCACTGACTGGCTACCTAGTGGAAGAGGTTCTCAAGGCCGCGCCGCCTGAGGCCCGGGAAGTGCTGCTGAGCACGTCCATCTTGGAGCAGGTCAACGCCGAGGCGGCCAGCGAACTGACCGGCAACGAGCAAGCCGGTGCGATTCTGTCGTCGGTGGCGCGCGCGAACGCGTTCGTCCAGTTGACCGGGTGCGGGTGGTATCGCTACCACACGTCGTTTGCGGAGGTGCTGCGGCTCAAGCTGAGGCGCGAGTATCCAGACCGGGTGGTCGCCGTGCACCGGCGGGCTGCCTGGTGGTATGAGCGGAACCATATGCTCACCGCCGCGGTGCGGCATGCCGCGGCGGCGGGCGACTGGCAGCTCGCCGCCGGAATGGTCATCGATGGGCTGGCGATCAGCGAGATCATCGAGCCGCGGGACGGCCAGTGTCTGGCCGGGGAGTTCGCGGGTCTGCCGCGCGGCGAAGCCTGGACTGGGCCGGAGCCTTACCTGATCGCCGCCGCGGTCGCGTTGTCCGCTGGCCGAGGTGAATCCTCCGCCGCCGCGCTGGCTGCCGCCGAAGGCATACTCGGGCGTCTTCCCGCCGGTCAGCAGGCCGCGGCCCAGCTCGCCGCCGTGGCGATCCGCCTCGCCGCTTCCCGCAGCACCGGAGACCTCGCCCAGGCGGCGGCAGCCGTTTCCCAGGTAGAGGCGCTGATCAGCCAGATGCCGGAGGACAAACTCGCCCAGCACCCAGAACTCAGGGCGCGGACGCTGGCTGACCGCGGGGCCGTCGAGCTGTGGCGGGGCCATCTCGGCGAGGCGGCCCGCTTCCTCGATGCGGGCGTGGCCGTCGCAACCGGTCCGGGCGCAGAGCACGAGTGGGCCGCTTGCCTCGGGCAACTGGCCCTGGTGGAGGCCTTGCGCGGCCGGCTGCGCCACGGTGCCAAGCTGGCCGACCAGGCCACGGCAGCCGTGGCCGCCGAAGAGCAGCGGCCACCTGCTCAGCATCCGCCCCCCGCGGCGCTCGCCGCGCTCGCCTGGGTACACCTGGAACAGGGTGACCTGCGGGCAGCGGGCAGGTGGCTCAAGCAACTCGACGCCGCCCTTGGTGCCAGCCCGGACAAACTCATGAGGGCGGTGGCCTGCCTGGTAGCGGCGTGTGGTGGGCTGGCTGAAGGACACGGCGAAGCGGCCGCGCAGATGATAACCAGGGCACGGTCTGGGTGGTCTGTCCCGGCCTGGCTCGACCAGTGGCTGAGCCTGGCCGAGTCGCGGGCCTGCGCGGCGGCCGGAGATATCCCGGCCGCGGTCGCCGCGGCCGAGCGCGCCGGCGGCGCTAGCTTGCCGGAGGCGGCGGCCGCGCTCGCGCACGCCTGGCTGTCCGCCGGGGACGGCAAGAACGCCAGGATGGCGCTCGCATCCGCGCTGGCGGCCCGGAGCGAGGAACCTGAACGGGTGCGCCTGCAAGCATGGCTGGCTGACGCCCGGCTTAGCTACTACAGCGGCGACCAGGCGCGAGGCCGCCGGTCGCTCGCGCGCGCGCTGCGGCTGGCCGAACGAGAGCAACTGAGGCTGCAGTTCGTGTTGGAGCGCGGCTGGATTTTGCCGGTAATGCGGCATGATCCTGAACTGGCCCACATCTACCGGCATCTATTCGCATCTGCACTGCGCCACCACCAGTCCCAGGCCCCGTCGGGCTTGTCTCCGAAGGCAACGGTTCTGGTGGTCGAGCCGCTCACCGAACGCGAGCGCGAGGTGTTGCGGCACTTCTCACACATGCTGAACACCGCTGAGGTTGCCAGCGAAATGTACATCTCCATCAACACGGTCAAGGCACACCTCAAAAGGATCTACCGCAAGCTGGCGGCCACTCACCGCGGCGAAGCGGTCCGCCGGGCCCGACAGCTTGAGCTGATCTGATGCCACACCCACCCCACCTGGTGCCCGCCGTCTCAATCCCCCTGAATACGCCGAGGGAGCCCAGCCCATCCAGCCATGCCCGCATCCCGGTCTCCGTCGCCGCCAATCGGTGTCAGCACGGCTCTCAGGCGGCATGGTTGGCCCAGGGGTTCGGCCTACCTTCGGTCGGCCGGCGCCCACACTGGCACAAGTGCACCAGCCAGGTCAGGCCGCCAGGACCTTAGCCTTCTCGCGCTCAAAATCATCAGCGGAGATAACTCCCCGATCGCGGAGATCGGCCAGCTTGGCCAGCTGGTCCGCAGTGCTGGCCGGTGAGTCCGCTGCGGCGTCCTGGACGTAGCTGCGGAACTGCGCGTCCTGCTGTTGAGCCTGCTGCGCGGCCCGCTCTTGCATCGAGCCACCGCGGGCGATCAGGTACACCAGCACGCCGATGAGCGGGATGAACAGCACGAACAGGAACCACAGCGCCTTGCCCCAGCCGGACAGGTCATGGCTGCGGAAGATGTCGATGAACACCGTGATCAGGACCCAGAACCAGATCACCCACAGGAAGATCAGGAAGATCGTCCAAAACGCGCCCAGCAGCGGATAGGAGTAGGAACTTGAGGCGAGCGGCATGGTTTCTCCTTTTGCACCAATGAGATTGCCGGTAGCGGCCGGCCAACGGTCCTGCGCCCAGCGCAGGTTCAGTATCTGCGTAAGGGCGGATCAGCGGCGTCACCCCGCACGGGTAAATCAAGTGACCCCCAGCGCCGGCCGCCAACAACCCCCGCTCTGATCGCCGAGGGGAATGGCGCAGCCGGGCTGGCGTGATTCGCCGCAGTTACGTTTCGTGAACAGTTTGACCTGAGGACTGGGCAGACCGTGATGACTAGCGGCCGGCTGATCGGATGAGCCGGATACATGCTCAGGCTCACCCCGGCACGGATGAGCAATAGCTGCGCCCCGCATTCCTACTTCGGGGCCCGGGTCCCTAAAGTGGGTTCGTGTCGCGCAAGGGCATGACCCTGGTTCCCGGCGGAGCCTTCCGGATGGGCAGCACCGCCTTCTACCCGGAGGAAGGGCCGGTCATCACCGCTGAGGTGGACAGCCTGTGGGTCGATGATCATCTGGTCACGAACGCCGCGTTCCGCCGGTTCGCCGCCGATACCGGGCATGTGACCATCGCCGAGACCGCCCCCGATCCGCGCGATTTCCCCGGCGCCGACCCGTCGCTACTGGTGCCCGGCTCGCAGGTCTTCACTCCAACGGCCGGGCCGGTGCCGCTGGACGACTGGACGAGGTGGTGGCGCTGGGTACCCGGCGCCAGCTGGCGACACCCCGAGGGCCCCGGCTCCACCCTGCACGGCAAGGACCTGCACCCAGTGGTCCACGTGGGGCTGGAGGACGCCCTCGCCTACGCCGAATGGGCAGGCAAGCGCCTGCCCACCGAAGCCGAATGGGAACACGCGGCCCGCGGCGGCCTAAACGGCGCCACCTACGCGTGGGGCGAGGAGTTCATGCCCGGCGGGCGGATCATGGCCAACACCTGGCACGGCCGGTTCCCCTACCAGAACCTGGCCCCGCACGGCTTCACCCGGACCTCACCGGTCAAGAAGTTCCGGCCCAACGGCTACGGCCTGTGCGACATGACCGGCAACGTCTGGGAATGGACCACCACCCCCTGGGCTCACCGGCACCCAGCAGCGGTGCGCGGCCCCCGGCAGGACGATCAGCACGTCACCGAAGCGGCCTGTTGCGCACCCCGCACCACCCTCGGCGAGCACGACCGGTTCGTCATCAAAGGCGGCTCACACCTGTGCGCACCCTCCTACTGTCACCGCTACCGCCCCGCCGCCCGCCAGCCACACGGCCCCCGCGACACCACCAGCCACGTCGGATTCCGTTGCGTCCAACCAGGCTGAAACCGGAGCGCCGGCGAAAGATTCGGTGGTTTCTAGGTGCGTGCCGGCCGGGTCGCTGTGAACACCCATTCGTGCACGCCGGTGATGTCATCGCCGGTGCCGCCCCACAAGACCCGGGACTGGTCTTGCACCGCGTACACGGTGGAGGTCACCGTGAAGCCGAAGCTGGTCCAGGTGAACGATCCGCCCGGCGCGAAGGCTTCGTTCAGCTGGGCCGCGGTGATATCGGACTGCCAGTCTGGCCAGGCGTTGACGTCCTGGTGCAGGGCCCAGACCCGGCTCACCGGAGCGCTGATGTCAATTTCCTGATGCGCCAGGACCGGCGCGTTGCGGTCGATGCTGGCAGGGGTATCCACCGTTGAGACCTTCCTGATCGCCCGGCAGCTGACTCAGCTCCAACGCTAGCTGCGCCGCCATCGGTACTTGTCCCGCGGCACCTTGGCCAGGTCGCTCATAGGTGGCTTACCAAACCCGCCCGGCTGTAGCGGTCCCATGCGCTTGTGCTGCCACCGAACAGCCATACCGGCCCCGCACAGGCCCTCGACCTCGGCGTCCGTCATCCGCTGGGCGAAACCCCGGCCGTCCAGGAGCGCAGGTTCACGCTTCCATTGACGCTTCTATTCCGCGTCCGGTACGGGCCAGCCGGCAGCCATGCGTCAAGGCGCAGCGTGACCGCCTGTATCAGAAGCCCCGGTCCCTGCACGTAGTTGGTGACCCAACTCAGAGAACTGGGGCCGCCATACACCGGGGCCGGGCTCCATGGGAGATAGCGATGCGAAGCCGAGTCCTTGCTCAAGCCCTCACGTCGGCTGCCGTAGCGGCGGCGATCAGCACGCTCGCCGCATGCGGCGGCGCGATAGCCGATTCCGCTAGCTCCGGCCACAAGCCAGCAGCAGCGGCCCAGTCCGGTCCGCATCTGAGGTCAGCGGCGCACCGCGCCCACCGAGCCCATCACCACGCCGCCGCGCCCGTTGCGCCCCCCGCGCCGAACCCAGGCGCTCCGGCATCACCAGCCCCGGCGCAGCCGGGCATGCACACCGCGGCCAAACACACCCCAGTGAAGACAGGCCTGAAGCAAGGAGCGCAGCACAAACCACAGTCGCAGCCGGCGCCCGCTGCCGGTGTGGTGCGCTTCGGTACCGTGACGATCGAGGACAGCAACTCCACCATCGACGTTTCCTCCGACAGCCAGGCGCTTACCGCCCTGTTCTCCGACCTCGAAGCCAAGTCGGACGACGGCGTTCCGTCCAACGGGACCCGCATGGTGATGCCGCTGACCGGCGGTGCGCCCGATGCGACGATCACGGTTTACGCCAGCGGCTACGTCTTCACCCACCGTGCGACCGCACGCCTGATCTTCACGCTTAACGGCAAGCCAGTCGTCAAGGAGTTCCCCTCGGGCACCGACGGCGACTTCGTCCAGCCCATTGAACTGCCCGCGATCGGCGGGTCAACATATCAGCTTTCCGTCGCTATCGACGAGCAGACTAGCTCTGGCAGGGGCGCCGCCTACATAAACGTGAGCGCCATCGACGCGGAGATCACCTGAATCTAGGGTCTGGGCTACCGTCCACGCGGCGCACGAAACAGGTCTCCACGCGGCGCGCAACAAGTCCAAGTCAAAGGCCGTTCGCCACGCGGGCGGCCTTCTTGGATCCTTGCGCGGCAACGGGTCCGCGACTACCGGCCGAAACCGCCAGGCCCGGCCGGGACAGCCAAGCCCCTCCGGGACAGCCAAGCCAGGCCGGGACCGCCGAGCCCGGCCGGGACCGCCAAGCCTTGGCCGGGAAGAGCGGACTCAGAGGAATTGGCCCGCCGAGCTCTGCGGCTCGCTATCCCACACCACAGCCACGACTTCGCCTGGGTCGATCACAGCCCACCCGGTCTCGCGCTCAAGGCGGACCAGGCCGTCCGGGCGCACCTCCACGCCGGTCAGCTTCGCGTTCTCGGTTGCGTGGATCCCCATGGGGCCGGTCCTGCTGATCGTCATGGAAATCGACCCGGACTTACCGATGAGGGGCTTGAGCAGGTCACGGATCGTCTCGCCGGTCATCAGCCGTCACCTCCAGATATCGCTACCAGCAGGATGCCCCGCAGCGGGGACTCTGCGCACCAACCGGAGTCCCTTGTGTACTGATCATCCCCAACGAGGGCGCGACATGAGCGCGCCCGGTCACGGCACGGTGCGCGAGCCCTCAGCGATGATCTCGGCGGCGAGCGTGACGCACTCGGCGCAGATCCACACGCCCGGGCCGGCGACAAGGCGGACGCCGCTGGCCGCATCCTTGCCGCAGAACGAACAGTGCTGAGGGACCCGCTTCCCCCGGCGCCGGCGCTGCCTGCCGGGGCTGATGTAGCACTCAAGCTCCTTCTTGATGGCCGGGATGCTGACGTCCAGGTGGCCGAGTACCCGCCGGGCCCGCGATCCGGGATCCAGCGCCAGCGCGCCCAGCAGGTGCTCGGTGCCGACGTAGGGGAGGCCGGCCCGCCGGGCGAGACTGGCGGCGCCCTCGACCGCCGCCCGCGTCTCCGCCGACTCCGGCGGCGGCTGCTCACCCGGCTCGCCACCACCCGGGAACATCGTCCGGGCCGCCTGCCGCACCTCGTCGGCGCGGACGCCGAGCTTCTCCAGGATCGCGGCGGCCACGCCCTCCTGGTACAGCCCGAGAAGCTGATGATGCGTGCCGATCTCCGCGGCGCCGTCGGCGCTCGCCTCACGCGCCGCGGCCTCCAGGCACGCCACCAGCCGGGGCTGCGGTTCCGGCCTGCCCTGGGAAAAGGAAGCAGGCCGCAGGGTGAAACGCTGCCGGGCGGCCTGTTTGGACACGCCTATCCGCTCGCCGATCTGCGTCCACGAGCACCGCGCCTGGCGCGCTTCGGTCACGAAGTGGCCGATCAGTTCGTCCGAGCCCGATGCCAGTTCCTCGCTGACCCCCAGCGCGGCCTCGACCCGGTCGAGCGGGGAGGACCCCGCCCGCTGCTCGACGACCCGCACCAGCTCGGGGAGGCGCACCACGTCCATATCGACAACTTAACGTTGTCGCTATGGATCGTCAACCTTAAGTTGTCGAGCCCGCCAGCGCGAGAGCGCATGGCGGCACGAGCCCGCGCGCGGGAAAGCGCAAGCCGGCATGCGGCCGTCGCCGGCCTTGGACAGCACCGGCAGCTGCGGCCGGAGGTTCCAACATGCTGGCGACCGTAGCTCAGAACTGGGCCTTGAGTTCCTCGATCTCGCGCGCCCGCTGCTGGAGCTGCGCGTACGCCGGCCGCTCACGGATCCGGGCCAGGGCCCAGCGCACGGCGTCCGCGCGGTTGGCCGCGATGCCCGCCGTGATGAGGACATCCACGGTTTCCAGGTCGGCCGGCCCGAGCCGGGCCATCACCGGGACCAGCGGGCCCTCGCCCGTCGTGAACAGCGGGGGATCCTGGTGTCCCAGCCTCATCCGCGGGCCGTGGTCCTCGCCTTCGCCGCTGCCAGCGATGATCTCCAGCGGCCCGACCCCGGGCAGGCGGTCCAGGTCGCGCCGCAGCTCGCGGATGGCCGTCCGGTGGGCCTGGTGAAACTCCTCCATGGCCTGCTCGCGGGCCGTCTTGTCGTCGGCCGCTTCGATATGGATCCGGGCCAGCAACTGCCCTGGCTCGATCTCCGGGTCGTCGCCGTACTGCAAGATCACGACCCGCTGGATTGACGCGCCCGGGAGACGCTCCCGGACCAGCTGGTTGAACTGCTCTGTCAGGCGCGCCAGCGCTTCCGGTTCCATTGCCGCCTCCGAGTATCGCTAGAAATCACAGTAACATGCGTTACCCGGATAGGCGATGGTCAAGTGGGCAAGCGCACGGGCGTACCAGCCCACTGGGTAGCGCCTCGCCAGCCCCGCAAATCCCGGGAGGGCAACGGCACGGCCGCCAGCCCCGAAGGGCGAAGCGCACGGGCCGCCAGCCCCGAAGGGCGAAGCGCACGGGCCGCCAGCCCCGAAGGGCGAAGCGCACGGCCCGCCAGCCCCGAAGGGCAAAGCGCACGGCCCGCCAGCCCGGAAGGGCAAAGCGCACGGCCGCCAGCCCGGAAGCGGCAACCGCTTGGCGTGCTAACCGCCGGCCATGGCGCCCACGACCAGGTAGGGCTCCGCGCCGGTCACCACCGCCTCGGGCAGCGGGGCATCCGGCTGCTCGTGGGACAGGTCCAGTTCACAGGCGAAAAACCTGATGAACGCCCGCCGCTGCCCGCTGTGATGGTCGCGGATGGTGCCGCACAGCATCGGGTAGCTGGCCTCCAGCGCGTCCAGCACCGATCGCTGGGTTACCGGGCCGTCAACCTGCAGCTTCACCTCGCCGTCGACGTGCGCGAGCGTCCGCAGGTGGGCCGGGAGCACCACCCGGATCATGACAGCGTCTGGACCTCGACCGACAGCACCGCCGGGAGGTCCCGGACGATCGGCGCCCAGGTGTCCCCGGCGTCGGCGGAGGCGTACACCTGGCCGCCGGTCGTGCCGAAGTAGACCCCGCACTCGTCGAGCGAGTCAACCGCCATCGCGTCGCGCAACACATTGACGTAGCAGTGTTCCTGCGGCAGCCCCTGGGTGAGCGGTTCCCAGTCGTCCCCGCCGGTCCGGCTGCGGTAGACGCGCAGCTTCCCCTCGGGCGGGAAATGGTGTGAGTCGCTGGTGATGGGCACCACGTAGATGGTGTCCGGCTCGTGCGCGTGCACGTCGATCGGGAACCCGAAGTCCGTCGGCAGGTTGCCGCTCACCTCGTGCCAGGAGTCGCCGGCGTCGTCGCTGCGCATCACGTCCCAGTGCTTCTGCATGTACAGCACCTCCGGGCGGGCTGGGTGCATCGCCAGCCGGTGCACGCAGTGGCCGACTTCGGCGTCCTCGTCGGGGATGCCCTCCGAATGCAGGCCCCGGTTCACCGGCTGCCAGGTCTGGCCCGCGTCGTCGGACCGGAACGCGCCGGCGGCCGAGATCGCGGCGAAGATCCGGTCCGGCCGCGCCGGGTCCAGGATGATCGTGTGCAGGCACATCCCGCCTGCGCCGGGCGCCCAGTCCGGCCCGGACTTGTGGGTGCGCAGCCCGGGCAGTTCGGCCCAGGACTGCCCGCCGTCGGTGGACTTGAACAGCCCCGCGTCCTCGACCCCGGCGTAGACCGTATCCGGGTCGCCGGGCGCGGGCTCCAGGTGCCAGACCCGGGCGAATTCCCACGGATGCGGTGTCCCGTCGTACCACTGGTGGGTGCCGGGCTCAGTGGCGTAGTCGAACTTGTTGCCCACCGGTTCCCAGGTCGCGCCGCCGTCGTCGGAACGCTGGATGACCTGCCCGAACCAGCCGCTGCTCTGGGATGCGAACAGCCGGGCCGGATCGGCCGGTGATCCCTTGACGTGATAGATCTCCCAGCCGGCGAAAAACGGCCCGCTGACGTCCCACCGGTCGCGCTTGCCGTCCGCGTTCAGCACGAACGCTCCCTTGCGCGTCCCGACCAGTACCCGTACCCGGCTCATCGAAGGCTCCTCCTCTGCGCGGCCAGGCGACCGCTCCATCGCGAAGCACGCGGCCGCCGATTGCGGCCGGGCCGCCTAGCCTCGGCTTCTATCCGTCCTAGCACTGCTCTCTGACGTTCTGACGTCGGCCAGGCCACGAAATCATCGCGGCGCCGCTGCGCCAGGGCGCCAGTTCCCCGGGACCTGCGTCATGCCACCAGATCATCTTGGCAGCGGCGCGCCATGCTGGCGCCCCGGATCCGGGCCCGCAGGAAGCAGCGGGGCATGGGCTGGGAGAACCTGGGAGAGAAACCGTCGTCGAGACACCGCGGTTCCGGCTCAACCTGGCCGACGTGGAACTGCCCGGCGGGCGGCGCGTGGACCACTATGTGCTCCGGTGCCCCGGTTGTGCTGGCGGCGGTCCTCAACGACGCCGATCGCATGCTGTTGCTCTGGCGGCACCGGTTCATCCACGGCAGCTACGGCGGGGGGGGCCGTCGGACATCGCGAATCCGGCCGAAGATCTCGCGGCCGCGGCCGCGCGGGAGGCCATGGGAACTTGCGGAACCTGCGCGAGGCCGCGGCGGCCTCGCGCAGGTTCCCGATGGGGACCACGCTGTCAGTTGGGGGTGGCTGCCTGGCGGCGGTTGTAGAGGCGAATGGCCCACAGGTAGCTGGCGAGGGCGATGCCGATGCACCAGGGGATGGCGGCGATGGCGTGCGTGCCGATGGGGCCGCCGGTGAGCAGGCCGCGGACGGTTTGGGTGACCGGGGTGAAGGGCTCGTGTTCGGCGAATTGGCGCAGCCCGGCCGGCATGCTGGCGACGAGGACGAACCCGCTGGACAGAAAAGGCAGCAAGGTGAGGAACATGGGCGTGTTGCTGGCGGTCTCGACGCTCTTGGCGGCCAGGCCGAGCGCGGCGGACAGCCAGATGAGCGCGAACGCGAACAGCGCGAGCATCCCGGCGGCGGCCAGCCATTGCAGGGCGCTGGCGTGGGATCGGAAGCCGAGGGCCAGGGAAACGCCGGCCACGAGCACGAGGATGGCGAGGGTTTGCAGCAGGCTGCCGATCACGTGGCCGGTGAGCACGGCGCCCCGCGAAATGGCCATGGTGCGGAACCGGTCGATGATGCCCCCGGTCATGTCGGCGGCGACGGAAATCGCGGTGCCGAGGGCGGCCGATGCCACTGTCAAGATCAGGATGCCGGGAACGACGTAGGTGAGGTAGGCGCTGCGGCCGCCGATGCCGTGCCCGCCGAGGCCGGTCCCGAGCTGGCCGCCGAAGACGTAGACGAACAGCAGCAAGAACACAATCGGGAGGCCAGCCAGCATCAGCGTCAGCGACGGGTAGCGCAGCTGGTGTTTGAGGTTGCGGCGCAGCATCGTCGCCGAATCGGTGAGGGTGCAGGCAAGGGACGTCATCGCTGGAGGGCTTCCTGTTCGTGGCGGGCCGCCGGTTCGGTGTCAGTGGCAGGTTCGGTGTCAGCAGCAGGTTCGGTGTCAGTGGCAGGTTCGGTGGCGGGGTGGCCGGTGACGGCGAAGAACACGTCGTCGAGGTCTGGGCTGTGGATCGACAGGTGCTCGACGTCGATCCGGGCGCGGTCAAGCTCGTCGAGCACACGGCGCAGTGAGGCGACGCTGCCGTCGCCGGGGACCTGCAGGATCAGCTGTTCGTCGTCCGGCGCTGCGTCCGGGATCATGCTGGCCGCCGCCCGCAGGGCGCCTGGCTCGGCGAACTGGAGCTGGATGTGCCCGCCGGGGATGCGGCGCTTCAGTTCGCCGGGGGTGCCTTCGGCCACGATGCGCCCGTGATCCAGCACCGCGACCCGGTCGGCCAGGTGGTCGGCCTCCTCGAGGTACTGGGTGGTCAGGAAGATCGTCACGCCGTCGGTGACCAGTTCCCGGATGATCTGCCACATGGTGCGGCGGCTGCGCGGGTCCAGTCCGGTGGTGGGCTCGTCGAGAAAGATCACCGCTGGGTCGCCGACCAGTGTCATCGCCAGATCGAGCCTGCGCCGCATTCCGCCGGAGTAGGTCGATACCGGCTTGCGCGCGGCATCGGCCAGGTCGAACCGCCCGAGCAGCTCCGCGATCCGGCGGCGCCCGGCCTGGCGGCCGAGGTGGCGGAGGTCGGCCATCAGGCGCAGGTTCTCCTCGCCGGTGAGCAGGTTGTCCACCGCGGAGAACTGGCCGGTGACCCCGATCAGGGCACGCACCGCGTCCGGGTCGGCGGCCACGTCGTGCCCGCCGACCCGGATGTCGCCGGCGTCGGCCCGGATCAGGGTGGACAAGATGCGCACCATCGTCGTCTTCCCGGCACCGTTGGGCCCGAGCAGGGCAAAGACGGAGCCCTCGGCGACGGTGAGGGCGACCCCGTCGAGCACAGTGTGCTCGCCGAAGGACTTGCGCACGGCGCGGGTGCTGATCGCCGGCGCGGCGGGGTTGATCGTCACAGGTTTCCTCGCTTTCAGCGATGCGATGGGAGGTCGGGGAGTTCGCCGGCGGCGCGCAGCGCCTCACGGTGGGCTTTCCAGTCCTTCTCCAGCTCCGGCAGCCGTGCCACCAGGAAGTCCGCGAACGCCGCCCACTCCAGCAGCACCGCCCGCCGTTCGGGCGGCGCACCGGCCAACAGCGCCAGGCCTTCGCGCGCCAGATCGCCCTGCTCCTGGTACTCGGTCACGTCGAAGCCGGTCGCCTGGGGGGCGGTGATGTCGATGTGGATCCGGTCCATCCGCTCACCCGCGGCCCGCGAGCGGCGGATCAGGCGGAGGACCTCCAGGGTGTTGACCGCATTGGTGATCGCGCTGCGGCTGGCCAGCAACGCCTCGGCCAGCTCCGCGATGCTCTGCTCGCGCGGATCGCATATCGCCAGATAGCCCAGCAGCCGGCCCACCATCGGCGCCATGCCGTAGCGGCGGGCATACAGCCGGCCAGCGTGGTCGGCGAACGTGATCTCACCATCAGTCGGCATAGCCCACAGAATACAAGTAAGACTGAGATAACACAAATCTGTGTTATCTCAGTCTCTATAGGCGTTGTCGAAGACGACACCGCGGCCGAGAGCAAGACCACTCACGATCGACCACGATCGACCTTGATCACCTGGCGCCTCGACCTGCGGCAGCGCTCCGCCAAAATGCCTCAGGCGCGCTGGCAATACCTCAACTTCCCTGGCACAGGACAGCGGGCAGGGCGGCCAAACGGCCCCGTCCAGCCCGATGAGATCGCGCGGCGCGTAGCGTCTCACCTGGGTAGCAGGTCAGCCCCGATGGCGAAGATCAGTGCCCAAGGAGGAACGACGATGTTCGAGCACACCAAGGCATTCAGCGGATTCTCCGCCGACGACATCCCGGCGGCCAGGAAGTTCTACGGCGAGACGCTCGGTGTCCCGGTCTCCGAGGAGAACGGCATCCTCACCCTGCACATCGCCGGCGGCCGGGACACGATCATCTACCCCAAGCCGGATCACACGCCGGCCACGTTCACCATCCTCAACTTCCCGGTGGACGACATCGAGGCCACGGTCGACGCGCTCACCGCCCGCGGAGTCGAGTTCGAACATTACGACTTCGTAGATCCCAAGGGGATCAACCGCCGCGGCGGCCCGCTCATCGCCTGGTTCAAGGACCCGGCCGGCAACGTCTTGTCGGTCATCGAGGTCGGCTGAGGCCGATCAACGCGGCCCGCGGCCAGATCCCGAACCCGGTCTCCTGCGGCACGCCGAGCACGTTCGCCCCGCCCGTGTTCGCCAGCCAGGGCCCGCCCGGCCCGACCGCCTACCCGGCCGGCTGAGCCAGCCCGCGGTAGGCACGCCACCCGCCATGCTGGCTGATGTCCGCGTGGCGGCCACGCGTGTCCTCACCGCGCCGCAAGATCATGCCAAACGAGAGTTCCCCAGGCCCCGCTTCCCCCGGCGCGCCGCCGTCCGGGGCCGGCGAGGAGCCGGCGGGATCCCCGGCGGCCAGTTCCACGATCGACAGCTCCAGCTCCGGCGGTTCCCTGGCGAGCAGGCCGTGCAGCCGGGCCATCGGCACCTCGTACAGCTCGCCAAGGATGGCGTAGCCGCCGTCGCCGACCGGGCTGCAGCGCGGGGAACTCGTCGCGGACCGAGTAGAACCGGTACCGGGGCAGCGTGCGCCGCCCGCCGAGGAACTCCGCGCCCTCGATGTGCCGGTGCAGCGGGCCGCCCCGCATCCCGTCGCCGGTCAGGAACATCCGCACCACGGGTGGCATCCTTTCACTGCCTCCCCCGCGGGCGCTTCGCTTGGTCGTGCCGGAGGCACGCAGTTCGGCGGAGTGGAAGGCTGGTCCTCAGCGCCGGGGCACCGCTGCGGCCCTTCGGGTCCTCGCGGCGATCGGCCCGGCGCCTGCGGCTGCCCCCGGGGCTCAAGGACGACGGAGGGTGTCTCATAGTCCCACGATGTCGTCCGGCCGGACCGGCACCCGGCGCAGCGGCCTGCCGGTCGCGGCCCGGATCGCGGCCACGATCGCCGGGGTGGAGGAGATCGTCGGCGGCTCGCCCACCCCGCGCAGGCCGTACGGGGCGTGCGGGTCGGCGAGCTCCAGGATGTCCAGCTTCATCGGCGGCATGTCGAGGATCGTGGGGATCAGGTAGTCGGTGAACGACGGGTTGCGCACCGCCCCACCGGACACCTGGATCTCCTCCATCAGCGCCAGGCCGAGGCCCTGCGCCGTGCCGCCGTGGATCTGCCCGGCCACCGCGAGCGGGTTCATCGCCTTGCCGACGTCCTGCGCGGTGGTCAGTTCGACCACCTTGACCAGGCCGAGTTCGGTGTCCACGTCCACCACGGCGCGGTGCGCGGCGAACGCGTACTGCACGTGCGCGTTGCCCTGGCCGGTCTCCGGGTCCAGCGGGTAGGTCGGCCGGTGCCGCCAGGTGACCGTCTCCTCGATCGTCTCGTCGCCCAGCAGGCCTGCCAGGTCGGTCAGCACCCCGGCCGACCGGGACACGATCTTGCCGCCGGCCAGCGAAAGGTCGCTGGCCGGTACCCCGTGCCGGCGGGCGGCCAGCCCGAGGACCGCGGCGCGCACCGCGGCGCAGGCGGCCCGGACCGCGCCGCCGGTGACGTAGGTCTGCCGGGACGCCGAGGACGATCCCGCGCTGCCGACCGTGGTGTCGGCGGGAGGCACGACCACCTGGTCCACGCCCAGTTCGGTCCGGGCGATCTGGGCCTGGATGGTGACCAGGCCCTGGCCCACCTCGGCGGCTGCGGTGTGCACGGTGACCGTGGGCTCGCCCGCCACCACGGTCAGCCGGACCCGTGCGGTCGAGTAGTCGTCGAACCCCTCGGAGAAGCCCACGTTCTTGATGCCGATGCCGTAGCCCACACCGCGGACCACGCCTTCCCCGTGCGTGGTGTTGGACACCCCGCCGGGCAGCTCGCGCAGGTCCGGAGCGCCGTCCCCTGCCTGCCCGCCCGGTACCGGGCGGGCAGGCAGGGGTGCGTCCCGCACCCGGCGGAGCAGTTCGGCGACCGGGGCCGCCGAGTCAACTATCTGCCCGGTCGGCATGACCGAGCCTTCAGACATCGCGTTGCGGATCCGGAACTCCACCGGGTCCAGGCCGGCCCGGCGGGCACACTCGTCCATCTGCGACTCGTAGGCGAAGCAGGCCTGGACCGCGCCGAATCCGCGCATCGCGCCGCACGGCGGGTTGTTGGTGTACGCGGCGTACACGTCGATCGCCACGTTGGGCACCTCGTAGGGCCCGGCCCCGAGCGTCGCCGCGTTCGCCGCCACCGCGGGAGAACTCGACATGTACGCCCCGCCGTCGAGGTAGACGCGTGCGGAGAGCGAGACCAGCCGTCCCTCGGCCGTCATGCCGTGCTCGTAGTAGAGCGTGGCCGGATGCCGGTGCACGTGGCCGAAGAACGATTCCTCCCGGGAGTAGACCATCTTCACCGGGCGGCCGGTGTGCAGCGCGAGCAGGCACGCGTGGATCTGCATGGACAGGTCCTCGCGCGCGCCGAACGCCCCGCCGACGCCGGCCAGCACCACCCGCACCATGTCTTCGGGCATGCCCAGGCTGGCCGCGATCTGCGCCCGGTCCACGTGCAGCCATTGGGTGGCCACGTACAACTCGATCCCGCCGTCGTCGGCGGGCACCGCCAGGCCGGACTCGGGCCCGAGAAACGCCTGGTCCTGCATGCCGACCTGGTAGCGGCCGCGGACCAGGATGTCGGCCTGCGCTTGCGGGTCTCCCCTCCGGATCCGCACGTGCCTGACCAGGTTCCCCCCCGGGTGCACCAGCTCCGCGCCGGGCCGCAGCGCGGGTTCCGCGTCGGTGACCGGGGCCAGCACGTCGTAGTCGACGCTGACCGCGGCGGCCGCGCGGCGTGCGGTCTCCGGGTGGTCGGCCGCGATGATCACTACCGGTTCACCCTGATACCGGACCTCGCCGTCGGCCAGCACCGGCTGGTCGGCGGCCTCCAGGCCGAAGGTCTTGCGACCGGGCACGTCGTCACAGGTCAGCACGGCTGCGATCCCGGGCAGGCGCAGCGCGCCGGACAGGTCCACCGACCGGATCCGGGCCCGGGGGTGCGGGCTGCGCAGCGTGGCGCCCCACAGCATGTCCGCCATCCAAAGGTCGGAGGAGAACGCGAACTCGCCGGTCACCTTGAGCGTGCCGTCGGGGCGCAGCACGCTGGCGCCGACGCCCGCGTCCGCGGACCGCCCGGTGACCGTGCCAGCCGGGCGGGCGGGGGCAGCGGGGGTGCCGGGGACAGTCGTCACCCGGCACCCCCATCGGTCACCCCGCCGGGCCTTCGTTCCGCCGCCAGCCGGACGGCGTCGAGGATCTTTTCGTAGCCGGTGCACCGGCACAGGTTGCCCGCCAGCGCCTCGCGGATCTCGGCGTCCGCGGGCCGCGGGGTCCGGCTCAGCAGGTCGTCGGCGGCGACGATCAGCCCGGGGGTGCAGAACCCGCACTGCACCGCGCCGGCATCGAGGAACGCCTGCTGGACCGTGCCCAGCGCGCCGCCGTTGGAGACCCCTTCCACGGTGCGCACGTTCCGCCCCTGCGCCTGCCCCGCCGCGACCAGGCACGCGCAGACCACCACGCCGTCCAGGTACACCGTGCAGGACCCGCACTCGCCCTGCTCGCAGGCGTTCTTCGAGCCCGGCAGGCCGAGCCGCTCGCGCAGCACGAACAGCAGCGATTCACCCTCCCAGACGTCGTCGGCGACCGCGGGAGCGCCGTTGATCGTGCACGTCACGCGCATCGCCGGTGCTCCTCCTGGTAGTCCCGCCAGGCCCAGGCCAGCGTGCGCCGGGCCAGCACGGCCAGGGAGCGCCGCCGGTATCCGGCGGTGCCGCGGACGTCGTCGATGGGTTCCGCCGCCGCGGCGACCAGGTCGCCGAACCGCCGCACCGCGGACTCGGCCAGCGGCCCGGGGGAGTCCCACAGCCCGCGCTCGGCCAGTTCCGCGGCGAGGAACTCTTCGGCGGCGGCCGCCGGGCGCGGCGTCGGCGCGGCCGACCCGAAACCGGTGCCCACCTGGCCACGTTGGGGGTGCAGCGCGACCGCGAACGAGCACACCGCGATGACCATGGCGTTGCGCACGCCGACCTTCGAGAACTGCTGCGGGCCGTCCGCCACCGGGACGCGGACCGCGGCGATCAGCTCGTCCGGGGCCAGCGCCGAGCGCTTCACCCCGGTGAAGAACTCCCTGATGGGGATGTCCCTGGCGCCCCGCACCGAGGCCGCCTCCACCACGGTGTCGCAGGCCAGCAGCGGCGGGTGGGCGTCGCCGGCCGGGGAGGCCGAGCCGAGGTTGCCGCCGACCGTGCCCCGGTTGCGGATCTGCGGCGAGCCCACCGTGCGGGAGGCCATCGCGAGCCCCGGAAGCCGGCCGCCGAGTTCGCTGATCACCCGGGTGTAGGGCACACCCGCGCCGAGTCGAATGACCGTGCCGTCGACCGACCATTCGGCCAGCTCAGATATCCCGGTGAGGTCGAGCAGCGCGGTTGGCCGTACCCGGTCGAAGTTGATGTCGACCATCACGTCGGTGCCCCCGGCGATCGCCACGGCAGCAGGCTGCTCCGCCTTCATGGCGAGCGCGTCTGCCCAGGTCGCGGGCCGGGAGAACTCCATGTCGGACAGTACAACGCCCGCCGCGACCACAGGCCAGGCACAGAAACGCTGAAGCCGGCGGTGGCTTGCGGCACGCTATTTGTGTTTTCCTCCAAATCCCCCCTAGGCTGAGGGCCCACTGACCGTGATCATGGTGGTCTGGCCGTTCTGACGACCATTTCTCCATGATCATCAGCAGGCAGAGATGGCGGTGCCAGGAGGCTCACGGTGTTGCTGCGTGCCCTGGCCGAGGCGCCGGAGTTGCGGCTGCGCGTGCTCGTCGGCGAGGACGCCCTGGACCGGACGGTCAACGGGGTGTACACCACCGACCTGCTCGACCCGCGCCGGTACCTGACCGGCGGGGAGATCGTGCTGACCGGCTTGATGTGGCGCCGCAGGCCGGCCGACTCCGAGGCCTTCGTCGCTGCGGTGACGGCCGCCGGGGCCATGGCGCTGGCCGCCGGGGACGCCGCGCTGGGGTCGGTCCCGGACGACCTCGTCGCCGCCTGCCGCCGGCACCGGCTGCCGCTGCTCGAGGTGCCCGTCAACGTGTCGTTCGCGGCCATCACCGAGCGGGTGCTGGCCGCGCGGATGCAGCCCGGCGGGCCCGGCACCGCCGTGGGCCGGCTCCGGGCGCTGGCCGATGGCCGGCCAGGCCCGGGTTCCGGGGAACGGAAACTGGCCAGCCTGGCGGAGGTGCTGGCCGTCGCGGCGGTCGAGTACGGCGTCACCGGGCACGTCCTTTCGGGAGCGGGGCGGCTGGTGGCCGGCGGTCCCGCGGCGCCGGGCCCGGCGTCGCGGTCCGTGCTGGCCCGTGGCTGGCTGGGCGCGGCCCGGCTGCCCGCCACCGTGCTCGCCGACGGCGTGCCGTACTCGCTGTTCGGCATCACCGGTCAGCCCGCGCACCGGCTGGCCGGCTGGTTCCTGGCTGTGGCCGGTGACCAGGCCGGGTGGGATGCCGACCGGCGCGCGATCGCCACCGAGCTGGCCGCCGTGGCCGCCGGGCACCGGGCCCGCGGCGAGGAAGCCCAGCGCGCCGTGCGCCGGGCCGCCGACGGGGCGCTGCGCCGGGTGCTGGACCGCCCCCCCGGGGCCCACGGGCTGGAGGATCCGGAGATCGCCGCCGCGCTGCGGCGCTGTGGCCTGGCCCCCTCTGGGCCCGTGATCGCGGTGGCCGTGACCGCGGCGCCGTCGGCGGCGCTGAACCCGGAAGCGGCAGGCGTGCCCCGGGAGGAGGCGGGGCCGCAGGTGGCCCGGGTGCTGCTGGAGGAGATCCTGCCCGCGCCCGTGGTCGGCGTCGCCGGCGCCGAAGCGCTGGCGCTCGCTCCGGGCGGCGCGGCCGTGGCCGACCGGGCCCGGGAGGTCGCCGGGGCGCTGGCCGGGGTGTACCAGCCCGGTGGCCCGCCGGAAGACCCGCTGGAGTGGGCGGCGCCGGGTGCGCTTCGCCTGGCTTTCGGGGTGAGCATCCTGCCCGGCACGGCCGACGAGCCGCGCGCTGCCACGAGTTACGCGCCGGGCGGGACCGGGAGTCGCTGGACGACCGCCGGGGTCGCCGGCGCCCTGGCCCAGGCCCGCCAGGCGCGGCGGCTGGCGGCGCAGCTCGGCGGGGGCGCCCGGCTGGTGGACGCGGCCGAGATCGGCTCCGTGGAACTGCTGCTCGCCGCGGCGCCCGGGGAGGCCCGCCGCGCCTTCCGGGCCAGCCTGCTGGCCCCGCTGCTGGACTACGACCAGGAGCACGGCACCGAACTTGTTCGCACGCTGCGGGTGTTCCTGGACTGCTCGGGATCGTGGACCAAGGCCGCTGACGCGATATTCGTGCACGTCAACTCGCTCAGGTACCGGATACGCCGGGTCGAGGAGCTGACCGGGCGCGATCTGGGCTCGCTGCCGGACCAGGCCGCCCTGCTGCTCGCGCTGCGGCTGGGTGACTCAGCCGAGGATCAGGGCCCGGACCCGGGCGGCCGCGGCGGCATCGAGGCCGGGTAGTTCCCCGCCGGATAGCAGCGACTCCAGCCGGGCCGGGTCCGTGTACGGCCGGCCCGCGGCCAGGTCCGCGGCGGGCTGGCCGGCCAGCCCGCAGTCCGTGGCCAGCACCGTGATGGCGTGATCGGCGGGCAGCCGGTCGAACCAGGCCAGGCCGAGAGCGGCCCGGCCGCTCGCGGCCAGCGCCCCGAACAGGCGCAGCCGGGCCATCCCGCCATCCGGATGGATCTCCAGCCGGACATGGGTGACCAGGCGCGATGGGCCGAGGCGGAACCGGTGCCTGGTGTCGGGCTGCAACGGCGCCCGCGGCAGCAGGTCGAACCACTCCGCCGCGTCCAGGCTCGCCCCGGTGGCGTCGCAGCCGCGCAGCACAGCCGCGCCGGGTGCGTTGCCAAGAAAACACGAGGTGTCCAGGACCGCCTGGCCGATGTGCCCGGCGCCCGCCAGGCGGAGCAGCACCCAGTCGTGCCCGGCGCCACGGCGCCGCCGGGTCTCCCAGCCGTCGCCCATCACGGCCGCCCGGCCGGGGCTGATCATGTTCTCCGGCGGCGAGTAGAACCGGTCGCTGGCGTCGGCGACCGTGCCGCCGTTCTCCAGCGCCGCGAGGTCCAGCGGCATCCCGTCCAGCAGCCGCGGGTCCGGAACCACCTCGCCTTCCGCGCGCAGCCGGGCCACGCCGCCGTCGGGGTAGATGGTCAGCCGCAGGTGCGTGAACCGCCTTGTGTCGGCGACCGCGAACCGGTTCTCGGTGTCCCCGGCCAGCGGGCTGCGCGGCACGACCGGCGCCCACGAGGGCCCCGGGTCCTGCAGTTGCGCGGCGGACGGGTAACCCTCGGCGGCGCACGCCTCCACCGAGCACTCCGCCGGGAAGTTCCCGGTGAAATGCGCGGTGTCCACGACCACGGCGTGGATGACGCCGGGCGCGCCGAGCCGGATCAGCGCCCAGTCGTGACCGGGCGCCCGGCGCCGGCGGGACTCCCACCCGTCCACGATCTGGCCCTTGTGCCCGAACGTGTGCGGGCGGAAGGCCGGCCGCTCCGGGCGGAGCAGGTTCTCCTTCTCGCCGAAGAACTCGTCGCTGGCCGCGATCACCCCGGCGCCCAGCCGCCGCGCGGCCAGGTTCACATGCGAGTCCTTCATGGCCTGGTCAGCAACCTCCCGGCCGGGGCGGCGCCGGCCTCCTGGCCGCGCAGCCAGGTCCGGCGCACCATCCCGGTGAGCGTCCGCCCAGCGTACGGCGTCACCGGGTGGCGGTGGTGGAGGCGGGCCGGGTCCACGGTGAACTCCGCCGTGTCGTCGAACGCCACCAGGTCGGCGTCGCGCCCCGGGGTGATCGCGCCCTTGCCCGGCAGCCCGGCCAGCGCGGCAGGCCCGGCGGCCATCCAGCGCACCACGTCGGTGAGATCGCAGCCACGGCGCCGCGCGCCGGTCCACACCGCGGGCAGGCCAAGCTGGAGCGAGGAGATGCCGCCCCACGCCGCCCCGAAGTCCCCGGCCTCCTGCCGTTTGAGGGCGGGCGGGCAAGGCGAGTGATCGGACACCACCGCGCCGATCAGCCCCGCGGCCAGGCCCGCCCACAGAGCCGTCCCGGTTCGCCGCGTCCCGGATCGGCGGGCAGCACTTGAACTCGGTCGCGCCGTCGGGCACCTCCTCGGCGCAGAAGGTCAGGTAGTGCGGGCAGGTCTCGGCCGAGACCCGGGCGCCCCCCGACCGGGCCGCCGCGATGAGCGGCAGCGCGCTCGCCGACGCCAGGTGCAGGATGTGCACCCGCGCGCCGTGCCGCGCCGCGGCGGCCAGCAGCCCGGCGATCGCGGTGTCCTCCGCCGCCGCGGGCCGGGAAGCCAGGAACCCCGCGTACCGCCGGCCCGCCGGATCCGGGGCCGCGCCGAGGACGCCCGGGTCCTCGGCGTGCACGATAAGCAACGCGCCCAGGCGGGCGGTCTCGGCGAGCGCCGCGTCCAGGCGGGCGGCATCCAGCAGGCCGAACTCGGGCACCCCGGAGTCGGCCAGGAACGCCTTGAACCCGAACACCCCGGCCTCGTGCAGCCCGGCCAGGTCGGCCAGGTTGCCGGGCACCGCGCCGCCCCAGAAACCCACGTCCACGAAGGCGGACGGCCGCGCCGCGGCCCGCTTGGCCGCCAGCGCGGCGACCGTGGTCGTCGGCGGCAGGCTGTTCAGCGGCATGTCGATCAGCGTGGTGACCCCGCCCGCCGCGGCCGCCCTGGTGGCCGTGGCGAAGCCCTCCCACTCGGTGCGGCCCGGCTCGTTGACGTGCACGTGGGTGTCCACCAGGCCGGGCAAGAGGACTTCTTGGCCGGGCAGGTCCACGACGCTGACCGCGTCCGGGGTTTCCCCGGGACCGGCCAGCGCGGCGATGCGCCCGCCGCGCACCGCGACCGTAACCGGGCGCACCCCCTCGGGGGTGACCGCCCGCCGTGCCCGGATCACCAGTTCGTACTCAGCCACGCCCGTTCCCTGTCCGGTTGGCGCCCGCAGCCAGCCACGCTCTTCGCCGGTCCGTTTCCAGGATTCTGGAAGATCACCCGCCCCGAAGGGTTGTGGTCGTTGTGACAACGCCCACAAAAGACACACCAAAGAATGTAGGCGGTGCCACAACGGCCACATACGTGGCCCAGCGCCGGAGGTCCGGGCAGCCATAGTTGCCCCCGGCACGAACATTGGCCCCGGCAGTCACGGGGCGGGCGGGAGAAGGCACGGCGGGGGAGCGGGCTATGGTGGCGCGTGTGCCGGTGCCACGCGCGGGGGAAAGTTGTGACATGGCCGGCCTTTCCGAGCTTAACGCGCTGCCACCGCGCGACTTCGAGGAGTCGCTGCTGCGCTGCTGCGCCGCCCCCGGCTGGGCGCGGCAGGTCACCGCGGGCCGCCCGTACGCGTCGGTGGCGGACCTGCTCGCGGCGGCGGACGCCGCCTGGGCGGCCCGGGACCCCGGTGACCTCGACGCGGCGATGGCTGGCCACCCCCGGATCGGGGAGCGGCGGCTGTCCGGCTGGTCGGCCGGGGAGCAGGCCGGGGTCGGCGAAGACGCGGAGACGCTCACCGCTCTGGCCGCCGCGAACGCCGCGTACGAGCAGCGGTTCGGGCACGTGTTCCTGATCTGCGCCACCGGGCGGGGCCCGGCGGAGATCCTGGCCGAGCTGAACCGCCGGATGTCGCACGACCCGGCTACCGAGCGCGAGGTCGCGGCGGCCCAGATCGGCAAGATCAACGCCCTCCGGCTGCGAAAGCTGGCTGCAACATGAGATGCGCTCTGTCAACTACAGCAGCGTCACGCCGCAGCCGCCGGGCCGAATGGCCGCATCACTCCGCGCTGCGGCTTCCGGGCGGCGAGCCTTTGCTGGTCCGGGGGACACCCCGGACCCCCGGCGCCTCCCGCACCGCCATTTCGCGTGCCTCCGGCACGACCATGCGCGCTGCTCGCCTGCGCGCCTCCGGCACGACGTCCCGCGGGGGAGGCCATGAAACTCACCATCTCGACGCACATCCTGGACACGGCGCTCGGCCGCCCGGCGGCCGGGGTGCCGGTCACCCTCGACATCCGGTCCGGCGGCACCTGGGTGCCGGCCGGCGGCTCGGTGACCGGCCCGGACGGCCGCAGCGCCGACCTGCCCCCGCTCGACCCCGATGCCACGGCCACCGCCCGGCTCGTCTTCGCCGTGCGGGACTACCTGGTGGCCAGCCACGGCCAGGCGTTCTTCCCGGAGATCACGGTCGCCTTCACCGCCGGGCCTGGCGAGCATTACCACGTCCCGCTGCTGCTGGCGCCGTTCGGCTATTCCACCTACCGAGGGAGTTAGGGCATGCCCCAGGAACCGCCCCAGGTGCTGCTCGGGCCTGCCCGGTACGGCAAGGCCGAGGTCCGGGTGCTGCACGTGGACCGCTCCGGGCCACGGCACGAGATCACCGACCTCAACGTCACCGTCACGCTGGCCGGAGACATGGCCGACACCTACCTGACCGGCGACAACTCGGGCGTGCTGACCACCGACGCGCAGAAGAACACCGTGTACGCGTTCGCCCGGTCCGGGGTCCGGCCGGTCGAGGAGTTCGCGCTGCGGCTGGGCCGCCACTTCGCGCAGGTCGGTTTGGTGCACCGGGCGCAGGTGCGGATCGAGGAGTATGGCTGGCGGCGCATCGACGCCAGCGGCGGCCCGCACCCGCACTCGTTCGAGCGGCTGGCCGGCGCCAGGATCGTTAGCGCCTGCGTGCATGCCGACGGCCGCGCCGAGGTCGTGGCCGGCGTGGATGACCTGGTCGTGCTGAAGTCCACCGGCTCGGAGTTCCACGGGTTCCTGGTTGACCGGTACACGACGCTGGCGCCCACGGACGACCGGATCCTCGCGACAGCGGTTGCCGCGCAGTGGCGTTTTGCAGTGAATGAGGCCGACTGGGCGGAATGCTTCCGCGGCGCGCGGACAGCACTGACGGAGGCGTTCGCCATCACCCACAGCCTGTCGCTGCAGCAGACCCTGTACGCGATGGGCGAGGCCGTCCTCGCGGCCTGCCCCGAGGTGGCCGAGGTCCGCCTGTCGCTGCCCAACAAGCATCACTTCCTGGTGGACCTTGACCCGTTCGGCCTGGACAACCCCGGCGAGGTGTTCTACGCGGCGGACCGGCCCTACGGGCTGATCGAGGGGACCGTGCGCCGGGCCGGTGCGCCCGCCGGGGACCCGGAGCACCAATGGTGAGACATCCTCTGTCAACCTCGGGTCGCGTCACACCGCAGCCGCCGGGCCGAGCGCCGCATAAGGCCCCCCAGGGCTGTTGCGGTGTCCCGGCGGCGAGGACACGCCTCCCACTCCATCAAACTGCGTGCCTCCGGCACGACCATGCGAAGCGCCCGCGAGGGAGGCAAAGATGGTGAGCCCGGCACCCGGGGCCGACCTGCTGGTCACCGGGGCCAAGCTGGTCGCCACCTGCGACTCCGGCCGCCGGGAACTGGCCGGCGGCTGGGTGGCCATCACCGGCGGGCTGGTCAGCGCGGTGGGCGCCGCGGGCAGCGAGCCGCCCGCCGCGCGGGAAACGCTGGACGCCTCGGGCTGCCTGGTCACGCCCGGCCTGATCAACGCCCATCACCACATGTACCAGAACCTCACCCGGTCCTACGCGCCGACGGTGAACGGCACCTTGTTCGAGTGGCTGAGCGGGCTGTACCCGCTGTGGGCGCGCCTGGACGAGGAGGCGGCGTACCTGTCCGCCTGGGTGGCCCTGGCCGAACTGGCCCTGGGCGGCTGCACCACCAGCACCGACCACCTCTACGTGGCGCCGCGCGACGGCGGCGACCTGTGGTCCGCGGAGATCACGGCCGCGCGCGAGGTGGGCCTGCGGTTCCACCCGACCCGCGGCTCGATGACCGTGGGCGCCAGCGATGGCGGCCTGCCCCCGGACTCGGTGGTGCAGGACGATGACGAGGTCCTCGCCGACAGCGAGCGCCTGGTCGCCGCGCGCCATGACCCCGGCTGGGGGGCGATGGTGCGGATCGCGCTGGCCCCGTGCTCCCCGTTCAGCGTCAGCCCGGAACTCATGCGGCGCACCGCCGAACTGGCCGAGCGCCTCGACGTGCGGCTGCACACGCACCTGGCCGAGGACCCGGACGAGGACAGCTACTGCCTGGAGCGGTTCGGCCGCCGGCCGGTCGATCAGTACGCGGAGGTCGGCTGGCTGACCCCGCGGTCGTGGGTGGCGCACTGCGTCTACCCGAACGCGGCGGAGGTCGCCCGGCTCGGCGCGGCCGGGGTCGGGGTGGCGCACTGCCCCAGCTCGAACATGCTGCTGGCCGGCGGCGGTTTCGCGCCGGTCACCGACCTGCGCGCGGCCGGCAGCCCGGTCGGGCTCGGCTGCGACGGGTCCTCCTCGTCCGACACTTCCTCGCTGTGGGTGGAGGCCCGTGCGGCGTACACGCTCGGGCGGCAGCGCCGCGGGCCGGCGGGCATGACCGCGCGGGAGGTGCTCGACATCGCCACCCGTGGCGGCGCCGGGTGCCTGGGGCGGGATGGGGAGATCGGCCAGCTCAGCGTGGGCACCACCGGCGACCTGGTGTGCTGGCCGCAGCAGGGCCTGGCGTTCGCCGGGGCGCTGACCGACCCGGTGGAGGCCTGGCTGCGCTGCGGGCCCACCGCCGCGCGGCACACGGTGGTGGCCGGGCGGGTGATCGTTCGCGACGGCGCGCTCACCGTGCCGGGGGCCGAGGACATCCTGGCCCGGCACACCGCCGCGGCCGCCCGCATCCAGCGCCTCGACCGCTGACCCTCCCTCGGCCGCTGACCCCGCCTGGACCGCTGACCCTCCCTCGGCCGCTGACCCCGCCTGGACCGCTGACCCTCCCTCGGCCGGTGACCCCGCCTGGACCGCTGACCCCGCCTGGACCCCTGACCCCGCCTGGACCGCTGACCCGCGTGATCGCGGACTATTACTTGCCTTTCCCGCGGAGTGAGCGACCGCGATCATGGAATCCGGGGTCAGTGGCCGCCGTGCGCCCCGCCGCCGTGGCCGCCGGACCCCGCGGCGTGCGCGGAGTGCGCCGCGGATACGGCCGCGTGCGTCGCCGCGTGGACGGCCGCAGAGACCGCGGCGTGGCTCGCCGCGTGCACCGAGTGCGACACCGCGTGGTGGGCGTGCGGCGCCGGTCCGTCCGGACCGGCGGTGAAGCCGCCGTCGGCGACCAGTTCGAGGCGCTTGCGCCGGGCCCGGCCATCCCGCCCGGGGTAGAGCCGGCCCGCCAGGCCGATCGCGTGGGCCAGGCCACCGAACGCGGCCTGGCCCAGGTCCACCTGCCCGGCGCCCTGGGCGATCGCGTCCAGCCGGGCCCGCGCATCGGTCACCCGCGCGGTGTCGGTGACCTGCCACCGGGTCACCCGGATGAACCCAAGGCGGGTCTGCTCCTGCCGCTGGAGCGCCCCGGCGGCCGCCAGCCGCGCCAGGTACGCGTCGCAGATGCCACGGCGGGGCCGCGAGCACCAGGTCCGCGCGCGCGGTGGGCGCCGCTGCGCGGCCAGGCCCGCCAGCGCCGCGTCGGCCTCGGCGTCCCCGGTCGGCGCCGGGTCCAGCACCGTGATCTGGCCGTCGGTGATCTGCACGCGCCCGCTCGCGGCCAGGCGCACCAGTTCTGCGCCCATCAGGCCGACGCCGGTCACGTTCGGCGCCGTCAGCCGGCCACTGCCCTGCCACACCGACAACAGCACGAGGTCATCGCCGAGCGTGCTCATCTGGGCATCCGGGCCGGCCGTCACGCGGCCACCTTAACCAGCGAGCCGAGCGCGGAGCGAGAACGCGGCGGCCGTGACGCGAATTAATGCGGCGTGTTACCCCCGGTGGCCTAGATAACATCGGGGGAAGTCGCCGGGGCGCCCGCCCTGGTCGATACCGTCCGTCCCAGGAGACAGCCGTGTCACCCCAGCAGATGCACATCACCCTCGCCGGCCGCGAGCTTGCGATGGATGCTGGCACGACCGCGGCCGACGCGATTTTCATGCCAAACGAAAGCGCCCCCGCGCCGTTGCCCAGCACGGTGATCGCCGCCCGGGTCAACGGCGCCCTGCGCGACCTGGCAGCCCCGCTGGCCGACGGTGACCAGGTCGAGCCGGTTGAGATCGGCAGCGAGGATGGCCGGGCCATCCTGCGGCACTCCACCGCGCACGTGATGGCGCAGGCCGTGCAGGCGTTGTTCCCCGGGACCAGGCTGGGCATCGGCCCGCCGGTGGAGTCCGGTTTCTACTACGACTTCGATGTGGCGCAGCCGTTCGACCCGGACGACCTGAAGAAGATCGAGTCGCGGATGCGCGCGATCATCAAGCAGGGCCAGCGTTTTTCCCGGCGCGTGGTGCTCGAGGACGAGGCCCGCGCCGAACTGGCCGGCGAGCCGTACAAGCTGGAGCTTGTCGGGCTCAAGGGCGGTGCGGTGGATGCGGAGGAATCCGCCGAGGTCGGCGGGCCCGAGCTGACCATGTACGACAACCTCGACCCGCGCAGCGGATCAGTGATCTGGACCGACCTGTGCCGGGGACCGCACCTGCCCACCACCAGGCACATCCCGGCGTTCAAGCTGATGCGCACCGGCGGAGCGTACTGGCGCGGCAGCGAGAAGAACCCGCAGCTCCAGCGGATCTACGGCACCGCCTGGGAATCGCGGCAGGCCCAGGACGACTACCTGCACCTGCTGGCCGAGGCGGAGCGGCGCGACCACCGCAAGATCGGCGCCGAGCTTGACCTGTTCTCGTTCCCGACGGAGATCGGCAGCGGGCTGGCCGTGTTCCACCCCAAGGGCGGCACCGTGCGGCGGGTCATGGAGGAATACTCGCGGCAGCGGCACCTCGACGCCGGGTATGAGTTCGTGAACAGCCCGCACATCACCAAGTCGGAGCTGTTCGAGACCTCCGGGCACCTGGGCTGGTTCGCGGAGAACATGTTCCCGCCCATGGAGATGGAGGGCGCGAAGTACTACCTCAAGCCGATGAACTGCCCGTTCCACATCCTGGTCTACCGGTCGCGCGGGCGGTCCTACCGGGAGCTGCCGCTGCGGCTGTTCGAGTTCGGCACCGTGTACCGGTACGAGAAGTCCGGGGTCGTGCACGGCCTGACCAGGGTCCGCGGCCTCACCATGGACGACGCGCACATCTTCTGCACCCGCGAGCAGGTGGGCGCGGAGTTGAAGAGCCTGCTGAAGTTCGTGCTTGACCTGCTCCGCGACTACGGGCTGTCCGACTTCTACCTGGAGTTGTCCACCAGGGACGAGGCCAAGGAGAAGTTCGTCGGCAGCGACGAGGACTGGGCGCACGCGACCGAGATGCTCGCCGAGGCCGCCGGGGAGTCCGGCCTGGAGCTGGTCGCCGACCCCGGCGGCGCCGCGTTCTACGGGCCGAAGATCTCGGTGCAGGTGAAAGACGCGATCGGGCGCACCTGGCAGCTGTCCACCATCCAGCTGGACTACAACGAGCCCAAGCGGTTCGGCCTGGAGTACCAGGCGGCGGACGGCACCCGCCAGGAGCCGATCATGATCCACCGGGCGCTGTTCGGCTCCATTGAGCGGTTCTTCGGGATCCTGGTCGAGCACTACGCGGGCGCGTTCCCGCCGTGGCTGGCGCCGGTGCAGGTGGTCGGGATCCCGATCGCCGACGCGCACGTGCCCTACCTGGAGAAGGTGGCCGCCCGGCTGCGCGAGCACGGAATCCGGGTCGAGGTCGACGACAGCGCCGACCGGATGCAGAAGAAGATCCGGAACGCGCAGCGCCAGAAGGTGCCGTACATGCTGCTCGCCGGGGACGACGACGTCGCGGCAGGGGCGGTGTCGTTCCGGTACCGCAGCGGGGAGCAGAAGAACGGCGTGCCGGTGGACGAGGCGATCGCGGAGATCCTCAGGGCGGTCGCCGACCGCGTGCAGGTCTGACCCGCGGCTGCGCGCGCCTGCGGCGCGCAGCCCTATGCTGCAAAGCATGTCGGTACCGGATGAGCCGTTCGAGCAGGACGGGGCTGGCGTGCCCGACGGGTTCCAGCGGCTCTGGAGCCCGCATCGCATGGCCTACATCAAGGGCGAGAACCGGGCGAGCACTGATGGTCCCGAAGAGTGCCCGTTCTGCCGGATACCGAAGCTCGACGACGCCGAGGGCCTGATCGTCGCGCGGGGCGAACTCGTGTACACGGTGATGAACCTGTACCCGTACAACTCCGGCCACGTCATGGTCTGCCCGTACCGGCACGTGGCCGACTACACCGACCTCGACCTGCCGGAAACCGCCGAGCTGGCCGCGCACACCAAGCTGGCCATGGCCGCGCTGCGGGCCGCTTCGGGCGCGCAGGGGTTCAACATCGGCATGAACATGGGGGGCGTCGCCGGAGCGGGAATTTCCGCGCACCTGCACCAGCATGTGGTGCCGCGGTGGGGCGGGGACACGAACTTCATGCCCGTCGTGGCGCACACCAAGGTGCTGCCCCAGCTCCTAAGCGACACCAGGGACCTGATCGCGGCCGCCTGGCCCGCGGGCCAGGCGTCACGCTGAGCCCACGCACACATCCGCCGCCCCCGGGCCCGGCGGGTGTGAATGTGAGTTGGGTGTTCAAAGAACAACACCAAATTCACATCCACGGGCCGCAACCGGGCGAAGGCCGGCCGCGTTACTCCTTGGCGGCGCTTACCAGCTTGTCGGCCAGGTGCGACGGGAGCGGCTCGTAGCGCAGGTAGGACCGGGTGAACGAGCCGGTGCCCTGGGACATCGACCGCAGGTCGATGGCGTAGCGGGTGATCTCCAGCTCCGGGATCTCCGCCTTGACCAGCGTCCGGCCGCCCGCGATCGGCTCGGTGCCGAGCACCCGGCCGCGCCGGGAGGACAGGTCCGACATGACCGCGCCGACGTAATCGTCGGGCACCAGCACCGACACCTCGTCCACCGGCTCCAGCAGCGACACCTTCGCCTTGTCCGCGGCGTCGCGCAGCGCGGCCCGGCCCGCCTTCTGGAAGGCCATGTCGGAGGAGTCCACCGAGTGCGCCTTGCCGTCGAACAGGGTGACCCTGACGTCCACCATCGGGTACCCGGCCAGGACCCCCTGCTCCATCTGGGCCCGCAGGCCCTTCTCCACCGAGGGGATGAACTGCCGCGGCACCACGCCGCCGACGATCTTGTCCACGAACTCGAAGCCGGCGCCGGAGGGGAGCGGCTCCACCTCGATGTGCGCGATGCCGAACTCGCCGTGGCCGCCGGTCTGCTTGACGTTGCGGCCCAGTCCCCGGGCCTTGCTCGCGACCGTCTCCCGCAGCGGCACCCGCAGCTCGGTGGTCTCCACCGCGACCCCGTGCCGGTTGGCCAGCCGGTCGAGCATCACGTCCGCGTGCGCCTCGCCCATCGACCAGAGCACCAGCTGGTGCGTCTCTGGGTTGTTCTCCATGCGCAGCGTCGGGTCCTCGGCCACCAGCCGGCTCAGCGCCTGCGACAGCTTGTCCTCGTCCGCCTTGGACTTGGCCGTGATCGCCACCGGCAGCAGTGGCTCGGGCATGTTCCACGGCTCCATCAGCAGCGGGCGCTCCTTGCTGGAGAGCGTGTCACCGCTTTCCGCGCTGGACAGCTTGGCGACCGCGCAGATGTCCCCGGCGGGGCAGGCAGGCACCGGGCGCTGGTGCTTGCCCAGCGGCGAGGTCAGCGCGCCGACCCGCTCGTCGGCGTCGTGGTCGGCGTGACCACGCTCGGCCATCCCGTGCCCGGACACGTGCACCACGGTGTCTGGCCGCAGCGTGCCGGAGAACACCCGGACCAGGCTGACCCGGCCGACGTAGGGGTCGGAGGTGGTCTTCACCACCTCGGCAAGGAGCGGCCCGTTGGGGTCGCTGGTCAGGCCGGTTACGGGCTTGCCGTCCACGGAGGTGACCGGCGGCAGCGGATGCTCCTGGGGGGAGGGGAAAGCCTGGGTGATGACCTCGAGGAGCTCTTCCATCCCGACGCCGTGCGGCGCGGACGCAGCGAGCACCGGGTAGAAGGTGCCGCGTGCCACCGCCGTCTCCAGGTCGTCGATGAGGCTCTTCGGGTCGATCTCGTCACCGGAGAGGTAGGCGTCCATGAGGGACTCGTCTTCGCTCTCCTGGATGATCCCCTCGATCAGCGTGCCGCGCAGTTCCTCGACCCGGCTCGCGTAGGCGGCGTCGGGGTCGCGCTCGGTCCTGGTCCCGCTGGAATAGTCGAACATCCGCCCCGACAACAGGCCGATCAGGCCCTGCAGGTCCGTGCCCGCGCCGCCGACCGGCAGGTACAAGGGGGCTACCGCGTCGCCGAAGGCGTCCCGGCACGCGTTCATCGCCTGGTCGAAGTCGCCGCGGTGGTGGTCGACCTTCGTGATGACCACGGCGCGGGGCATCCCGACCGCGGCGCACTCGTCCCACAGCATCTTGGTCAGGCCGTCCACGCCCTCGGTCGCGGAGACGGTGAACAGGGCCGCGTCCGCGGCCCGCAGCCCGGCCCGCAGGTCGCCGGTGAAGTCGGCGTAGCCGGGGGTGTCCAGCAGGTTCACCTTGACCCCCGCGTGCACAAGCGGGGCCACGGTGAGGTTGACCGAGCGCTGCTGCCTGATCTCCACCTCATCAAAGTCGCTGACGGTCGTGCCATCCTCCACCCGGCCCATCCGCTGGATGGTCCCGGTCGCGTTCAGCAGCGCCTCGACCAGCGTTGTCTTTCCTGCTCCGGAATGGCCGACCAGCACGACGTTGCGCACGCCGCCAGGCTGGTCGGCCGGTGCCGCGCCGCCTGTGGCTGTCGATCCTCTCCTGTCTGTCATCGTCGCCTCCTGCTGGTCGATCGCCTGCTGGCCCGTTCGGCTGCCCTACGACCAGCCTTTACCCCTCGGCTACCGCACCACAAGCCCCCGGCCAGAATCGCCCGGTGGCGAGGGGCGACAGTAGGGTGTGTCCGGTGGGCGCGCAGCAGGCTGGAGATCCACTGGACATGCCTAGTATCGGACGGCCATGCTGAACGCGCTGCGTCCTGCCCTCACCCGCGTGCTGACCCCGGTCGCCGACGCGCTGGCGCGCACGCCGGTGACGCCCAACGCCATCACCATCACCGGCACCGCCGGCGTGGTGGCGGGCGCGCTGTGGCTGTTCCCCACGGGTCACCTGTTCGCCGGGACCTGTGTGTGCACCGGGTTCGTCCTGGCGGACATGCTCGATGGGCTCCTGGCCCGGGTCAAGGGGACCACCGGGGCGTGGGGGGCGTTCCTCGATTCCACGCTGGACCGGATCGGCGACGCTGCGGTGTTCGCGGGGCTTACCATCTGGCTCGTCCGCACCGGGCAGCAGGGGCTCGCCTGGGTTGCGCTGTTCTGCTTGGTCGCGGGCATGATGGTGTCGTACGCCAAGGCCCGGGCGGAAGGGCTGGGCATCCCGTGCAACGTGGGCGTCGCGGAACGCACCGAGCGGCTGCTGATCACCCTGGTCGCCGCCGGGCTGACCGGGCTGGGCGTGCCCTACGTGCTCGCGATCGGCCTGTGGGCGCTCGCCGTCCTGTCCGTGGTGACCTTCGGGCAGCGGATTGGCACGGTACGCCGCGGGGCCGCCGCCCGGCCGGTACCCCCCGTGCTGGCCGGGAAGCCGGGGCGGGACCATGGTGGCGAACGGGATGGCCTCCCACCGTCATGAACACCGGAGCGCCGTGATGAGCGATGTGCTGTCCGCGCTGAAAGGGCGCCTGACCTCGTCGTCATACGCCCTGGCCTGGTGGCTGGTCTGCCGCGTGCCCGAGTCCTGGGGCCGGCGGGTGTTCGCCAAGGCGGGGGAGATCGCCTGGCGCAGGCAGGGGCCCGGGGTGCAGATGCTCGAGGCGAACCTGCGCCGCGTCATCGGCCCGGAACCCTCCGGCAAGGAACTGCGCGCCCTGTCCCGCGCGGCCATGGATTCCTACGCGCGGTACTGGTTCGAGGTGTTCCGGCTGCCGGTGATGAGCACCGAGCGGATCGTCGGCGACATGCGGTGCGTCGATGGCGAGGAACGGCTGCTCGCGACCCTCGCCTCGGGGCGCGGGGCGGTGCTCCCGCTGCCGCACATGGGCAACTGGGACCACGCCGGGGCCTGGATCATCGCCCAGGGCGCGCCTGGGTTCACCACCGTGGCCGAGCGGCTCAAGCCCGAGTCGCTGGCCCGGCGGTTCTTCGCCTTCCGGGAGGGTCTCGGCTTCGAGGTGCTCCCGGCGACCGGGGGCGTGCAGCGGTTCGGCATCCTCGCGCAGCGGCTGCGCGCGGGCGGGCTGGTGTGCCTGCCCGCCGACCGGGACATCACCGGCGCCGGGATCGAGGTCAACTTCTTCGGGGAGAAGGCGCGCATGATGGGCGGGGCCGCGGCCCTGGCGGTGCAGACCGGCGCCGCGCTCATGCCGGTCACCCTGTGGTACGACGGCCCGCTCTGGTACGCGCACATCCATGAGGAGATCCCGGTGCCGCAGGACGGCGCCAGGCGCGAGAAGATCGCCGCCATGACCCAGGAGGCGGCGCGCGTCTTTGAAGCCGGGATCGCCGCCCACCCGCAGGACTGGCACATGCTGCAGCGGGTGTTCACCGCGGACCTGGACCTGGCCCGCCTCGCCGCCGCAGAGGCCAGGGCACAAGCGGCGGAGGCGGCGGGCGCCGGCGGCGAGCCGCGGGCGGCGAAGGCAGCGGGTGCGGACGGCGAGCCGGTGGCGGCGGAACCGGGCGCCACCGGGCGGGGCCGCGCGGCCCTCAACGGCCAGGTGGACGATGCCGCGCTGGATGGCCTGGCCGGCGGCGCCCCGGCGGGCGACGGCGGGGGCGAGCCGTGAGAATCGGCATGGTCTGCCCCTACACCTGGGATGTCCCCGGCGGGGTGCAGGAGCACGTCAAGGAGCTGACCGAGGCGCTGATCGGCCTGGGGCACGAGGTCTCGGTCATTTCCCCCGCCGACGACGACACCCCGCTCCCTGGCTACGTGGTGCCGGCCGGCCGCGCGGTCCCGGTCCCGTACAACGGGTCGGTGGCGCGGCTGGCGTTCGGCTTCCTGTCGGCGGCGCGGGTCCGCCGCTGGGTCAAGGAGGGCGCGTTCGACGTGCTGCACGTGCACGAACCGGCCGCGCCCAGCCTGTCCCTGCTCGCTTGCTGGGTCGCGGACGGGCCGATCGTCGCGACGTTTCACACGGCCAACCCCCGCTCGCGGGCGCTGCACGCCGCCTACCTGGCGCTGCAGACCGCGCTGGAGAAGATCAGCGGCCGGATCGCGGTGTCCGAGGCGGCGCGCACCACGCTCGTGGAGCACATGGGCGGCGACGCGGTGCTCATCCCGAACGGGGTGACGATCAGGCGGTATGAGAAGGCGGACCCGCTGCCCGGCTGGCCCGGTGCGGGCGGGGTGCTCGGCTTCCTCGGCCGGATGGACGAGCCACGCAAGGGCCTGGACGTGCTGCTGCGGGCCTTCGCGCTGCTGGCCGAGCAGCGGCCCGGCCTGCGGCTGCTGGTGGCAGGCCGGGGGGACCTCGACGACGTACGGTCCCGGGTGCCCAAGGCGTTCCGCGACCGGCTGATCCTGCTCGGCCAGGTGAGCCAGGAAGACAAAGCCCGCTTCTACCACTCGGTGGACGTGTTCTGCGCGCCGAACACCGGCGGCGAGAGCTTCGGCGTCGTGCTGATCGAGGCGATGGCGGCCGGCGCCCCCATCGTGGCCAGCGACCTGGACGCGTTCCAGCTGGTGCTGCGCGGCGGCCGGGCCGGCGAGCTGTTCCCCAGCGGCGACCCGGCCGCCCTGGCCGCGGCGGCAGGCCGGCTGCTGGACGACCCGGAGTTGCGGCAGCGGCTGTCGGCGGCCGCGACCGACGCCGTCCGCGCCTACGACTGGCCGATGGTGGCCCGCGACGTGGTCAAGGTCTACGAGGCCGTGGTGCCGGCGGTCGGCAAGGTCACGGTGGGCCTGTGAGACACCCTCTGCCGGCCGCGGGCAGCATCACGCCGCAGCCGCCGGGCCGAACGCCGCATCGCTTCGCGCTGCGTCCCGGCGGCGAGACTCTGCTGGTCCCGGGGGCGAGCCCCCGGACCCCAAGGCCTTCCCAAGCCAGCGCTGTGTTTGCCTGCGCGCCTACGGCACGACGTCCCGCGGGGGAGGCAGGCTAATGCTGACCGGCGTCATCGTCATCGTCGTGGCCGCGATCCTGGTCGGCGTCTACGTGTCGTGGCGGGCGGGCCGGCTGGACCGGCTGCACGCCCGGGTAGAGGCGGCGCGGGCCGCGCTCGACGCGGCGCTGGTCCGGCGCAGTTCCATCGCGCTCGAGCTGGCCGCCAGCGGCCTGCTCGACCCGGCGACCAGCCTGCTCATCGCCGGGGCCGCGCACGACGCGCGGGCGGCGGGCGAGCCCAACGAGCGGGCCGAGAGCGATCTCACCCGCGCCCTGCGGGCGGCGCTCGGCCAGCCGGGATTCCGCGCCGACCTGGCCGCGCGCAGCGGGGGGGACGAGGCGCTCGCCGAACTCGAAGCCGCCGCCCACCAGGTGTTCCTGGCCCGGAAGTTCTACAACGACGCGGTCGCCGCCACCCGCGCCTCGCGGCGGCGGTGGCTGATCCGGCTGCTCCGCCTGTCCGGCGGCGCCCCCCGGCCGGAGTTCTTCGAGATCGACGAGTCCCTGGTGGAGGACTCCACCGGTCGCGGCGCGGACATGCCGCACCTCACTGCGAGCGACCCGCCACCCGCCCAGGCCGGTTGAGTCCGGCGGGGCCGCAGCGGCCCGCGAGAGCCCTGCGCTGGCTGGGGCCGGTGTGAGGGGCCCGGCGCAGGCCGCCTGGGAGCGCCTACCATGGAGAGATCCTGCGAGCAAGCGAGTGAGGTTCATCGTGCCAGCCACCAATTCCGCAGCCAGCACCGGGCACCAGGCGCCGCAGCCTGGCGGAGGCCACTCCGGCGAGCCAGCGGTGAGCGGCGGTCACACCACGGGCGCCACCAGCGCGGCTACCGGGCCTTCCCCGGCGGCCCACGGCGCGGAGATGACCGGGACAATCCCGCTGACCGGGACCGCGCGGGTCAAGCGCGGCATGGCCGACATGCTCAAGGGCGGCGTGATCATGGACGTCGTCACGCCCGAGCAAGCGAAGATCGCCGAGGACGCGGGCGCGGTCGCGGTCATGGCGCTGGAGCGGGTGCCCGCCGACATCAGGGCCGAGGGCGGCGTCGCCCGGATGAGCGACCCGGACATGATCGACCAGATCATCGGCGCGGTCTCGATCCCGGTGATGGCCAAATGCCGGATCGGCCACTTCGCCGAGGCGCAGGTGCTGCAGGCGATCGGCGTCGACTACATCGACGAGTCCGAGGTGCTCACCCCTGCCGACGAAGCGCACCACGTGGACAAGTGGGCGTTCACCGTGCCGTTCGTGTGCGGCGCCACCAACCTGGGCGAGGCGCTGCGCCGCATCGCCGAGGGCGCCGCCATGATCAGGTCCAAGGGCGAGGCCGGGACCGGGAACGTGGTGGAGGCCACCCGCCACATGCGGCAGATCGCCGGTGACATCCGGCGGCTGGGCGCCCTGCGCGACGAGGAGCTTTTCGCCGCCGCGAAGGAGCTTCAGGCGCCCTACGAGCTGGTCAACGAGGTGGCCCGGGCCGGCAAGCTGCCCGTCGTCCTGTTCACCGCCGGCGGCATCGCCACCCCTGCGGACGCCGCGCTGATGATGCAGCTCGGCGCCGAGGGCGTGTTCGTCGGGTCGGGCATCTTCAAGTCCGGCGACCCGGCCCGGCGCGCCGCCGCCATCGTCAAAGCAACCACCTTCCACGACGACCCCGACGTGGTCGCCAAGGTGTCGCGCGGCCTCGGCGAGGCCATGGTCGGCATCAGCACCGATACCCTCGCGCCCGCCGAGCGCTACGCGGGGCGCGGCTGGTAAAGCACGGCGGCTTCCCGCTGGCTGTCAGGCCTCCTGGACCGCCCCCACGCAACCCCTGGGAGTGCGGAGATGTTCGAACGGTTCACCGACCAGGCACGCCGGGTCGTGGTCCAGGCCCAGGAGGAAGCCCGGACGCTCGGCCACAACTACATCGGCACCGAGCACATCCTGCTGGGCCTGCTCGGCGAGCACGAGGGCCCGGCCGCGCAGGCCCTCAGCTCCCTGGGGGTCAGCCTGGACCTGGACGCGGCGCGGGAGCAGGTCGTGGAGATCGCCGGGGCAGGCACCGGCCAGCTGAGCGGGCATGTTCCGTTCACCCCGCGCACCAAGAAGGTGCTCGAACTCTCGCTCCGCGAGGCACAGCGGCTCGGCCACGACCACATCGGCACCGAGCACATCCTGCTCGGCCTCGTCCGCGAAGGTGAAGGCGTCGGCGCCCAGATCCTGGAGCGGCAGGGCGCGAGCCTGGACCGGGTCCAGGCGCAGGTGCTCGCGACCGTGCGCGCGGCGCCGGCCGAGGAGCTCCGGCGGGTCTCGGTGGGGCGCATGCCGGGCGGCGGATTGCCGCCCACCGTCACCCTCCGCGCGGTGATGAGCCGCCTGGACGAGATCGCCGAGCGGCTCACCGCGATCGAGAACCTGCTGGCCGAGATGCGCGACCCGGCGGGCAGCGCCGCGCAGAACCCACCCTCGGGTCAGGGGAAGCCCGCCGGAGCGGCCCAGCCGTCCCCGTCGGCGGGTGGCGAGGCGCCCGCCGGAGATCCCGCGCCCCCGGCCGGTGGCGAGGCGCCCTCCGGACAGCCGGAGCCCCCGGCAGCGCAGGCCTAGGGCGGACCGCCCCGCCAGGGCGGCCGCCGGAACTCGCGCGCGGCCAGGGAATACAGCCACGGGCCTGCGGCGTTCCGGCCGGGTTGGCGGTCCCGGCTACCCTCGATGCCGGGGCGGGATAGTAGCGGAGGTTATTGGTGGGGTCGGCGCCGGTCATCGGGGTTCTCGCGCTGCAAGGCGACGTGGCGGAGCATCTGCGGGCGCTGGCGGCGACCGGCGCCGCGCCGGTGCGGGTGCGCCGGCCCGACGAGCTCGCGGCCGTCGATGGCCTGGTGATCCCCGGCGGTGAGTCGACCACCATGTGGAGGCTGAGCACGGCGTTCGAGATCGCCGAGGCGCTGCGCAAGCGGCTGTCCGGCGGGATGCCCGCGTTCGGCTCCTGCGCCGGGATGATCATGCTGGCCGACCGTCTGGTAGACGGGGTGGACGGCCAGGAAACCCTCGGCGGGATCGGGATGACGGTGCGGCGCAACGCGTTCGGCCGGCAGGTCAACTCGTTCGAGAGCGACATCTGCCTGGACGGGATCGCGAGCCCTCCGGATCCTCCGTTCCGCGCCATATTTATCAGGGCGCCGTGGGTGGAGGCGGTCAGCGACCAGGTGACCGTCCTCGGCGCCGAGCGCGTCACCGGTAGGATCGTCGCGGTCCGGCAGGGTCCGCTGTTTGCCACCTCTTTCCATCCCGAGTTGACGGGCGACCTGCGCATCCACCGGCACTTCGTTGACATGGTGAGGGAACGGACATGAGTGGCCACTCCAAGTGGGCGACGACCAAGCACAAGAAGGCGGCCGTCAACGCCAGGCGCGGGAAGCTGTTCGCCAAGCTGATCAAGAATGTCGAGGTGGCGGCGCGGACCGGCGGTGGCGACCCGGCGGGCAACCCCACCCTGTATGACGCGGTGCAGAAGGCCAAGAAGAGCTCGGTGCCGAACGACAACATCGACCGCGCCATCCGCCGCGGCTCCGGCGCGGAGGGCAGCGGCGCCACCTACGAGGCGATCACCTACGAGGGCTACGCCCCCGGCGGCGTCGCGGTGCTGGTGGAGTGCCTGACCGACAACCGCAACCGGGCCGCCGCCGACGTGCGGACCGCGCTCACCCGCAACGGCGGGTCCATGGCCGACCCGGGCTCGGTGTCCTACATGTTCCACCGCAAGGGCGTGGTCATCGTGGCCAAGTCGGGCTCGGTGACCGAAGACGACGTGCTGACGGCGGTGCTGGACGCGGGCGCCGAGGACGTCGAGGACATCGGCGACTCCTTCGAGGTGACCAGCGAGCCAGGCGACCTGGTCGCGGTGCGCTCCGCGGTGACCGACGCCGGCCTGGAGTACGACTCCGCCGAGGTGGCGTTCCTGCCCGCGGTCGAGGTCCCGCTGGACGAGGACCAGGCCAAGCGGGTGTTCCGGCTGATCGAGGCGCTTGAGGACTCCGACGACGTGCAGGACGTGTATGCCAACTACTCGGTGCCCGACGAGGTCATGGAGAAGCTGGGTTAAGGAGCGGCCCGCTGGGTTCCCCAGGCCGGAGGCCAGCGGGGGTTCCCGGGGGTCGCCCCCCGGGCTGGCACTGGGGGGTCCGGGCGGGCGTGCCGCCCGGGCCAGCACTTGCGACACGCCGGGGCGCCCGAAGGGCGCCAGTGGCTGCCAGCCGGTAATGTCGGCACCGAACACATGTTCGTGAAGCCAGCCGGGTGGTGATGAATGCGGGTGCTCGGCGTCGACCCCGGCTTGACCCGGTGTGGCATCGGGGCCGTGGACGGCAGGCCGGGCAGGCCGCCCAGCCTGGTCCACGCGGACGTGATCCGCACCCCGGCGGGCGCGGACATCGCGGCCCGGTTGCTGGCGCTGGGGGAAGAGATCGACACCTGGCTGGCCGAGTACCGGCCGGACGCGGTCGCGGTGGAGCGGGTGTTCAGCCAGCACAACGTCCGGACCGTGATGGGCACCGCGCAGGCCGGGGCGGTGGCGATCGTGTGCGCGGCCCGGCGCGGCCTGCCGGTCGCGATGTACACCCCGAGCGAGGTGAAGGCAGCGGTGACCGGCAGCGGCCGGGCAGACAAGGCCCAGGTCACGGCCATGGTGATGCGGCTGCTCCGGATGACGGACCCACCGCGGCCCGCCGACACGGCCGACGCGCTGGCGCTGGCCATCTGTCACCTGTGGCGGGGCGGCACACAGGATCGGATGGCGGCCGCGGGGCGCCGGATGGAGCAACAGCTGGCGGCCGCCCGGGCGGGAATGCAGGACCAGCTCGCGGCCGCGCGCCGGGAGCGGGACGAGAGGCTGCGAGGTGCGCGATGATCTCCCATCTGGCGGGCAAGGTCGCCGCGGTCGCGCCGGAGGGCGCGGTCATCGAGGTGGGCGGCGTCGGGCTGCTGGTCCAGTGCACGCCGGGCACGCTGGCCACGCTGCGCCCCGGGGAACACGCCAGGGTGGCCACCTCGCTGGTGGTCCGGGAGGACGCGCTCACCCTGTTCGGCTTCGCCACCGACGACGAGCGGGACGTCTTCGTCCTGCTCCAGACCGCCAGCGGCGTCGGGCCGCGGCTGGCGCTGGCCATGCTCGCCGTGTTCACCCCCGACGCGTTGCGGCGCGCGGTGCTCAGCGAGGATGTCGCGGCGCTGACCAGGGTCCCCGGTATCGGCCGTAAAGGCGCACAACGAATAATCCTCGAGCTCGCTGGCCGCCTTGGCGCCCCGGGCACGGGGGGCCCAAGCGCGGCAGACGGCGTGGTGACCGCGCAGCGCGGCGGGCCGGCGCCGTGGCGCGAGCAAGTCCGGACCGGCCTGGTCAACCTGGGCTGGCAGGCCCGCGACGCCGACCAGGCCATCGCCGCGGTGGAGGCCGATCTGGCCGGGACGGCCGCCGCCGATGGCGAGGCCGGCCACGGCGCGCCGGCCCAGGAAGCCGACGCCGCGGTGATGCTGCGCGCCGCGCTACGCAAACTGAGCAGGGCATGACGGGCCCCCTGCCAGCCTCAGGTCGCGGCACGCCGCAGCCGCCGGGCCGAACGCCGCTTCGCGGCTCCGGCGGCGAGACTGCGCTCTTCCCGGGGGCAAGCCCCCGGGCCCCGTGCCTCCCCCTCCGCCGGCCGGCGCGCCTCCGGCACGACCAAGCGCAAACGCTGGCCGACGCGCCTGCGGCGTGGTGCTTGCTGGCGCGCCTCCGGCGCGACGTCCCGCGAGGGAGGCGATGTGATGACCGATCCGGCGGAGACTGAGCGGCTGGTGTCCCCGCTGGCCGACGCCGACGAGCGGGTGATCGAGAGCACGCTGCGGCCCAAGCGGCTGGACGACTTCATCGGCCAGGCCCGGGTCCGGGAGCAGCTTTCCCTGCTGCTCGCCGGTGCGCTGCGGCGCGGCAAGGCGCCGGATCACGTGCTGCTGTCCGGCCCGCCCGGGCTGGGCAAGACCACCATCGCCATGATCATCGCTGCCGAGCTGGGCACGCCAATGCGGATCACCAGCGGACCGGCCATCGAGCGGGCCGGCGACCTCGCCGCGGTGCTGTCCACCCTGGGCGACGGCGAGGTCGTGTTCATCGACGAGATCCACCGGCTGGCCCGCCCCGCCGAGGAGATGCTCTACCTCGCGATGGAGGACTTCCGGGTGGACGTGGTGGTGGGCAAGGGGCCAGGGGCGACCGCCATCCCGCTGGAAATCGCGCCGTTCACCCTGGTTGGCGCGACGACGCGGGCCGGGCTGCTGCCCGCGCCGCTGCGGGACCGGTTCGGCTTCACCGCCCACCTGGACTTCTACGAGGCCGGCGAACTCGAGGTGATCATCCGGCGATCCGCCTCGCTGCTCGGCGTCACGCTGAGCGATGACGGCGCCAAGGAGATCGCCGGCCGGTCGCGGGGGACACCGCGGATCGCCAACCGGCTGCTGCGCCGGGTGCGTGATTTCGCCGAGGTCCGGGCCGACGGCGCGATCAGCCTGGAGATCGCCCGGGACGCGCTGGAACTGTATGAAGTGGACACGCACGGGCTGGACCGGCTCGACCGCGCGGTGCTGCGCGCGCTGGTGACCCGGTTCGCCGGCGGGCCGGCCGGGCTGTCCACCCTGGCCGTCGCCGTCGGCGAGGAAGCCGAGACGGTCGAGGTGGTCGCCGAGCCGTTCCTGGTGCGGGAGGGCCTGATCGCGCGGACCCCGCGGGGCCGGGTGGCCACCCCGCTCGCCTGGGAGCACCTGGGCCTCACCCCGCCAGACCCGGCCAGCGCCGCCGGGGTGACCGGGCCGGGAACCCTCTTCGACGACGAGGGTCCCGACTGACCGTCGATCCGCGGTTCAGCGAGCGGTCAGGCAACTCTGAGGCAGCGCCGAGCGTTCACTGAACAGCGGGTGTGAATGTTGTCTGGACAGCAGGCGAGGCGGGATGTGGGGGGCAAGGGTTTGTCGCGACGATGTCACGATCGGTCAGATCAGGCCATAGCCTGTTGGTGCGCTGGTGGGGCGCCGCTACACTTCGGCAGTTGGCCGGCGGCAGCAACGCCCCTCGCGGCAGGCGCCAACCCGGCGATCGCCTCGGCGAATGACCGGGCGCGGCATGTTAACGGAAGGACGCCCCGTGATGGGCAACGCGATTCTCGCGGCGAGCACCAGCAAGTCTTCAGGCAGCGGCTACTTCTTCCTGGTCATTATCGTGGTGCTGTTCGGCCTGCTGTACTTCGTGACGATCAGGCCGCAGCGCAACCGGCAGCGCGCGGCGCAGCAGACCCAGAGCAAGCTCGAGCCGGGGATGCGGGTCCGTACGACGGCCGGCATGTACGCGACCGTGGCGGCGGTGGAAGACCAGGATGTCATCCTGGAGGTCGCACCCGGCGTGCACGTCCGCTACGTGCGGCGGGCGATCGTGGACGTGATCCCCGACCCCAGCCAGGACTACAGCCAGACGGAGGCCGAGGAAGAGGAACCAGCGGAGCCCGAGTACCTCGACGAGACCGAGGACGGCGCTGCCAAGGGCGGCTGACCGGCGCCATCCGCGTCCACGGCGGCCCGAACGACTAGCGGATCGAAGGATAGACAGAAGTGGCTACCCCTAGCGGCAACGCCTCCAGGCCCGGCCGTTACCTGGCAGTGCTGGTAGCGATCATCGTCGTGTTGCTCCTGGCCATCGTGGGCAGCGATATCGGCAGCCCCGGCAAATGGTCGCAGGCGTTCAAGGTGCGCCTGGGCCTCGACCTCACCAGCGGCACGACCGTGTCGCTGGCGGCGGTGCCGGTGCACGGGTCGAAGGTGACGGAGGCCCAGATGGCCACGGCACAGCAGATCATGTTCAACCGCGTGAACAGCGCGGGCTTCACCGAGGCGCAGGTGGTGCCGCAGGGCACGAGCATCATGACCGTGTCGGTGCCGGGCAAGAACTCGGCCGGCGTGGTCAAGCTGGTCAGCCAGACCGCCGAATTGCTGTTCCGCCAGGTGCTGCTGATGGCGCCGAACGCGGCGAGCGCGGTCACACCTACGCCGGCGCCGTCACCCACCCCGTCGGGGGCCGCGTCCGCCTCGCCGTCGGGGAGCGCGTCACCTCAGCCCTCGTCGTCGGCCACCACCAAGGCGAAGGTGCGGGGGAGCGGCGAGAACCGGACCGCGGTGCTGGCCCGCAGCGCCAGCAGGCTCGGCACGGTGACAGCCGCGCAGGCGAAGGCCAGCCCCACGCCCACGCCGTCGGCCACCTCGTCCTCGTCCGGATCGGCCACCCCCGCCGCGACGCCGTCGCCGACCCCGACGGTCACCTCGCCGAACCACACGTCCACCTGGCAGCAGGCCAGCGGCAACGCGGCGGCGCTCAGCCCGCAGATCAAGAGCCTGTTCGACAAGGTGGACTGCTCGTCCAAGAGCTGGGCGAAGCAGATCGGCTACAGCCCGGCAGTCTGGGACAACCCGAAGAACCAGATCGTGGCCTGCGGCCTGTCCAACGGGACCAGCGGGGTGCCGTACAAATTCGTGCTCGACCAGGCCAAGGTGCTCGGCAGCCAGATCAAGTCGGCCAGCGCGACCCCGCAGCAGAGCAGCACGTTCTGGCAAACCAACATCAACTTCAACGGCGCGGGAGCGAAGGCGTTCGGCGACCTCACCACCCAGATGTACAACCAGTACGGCAAGTCCGCCTCGCCGCTGGATTACCTCGCGGTGGTGCTGGACGGGCAGGTGATCTCGTTCCCCGCGATCAACCAGGGCCCGATCGTCGGCGGGTCGGCGGAGATCTTCGGCAACTTCAGCCAGGCGAACGCCACCAACCTCGCCAACGTGCTGTCCTACGGCTCGCTGCCGCTGACCTTCCGCCAGGAGTCCGTCGAGACTGTCACCCCGCAGCTTGGCCACGACCAGCTCGCCGCTGGCCTGCTGGCCGGCGCGCTCGGGCTGATCCTGGTCGTCATCTACCTGATGCTCTATTACCGGGGCCTGGCCATCGTCGCGGTGTCCAGCCTCGCCATCGCGGCGCTGCTCGCCTACCTGTCGGTGATCGTGCTCGGCAAGTACCAGGGCTTCGCGATGTCGCTGGCCGGCATCGCGGGCCTCATCGTGGCCATCGGCATCACCGCAGACTCGTTCGTGGTGTTCTTCGAACGACTACGTGACGAGGTGCGGGATGGCGGCAAATCCCTGCGCGCCGCGGTGGAACACGGCTGGACCCGGGCCCGGCGGACCATCCTGGTCTCCGACACCGTCTCCTTCCTCGCCGCCGCCTTGCTCTACTACTTCGCCATCGGCGACGTGAAGGGCTTCGCGTTCACCCTCGGCCTCACCACGATCATCGACCTGGTGGTGGTCTTCACCTTCACCCATCCGATGATGACGCTGCTCGCCCGGACCAAGTTCTTCGGCGGCGGCCATCCCCTGTCCGGGCTCGACCCGGCCCGCCTGGGGGCCAGAGCGCCCTGGCGGGGCGCCCCCGCACCCCGGTGCGGCCGGCCAGGCAGGCCACAGCCCAGGGCAGGCCAGCCACGGCGAAGGAGGCGTGATGGCGTCGCTCCGCGGTCTTGGCGGCAGGCTCTACCGGGGCGAGGTCTCGGTCGAGTTCGTAGCCCGCAAGCGGCTCTGGTACTCCATCTCGGGCGCGATCCTGGCGGTCAGCGTCATCGCCGTCGTCGTGTTCGGGCTGAACTTCAGCGTGGATTTCAAGGGCGGCTCGGTCTACCAGTTCGCGGCGGGGTCCTCCACGATCTCGCAGGTGCGCCAGACGGTCAGCGCGTCCGGTGGCGGCCAGGACGCCATCGTCCAGAAGATCACGCCGCTGGGCGGCGGCGCCCCCAAGTGGCAGGTGCAGACGCGCCCGCTGACCGTCGAGCAGCAAGACAGCGTGGTGAGCGCGCTCAGCAAGCAGTTCGGCGTCCCGCAGAACGAGATCAGCCAGACCTCGATCGGGGCGAGCTGGGGCAGTCAGATCTCTAAGAAGGCGGCGGAGGCGCTCATCGCCTTCATCGTCGTGATCGTCATCTACCTCTCGATCGCGTTCGAGTGGAAGATGGCCGTCGCCGCGCTGATCGCCCTCGCGCACGACATCGTCATCACCGTCGGCGTGTACGCGCTCGCCCACTTCGAGGTCAGCCCCGCCTCGGTGATCGGCCTGCTGACGATCCTGGGTTACTCGCTGTACGACACGGTGGTGGTGTTCGACAAGGTCCGGGAGAACACGGCGGGGCTGCTCGCCTCCACCCGGTCCACCTACAGCCAGGCGGCGAACCAGGCGCTCAACCAGACGCTGGTCCGCTCGATCAACACCTCGCTGATCGCGCTGCTGCCGGTGGCGTCCATCCTGTTCGTGGGCGCGGGGTTCCTCGGCGCCGGCGAGCTGAAGGACCTGGCGCTGGTGCTTTTCGTCGGCATGCTGTCCGGCACCTACTCCTCCATCTGCATCGCCACCCCGGTGCTGGCCGATCTGAAAGAGCGCGAGCCGCAGTACAAGGCCCTGGCCAAGCGGGTGCAGCTGCGCGCCTCCGGCGGGCGCGCCGCCAAGCGCGCCGCGGCCAAGGCGCCGGTCGGCCAGGCGGCATCTGGCCGCGCGGCAACCGGCCGGCCTGGCCGCGCCGCGGCGCCTGCTCCGGAACCGGACCTGGCCGCCGGGGATGCCGATGCGGGCGTGACAGACCAGCCAGGTGAGGAAGCCGTCGAGAACACCGCCGCGGCCGCCGAGCCCGTGGCCGCGGGCCAGCCCACGTCCCGCAGCGGGCCGCGGCCAGGACCGCGCCAGCAGCCACGGCGCACCAGCGCGGCCAAGCGCCGGCCCAGCGGCAAGAAGCGGCGGCGGTAGCCGCCTTGCCTGGCCGCAAAGCGGCCGCGGACGCCGCGCTGGCCGACCTGATCACCTCCCGGATCCGGGACATCCCCGACTATCCCAAGCCGGGAGTCGTGTTCAAGGACATCACCCCGCTGCTGGCTGACGGCCCGGCGCTCCAGGCGGTGGTGCGCGCGCTGGCCAGCGGGCACGGACCGGTGGACAAGGTGGTAGGGATCGAGGCGCGCGGGTTCATCCTCGCGGCGTCCGCCGCCTGCGAGCTCGGCTCGGGCTTCGTGCCGGTCCGCAAGCAGGGCCGGCTGCCCGGGCCCACCTACGAGCAAAGCTACGAACTCGAGTACGGGACCGCCACCGTCGAGGTGCACCAGGACGCGTTCCGCCCCGGAGAGCGGGTCCTGATCATCGACGACGTGCTGGCCACCGGCGGGACGGCGCAGGCCACCGCCAGCCTGGTCCGCCGGGCGGGTGCGGACATCGTCGGCGTGGCCGTCATCATGGAGCTCACATTCCTCGGCGGCCGTGCCAAGCTCGCCGGAGAGCCGCTGCGCACCCTCGTGGCGGTCTGACCGGCGGGGCCGCCGGCCGCCACGCCGGGCCGCCGGACCCGCCGCAGGAATAGTGAGCCGGGGGGAACGTGCTGTTGCCTCGGAGGGCGGCAACTCCCGGACCGCTCTGACAAGCGCCGATAGACTGGTTGCCTGGGCGGACGACAGGAGCGTATGTGGCTGGTGACGTAGCAACGACCCGCACGGCCGCCGCTGACGTCACCCAGTCCGCCCCGGGACCGGAGGAATCTTCCGTCCCCGGGGAGGACACAGAGGTGGCGCGCGACGCAGCCGAGCCGCGCCGTGCCCGGCCCGCAGCCGCCAAGCTGGCGCCGCCCGCTGACGCGCCTGCCCCGGCTGCCACCGCCACACCCGCTCCGTCCGGCGGTATCAGCGGCGGGGGAGCGGGAGTCCGCCGCCGGCTGGCCCGCCTCGGCGCGCCCCGTGGCGGCGGAATCAACCCGGTGCTCGAGCCGCTGATCAAGACGGTCCGGGCGACGCATCCCAAAGCGGACGTCAGGCTGGTCGGCCGGGCCTACGAGGTGGCCGCGCACTGGCACGCCGGGCAGATGCGCAAGAGCGGCGACCCCTTCATCACCCATCCGCTCGCGGTGACCACGATCCTGGCCGAGCTCGGCATGAACACCGACACGCTCTGCGCGGCGCTGCTGCACGACACCGTGGAGGACACCGCCTATACCCTTGCCGAGCTGCGCAAAGAGTTCGGCGACGAGGTGGCCACGCTGGTCAACGGGGTCACCAAGCTGGACCGGGTCAAGTACGGGGAGGCCGCCGAGGCGGAGACCGTCCGCAAGATGGTGGTCGCGATGTCCCGTGACATCCGGGTGCTGCTGATCAAGCTGGCCGACCGGCTGCATAACATGCGCACGCTGCGCTACCTGCCACGGGAGAAGCAGGAGCGGAAGTCGCGCGAGGTGCTGGAGATCTACGCCCCGCTCGCGCACCGGCTCGGCATGAACACCATCAAGTGGGAACTGGAAGACCTGGCGTTCGCGACCATGTACCCCAAGCGGTACGACGAGATCGCGCGGATGGTCTCCGAGCGCGCCCCCGAGCGGGAACACTTCCTGCAGGACGTGGTGGAAGAGGTTAGATCGGACCTGCGCGAAGCCAAGATCAAGGCGCGGGTCACCGGGCGCCCGAAGCACTACTACTCCGTCTACCAGAAGATGATCGCCCGCAACGTCGGCTTCGATGAGATCTATGACCTGGTAGGCATCCGCGTGCTGGTCGACAGCGTGCGGGACTGCTATGCGGCTCTCGGCACGATCCACGCCCGGTGGAACCCCATCCCGGGGCGGTTCAAGGACTACATCGCGATGCCGAAGTTCAACATGTATCAGTCGCTGCACACCACGGTCATCGGCCCCGAGGGCAAGCCGGTCGAGTTGCAGATCAGGACCTGGGGCATGCACCGGCGGGCGGAGTACGGCGTCGCGGCGCACTGGAAGTACAAGGAGGAGTCGCTGGTCCCCGGGGCGCGCGGCGCGGCGTCCGGCGCCAGCGACATGGTCTGGCTCCAGCAACTGGTCGACTGGCAGCGGGAGACGGCAGACCCGGCCGAGTTCCTCGAGTCGCTGCGGTTCGACCTCGGCGCGGCCGAGGTCTACGTCTTCACCCCCAAGGGCCAGGTGATCGCGCTGCCGCAGGGCGCGACCCCGGTGGACTTCGCCTACGCGATCCACACCGAGGTCGGCCACCGCTGCATCGGCGCCAGGGTCAACGGCCGCCTGGTCCCGCTGGAGAGCGCCCTCGACAACGGCGACACGGTCGAGATCTTCACTTCCAAGGCGCCCGACGCCGCGCCGAGCCGGGACTGGCTGGGCTTTGTCAAGAGCGCCCGGGCCCGCAACAAGATCAAGCACTGGTTCTCCAAGGAACGCCGCGAGGCGGCCGCGGAGAACGGCAAGAGCGCGATCGCGCGCGCCATGCGCAAGCAGGGACTTCCGCTGCAGCGCCTGGCGACCGGCGACGCGCTGCTGGCCATCGCCACGGAGATGCGCTTCACCGACCTGTCCGCGCTGTACGCGGCCGTCGGCGAGGGTCACGTCAGCGCCCAGTCCGTGGTCACCAAGCTGGTCCAGTCGGTGGGCGGCCTGGCCGGGGCGCAAGAAGACCTCGCAGAGACGGCGCTGCCCACCCGACCGCCGCGGCCAAGCCCGGTGCACGACTCCGGCGTCGTGGTCGAGGGGGCGGCCGACGTCTGGGCCAGGCTGTCGCGCTGCTGCACCCCGGTTCCCGGGGATGAGATCACCGGGTTCGTCACCCGCGGCCACGGCGTGTCGGTGCACCGGTCTGACTGCACCAACCTGCGGCACCTGCTCGACTCAGAGCCGGAGCGATTGGTGCCGGTGCACTGGTCGCCCACCGAGGACTCGCTGTTCCTCGTCGGGATACAGGTGGAGGCCCTCGACCGGACCGGGCTGCTCTCCGACATCACCCGTTCCATCTCCGACCAGCACGTCAACATCCTGTCCGCGTCCGTGACCACCACCAGGGACCGGGTGGCGGTGAGCAAGTTCACCTTCGAGATGGGCGACCCCAAGCATCTGGGCCACGTGCTGCGCGCCGTGCGCGCCATCGACGGCGTCTACGACGTCTACCGGGTAACCAACTAGCCGGTCAGCTCGGCCAACGTTCGTTCGGCTTCCGCGAGCCAGGCACGGCGGGTGTCCAGGGCCTCTTGCGCCTCCTGCACCGCCCGCGGGTCGCCCGCCGCCTCGGCCTTGGCGAGCTGGTCCTCCAGCCCCGCGATGGCGCTGCGGATCTGCTCGATCGTGCCACGGGCGCGGGCCAGCGCCTCAGGATTGGAGCGCCGCCACTGGGCGTCCTCCGCCTTGCGCACCGCATCCTCGATCCGGCGCAGGCCCGACTCCAGCCGTTCGTGCGCCTCCCGCGGCACCGGGCCGGCCTGCTCCCAGCGTTCCTGGATGCTCCGCAGCGCGGAGCGGGCCGCGCGGACATCGGTGACCGGGACGAGCTTTCCGGCCTCCTCCAGCAGCTGGGCCTTGACGTTGGCGTGCTCGCGCAGCGCCGCGTCTTTGGCCGAGTAAATGTCCGACCTGGCGCGGAAGAATTTGTCCTGCGCGGTCTTGAACCGGCCCCACAGCTCGTCCTCGTCGGCGCGGGACGCCCGGCCCGCCGCCTTCCAGGACCGCATCAGCTCACGGAACGCGGCAGCGGTGGCGGACCAGTCGGTGGAGTCGGCGAGCGCCTCCGCCTCCACGCACAGTTGCTCCTTGCGCGCCTTGGCCTCGTCGCGCTCCTCGGTCAATTCCGCGAAGTACGCCTTGCGCCGCTTGTTGAACTGATTGCGGGCCGCGGACAGCCGTTTCCAGAGCGCGGTCTCCACCGCACGGTCGGCCCGCGGCGCGGCCTTCCATTCCTCAAGCAGCTGGCGCAGCCGCTCGCTGCTGTTCTTCCAGTGCGTTGCCTCTGCCGCGATCTGCTCAGCCTCGGCGACGATCGCCTCCTTGATGCTCCTGGCTTCGGTGCGTGCATGGTCCCGTGCCGCACGGGCCTCTACCTGGCGCTCGTCCACCTTCCCGGTCAGCGCTTCCAGCCTGGCCTGGAGTTGGCCGAGGTCGCCGATCGCGTGCGCGTCCGCCACCGACCCCTGCAGGCGCTCGATCGCCCCGCGTGCCTGCGCCGGTGACAGGTCAGTCGTGGTAATCCGCTGCTCCAGCAGGCTGACCTCGGTGTCCAGGGCCGCGAACTTGCGCCGGTAGAACGCGAGCGCCTCGTCAGGGCTGCCAGCCTGCCACGAGCCGATCACCCGCTCCCCCTCGGCGGTGCGCACGTACACCGTGCCGCCGGCGTCCACCCGGCCCCAAGGATCGTTGGCGCTGGTCACCGCGAACCTCCTGCTCAGACCTGAACCCAGGTAAAGGGCGCGTCAGGCCTTGGTAATAGTGACACTTTCGATGGTGACCTTCTCCTTGGGATGGCCATCACCGTTGCCGGTGCTGTTGTCTGTGCCCGCCTTAGCTACATTCTGGATGATTCCCAGTCCGCTGACGATTTTGCCGAACGGTGTGTAGCTCGGCGGTAGCGTCGTCGAATTGCGGTATACGAGGAAGAACTGGCTCCCGTTCGTGCCCGGACCGGCGTTCGCCATGGCGACCGTGCCCTCGGTGTACTTGGCGCCCGTCAGATTCTCATCAGCGAACTTGTACCCCGGGCCGCCGCTGCCAGTTCCCGTGGGGTCACCGCACTGCAGCACATAGATGCCGCTGGTGGTGAGCCTGTGGCAGGAGGTGTTGTTGAAGTAGTCTTTGCCGGCCAGGTAGATGAATGAGTTGACGGTGCACGTCGCCTGGTGGTTGAGCAGGTCGAGGACGATGGTGCCCCGGTTGGTCTTGACCGTGGCCTGGTACTTGGCGGCCTTGAAGGCCGGCTTGGCTGGCGGAACGCCGACCTTGCGGGCGGCGGTGCCGTTCGATGTGTACGTGCAGTGGCTGGCGGGCTCGGCGGCCAGCGTCGGCGTGGGCGATGCGGTGGGCGTCGGGGTGGCGGTGGCCGACGCGGCGGGGTTCGGGGTGGAGGTGGCAGCCGCGGTCTTGTTGCCGCCGCCGGACAAGGCGACGTAGCCGCCCGCGCCCAGCGCTATCACGGCGCAGCAGGCGGCCACGATGATGCCGATCCGCCGCCATCGCTGCGTTCGCTGGATCCGCCGGGTCTGCTGCCGCTGGTAATGCTCGCGGGCGAGCTTGCGCTGGCGCTCCTTTTTCCCCGCCACGCTGTCGCCCTCCTTCCCTGAGTATGAACGGTGTTGCTGATCTGCGAAACTTCGCGAATCGTACCTGGCGATCGCCGAAAACGGCGCCGGTGTTATCGGTTCGTCGCGCAGGCGGGCGGATCGGTAGCCTGGAGGCCCGGTGGCCGCCGGTCCATGCCGCTTTCTCCAAGGGAGGCTCCGTGCTCATCGCCGGGTTCCCGGCAGGCTCATTCGCCGCCAACTGCTACGTGGTGGCGCCGGGGCCGGGTGAGGAGTGCCTCATCATCGACCCGGGGCAAGACGCCGAGCCAGGCATCACCGAATTGCTCGCGCAGCACCGGCTGCGGCCGGCGGCGGTGCTCGCGACGCACGGCCACATCGACCACGTATGGTCGGTGGCCCCGGTATGCGGCGCGCGGGGAATCCCCGCCTACATCCACCCCGCCGACCGTGACCTGCTCTCCGACCCGGCCAAGGGCTTCCCGCTTCAGGTGGGCCAGCAACTGTTCCGCGGCCTGACGTTCACCGAGCCCGATGACGTCATCGCGCTCGGCGACGGGATGACGCTGCAGCTCGCCGGGGTCGAGCTCGTGGTGGACCACGCGCCCGGGCACACGCCCGGCTCGGTGACGTTCCGCTCCGCCGAGCAGGTGATGTTCTCCGGCGACGTGCTGTTCGCCGGCTCGATCGGCCGCACCGATTTGCCCGGCGGCGACTACCCGGCCATGCTGGACACCCTGTCCCGGGTGTGCCTGACCCTCCCGGACGACACGCTCGTGCTGCCGGGACACGGCCAGCAGACGACCATCGGCGCCGAGCGCGCCACCAACCCGTTCCTGGCCGGGCTCTCTCCCGGGCCGGCGCCGCCGGCGGGCCCCGGCGCCAAGCCCCCGTCGGCCACGGGGCCGAAGAGGCCAGGCCTGTGACGAAAGGTGCGGAACACGCGATGATTCGATCCCACGAGGCGGGAACGCTGCGCCAGGCCCAGGCGGGGGAGCGGGTGACCCTGGCCGGCTGGGTGGCGCGGCGCAGGGACCACGGCGGCGTGGTCTTCATCGACCTGCGGGACGCCAGCGGGGTCGTCCAGGTGGTGTTCCGCGGCGAGGGCGAGGACCGGCCCGAGCACGCGTTGCGCGCCGAGTTCTGCATCAGGGTGTCCGGGGAGGTCCGTGAGCGGCCGCCCGGCAACGAGAACCCGGACCTGCCCACCGGCCAGATCGAGGTCGTCGCCGACGACCTGGAGGTGCTGGCCGAATCCGAACCGCTGCCGTTCCCGGTGGAGGGCGCCGGAGAGCTGAACGAGGATGTCCGGCTGCGCTACCGCTACCTGGACATCCGCCGGCCCGAGACGGCCGCGGCGCTGCGCGTCCGCTCGGCAGCGTCCTACCTGGCCGGCGATGTCATGCGCGAGCACGGCTTCGCCTACGTGGAAACGCCTTACCTGACCCGGTCCACGCCGGAAGGCGCACGTGACTTCGTGGTGCCGGCCCGGCTGCGCCCCGGCGCCTGGTACGCGCTGCCCCAGTCCCCGCAGTTGTTCAAGCAGCTGCTGATGGTCGGCGGGCTGGAGCGCTACTACCAGCTCGCCCGCTGCTTCCGCGACGAGGACTTCCGCGCCGACCGGCAGCCGGAGTTCACCCAGATCGACATCGAGATGAGCTTTGTCACCAGGGAAGACGTCATAGCCGTGGCCGAACACCTGGTGGCGCGGCTGTGGGCCGAGCTGGTCGGCTACCAGATCCCACGGCCCATTCCCCGGATGACCTACGCCGAGGCGATGCGCCGGTTCGGATCCGACAAGCCGGACCTGCGGTTCGGCTTGGAGCTTGCCGATCTGACCAGCTATTTCGGCCAGACGTCGTTCCGGGTTTTCCAGGCGCCGCACGTCGGGGCGGTCGTCATGCCCGGGGGAGCGGGCCAGTCCCGCCGGGAATTCGACGGCTGGCAGGAGTGGGCCCGCTCCCGCGGTGCGCGCGGCCTGGCCTACGTGCTGATCGGCCCGGACGGGGCCGTCTCGGACAGCGGCCCGGTCGCGCGGCACCTGTCGGACACCGAGCGGGCCGGGCTGGCCGAGGCCGCCGGGGCCGCGCCCGGTGACTGCGTGTTCTTCGCGGCCGGCCCGGTCGCCGGGGCCCGGGCGCTGCTCGGTGCGGCGCGGCTGGAGGTCGGCCACCGGCTGGGGCTCATCGACGATGCCGCCTGGTCGTTCCTGTGGGTGGTGGACCCGCCCATGTTCGAAGAAGACGGCCAGGGCGGCTGGACCGCGGTGCACCACCCGTTCACCGCGCCGCTGCCGGAGTGGGCGGACAAGTTCCCGGTCGAGCCCGACAAGGCGCTCGCGGACGCTTACGACCTGGTCCTCAACGGCGTGGAGATCGGCGGCGGTAGCTTGCGAATCAACCGCCCGGCCACGCAGGAGCAGGTCTTCGAGGTGATCGGGCTGTCGCCGGAGCAGGCGAGGTCGCAGTTCGGGTTCCTGCTGGAGGCGTTCCGGTTCGGCGCGCCGCCACACGGGGGGATCGCTTTTGGCTGGGACCGGACGCTGATGTTCCTGGCCGGGCGGGACACGATCCGCGACGTGATCGCGTTCCCCAAGGCGGCGTCCGGGCTCGACCCGCTGACCGGGGCGCCGACGCCCATTACCGCTGAGCAGCGCAAGGAGGCGGGGATTGACGTGGTACCGCCGCCCGAGCAGTCGGCCTGATTCGTCGATGGCCAGCCCTGTGGGGCCGTCCGGAGGCCAACCGGACGCGGACAGGACTCCGCGTCCGGGTCAGCCACCGGCCGACCTGAACCCTCCGTCGGAGCCCCGTTGGCTCTGTCCTCTTCGTGAGGGCAGGTTGTCTCGGGGGCGGGATACGCTCGGGGCGTGGCCAGGAGTGACGGCCAGGCGGAGAGCCTGTTTGATGCGGCGGCGCGGGAAGCCGAGGACGCCGCCGCCCCGCTGGCCGTGCGGATGCGGCCGCGAAGCCTGGACGAGGTGGTGGGGCAGCGGCACCTGACCGGCCCCGGCGCTCCGTTTAGAAAACTAATTGATCATGATGCCGCGATGTCGGTGCTGCTGTGGGGGCCGCCGGGCACCGGGAAGACCACGCTCGCCCACGTGGTGAGCGAGGTCACCAAGCGGCGCTTCACCGAGCTGTCGGCGGTCACCGCGGGCGTGAAGGACGTGCGCGCGGCCATCGACACGGCGCGCCGTGACCTGGGGCTGACCGGCGCCCAGACCGTCCTGTTCATCGACGAGGTGCACCGGTTCAACAAGGCGCAGCAGGACGCCCTGCTGCCCGCCGTGGAGAACCGCTGGGTCTCGTTCATCGGGGCGACCACCGAGAATCCGTTCTTCTCCGTGGTGGGCCCGCTGCTATCCAGGTCGCTGCTGCTCACCCTGGAACCGCTCAGCGACGACGACGTGCGCGCGGTGATCACCCGGGCGCTGGCCGACGAGCGCGGGCTGGCGGGCACGGTGACCCTCGCCGAGGACGCCGCCGATCACCTGGTGCAGCTCGCCGGTGGGGATGCCCGGCGCGCGCTGACCTACCTGGAATCCGCGGCGCTCGGCCTGCAGGCCGGGGCCGAGGTCGGCCTGGAAGCCCTGGAGCGGGCGGTGGACCGGGCCGCCGTCCGCTACGACCGTGACGGGGATCAGCACTACGACGTCATCAGCGCGTTCATCAAGAGCATCCGGGGCAGCGACGCCGACGCCGCGCTGCACTACCTGGCCAGGATGATCGAAGCGGGGGAGGACCCGCGTTTCATCGCCAGGCGGCTGATCGTGCACGCGAGCGAGGACGTCGGGATGGCCGATCCGTCGGCGCTCGGCGTGGCCATCGCGGCCGCGCACGCGGTGGAGTTCGTCGGCCTGCCTGAGGCCAGGATCAACCTGGCCCAGGCGACCATCCACCTGGCGCTGGCGCCCAAGTCGAACGCGGTGGTCAAGGCGATCAACGCGGCGGCCGCCGACATCCAGGCCGGGCTGACCGGGCCGGTGCCCGCCCATCTGCGGGACGCCAGCTACCGGGGTGCGGCCCGGATCGGCCACGGCCAGGGTTACCAGTACCCGCATGATTTCGCCGACGGCGTCGTCGCGCAGCAGTACGCGCCCGATGTCCTCACCGGCCGCCAGTATTACGAGCCGTCCCGCCACGGGGCCGAGGCCAGGTACGCGGACCGCTCGGAGCGGATCAGAGCGATCCTGGGCAGGTCAGCGGAGGTCACCGAACGCTGACCATGTGTCAGGCCGTACCGGATAGATCTCCAGCCTGCTGCGCGACTGCCGGCCGGGCGCCTCGCTGCGTTGTCGTCGTCGCCCATAGTTCCACTATGGGCTCCTCCTCCACCTTGCCATCCCCCACCCGCCCCCCTCCCCCTTCATGTGGCCGCTCGTGACGGCATAGATCTACCAGGCACGGCCTAGCCGCGCAGGCGGTAGGGTCGGGCGGGTGGAGGATCGGGCATGGTGACCGCGGTGCAGGTGGCGGCCGTGGCTGCGGCGGCGGCCTGGGTGATCGGGGTCGGCGTGGCGGTCTACGTCATGCTGAAAGCCGCCCGGCTGATGTCGGAGACCTCCACCACGGTGGCCGGCCTCCGCAAGCGCGGCGACCTGCTGATCGAGCGGGCCAACGCCGCCATCGACCGGGCCGGGGAGCAGATCGCCAAGACCGAAGCCGTTACCGCGAGCATCGAGGGCGTCACCGCCACCATGAGCGAGCTTGACGGTCACCTCACCGCGCTCGCGCCACCGGTCGCCAGCCAGGCTAGCGCTACCAGCAGGCCCCTGACCAGGGCTGCGGCCCTGGCGTACGGGATCCGCTGGGCGCTCGGGACCCGCCGAGCGGCACAGCCGGGAACCGCCGGGCAGGCCAGCCAGTGGGCCAGTCCACGGCCGGGACGTGACGCCGGGCGCGGGGCCGCGCTGACCGGCCGGGCCAACGGGCGCTCCCGATGATCCGCAGGCTGTTCTGGCTGGGACTCGGCGCGGTGCTCGGCGTGACCGGGTACCGCAAGGCGACGGCGCTCGCGCGCTCCCTGCGGCCTGCGCCACGGGCCAGCGGGCTCGCCGAGTTCGCCGCCGATGTCCGTGAGGGCATGGCGCTTTATATGGAACGACAGGCCAGGCCGCCAGCGTCTACCCTCGAAGGTCACCGGCGCGCCGGGCTGCCCAGGGGCGGGCAGCGTGCCGGGTTGCCCAGGGGCGGGCACGGTGGCGCCGCTCATAACCACGACGAACTGAAGGATGGCCGCTAATGGAGTCGGCAGAGATCGTCCGCCGTTTCCTGACCTATTTCGAGCAGCAGGACCACGCGATCGTGCCCTCGGCCAGCCTGGTCGCCGAAGACCCCACGCTGTTGTTCGTCGTCGCCGGGATGCAGCCGTTCAAGCCGTACCTGCTGGGCCAGCAGACGCCCCCGTGGAAGCGGGTGGCCGACGTGCAGAAGTGCCTGCGCACCCTGGACATCGAAGAGGTCGGCAAGACCACCAGGCACGCCACCTTCTTCCAGATGCTCGGCAACTGGTCGTTCGGCGACTACTTCAAGGAGAAGATGATCCCGTTCGCGTGGGAGCTGCTGACCCGGCCCGAGGCGGACGGCGGGTTCGGCTTCCCCGAGGAGCGGCTGTGGGCGACCGTGCTCCCCGACGACACCGAGTCCTTCGGGATCTGGCGGCACGTGATCGGCCTGCCGGAAGACCGCATCCAGTTCCGCGGCCTGAAGGACAACTACTGGCATATGGGCGTGCCCGGGCCGGGCGGCCCGTGCTCGGAGATCTACTACGACCGCGGGCCGGAATACGGCCGCGACGGCGGCCCGGAAGCGGATGAGGACCGTTTCCTGGAGATCTGGAACCTCGTCTTCATGCAGGACGTGCTCAGCGCGGTCCGGGCCAAGGACGACTTCGACGTCGAGGGCCCGCTGCCGTTCAAGAACGTGGACACCGGCATGGGCCTGGAGCGGATGGCCTCCATCCTGCAGGGCGTGGACAACCTCTACGAGATCGACACCACCTGGAAGATCCTCGACCGGGCCGCCGAGCTGACCGAGCAGAAGTACGGCGCGGATCACCGCAGCGACGTGGCGCTGCGGGTGGTCGCCGACCACGTCCGCAGCGCGGTCATGCTGGTGGCGGACGGTGTGCTGCCCAGCAACGAGGCGCGCGGCTACGTGCTGCGCCGGATCCTGCGCCGCAGCATCCGCAACCTGCGGCTGTTGTCCGGTGGGCAGCGCGGCGGCGGGGGCGGCATGCCGTCCCGCCGGGACGCGGAGAACGAGCGTTACCTGCACGAGCTGACCGGCGCCGCGATCAGCGCGATGGCCCCGCAGTTCCCCGAGCTGACCGCCGACGCGCCGAAGATCCACGCGGTGATCGACGCGGAGGAGGCGGCGTTCGCCGCGACGCTGCGCACCGGGTCGGCCATCTTCGACGCTGCGGCCGGTGAGGTCAAGCGGCGCGGCGGCGCGGCGCTGTCCGGTGACCAGGCCTTCCAGCTCCACGACACCTATGGGTTCCCGATCGACCTGACCCTGGAGATGGCCAGCGAGCAGGGCCTGTCCGTGGACGAGGACGGGTTCCGCCGGCTCATGGCCGAGCAGCGCCGCCGGGCCAAGGACGACTCGCAGGCCAAGAAGACGGGCAACGCCGACGTCTCGGTGCTCACCGCCCTGCTGGAGCAGGCCGGGAGGGTCAGCTTCACCGGGTATGAGGAGTTCTCCGGCGAGGGAACGGTCGTCGGGCTGCTGGTGAACGGCGCGTCGGTGCCGACAGCGGGCGCGGGCGCCGAGGTGGAGGTGGTGCTGGACCGCACCCCCTTCTACGCCGAGGGCGGCGGCCAGCTCGCCGACACCGGCACCATCAAGACGGCAGGGCCGACCGGCGGCGCGGGCAGCGAGATCGAGGTACGCGACGTGCAGTCGCCGCTGCCGGGCCTGATCGTGCACCGTGGCGTGGTGACCGAGGGCGAGGCCGCGGCGGGCGCGCCCGCCTACGCGGAGATCGACGTGGAGCGGCGCCGGGCGGTGTCCCGCTCACACACCGCGACCCACCTCATCCACCGCGCGTTCCGCGGCGCGCTCGGCGAGTCCGCCGCCCAGGCCGGCTCGGAGAACTCGCCGGGACGGCTCAGGCTCGACTTCACCGCCGCGGGCTCGGTCCCGCCGTCGGTGCTGCGCGACGTCGAAGAGGAAGTCAACACCGTGCTCATCGACGATCTCGCGGTCCGCGCGTTCATCGCGCCGCTGGAGGAAGCGCGCGCGATGGGGGCGCTCGCGCTGTTCGGCGAGAAGTACGGCGATGAAGTCCGGGTGGTGGAGGTCGGCGACTACTCCCGTGAGCTGTGCGGCGGCACGCATGTCGTGCGCTCGGGCCAGCTCGGGCTGGTGAAGATCCTCGGGGAGTCGTCCATCGGATCGGGTGTCCGCCGAGTCGAAGCGCTCGTCGGCACGGACGCGTTCCGGTACCTGGCGACCGAGAGCCTGCTGGTGAGCCAGCTATCCGAGCAGCTCAAGGCGCGCCGTGAGGAGCTGCCCGAACGGGTCTCCGCCCTGGTCACCAGGGTCCGCGACGCGGAAAGGGAGCTGCAGCGGCTGCGGTCCGCGCAGTTGCTCGGCGCCAGCGGCGACCTGGCCGCCCGCGCGGAGGACATCGGCGGGGTGGCATTCGTCGCGCACCGGGTGCCCGACGGGACCAGCGCCGACGGGATCCGCACGCTCGCTCTCGACGTGCGCGGCCGGCTGCCCGACCGGCCCGCGGTCGTGGTCGTGGCCGGCGTCCCCGCGGACCGACCGTCCATCGTGGTCGCGGTCAATGACCGCGCACGCGAGCGCGGCCTGGCGGCAGGCGGCCTGGTCAAGAAGGCCGCCGGTCAGCTCGGTGGTGGCGGCGGCGGCCGTGACGACGTGGCCCAGGGCGGCGGAGCGCCACTCGGCGACGGCGCCGTGACAGCGGTTGACGAGGCATTTAACGTGGTAAGAACGGTTGTAAGAGACATAGCGGGACATGGTGGCGTAGCTTGAGACTGTGCTACAGCCCCCCCGTAGTGCAGGCACGCCCCTGGACGCGCGGGCCAGGAGCGTGAGAAGTGGCGTCAGGCTCGCCATCGACCTCGGGTCGGCACGCCTCGGAGTGGCCCGTTGCGACCCGGATGGCCTGCTGGCCACCCCGCTGGCGACCGTGACGCGCGGCCGCGGCGACCTGGACAGGCTCGCGGCCTTGGCCGCTGAGCACGACGCCATCGAGGTCATCGTCGGGTTGCCGACCGGCCTGTCCGGCCGCGCGGGCGCTGCCGCCGCCGGGGCCAGGACGTTCGCCGAGTCCCTCGCCGCCCGGCTGGCGCCGCTGCCGGTGCGGCTGGTTGACGAGCGGTTCACCACCGTGCTCGCCCATGACGCGCTGCGCCAGGGCGGCCGGGGGTCACGGGAGCGCAAGGCACACGTGGACAAGGCGGCGGCGGCTCTGATCCTGCAGGGGGCATTGGATGCAGAGCGCTCCACCGGCGCGCCCGCGGGCGAGCTGGTGGCGTCGTCCCCCGGAGCCGGGGGATGACGCGCCATCGCAGGGATGACGACGACGGGCTCGACGGGGACGCGCCGTGGCGCGCCAGAGACTACGGCCGGGCCGCCCGCCCGCCTGACGCGGCTGATTACTCCCCGGCGCCCGGTGGCGGCCCCGCGGGCGCGCCGCGCCCGGCCCGGGGCGTCCTAGGCACCTCCAGCGGGCGGGACGACGGGCCGGGAGAGGAAACCGGACCGCCCTGGGGGCGCACCCCCCCGTGGGATCAGCCCGGCTGGGACGAGGCGACACCTGCCCAGCGCAGGCTGCGCGACGACAACGCGCACCCGTCGGGGCCGCTCCCGCAGGTGTCCTCCGGGCCACTGCCCCGCCTGTCATCCGAGGCGTGGCCGCCGGCGGTCTCCGGGCCGCCGGTTCCGGCGGAGGCCTGGCCGCCCGGCGAGCCTGGTTACACCGGCGGCCGCCGGGAGGACGCCAGCTACTTGCGCACCGGCTTTCCCGATCCGCGGTACGCCGGGGCCGATGCCCGGCACCGCGGGGACGGGGATGCGGACTACGCAGAACGGCGCCTGCCCGGCACCGGCGCCGCCAGCGGCGAGCATCCCTCCCAGGGCGGCGGCGCGGGCGGTTCCGGTTATCCGGGGCCGGACCCGGACTACGACGACACCGGCTACCACGACAGCTTCCCGTCGCGCGGCGGCTACTCGCGCGAAGATTACGAGCCCGGGTACCCGGGCGAGTCCGGCTACTCCGGGGGGTCCGGCTACCCGGATGAGCCCGGCTACCCGGGGGAGGGCTACCGCAACGAGGGCGACTACCCCGCCGGAGACTATCCCGCCGAGCCCGGCTATGCCCCGGAGGACTACGGCCGCGACGACTACCCCGGACAATCCGGCTACCCGGGCGAAGCTGGCTACCGGGGCGAAGGCGGCTATCCGGGCGAAGCTGGCTACCGGGGCGAAGGCGGCTATCCGGGCGAAGCTGGCTACCGGGGCGAAGGCGGCTATCCGGGCGAAGCTGGCTACCGGGGCGAAGCCGGCTATCCGGGCGAAGCTGGCTACCGGGGCGAAGCCGGCTACCCGGGCCAGGATGACACCGGCTATCAGGCCGCTGATGACTACGTGCCCGGCCGTGACCAGGCACAACCCCCGCGCGACCGGTACGGCCTCCCGCACCAGGATGATCCCGATGATCATGGATATGGCGACGCCGGGGGCCGGCACGACGAGGACGAGGACCGCGGCCTGGCCTGGGGGGATGACGAGTACGACAGTGGCGTCCTGCCCGGGTTCCGCGAAGACGCCGGTCACCAGCGCGCCGCCGCCCCCGCTCCGGCGCCCAGCCGGCCCCGGCCGGGCCATGGCGGCCCGGACCGGCCGCGCGGCGGAAAGCCCAAGCGCAAGAGCGCCATGCGCCGCGCCGCCGGGTGGATCGCGCTCACCGTCCTGGTGATCATCCTCGTTGTCGCCGGTGGTGGTTTCTACCTCTTCTGGCATAACTACCTGCACCCGCCGGACTACTCGGGCTCAGGCACGGGCACTGTCAGGGTCCAGATCACGTCCGGCGAGACCGCCACTCAAGTCGGCCAGCAACTGGTCAACCTGGGCGTGGTCGCGAGCGTACGGGCCTTCTCCAACGCGGCCAAGGCGAGCGGCCACGGCAGCTCGCTGGAGCCGGGCTACTACCTGCTGCACAAGCACATGTCCGCTGCGCAGGCGTTCGCGCTGCTGCTGAAACCCTCGTCCAGGATTCAGCTCAAAGTGGTGATCCCCGAGGGGATGCGGCTGTCGGAGATCATCACGGCCCTCGGCAAGGCCACCGAGGACCCGAAGGGATACCAGCAGGCGATCAAGGACGTCTCCGCCCTGCACCTGCCCTCCTACGCCAAGGGCAACCCGGAGGGGTACCTGTTCCCCGCGACGTACCCGGTCCAGCCCGGCACCCCACCGATCCAGGTGCTGCAAGCCATGGTGCAGCGCTTCAAGCAGGAGGCGCAGGCCGACGACCTGGCTGCGGCGGCGGCGCACGGCCAGATCAGCGAGGGCGACGCCATCATCGTCGCCAGCCTCGTCCAGGCGGAGGGCAAGCGCCCGCAGGACCTGGCGAAGATCGCCCGGGTGATCTACAACCGGCTGAACGCAAAGATGGCCCTCCAGCTGGACACCACCGTGCTGTACGCGCGGGACTCGCGGGCCGCCGACGTGACGGTCGCGCAGACCCGGAGCACCAAGTCCGCCTACAACACCTACCTGCACGTCGGGCTGCCGCCCGGGCCGATCGACAGTCCGGGCCACGCCGCCATCAAGGCGGCGCTGCACCCGACGCCGGGCCATCACGACTGGCTCTATTTCCTTACGGTGAACCCGAAAACCGGCCTGACCAAGTTCACCAGCAGCTTCGCGGTGTTCCAGACCTACGAGCAGGAGCTGGCCGCCTACAACGCGAGCCACCACTGAGGCCGCCGCCCGGGTGCTCTAAGCTCCACGGGACATGAAAGCCGCGGTCCTCGGCGCGCCCGTCGCGCATTCGCTGTCGCCGGTGCTGCACCGTGCTGCCTACCAGGCGCTCGGCCTGACCGGCTGGTCGTACGAGGCGATCGAATGCGACGCGGCACGGCTGCCCGCGGTGCTGGACGGCTGCGGGCCCGGCTGGGCCGGGCTGTCCCTGACCATGCCGCTCAAGCGCGCCGTGCTGCCACTGCTCGATCACATCGACCCGCTGGCCCGCGAGGTGGGCGCGGCCAACACGGTCGTGTTCACCGGCGGCCGGCGCCACGGGCACAACACCGACGTGCCCGGCATGATCGCCGCGCTCGCCGAAGCCGGGGTCACCGGCCTCCCCGGGCCCGCGACGGTGCTGATTCTCGGCGGCGGCGCTACGGCCTGCTCCGCGCTGGCGGCGGTGCGCGGCCTCGGCGCAGCGCAGGCCACCGCGGCGGTCCGCGACCCGGCCCGAGCCCGGGACCTGGTGGCCGCCGCCGCCCGCCTCGCCGTCGGCCTCACCCTCACCAGCTTCGACAAACCCGAAGTCACCGCCCCCGACGTGCTCATCTCCACGGTCCCCGCCGGCGCCGCTGATTTTCATGCAGAACGAATCGCCGGTGGCGCCCTGGCCCCCCGGCGCCTGTTGGACGTGGTTTACCATCCCTGGCCGACCCCGCTGGCGGTCGCCGCTCGCGCGGCTGGCATCCCCGTGGCCGGCGGCTTCGCGCTGCTCCTGCACCAAGCCGCCGGCCAGGTAGAGCTGATGACCGGCAAGCCAGCCCCACTGCCCGAGATGCGAGCCGCTGGCGAATCCGCTCTAAACGTCTAACCCTTCGGCTGCGGAATACCTGAGCACGCCAAATTGCTGTTAACCTTGCCTAACGGCCAGCCGGGTGACACCGCGCTGGCGCGTAAGCGGAGGACCACCTCCCACCTAGCCGGCCCCTGGCCGGCGGGTACGCCTGCCGGCGCAGCCGGCGGGCAGGCCCGACGCGGCAGCGCCGGTGTCGTGCGTAGCACGGGATCGGGGCCGTGGCGTTGAGGTGACGTACGCGCGGCCGCCCTGCGGGGCCGGTCGCGAATACGGGGATGGTGGCTCCGCGTGCGCGGCATGCGGGGCCTTTTGCGTGTGGCGGCAAGCCAGCGTAAGGGCACGACCGGCCGGTCACCCGCCGCTGTCGGTGCGGGGGCGGGATATAGGAGAAGCCAAGGAGGTCACATCAGCGTCGAACCACGCATTAACGAGCGCATCCGGGTCCCCGAGGTGCGGCTTGTCGGCCCGGCCGGCGAGCAGGTGGGGATCGTAAACATCAACGATGCGCTCCGGCTGGCCCAGGAGGCCGACCTCGACCTGGTCGAGGTGGCGCCCACAGCGCGGCCGCCGGTTGCCAAGCTCATGGACTACGGCAAATACAAGTACGAGTCCGCGCTCAAGGCCAGGGAATCTCGCAAGAACCAGGCGCAGACGGTCATCAAGGAGATCAAGCTCCGGCCGAAGATCGATCCGCACGACTACGGAACGAAGAAGAGCCACGTCGAGCGGTTCCTGCGCCAGGGCGACAAGGTCAAGGTGACGATCATGTTCCGCGGGCGTGAGCAGTCCAGGCCGGAGCTCGGGTTCCGGTTGCTGCAGCGCCTGGCCGGCGACGTCGAGGAGCTGGGATTCGTGGAATCACAGCCCAGGCAAGACGGCCGTAACATGATCATGGTGATCGGGCCGCACCGCAGGAAGAGCGAGGCCCGTGCCGAGCGGACGACCCGCGACGCGCACCACGGTGAGCGCGCAATTTCGCGGTCGCGCGCCGCGGTCGCAGTCGCGGCGAACGCAGTCGCGGCGGAAGCGGCGGAAGCGGCGGAAGCGGCGGAAGCGGCGGAAGCGGCGGAAGCGGCGGAAGCGGGCAGGGACGAACAGTCCGCCGACGCGGCAGAGGCTGTGGCACGGCCCCAGCCGGCCGCATCGGCCTCGGCCGCCGGCCGGGGGTCCGCCCCGAAGGCCGCCGCGGAGGGCTGAGCCGGTCGGCGCTTGCGCGCTAGCAGGCGGTGGCCTGCCCGGTCGTGGTCGGCGGCCGGTGCGCTGCCAGCGACTTGCTGCTGGCAGGTTGCCGGAACCGTGCTGCCGGTCGCGTGCTGGCCAGCCGGGCCAGGTTTGGGCGCGGGCAGGGCGGCCGCCGCCGCGGTGGTCGCCACGACCGAGTTGTGCCGCAGGACAGTTGTCCGCGGGAGAAGTGGACAGGCAACGTGCCGCCTGGTGGGAGCTGGGTGGCACGCAGGATAAGGCCGCGCCGCAGGCGCGCAAGAGAGAAAGACGACGGCGAGCATGCCAAAGATGAAGACGCACAGCGGAGCGAACAAGCGCTTCCGGCTGACCGCTACCGGGAAGGTGATGCGCCGTCGCGCGAACCGCAAGCACCTGTTCGAGCACAAGCCGAGCCGGCGCACCAGGCGGCTGGCTGGCGAGGTGGTCCTCGCCCCCGCGGATACCAAGAAGATCAAGAAGTTGCTGGCTAAGTAGCCCAGCCCACCTCCAGGGAGTCGAAAAAGTGGCACGCGTGAAGCGGGCGGTCAACGCCCACAAGAAGCGCAGGGTGGTGCTTGAGCGGGCTAGCGGGTACCGCGGCCAGCGGTCTCGGATGTACCGCAAGGCCAAGGAGCAGGTGCTCCACTCGATGACTTACGCCTATGCGGGCCGCAAGGACCGCAAGGGCGCGTTCCGCCGACTGTGGATCCAGCGGATCAACGCCGCCGCGCGGGCGGATGGCATCACCTACAACCGGTTCATCCAGGGCCTGAAGGCCGCGGGCGTGGACGTAGACCGGCGCATGCTCGCCGAGCTCGCGGTGTCGGACCCGGCCGCCTTCTCCGAGCTGGTCAAGGTGGCCAAGGGCGCGCTGCCGGAGCCGGTCGCCGACGCCGCTGCCTGAGCGCAGCGCCGTCAAGAGTGAGCGGGGATGAGCCAGCCTTCCGGCCCGGAGCTGACCAGCGTCCGTTCACCCCGGGTGAAGGCCGCCCGGCAGCTCGGCAAGCGGGCCCTGCGCCTACGGGCCAGGTCGTTCCTGGCTGAGGGCCCGCAGGCGGTCAGCGAGGCGCTTGCCCGCGGCGGCGTGGTGACCGAGTTGTTCCTCACCGCCGCGGCGCGCTCCCGGCACGCCGGGCTGGCCGCGCAGGCCAGCCGCCAGGGCGCCGCGGTGCACGCGGTGAGCGGCGAGGTCATGGCCGAACTCGCGCAGACGATCACGCCCCAGGGCATTCTTGCTGTCTGCCGGTTCGTCGATGTGCCGCTGTCCGCGCTCACGGCCGCCGCGCCGCGGCTGGTGGCGATCCTCGCTAACGTCCGGGACCCGGGCAACGCGGGAACCGTGCTGCGAACCGCAGACGCGGCGGGCGCGGACGGCGTGGTTTTCTCCGACGCCTCGGTCGACCCGTACAACAGCAAGTGCGTGCGCGCGTCGGCTGGCAGCGTCTTCCATCTGGACCTGGTGCAAGGTGGCCCGGTCGCCGAGGTGGTCGCCGGGCTGCGCGCGGCGGGGCTGCTGGTGCTGGCCGCGGATGGCAGCTCCGGTCAGTCCCTGGACCAGGTGGCGCCACGGGGAGTGCTCAGCGAGCCGACCGCGTGGCTGTTCGGCAACGAGGCGTGGGGCCTGCCCGCTGATCTTCTCGCGCTCGCCGACGAGACGGTTGCCGTGCCGATTTATGGGCAGGCAGAGAGCTTGAACCTGGCCGCGGCGGCGGCAGTATGCCTGTACGCCTCCGCCCGGGCACAGCGGATTAACGAAGAGGGGGCTGCCGCGCAGCCCCCGCGGCGCGCTAGAGTCTGATCACATTGCGTCATGAAGTAGGGTCTGGGCGGGACGCTGCGCAACAGCGGTTCCATTGCCGGGGCTCTCAGCCAGGTGGCCGGCGGGGGCGGACCACGTGATAGCCAGTGGCCGGACGGAGGGCCGGCCGCGACACGCGGCACACGTGCGGACGGAGGCGGAGACGCGAGTGGACCGGCGTAGGGTGCCCGGCGACCGGGCGCTGGAGCAGCGCTCGGCTGTCCTGTTGCCGGATGCGCTCAGCGCGGGCACGACGGCCGGGCTGGCCGGCGCCATCGTGCCGGTGTCGATCATGGGCGGCCCGATAGCCTGTGCCGACGAGCTTCCCGACGGCCTGGTCATCGCCGATCATGCCGGGCGGGTGCTGGTGTTCAACCGCGCCGCCTCGCAGCTCACCGGAATACCCGCCCGAGCGGCGCACGGCGCCGATGTGCGGCAGATCCTCCCGCTGCATGACAAGGACGGGCGGTGCTGGTGGGCGTCGGCCAAGCCGTACCGCGGGCTGTCCATCCGCAGCCGCCACCCGGAGATGTCGCTGTACCTCGGCGACGGGACGGAACTCCTGGTCACCGTGGCCTACGTGCGCGGCCCCCGGGCCAGCGCGCTCGACCAGGCGCTGCCGGGGGATCCGGTGAGCACCCGCGGCGGCCAGGTACAGCGCCTGGTGATCATGCTGCGGGGGGCGCAGCAGCGGGCCCGCCTCGAGCGCACCCGTGCCGACCTCGTGTCCACCGTGGCCCACGAACTGCGGTCACCGCTGACCAGCGTGAAGGGCTTCACCGCGACGCTGCTGGCCAAGTGGGAGCGGTTCACCGACGACCAGAAGCGGGTGATGCTGGAGACGGTCAACGCCGACGCGGACCGGGTCACCAGGCTCATCACCGAACTGCTGGACGTGTCGCGGATCGAATCGGGCCGGATGGAGGTGCACCGCCAGCTCGTCAGCGTCCCGGAGCGGGTGGAGAAGATCGTCGCCGGGCGGGTCGCGGCCGGTGACCCGGCCGACCGGTACCGGGTGGTGATCGCCGACCGGCTGCCCGAGACGTGGCTCGACGCGGACAAAGTCGACCAGATCCTCGGGAACCTAATTGAGAATGCCGTTCGGCACGGCGCTGGTAGCGTAACTGTCGTGGTGGAGCCGCAGGAAAACGTCGGCGCCCGCGCCGTCTGGCCCGGGGGCGAAGGCATCGCGGTCTCCGTCCGTGACGAGGGGGACGGCGTCGCGCCGGAACTCGTGCCGCGGATCTTCCGCCAGTTCTGGCGGGCCAAGCGGCGTGGCGGCGCGGGCCTCGGCCTCTACATCGTCAAGGGGCTGGTCGAGGCGCACGGTGGCACGATCACCGTGCAGCGTGCCCCCGGAGGCGGCGCCGAGTTCCGATTTACCATGCCCGCCAGCCTGCCCGATTTCGGATAAGCCTCTTCAGGGGGGGCACGGGACCAGGGCAGGCCGGGGGGCTACAGTCACACCGCCAGTCGTTTGGCACACAACTCTCCCTGCCATGCGCCCGACCGTTACCTTTTCCAACAGAGCCCGCGAGGGATGGCAAAACCCATGTCCGCACCAAACAAGCAGTACGACCCGGTGGAGGTGACCGCGTTGTCTCCCGAAGAGGTCGATGCCGCGCTGAAGGAGGCGCTCGCCGCCATCGTCGCGGCGCGCACGCTCGACGAGCTGAAAGCGGCCCGGCTGGCCCACGCCGGGGACCGGTCGCCGCTCGCGCTCGCCAACGCCGAGATCGGGGCGCTGCCGCCGCACGCGAGGGCGGAGGCCGGCCAGCGGGTCGGCGCTGCCCGGCGTGAGGTCCGGCGGCTGCTCGAAGCCCGGCAGGCGGAACTCGAAGACGAGCGCGACCAGCGGGCGCTCGTCGAGGAGGCCGTCGACGTGACCCTGCCCTGGGACCGCCTCCCGGCCGGGGCCCGGCACCCGGTGACCACCGTGAGCGAACGGCTCGCCGACGTGTTCGTCGGCATGGGCTACGAGATCGCGGAGGGGCCCGAGGCCGAAGCCGAGTGGTTCAACTTCGACGCGCTGAACTTCGCGCCCGACCACCCGGCCAGGGAGATGCAAGACACCATCTTCGTGGCGGGCCCGGACGGCGGTCAGTCCGGCGTGGTGTTGCGCACGCACACCTCGCCGGTGCAGATCCGTGCCCTGCTGACCCGCCCGCTGCCGGTGTACGTGGTCAGCCCCGGCAAGTGCTTCCGCACCGACCCGCTGGACGCCACGCACAGCCCGGTGTTCCACCAGATCGAGCTGCTGGCCGTGGACGAGGGGCTGACCATGGCGGACTTGCGCGGCGCGATCCAGTCGTTCGTGGACGCGCTGTTCGGCGAGGGGCTGCGGACCAGGATCCGGCCTGACTTCTTCCCGTTCGTCGAGCCCGGCATGGACGTGTCGATGGAGTGCCACGTGTGCCGGGGCGCCTCGACGCGGCCCAGCGGCGAACCGTGCCGGGTGTGCCGGTCCATGGGCTGGGTCGAGCTGGCCGGCGCCGGGATGGTCAACCCCAAGGTGCTGATCGCGTGCGGGATCGACCCGGACCGGTACAGCGGCTTCGCGTTCGGGCTTGGCATCGAGCGCACGCTCATGGTCCGGCACGGGCTGGCCGACATCAGGGACACCCTGGAAGGCGATGTACGGTTCAGCCGCGCGCTGGGGGTGGAGGCCTGATGCGCGTCCCGCTGTCCTGGCTGCGCGAGTACGCCCCCATTGATGAGTCGGTTCCGCCCGCGGAAGTGGCCAGGCGGCTGACCGCGGCCGGCCTTGAGGTGGAGTCCGTCGAGCCGGTCGGCCACGACGTCAGCGGTGTCGTCGTGGGCCAGGTCACCGCCATCGAGGAGCTGACCGGGTTCCGCAAGCCGATCAGGTACTGCCACGTGACCACCGGCGCGGAAGAACGCGACGTGATCTGCGGCGCGGCCAACTTCGCCGTCGGGGACAAGGTGCCGTTCGCCGCCCCCGGCGCGGTGCTGCCCGGCGGCTTCGAGATCGGCGCCAAGAAGGCCTACGGCCGGATGTCGGAAGGCATGATCTGCTCGGCCGCCGAACTGGCCATCGGGGACGACCACACCGGGATCCTGGTGCTGGACCCGGGCGCCCCGCTGGGCGCGGACTTCGCCGGCTACGCGGGGCTGGCCGATCACGTGCTCGACATCTCGGTGACCCCGAACCTCGGGTACGCGCTGTCGATCCGCGGGGTGGCCCGCGAGCTCGCCACCGCGTTCGAGGCGCCCTACACCGACCCGGCTGACCAGGGCCTGCCCGCCGGCGTTGAGATAGTCTCCCCAGAGGTCTACCCGGCGAGCATCGGCGACCCCACCGCGTGCGACCGGTTCGTGCTGCGGGAGGTGCGCGGGCTCGACCCGGCCGCGCCGACGCCGCTGTGGATGCGGGTGCGGCTGGCCCGGTCCGGGATGCGCGGGGTGTCGCTGGCGGTGGACATCACCAATTACCTGATGGTGGAACTGGGCCAGCCGATGCACGCGTTCGACCGCGAGCGGCTGTCCGGCCCGATCGTGGTGCGGCGGGCCAGGCCGGGCGAGCGCCTGGAGACGCTGGACCATGTGATCCGGGACCTCGACCCCGACGACATCCTCATCACTGACAGCTCAGGGCCGATCTCGATGGCCGGCACCATGGGCGGGCTGGCGACCGAGATCTCCGAGTCGTCCACGGACCTGGTGATCGAGGCGGCGCACTTCTCCGCCCGGGGGACCGCGCGGATGAGCCGGCGGCACCGGCTGTTCAGCGAGTCGTCGTACCGGTTCGAGCGCGAGGTCGACCGGGAACTGCCGGTGCGCGCCTCGGCGAAGGCGGCGGTGCTGCTGGCCTCGCTGGGCGGCGCGACCGTCGTCCCCGGCTGCACTCATGCCCAGGTCGAGACGCCTCCGGCGGCGATCGGCCTGCCGGCCGACTATCCGGGCCAGGTGGCCGGGCTGGAGTACTCCGCCGGCACCGTGATCCGGCGGCTGCGGGATGTCGGCTGCGAGGTCACCGGGCCGGCCGGCGAGAGCCCGGAGGTTCTTACCGTGGTCCCGCCGTCCTGGCGGCAGGACCTGCGCTACCCCAGCGACCTGGCGGAGGAGGTCATCCGGCTGGAGGGGTACGACAACGTGCCCATCCGGATGCCGCGTGCCGCCGCCGGGCACGGCCTGACCGGCGCCCAGCGGCTGCGCCGTGCGGTGGGCCGTGCTCTTGCCGGGGCGGGCTACGTCGAGGTGCTCAGCCAGCCGTTCGGCTCGGCGGCCGACTATGACCGGCTGCAACTGCCCGCTGACGACGCGCGGCGGCGGGCGCCGCGGGTCGCCAACCCGCTGAACGAGGATGAGCCGTTCCTGCGGACCACCCTGCTGCCTGGACTGCTGCGGGTGCTGGCCCGCAATATCGGGCGCGGCTTCGGCGACCTGGCCCTGTACGAGATGGGCCTGGTGTTCCGCCTGGGCGCGGGCGGCCAGGGGGTCGCCCGCATCCTGCCGGTGGACCACGGGCCGTCCGCGGCGGAGATCGCCGGACTGGAAGCTGCGCTGCCCGATCAGCCGTTGCGGATCGGCGCGGTGCTGGCCGGTAACCGGGAGACTTCCGGCTGGTGGGGAAAGGGCCGGGCGGCGGGATGGCAGGACGCCGTCGAGGCCGCCCGCGAAGTGCTGCGGGTAGCCCGGGTACCCTACCGGGTCGAGCAGGATCAGCACGCGCCCTGGCACCCCGGCCGGTGCGCGGCGATCATCATCACCGGTGCTGACGGCGCGGAGCAACTAGCGGGCCACGCCGGGGAACTGCACCCGCGGGTGGTGCAGGCGTTCCGGCTGCCGGATCGGACGTGTGCCATGGAAGTGGACCTGTCGGTCATCGGCGCCGCGGCCGCCGGGCTGCCGCCGGTACAGGCGCCGCCCATCTCCGCGTTCCCGGTTGCCACCCAGGACGTCGCGCTGGTCGTCCGCGAGTCGGTGCCCGCCGCGGAGGTGGAGGCCGCGCTGGCCGCCGGGGCGGCCGGGGCCGACGGCGGGCTGCTGGAGGAGGTCCGGCTGTTCGACATCTACACCGGCGAGCAGGTGGGGGAAGGGAACAAGTCCCTCGCCTACCGGCTGCGCTTCCGCGCCCCCGACCGGACGCTCACCGACGACGAGACCAGCGCCGCCAGGGACGCCGCGGTCGCCGAGGCGGCCCGCCAGGTCGGCGCCGTGCTGCGTGACGGAAGCTGATCGGCGGCGCCGGTTTCGGCGCCTCCGAAACCGGCGCCCGGCGCCGGATGCTGACCTGGTGGCCGAGGGTCTGGCGGCCACGCCTGGGCGGTGCGGTCGCGGGCGTGACGGCAGAATGTACCAGTGGCCAGCGACCAGATAGTCCGAGGCGCGACATTCGCTGAGGTCTTCGGTGTCGGCGAATTCCGGGTCTTCTGGCTGGCACAGGCGCTATCGGTGGCCGGGGACCGGCTGGCGCTGGTAGCCCTGACGGTGTTGGTGTTCGACCGCACTCATTCGCCGCTGTTGACCGCCGCTGCGTATGCCGCCGGGTTTCTGCCCTGGGTGGTCGGAGGTGTGCTGTTCGGCAGCGCCGCGGACAGGTGGCCCCGGCGGGAGGTGATGGTTGGCTGTGACCTGGCGCGGGCGGCGCTGGTGGCGGTCATGGTGGCGCCCGGTGTTCCGCTGCCCGTGTTGGTCGCCTTGCTGGCCGCCGTGACGTCGCTGGCATCGCCGTTCGAGGCGGCCAGGTCCTCCCTGTTGCCCGACATCCTGGACGGGGACCGGTACCCGGTCGGTCTTGCGGTGGTCCAAACAACTTTCCGCAGCGCGATGGTGCTGGGATACGCGGCGGGCGGGATTGCCGTGGCAGCGATTGGATCGCGCTCGGCGCTGGTGCTCGACGCGGCCACTTTCGCGGCTTCGGCGGCCTTGGTGCGTTACGGGATCCGGGCCCGTCCTGCCGCTGCCCGCCGAGCCGCCCGGGGCCTTGGCGCGGAGATTGCCGCCGGGGTCAAGCTGGTAGCGACCGACCGGGCGCTGCGCACGCTCATGCTGCTGGGGTGGCTGGTGGCCTTTTACGCCGTGCCTGAGGCTGTGGCTGCGCCGTACGCGAGCGAGCTTGGTGGCGGCGCCGCCGCTGTCGGGCTGATCCTGGCCGCATCCCCGTTCGGTGGCGTCCTGGCTGCGCCCGCGTTCATGCGGCTGGTGGCCCCGCCTCAGCGAGTTCGGATGATGGGCCCGCTGGCGGTGGTCACGTGCGCGCTGTTAATGCTGTGCTTGGCGCGCCCGCCCCTGGCTATTGTGCTGGTCATCCTCGCCGCGAGCGGCGCGTGTGGTGTCTACCAGATCGCGGCCAACAGCGCATTCATGACGAGGACGCCCGCCGCGCAGCGCGGGCAAGCGTTCGGCCTTGCAATGTCGGGGATCTTTGCCGGGCAAGGCATCGCGTTCGTTCTGGCCGGCGCCGCTGCCCAGGTCATCAGCCCGCCAGTCGTAGTGGCGATCGCGGGCGGGCTCGGCGCCGCGGTAGGGATAGCGCTCACGGTGACCTGGCGGCGCACCCCGCCACCCGATGCGGTGGTCCGGTGATTTCCGCCAGCCCGTGAGTCTTGCTGCGCACCTCAGCCCCAGGTGTTCCACATGGTCAAGGCCTCCTTTCGTTGCGGTGGTGGTTCGCGGGTTCGCCGGTATCGGTTAGCCCCAGGTGTTCCACATGGCCTGGCACCTCCCTCCTGAGTGTCTCGCTTCGCATGTCGGCCAGGAACTACCCGGCCCAGCGTCGTAAATGTACTGATTATCCTCGAAGTGAGCCGCGCCTTCGCGGATGTGGCTTGGGGGTAGAGATCGGGACACGTCTGGCATAGACTGCCGCCCGGTCGCTGTGCGACACTGGAGCACCACACGCAGCGATCATGACACGCCTGTCGAGGTGACAAGTAGATACGGGGATGGACGGTCCTTCACGCTCACGCCGCGCGCGGTTCGCTGCTGCCGTGCGCGGCTGGCCGCTCTGGCAGCTGCCTTTGCTGCCACGCATGTATATCATCGCTGTCTCATCTGCGGCCGTGGTCGCGGCAGGGATCGCGGCTGTTGAGACTTCCTTCCAGTGGCGGCAACTCATCCTCTTCGCGGTCTTGCTGTGCTGCGGCCTGGGCAACGTGGAAGCCACGAGGCGAACTCACTACACCCAGGGCGGCATCGTCCGGGACATGCTCACCGTATGGTGCCTTCCGGTCGCCATACTTCTCCCTCCCTTCTATGCGCTAATTGTTCCCGCGCCGCTGATGGCTCTCACCCAGCTTCGCGTCCACCGTGGGATTGTCTACCGCCGCGTCTTCAGCGCCGCAACGATCGCCCTGGCATACGCGGCCGCGTCGTGGGCCTTCCAGTCGCTGCCGCTGTCGGTCACTGGGCCTTTCCCGGGCCAGGCGGGCCACGCGGTCCAGTGGTGCCTGGCTGTTGCCGCCTGTGACGTGCTGGCGTGGGCCATCAACAACACGCTCATCGCGGCCGCGATCAGATCATCGGACCCCACGGCTCGGATAGGCGAGCTCTTCAGCCGTGAAGCGCTCTCCGGAGACTATATCCAGTGGACTGTTGCGGTCCTGGTCACCATGGCTGCAGCCATCGGTCCTGTCCTGCTCGCCTTCGCCTGGCCGACCGTGCTGGTGCTGCGCCGCGGCATGATGCACAAGCAGCTGGTGTCGCGGACGCGAATCGACCCGAAGACGGGGCTGCTCAACGCTGCCGCCTGGGAGCGGGAGGCGGACGCCGCGATCACGCGGGCGTTGCGGGACGGCGCCCCGCTGGCCGTTGCTCTCGTTGACATCGACCACTTCAAGGCGGTGAACGACCAGCACGGCCACCTCGCAGGCGACGAGGTCCTGCGCGCGATCAGCGGAAGGTTCACCAAGATGCTCCGGGCAGGTGACCTTGCTGGCCGCTTTGGGGGGGAAGAGTTCGCGTTGCTCTTCCTGGCCGCCGGCGCCGCCGACGCCCACCGCATCGCCGAACGCCTGCGCGAATCCATCGCACAATCACCGATCAGCGTTGGCGCCTCGGGCCCAGGGGATCGCGCCGCGGGCCCGGTGGATACCGTCACTATCACGGTGTCGATCGGCGTCGCCACTCTTGACAGCGGCACCCGGATGACCGTGACCGACATGCTCGCGGCCGCCGATTCCGCCTTGTACCGGGCGAAGAACGCTGGCCGCAACCGAACCTTTGCGGTCACCGACACCAGCCCTCCAGCGCTCCTGGCCGGCAGCCAGGAGGATGCCGTGGCGCCTGGCGAGGTGGAGGCTGGCCCGCCGAACGCTGGCGGTGTCAGCTCAGCGCCAGGGAACATCAGGGCCTTAGGTCCCGGATCCCCTCATCACCCGGGCCGGGCCAACCTCCAGCGCGCTCACCAGGCCCGCGCAGTCGTCACGAGGGCGGCGGCGAGGGGCTGATCGACGGCAGGACCGCGAGGATCTGCGACCCGTGCCTGCGGCAAGCGGACGCGCGGCCGGTCGCCAGCACCTGGGGCGTGTCGTAGCCCTGGCAGATCCAGCCCTGGATGGTGACCGGCGCGCCACCGCCGTTGCCGGGGACCTTGCCCGACGCGAGCGCGCGGCTGTAGTCGCGCTCGACCGTCATGGCGTCGTGGCAGCTGGCCTGGCCCACGATCTCGACGTTGACCGGGACCCCGGCCGCGGTGCGCGCCCGGCCGCAGCGGATGGCCGGCGCGCTGCTCGCGCTGGCGCCGGGGCCGCTGGCCGCGGTGGTGGACTGCTTGCCCGGAGCGTCCCCGCACCCGGTCATCACGCAGGCCGCGAGCGCGGCCAGGACGCTCACGGCGACGGCGCGCGATTGACCGCGCATGGGGCCTCCTCTCCGCGCACTCATCATGCCCCGTACCAGGGGGCTCTGGCATCACGACGCCCAGGTAGAGCTACGTGCCAAGCATGACAGCTTTGCATATTTAGTAGCTTCAATGCATAATTTCTCAGACGGGTCGAGGGCCAGGCCCGGACAGCGATCACGTTGGGAGAAAACATGGGTGTCCGGGTGGCTGTGGCGGGCGCCAGCGGCTATGCGGGCGGGGAACTGCTGCGCATCATCACCGGGCACCCCGATCTGGAAGCCGGGCCCCTCGCCGCCGCGGCAAGCGCCGGGGCGCCGGTGACCCAGGCCCATCCGCACCTGACACTGCTTGACGAGCACGCCTTCGAGGCCTTGGACCCGGCCCGGCTGTCCACCGCGGACCTGGTGTTCCTCGCCCTGCCACACGAGGAGTCGGCCGCGGTCAGCGCGGGCCTGCCCGCTGAGGTCCCCGTGGTGGACCTCAGCGCCAGTTTCCGCCTCGCCAGCTCGCGGGCATGGTCGGCGTACTACCGGACCCCGCATGCCGGCCAGTGGTGCTACGGGCTGCCCGAACTGCCCGGCGCACGGGAGCGGATCACCGGCGCGCGGCGGGTGGCCGCGCCAGGCTGTTATGCCACGGCCGCCATCCTGGCCCTCGCGCCGCTGCTCGCCGCGGGGCTGGCCGACCCGGGCGACATCGTGATCGTGGCCGCCTCCGGCACCTCCGGGGCCGGCCGCTCCCCGTCGGCGGCCCTGCTCGGCGCCGAGGTCATGGGATCGATGTCGGCGTACCAGGCGGGGGGCGCGCACCGGCACACCCCGGAGATCGAGCAGGCGCTGCGCGCGGCGGCCGCCGGCGCGGACGTGGTGGTGTCGTTCACCCCGGTGCTGGCCCCGATGCCCCGGGGCATCCTCGCCACCTGCGCCGCGCGGCTGCGCCAGCCGGGCACGACCACGGGGGACCTGCGGGCGGCGCTCGCGGCGGCTTACGACGGCGAGCCGTTCATCCGCCTGCTGCCCGAGGGCCGCTGGCCGGCCACGGCGGCCACGACCGGCGGCAACGCGGCGCACCTGCAAGCGGCCGCGGACGCCCACGCCGGCCGGGCGGTGGTCGTCGCCGCGCTCGACAACCTCGGCAAGGGCGCGGCCGGCCAGGCCGTCCAGGCGGCCAACCTCATGCTCGGCCTGCCCGAGACCGCGGGCCTGTCCACCCAGGGGGTCGCGCCATGACGCATTGCTGTGCTGTCATGCCGCAGCCGCCGGGCCGAACGCCGCTTCGCTCCGCGATGCGAGATCCCGGCGGCGAGACTCTGCCAGCCCCGGGGACGACCCCCGGACCCCCGGTTATGCCTCCCGCACCGCTGGTCTGCGCGCCTCCGGCACGACCATGCGAAGCGCCCGCGAGGGGGGCCATCAAAGGAGTGGCTCCATGAGCTGCACCGCGCCGCTAGGGTTCCGGGCCGCCGGGGTCGCGGCCGGGCTGAAGGCGTCCGGCGCCCGGGACGTGGCCGTGGTGATCAACGACGGTCCGTCCCGCGCCGCCGCCGGGGTGTTCACCGCCAACCGGGTCAAGGCCGCGCCGGTGCTGTGGACGCAGCAGGTGCTGCAGGGCGGCCGGGTCCGGGCGGTGCTGCTGAACTCCGGCGGCGCGAACGCCTGCACCGGCCCGCTCGGCTTCGCCGACACGCACGCGTCCGCCGAACGCCTGGCGGCCGGGCTGGCCGACTCCGCCGGTGAGATCGCTGTCTGCTCGACCGGCCTGATCGGCGAGCGGCTGCCCATGGACTCGCTGCTCGGCGGGGTGGATACGGCCCTGGCCGAGGTGTCGCGGGCAGGTGGCCTGGCGGCCGCCGACGCGATCAGGACCACCGACACCGTGGCCAAGATCGCGTTCCAGCGGCCCGGCGGATACACCATCGGCGGCATGGCCAAGGGCGCGGGCATGCTCGCCCCGGCGCTGGCCACCATGCTGTGCGTGCTCACCACGGACGCCGACCTGGACGCCGCCGAGCTGAACGCCGCGCTGGCAGCGGCCACCCGGGTCACCTTCGACCGGCTGGACACCGACGGCTGCATGTCCACCAACGACACCGTCCTGCTGCTGGCCAGCGGGGCCGCGGGGGAACGCCCGGACACCGGGGAGTTCACCCGCGCGCTCACCGCGGTCTGCGCCGACCTGGCCCGGCAGCTGCAGGCCGACGCCGAGGGGGCGGGCAAGCTCATCGCGATCGAGGTGGTCGGCGCCGCGGACGAGGCCGACGCGGTCACGGCCGGCCGCGCAGTGGCCCGGTCGGCCCTGCTCAAGTGCGCCATCGCCGGCGCCGACCCGAACTGGGGCCGGGTGCTTTCCGCGGTGGGCGCCACGGACGCCGCGTTTGACCCGGACCGGGTCAACGTGGCGATCAACGGCGTGTGGGTGTGCCGCAACGGCTGCGCCGCCGACGACAGGTCCAAGGTGGACCTGAGCCCGCGGGACGTGACGATCACCGTGGACCTGTCCGCCGGGCCGGCCGCCGCCACCATCCGCACCACCGACCTGACCACCGGCTACGTCCGCGAGAACTCGGCGTACTCGACATGACCGCGACCGTGAACCCGGTACCCGGCGGGTTGCCTCCCCAGGCCAGCATGGTCACGGCCGGTGCAACGGAGTCGCTAGGCCCCCGGGGGGGTCCAGGGCCATCGGGAGCCCGGGGGTATCCCCCGGGCGGTGCTGCGTCCCCCCAGGCCAGCACCTCCAAGGCGGCGGTCCTCATCGAGGCGCTGCCCTGGCTGGACCGGTTCCATGGCAAGACCGTCGTGATCAAGTACGGCGGCCACGCGATGGCCGACGATTCGCTGCGCGAAGCGTTCGCACAGGACGTGGTGTTCCTGCGGTACGCCGGGCTGCGGCCCGTCGTGGTGCACGGGGGCGGCCCGCAGATCTCCGCCCAGCTGGCCCGGCTGGGCCTGGAGAGCACGTTCACCGCGGGCCTTCGGGTCACCACGCCGGAAACCATGGACGTGGTCCGCATGGTGCTGACCGGCCAGGTCAACCGGGACGTGGTCGGCCTGATCAACCAGCACGGGCCGTTCGCCGTGGGCATGTCGGGCGAGGACGCGAACATGTTCACCGCGCGCAAGCGGCACGCGACGGTGGACGGCGCCCCGGTGGACATCGGCCTGGTCGGCGAGATCGAGGCCGTGGATCCCGCTGCGGCGCGCGCCCTGATCGCCGACGGCCGGATCCCGGTGGTATCCAGCGTCGCCCGCGGCGCTGGCGGCGAGGTGTACAACGTCAACGCCGACACCGCCGCCGCGGCGCTGGCCGTGGCCCTCGGCGCGGCCAAGCTCGTGGTCCTCACCGACGTGGAGGGCCTGTACGCCGACTGGCCGGTCGACGGGGACGGAGACGGCCAGCCCGCGGACGTGATCAGCCTGCTGACCGCGACCGGCCTGGAACGGCTGCTGCCGGGCCTGGCCAGCGGCATGATCCCCAAGATGGAGGCCTGCCTGCACGCGGTGCGCGGCGGTGTGCCGCAAGCGCACGTGCTCGACGGCAGGCTGCCCCACTCGGTGCTGCTGGAGATCTTCACCGACTCCGGCATCGGCACCATGGTCGTCCCGGACGGAGCGGTCTGATGATTCACGCAGAGCAGGCGATGATCAGGGGCACTTCCATGATCACGGACGATCACCCCGGCGAAAAACGCAAGGAATCGTCCGCGATCATGAAATCCGGGTGGTCACGAGCGAAAGGCGGGGCGATGAGTCCACGGAGTCGGAGTGCGTGGCGGCGCGCGGGAAGGCGGGGCGGGTGAGCAAGACCGAAGAGCTCCAGGGCCGGTTCCAGGCGGCGCTGATGCCCACGTACGGGGTTCCCCCGGTGGCGCTGGTGCGCGGCGAAGGCTGCCAGGTGTGGGATGCCGACGGCAGGCAGTACACCGACCTCATCGCCGGCATCGCGGTCAGCGCGCTGGGGCACGCCCACCCCGCGCTCACCGAGGCGGTCGCCCGCCAGGTAAGCACGATCGCGCACACCTCGAACCTGTTCCTGCACGAGACCGAGGTCGCCCTGGCCGAGCGGCTGCTGGGCCTGCTCGGCACCGGCGGCAAGGTGTTCTTCACCAACTCGGGCACCGAGGCCAACGAGGCAGCGGTCAAGCTGGTCCGCCGTCACCAGGGCCCATCCCGGCCTGTGTTCGTCGCCGCGGAGAACAGTTTCCACGGGCGGACCATGGGATCCCTTGCGCTGACGGGCAAGGCTGCGATCCGCGAGTCGTTTGGCCCCTTCGGTATCGACGTGAGGTTCGTGCCCTACGGTGACCTGGCCGCGCTCACCTCAGCTGTCACCCCCGAGTGTGCCGCCGTCTTCCTTGAGCCCTGCCAGGGCGAGGCGGGCGTCGTGCCGCCGCCCGCCGGGTACCTGCGCGGCGCGCGGGAGGCCTGCGACGCGGCGGGTGCGCTGCTGGTGATCGACGAGATCCAGAGCGGCATCGGCCGCACCGGCGCCTGGTTCGCCTGCCAGGCCGCGGAGGTCGTGCCTGACGTGCTCACGCTCGCCAAGGGGCTCGGCGGCGGGCTGCCGATCGGCGCCTGCATCGGCCTCGGCGCGGCGGGCGGCGCGCTGCGCAAGGGGGACCACGGCAGCACGTTCGGCGGGAACCCGGTCGCGTGCGCGGCCGCGCTGGCGGTGCTGGACACCATCGAGCGGGATGGGCTGCTGGCCCACGCGGCGTCAGTCGGCCGGTATCTGGCCCGCGGCATCGCCGGGACCGGCCACCCGCTGCTGGCCGGGGTCCGGGGCGAGGGCCTGTGGCTCGCCGCGGTGCTGGCCCAGCCCGTGGCCGGGGCGGTGGAGGCGGCCTGCCGTGACGCGGGGTTCCTGGTCAACGCCGTGCAGCCGGACGCCATCCGGCTGGCCCCGCCGCTGATCCTCAGCGACCGCGAGGCCGGCGCGTTCCTGGCGGCGTTCCCGGGCATCCTGGCGCGGGCCGCGGCCACGGAGCAGATCCCGGGCCAGGTCCCGGCTTCGGGGCAGGTCCAGGCTGCGGCGCAGGTCCGGGCCACGGGGCGGACCCCGTGACCGCGGTGCGCCCGGCGACCAAGGCAGCCCGCCACGAGCAGATCGCCGGGATCCTGGAGCGCCTGCAGGTCCGCTCGCAGGAGGATCTGGCCGCGCTGCTGGCCGACCGTGGCGTCCGGGTCGGGCAGGCCACGCTGTCCCGCGACCTGGAGGAAATGGGCGCGGTCCGGCTGCGCGGGCCTGGTGGCGCCCTGTTCTACGCGCTGCCCACCGGGCCTGGCGGCCCCGGCTCGCGCCCCGGCGGCGTCGCCACGCCGGAAACCGAAGCGATCTTCTTCGGGCCGCTGCCACGGGTCGCCGCTGAACTGCTGGTGAGCGCCGAGGCCAGCGCCAACCTGGTCGTGCTGCGCACCCCGGCCGGCGGCGCGCAACTGCTCGCCTCCGCCCTCGACCACGCCGGCTGGCCCGCCATCCTCGGCACGGTCGCCGGTGACGACACCGTCCTGGTGATCACCCGGGACCCGGCCGGGGGGGCCGAGGTGGCCGCCGCGCTGCTGCGACAGGCGGAACGGAAGGCCGCCGAAGAGCGACGATCCTAAGCCGGGCGGGGCCCGGCCGCCGAGGGGAACCGCCGGTCACAGCGCCGGCCAGCGACATAGCTACGACACGACAAGGAATGCACATGACCAAGCGCGTGATACTTGCCTACTCGGGCGGCCTGGACACCTCGGTCGCCATTGGCTGGATCGCCGAGCAGACTGGCGCCGAGGTCATCGCGGTCGCGATGGATGTCGGCCAGGGCGGCGAGAACATGGCCACCATCCGCGAGCGGGCCCTGGCCTGCGGCGCCGCCGACGCCGAGGTGGTGGACGCGCGGGAGGAGTTCGCCACTGGCTACTGCCTGCCCGCGATCAAGGCGAACGCCCTCTACATGAACCGCTACCCGCTGGTCTCCGCGCTGTCCCGGCCGCTGATCGTCAAGCACCTGGCCCGGGTGGCCCGCGAGCGGGGCGCCGACACGGTCGCGCACGGCTGCACCGGCAAGGGCAACGACCAGGTCAGGTTCGAGGTGGGCCTGGCCAGTCTGGCCCCGGAGGTGACGGTGCTCGCGCCGGTCCGGGACTCCGGCATGACCAGGGACAAGGCGATCGCATTCGCGGAGGAGAAAGGGCTGCCAATCGACGTGACACGCCGGTCCCCGTACTCGATCGACCAGAACCTCTGGGGGCGCAGCTGCGAGACAGGCCACCTGGAAGACATCTGGGAGGCGCCGCACGACGACGTCTGGGCCTACACGGAGGATCCGGGCGTGCCGCGGGAACCCGACGAGCTGCTGCTCAGTTTCGCCGACGGGGCGCCGGTCGCGATCGACGGCGTGGCCCAGCCCCCGCTAACGATCATCACCGAGCTGAACGCCCGCGCCGGGGCGCAGGGGGTCGGCCGGGTGGACATGGTCGAGGACCGGCTGGTCGGGATCAAGAGCCGGGAGATCTACGAGGCCCCGGCGGCCATCTCCTTGATCGCCGCGCACTCCGAGCTGGAGAGCGTGTGCATGGAGCTGGACTTGTCCAGGTTCAAGCGCGCGGCGGAGCAGCGGTGGATCGAGCTGGTCTACGACGGGCTCTGGTACTCCCCGCTCAAGCGCGCGCTGGACGCGTTCCTGGCCGAGGCCTCCCGCCACGTGACCGGTGACGTCCGGCTGCGGCTGCACGGCGGCCAGGCGGTGGTGACCGGCCGGCGCAGCCCGGTTTCGCTCTATGACTACGGGCTGGCCACCTACGACACGGGCGACACCTTCGACCAGGGGCTGGCCAGAGGTTTCGTGGAGCTGTGGGGGCTGCCCAGCAAGACCGCCGCGCTCCGGGACCAGCGCGCGGGCGGCTGAGGGCCGGGCCACGGGAACCTGGAAGGTATACCCGGACACGTAGTTAGCGTGAAGATGGCTGCCGTGGACCGTGGGCCCGGCGATGCCGCACTGTGGTCCCGGGCCGCCCACGGGGACCATGACGCGTTCGGGCAACTCTTCGACCGCCACGCGGGCGCTGTCTACAGTTACCTCTTCCGGCGCACCGAGAGCTCTCTGGTGAGCTCGCCCGTCACCAGGCTTGTCGTGCGGGCAGCGTCGGCGCGGTCAGCATCGTTGGCGGGGACCGGAGCACGGTCGCGATCACGGCACACCTCGTCTACCGCGGCAGCGCCCCCGTGATTACCCGCCGGCTGACCGGCGGCGTGCTGGATCTGAGCTACCGGTGCCCCTCCCGCTCCCGTGACTGCGAGTTCTCTTCGACCTCATGGTGCCGCGTGGGCTCCGCACGACCGTGCGGCTGGGAGTGGGGCAGATCCGGCTGAGCGACCTGTCCGGGACCATCACGGCCAGCACCAGCATCGGGCAGATTCAGGCGAGCGGGATGTCTGGACCGCGGATCCGGCTGACCACGGAAACCGGAATGATCAGCGCCGGGTTCACCGCGCCGCCCCAGCAGATCTTCGCCAGCTCCGGGATCGGGTCGGTGGCCATCCGTGGGCCGTCCGGAACGGCGTACCGGGTCGCCGCGAGCACTCACGACGGCTCCGTCCGGGTGTCCGTCCCGCGGGCGGCTGCGTCCTCGCATGTCATCCAGGCCGCCACGGGCACCGGAACGGTCACGGTCACCGGGAGCTGAGCCCAAAGCGTGCGGCCACCCCCGAGACCGGGTGTGGGCAGGCGCGAGCGTGGAGCATCATGGAACGTCGCCTGCCGGTCGGCGGACGGGCGCGGGACCGCACTTCAGCAACGGCTGGAAGGGAACCAGGTGTCAGATCAGGAGCGCATGCCGACGCGGCTGTGGGGCGGGCGGTTCGAGTCCGGGCCCGCGGAGGCGCTGGCCAGGCTGTCGGTCAGCGTCCAGTTCGACTGGCGGCTGGCGCCCTACGACCTGCTCGCCTCCCGGGCCCACGCGCGCGTGCTGCACCGCGCCGGGCTGCTGTCCGGCGATGAGCTTGCCCGGCTGCTCGCCGCCCTGGACGGGCTCACCGCGGCCTGCCGGGACGGCAGCTTCCGGCCGACGGCCGCCGATGAGGACGTGCACACGGCGCTGGAGCGCGGGCTGCTGGAACGGGTCGGCGCGCTCGGCGGGAAGCTGCGGGCCGGCCGTAGCCGCAACGACCAAATCGCCACCGACCTGCGCATGTACCTGCGGGACCACGCCAGGCTCATCGCGCTGCGGGTGGTAGAACTGGAGACGGCGCTGCTGTCCCAGGCCGAACAGCACCAGGCCGCGCCCGCGCCCGGGATGACGCACCTGCAGCACGCGCAGCCGGTGGTGTTCGGCCACCAGTTGCTGGCGCACGCACAGGCACTGGCCCGCGACTTGTCGCGGCTGCGGGACTGGGACACAAGGGCCGCGGTCTGCCCGCTGGGCGCGGGCGCGCTCGCCGGGTCCTCCCTGCCGCTCGACCCGCAGGCGGTTGCGGAGGAACTGGGTTTTGCGCGTGCGGCGGAGAACTCCATGGACGCGGTGAGCGACCGGGACTTCGCGGCGGAGTTCTGCTTCACCGCCGCGCTGCTCGGTGTGCACCTGTCCCGGTTGGGCGAGGAGATCGTGCTCTGGTCCTCGCAGGAGTTCGGCTGGGTGGAGATCGACGACGCGTACGCGACCGGGTCGTCGATCATGCCGCAGAAGAAGAACCCCGACGTGGCCGAACTGGCCCGCGGCAAGGCGGGCCGTCTGATCGGCGGCCTCACCGGCCTGCTCACCACGCTCAAGGGCCTGCCGCTGACCTACAACCGGGACCTGCAGGAGGACAAGGAACCGGTCTTCGACGCGGTCAACACGCTGCTGCTGGTGCTCCCCGCAATGGCTGGTCTGGTGAGCACACTCAGAATTAATGCAGAACGACTGGCGGGGGCGGCCAGTACCGGCTTCGCGCTGGCCACCGACCTGGCTGAACTGCTCGTGCGGCGCGGGGTGCCGTTCCGGGAGGCGCACGAGGTGGTGGGCCACCTGGTGGTCTGGTGCCAGGTGAACGACTGCGACCTGCCGGACGTGAGCGACGAGGATCTGGCGAAGATCTCCCGCACCTGACCCCGGACGTGCGCGAGGTGCTCTCGGTGACCGGCGCGCTGGCGGCGCGGAAGGCGCACGGCGGGACCGCGCCGGAGCGGGTCGCCGAGCAGCTCGCCGCGCTGCGCGCTGTGGTGGACGAGCACGCCGCCTGGGCGGCTTCCTGACGCCGGTCCGTCCCGCCCGCGCCTACCATCCGGCCATCCGCCAGATCGCCGAGCTGTCCTTGCTCGCTCCTCCGCCCGCCGTGCGCCGCTACCCCGCCGTACACGGGAACTGACCCCGGCGCCGCCAGGCGCCGGAGGTCAGTGTGGATGGATAGCTATGAGCGCCGGGTGGCCGAGACGAGAGTGGCCGCGAAGAGGGTCTGGTGGAACGCGGCCGCCGGGTTCGGCGGCTTGGACGAGACCGTCCAGGCGCCCGCCACCCTGGTCGGGGTGGCCGACAGGCCGGTGTAGTCACCAGGGAACTTGCCCCCGGCGACCGCCGCCCACCTCAGGTTCGACGGCGGGCCAAGGGCAATCGGCGTGGCGAACGTGGCGCCGCCGTTGTCTGACCAGGTCAGCTCCTGCTGGATGATATTGGGGTGGGTCAGGTCACGCCGGCCGTAGCTGACGAAGACCCGGCCGGCGGCCGTCGCGACCGCAGCGTTGATGTACTGGATGGCTGAGCTGCGCCCCTGGGTCACCTGGACCGGGCTGGACCAGTGCTGCCCGCCGTCGATAGAGCGGGATATCTCGACCGCGTCCTGCACGCCGGGCCCGTTGGCGTTCCAGACCTGGAACATCCGCCCGGTCGCGTGGTCACCCTCCATCAGCGGCAAGCAGCAGCGGATGCCGGCCGGGCCGCCACCTACGTTCCTGGCCACCACCACTGGCTTGGTCCAGTGGGCACCCCCGTCGAAGGAGGTTTGCGCCACTATCGAGACCTCGCTACCCGCGTTGGCGCCGTTCCTCAGGACGAACCCCTGCCGGATGGTGTCGCCGAGCGCGTGGCCGGCGAACAGGTAGGTATCGGTGATCGCGCCGTCCGGCTGGACGAATGCCTGCGAGTTCTGCGCGAACTGCTTGTGCGACGCAAGGAAGTGCGTGCCGCTCCAATGCCGCCCGTTGTCATCGGACCAGCGGACCACCTGTGGCGACGCGCCGTTGGACAAGAACTCGGTCCAGAACTGGTAGATGCGGCCGAAGAACGGGCTGTTCGGCTGGGTGTCGGTGACCAGCCAGTTCTTGTCGTCGGACACGGCGCAGGTGTTGCTGTGCTGGGCCAGGACCGGCTTGCCGAAGGTGGCACCGCCGTCAGTGGACCGGGATACGGCAACGCCGGTCGGGCACGTGACGTCGAAAACCAGCGACGAGACGTACACGCTGCCGTCAGAGCCGAAGGCCACGACCGGGTCCGAGGCACGGTCGTAGGTGCCGCCGACCGCCTTGGTCAGCCCGGGCAGCCGGGACTGGCGCCAGTGCGCGCCGCCGTCATGCGTCCAGGCGTAGAAGATGTCCACCGCTCCGCCGTTGGCGAACCGGCAGTCGTGCGCGACCGCCACCTCGATATCGGTGTTGAACGGAGAGACGGCGATGTCCGGCTCGACCAGCGTGTCCGGTTCACAGTTGCCGTGGGATGCCACGGTCTGCCGGCCGATCTGGCCCACATGCAAGACCGACGGCGGCCCGGACGGGGCCGCCAGCGCGGGTGCGGCGATGCCGAGACCTGCCAGCGCTAAGGTCGCGCCGGAAACCATCAGTGCGCGGAGCGGATTCTGCAAGGTGCCTCCCAGTTGTCCGCGGTCCGGCCGGCCGCGGGCGCCAGCCGGACGATTGGCACGGTTCACCGTCTCTGGCCCAGACGGGGGATCAAGGCCACTGGGGACGCTAGACCGGCGCCGGAACCGGGTCAACGGTGCGTGGCCGAGTGTGCACCTATTTGTTGCCAAGCCCAGACTGCGTCGTGTCCTATAGTGCGGTGGCTGATGCCGGCACAAGAGGAGCCGGCGTACGAGGGGAGGCCGCGGCCGTGATACTGCCGCGGGACACGTTCGCCTGCAGTGCGGCTGAGGTAGCGCCCGCCCTGCTGGGCTGCGTGCTCGAGCACGACACCCCCGAGGGCCTGGTCGCCGTGGCCCTGACCGAGGTGGAGGCCTACCACGGGCAAGCCGACCCCGCGTCCCACGCCTACCGTGGCCAGACGCCGCGCAACGCCGTGATGTTCGGCCCTCCCGGGCACGCTTATGTGTACTTCACCTACGGCATGCACTTCTGCGTGAACCTGGTGTGCCTGCCGGAAGGCGCCGCGTCCGCGGTGCTGCTGCGAGCTGGCCGGGTCGTCGAGGGCGAGGGCCTGGCCAGGACCCGGCGGACTGCCCCGGGCCCGGGCGGCCGTGATCTGGCGCGCGGGCCCGCCCGGCTCTGCCAGGCGCTGGCCATCACCTGGGCGCAGAACGGCGCCGACGTCTGCGACCCGGCGTCACCGCTGCGGGTGCGGTGGCCCGGCCCGGCGGAGGCCGGAGCGGGACCGCCGGGACCGGGAGAGCTGGCGGGGACGGGACCGGCGGGACCGGCGGAGCTGGCCGGCGCTTCGATCAGCCACGGGCCGCGGGTCGGGGTGAGCGCCGCGGGCGACGTCCCGTGGCGGTTCTGGGTCACCGGCGACCCGACCGTGTCGGTGTACCGCGCGCACGCCCCGCGCCGG